>NZ_JBZDOI010000009.1:0-2578 GCF_058268455.1 Planococcus sp. TJ-302 | reverse complement strand
CGACATTGAAACGAAACGGGCAATCCGTGCCCACGGTTTTGGTTAAGTCCTCGATCGATTAGTATTCGTCAGCTGCACGTGTCGCCACGCTTCCACTCCGAACCTATCTACCTCATCGTCTTTGAGGGATCTTACTTGCTTGCGCAATGGGAAATCTCATCTTGAGGGGGGCTTCGTGCTTAGATGCTTTCAGCACTTATCCCGGCCACACATAGCTACCCAGCGATGCCCCTGGCGGAACAACTGGTACACCAGCGGTGTGTCCATCCCGGTCCTCTCGTACTAAGGACAGCTCCTCTCAAATTTCCTGCGCCCGCGACGGATAGGGACCGAACTGTCTCACGACGTTCTGAACCCAGCTCGCGTACCGCTTTAATGGGCGAACAGCCCAACCCTTGGGACCGACTACAGCCCCAGGATGCGATGAGCCGACATCGAGGTGCCAAACCTCCCCGTCGATGTGAACTCTTGGGGGAGATAAGCCTGTTATCCCCGGGGTAGCTTTTATCCGTTGAGCGATGGCCCTTCCATGCGGAACCACCGGATCACTAAGCCCGTCTTTCGACCCTGCTCGACCTGTACGTCTCGCAGTCAAGCTCCCTTCTGCCTTTACACTCTGCGAATGATTTCCAACCATTCTGAGGGAACCTTTGGGCGCCTCCGTTACTCTTTAGGAGGCGACCGCCCCAGTCAAACTGCCCGCCTGACACTGTCTCCCGCCCCGATCAGGGGCGTGGGTTAGAATTTCAATACAACCAGGGTAGTATCCCACTGACGCCTCCTCCGAAGCTGGCGCTCCGGGATCTCTGGCTCCTACCTATCCTGTACAAGTTGCACCAAAATTCAATATCAGGCTACAGTAAAGCTCCACGGGGTCTTTCCGTCCTGTCGCGGGTAACCTGCATCTTCACAGGTACTATAATTTCACCGAGTCTCTCGTTGAGACAGTGCCCAGATCGTTACGCCTTTCGTGCGGGTCGGAACTTACCCGACAAGGAATTTCGCTACCTTAGGACCGTTATAGTTACGGCCGCCGTTTACTGGGGCTTCAATTCGCACCTTCGCTTGCGCTAAGCACTCCTCTTAACCTTCCAGCACCGGGCAGGCGTCAGCCCCTATACGTCACCTTACGGTTTTGCAGAGACCTGTGTTTTTGCTAAACAGTCGCCTGGGCCTATTCACTGCGGCTCTCTCGGGCTATACACCCTACCAGAGCACCCCTTCTCCCGAAGTTACGGGGTCATTTTGCCGAGTTCCTTAACGAGAGTTCACTCGCTCACCTTAGAATTCTCTTCTCGCCTACCTGTGTCGGTTTGCGGTACGGGCACCTCCCGCCTCGCTAGAGGCTTTTCTTGGCAGTGTGAAATCAGGGACTCCAGGGCGCAATGCCCCTTGCCATCACAGCTTGGCGTATGTGAAAATGGGATTTGCCTCATTTTCCGCCTCACTGCTTGGACGCGCACAACCAACGGCGCGCTCACCTTATCCTTCTGCGTCCCCCCATTGCTCAAACGGCGGGGAGGTGGTACAGGAATATCAACCTGTTGTCCATCGTCTACGCCTATCGGCCTCGACTTAGGTCCCGACTGACCCTGAGCGGACGAGCCTTCCTCAGGAAACCTTAGGCATTCGGTGGACGGGATTCTCACCCGTCTTTCGTTACTCATACCGGCATTCTCACTTCTAAGCGCTCCACCAGTCCTTCCGGTCCAGCTTCAACGCCCTTAGAACGCTCTCCTACCACGGATCTCTAACGAGATCCATCCACAGCTTCGGTAATCCGTTTAGCCCCGGTACATTTTCGGCGCAGTGTCACTCGACCAGTGAGCTATTACGCACTCTTTAAATGATGGCTGCTTCTAAGCCAACATCCTGGTTGTCTAAGCAACGCCACATCCTTTTCCACTTAACGGATATTTGGGGACCTTAGCTGGTGGTCTGGGCTGTTTCCCTCTTGACTACGGATCTTATCACTCGCAGTCTGACTCCCAAGCATAAATCACTGGCATTCGGAGTTTGTCTGAATTCGGTAACCCGGGATGGGCCCCTAGTCCAAACAGTGCTCTACCTCCAGGATTCTCAATCTTGAGGCTAGCCCTAAAGCTATTTCGGAGAGAACCAGCTATCTCCAGGTTCGATTGGAATTTCTCCGCTACCCACACCTCATCCCCGCACTTTTCAACGTGCGTGGGTTCGGGCCTCCAGTAAGTGTTACCTCACCTTCACCCTGGACATGGGTAGATCACCTGGTTTCGGGTCTACAACTGCATACTCACTCGCCCTATTCAGACTCGCTTTCGCTGCGGCTCCGCCTTCTCAGCTTAACCTTGCATGCAATCGTAACTCGCCGGTTCATTCTACAAAAGGCACGCCATCACCCATTAACGGGCTTTGACTATTTGTAGGCACGCGGTTTCAGGATCTATTTCACTCCCCTTCCGGGGTGCTTTTCACCTTTCCCTCACGGTACTGGTTCACTATCGGTCACTAGGGAGTATTTAGCCTTGGGAGATGGTCCTCCCGGATTCCGACGGAATTTCACGTGTTCCGCCGTACTCAGGATCCACTCTGGAGGGGA
>NZ_JBZDOI010000008.1:0-16560 GCF_058268455.1 Planococcus sp. TJ-302 | reverse complement strand
CACGGCAGTTAAGCTCTTTTGCGCCGATGGTAGTTGGGGGTTTCCCCCTGTGAGAGTAGGACGTCGCTGGTCTAGAGAAAGAAAACCGTTGCCTTAACCGGCAGCGGTTTTTTTGTGCGTCCGGATATGATCCAGAAATAGGAATCTCCTAAAATCATATTCCTTGTATCTCCGCTGTCCGCGTTATAACCTTAAGAAAAATCGAAAAGGATGGGGTAAGTTATGGCTTCAATCTATGACTATGAAGTGAAAAAAGCGAATGGGGAAAAAGAATCACTCGCCAAATACAGAGGCAATCCTTTGATAATTGTCAACACTGCCAGCAAATGTGGCTTTACACCCCAATTCGAAGATTTGGAAAAGCTCTACGAAGATTATAAAAACCAGGGGCTCGAAATTCTCGGATTTCCAAGTGGCCAGTTCAATGATCAGGAATTCCATAACCAAGATGAGATTATGGAGTTTTGCAAGACCAATTACGGTGTAACTTTTCCGATGTACGCAAAAATAGACGTAAAAGTAGAGACAGCAGATCCTTTGTTTAAATATCTTGTGTCTGAGCAGAAAGGGATGCTGACGGAAGGAATCAAGTGGAATTTCACCAAGTTCTTAATAGATCGAAAAGGCAATGTCGTGAAAAGGTACGCGCCTCAAACCCCTCCGGCAAAAATGGAAGAAGATGTGAAAAAGTTGTTCTGATAAGTTTTCGGAATACTTTTTCTTCTTCCTGTTTTCTTGACACTGCATAGCGCCGCTGATAACCTTACAATAATATTCAAAAGGAAGCAGGAGGAGCCTCTATTATGTGGGAATCAAAATTTGTAAAAGAAGGTCTAACGTTTGATGATGTGTTGCTTGTACCAGCCCAGTCGGAAGTATTGCCTAAGGATGTAGATTTGTCAGTGGAATTGACATCGACAATCAAATTGAACATTCCTATTATCAGCGCCGGAATGGACACTGTCACAGAAGCGAAGATGGCTATTGCGATGGCACGCCAAGGCGGCCTGGGCATCGTTCATAAAAACATGAGCATTGAAGAGCAAGCTGAGCAAGTGACAACGGTGAAACGTTCAGAGAACGGCGTTATCACGGATCCGTTTTTCTTGACTCCCGATCATCAAGTCTACGATGCAGAGCATCTAATGGGCAAATACCGCATTTCAGGGGTTCCTGTCGTCAACAATATGGAAGAACAGAAGCTTGTCGGAATCATCACGAACCGGGATCTCCGCTTTATCCAGGATTACTCATTGAAAATCAATGACGTGATGACAAAGGAGAAGTTGGTAACCGCTGCAGTAGGGACGACTTTAGAAGACGCTGAGAAGATTTTGCAGCAATACAAAATTGAAAAATTGCCGATCGTCGACAATGAAGGCATCTTAAAAGGTCTCATTACCATCAAAGACATTGAAAAAGTCATTGAATTTCCGAACGGCGCGAAAGATGCGCATGGCCGGCTGCTTGTCGGTGCGGCAGTCGGAGTGACTTCTGATACGATGAAGCGCGTTGAGCATTTGGTAAAGGCCCATGTTGATGTCATCGTTCTGGATACGGCGCATGGACATTCTCAAGGCGTCATGAACATGGTGTCTCAAATCCGTGCTGCTTATCCCGAACTAGTCATTATTGCCGGGAACGTTGCTACTGCGGAAGGCACAAAAGCTTTGATCGAAGCGGGCGCGGACGTTGTTAAAGTCGGTATCGGACCCGGTTCGATTTGTACAACGCGTGTTGTTGCAGGAGTCGGGGTGCCACAGATTACCGCAGTATATGATTGTGCAACAGAAGCCCGTAAGCATGGCAAAACGATCATTGCTGACGGCGGCATCAAGTACTCGGGCGATATCATCAAAGCCTTGGCAGCTGGTGGCCACGTCGTCATGCTGGGAAGCTTGCTTGCTGGTACAACGGAAAGCCCTGGAGATACTGAAATTTTCCAAGGCCGACGTTTCAAGACTTATCGCGGCATGGGTTCGATTGCATCGATGGAAAAAGGTTCGAAAGACCGTTATTTCCAGGACGAAGCCAAAAAATTGGTTCCGGAAGGCATTGAAGGACGCTTGCCATACAAAGGTCCTTTGTCTGACACCATTCATCAATTAATCGGCGGCATCCGTGCCGGCATGGGGTATTGCGGCACGAAGGATCTTGTAACATTGCGTGAAGAAGCGCAATTTATCCGTATGACCGGAGCCGGGCTGCGCGAAAGCCACCCGCATGATGTGCAAATTACAAAAGAATCTCCAAACTATTCAATTTAACCAACATTGTACCTTTTGGCACCCTAATTCGTCATTAATTTGACGGAAAGGGTGCTTTTTACATGTTTTTCTTTAGAGACCTGTATAATATGATAGAATAGCATGTGGAAACTTATAGATGGAGGTATTTATACACGTGAAAAATGTTTTACAAACAACTATGTTGCTGACTGTAATGGCTGTACTCTTACTGACTATTATTGTTCCGCAGAAAACAGAAGCGGCGGATTCATTGAATATAATGGCAGATGCTGCAATTTTAGTAGATGCTGACTCTGGAAAAATATTGTACGCACAAAATGCGGATGCGCCCCTTGGCATTGCCAGCATGACAAAAATGATGAGTGAATACCTTTTGTTTGAAGCGATAGAAGAGGGATCTGTAACATGGGACCAGGAATACCTGGTAACGGATTATACATATAAGGTTTCGCAGGATATGACTTTGAGCAATGTGCCATTGCGCGCTGAAGAAAAGTACACAATCAAGGAATTATACGAAGCGATGGCTATCTACTCGGCAAATGCAGCAACAATTGCAATCGCTGAAACAATTGCCGGCACAGAAGCGGAATTCGTCCGTTTAATGAATGAAAAAGCGAAAGAATTCGGTTTGGACGATGCGAAATTCGTCAATTCAACCGGTTTGAATAATGGCCATTTGATGGGCATGCATCCTGAAGGGACAGGAGCAACTGACGAAAATGTCATGTCAGCTAATTCTGTCGCGAAATTGGCGAAAATCCTTTTGGATAAATATCCGGAAGTATTGGAAACGACAAAAATTCCGAACAAAGTATTCCGTGAAGGTACAGAAGATGCAACAAATATGCTGAACTGGAACTCAATGCTTCCTGGCATGCCTTATGCATACGAAGGCGTGGACGGTTTGAAAACGGGTACTACTGATTTTGCCGGACACAGCTTCACAGGAACAGCTAAGCGGGGCGATACACGCCTCATCGCAGTCGTGATGAAAGCCGTTGACAACGAAGGAGCTGGTTCTTATAAAGCTCGATTCGATGCGACGCGTGCGTTATTCGATTTCGGTTTTTCTCAGTTTACAACAGCTGAAATCATTCCTAGCGGCTATCAGTTTAAAGGAAATGAAACATTGCCGGTTACAAAAGGCAAAGAAGATGAAGTTAACATCGCAGTAAAAGAGCCAGTGACAATGATTGTCCGGACAAGTGAAAAAGATGATTACACACCTGAATTGGTGCTGGATGAAGCTTTGATGCAAGATGGCAAAATTGAAGCAGCGATCGACAAAGACAAAGTGGTCGGCACTGTGAAGCTAGCGAAGAAAGATGGCACGGATTACGGTTTCCTAGACGAGAAATCGGATGCAATCCAAGTCGTTACCACTGAAAAAGTGGAACGCGCCAACTGGTTCTCGCTGTCAATGCAGGCTGTCGGCGGTTTCTTCGGAACGCTATGGACTGGTGCACTTGATTTTGTAAAAGGGTTATTCTAATAAAAAGCGGGCCATCGCAATGATGGTCCGCTTTTTCATGCAATTTTCCAGCATTCCATAAGCTTCGCAATGCCTTCAGTGATCTCCGTTTCCGATAATCCGCCGAAACCAAGGACAATTTGAGGCGGCACAGCAGTCGTTGCGCGGACATCGTAGGAAGACAAGCCAAAAACGCGTATTTTTGATCGTTTGGCCAGTTCTACAAGTTCATTTTCCGTTAACAGGGTCTGGACAGTCAGCACAATGTGCATGCCGGCTTGTTCACCTGAAATTTTGACTGCTGGTGAGAATTCCTGCAAAGCGGATGTCAGATGCTCTAATTTCTTCTTGTACAGCTTGCGCATGCGGTTCAAATGACGCGAGAAATGCCCATGTTCCATGAATTCAGCTACCAGCTGTTGGTCAATCCGCGGAACGGATGACGAATAATGGAGAAAGGTCTGCTGATAGGCGCGCAATAAGCTTTTTGGCAGCACCATATACGCGATGCGTAAAGACGGCATGAGCGATTTAGAAAACGTGCTGAGATAGATGACGCGGCCGCTGCGATCCATGCTTTGCAGCGCTGGAATCGGCCGGCTCGTATAGCGGAATTCGCTGTCGTAATCGTCTTCGATGATAAAGCGCTGCGGCGCTGCTGCAGCCCAATTGAGGAGTTGAGCGCGTTTGGTGGCGCTCAGCACGGCACCAGTCGGGAACTGATGCGACGGCGTAACATAGGCGATGTCGACCTTCTGCGATTCCAGTTCTGCGACACTGATGCCATCCTCTTCTACGGTAATCGGCACCGCTTTCCGGTCATAATGGTCGAAAATGCTGTGCGTCAGCGCATATCCGGGATTTTCAAAGCCGAATAAAAATTGTTTATCCAGCAAACGGATGAGCAAAGGCATCAGCTGTTCAGTACCGGAGCCGATGATGATCTGGTCGATGTCGCATAGCACGCCGCGTGAAGCGAATAGATAGCGGGAGATTTCCCGGCGCAGCGATTCATCTCCTTGCGGATGGCCGGACAACAGCAAACCGTGGTTCATTTCATCAAGCACTTCCTTAGCGATTTTCCGCCATGTTGAAAAAGGGAAAGACTGTGTATCGATTTTCGCAGGATTGAAGTCGAATTCGTATTCCACCGGTGCATCAGCTGCCTGCGGTTCGTCCTGCTGCACGTCCAGATAAGCCAATTCTTCTACAGGCAACGCATAAAACCCTTTCCGTGCACGCGACTCGATAAAGCCTTCTGCAACCAACTGGCTATAAGACAATTCAACAGTGGTCTGGCTGATATCAAGAAATTCGGCGAGCTTGCGCTTGCTTGGCAATTTAGCGCCGACGGAAATTTTGCCCGAAATGATGGCCTGCTTGATTTCGCTGTAAAGCTGCTTGTATAAAGGCGTTGAATCGGTGCGTTGAAGTTGAAACATGAGCATATCCATCGTTATCCATCTCTCCTGACCCTGTTTAATATAGTGGAACTGAATCTTTTTATGTGGTCACTTTCCATTATACTAAACTTATTAACCGATAGGAGGAATTTCAATATGAATCAACACGGCACAGATCGAGTAAAAAGAGGCATGGCCGAAATGCAAAAAGGCGGAGTCATCATGGATGTGGTGAATGGCGAACAAGCGCGCATTGCGGAAGCTGCCGGGGCTACGGCAGTGATGGCATTGGAGCGCGTGCCCTCGGATATCCGCAGAGATGGCGGTGTGGCACGAATGGCGGACCCGCGCATCACTGAGGAAGTCATGAAGGCGGTATCGATTCCGGTGATGGCGAAAGCGCGGATCGGGCATATTGTCGAAGCGCGGGTACTCGAAGCGATGGGCGTCGATTATATCGACGAAAGCGAAGTGCTGACGCCGGCCGACGAGGAATTCCATTTATTGAAAGCCAATTATACAGTGCCGTTCGTTTGCGGCTGCCGCAATTTAGGCGAAGCAGCGCGCCGCATCGGTGAAGGGGCTTCAATGCTGCGCACAAAAGGCGAGCCCGGGACCGGCAATATTGTCGAAGCAGTGCGCCATTTGCGCCAAGTCAACGCTGAAGTGCTGAGAGTGGTTCATATGAGCGAAGATGAGCTGATGACCGAAGCCCGCAATCTAGGCGCTTCATACGAATTTCTCCGTGAAGTAAAAAGCCTTGGCCGCCTGCCGGTCGTCAATTTTGCAGCCGGCGGGATTGCAACGCCTGCAGATGCGGCATTGATGATGGAGCTTGGCGCTGATGGGGTGTTCGTGGGATCGGGCATTTTCAAATCGGGGAATCCTGAAAGGTTCGCGCGCGCGATTGTTGAGGCGACAACCCATTATCAGGATTACCGCTTGATCGCGGAGCTTTCGAAAGATCTGGGCATCGCTATGAAAGGCATTGAAATTTCAACGATTGCCGCAGGAGAGCGCATGCAGGAGCGGGGCTGGTAATCATGCGAATCGGAGTTCTTGCGCTGCAGGGAGCGGTCCGTGAGCATATTGTTTCCATTGAAAAATGCGGTGCGGAAGCGGTTTCTGTCAAATGGCCGAGAGAGCTGGAAGGTTTGGATGCCTTGATTTTGCCGGGCGGCGAAAGCACGACGATGCGCCGCCTGATTGACCATTATGGATTGATGGAGCCTTTGCGCGAATTCGCGGTCAGTGGAAAACCGATGTTCGGCACTTGCGCCGGCCTGATTCTGCTTGCAGGTGAAGTGGTGGGCGCAAGCGAGCCGCATCTCGGTGTCATGGACGTCGTCGTGGAACGCAATTCGTTCGGCCGCCAAATAGACAGCTTTGAAGCGGATTTGGCGATTGCGGGTTTTGACAGCCCGCTCAATGCGGTGTTTATCCGTGCCCCGCATATCGTAAGCGCCGGTCCGGCCGCCGAAGTGCTATGCGAACATAACGGCAAAATCGTCATGGCGCGCAGCGGCCAATTCCTTGGCTGTTCTTTCCATCCGGAATTGACGGAGGACCACCGCATTACGGAATACTTTATTGGCATGGTGCGCGAGGCTGCTAAGGCTCCCTTGCCAAATTAATGAATATATAGTAAAGTATGATTAATTTAAAAGAAGAAACGTTGATGGGGATCAGTAAAGCGTGTGTTTTTCCAAAGAGAGCCGGTGGTTGGTGCGAACCGGTGAAAAACGCGTTTGAATCCACCCCGGAGTTGCATGGCGAAAAAAGCCATTGCCGGTTTTAATGCCGTTATGTGATGAAGAGGATCGGCTTTTTTGCCGGTCAATCAGGGTGGCAACGCGGGTAGCTCTCGTCCCTTTACCAAGGGATGAGGGCTATTTTTGTTGTCTTTTTTCCGTCAGCGAAATGATTTAGAGGAGGAATACTTTATGTTGGACATTCGATTTGTACGAGCCAATTTTGAAGAAGTGAAAACGAAGCTTGCAAAACGCGGGGAGGATATTTCCGTATTGGACGATTTTGAAGGCCTGGACCTGAAGCGCCGGGAATTGATTGCTCAAACGGAGAAATTGAAGGCGGAACGCAACGAAGCAACCCAGAACATTGCTTTGATGAAGCGCAACAAGGAAAATGCGGATGAAGCGATTGCGAAGATGCGCCAAGTCGGCGAAGAAATCAAAGCGATTGACGACGAATTGCGCGACGTGGAAGAGCGTTTGAATTTTATCATGATGCGCGTACCGAACATCCCGCATGACAGCGTGCCGGTCGGCGATTCTGAAGATGACAACGTAGAGATCCGGACATGGGGCGATAAGCCGGAATTCACTTTCGAAGTAAAACCGCATTGGGACCTCGGAACCGATTTGAACATCATCGATTTTGAACGCGCCGCCAAAGTGACCGGCAGCCGCTTCGTCTTTTACCGTGGCCTTGGCGCACGCCTGGAGCGCGCGTTGATCAATTTCATGATGGACTTGCACCAGGAAGAGCACGGTTATGAAGAAATGCTTCCGCCTTACATGGTCAACCGCGAAAGCTTGACTGGCACTGGCCAGCTGCCGAAATTTGAGGAAGATGCTTTCTTGATCGAGAAAGAAGGCTATTTCCTGATCCCGACATCAGAAGTGCCGGTGACGAACTTCTACCGCGATGAAATCCTGGCTGCCGATATGCTGCCGCAGGCGTTTGCTTCATACAGCGCGAATTTCCGCTCTGAAGCAGGTTCTGCAGGCCGCGATACGCGCGGTTTGATCCGCCAGCATCAATTCAATAAAGTCGAGCTGGTGCGCTTTGTAAAGCCGGAAGATTCTTATGACGAGCTGGAAAAATTGACGGGACATGCGGAGAAAGTGCTGCAGCTTTTGGGCTTGCCATACCGCGTCCTGAAAATGTGCACCGCTGATCTGGGCTTTACCGCTGCGAAGAAATACGATATCGAAGTATGGATCCCAAGCCAGGAAACCTACCGCGAAATTTCTTCTTGCAGCAATTTCGAGGATTTCCAGGCGCGCCGCGCGAACATCAAGTTCCGCCGCGAAGCAACTGGCAAGCCGGAATTCGTCCATACATTAAATGGCAGCGGACTAGCTGTCGGCCGTACGGTCGCTGCGCTTCTTGAAAACTGCCAGCAGGAAGACGGCACGATTGCAATTCCCGAAGTATTGCGTCCTTATATGGGCGGCAAAGACCTGATCATGCGTTAAAAGAAACAGCTTGGAAGCACGATGCTTCCAAGCTGTTTTTTATTTTTTGCAAAATGGGTAAAGAAGGAGACGGACTTCGGAAAGGAAGTGGCAGAATGGAACATTTATCGATCCATACAAATGGCATTACCTTGCATACAGTAGCAGCTGGGCCTGAAGACGGTCCGCTTGTCGTGCTGCTTCACGGCTTCCCAGAATATTGGGGGGCGTGGAAGAGCCAGATTAGCCCGCTTGTGGAGCAAGGCTACCGGGTCATGGTACCTGACCAGCGCGGCTATAATTTAAGCGATAAGCCTGAAGATATCGGCCAGTATACGCTGGATTTGCTGCGGGACGACATAGTGGGCTTAATCGAGCAATCCGGCAGGGACAGCGCCATCATCATCGGCCATGATTGGGGAGGTGCTGTAGCTTGGCATCTGGCAGCGACAAAGCCACAATTTGTTAAGAAGCTGATAGCGGTAAATGTTCCGCATCCAAAAGCGATGCCGCGCGTATTGGCAAAAAATCCACTGCAATGGGCGAAAAGCTCCTATATGGCTTTTTTCCAGCTGCCAGATTTGCCAGAAAAGGTATTGGCGGCAGATTATTTCAAAACAATGGCGAATAGCCTTGTCTCGACCAGCAGGCCTGGCACATTTTCAGAACAAGACATAGAAGCGTACAAAGAAGCGTGGGACCAGCCAGGCGCTTTGACAGCCATGCTGAATTGGTACCGGGCGATACGCCTAGGCAGCATGCTGCTGCCGCCGGACCATAAAATAACGGTGCCTGTGCGCATCGTCTGGGGAGTGGGGGACCAGTTCCTGTCAACAATGCTTGCGAAGGAAAGCCTGGATTTTTGTAAGGATGGCGAATTGGTGTTTATCGGAGAAGCGACTCATTGGGTCCATCACGAGCAGCCGTATATCTTGAACCTGCTGATTGGGCGGTTTTTAAAAGAAGAAAAAGCAGCTTTATAACAGCCGCTTTTTCTTCTTTTTGTTTTCCCGAATCGCGCGGAAAAATTGTGTCAGCAAGCCGCCGCATTCGTCGGCAAGCACATTTTCAGTAACTTCGCATTGATGGTTAAAACGCTCGTCGTTCAATAGCCTGTAAAGAGAATCGACGCAGCCGGCTTTGGAATCGCGGGCACCATAGATGACGCGGGGAATGCGCGACTGCAGAATCGCGCCGGCACACATCGGGCAAGGCTCTAACGTTACGTAAAGGTGCGTTTCTTCCAAACGCCAGTTCTTTAGCTTCTGGCAGGCTTCCTGTATAGCCAAAAGCTCAGCGTGGGTGACGGCATTTTGGGTGGTTTCCCGCAGATTGTGCGCACGCGCAATCACTTCGCCGCGGTGGACAATAACAGCACCAATCGGCACTTCGCCTTTGGCCGCCGCTTTTTCGGCTTCTTCAATTGCCATTTGCATATAATAATGGTCTTGCTCCATGCCATTCATGATTCATCGCTCCTTAAAGGAAAGTGTAGCATCCCAAATAGGAATATTATAGTCCGGCACAGACAAAACACCAAATAAGGCGTAAAATTAACGGATACGATCTATAACCAAGGAGCGATTGGATGGTCAAAGAACATAAAAAAGAGACATTGGGGCATTTGATTCGGCGTTTATTCTTTATTTTAATCGGAGCCACGATGGCCGCTGTTTCCATAGAGCTGTTCCTCGTGCCGAATTCCATCATTGATGGCGGCATTATCGGTATTTCGTTGATCCTGGATTATTTGACGCCGGTGCCATTCGGCATCTTGCTGGTGTTCATCAACTTGCCGTTTCTGTTTTTCGGTTACAAGCATATCGGAAAAAGTTTCTTCATCTCTTCTATTTTCGCAATTGTGGCTTTGGCAATCATTGAATTTCCTTTGCATCCGATTCCGGGATTTATCGATGATCCTTTGCTTGCGACCGTTTTCGGCGGGATGCTGCTCGGTGCGGGCGTCGGCCTCGTCATCCGCAACGGCGGCGCGCTGGACGGCACTGAAATCCTCGGCATCCTGTTGACGCGCAAGCTGCCATTTTCCGTCGGTGAATTTGTCATGTTTGCCAACGTCTTCATTTTCACCTGGGCCGGTTTTGTGCTGGGCTGGGAACAGGCGATGTATTCGATTTTGACTTATTACATCGCATCAAAAACGATTGACACGGTAATTCAGGGGCTCGATGATACAAAATCCGTTATCATCGTCTCTGATGAATACGAAGAACTCGGTGAAGCCATCAACTCACGGCTTGGCCGCAGCGTCACGAAGCTGCACGGCAAAGGCGGTTTTAAAGAATCACCGAAAGATGTCATTTACGTGGTGGTGACTCGCCTTGAACTTACGAAGCTCAAGCAAATCGTCACAGACATTGACCCGAAAGCGTTCTTGACAATCATGGCAACACAGGAAGTCCACGGAGGCACATTCAAAGCACCAATCCATTGATGGATTGGTGCTTTTTTCTGCTATTTTTAACAGGAGGTCTATGGTAAAATGAAAAACATTGCAAGACACTTGAACAGAAAGAGGGGAACTTCCCATGCCGGTGCCATTTATCACCGTTGAAGGTCCGATTGGCGTTGGCAAAACGTCATTGACAAAAGCGATTGCTGACCAAAATCAATTTCAGATGCTGAAAGAAATTGTTGACGAGAACCCGTTTCTTAATAAATTCTACGAAGACATAGAAGAATGGAGTTTCCAGACGGAGATGTTCTTCTTGTGCAACCGTTACAAACAAATGTCCGATATCCAAAAGAAGTTCATCTCGAAACGCGAATCCGTTGTTGCGGATTACCATATATTCAAAAACTTGATTTTCGCGAAGCGCACACTTGCGGAAGCGGAATATGCGAAATATGAGTCGATCTATGACATATTGACCGCAGATATGCCAAAGCCCAATATGGTCGTTTACTTGCACGCCAGCCTCGACACGCTGATGGCGCGCATCAAGATGCGCGGACGCGAGTTTGAACAGATGATCACCCCGGAATACATGGAACAGCTTGCTGCGGATTACCATGAATACATGGAGCGCTTTGAGCGCGAGCATCCGGAAATCCCTGTATTGCGCGTCAATGGAGATGAAATGGATTTTGTCCAGAATGGCGCTGACCTTGCGCTCATTTTAAGCAAAGTGGACGAAACCTTACAAAAAAGGAGCTTATCAGTATGAATTTACGTGAAAAATACGATATCCCATCCGATGCAGTCATCACGATTGCCGGTACTGTGGGAGTCGGCAAATCAACTATGACGAAAGCGCTGGCGGATGCCTTGCAATTCCGCACGTCATTTGAAAAAGTGGACACGAACCCTTATTTGGATTTGTTTTACGATGATTTTGAAAAATGGAGTTTCCATTTGCAGATCTACTTCCTGGCTGAGCGCTTTAAAGAACAAAAGCGTATGTTTGAATACGGCGGCGGTTTTATCCAGGACCGTTCGATTTATGAAGATACAGGCATTTTCGCTAAAATGCATCAGGAAAAAGGCACAATGAACGATGTCGACTATGAAACATATACCAACCTTTTTGAAGCGATGGTCATGACGCCTTATTTCCCGCATCCCGATTTGCTGATTTACCTGGAAGGTTCGCTTGACGACATTCTGGGGCGCATCCAGGAACGCGGTCGTGCGATGGAGCAGCAGACGCCTGTTGACTATTGGGTGGAAATGCACGAGCGCTACGAAACATGGATTAATAACTTCAACGGCTGCCCAGTGCTGCGCTTGAATATAAGCGATTACGACCTTGTGAAAGATCCGGATTGCGCGGAGCGTCTTGTTGAACGTATCGGCAGCTTTATCCAGCAGACCTCTGTTTTAAAAAGATAATAAAAAGCCCGGACACTGCGTCCGGGCTTTTATATTTCCCGGGAAATAATAGTAGGAATGGAACTCTTTTAAGCTTTCATTTCGTTTTCCCCATAAGAAAAAGAAGGCAGCCCTCGGGCTGCCTTCTTGAATGATTATGTATCAAAATGTTCAGACATATAAGCTTTAAGAAAAATTCGTTACTTTCGTAACGAATCCAATCTCGAATTTATATGCGCGTAAATTCAAAAAATGGAGGAGGAAGAGGGATTCGAACCCCCGCGGGATTTGACTCCCCTGTCGGTTTTCAAGACCGATCCCTTCAGCCAAACTTGGGTATTCCTCCGTGTAAGACAAGAATTAATTTACCATGAACCGAATATTGCTGTCAACAGTTTCGGATATTTTTTTTGAGCTCCCTATAAAAAGGGGTTTCTACAGCATGGGCGCCGCCATTCTTCACCGGGTGTGATGCGCTCGTTATCGTTTGGCGGTAATCATTTGAGGCGATTGGAGTTTAACGATTGATTTTTGAAAGGATGTTTCGTATACTAGTTAATGCCGTGCTAGGTGGGAAGATAGCGGTGTCCTGTAACCTGCAATCCGCTTTAGCAGGACTGAATTCCTTTCCTAGGCTGTTTATATGCAGGGTCTGCCTCTCGCACGTAGTGTTGACGTTTGGGTCCTGCGCAATGGAAACCCATGAACCATGTCAGGTCCGGAAGGAAGCAGCATTAAGTGGAACTTTTCATGTGCCGCGGGGTTGCCTAGATCGAGCCAACGACTAGGGTAACGCTTGTGTACAGCAGTCGAAGAAAGGTGCGCGGCATTAACTTTCAAACCCAATCCTGTCCGCAATTATGCGGGCAGGATTTTTGCTGTCTTTTTTAAGAACAGCGAGCTTTTCCTGCGACGGATTCGTTCAGGAAGAGCCCCGATTTATGGTATAATGGAGAGACACAATACAGCTTTTACAAAAGGAGAGAAAAACGTTGGCGTATCAAGCTTTTTACCGTGTGTACAGGCCGCAGTCCTTTTCTGAAATGTCAGGCCAGTCGCATATTAAACAAACCCTTCAAAATGCTCTCCTTTACAATAAGACGACGCATGCTTATTTGTTTTCAGGACCGCGGGGTACTGGGAAGACGAGTGCAGCCAAGATTTTCGC
Source organism: Planococcus sp. TJ-302 (assembly GCF_058268455.1). Lineage (NCBI taxonomy): Bacteria > Bacillati > Bacillota > Bacilli > Caryophanales > Caryophanaceae > Planococcus > Planococcus sp. TJ-302. The sequence goes on along the minus strand of NZ_JBZDOI010000008.1, from coordinate 3,237 downwards.
AAAAGCGCTCAATTGTGAAATGGCTCCGGTAGCGGAACCATGCAATGAATGTGCATCGTGCAAAAGCATCACTGAGGGCTCGAACACCGACGTCATCGAGTTCGATGCCGCTTCAAACTCCAGAGTGGAGGAAATGCGGGAGATCATTGAGAAAGTGCGTTTTTCCCCTGCAAATTCCCGCTTTAAAATCTACATTATCGATGAAGTCCACATGCTTTCCAACAGTGCATTTAATGCTTTGTTGAAAACATTGGAGGAGCCGCCTGAACATGTGGTATTCATCTTAGCGACGACAGAACCCCATAAATTGCCACTGACAATCATTTCCCGCTGCCAGCGCTTTGATTTCAAACGTTTGACGCAGGCGGATATTGTCGAGCGGATGGTGGAAGTGCTGAGCGATGCGGGCATTCCTTATAATGAACATGTGCTGAAAATAATTGCGCAGGCAGCTGCGGGCGGCATGCGCGATGCGCTGAGCCTGCTTGACCAAGTCGTGTCGTTCAGCGGAGACGAGATGACGGTTGAAGACGCCTTGCTTGTCACCGGTTCGATCAGCCAGGATATGTTTTATGATATTGCCGAAGCGCTATTGGCGAAAGACGTCGGCCAATCGTTGACGCTTTTGGAGCAATTGGTGCGCGATGGCAAAGATCCGGTTCGCCTTGTGGAGGACTTCATCACGTTCTTCCGGGACTTGCTATTGATCCAGACAGCACCGGATCTGCACGATATGCTCGAACTTGCTGCGCACGAACCACGCTTCGAGGAGCTTGCGAAGCAATTTGATGCAGCTGTGCTGTATTCGTGGATTGACGTCCTGACGAAAACGCAGCAGGAAATGCGCTTTTCGAACCATACAAAGATTTACTTGGAAACGGCGCTTTTGAAAATGGTCCAGGCCGATGCACCGGTAGTCGCTGCTTCGGCTGGAGCTTCGCCGGAACTTGAAGCGAAGGTCAACCAGCTCGAACAAATGATTATCCAGCTTCAGCAACAGCTGAAAAACGGAGTTTCCGCGCCAGCGGCAGCCGCCGCAGGAAGCTCGGAAGCGAAGCGGCGTCCCCGTTCGCAGAGCGGTTATAAAATTCCGGTCGCCCGAATTCAAGATGTGCTGAAGAATGCAACAAAACCGGATATCCAGGCGCTCAAGACGAATTGGGCGACTGTAATGGGCCAGTTGCAGAAATCACATGCCGCGCTGCTCAATGAAGCTGAACCTGTAGCGGCGTCAGCAGATGCTTTTGTGTTAAAATTCAAGTATGATATTCATTGTCAGATGGCAGCGGATAATCAGACATTTGCCGTCGCTTTTAGCCAACTTTTAGAGCAGTATACCGGCAAAGCTTATGTACCTGTCTTCGTTCCTGACGAAAGCTGGCTGAAAATCCGTGAAGAGTTTATTAAAAGCACCGGATTGAAAGCGGGAGCGGAAGACAAGCGGGCGGAATCTGAAGAAGAGCATCCATTCTCTGCAGAAGGCGAAGTGGCGGAGCAAGATCCGTTTATTGCGGAAGCGGAGCGCTTATTCGGCAAAGATTTCGTCGAAGTCCACGAAGATTAAAATGGATTAACCCAAATTTGAGGAGGAAACAATTATGCGCGGTGGAGGAAATATGCAAGGCATGATGAAACAAATGCAGAAAATGCAAAAAGAAATGGCGGTTGCCCAAGAAGAGCTAGGAACGTTGACTTTCGACGGATCAGCTGGCGGCGGAATGGTCAAAGTGACAGTTTCCGGCCATAAAGAAGTAAAAGATGTTGTATTGGATCCATCAGTTGTCGATCCGGAAGATGTTGAAATGCTTCAAGATTTATTGATTGTTGCCACAAACGAAGCGTTTAAAAAAGCGGATGAACATGCGAATTCCACAATGGGGAAATTCACTAAGGGCTTAAACATTCCTGGCATGTTCTAGGAGGTAAACAAAATGCATTACCCTGAACCTATTTCTAAATTGATGGAGAGTTTTATGAAGCTGCCAGGAATCGGGCCAAAGACAGCGGCCCGGCTGGCATTTTTTGTGCTCGGCATGAAAGAAGACACCGTTCTTGATTTCGCCAAAGCGCTTGTTGATGCAAAACGGAATTTGAGCTTTTGTTCAGTTTGCGGCCATATTACGGATGTCGACCCTTGCCACATCTGTCAGGATCAACAGCGCGACCGTACGACGATTTGCGTTGTTCAAGATCCGAAAGATGTGATTGCAATGGAGAAGATGCGTGATTACACCGGTTTGTATCATGTCTTGCAAGGGGCGATATCGCCGATGGACGGCATTGGACCGGAAGACATTAACGTACCGTCATTGTTGAAGCGTCTTCAGGATGAGGAAGTCAAAGAATTGATTTTGGCTACGAACCCTACTATAGAGGGAGAAGCGACGGCGATGTATATTTCGCGCCTTGTTAAACCCTCTGGCATTAGAACCACTCGCATCGCCCACGGTTTGCCTGTCGGCGGAGATTTGGAATACGCCGATGAAGTGACCTTATCTAAAGCGATGGAAGGCCGGCGCGAATTATAAAGAGGAGATAGGCGAGTGTTTTTTAAAAGAGGGAAATTGAAAAGAGAATTTGATGAGCAATTGATTCGGCAGTTTTTGGATACCAAGCAAGATTTGGTGAAAGCTCAGACGCTCCAGGCGCTGGCGGCGGATTATGACCAGCGGTCGGAAGCGGAATGCAAGATCTGCGAATGCAAGAACCTTTATCTTTTGAAAGAAGCACGGTTTCGCAACGTCAGCATGAAATGAAAGGCGGCCGCTTTTAAAGCGCCGCCTTTTACAATGTTTACGGCATGCATATATAGAAGAAACCCGAATATGATATTGAAATAATAATTAAATTGAACTTTATTGAATTAAAGTGTTGACTCTCTTAGTAACATGCTTTAATATAATAGGAGTCGCCAAAAGAAACGCAATCATGAAATAACAACTGGCGCACAAACATGAACCTTGAAAACTGAACAGCAAAACGTCAACGAAAGACGTCACGAGCGCTTTGGCGCGCGAACGGCTTTTGCGAGGGTTGCCGCAAGGCAATCGGAGCAAAGCTTTTCAACCCCCAAGTGTTCGTGGCTTAACTACTGATCAGCATCACGCAGATCAAAGCGAATCGTGCGTCTTCGGACGGCGATCGCCAGCAGTATTGAGCAATCAACACTACTCTATAATGGAGAGTTTGATCCTGGCTCAGGACGAACGCTGGCGGCATGCCTAATACATGCAAGTC
>NZ_JBZDOI010000007.1:0-50270 GCF_058268455.1 Planococcus sp. TJ-302 | reverse complement strand
CCACACCCGTTCCCATCCCGAACACGGCAGTTAAGCTCTTTTGCGCCGATGGTAGTTGGGGGTTTCCCCCTGTGAGAGTAGGACGTCGCTGGTCTAGAGAAAGAAAACCGTTGCCTTAACCGGCAACGGTTTTTTTGTGCGTCCGGACATCATCCGGGTAACTAAGTGCCTAACGGTCCGCTGCGTTAGTGTAAAATATGCGGATTCGATATAATGGACATATTACGAACCACAGAAGGATGAAACCTATGACACAGCGAAGACCTTTAGTTGATGCTTTGGTGAATTTTCAGCAGCAGCATCCGATTTCCTTTCACGTGCCGGGCCATAAGAACGGCACGCTTTCTGGACTTCCCGACGCGTTCAAGTCTGCGCTTGCATATGACTTTACGGAACTTACGGGTCTGGACGATCTCCATTATCCCGAAGAAGCGATAGATGAGGCACAGAAGCTCCTGGCAGAGGCTTATGGGGCACAACAGAGTTTTTTCCTGGTTAATGGATCGACCGTCGGCAATTTCGCGATGGTCTTTGCGGTATGCGAAAAAGGGGACATGCTCCTCGTACAGCGAAATTCGCATAAATCGGTATTCCATGCACTTGAATTGGCTGGCGTCGAGCCAGTTTATCTGGCCCCGGAATGGAACGCCGATTCCTTGTCAGCGGGCTCTCTGCGGCTGGAAGACGTGAAGAAAGCAGTAGAAGCCTATCCAAAGGCGAAAGCCCTTATGCTAGCGCATCCCGATTATTACGGCATGGCAGCGGCAGACCTGGGCGCGATCATCCTGTATTGCCATGGGAAAGGCATGCCAGTATTGGTTGACGAGGCGCATGGCGCCCATTTCCTGGCGGGTCAGCCTTTTCCAGAATCTGCGTTAACTCTCGGAGCTGATGCTGTCGTCCAGTCAGCCCATAAGACCTTGCCGGCAATGACGATGGGGTCATTTTTGCATGTGCAGGGGAACTTGGTGGCAAGCCGGAAAATCAAAAAGTATTTGCGGATGCTGCAGTCAAGCAGCCCTTCCTATCTCATAATGGCATCGCTTGACGATGCGCGGGCATACATCGAAAATTATTCGCAGCCCGACATGCGCAGCTTTTTAGAAAAACGTGAGCTATTTGTGGAAGCGCTAAAAAGCATTCCGCAGCTTGAAGTGTATGAACCTGACGATCCGCTGAAGTTGATGCTAAGGGTTGCGCACCACAGCGGATTTCAGCTGAAAGAGCAGCTTGAAGAAATGGACATCCACGCGGAATTGGCGGATCCGTACCAAGTGCTGCTGATTTTGCCTTTATTGAAACAAGTGCATTCGTATCCTTTTGCGGAAATACGGAGCCGTGTGAAAGAGGCGGTCCGGGCTGTACTGCAGGAAGAGCGGAAAACAGTAGGCATGGCAGTGCCAGAATTGCCGAAAATCAGCATACCGGATATGCCGTTCGGCGCTCTCGATATGGAAGAGACGGAATGGATTCCTTATGCAAAAGGGCTTGGACGGATTTCAGCGGAGATGGTTGTGCCTTATCCGCCCGGAATTCCACTGGTGCTGCCAGGAGAACGATGGACGCTTGATAAATTGGAAATCTTGGCTGATTATTTGGCAGCGAGCGCTCAAATTCAAGGTGAACACCGCCTTGAAGAAAAATTAATCTGTGTACTGACGGCTGAGAAAGGCCGCTAAACCTATAAATTCGGGTAAAGTAAGGTATATCGAAATTTCAACAGGTCAGGATGTGGGGAACATGATGGATAAGGATAAATACGCAATCGTCGATATCGGCTCCAATACAATGCGTCTGGTTATTTACACGCGTGACAAAAGCGGACGGCTGACAGAAACAGAAAACGTCAAAGCGGTGGCCCGCCTGCGCAGCTACCTGTCAGAATCAGGCAGTATGGAAGACGAAGGAATTGATGTACTGGTGGATACATTGAAAAGTTTCCAAGAAGTGACGAGGCACCATAATTTGGATGAAGTTAAATGCGTCGCGACAGCGGCCGTTCGGCAGGCCAATAACCAGCAGGACATAGTGGCGCGTGTCAAAAAAGAGACGGATTTCGACATTCGGGTGTTGTCTGAGTATGAAGAGGCCAATTACGGCTTTTTGGCTGTAGTCAACTCGACGCCGTTTGAAAGTGGAGTTACCGTGGATATCGGGGGAGGCAGTACAGAGCTGACGTTCTTTGATAACCGCAAATTAATTTATTTTTATAGTTTTCCGTTCGGCGCATTGTCGTTGAAAGAGCAGTTTGTCAAAGGCGATATGCCGACAGGGGATGAGCTTAAAAAGCTGCGTGCTTTTTTGAAAGAACAGTTCCAGACCTTGCCATGGCTGAAAGATAAAAAACTGCCGCTTATCGGCATCGGGGGAAGTGCGCGGAATATGGCGCAGGTCCATCAGGAATACATTGAATATCCGCTCGCAGGCGTCCATCAATACAAGATGTCAGCGGCCGACGTTAAAATGGTCAATAAGATGCTGCTGTCGATGGATTTTCAGGAGATCCAGCGCGTGGAAGGATTGTCGAAAGACCGTGCCGATATCATCATTCCGGCTATTGAAGTGTTTACGTACTTGATGGATTACATCAAGGCGGATGTGTTTGCTTTAAGCCGCAAGGGGCTGCGGGACGGCGTCTTCTACGAGCAGCTGACAAAAGATTTCGAGATGCCGATTTTCCCGAATGTCGTTGAGGAAAGTTTTTATGAGCTGGCCATCGATTACGACATCAATTTAAAGCATGCCTCGCAAGTTAGTACGAATGCGATGATGATGCTGCATGAACTGGAAAAGCACGGAATCGGTCCGATGAGCCAAAAAGATGAAAAGTTTATCCGGTTAGGCAGTTCGCTGTACAATCTCGGTTCTTATATCGATGCAGAAGCGAGCCATCAGCACACATTTTATCTGCTTGCGAATCGTACGATTGACGGATTATTGCATAAAGAACGCCTGACGGTAGCGCTGATCGCCTCGTTCAAGAACAAGGAACTCTTCAAGCGCAATGCAACGATTTACCAGGACTGGTTCGGGAAAGATGAGCTTTCGAAATACAGCTTGTTCGGCTCGATTGTCAAATTGGCCTATAGCTTGAATGCCACTAAACGTGACATCATCCAATCGATTTCCGTAGAGCCCGAAGGCGGCGATTTGGTATTCCAGATCCTATGTGACAACGATTGGGGACCGGAGCAATACCAGGCGGAAAAACAGAAGAAACATTTGGAAAAACAGCTGAAGAAATCCATTGAGCTAAAATTCATCCGGAAAAACTAGCCGTACCGCCCGGTCAGGATTGATTGGTGGGATGAACGATGGGAATTTCAAATAAAAGGTGGTGGAATTTGTGGGTACGACCAATAAACAGGCTGTCGACTTGAACGATCCTTCCTATTACAATAACCGCGAACTTAGCTGGTTGGCGTTCAATGAACGCGTGCTGCAAGAAGCGCTGGATGAGCGGAATCCTTTGCTGGAACGAATGAAATTTTTGGCGATTTTCAGTTCGAACCTTGATGAATTCTTCATGGTGCGTGTGGCAGGGCTGCAGGATCAAGTGAAGGTTGGATTCAACAAGCCGGAAAACAAGGCGGGCATGACGCCTCAGCATCAATTGAAGGACATCGCCAATACGACTCACCAGTTAGTGGATGTGCAATATGAGACATGGAACAATGTGCTGCTTCCGCAATTGAAGGAACAAGGAGTCAGGTTTCTGAAAATCGCTGAATTGAGTTCCAAAGAACTGAAAGATGCGGAAGCTTATTTTGACGAACAGATTTTCCCGGTGCTTACGCCTATGGCAATTGACGCTTACCGGCCATTCCCCATGCTGCTCAATAAAAGCATAAACTTGGCGATTGTGCTGAAAGACAATGACCATGAGGCGGAAATGCGCTTTAAAACCGCCATTGTCCAAATGCCTGCTGTATTGGACCGGCTGGTGATTTTGGGAGGGAAAGCGGGAAAAGAGCGCATCGTCTTGCTTGAAGACATCATCGGCCATTTCATCGGCAAGCTGTTTCACGGCTTTTCGGTTTTTTCCGTATCGGTATTCCGCATCACCCGCAACGCTGACATGGCCATTCATGAGGAAGGCGCGCGGGATTTGCTGAAAGAAATCGAGAAAGAGCTGCGGAAACGAAAATGGGGCGCTGCAGCGCGGCTTGAAATACAAAAAGAGGGCTTTGATCCGGAAGTGCTTGCCTACCTTATCGACGAACTGGAAATAGACCAAAAAGATGTCTATGAAGCCAAAGGACCAATCGATTTGACGCTGTTTTTTAATTTTTATAAGAAAATGGCTAAAACCCATGGCAAGCTTGTGTTTGAAAATCGGATATCCCAGCCTTCCCGCGACTTGGAGTCTGACGAAAACATTTTTGACAAAATAATGGAACAGGACATCTTTCTCCACCATCCGTACATATCGTTTGAACCGGTCGTGGAGTTTGTTTCCGGGGCTGCAGATGATCCGGACGTCTTGGCGATTAAGCAGACGCTGTACCGCGTCAGCGGGGATTCCCCAATCATCAAGGCGCTGAAAAGAGCGGCGGAAAACGGCAAGCAAGTGACCGTGCTTGTGGAGCTGAAAGCCCGCTTTGACGAGGAGAACAACGTCCAATGGGCGAAAGAGCTCGAACAGGCGGGCTGTCATGTCATTTACGGCATGACGCATTTGAAAACACATAGCAAAATCACCTTGGTGGTACGCAAGAAAAACGATCAAATCGAGCGCTTTGTACATCTAGGCACTGGCAATTACAACGATCAGACAGCGAAAGTCTATACCGATATGAGCTTGTTCACGTCAAAAAGAGAGTTTGGGGTCGATGCCACGAACTTCTTCAACTTTTTGAGCGGCTATACCGAAAAGCCGGAATTCCACCATTTATCGGTTGCGCCGTTCACAATACGAAAAGATTTTGTGCGCCTGATAGCGGAAGAAATCGATTACCACACTAAATACGGCAACGGCCGCATCATCCTGAAGATGAATTCATTGACGGATAAAACATTGATCAAGCGCTTGTACGAAGCTTCGATAGCAGGCGTCCAAATCGATTTGATCGTACGGGGCATCTGCTGCTTGCGCCCAGGGATCAAAGGCATCAGCGACAATATCCGTGTGCGCAGCATTGTGGGCCGTCTGCTCGAACATAGCAGGGTCTTTTATTTCTATCACAACGGCGAAGAAAAGACCTATTTGTCATCCGCGGATATGATGACGCGCAATATGGAAAACCGTATCGAAATTCTATTCCCTGTCTATGACGCCAAGATTAAAGCGGAAGTGAAGCACATCCTGATCATTTCTCTGAAAGACAATGTCAAAGCGCGTGAACAAGACAATAAAGGGCAATACCAGTACGTCAAACGCAAAGGCGGAGAAAAAGAGATCAACTCCCAGGTGATCCTATACAACGAAGCCTATCAAGTCGCGGAAGATGAAGAATAATGCTGGGGAAGGGCGCCTAATTGGCGCTTTTTTATTGCAGGCGGGCGAAAAAAAACGGCAATTGCTGTATAGTTGAAAGAGTTTAGAACAACAGGAAAACAGGTGAAGACAGAATGGGTTATTTGATCACACTGGAAGGCGGAGAAGGTTCCGGCAAAACCAGTATTTTAAAATTAATGGCGGACATTCTCGCACAGCAAGGGCATCCAATTGTCTGTACGCGGGAACCGGGCGGCATTGAAATTGCCGAACAGATCCGCCGGGTCATCCTTGACCGCAATAATTCAAGCATGGATCCGCGCACCGAAGCGCTGCTTTATGCAGCGGCGCGCCGCCAGCATCTTGTAGAAAAAGTCATACCGGCGCTGGAAGCCGGAAAAATCGTTTTATGCGACCGCTATATCGACAGCAGCCTCGCCTATCAAGGGTATGCTAGAGGCCTTGGCATCGAGGAAATCTATACGGTCAATAAGTTTGCCATCGATGACTACATGCCGGATTTGACGCTGTATTTTGACGTCGAACCGCAAGTGGGGCTAGCGCGGATTGAAAAAGATGCGGGGCGTGAAATCAATCGGCTGGATGTGGAATCGATGAAATTTCACGAAACCGTGCGGGAGGGCTATCAAATTCTGGTCGGCCAATATCCAGAGCGCATCCAGGTCATTGATGCCGGCAACAGCATCGGAAAAGTCCTCGAAGATGCCCTTGCCGTTGTAGCGGATTTTATGGGCAGCCGGAAGAACTGATAACACGCCGGAAAGATATACAGCGTAAGTATTTGTTCATGTTATAATAGAGAAAGTAGAAAACATTTCTTAAGGGAGTGAGTGCTGATGAAACTCGTCGTAGCAGTCGTGCAGGATCAAGATAGCAACCGTCTATCCAATGCGTTAACAAAAAATGATTTCCGGGCTACCAAACTTGCCAGTACGGGAGGTTTTTTACGCTCAGGAAATACGACTTTCCTAATTGGTGTCGATGACGGGCTCGTGCCGAAATTGATGGATTTGATCCGCGATAATTGCCGTGCGCGCGAGCAGATGGTAGCACCTGTTTCTCCGATGGGCGGCAACGCCGATTCGTATATTCCGTACCCGGTGGAAGTGGAAGTTGGCGGAGCGACGATTTTCGTCTTGCCAATCGAGCAATTCCATCATTTCTAAACTTTGCAACCACACATCACCGGCCCTTTTCAAGCCGGTTCATGACACGCCCGTGCTCCATTTGGAACACGGGATTTTTTACAACGTAAGGATGAAGGTGACATTGTGCAAAAAACGATAGAAGAGCTGCAAGAAATTCAGCCCGTGGTCATGAAGAGACTGCAAGGCGCTTTTGAAAAAGACCGCCTTGCCCATGCATTTCTTTTCGAAGGTCCCGCCGGCTCCGGCTTAACGGAAATTACACACTTTTTCGTCAAACTCCTGCTGTGCGAAACGCCTTCGCAAAATGTTCCATGTGAAACATGTCGAAGCTGCCATTTATATAATACAGGAAACCATCCGAACATCGTTTTCATCAAACCGGATGGCCAGAACATCAAAATCGACCAGATTCGTGAGTTGATTTTTAGCATGAATAAGACGGGCTTTAGTTCGGGCCGTAAAATATATGTCATCGAAGAAGCGGATCGCATGAACAACGCGTCCGCTAACGCACTGCTGAAATTTTTAGAGGAGCCGGAATTCAATGTGACGGCGATCCTACTGACTGAGCGGGTCAATGCCATCATGTCGACGATCCGTTCGCGCTGCCAGCTCGTGTCATTCCAGCCGTTATCGAGGCCGAAGCTGATTGAGCAATTGCTCGCAGGCGGAATGACGGGTTCAATGGCGGCGACGGTGAGTATGCTGACACAGAGCGAAGAAGAGGCCGTTGAGCTAAGCTTGGATGAAGCATTCATCCAGCAGCGCAAGACTGTGTTAAAATTAGTGGAAACCGTCAATGGCAATGTCCACGAAGCTCTTTTATTGCTGCAGTCGGAATGGCTTCCGCTGTTTAAGGAAAAAGAAGATGCCGAAAGAGGGCTGGACATGTTATTATTTGCATATCGGGACATCGCTTCGGCAAAAGCGGATCTTGAAACCGCTCGGACGTATCCGGATATGGAACAAACTTGGAAGCAGATGGCGCTTCAGCGTTCTTTTGCGGTATTGTCCAAGCAATTGCAGGCCATTTTATGGGCCAAGCAGCAATTGCCGCGCAATATGAATCGGACGCTGCTGATGGAGCAATTGATGCTGAATCTGCAGGAGGGGTAAGCGAGTGTATAATGTCATAGGTGTCCGCTTTAAAAAAGCGGGTAAAATATATTATTTTGACCCAGGTGAATTTGCGATTGAAAAAGACGATTACGTCATCGTTGAAACGGCTCGGGGAGTGGAATACGGCAAAGTGGTCGTACCGATGAAAGCAGTCGGGGAAAACGATGTGGTATTGCCGCTTAAGCAAGTGGTGCGCGTAGCAAGCGGCCGCGACCGCCAGCAAGTGGAAGAAAACCGCCTAGAAGCGGGGCGCGCTTTTGAAATGGGAACGGACAAGATTGAAGAGCATAAGCTGGACATGAAGCTCGTGGATGTTGAATATACATTCGACCGCAATAAAGTGATCTTTTACTTTACTGCTGAAGGGCGCGTCGATTTCCGCAACTTGGTGAAGGATTTAGCGTCGATTTTCCGGACGCGCATCGAGCTTCGCCAAATCGGCGTGCGCGATGAAGCGAAAATGCTTGGCGGCATCGGCCCTTGCGGACGCATGCTTTGCTGTTCGACATTCCTCGGCGATTTTGAGCCGGTGTCGATCAAAATGGCAAAAGACCAGAACTTGTCGCTGAACCCGTCCAAAATTTCGGGTCTATGCGGCAGGCTTATGTGCTGTTTGAAATACGAAAACGATGAATATGAATTAGCGAAAAAAGAAATGCCGGATGTCGGCAGCCGTGTGGGGACACCGGATGGCGACGGCCGCGTGGTCAGCATGAACATTTTGGAACGTGTATTGAAAGTTCGTCTGGCTGAGCAGGAACAGACACTTGAATACGCATTAAGTGAGATAATGGACCAAGGAACGAGAGCGTGAGGTGGTTTAAGTGAAAGATAAGAATTTTTTAGATACGGTCATGGAATTCGAGCAGCAATTGGAATCGATGCAAGAGCAGTTCCGGGAATTGAAATCGGTCGTGGCGCATACGATGGAAGAGCATCATGCGCTGCAGCTGGAAAATCATCACCTGCGTGCCCGTCTGGATGAACTTCATCAGGCGGTGCCGGAAGCTGTTGCAGATCCGGTGAAGTTGAAAAAAGCGGTCATGGATATCGGCGAAGGCTATGATAACCTGGCGCGCCTGTACCATGAAGGCTATCACGTCTGCAATGTACATTTCGGCAGCTCGAGAAAAGGCGACGATTGCCTGTTTTGTTTATCTTTTTTAAACAAGCAAAATTAAGGCTGGATTTGCTGAGCGCTTAAAGCACCAGCACGGCTGACCAATAAGAAAGGCTTCCGACACCTTGCGTGGCGGCAGCCTTTTGTTATGTAAGAGGAGTTGGAAAGATGTTATTGGACGACGAAAGGCTCGATTATTTATTGGCGGAAGATTTGCGGATTATTCAAAGCCCCTCGGTCTTTTCCTTTTCGCTTGATGCGGTGCTGCTGGCGCGGTTTGCGTATGTGCCGCTGAAGCGCGGGGCGATTGTGGATTTGTGCACTGGTAATGGGGCCATTCCGCTGTTTCTCAGTGCACGGACGGAAATGCCGATTATCGGGGTGGAGCTGCAGGAGCGCTTGGCCAATATGGCAAAGCGCAGCATCGACTATAACGGGCTCAGCCACCGGATCGACATCATCCAAGGCGACGTCAAAGAAATACCAGCGCAGTTGGGCATTGAAAAATTTGATGTAGTGACTTGCAACCCTCCGTATTTCCCGGCGCATGAAATGAGCGACAAGAACATCAGCGAGCATATGGCGATTGCGCGCCACGAACTGCACCTGACACTCGATGAATCGGTTGCTGCCGCGAGCAAGCTGCTGAAGCAGGGAGGCAAAGCGGCATTTGTCCACCGTGCGGGGCGTCTTATTGACATCATCACAGCAATGCGCGCCAATCGGCTGGAGCCGAAGCGGGTTCGGCTGGTTTACCCGAAAGCCGGAAAAGAGGCGAATACGCTACTGATTGAAGGCATTAAAGACGGCAAGCCGGATTTGAAAATTCTGCCGCCGCTGATTGTCTACGGCGATGATGGGGAATACACAGAAGAAGTGAGAGCGTTGCTATATGGAAGCCAATAAGCATTATTTTTACGTGCTGGAATGCGCGGATGGTTCCTATTACGCCGGGTACACCAACGATTTGGAGAAGCGCCTGGAAGCCCACAATTCGGGCAAAGGCGCAAAATACACACGGGCGAGAGGGCCTGCTGCTTTGATTTACCAGGAGCAGTTTGAAACGAAGCCGGCCGCGATGAAAGCGGAGTATGCATTCAAGCAATTGCCGAAACCGAAAAAAATCCGCTATATCGCGGACAGAAAGGAAGACGGCCAATGAAATCGCAAAAAAGTTTCCAGGAAGACCAAGCGACCTTGTATCTCGTAGCGACGCCGATCGGCAATCTGGAAGATATGACCGTGCGTGCTATCCGGATTTTGAACGAAGTCGCAGTTATCGCGGCGGAAGATACACGCAATACAAAAAACCTCTGCAATTATTTCGATATCCAGACAAAGCTCGTCAGCTACCACGAACACAACCAGGAAAGCGGCGGCTATAAGATCCTGTCGTACTTGCGGGAAGGGAAGTCGGTGGCATTGGTCAGCGACGCTGGCATGCCATGCATTTCAGACCCCGGAGAAGACATCGTCAAGCGTGTACTTGAGGAAGATTACCCGGTCGTGCCGGTACCGGGTGCAAATGCAGCACTCAGTGCGTTGATTGCTTCCGGCATTGCGCCCCAGCCGTTTCTGTTCTACGGATTCTTGTCCCGCGGAAAAAAAGACCGCCTCACTGAATTAGAGGCATTGAATCAGAAATCGGAGACCCTGATTTTCTATGAAGCGCCGCACCGCTTGAAAGACAGTTTGAAGAGCATGCAAAAAGCATTTGGCGATGAACGGCGAATCGTGCTGGCACGCGAAGTGACGAAGAAATTCGAAGAATTCCTGCGCGGCACGGTCGGCGAAGCGGTGGAATGGGCGGATGAAAATACAGTCCGCGGTGAATTTTGCGTCGTTGTCGAAGGCAATGCTGAGCCTGATGTGGTGGAAACTGAGAAATGGTGGACGCATCTGCCGATTGCGGAGCATGTTGCCGAAGTGATGGAGAAAAAGGATGTCTCATCGAAAGAAGCGATCAAAGAAGTGTCAGTTGAGCGGGGCCTCTCCAAAAGGGAAGTGTACCAAGCGTATCACATATGAAAAAACCGGAGTGCACAGGCACTCCGGTTTTTTACGATAATAGCTGGGTTTTATTTTTTTAAGTGGCCTTGAATTTCTTTGACAAGCATTTCTGCGCCTTCAGGGCTTAAAATCAATTTTCCGCCTACAAGTTGCATGTTTTCATCTGACACTTCGCCAGTAACTGCACAAGTCATATTCGGCAAATACTTTTTCAAAATAATTTTATCGTCATCTACATAAATCTCCAAAGCGTCTTTTTCAGCGATTCCTAGCGTGCGTCGCAATTCGATTGGAATTACCACTCGTCCTAGTTCGTCTACTTTACGTACAATACCTGTTGATTTCATATCATTCTCTCCCCTCAAATTTGTCGGATGTTTTCGCCAAAATTCGACAATTACCACTTCCTGTCATAAATCATACCAAGTAATGGCAATTGGGTCAATAAAAAACTATCGCTCTCATAATAAATTTTACAAAAATGTGACGCTAAATTGATAAAAATACTTTTTATCTACTATTAATTTCCAAAATAACTAAATTTGCTCTTTATTTAACAGAAAAATAAATAATCTGAAATATGAGATATTGTCGAATTGACATTCTGATATGAAATATTGTACAAAATTGGCTCTTTCGTTAAAATAAGAACTATACCAAAAAACTGGAGGAATTTTTCGTGACTGCTAAAAACAATACTTTTTATATAACGACCCCGATTTATTATCCAAGCGGAAAATTCCACATCGGTACGGCTTATACAACCGTCGCTTCTGATGCAATGGCTCGCTATAAACGCTTGAAAGGTTTCGATGTCCGGTTTCTTACAGGAATGGATGAACATGGCCAGAAGATTGAGGAGAAGGCAAAGGAAGCCGGCAAAGCGCCTCAGGCTTATGTTGACGAAATGGCGGAAGCTGCAAAAAAAGTATGGTCAATCATGGACATCAGCTATGATGACTTTATCTGCACGACCGAAGAGCGCCATAAAAAAAGCGTCGAAAAAATCTTCCAAACGTTCTTGGACAACGGCGACATCTATAAAGGGGAATATGAAGGCTGGTATTGTACGCCGTGCGAGTCTTTCTATACAGAAGCTCAGCTTGTCGACGGCAATTGTCCGGATTGCGGGCGCCCGGTCCATAAAGTGAAAGAAGAATCGTATTTCTTCAATATGAAGAAGTATGCAGGCCGTTTGCTGGATTATTATGAAAACCATGCAGAATTCATCGAACCGGAATCGCGCAAAAATGAAATGATCAATAATTTCATCAAGCCGGGCCTTGAAGATCTATCGGTATCCCGCACGTCGTTCGACTGGGGCATTCCGGTTCCTGGAGATCCGAAGCACGTTATCTATGTGTGGGTCGATGCGCTATCGAATTACATTACGGCGCTTGGCTACGGTTCCGAAGATGACACGCTGTTCAATAAATACTGGCCGGCAGATGTCCACGTGGTCGGCAAAGACATCGTCCGTTTCCATACAATTTATTGGCCGATTTTCTTGATGGCACTTGATCTTCCATTGCCGAAGAAAGTTTTTGCCCATGGTTTTATCATGATGAAAGACGGCAAAATGTCGAAATCAAAAGGCAATGTCGTATATCCGGAAATGCTTGTGGAGCGTTACGGTTTGGACGCGACGCGTTATTTCCTCTTGCGTGAGCTGCCATTTGGTTCGGACGGCGTGTTCTCGCCGGAATCATTTGTGGAACGCACAAACTACGATTTGGCGAACGATCTCGGAAACTTGTTGAACCGCACCGTCTCGATGATCAATAAATACTTCGACGGCGAAGTGCCGCAAATTAAAGGGCATGTCACTGAATTTGATGCAACGCTTCAGCAAGTGGCGAAGCGCACGGTCGGCGTCTACGAAGAACATATGGAAAAAATGCAGTTCAGCATCGTGCTAAGCGAAGTGTGGACATTGATTTCGCGCACCAATAAATATATAGATGAAACGCAGCCGTGGGTTTTGGCGAAAGATGAAAGTTTGAAAGCGGAATTGGCTTCTTCGATGGCTCATTTGGCGGAGAGCCTGCGCATGGCAGCCGTTATGCTGCAGCCGTTCCTGCCGAACGCACCGAAGCAGATTGCAGAGCAGCTTGGTTTGTCCCAAGACGCGCTAGCATGGGAGACATTGGAGCATTTCGGCTTTATCCCCGAAGGCATCAAAGTTGTTTCCAAAGGGACGCCGATTTTCCCGCGCCTTGAAGTAGAGCCGGAAGTGGCGTATATCCGCGATCAAATGCGCGGGGATATAACACCTGCAGAACCGGAGCAAGCAGCAGAAGAACTGCCGGAGCAAGAGCCGGAGATCAGCATTGATGACTTTATGAAAGTGGATCTTCGCGCAGCGACGGTAATCGCTTGTGAAGCGGTGCCGAAAACGTCGAAATTGCTGAAATTGCAGCTCGATATGGGGTATGAACAACGCCAAGTGGTGTCGGGCATTGCCGAGCATTACAAACCGGCCGAATTGGTCGGCAAAAAAGTGGTGGTGGTCGCTAATTTGAAGCCGGTGAAATTGCGCGGCGAATTGTCTCAAGGGATGATTTTAGCAGGTCAAAAAGACGGGTTCTTAACGCTGGCGGCAGTGGATGAAAACCTGCCAAATGGCGCGAAAATAAAATAAACATTATATTGGTTGCTCTTCTTTTTACTAGGAGAGCGCCTTTTTTATTTGTATTTTATTAGGCGAATATTAGTAAAATGATATATAAAAAACATGTTTTGTTATACAAATGTAATGTTGGTGTGAAGAAAGACACGGAAAAAACAATTAAAATAAGGTTTAATGTGAGGAGAATGCTTGATGTTCGTTGATACCCATGTACATTTGAATGCAGACCAATATGATGAGGATTTACAAGAAGTCATCGATAGAGCTTTAGAAAATAATGTTACTAAAATGATTGTGATTGGGTTTGATCGCAAGACGATCGAACGAGCCATAACGCTTGCTGAGCAATACGATTTTATATATGCAGTTGTCGGCTGGCATCCAGTTGACGCAATCGACTGCACCGAAGAAGATTTGCGCTGGATCGAAGAGCTGGCGGCACACGGCAAGGTTGTCGGAATCGGAGAGACTGGCCTGGATTACCATTGGGACAAATCACCGAGAGACATTCAGCAAGAAGTGTTCCGAAAGCAGATTCGCCTCGCGAAAAAAGTGAAGTTGCCGATTATCATACATAATCGAGAAGCTACGGAAGATGTACTCCGGATATTGAAAGAAGAAGGCGCCGAAGAAGTCGGAGGCGTTATGCATTGTTTCGGAGGCAGCGTAGAAACTGCGCGTGAAAGCATTGCAATGAACTTTATGATCTCGCTCGGAGGGCCGGTAACGTTCAAGAACGCTAAAAAGCCGAAAGAAGTGGCGGAAGCGATTTCTTTGGACCATCTGCTGATTGAAACAGATGCGCCTTATCTGGCTCCCCATCCATATCGCGGAAAACGCAATGAACCATCTTATGTCCCACTTGTCGCGGAAGAAATCGCTCGGCTGAAAGGCATTTCAATTGAAGAAGTGGCAGCCGCCACAACCAAAAATGCCGAACAGTTTTTCAAACTGGCATAGAAAATCATCCAAGAGGTTCAGAATTGCTTGGATTTGCGCCTTGAATTCGGGTCTTTACAATCACTCAAGTGAAAGAGGAGGAGTTATTTTTGACGAAGTCATCAACTAATGGGAAGTCTGTAAATGCGCTAAAGGGTAAATCAATTGTTGTCGCCATTGCTACGGTTTTGATGTTTGCAGCTGTTTTAACGTTCGCGATTTATGAAGGAACTAAAAACACGGTGTCCATCACGGCTAATGGTGAAACGACAGAAGTGAAGACCCACGCAGAAACAGTTGGGGCATTCCTGAAAGAGCAGGAAATCAAAGTTTCCGAACATGATTATTTGAGCCATACTGCCGATACGGCAATTGAGAAAGATATCGCGCTCGAATTTGAGCAGGCGAAAGAATACACAGTAAATGTTGATGGCAAAAAAGCTGCGGCATGGACAACAAACAATACCGTAAGAGAGATCTTGAAGAAAGCGGCTATTGAAATTACCGAACATGATAAAGTGTCACCTGAATTAGATGAAGAAATAGATGCGGATACAGCTGTTTCTGTAGAAAAAGCTTACGAGGTTACAGTCCTTGATGGTTTGGAAGAGAAAAAAGTATGGTCCACTTCGACTACTGTCGCTGACTTTTTAAAGCAAAACAAGATTTCTTTAAGCGAACTTGATCGAGTTGAAAACGGAATGGATGAAATGGTTCTTCCGAATTCAGAAGTTAAAGTTGTTCGTGTAGAAAAGGTCACCGATGTAGTTGAGGATTCTGTAAAGTTTGCTGTTGAATCGAAGAAAGATTCTTCAATTCTTAAAGGCAAAGAAAAAGTTGTCCAAAAAGGCCAAAACGGCGTTGTTTCAAAAACTTATGAAGTGATCAAAGAAAACGGCAAAGAAGTAAAACGTGAACTTAAAAACAAAAAAATAGTAAAAGAGCCGAAAAAACAGCTGACGGCTGTCGGCACTAAAGTTATTGTTGCAAGCGTGTCGCGTGGAGCAAGAACAAAAGCTGAGGCGCCAGCGCCAAAAGCAGCGGCGCCAGCGCCAAAAGCAGCGGCGCCAAAAGTAGCGGCACCAAAAGCTGCTGCACCAAAAGCATCCGCGCCAAAAACAGCGGCACCAAAAGCGGCAGCACCGAAAACAGCTTCAGTAGCAGCTTCAGCACCTGCTGAGCCGGCTGGCAGAACTTTGATCGTGTCTGCAACAGCTTATACAGCTAGCTGCACAGGATGCTCGGGCATTACAGCTACAGGCATCAACTTGAAAGCGAACCCTGGATTGAAAGTCATCGCTGTAGACCCTAACGTAATTCCCCTAGGCTCTAAAGTGTATGTGGAAGGCTACGGCTATGCTGTCGCTGGAGACACAGGCGGCGCAATCAAAGGAAATAAAATCGATTTGTTCATGGCGAAGCAATCTTCGGCAATCGCCTTCGGACGCCAACAAGTAAAAGTAACAGTTTTAAATTAATTCAAAAACACCAAAGGCTTTCCCGGGTGCTCCCCGGGAAAGCCTTTTACATGTTTAGCAGCGCAGGTGTAAAATAGAAGGAAACTTCAGTGGAAAGCCTCTTGCCGGGAAATCGGAAGGTGGCGAAATACGATGCTTGAAATGAGGAAAATAGATGAAGATCAAAGAAATAATCGTGGTGGAAGGCAAAGATGATACAGTAGCTGTCAAAAGGGCAGTGCATGCCGACACCATTGAGACGAACGGTTCGGCCATTTCGAAATCGACGCTTGAGCAAATTGCGCATGCCCAGAAAAAACGGGGAGTCATTGTTTTTACCGATCCGGATTATCCGGGCCGTCGGATCCGTGCTATTATTGAAGAACATGTGCCGGCGGTCAAGCATGCTTTTTTAGCGAAAGAAAAGACCATAGCGAAAAATGGCAAAGGTCTTGGCATCGAGCATGCAGCGGATGAAGACATCCGCGAAGCCTTGTCAGCGGTCTACACAACGATTCAAAATGGCGAAGCACCGGAAATCACCATGGAAGATTTGATTGAAGCGGCGCTGGTTGCGCACCCGCGTGCTAAAATGCGGAGAACACAGCTCGGGGAGATGCTGCAGATTGGCTATACCAATGGCAAGCAGCTGCAGAAAAGGCTCCACATGTTCGGCATCACGAAACAGCAATTCATCGAAGCGGTAATCGCTTTAAACCAGGAGGAACACGAATGAACAAAGATATAGCAACACCGATCCGTACCCAGCAAATAATGGCCAAGCATGGTTTGACTGTCAAAAAGAGCCTGGGGCAGAATTTTTTGATCGATCCTAATATCCTGCGCAATATTGTCGGCAAAGCGGAGCTGACGAAAGAATCGGCGGCTATTGAAATCGGCCCAGGCATCGGCGCGCTAACGGAACATTTAGCGCGTGCCGCAGGCAAAGTCCTGGCGTTTGAAATCGATCAACGGCTCTTGCCAGTTCTGGAGGATACGCTATCGCCTTACGATAACATCTCCATCATCCATTCCGACATCCTTAAAGCTGATGTGGAAGCGGCCATAGAGAAAGAGCTGGCGGGTTATAAAGACATCGTGGTGGTAGCCAATCTGCCTTATTACGTGACGACGCCGATCATTATGAAATTATTGCTGGAAAAATTGCCGATCCGCGGCTTGGTGGTCATGCTTCAAAAAGAAGTCGCTGAACGCATAACGGCAAAGCCAGGAACAAAAGCGTACGGTTCGCTGTCGATTGCCATCCAATACTATACCGATGCGGAAATGGCGCTGACTGTACCGAAAACGGTGTTCATGCCACAGCCTAACGTAGACTCTGCTGTCATTCGTATGGCGAAGCTGCCTGAGCCCCGCGTGAAAGTCATCGATGAGGATTTTTTCTTCACCGTAACGCGAGGATCATTTGTCCAGCGCCGCAAAACCATTTTAAACAACCTTCAAAGCGCTATGCCAAATGGCAAAGAAAAGAAAGAGCTGGTTTTAAAAGCGTTGGAAGAGGCAGGAATCGAGCCTTCACGCCGCGGAGAGACATTATCGATTGCGGAATTTGGGCTGTTGGCGGATAAATTGTATCCTTATTTCGCGCAATAAGGGAGAATCTGTTACAAAAATGGCACATATAACCCGTTTTTTGAGATATTTCGGATAAAAAAATATTGACATTATCAGTAGAACGCTGATAAAATTAGAAATTTGCTTGACTAAAGGGTCAAATTCTGTTAAACTTTGTCTATAGTGAGGTGTAGACAAATGCCCAAAACTTTGGCGGATATTAAAAAATCGTTAGACCTGCATTTAGGGAAACGATTGCTTTTAAAGGCAAACGGAGGACGCAAGAAAACGGTCGAACGCGCCGGAATCCTGCGCGAAACGTACCACTCCGTGTTCGTAATTGAGCTTGATCAAGATGAGCATGCATTTGAACGCGTGTCTTACAGCTACGCAGACATCTTAACAGAAGCAGTAGAAATTACTGTGTATGAAGGAACAGAAGACGCACTCGTTGTTAAATAATGAACTATATCCATAATTTTCTTTAAAAAACTCACCGCCTGTTGCACTCAACAGGCGGTGAGTTTTTTTGTTTATTTACCCCAACCCTCCTGAAGCGTGCCCCGTGTGTTAAAATAGTTTTCATTAGACTATAAAAGGAGGCAGTGGGATGCTCTACGTAAAGGCACCTGCCAAAATCAACTTAACCTTGGACGTTTTATACAAGCGGCCAGACAATTACCACGAAATTGAAATGATCATGACCACAGTCGACTTGGCTGACCGGATTGGCCTAAAAGCGACCGAAAGCGGCATACATATTGAATCCGCCGACCGTTTCGTGCCGAACGACTCGCGCAATCTAGCGTATCAGGCTGCCCAATTATTGAAAGATACATTCAACATCAAATCGGGCGTCATCATTTCGCTCGATAAGCAGATTCCGGTAGCTGCAGGCCTTGCAGGCGGCAGCAGCGACGCCGCAGCGACATTAAAAGGCCTTAACCAATTGTGGCAGCTGAACTTGTCGTTGGATGAGCTGGCGGAACTCGGCGCTAAAATCGGTTCGGACGTTTCGTTCTGCGTTTATGGCGGCACGGCCCTGGCGAAAGGCCGCGGCGAAATCATCGAACACCTTCCCGCTCCGCCACATTGCTGGGTCGTCTTGGCAAAACCGACGATCGGCGTTTCCACAGCAGACGTTTACGGTGCGTTCAAGCCTGCCAATGCAGAACATCCGGACACAGGCAAAATGATCGAAGCGCTGGAGCAAGGCGATTACCAGGCAATGTGCGATCATTTGGGCAATGCGCTGGAAAGCGTAACGCTGGAAATGCATCCCGAAGTGGCACAAATCAAAGAACAGATGAAAAAATTCGGTGCAGACGCTGTATTGATGAGCGGCAGCGGACCAACCGTCTTCGGACTGGTACAGCAGGAAGCACGGATCCCTCGCATCTATAACGGCTTGCGCGGCTTTTGCGGCGAAGTCTATGTGGTGCGCTTGATCGGTGAACGGGAGACACTTGCCTAAAGACGTACATTTATGGTAAGTTTTCTATAAATTATTCGTGTTTAGGAGAGTGCAAAATGAAGTGGAAGCGCAGTGAACGGTTAGTTGATATGACACATTACCTTTTAGACCATCCGCACAAGCTCATCCCGCTGACTTATTTTTCAGACCTCTACGATTCCGCTAAATCCTCGATCAGCGAGGATTTGGGAATCATCAAAGAGACGTTTGAAGAACGCGGGATCGGCTTGTTGATGACAGTGCCGGGAGCGGCTGGAGGCGTTAAATACGTTCCGAAGCTTCAGGCAGACGAAATCAAAGGCATTATGGCTGAATTGATAGAAGAACTGGGCCATTCCGATCGGCTGTTGCCAGGCGGCTATCTTTACATGACAGACGTTTTGGGCAATCCGGGCATCATGAACCGGGTAGGGAAAGTGTTCGCTACGGCATTTGCTAATGAGAAAATCGATGTCATCATGACGGTGGCGACAAAAGGCATTCCGATTGCCCATGCGATTGCCCGCCATTTGAACGTGCCAGTCGTTATCGTCCGCAGAGACAGCAAGGTGACAGAAGGATCGACCGTCAGCATCAACTACGTCTCAGGCTCTTCCCGCCGCATCCAGACGATGGTACTGTCCAAACGCAGTATGAAAAGCGGCCAGCGTGTGCTGATCACCGATGACTTCATGAAAGTCGGCGGAACGATGAACGGCATGAAAAATCTGCTGGAAGAATTCGATTGCACACTGGCCGGCGTAGCAGTGCTCGTCGAGGCGCAGCATTCTGATGAACAGCTTGTAGAGAAATACCTATCACTCGTCAAATTGCACGAGGTCAGCGAAAAAGAACGGACCATCGCATTGGAAGAAGGAAACTATTTTACTAATGGAGGTTTTTGATATGGAATTTGTAGCAACGGATAAAGCAGCGGCAGCCATTGGACCTTATTCACAAGGGGTCATTGCGGGAGATATGTTTTACAGCTCAGGCCAGATCCCATTGACGCCAGAGGGCAGCATGGTCGAAGGTGCTATCGGCGAACAAGCGCATCAAGTGTTTGCCAATCTGCAGGCAGTTTTGGCGGAAGCAGGTTCTTCGCTAGGGCAAGTGGTGAAAACGACGGTCTTTATCAAAGACATGAACGATTTTGCTGAATTGAACAAAGTGTATGCTTCTTATTTCGGCAGCCACAAGCCGGCGCGCTCAACTGTAGAAGTGGCGCGCTTGCCAAAGGACGCAAAAGTTGAAATCGAAGTCATCGCGTTGATCGCGAAGTAAATCTAATCGAGTACAAGAAGCTGCCGAGAAAATTCTCGGCAGCTTTTTTCGTCTAAATATATTGAATAACTTGAACTAGAGAAGTTGATGTTACGTGCAACTCCGGACGCTCTATCCCAATTAATTAATTTTTCTAATAAATTATGTAATTTTTAAAGGAGTTTAGTCCTTGAAAGCGAATTAGTTAATTAGCAATAAAAAAGCATCTTAGACGAAAGGTGGTGAGAAAATGGAAGTAACTGATGTCAGGCTTCGCCGGGTCCAAACCGACGGCCGCATGCGGGCGATCGCTTCCATCACGCTGGACAACGAGTTCGTCGTGCATGATATCCGGGTGATTGACGGCAACGAAGGGCTTTTTGTAGCAATGCCGAGCAAACGCACACCGGATGGAGAATTCCGGGACATTGCGCATCCGATCAATTCGGGTACCCGCAATAAATTGCAGGAAGCGATTTTGGCTGCATATGAACAAAGTGAAAATGAGCCGGTTTTTGAGGAAGCTGGCGTATAAATGTGAGACCTCTAGAGCCTTCTGTTATTAGAATAGGCTCTTTTTTTATTGGGCAGCTTTTTGTCATTGTATTGTCATGCTCTGAAACCTTGAAAAATCAAGGTTTTTCCGCTATAGTCAAGAAGGAAATAGTGACAAGATCTACTATAGAGAGAAAATAGATAATACATTTCACGTTAGGAGGAGCACCCAGATGACCAATACATATGCAGTGATTTTAGCAGCAGGGCAAGGGACGCGCATGAAATCGAAGCTTTATAAAGTGCTTCACCCTGTCTGCGGCATGCCGATGGTGGAACATGTCGCAAATAACGTCAGCCGGTTGGGCGTAGAAAAAATCGTCACGATTGTCGGCCACGGCGCTGAAAAAGTACAGGAACAGCTCGGCGCGAAAAGTGAATACGCGCTTCAGGAGGAACAGCTTGGAACGGCGCATGCCGTGCAGCAGGCCGCTTCAATGATTGAAGGGCTGCCAGGGACGACATTGGTTGTTTGTGGGGACACGCCGTTGATCCGCACGGAAACGATGGAAGCTTTGCTAGCACACCATAAAGAACAACAAGCAAAAGCGACAATTTTGACAGCGATTGCAGACAATCCGTCAGGCTACGGCCGCATTATCCGTGGCGAAGCGGGCGAAGTTGCGAAGATTGTTGAGCAAAAAGACGCTTCTGCGGAAGAACAGCAAGTAAAAGAAATCAATACAGGAACTTATTGCTTCGATAACGAAGCGCTTTTTGAAGCGTTGAAATTGGTATCGAATAACAATGCCCAAGGCGAATATTATTTGCCGGACGTTATTGAAATCCTTCAAAAACAAGGTGAAGTTGTCGCTGCCTACGCAACGGACAGCTTCGATGAAACACTCGGCGTCAATGACCGCGTCGCGTTGAGCGAAGCGGAACGCTTTATGCGTGCACGCATCAACGAAAAGCATATGAGAAACGGCGTGTCGATCATCGATCCCGCAACAGCCTATATCGGCGCTGAAGTGGAAATCGGGCGCGACACCGTGCTTCAGCCGAACGTCATCCTTGAAGGCCGTACGGTCATCGGAGAAGATTGCTTTATTTCTTCGGGGACCACGATCTCCAATAGCGCAGTCGGCGACCGTACAAGCATCCGTTCATCGCATGTCTATGACAGCTCGATTGGACAAGACGCGGCAGTCGGTCCATTCGCGCATCTGCGTCCGGAAACGGAACTCGGCAACGAAGTGAAAATCGGCAATTTCGTCGAAGTGAAGAAAGCGACACTCGGCAATAAAAGCAAAGTCTCCCACCTGAGCTATATCGGAGACGCGAAAGTCGGAACCAACGTCAATATTGGCTGCGGCACCATTACAGTCAATTACGATGGCCAAAATAAATTCCTCACTACTATTGAAGATGACTCGTTTATCGGGTGCAACTCGAACCTAATTGCGCCCGTAACAATAGGCCAAGGCTCTTATGTCGCTGCGGGATCTACAATTTCCAAAGATGTGCCAAGCGAAGCGCTTGCCATCGCACGTGCCCGCCAGGAAAACAAAGAAGGCTATGTTAACAAACTACACCTTAAAAAATAGGAGGCTACACACAAGATGAGTTATCAAATTGATCCAGCAACTACAAAAATGAAAATTTTTGCTTTGAATTCCAACCAGGAACTAGCGGAGGAGATTGCCAAAGAAGTCGGCTTGCCGCTTGGAAAAAGCTCGGTAACCCATTTCAGCGACGGTGAAATCCAGATCAATATTGAAGAAAGCATCCGCGGCTATGACGTCTTTATCGTCCAATCGACTTCACAGCCAGTAAATGAAAACTTGATGGAGCTTTTGATCATGATTGATGCGGTCAAACGCGCTTCTGCGCGGACTGTCAATGTGGTTATGCCTTATTACGGCTATGCCCGCCAAGACCGCAAAGCGCGTTCACGCGAGCCGATCACTGCTAAACTCGTGGCAAACCTGTTGGAAACTGCTGGCGCTACACGCGTCATTGCACTGGATCTTCATGCACCTCAAATTCAAGGGTTCTTTGATATCTTGATTGACCATTTGTTGGCCGTTCCTCTTATTTCGGATTATTTCCTGAAAGAAAGCGGCATCGACCTTGCCAATGTCATTGTCGTATCGCCAGATCATGGCGGAGTGACACGCGCGCGCAAAATGGCAGACCGCCTGAAAGCGCCGATTGCCATCATCGACAAACGCCGTCCGCGGCCGAATGTGGCTGAAGTCATGAACATCGTCGGAAATGTTGAAGGCAAGACGGCCATCATCATCGATGACATTATCGATACAGCTGGAACAATATCCATCGCTGCCAGCGCTTTGATCGAAAGCGGTGCGAAAGAAGTCTACGCTTGCTGTACGCATCCTGTACTTTCAGGTCCTGCAGTCCAGCGCATCAATGATTCTGTCATCAAGGAATTGATCGTAACGAACTCGATCGCGCTTCCGGAAGAAAAGCGTTCACCTAAAATCAAGCAGCTTTCCGTAGCGAAATTATTGGCGGAAACGATTGTCCGCGTACACGAGCAGAAATCCGTCAGCACGCTCTTCGACTGATAGCTGGACGGCATCTGGAACTTCCAAAGGTTTGAATTAGCAGCTGGAAGGGTACTTCACTATATATGACTATATAATGGTATACTGAACATGAACAATATAACTGGAGGATGAGAACATATGGGTACAAAATTATCAGCACAACAAAGAGAAAGCAAAACACCAAATTCACAATTAACGGAACTTCGCGGTAAAGGCGATGTGCCGGGCGTAGTATACGGATACCAGACTGAAACACTTTCGGTTTCTGTATCTGAAGCTGATTTGATCAAAACATTGCGTGAATCAGGACGCAACGGCGTTATCAACTTGGAATTAGGCGGAAAAACTTTGAATGTCGTATTAAGCGATTTCCAACGCGATGCTTTGAAAGGCAGCTTCAAGCACGTTGACTTTTTAGCGGTTAACATGAGCGAAGAGCTTGAAGTAGCAGTAGCAGTCCACACAACTGGCGAAGCAGCTGGCGAAAAAGAAGGCGGCGTTGTGAACCAGCCAAATCGTGAAGTTAATGTAAAAGTGAAGCCTTCGGATATTCCGGATTCACTTGAAGTTGATGTATCGGCACTTGAAATCGGCGACCATTTATCTGTCGGCGACATCCGCGACAAAGTATCTTATGAAATTTTAGATGAAGACGACTTCCTATTGGTTTCTGTTACAGCACCGACTGTAGAAGCAGAGCCTGAAGAAACGGAAGAAGGCGCTGAAGGTGAAGCTGGAACTGAAGCAGCTGAAGGCGAATCTACTGACGAGTCAAAAGAAGCGTAAGCGAATCTGCATCATTGAAAACAAGGGGCTGTCATCTGACAGTCCCTATTTTTCTGCTTTAAAGCGCCTTTATGGTAAAATGGTAGACAGCGAAAAAGCAAAGGAAGATTAATGATGAAATTAATTATCGGCTTGGGCAATCCAGGCAAGGCATATGAACAGACACGCCACAACATCGGGTTCAAAGTGATCGATTACTTGGCAATGAAATGGAACGCTCCGCTCACGCAGTCGAAATTCAAGGGCATGTATTCCGTCATTCATCGGCCTGAAGGCAAAGTGATGCTGTTGAAGCCG
Organism: Planococcus sp. TJ-302; assembly: GCF_058268455.1. Lineage (NCBI taxonomy): Bacteria > Bacillati > Bacillota > Bacilli > Caryophanales > Caryophanaceae > Planococcus > Planococcus sp. TJ-302. The sequence goes on along the minus strand of NZ_JBZDOI010000007.1, from coordinate 25,948 downwards.
CTGACGTTCATGAACCTGTCCGGTGAAAGTGTCAGCGCCTTGATGGATTATTATAATATAGATATAGACGACATTGTCGTCATTTACGATGACCTGGATTTGCCGACGGGGCAATTACGGCTGCGCCAAAAAGGCAGCGCTGGTGGCCATAATGGCATCAAGTCGCTGATTCAGCATCTCGGATCGCAGCAATTCAACCGGATGCGCATCGGCATCAGCCGTCCGCCAACCGGTATGAAAGTGCCCGATTACGTGTTATCGCGGTTTTCTGACGCCGAAATTCCTGAGATGGTGCAAGCCGTGGAAAAAAGTGCGGACGCTTGCGAATTGTGGCTGTCCAAACCTTATGTAGAAGTCATGAACCAGTTTAACGGCTCATAAAATTGCTTTGGCGCAAAATGCGTACAGAGCTTTTTGTTGTTTGCCGACCAATTGCATGTTGAAAGGAGGAATCTTCATGGATCCGATATTGCAGGTGTTTTCAGAGGATTCTCATACGCAGAAATTCATTACGGACTTGCAGAATGGCCAAGACCATCAGCTCATTTCCGGACTTTCCGGCAGCGCACGTCCGGTATTTTACCAGACGGTCTGGGCGCAGACACAAGCGCCGCTGCTGATTGTCACACCGAACTTGCTGCATGCGCAGCGCGTCTATGACGATTTGACGAAATTGATGGGCGACGAAATGGTGCACCTTTATCCGGCAGATGAATTGATTGCAGCGGATGTATCATTTTCAGGACCGGAATTGCGTGCCCACCGCATAGATACGCTTGACCACATGGCGAGCAACGGCAAAGGCATTTACATCACACCAGTAGCAGGCATGCGCAAATTGATGCCATCGCATAAGCAGTGGGCAGATTCCACATTGCGCGTCAAAGAAGGCGAAGAGCTTGATACGGAACAATGGATGCTCAAACTGGTGGCAATGGGATACTCGCGCACGCCAATGGTGACGACACCTGGAGAGTTTGCGCTGCGCGGCGGAATCCTCGATATCTACCCGTTGAACTTTGAGCATCCGGTACGTATTGAATTGTTCGACACGGAAGTCGATTCAATCCGCTCATTCTCTGCGGAAGACCAGCGTTCGCTCAAAAAGGTCAAGTCGCTGTGCATCCTGCCGGCGTCTGAATTGGTCTTATCGAAGCCGCAGCGTTTGCAGCTTGCCGACAAGATTGAAGCGCAGCTCGCGAAATCGCTGAAAACAATCAAAGCAGAAGATACGAAAGAAGCATTGCTGCTGCATATCCAGCATGATATCGCAATGCTGCGGGAAGGCAATGTGCCCGACCAGGTAGCGAAATATGCGGCGCTTGTGGAAACGCAATCGGCCTTTTTGGCGGATTATTTCCCGGCAGACGGCTTTATCTTTTTTGATGAGCTCGGACGCATCCAGGAAATGACCGAAACGCTGGAACGCGAAGAAGGCGACTGGATCGTGTCGCTGCTGGAAGAAGGCAAATTCCTGCATGACCTGAGGCTGTCTTACACGTTCCGGGAAGTGCTCCAAAAAACCAAGCAAAAAGTGACGTTCCTTTCGCTGTTTGTCCGGACATTCCCATCCGTTCAGATCAAAAAGTCAATCGTCTTTTCGTGCAAACCGATGCAGTCGTTCCATGGCCAGATGAATTTATTGAAAGCGGAAATGGAACGCTGGCAGCTCGCGAAATTCCAGACCTTCATCATTGCGGAAGGCAGTGAACGTTTGGAAAAAGTGCGTTCGGTGCTCGAAGATTATGGTATGGAAGCGGAAATTTTCAATCTGCAGACAGAAGTGCAGGGCGGCCATATCTATTTGGTCGACGGTGATTTGTCGTCTGGTTTTGAAATGCCGCTGCAGCGGATTGCGGTCATTACAGACGCAGAGATGTTCAAGCAGCAGGCGAAGAAAAAGAGCCGTCCGCAAAAGCTGACGAATGCTGAGCGCATTAAAAGCTATTCGGAAATAAAACCCGGGGATTACATTGTCCATGTCCACCATGGCATTGGGCGCTATGTTGGCATCGAGACGCTTGAAATCGGGGGCACCCACAAAGATTACTTACACATCATTTACAAAGCCGATGATAAATTATTTGTTCCGGTCGACCAGATCGACCTGATTCAGAAATACATCGCTTCGGAAGAAAAAGAGCCGAAGCTCCATAAGATGGGCGGGGCGGAATGGCAGAAGACGCGCAGGAAAGTATCGGCTGCCGTCCAGGACATTGCAGATGACCTCATCAAATTATACGCGGAACGCGAAGCCCAGAAAGGCTACGCGTTTGCCGAAGAGCAGGACATGCAGCGCCAATTCGAGGCGGAATTCCCATATGAGGAAACTGTCGACCAGCAGCGCTCAATCAATGAAGTAAAGCGCGACATGGAAAACGAACGGCCGATGGACCGGCTTGTCTGCGGCGATGTCGGCTATGGCAAGACCGAAGTGGCGATCCGCGCGGCATTCAAAGCCGTGCTTGACGGCAAGCAAGTGGCCTTCTTGGTGCCGACGACGATTCTTGCGCAGCAGCATTTCGAGACAATGACTGAACGCTTCAAGGATTATCCGATCACGGTAGGGCTCATGAGCCGCTTCCGTTCGAAAAAACAGCAGGCGGAGACGTCTAAGGGCTTGAAGAACGGCACTGTCGATGTCGTAGTCGGGACGCACCGGATCTTATCGAAAGACATTGCCTACAAAGACCTAGGCCTCTTGATTGTCGATGAAGAGCAGCGTTTTGGCGTAACCCATAAAGAAAAGATCAAACAAATGAAAACCAATGTCGATGTGTTGACGCTGACGGCAACACCGATTCCGCGCACGCTTCACATGTCGATGATCGGTGTCCGTGATTTGTCTGTCATTGAAACGCCGCCGGCAAATCGCTTCCCTGTGCAGAGCTATGTCATGGAGCATAACGGTGCATTGGTGCGCGAAGCCATTGAACGCGAAATGGCGCGCGGCGGCCAGGTGTTTTATTTGTATAACCGCGTTGATGATATGACCCGTAAAGTGGAGGAAATCCAGGCGCTCGTGCCGGAAGCTCGTGTTGGCTATGCGCACGGGCAGATGTCGGAATCGGAACTGGAATCGACGATTCTCAGCTTCCTGGACGGCGAATATGACGTCTTGGTGACGACGACGATCATTGAGACGGGCATCGATATTCCGAACGTCAATACGCTCATCGTCTACAACGCCGACCGCATGGGCTTGTCGCAATTGTACCAATTGCGCGGCCGCGTTGGCCGTTCGAACCGTGTTGCGTATGCGTATTTCATGTACCAGCGCGATAAAGTGCTGACGGACGTCGCTGAAAAAAGGCTGATGGCCATCAAGGAGTTCACAGAACTGGGCTCCGGCTTTAAAATCGCCATGCGCGATTTGTCGATCCGCGGAGCGGGCAATCTGCTCGGTTCGCAGCAGCATGGCTTTATCGATTCGGTCGGCTTTGACCTTTATTCGCAGATGCTTGAACAAGCGATTGAAGAGCGCCGCACGGGCAATAAGAAGGAAGTGGTACCGGAAATTGAGATTTCACTCGATGTTGATGCCTATATTCCGGACAGCTATATCGGCGACGGCTACCAGAAAATCCAGATGTACAAGCGCGTAAAAGGCATTACCGACGTCGAAGAAGTGGCGGAGCTGCAGGATGAGCTCATTGACCGTTTCGGCGACATGCCGATCGAAACGGACCGCCTGCTGCGCGTCGCCCGCATGAAAGTATGGGCACGTGTTGCGGGAGTAGAATCGATTAAGCGCACTAGCACAATCACGACGGTCAAACTGACCGAAACCGGCACGACTTCGATCAACGGCGGCAAATTGGTGGAACAATCCGCTGTATTTGGCCGCGCCGTCGGCTTCAGAATGGCGGGCCAGCAATTGGCGATGTCGATTGATGACGCGAAGACCGGCAAAATACATCCATTCGATGTTCTTGAAGGCATGATCAAACTGCTTCCAGAATCATTGAAAGAAGAAAAACCAGTCGGTTAATTCGAATGAATGTTAAAACGAAGAAATGGGTGGAGCCCGTTGAACAATGAAGGAACGATGAAAACATTCATGAAAGGCGCTGTGCTGCTGACGCTAGCGGGCTTCGTCGTTAAGTTGCTCAGTGCGGTCTACCGGGTGCCGTTCCAGAACATGGTCGGCGATCAAGGCTTCTATATTTATCAGCAAGTGTATCCGTTCATCGGAATTTTCGCGGCTTGGACATCGTACGGTTTTGCTGTCGCGGTGTCGAAAGTGCTGGCAGATGCATCTGACGGCGACCAAGGCGGGATTTTACGCATCGCGTTCGGCTTTATCGCGGCCGTTTCGATCCTGGTGTTCGGAGGGCTGTATTTCGGCGCTGGCCGCTTGGCAGACTGGATGGGCGATCCCTTGCTTGCACCGCTTCTGGAAGCTGGTGCTTTCGCCGTGCTGCTGATGCCTGTGCTCGCCGTGCTGAAGGGGCTCTTCCAGTCGCGCAACGACATGGCGCCAGTCGCCTATGCGCAAGTGGCGGAACAGGCGGCCCGTGTGTCGGTGATTCTGATCGGTACATGGATTGTAGTCGCAAACGGCTTTTCGCTGTATGTCGCCGGCCAGACAGCAATGTTCGGAGCGGCAGCCGGCGGTATTGCCGGTGCACTCTTGCTGGCCGTCTTTTTCAGAAAAAGGCTCATTCCTTTCCCGCGGGCGTCCGCTTTAAAAAAATGGCCGATCATCAAAGCTTTAGTGGCTGTATCGCTCAGTGTCAGCATGAGTTCACTGATTTTATTGTTTTTTCAGCTCGCGGATTCATTTATGGTATTCCGTTTGTTGACGGAAAACGGCATGGGGCGCATGGCGGCGATGGAACAAAAAGGGGTTTACGACCGCGGCCAGCCGCTCGTCCAATTCGGCTTGCTGATTGCGTCGTCGCTGGCGCTCGCAATCGTGCCGCTCGTCGCCCATATGGCGAAAAAGCAAGGCGGCCGTTCGGCGGAAGTCTATGCGCAGCTCGCATTCCGCATTTCGTTTCTGTTTGCGGTGGCCTCAGCGGCAGGCTTGGCATTTGTTATGCCTTATGTTAATGAAATGCTGTTTCAGACGCGTGACGGCTCGGCGGCATTGATTGTTTTCAGCTGGCAAATCGTCTGGATGTCGCTCATCCTCGTCATTGCCGCCATGCTGCATGGACTCGGTAAAGTGAAAGTGCCGGCCCTGCTATTGGCAGGTGGCCTGGCGGTGAAAGTTATTGGCAACGCCTTGCTGGTGCCGTTATGGGGAGTGTCCGGTGCAGCGCTGGCGGGTAATATCGGCTTAGCGGCAATTGTTGCAGGCTTGTTCTGGTATTTTAAGCGGGTCTGGCCGATCCGTTTTGCGCCGCGCCGCTATTACGGCTGGATTTTTCTGGCTTCAGCTGCGATGGGAGTGATTGTCACAGGCTGGGCTTTGTTTGCGGACATGGTTCTGTTTGATGCTTTTTCCAGCCGCATGCAAGCGCTTTGTACGGCATTGACAGCAGTGGCCCTCGGTGCAGCCGTATTCATGGCGTTGATTGCGAAAAGCCGCATCATCACGGAAAAGCAATGGTACATCATGCCATTCGGCCGTAAAATAGCGGGGCTCCAGTTACTGATCAGAAAACAGAAAAGGTGATGACAAATGAACACCATACATGTAATCGGCCTCGGCGCTGGAGATTTGGACCAGCTGCCATTCGGCGTTTATAAAAAATTAAAGCAAGCAACGGAATTATATGTACGGACTGCGGACCATCCTGTCTTGGGCGAATTAGCGCAAGAAGGCGTCAGTTGGACATCGTTTGACGAGGTCTACGAAAAGCATGATGCGTTTGAGCCGGTTTATCAAGAAATTGCCGATACGCTCATCGCGCTCGCGCAGCAAGGGACGGTCATGTATGCAGTCCCTGGCCACCCGCTCGTTGCGGAGCAGACAGTGCAGCATTTGATCACAGCAGAAAAAGAAGGGCGCTGCCGCTTGTCAATCGAAGGAGGGCAAAGTTTCCTCGACGCCATATTTGGGGCATTGCGCATCGATCCGATCGAAGGCTTTCAATTGCTGGACGGCACAGCGATGCACAGTGATGACGTCAATATGGCGCAGCATGTGCTGATCGCCCAAGTCTACGATTCCTTCAGCGCTTCAGAAGTGAAGCTCGCGCTGATGGAGAAATACCCGGAAGATTATCCGGTGACCATCGTCACTGCAGCGGGTTCAGCGGATGAAGTGTTGAAGACGGTCGCGCTGTATGAACTTGATCGTTCGACGGAAGTGAACAACTTGACGACGATCTACGTGCCGCCGGTAGAAGCGCAGTTGGACCGCATCAAGGAATGGCAGACATTCCGGGCAATTATCGCCACATTGCGTGGTCCCGATGGCTGTCCGTGGGATCGTGAGCAGACGCATGAGTCGCTGCGGCCGTATTTATTGGAAGAGGCGCACGAATTGCTGCAGGCGATCGATGAACAAGACGATGAAGCGATTGCTGAAGAACTCGGCGACGTTCTGCTGCAAGTTTTTCTGCACGCGCAAATCGGACAAGACAACGGTTATTTCCAGCTTGAAGATGTCCTGGCGTCGATCAGCAGCAAGATGATCCGCCGTCACCCGCATGTTTTCGGCGACGTAAAAGTCGGCGGTGCGGATGATGTGGTCGCGAACTGGGAAAGCATTAAGGCACAGGAAAAGCCGGCAACGGCATCGCTTTTGGATGGCCAGCAGCGTTTCAGTTCAGCCTTGGAAACCTCATACAATTACCAGAAAAAAGCGGCGGAAGCCGGCTTTACCTGGCCCGATGCAGACGGTGCGTGGAATAAATTCAATGAAGAATGGCAGGAATTCCAGCAAGAAGCGGCGAAAGGGACAAAAGAGCGCCAACTCGATGAATTGGGTGACTTGCTGTTTACATTGGTCAACATCGCGCGCTTTTATGGCTTGTCTCCGGAACAGGCGATGATCCAGGCCAATAGCAAATTCCGCAAGCGCTTCGGGCACGTTGAAAAACGCGTTACGGAAGGAACCGGAAAATTCAGCGACTACACGCTCGAGCAGCTCGATCAATTTTGGAACGAAGCCAAAGCATTGGCAAGAAGGGAAGACTGACTATGCGCCTCGATAAATTTTTGAAAGTCTCACGTTTGATCAAGCGCCGCACGCTGGCGAAAGAGGTGGCCGACCAAGGTCGCATCACTGTTAACGGATCGAAAGCCAAAGCGAGCTCCGTCATCAAAGAAAGCGATGAACTGCAAATCCGCTTTGGCCAAAAAGTGGTCACTGTGCGCGTCGACCAAATCAAAGAAAACGCCAAAAAAGATGAAACGGCGAATATGTATACGATCTTAAAAGAAGAAAAGCTGGATAAAGTCGAACCCCAGTTTATCGATGACGAAGCGTAAGAGTTAAAAGCGCAACACATGAAAAAGCTGCACCAGAGCCTATTGCTCCGGTGCAGCTTTTTCTATTGGAGGAATCAATGAATGCGTATGGTGAAGCAATCACTTGCCCATAAGCGCAACAAGCAACGCCTTTTGTGTATGCAGGCGGTTTTCCGCCTCTTGGAACACTACCGAGTTCGGCCCCTCAAGAATGGCAGTGGTGACTTCTTCTTCACGATGGGCCGGGAGACAATGCATGAAGATGTAATGGCTGTTGGCATGTTGGACCAGTTCTTCGTTGACCTGGAAATGCTTGAAATGCTCCATGCGTTCAAGCGCTTCCGCTTCTTGGCCCATGCTGGCCCAGACATCCGTATAGATGATGTCGCAGCCGGTTACTGCTTCAACGGGGTCTGTCGTTACGTGAATGTTGGCGCCGGTTTCCAGCGCGATGCTTTGCGCCAATGCTACCATGTCCGGTTTCGGTGCATAGGCGGCAGGAGAAGCGATGGTGATGTCCATGCCGACTTTCGCTGCGCCGATCATCAATGAATTCGACATATTGTTGGCGTCGCCGATATAGGCCATTTTCTTGCCGGCAAGAACGCCGAAATGTTCCTGGACCGTTAACAGGTCGGCGAGCACCTGGCATGGATGGAAATCATCCGTTAAACCGTTGATGACCGGCACTTTGCTATTGGCGGCAAATTCCTCGACCGTCGCCTGGTGGAATGTGCGGATCATGATGCCGTCCAAGTAGCCGGATAGGACTTGAGCTGTGTCAGCGATGGTTTCGCCGCGGCCCATCTGGATGTCGCGTGTGCTCAGGTGCATTGCGTGCCCGCCGAGCTGCAGCATGCCCGCCTCGAAGGATACGCGCGTGCGCGTCGATGATTTCTCGAAAATCATTCCGAGCACTTTGCCTTGCAGCAAGGGCAGGTGTTTGTTTTCAGGCTTTTTTAAATCCGCCGCAAGCGCCAGCAACTCCAAGATTTCTTCGGTGCTGTAATCTTTCAGCGACAATAAATGATTCTGGGTCAGTTGTGTAGCGGACGTCAATGTCATCGTCATTTCGCAAGCACTCCTTTCGTAGGTCCGTTGATGAGTTTCACAGCTTCTTGGAACGCAGCAATGGTTTCGCGGCGCGTCCAGACGTGAAGGCGGCGGAGGGCTGCTTGGGCCGCCTGTGCTTTGTCGGGTTCCAGTGTCAGGTCGATATAGGCTTTTTTATTATCCGTCGCCAGCCATTTTTCGAATGGCAGCGACTCTTCTGTATGGAAGGCGAAGCCGTGCTTCAGCCAAAAATCCAAGTCGATCAATGGCAACGATGCATCGGTGATGAAAATCGTGCCGCCGCCGTCTAAGTCCGCCAATTGCTGCGAAGCGCCAACCAGCGCTTTGTGCATCGCAACGGTGGCATCTGGGCTTTGGCCGATGACCTCGCCGGTCGACATCATTTCAGGCGACAATACCGGCGACAGGCCAGGCAGCTTGATATGGGAGAACACCGGTGCTTTTACCGTATATTCCGGCTGGCCGTTAAAGTCCTCCTCGATTCCCAGTTCTGCGTATGGAATGCCGAGCATGAGGGCAGTGGCATGCTTCACTAGGGGAACACCGGTTACTTTGGAGCTGATCGGTGCTGTGCGCGATGCCCGCGGGTTGATTTCCATGACGAACAAACGGCCTTGTTCATAGACGAACTGGATGTTGAACAATCCTTTATACGCCATATTGGCAGCAATGTGCTTCGCAGTGCTTGAAATCTCTTCAAGTTCGTGCGCAGACAGCGTGATCGGCGGCGTGATGGAAATGCTGTCGCCGGAATGGACGCCGGTGCCTTCGATGTGTTCAAAGATGGCGGATACCCAGACGTTTTCGCCGTCCGTCAAGATGTCGGCTTCGACTTCTTTGCCGGTGATGAAATGGTCGACCAATACCGGGAACACAGCTTTTGTCTGTGCCAGCCATTGCGCAAGCTCGGTTTCATTATGCAAAACGTTCATCCCTTTGCCACCGATGACATAAGACGGTCGAAGGAGGACCGGGTAGCCGAGCTTTTTAGCGAATTGCGGGACTTGCTCAGGGGTTGCGGCCGTGTAGCTGGGGATAGCCGGAAGCCCGATCGACTCGAGAAACGCATAAAACCGGTCGCGGTCTTCCATCTGGTCCAGCAGATCGACGGTTGAACCGAGCACGGTGATGCCCGCTTGTTCCAATTCGGCCGCGACATTCAATGAAGTCTGCCCGCCGAACTGGACAATGACGTTAGTGATGCCTTCAAAGTCGAGGACATTCAGGATGTCTTCCGCTGCCATTGGTTCGAAATACAGCGCATCGGCGATTTCGTAATCCGTACTGACCGTTTCCGGGTTGTTGTTGATCATTACCGCTTCATAGCCGAGTTGCTGCAAAGCCACAACGCTGTGGACGCAGCAATAATCGAACTCGATGCCTTGGCCGATGCGGATAGGGCCAGAGCCGATAACTGCCACTTTTTTCGGATTGGCTGAACGCTCGTCGGAAGAACCGTTCCAAGTGGAATAAAAATAATTCGTCTGCGAGCGGAATTCCGCTGCGCACGTATCGATGACGCGGTAAGCGGGCGACATGTCCCAACTTTTGCGCTGCCCCCAGATTTCAGAAGGGGAGATGTCCCATAAATCGGCGAGCTGCCGGTCGCTGAAGCCGAGTGATTTCGCTTGCAGCAGACGCTGGTAGGTCATATCGTTCCATGACAGCAATTGAAGTGTACGCCATTCATCGACGATGCGTTTCAGCACATGGAGGAAATAAGGCGAGATCGCCGTCAGTTCGTGGAGGTGGGCCATGCTTTTATTGCGCACCAGCAATTCGAACAGCACGAACAAGCGGCGGTCATCTGGCGCGGCGGCGAGCTCTTCCAAGTGGGCTGTCGGCATTTCTGCCAAAGCTGGCAAGCGGAAGCCGTCGAGCGGAAGGTCAAGCGAGCGCATCGCTTTTTGGAATGCGGCTTCCATGCTGCGTTCGATCGCCATGACTTCGCCTGTCGCTTTCATCTGGGTGCCAAGTGAACGGTCGGCATCCTGGAACTGGTCGAATGGCCAGCGCGGAATTTTGACGACGGCGTAATCGAGCGCAGGCTCGAAGCTGGCGAACGTCGTGCCGGTCACCGGATTCTTCAATTCCGAGAGCAAATAGCCGAGTGCCAGCTTGGCGGCGATTTTGGCGATCGGATAGCCGGTCGCTTTTGATGCCAGTGCAGACGAACGGCTGACCCGCGGATTTACTTCAATCAAGTAATACGTGGAGTTTTCCGGGTGGAGCGCAAATTGCACGTTGCAGGCGCCGATAATGCCGAGTGCCTCGATAATATGGATGGATGCGGTGCGCAGCAAATGGTATTCGCGGTCATTCATCGTTTGGCTCGGCGCCACTACGATGGAATCGCCAGTATGGACGCCAACCGGGTCCATGTTTTCCATATTGCAGATGGTGATACACGTTCCGGCAGCATCACGCATGACTTCGTATTCGATTTCCTTATAGCCCGCGATACTTTTTTCCACGAGGCATTGTTTGATCGGGCTCGCGCTCAGCCCTTGCTGGACGAGCGGGATGTAAGCCGCTTCATCCTGTGCGATGCCTCCGCCAAAGCCGCCTAATGTATAAGCGGGACGGACGATGAGCGGATAGCCGGTTTGTTCGGCGAAATGAAGGGCGCTGTCGGTCGAGTAGACGATGGCGCTCTGCGGCACAGGTTCATGGAGCTTGTGCATCAATGCGCGAAATTGTTCACGGTCCTCGGCTTGTTTGATCGATCCGATATTGGTGCCAAGCAGGCGTACGCCATACTCTGCGAGGACGCCGGCATCTGATAATGCCATCGCCAAGTTCAATCCGGTTTGTCCGCCGACTGTCGCCAATAAACCGTCCGGGCGTTCTTTGGCGATGATGGCAGTGACGCTCTGGGGTGTCAGTGGTTCAAAATAAACTTTGTCCGACATGCTCTTGTCTGTCATGATAGTGGCCGGATTATTGTTGATGAGGATCACTTCGATGCCTTCCTCTTTGAGGGCCAGGCATGCCTGGGTGCCGGAATAATCGAATTCTGCGGCTTGGCCGATGACAATCGCTCCTGAGCCGATTACCAATACTTTTTTTATGTGGTGCTGCTTAGGCATGCATTTTCACCTTCTTTTTCTGTTGGGCTGTGGATAAGAAGTGGCTGAACAACGCCAGATGGTCAGCGGGGCCGGGAGCCGCTTCCGGATGGAATTGGACCGTCAGGAGCGGCAGCTCTTCATGGAACAGCCCTTCGATGCTGCCATCGTTGACGTTTTTATAGAGAATAGATAATGGCGTTTCGCGGATGCTCGCGTCTTCAACCACGTAGCTGTGATTCTGTGAGCTCATCGATACGTGCTGCGTTTTCACGTTGATGACGGGATGATTTGCACCGCGGTGGCCGAATGGCAATTTAGCAGTCTTGGCACCGAAACTGGAAGCTAGGACCTGATGGCCGAGGCAGATGCCAAATGTCGGATAGCGTTCTGCCCAGTCCCGGTAGACCGGAAACAGCGGGGCCAGCGCAGCCGGATCGCCAGGGCCGTTTGAAAACAGCAGGCCGTCAAGCCCGAGTCCATCCAGCCTCTCAGTCGGCAAGGTATGTGGAATAACGCTGACTTTGCAATTGTGCTGCAGCAATTCCGTTAAGATTGACGATTTATAATGGAAGTCGATCAAGCCGATGTGAAGGGGGCCTTCGCCAAACTCGACCACTTCAGTGGAGCTGTCCGATACCGCAAAAAAATCGGTTTGCACTGGCTGCCATTCGTCTGTCCCTGCGAAAGCGGAAGCCAAATGCGATTGCATCGTCCCCGATTCGCGCACCGCTTGGATGATAGAGCGAGTATCGGCTCCGCTGAGTATCGGCACCTGCGCTTTCCGGGCGAATTCCGCAAGCGGCATCGCCCCTTTTTCGACAGGCCCGTCGTAAAGCTCGGCTACGATAATTCCTGCGGCTTGGATTTTTTCCGATTGGATATGCGCCGCCTGGACGCCGTACTGGCCGATCAATGGATAAGAAAACACGATGACTTGCCCTTTATAGGAAGGATCCGTCAATACTTCCTCGTATCCAGTCATTCCGGTAAAAAAGACGATTTCCCCTTGTACGTGCCCGGCATCACCATGCCAATGCCCTGAAAAGTCTGTGCCGTTTGCAAGTGACAACAATCCTGCCATAATTTCGCCTCCTATCGTTTATTCACTAATAATGTATATTTATTAACTCGAAAAAAGTAAATTTTAAATAAATACTAGTAAATTAGCCTTTGTTAAGAGTTACTAATATTATAGACTGCATAAAAATTAAGTCAATAGTATTTTTATTAATAAATTTTCAGCTGTTTTCGAACAAAGTAGTGAAAATGCTGTAAAAACGGCAGGAAATGCAAAAAAATCTTATAAAATTTCCCAATATCGTGTATAATGGCATCAAAGTGAGTAGGAGGAGGAGAAGTCATGGCTTTGAAGACGAAGAAGAACGCAGGCAGTCCGGAAGTCGCTTCAATTCGAAATGACTATGTCCGCTCCGTTGAACGGCAGGAAAAACGCCAGCAGGCGCATAAAGTCCGCCTTTTCAGAAGGCTCTCGGTATTCGGGGTGCTCGTATTGCTGGCCACCATCTGGATTGGGACCACGATTTATGCGCAGTCGCAGAGCATTGCAGAGAAAGAAATGCAGCGCGCTGAAACGCTGGCGGAGCTTGAGGAAGTCGAAAAAGAACAAGCGCAGCTCGAAGAACAGATCATGCTGTTGAACGATGACGAGTACATAGACAAATTGGCACGCAAGGAATACTTCCTATCGAATGAAGGCGATATCATTTTCACAATACCAAATGCGGACAATAAAAATGAAGAAGATGAAGATAAAGAAGAGTAGTCAGTTGACACTCTTTTTTTGCTGGTTATAATAAAAAGTGTTATACTAAAATTCGGGCAACGTCCCACATAAAAGAGTTTTTTGGCCCCGTATGGCGGTCATCTTAATTTTTAAGGAGGAGCATTTTTTTTATGTCGATTGAAGTAGGCAGCAAGTTAGAAGGTAAAGTAACAGGTATCACAAATTTCGGAGCATTCGTTCAGTTACCAACTGGTGCAACAGGCCTCGTGCATATCAGTGAAGTCGCAGACAATTACGTCAAAGATATTAACGATCATCTTAAAGTCGGCGAAATGGTGGAAGTCAAAGTGATGAATGTGGAAGCAGACGGCAAAATCGGTCTGTCCATCCGCAAAGCGAAACCACAGCCAGAAGGCGCACCAGTGCGTCCGGAACGCCCGCAGCGTCCACGTCCGAGCAATAACCGTTCGTTTGAACGCGCACCAAAAGAAAACTTCGAGACGAAAATGGCGAAGTTCTTGAAGGAAAGTGAAGAAAACGCAACTTCATTGAAACGCGCTACAGAATCCAAGCGCGGCGGCCGCGGTGCAAAAAGAGGCTAACTTGCTAGCTGTTTTAATAGCATAGGAAAATGCTTCATGACAGCTTAACAATTCATATCGAAACGCTTCTCCTTCGAGGGGAGCGTTTTTTTTATAAGGTGCAAAGTGCAACTGAACACAAAAAAAGCAGCATCCTTTGTCAGGATGCTGCTTTTAACAACGATGATGGCGGCAGAGGGGATCGAACCCCCGACCTCACGGGTATGAACCGTACGCTCTAGCCAGCTGAGCTACGCCGCCTTTGTTCAAACGAACATTTCAAATCATACTATCTAAACGGCGGAGTGTCAATTAGATTTGGAAAAAAGTTTCAGGGCTTTCTTTTTATATAGATGCAAAAATGGCCCGGGAGAGGTGAGCGCATGGAAACGTACGAAAAGAAAATGGCAGCCTATATCAAAAAACACCGGTTGCTGACACCGGGAGACCGGATCCTCGTTGGCTGTTCCGGCGGCATTGATTCGCTCGTGCTGGTGCATTTCTTGAAAATGAACGAGCGCGCTTTCGGGATTACGGTGTCGGCCGTGCACGTTGACCATATGCTGCGCGGCGAGGAATCCTGCAGGGACCGCAGCTTCACTGAAGAAACATGCCGGCATTGGGAAGTCGCTTGTTTCAGCCGATCCATACCAATCCCGGCGATTTTGGAAACGTCAGGCGGTAATAAACAGCAGGTGTGCCGCGATGAACGCTACGCTTATTTCAAAGATGTGATGGCAACCGAGGAGGCGGAGAAGTTTGCAACTGCCCACCACGCCGATGACCAGCTGGAGACGGTGCTGATGGCCGGCATGAGAGGGTCGTTGCAATCCGGCCTGTTCGGCATGCCTTTGCGCCGTCCGTTCGGCGAAGGGGAGCTCATACGACCACAGTTTGCGGTGACGAAAGATGAGATTGTGGATTATGCCCGGCGCCACGGCATTGTCCACCGGGAAGATTCCAGCAACGCGGAACCTTTTTACACCCGCAACCGCGTCCGTGAAGCGATCGTCCCTTTGCTGAAAAAAGAGGAGCCGTCCGTTTCGGCGCATTTCGTCGAACTCGCTGAAACAATCCAGGAAGACCAGCGCTTTCTGGAAGGGTTGGCTCATGAAAAAGTGCTTGGACTGGTTCATTGGACAGAGGGCCGGCTGTGCCTGTCGGCTGAAAGTTTCAGAAGCGGAGCACTTGCTTTACAAAAAAGAATGGTTCTAATACTATTAAACTATCTATATAATGGGCAGCAAGTGTCGATAACAAAACAATTGGCCGAACAGGTGCAAAACGCCATGCAAGGTTCAGCCGGCACTGTTTTTCTGCATTTGCCGCATAATTATATGATGACACGCCAATACGACGCGGTGTTCTTTAGCCGACAGCCGGTCCATCCGGCAACTGCAAAAGATGCAATGCCCATTACAGGTGACTGGTCTGAGGAAGTGAAAGGATTTCGTTATAAAAGTGTCCCTTTGCTGCAGGTTGAAAAAGAAGAGAATGCTGTATTTTGGTATTTCGCCGCATCTAAACACGACGGGATGTTCATCAGAAACCGCAAACCGGGAGACCGGATCAAACTTGCGGGCATGCAGCAGCCGAAAAAAGTGGCGCGCTTGATGATTGATGAGAAAGTCCCTGTTTGTGAAAGAGAGAATTGGCCGGTCATTGCAACGGAAAAAGATGAGGTATTGCTGATTCCAGGACTGCGCCCCTCCAGTCTTTTCAGCCGCGAACCGCGTGCTGGCGACGACTGGGTATTGATAGAGCACCACGAGAAAACGCAAAAAGCGGATTAACTAGGAGGCCCACCATGCTACAAAAAGACATTGAAGAAATATTGATCACGGAAGAAAGTTTGCAAGAGAAAGCGCGGGAGCTTGGAGCAATCCTTACGCGCGACTATCAGGATAAATACCCATTGGCAATCGGAGTACTAAAAGGTGCGATGCCATTCATGGGCGATTTGATGAAACGCATCGACGGTTATGTGGAAATGGACTTCATGGACGTTTCAAGCTACGGCAATGCGACTGTTTCTTCAGGCGAAGTGAAAATCATCAAAGATTTGAACGCCAGCGTTGAAGGCCGCGATCTATTGATCATCGAAGACATCATCGACAGTGGTTTAACGCTCAGCTATTTAGTGGATTTATTCAAATACCGTAAAGCGAACTCGATCAAAATTGTCACGCTGTTGGATAAGCCATCTGGCCGTAAAGTGGATTTGAAAGCCGATTATATCGGATTTGAAGTTCCGGATGCGTTCGTTGTGGGCTATGGTTTGGACTATGCGGAAAAATACCGTAATCTTCCATATATTGGCGTCTTGAAACCTGCTGTTTACAGCGGAGATCAAGAATAGTCAAAGGAAGTTCACACAATACGGATTCACCCGCAAAGCTAAGGGCTTTTCGTTGTAAGCGGAAATGCTCGTATGGTAGTATTTAGTATAGTTTTTGGAAACTTTATGAGGAGGCTTGGGATGAATCGAATATTTCGGTACACCATATTTTATCTACTGATCTTCCTAGTTATTATCGGTATTTTGGGGACGTTCAATAACAGTAACCAACCGACTAACGAAATAGGATACAATGAATTCTTGGAAGCTGTCCAAGGCGGGACGATCGAAGAAATTACCATCCAGCCTGACGCAAATGTTTACGAAGTGACAGGGAAATTGGATGGTTATGGCGACGAGGAAACATTCGTCACCAATATTCCAGTGGAAAACGAAGCATTAATTACACAGATTGATGAAATTGCTACATCTGAGGGTGCCGAAGTTGATTTTTTGAAAGCCCCGCAGACAAGCGGATGGGTTCAATTCTTCACAGGCATCATTCCATTCATCATCATCTTCATCCTCTTCTTCTTCTTGCTTAACCAATCACAAGGTGGCGGAGGCGGCCGTGTGATGAACTTCGGTAAAAGCAAAGCGAAGCTGTATGATGATCAGAAACATAAAGTCCGCTTTAATGACGTTGCTGGAGCAGATGAAGAGAAACAGGAACTTGTGGAAGTTGTCGACTTCTTGAAAGATCCTCGCCGTTTCGCTGATATCGGCGCGCGCATTCCAAAAGGGATTTTGCTTGTCGGACCTCCGGGTACCGGTAAAACACTTTTGGCCCGTGCGGTTGCTGGAGAAGCGGGCGTTCCCTTCTTCTCAATCAGTGGTTCGGATTTCGTTGAAATGTTCGTCGGCGTCGGGGCTTCCCGTGTCCGTGACCTTTTCGAAAATGCGAAGAAAAATTCACCGTGTATCATCTTTATTGATGAGATTGATGCGGTTGGACGCCAGCGTGGCGCAGGCCTAGGCGGCGGACACGATGAGCGTGAACAGACATTGAACCAATTGCTTGTAGAAATGGATGGCTTTGGCGCAAACGAAGGCGTCATCATTATCGCAGCTACAAACCGTCCGGATATCTTGGATCCGGCACTTCTTCGCCCAGGCCGTTTCGATCGCCAGATTACAGTTGGCCGTCCGGACGTTAAAGGACGCGAAGAAGTCTTGAAAGTCCATGCACGCAACAAACCGCTTGAAGCGACGGTCGACCTTAAAGCGGTCGCCCAGCGCACCCCTGGATTCTCAGGAGCGGATTTGGAGAATTTATTGAACGAAGCAGCCCTGGTGGCGGCTCGCCGCAATAAACTCAAAATCGACATGTCCGATATTGATGAAGCAACGGACCGCGTCATTGCGGGACCAGCTAAAAAGAATCGCGTCATTTCGAAAAAAGAGCGCAATATCGTGGCATTCCATGAAGCCGGCCATACGGTTGTCGGATTGGTGCTTGATGATGCGGAAACCGTCCATAAAGTGACGATCGTCCCTCGCGGACAAGCTGGCGGCTATGCTGTCATGCTTCCGAAAGAAGATCGCTACTTCATGACGAAACCGGAATTGCTTGATAAGATTTCCGGCTTGCTCGGCGGGCGTGTGGCAGAAGATTTGAGTTTCGGTGAAGTTTCGACCGGGGCGCATAATGACTTCCAGCGTGCGACGGCCATTGCGAGAAGCATGGTCACTGAATACGGAATGAGCGATAAGATCGGGCCGATCCAATTCGGCCAGGCACAAGGCGGGAATGTCTTCCTTGGGCGCGATTTCAACTCAGACCAGAATTATTCAGATGCCATCGCGTTTGAAATCGATCAGGAAATCCAGCGCATCATCAAAGAGCAGTACTTGCGCACGAAAGAGATCCTTACTGAAAAGAAAGATCTTCTATCGTTGATTGCGAATACTTTGCTTGAAGTGGAAACGCTGGATGCGGGCCAAATCCTTCACTTGAAAGATCATGGGACGCTTCCGGAACGTTCTTACGAAGCATTGAATGGCAATTTCGAAAAAGATGCTGTCGATTTGTCGAAAGACGATGAAGCAGGGGAAGCAACGGGTGCTCCGAGTGATCCTTCAGCTGGCGATTTGCCGAAAGAAGGCAGATCCGGTGAAGCCGTAGGACCGATTCAGGAAGACCGCAAATAAGACTTGTTAAGACCGATCGACCTTTCCTTTTTGGGAACGGCCGATCGGTTTTTTTATTTCTCTGAAAATATGGTATGATGTGTTGGAAAATCGTTGATAAGTGAGGGCTCAAATATGATTTTAGTAATGGATGTCGGAAACACGAATATTGTTTTGGGTGTCTACGGGGAGCAGCTGCTGCATCATTGGCGGCTTGAAACGGATCGCCACAAAACGGAAGATGAATACGGCATGCAAATCAAAATGCTGTTGAATGACGCCGGTCTCGAATTTGAAGCGATCGGCGGCATTATCATGTCTTCTGTCGTGCCGCCAATCATGTTTTCGCTGGAGCGGATGTGCCAGAAGTATTTTCACATCAAGCCGATGGTTGTCGGGCCGGGCGTAAAAACCGGTCTCAACATCAAGTATGATAACCCGCGGGAAGTCGGAGCGGACCGGATTGTCAATGCGGTCGCGGCCATCCATGAATACGGAACTCCACTAATCATTGTCGATTTCGGAACGGCGACTACATATTGTTATATTGACGAACGCCAGCAATACATGGGCGGAGCGATTGCGCCGGGCATTGGCATCTCCACTGAAGCGTTGTATAACCGAGCATCGAAACTGCCGCGCATCGAGATTTCGCGTCCAGCAAACGTCGTAGGAAAAAACACCGTATCAGCTATGCAGGCCGGTATCGTCTACGGCTATGTCGGGCAAGCGGAAGGCATCATTGCTCGCATGAAAGCGCAGAGCAAACAAAAGCCGGCTGTCATCGCGACAGGAGGCATGGCTTCGCTGATTGCGGCAGAATCGTCTATGATCGACAAGGTGGATCCGTTTTTGACATTGAAGGGCCTTTATTTAATTTATAAACGCAATCAGGCGTTGGAAGGGAACGATTGACATGGGAGATTATTTAGTGCGCGGACTGGGCTTTAACGGCAGCGTTCGGGCGTTTGCCGCTGATGCGACAGAAACTGTAGGGGAAGCGCAGCGCCGCCATCAGACTTGGCCGACAGCGTCTGCTGCATTAGGGCGCGCCATGACGGCGGGTGTCATGCTTGGCGCCATGCTGAAAGGCGATGACAAAGTAACATTGAAAATTCAAGGGGGAGGCCCGATCGGTGCCATCTTGGTCGACAGCGATGCTGATGGCAAGGTGCGTGGATACGTAACGAATCCACAGACCCAAATCGATTCGTCAGTGAAAGGCAAGCTTGACGTCAAAGGAGCGGTTGGCACCGATGGCATGCTGTCAATCGTCAAAGATCTCGGTATGAAAGAGAATTTCACGGGCCAGACGCCAATCGTCTCCGGGGAAATCGCTGAAGACCTGACTTATTATTTCGCGATTTCTGAGCAGGTGCCGTCATCGGTCGGCTTAGGCGTCTTAGTGGATACCGACAACTCCATTCTTGCTGCAGGCGGGTTCATCATCCAGTTGATGCCCGATACGGACGACGAAACAATCACAGCGATCGAAAAAAGATTGGCTCATATCGAACCCGTTTCCACGATGATTCAGCGCGGTTTGACGCCGGAAGAAATTTTGGAAGAAGTGCTTGGAGAAGGAAATGTACAGATTTTGGATAAAATGCCGGTAAAATTTGAATGTAATTGCTCTAAAGAACGTTTTGCAGAAGGAATCTTGGGACTCGGTGAAAAAGAAATCCGTGAAATGATCGAAGAGCAAGGGATGGCTGAAACGCAATGCCATTTCTGTTTGGAAAAATACCATTATTCTAAAGCGGAATTGGAAGCGCTGATCGATGAGCTACATGCGTAATCCGCAACGTCCTGCCGCATCACCGGCGACTGCAGGGCGTCCGCCGAGAAGAAGATTGAAGACGGGTCCGCTGTTGGTCCTGTTATTATTGTTGTTTGTCGGAAATCTGCTGTGGTTTATTGCTTGGCTGATTCCGGACGGAGGAGGCAGCAGTGAAGAAGTCGCCGCTGTCCAAGGAGATCCGATTACGCGCCAGGAATGGATGGCGGCAATGGAAGAGCAGCATGGCCGCGATACCCTGCTCGGGTTGGTCAATCAAAAAGTCATGGCTACTGCAGCGGAAGAATACAATATAGAAGTCAGCGATAAAGAAATCGATCTCGAACTGGCGATGCTTCGCACGGCGCAAGACGGCTCTGATATGGCGCTGTATGCAGAAAACGGGGCAAGCTTGCGCGAGCAAGTGAAATCGCAATTGATTCTGGAAAAAGTACTGACAAAAGATATTGTGGTTGAAGACCAAAAAATCGAAGCGTTTTATCAAGAAAATCAGGCGCTTTATGACGTCGAAGACGGTTATCGCACAAGCATGATGGTCGTTGAGTCAGCGAGTGAGGCCGAAGCAGCGCTGAAAGAACTTGAAAACGGTTCTTCCTTTGAAGCGTTGGCCCGGGAAAAATCTGTCGATACCGCATCTGCTAGCTTAGGTGGCGACATCGGCTACATTTCCCCGGACCAGCCGTCTGTCGATCCGGCCGTTGCAAAAGCGGTTCAATCTTTAGGTGCAGGCAAGTGGTCTGAGCCATTGGCATTGAAAGACGGTCGACTAGCGATTGTAGCAGTGGTCGATAAAGCGGAAGGCCGAAAGTTCTCCTTCGAAGAAGTCAAAGGCCATATTGGCCGCGAACTCGCGCTTGAGCAGCTGCCGCAATCGGTTACTCCAGAAGCTTTTTGGAAAGAATTCGACGCGCACTGGTTTTACGGACAATAAAACAAAAAGGCATTTCTCATGAGGAATGCCTTTTTTTGGTGTATACAATTTGACAGAAAATGAGAAACATTGATACGATAAGGAAAGATTAATGCTTACAAAACTACTAGGGATTAGGAGTGTTGAGAAATGGCGCGTATAGGAAATTCCGTTACCGAATTGATTGGCCAAACACCAATTGTCAGATTGAATCGCCTGACTGGCCCTGAAGATGCAGAGGTTTATTTGAAATTGGAATACTTCAACCCTGGCAGCAGCGTGAAAGACCGCATTGCTTTAGCAATGATTGAAGCTGCTGAAAAAGAAGGCGACTTAAAGCAAGGCGATACGATCATTGAACCGACAAGCGGCAATACGGGAATTGGCTTGGCGATGATTGCGGCTGCCAAAGGCTATAAATCCGTATTGGTTATGCCAGAAACGATGAGCATGGAGCGTCGCAACTTATTGCGCGCATATGGTGCAGAATTGGTTTTGACTCCAGGTCCTGATGGTATGAACGGTCCGAACGGCGCCATTAAAACAGCTGAAAAACTGGCAGCTGAAAATGGCTGGTTCATGCCACAGCAATTCAAGAACGAAGCGAATCCGGAAGTTCACCGGCTGACAACTGGCCCGGAAATCGTGGAATCGATGGGCGGCCAATTGGATGCGTTCATTTCCGGAATCGGTACAGGGGGCACCATCACTGGAGCAGGCCAAGTATTGAAAGAGCATTACCCAGGCATTCACATTGTTGCAGTGGAACCGACCGACTCTCCTGTATTATCAGGCGGCAAGCCGGGCCCTCATAAAATCCAGGGCATCGGCGCCGGATTTGTGCCAGAAGTCCTCAATACGAAAATTTACGATGAAATCATTCAAGTGACGAATGACCAGTCGTACGAAACAGCCCGCAAAGCGGCACGCGAAGAAGGCATCCTCGGAGGCGTTTCCTCTGGTGCAGCAATCTACGCGGCATTGCAAGTAGCCAAAAAGCTGGGCAAAGGCAAAAAAGTGCTGGCGATCATTCCGTCAAACGGCGAACGTTATTTGAGCACTCCACTTTACCAATTCGAAGAAAATTGAATCGTTTCAAAAAGAGTATGCACATGCATGCTCTTTTTTTATGGCGAAAATGCCGTTATTCGCGATAAGATGGAGAGAGTGAATATTTCCCGGGCAATAATACGGCACAGAACTGGAGTGTAATAGATGGATTTGAGCAGTAAAACATGGGTGATGGGCATATTGAATGTAACGCCGGATTCTTTTTCCGACGGCGGCAAATATACGACGGTCGAACAGGCAGAGTCGCGGGCCCGCCAAATGATCGAAGACGGAGTGGATATTATTGATGTAGGGGGTGAATCCACACGGCCGGGCTATACGATGATTTCCGATGATGCGGAAATCGCTCGTGTCGTTCCTGTCATCAAAGCGCTGAAAAAAGAATTTGACGTGTTGATATCCATTGATACATATAAAGCGGCAGTGGCAGAAGCGGCTATCGAGGCGGGTGCCGATATCATCAATGATATCTGGGGAGCGAAATATGAACCCGCCATTGCAGCGGTCGCCGCGAAATGGGATGTGCCCATTATTTTAATGCACAACCGTAACGATACGCCATACAAGAATTTTTGGCCGGATGTCCAGCAGGATATAAGCGACAGCGTCAAGATTGCGATTGATGCCGGCGTCCGCAAGGAACAGATTTGGCTCGACCCAGGCATTGGCTTCGCCAAGACAGCTGAGCAAAATATTGAAATGATGCAGCGTTTGGAAGAGTTTGTGGCACTCGGCTATCCGGTGCTGCTTGGAACTTCGCGCAAGTCGCTGATTGGAAAAGTGCTGGGGCTGCCTGTGGATGAACGGCTTGAAGGTTCGCTTGCCACTGTCTGCTTCGGCGTTGACCGCGGCTGCCAGATTGTCCGCGTCCATGATGTAATAGAAACAAGCCGTGCGGTGCGCATGATGGATGTACTAACGGGGAAAACGAAATACAAGGAGGCGGAATAATGGATTTCATTCATGTGAACGATATGGAGTTTTACGGCTATCACGGTGTATTCCCAGAAGAAACCAAACTGGGCCAGCGTTTTCGTTTGACAGTATCGCTGGCGGTCGATTTGTCTATGGCTGGTGAAACGGACGATCTTGTACACACTGTCCATTACGGCGAAGTTTACGAAGCATGCCGGGAGATTGTTGAGGGACCGCCGAAAAAGCTCGTTGAAGCGGTAGCGGAAGAAGTCGCTTCCCGAATTTTATCGCAATTCCCGCTCGTCAAAGGCATCCGAGTCCAGATGGTCAAACCTGATCCGCCGATTCCTGGACATTACCGGTCGGTCGCGATTGAATTGTCGCGAGGAGAATTCATATGAACGACAGCTACCTGTCGCTCGGCTCGAATATGGGAGACCGATTGGAGATGCTGAAGCAGGCTGTCCATTTGCTGATGGAACATCCAGCGATAGAAATTGCGGCCATTTCTTCCTTATATGAAACAGAACCGGTCGGCTTTACAGCGCAAGACTCGTTTTTAAATATGGTTGTCCATGTCAGGACTGGTCTGTCGCCTCTGGAATTATTGGATTTCTGCCAGGAAGTTGAACAGCAGCTTCAGCGCAAGCGGGTCGTCAGATGGGGACCGCGGACTATAGATCTCGACATTTTGCTCTATAACCAAGAAAAAATTGCATCAGAGAGATTGGTCGTTCCGCATCCGCGGATGCACGAACGGGCTTTTGTGCTAATCCCGCTTTTGGAAGTGAACCCTTCTCTTGAAGGAATGCCGGAGCCGCCTGAGCAAGACGTCAGATTATGGAAAACCTATAGCGGACTTAAAGAATTTATTGGTAAAACCTAGACGAACGGTGCAGTTTAAGCTGGAAATAAGAACTGCCACAACTTTGTGGCAGCTTTTTTTATGTAGCCTCAGAGGAAATTGTGTACAATAGAGAAATACATGAATGATCAAGGTGTTGAAAATAAAGGAGTGTAGAACATGTCAGAAGAGCTTAACGACCAAGTATTGGTGAGGCGCCAAAAGATGCAAGCGTTCCGTGATAACGGGATGGACCCTTTTGGTTCGCGTTTTGAACGTACTCACCTGTCAGAAGAAATCATTAACGAATACAGCGAGCTTTCAAAAGAGGAGCTTGAAGAAAACCCACATGAAGTGATAATTGCAGGGCGCGTTATGACAAAGCGCGGAAAAGGCAAGGCTGGATTTGCGCATCTTCAGGATCTGAAAGGCCAAATCCAAATATATGTCCGCAAAGACGCAATCGGCGACGAAGCGTATGAATTTTTCAATACAGTTGATCTTGGCGATATCCTTGGAGTAAGAGGGACAATCTTCAAAACGAATGTTGGGGAACTCTCTGTTAAAGCGAAAGAAGTCTTCTTCTTAACGAAAGCCCTTCGTCCGCTGCCTGAGAAATTTCATGGCCTTAAGGATATTGAGCAGCGTTACCGCCAGCGTTATTTAGATTTGATTACAAGCGAAACAAGCAAAGAGACATTTATTCTGCGAAGCCGGATCATTCAATCGATGCGCCGTTACCTGGATGACCAAGGCTTCTTGGAAGTGGAAACGCCTATGTTGCATTCTATTGCTGGTGGAGCAACCGCGCGTCCATTCATCACTCACCATAATGCGCTCGACATGCAGATGTTTATCCGCATCGCCATCGAACTGCATTTGAAGCGTTTAATCGTCGGCGGTTTGGAAAAGGTCTATGAAGTAGGACGGGTATTCCGCAATGAAGGAGTTTCAACGCGGCACAATCCTGAGTTCACGATGCTTGAACTATATGAAGCTTATGCGGACTATAACGATGTCATGGAATTGACTGAAAATCTGATTGCGCATATCGCCCAGGATGTATTAGGTGCAACTACAGTCCAGTATGGGGAGGACCAGATAAACTTGGCACCGGGCTGGAAACGACTGCACATGGCTGACGCCGTGAAAGAACATACAGGAGTAGACTTCTGGGAGCAGATGACGAAAGATGAAGCGCATGCTTTAGCGAAAGAACATAACATTGAAGTTAAACCTACTATGGAAGTAGGCCATATCTTGAATGAGTTTTTCGAGCAGCGTGTAGAGGAAGAGTTGGTTCAGCCTACTTTCGTTTATGGCCATCCAGTGGAGATCTCTCCACTGGCTAAAAAGAATCCGGAAGACGGGCGTTTTACAGATCGCTTCGAATTGTTTATTGTTCGCAGAGAACATGCAAATGCCTTTACAGAATTGAATGATCCAATCGATCAACGCGAGCGTTTTGAAGCTCAGTTGATTGAAAAGGAAGCAGGCAACGACGAAGCGCATGAAATGGATGATGATTTCATCGAAGCGCTGGAATACGGCATGCCGCCTACGGGAGGTCTTGGAATTGGGATTGACCGTCTAGTTATGCTGTTGACTAATTCAGCTTCGATAAGAGACGTTCTACTATTTCCTCAGATGCGTTCGCGCGACTGATAAGCATAGAAATGAAATAATTACTCAACCGGTTCGAGTGGAATACTCTCGAATCGGTTTTTTATTTCAAATAAGCCTTGCGCTAAGGCTAGAGGGGTGATATATTAATTGATGTCGTGTTTTTGGCATCTAAATCACACGAAGAAAATATGAAACTTATTATTGACTTCCAAAAAAGAAGCTGGTAATATTGAAAAGTCGCCAATTGAAGCGGCACAAACATGAACCTTGAAAACTGAACAGCAAAACGTCAACAACACGCAACGGCCGCGCAAAACGGCCCGCGCACAAACTACTGATCAGCATCACGCAGATCAAAAGCGAATCGTGCGTCTTCGGACGGCGATACGCCAGCAGTATTGAGCAATCAACACTACTCTATAATGGAGAGTTTGATCCTGGCTCAGGACGAACGCTGGCGGCATGCCTAATACATGCAAGT
>NZ_JBZDOI010000006.1:0-66802 GCF_058268455.1 Planococcus sp. TJ-302 | reverse complement strand
CGTTGGGAGCAAGCTCCCGACGTTCCGCTCGACTTGCATGTATTAGGCATGCCGCCAGCGTTCGTCCTGAGCCAGGATCAAACTCTCCATTATAGAGTAGTGTTGATTGCTCAATACTGCTGGCGTATCGCCGTCCGAAGACGCACGATTCGCTTTGATCTGCGTAATGCTGATCAGTAGTTTTGCGCGGGCCGTTTTGCGCGGCCGTTGCGTGTTGTTGACGTTTTACTGTTCAGTTTTCAAGGTTCATGTTTGTGCCGCCATCTGTGTTTGTGTAGCTCGTTGTTGCTTGGCGACTTTTATTATATTAAAGCATGTTTATACTCCTGTCAACACCTTTTAGATTTTTTCCTTCAGTTCTTTTTCTTTCCCTCCCTCTTTCTTCGCACTCCTTTTCTCAATAGCGCCTAAAGCCTTGCGCCATCTGCATTCCTCATCTCTTGTTTTAGCCGCACCAGCTGCCAGCCGTCCGCAAGAAAGCCGCGTTGGAAAATTCCGCGTTTTTCTTGCGCTAATTTTTTCCGGCAAATGATCCCCCTCTCTCCTCGAAAAAAGCCGACCGGATTTCTCAGAGAGAGAAATCCGGTCGGCTTTTTTGCGTCTCTTATTTTTTCGGGCTTGCTTGGGCTGCCAGTCTCCGTGCAGCCTTACGCTCTTCAAGCTTCTCGCGGTCAATATCCGATTTGGCATTGTACTTCGGCAAAGCCAATAGCTGGTAAGCGTTGACTGCCAGGAACGGAAACAGCAGCAATGCTACCCAGCTGTCGATGTTATCTGCTTTGACCATCAAAGCCGGAAGCCATTCCAAAGTCGTAATGACGATCATAAAGAACAGCGCTGAAATGAATGTGCTCTTCGTCGTCCATTTCGCTTTGAAATAAGCGGTAATCAATGAAGCGCCTAGCAAAATGGCCAACAGCACGCCATATAGCACTTGCTGGCTTCCCGTCTCTGCGTTCGGCGCAAAACGGAAGACAATCAAATCGAAGATGACGATTGCAATGATCAACAGCTGAACCCAATTCCATAAGCGCAGCGTCCGGAACATATTGACTCCGAATTGATGTATTGTCAGATATGCAAAAAAGCCCATCTGGCTGATCATGCTCATCGTCATCCCCACAACAACCATCCAAGCAAAGCCGGCAAGAACCTCTCCCCATTGCCCATTCGCGAAAGCTTCTGCGAAAACGTCATCCCAGCGGATGAACAAACCGAGTATCCCGGTAATCGCTCCGCCGATAAAAATAGCATTTATAAAAAATTTAACCCAATTTCGTATCGTCACGTTAATGCCTCCATTGTATGAAATCCTCTTAAGATTGTACCAACCTGGCGGCAAAAAATCCATTAAGCCCGACCCATTGATGTGAACAAACCATGAAATTGGTGGCATTCTGTTCATAAATAGAAAAAGTCCGGCTGCACATTGCACGGCCGGACTCCATTCATTATTTTTTAGCGAATTGATTTAGCAATTGCATGGCGATGTCTTCGTAAATTTCCCCAATCGGATGGTCTGCCGTGTAAACTGACGGCGCGAAATCCGCTTCGTTCCAATCCGGCTGGCCCAGTGGAATCTGGCCCAGCAATGGAGCCTGCAGCTCTTCAGCAAGCTTCGGGCCGCCTCCTTGGCCGAAAAGGTATTCCTTATTGCCCGTTTCTTTGCTTTCGAACCACGACATATTCTCGATGACTCCCAAAACTTCGTGATTGGTTTGGATGGCCATCGCACCTGCGCGCGCAGCTACAAATGCTGCAGTGGGATGCGGTGTCGTAATGACGATTTCTTTAGAGGCCGGCAGCATCTGATGGATGTCCAGCGCTACGTCCCCTGTCCCTGGCGGCAAGTCCAGCAGCAAATAATCCAATTCGCCCCATTCTACATCGCGGAAGAATTGATCCAAGACTTTCCCAAGCATTGGGCCGCGCCACACAACCGGCATATTGTCTTCGACGAAAAAGCCCATCGAGATTACTTTGACGCCGAAGCGTTCAACCGGAATGATCGTATTGCCGCGGACGACAGGTGATTTATCGATGCCCATCATATCCGGCACACTGAAACCATAGATATCTGCATCAATCAAGCCGACTTTTTTGCCTAGGCGCGCAAGGGCGACAGCTAAGTTTACTGACACTGTCGATTTGCCGACGCCGCCTTTTCCGCTGGCGATTGAAATGAATTCAACCTTGTTCAATGGCGACAGCAGGTCTTGTGCTTCTGATTCATTCGCAGTACCGCGGAATTGAGCCAATGCTTCCTGAGGAAGCTCTTCAAAACGGATTCCGACAGAACCCGCTCCCGCTTCTTTCAGAATTTCGACAACTTTCATCTGCAGCTGCATCTGTTCAGGCGTATTCGTTTTGGCGATAGCCAACTTCACGCTGACGTGGTTTTTCTCTTCTTTTATCGTGACGGATGTAATGCCGTTCGTTTCAGTCAGCGATCTATGTAAAAACGGGTCTTGCAGGGTCCCCAGTAATTCGCGAACTTGTGCTTCATTTAACATATTGATACACTCCTTCTCACTTTTGCTCACCGTAAAGTATAACATAGCGGACTTTATTTTAAATCAATTCTGCCTTCTATGGAAAGGCACTCGATTTTGGTCATGAAGAAACGCCATGGAGCTGGCAGCAAAAAATCGTGCTCCATGCATTCCGTCCATTTCAAATAAAACCAGACATTATTACATCATCTAAAATCCAACATTTCATTGTCATCGTACTTAAAGTCCGGCCCCCAGGCAACTTCCCAATAATAGCCATCAGGATCTTTGAAATACCCGGAATAGCCTCCCCACAAAACATCTCTCGGTTCTTTAACGACTTCTGCTCCCGCTGCTTTCGCTAAAGCGATGGTTTCGTCCACTTCTTCCTTTATTTTTGCGTTATAGGCCAGCGTAATACCTGAAAACCCGCTCCCGCTTGGCGGATTGGCTTCGTTGATGTCTTTCGCCAGATCCTCTAAAGGATAAAGCTCCAATTTCGTACCGGAAGAATTAAAAAATACGATTTCCGGGTTATCTCTTTTTTCATCAGTCTTAAACCCTAGTCCGTCCCGATAGAATTTTACCGACCTTTCCATATCCCTGACTCCTAAACAAATAAGATTGATCCGATTCATATTCCCATCTCCTTCATCCGTTTTTTTCATTTTACACTTTTAGGCGGCTGCTAACTATTTGCTTCCACAAAAAAGCACTTTCCGAATTGCTTCGGAAAGTGCTTTGTGTATAATTTGAAATTAACGTTTTGAGAACTGAGGTGCGCGACGTGCTGATTTAAGACCTGGTTTTTTACGTTCTTTCATACGTGGGTCACGTGTTAACAACCCAGCAGATTTCAACGCTGGACGGAAAGCAGGGTCTACAGTAAGTAGAGCGCGAGCGATACCGTGGCGGATTGCGCCAGCTTGTCCAGTGAATCCACCGCCGTTTACGTTTACTAGGACGTCGTAGCTTCCTAGAGTTTCAGTAGCAACTAGTGGTTGTTTGATGATTTGCTCAAGAGTTTCGTATGGAACGTAATCCGATACGTCACGTTTGTTGATTGTAATTGTGCCGTCTCCTGGTACTAAACGTACGCGAGCTGTAGAGTTTTTACGGCGACCTGTACCAATATATTGAACTTGTGCCAAAGGTGTATCCTCCTCTTATTTACGTATAATTATCCGCGAAGCGTGTAAGCTTCTGGTTGTTGTGCTTGGTGGTTATGGTCTGGTCCAGCGTAAACGTGGAGTTTTCTGAACGTCTGGCGGCCAAGAGAGTTTTTTGGAAGCATCCCTTTGATAGCCAATTCAAGCATTTTAGTCGGGTATTTAGTGCGCATTTCAAGTGCTGTGCGCTGTTTCAAACCACCGCTGTATTGTGTGTGGCGGTAGTAGATTTTGTCTGATAGTTTTTTACCAGTCAAGTGGATTTTTTCAGCGTTGATGATGATCACGTGATCACCAGTGTCAACGTTTGGTGTGAATGTTGGTTTGTATTTACCACGTAAGATTGAAGCGACTTCAGAAGCTAAACGTCCAAGAGTTTGCCCTTCTGCATCGACAACCAACCATTTACGCTCGACTTCGTGACCTTTAGCCATGAATGTTGTACGCATGTATATTGTCCTCCTAAAATATCATCTGTTATTAATCATGTCCCAAGTTCCGTTGGCACATGTCAGTTGTTCTGTTGTACCGTTTTTTCGTTATCCCTTAACACAAATAACCTTCCGGGGCATATCGTGGGGGTAATGAAAATACCATACATCATGTTATAACGAATCGGGTGGAAAGTCAAGGGTTTTTCCAAATACACCAGGAAAAGTTGTTTCAGCCATCATACTCCACGTTTTCAAGGTATAAACCGTGAGCCGCAGCTGTTTTACCAGCCGCTCCCCGCTCTTTGGCACTAATGATATCCGCCACTTCCGAAACGCTTTTTCTGCCGAGCCCCACTTCCATCAATGTGCCTGCGATGATGCGCACCATATTATAGAGGAAGCCGGATCCTTCGATGACCATGTGGAGCTCTTCCCCATGCTCTTCAAATTCCAAGCGCCTTACCGTCCGCACTTTATCGACGACGCCCGTATTTACTGCGCAGAAACTCGAATAATCATGAGTGCCGATAAACGCTTCGGCCGCTTGCTGCATTTTCACAAGGTCGGGACACTGCTTTATATGCACCATGTAATTGCGGGTGAACGGGCTGATCACTTGGCTGCGGTCCCATTTATAGCGATAAGTCTTTCCAGCGGCATGGTAGCGCGCGTGGAAACCTTCAGGCGCCTCGTGGATTTCCGCGACACGGATATCTTCTGGCAGAAGCACGTTGAGCGCCTTCAACCATCCGCTGTCTGGAATCGACAGCGGCGTGTCAAAATGGATGACTTGGCCAGTCGCATGCACTTTCGCATCCGTCCGGCCGCTCGCCACCACTTGCACAACTTCACCTTTATGGATTGTCTTTAAAACCTTCATCAATTCCTGCTGCACTGTACGCGAATCCGGTTGGACTTGATAGCCCGCAAAACCGGATCCGTCATAGGCGATTTTCGCTTTCATTCGTTTCATGCTTTCTCTCCTTATGTCCGGTAATACCAAAGAACAGCTGTCAAACCGACAAGCAGCGCCATGCTGAATGTATCTTTAAAGCCCCAGTCCAGCTGGCGGTAGCGGGTACGGCCTTCTCCGCCGCGGTAACCCCGCACTTCCATCGCTGTTGCCAAGTCTTCTGCACGCTTAAATGCGCTGACGAACAACGGAATGAGCAAAGGCACTACCGCTTTGATGCGTTCTTTCACGGGTCCTGAGCCGATATCCGACCCTCTTGCCATCTGTGCCTTCATGATTTTTCCTGTCTCGTCCATCAAAGTCGGGATGAAGCGCAGCGAAATCGACATCATCAACGCCAGCTCGTGCACAGGAAGCTTGACGCGCTTGAACGGCCCCAGCAAGGTTTCGATGCCATCGGTAATGGAAATCGGTGAAGTCGTCAGCGTCAGGATGCTCGTGATGAACACCAACACCAGAAAGCGGACCGACAAGAAAATACCTTGCCGCAGCCCTTCCTCATAAATCTCGATAAACCCGATGCTCAGCAGCACGTCCCCTTCGCGCGTAAAGAAAATATGCAAAAGGAACGTGAATATCAATAGGATAAAGACCGGTTTCAAACCCGTAATAAGAAAGTACAGGCGTATTTTCGACAAAAACACAACAAAAAGGGTGAATCCCAGCAATATGCCATATGTCAGCGCATTATTTGCCACAAAAACCACTGCGATAAAAATAAACACGAAGAGGATTTTTGCACGCGGATCCATCCGGTGGACGATTGAATCGCCGGGAATATAGCGGCCGAAGATCATTTTCTCTATCATATGACATCACGCCCTTTCTGAAGAGCCTGCGCAATGTTTTTTGCTAATGCTTCCTCAGTGAGAGAAATGCCATTCAATTTGATGCCCATCTTTTCTTCGAATTGCCGTTGCAGGCGGACCGAACGCGGCGGTTCGAGCCGATAATCATGCAATTGCTCTTCGTTGGAAAAGATGGTGACTGGATCGCCTGTCACCACACATTTACCGCCATGCATGATGGCGATCTGATCGGCGTAGCGCGCGGCATCTTCCATGCTGTGCGTCACCAATACCGTCGTCAGCCCTTTTTCGACATGTAGCCTATAGAAAAGGTCCATGATTTCATGGCGGCCTCTTGGATCCAGCCCCGCTGTCGGTTCATCAAGCACCAATACGTCCGGCTCCATTGCCAGGACGCCCGCTATCGCCACACGGCGCATTTGCCCGCCGGACAGGTCAAACGGTGACTTTTCCAGCACGTCCATCGGAAGCCCGAGCTGCTGGACCAATTCGCGAGCGCGCCGGCTTGCTTCTTCTTCTGGAACGCCATAATTCAATGGCCCGAACATGATGTCTTTCAAGACGGTTTCATCAAACAGCTGCTGCTCAGGAAATTGGAAGACAATTCCGACTTGGCGGCGGATATCGCGCAGGTTCTTCGCTTTTGTCCCCGCTTCTATTTTCCGTTCACCAATCATTACAGTGCCTTCCGTCGGTTTCAGCAGCGCGTTCAGATGCTGCAAAACGGTCGACTTCCCTGAGCCGGTATGCCCGATGATTGCCGTATAGGATCCTGACGGGATATGCAGATTTACGTGATGCAATGCCCGTTTTTCAAATGGCGTATCTTTCGCGTAGCTGTATCCTACATCTTGGAGTAAGATGTCCATAGTTCATTCACCAACTTATCTTCTGTCATATGCTCGCCTTTAATATCCAAGCCTTCTTCGCGAAGCAAATGCGTCATGCGCATCGCAAATGGCAAATCCAGGCCCAGCTCCATCAATTCGCTGCCCGAACGGAATACTTGCTCTGGGTTGCCTTCTAATTGTTTATGTCCCTGGTTCATAACAATCAGCCTATCGGCTAGCGCAGCTTCCTCTAAATCATGCGTAATGGAGATGACCGTCAAGCCGGTCGCTTCTCTCAGCTCCCTGATTGTTTCAATCACTTCCATCCGCCCTTGGGGATCGAGCATCGAAGTCGCTTCATCCAAAATCAGCAGCCGCGGACGCAAAGCCAAAGCTCCGGCAATTGCCACCCGCTGCTTCTGCCCTCCAGACAAATGATGAGGCTCCTGGTCCATATAATCTTCCATCTTCACTTGGCGCAATGATTCTTTCACACGCACCACCATTTCATCATGGGGGACGCCGTTATTCTCCAAGGCAAATGCCACATCGTCCTGCACCGTCGCCCCGACAAACTGATTGTCTGGGTTTTGGAACACCATGCCCATTTGGGAACGGATGTCCCATAGCGTTTCTTCGGACATCGGTTTGCCCATTGCCGTCACCTTTCCAGCTTTCGGAAACAGTAATCCGTTCATCAATTTGGCGATCGTTGATTTGCCTGATCCGTTATGCCCGACCAGCGCAATCCACTCTCCTTCCTCAATGGTAAAAGAAAGGTCCGCTACTGCCGGCCGAACCGATTCGTCGTCTGGCGCATATGTAAATGTCACATTTTCAAATGACATAATAATCGAATTCATCTCTGCTGGCCTCCTCTAATTGCAAACTACCTCTACTCTACTCGGTCTCCTAAGCAATTGTAAAACTAAAAATGGATAAAAAAAAGCGCGCACCTCATTCAGAGAAATGCGCTTTTCTGTCTCTATGGCGCCCCGGTTGCTTAAGCCAGGGTTGAATGAGGTGCGTAGAGCTAGACAAGACGCCGTCCGAAGACTCGCTCATCATAACGCTCAGCTTTTCATGAGTGTCGTATAAACCATAATGCTAAAAGAAGAGGGCATGAACCCTCTTCCAATAAATCAATTGTCCCGCTGGCTGAAGTTCAGCCAACGGATCTAACTTGAATCTGCTGATTCAAATTAAACTAATTCGATGATTACCATTGGTGCGCCATCTCCGCGACGAGGCCCCATTTTCATGATGCGAGTGTAGCCGCCTTGGCGTTCTGCGTAGCGTGGTGCAACGTCATCAAACAATTTTTGCAAAGCAAAGATTGTGTTTTCGTTACCTTCTGCGTCAGCAGTAGTTACTAACTCACGGCGAATAAATGCTGCAGCTTTACGGCGTGCGTGAAGATCTCCACGTTTGCCAAGCGTAATCATTTTTTCTACAGTTGAACGAACTTCTTTCGCACGAGCTTCAGTCGTTTGAATGCGTTCATGAACGATTAAGTCTGTTGTAAGGTCACGTAATAGTGCTTTACGCTGAGAACTTGTACGTTGTAGCTTTCTCATTGAAGTTTCCCTCCTTTGTTAAATATATCGGATCCGATTATAAGTGTCAGTCTTCTTTACGAAGGCCCAACCCTAAATCTTCTAACTTCACTTTAACTTCTTCAAGTGATTTGCGTCCGAGGTTGCGTACTTTCATCATGTCGTCTTCCGACTTGCTAGCCAGTTCGTGTACCGTGTTGATACCCGCACGTTTTAAGCAGTTGTAAGAACGAACCGAAAGATCAAGTTCTTCGATAGTCATCTCCAACACTTTTTCTTTTTGGTCTTCTTCTTTTTCAACCATGATTTCAGCCGTTTGAGCCTCATCTGTCAAACCAACGAAGATATTTAAATGCTCAGTAAAAATTTTCGCACCAAGTGCAATTGCCTCTTTAGGACCAATGCTGCCATCTGTCCAGACATCAAGAGATAATTTATCAAAATTAGCGAGCTGGCCCACACGTGTGTTTTCCACTTGGAAGTTCACGCGTGATACTGGAGTGTAAATAGAGTCAATCGGAATGACGCCGATCGGAAGATCTTCACGTTTGTTCTGATCTGCACGAGCGTATCCACGGCCTCTGTTCGCATACATGCGCATACGCAGGTGTCCGTTTTTAGCGATTGTTGCAATATATAGATCCGGATTCAGAATTTCCACGTCACTGTCGTGAGTGATATCTGCAGCCGTAACCGTTCCATCACCTTTTACATCAATTTCAATGACTTTTTCTTCGTCAGAGTAAATTTTCAGTGCCAGTTTCTTAATATTCAAGATGATTGATGCTACATCTTCTTCTACACCTTCAACAGTGGAGAATTCATGCAAGACACCATCAATTTGAATCGAAGTAACAGCAGCGCCTGGTAAAGATGAAAGTAAGATTCGACGTAAGGAGTTTCCTAAAGTAGTTCCATATCCACGCTCAAGCGGTTCAACAACAAACTTGCCGTATTTAGCAGTGTTGTCGATCTCGACCGTTTCAATTTTTGGTTTTTCTATTTCGAGCATTCATTTTACCCTCCTTCAAAACGTCGGTATTTTCGTTTCATCAAGAATTCGATAGTCACAGACTTTCGCAACGATTCGGAACACATTCAGTAAGTCGTGATGTTCAAAAATCCTATTCAGATTAACGATTATACGCGACGGCGTTTTGGCGGACGGCAACCGTTATGAGGTACTGGAGTTACATCTTTGATAGCTGTAACTTCTAGTCCGGCAGCTTGAAGCGCACGGATAGCAGCCTCACGACCTGAACCAGGACCTTTAACTGTAACTTCTAGAGTTTTAAGACCGTGTTCGATTGAAGTTTTAGCACAAGTTTCAGCAGCCATTTGAGCAGCGAAAGGTGTAGATTTACGTGAACCTCTAAATCCTAGAGCACCAGCGCTTGACCAAGATACTGCGTTTCCTTGCATATCTGTAATCGTAACGATTGTGTTGTTAAATGTTGAGCGGATGTGAGCAATACCAGATTCGATATTCTTTTTCACACGACGCTTACGAGTTTGTTGTTTACGTGCCATGTTAAGAAGATACCTCCTTTACTGATTATTTTTTCTTGTTAGCTACAGTTTTACGAGGACCCTTACGCGTACGCGCATTGTTCTTCGTATTTTGTCCGCGAACAGGTAGTCCACGGCGGTGGCGGATACCTCGGAAGCTAGCAATTTCCATCAATCGCTTGATGTTCATAGAAACTTCACGGCGTAGGTCACCTTCAATTTTAAATTGATCCAATTGTTCACGGATATTGTTCAACTCGTCTTCAGTAAGATCGCGAACGCGAGTATCTTCAGAGATACCAGCTCCTGAAAGTACTTTCTGAGCAGTAGTTTTACCAACACCGAAAATGTATGTTAATGAAATAACAACGCGTTTGTCGCGTGGAATGTCAACACCAGCAATACGTGCCATGTGTGATGCACCTCCTTCTTATTAGCCTTGTCTTTGTTTGTGTTTCGGATTTTCACAGATTACCATTACTTTACCGTTTCTGCGAATAACTTTACATTTTTCACAGATCGGTTTTACAGATGGTCTCACTTTCATCTAACCCAACCTCCTTAGTAGTCCGGAGTGCAAAAGATTATTTAAAACGGTATGTGATACGACCGCGTGTTAAATCGTAAGGAGAAAGTTCCACTGTTACTTTATCCCCCGGCAGAATGCGGATGAAATGCATGCGGATCTTGCCTGATACATGCGCAAGAATCGTATGGCCGTTCTCCAATTCTACTTTAAACATCGCGTTAGGCAAAGTCTCAACGACTGTTCCTTCGATTTCAATTACATCGTCTTTCGCCATCGACCCAGTCTCCCTTCTGTATACAAATCAGGTTCTCATCTTCAAACAGTATTTGCTGATTGAATAATACTACGATATTCATTCACCAGGAATGCATGAGTGACATTCGAAAGACAGTCTCCGAGTTCCACTGCCCGCAAATTGCGGAGAGGGGGTAATCCGGTTAATCCAGCCTGACTCATGTTTCCTCGACCGTCCGGACTGCCTTGGATGAGTTCCAAACCCGTTACACAGATGCTTCCACGAAACCCATTATACTATTTCCCATGCCGAATTGCACTTTGCGACCCTGCACCAGATTTCCTATAAGGAGCCTTGTTTGCTTTTGCAGCTCTCGAAAATTCATATCTCCGTCGCTCCTTAAAGCCACATGGAGGCAACTAACTGCGCCCGGCGCCGAAGATTAGCCTCGGTCGCCCTTTAGAAGAGCATCAATGTCAGCAAATACTTTCTGAATGTCCTGCTGTCCATTTATATTTTTCAGCACACCTTTGTCTTCGTAGAAATCCAGAAGCGGCTGAGTTTGTTTAATGTTGACTTCTAAACGGTTTGTGACGGTTTCAGGGTTATCGTCTTCGCGCATGTAAAGCTCGCCCCCGTCTTTGTCGCACACGCCTTCAACTTTAGGCGGATTGAACACAAGATGGTACGCAGTGCCACACACTTTGCAAATCCGACGGCCTGATAATCGCTTAACAAGTTCGTCTTGTTCAACTTGAATGTTTACGACATGCTCGATTCTTTTGCCAAGATCGGCAAGAAGAGATTCCAGCGCTTCAGCTTGTGGGACTGTACGTGGAAAGCCGTCCAATAGGAAGCCTTCTTCACAATCCGCTGCGCTAAGACGCTCACGGACGATACCGATAGTCACTTCATCGGGAACTAATGCTCCCTTATCCATGAACGATTTTGCTTCCAAGCCTAGTTTCGTTCCGCCTTTAATAGCGGCCCGGAACATATCACCTGTAGAAATATGAGGGATGTCGTACTTCTCAACAATTTTGTCCGCTTGAGTGCCTTTTCCAGCACCAGGTAGACCCATTAATACGATATTCATACGTTTGCCCCCTCAGACAAGTGGAGAAGGAACGATTTGACACGCCCCTAAAACCCCTGATTATTTCATAAAGCCTTTGTAATGACGTTTAACAAGCTGAGATTCCAATTGTTTCATCGTCTCCAGCGCTACCCCTACCACGATCAATAGACTTGTACCACCGATTTGCGCCGATTGCGGCAAGCCCATCAAGTTGGTGAAGAAAATTGGCATTACTGCGATAACGGATAGGAAAATCGCTCCGACGAATGTCAAACGGTATAACACACTTGTTAAATAATCTTGCGTATTTTTACCCGGACGGATTCCCGGAATATAAGCACCTTGCTTTTTCAGATTGTCCGACACGTTTTCAGGATTAACCTGAATGAATGCATAGAAATACGTGAAAGCTACAATCAAAGCGACATAAATAATCATGCCGACAGGGCGAGTGTAGTCAAATGTATTCTGGATTGCATCCGTAACCGCGTTGGCGCCAAAGAAAGAAGCGATGGTTTGCGGCGTAATGATAAACGCTACTGCGAAGATAACCGGGATAACTCCGGCCGCGTTCACTTTCAAAGGTAAATGCGTTTGTTGTGCACCTGTTGTCTGGCCGCGGCCAGCAACGCGTTTTGCATACTGGATCGGAATTTTGCGCAGCGCTTGCTGAACGTAGATAACCAAAACAGTAACAGCAACAACTGCTAATGCAAGCAAGACCAGAAGGGCGATGTTGATCGCAAGCTGAGAACCAGCTCCTTCGATTTGCTGTGCATACAATTGGTTGACAGCTCCAGGTATTGCAGCGACAATCCCAGCGAAGATGATAATCGAAATACCGTTCCCCACACCTTTTGCCGTAATCTGCTCACCAAGCCACAGTAGAAATGCAGTACCGCCAGTTAAAACAATTGCGATTACAGCATAAGTTGCAACCGAATCGTCCAGTATTAAAGATCCACCATAAATCTGGTTGAATCCGTAAGACATACCAATTGCTTGGATAAAGGCAAGAACAATTGTGAAATAGCGAGTGAATTGAGCAAGTTTCCGTCTTCCGACTTCACCTTGTTTCGCCCACTCTGCAAACTTCGGCACAACGTCCATCTGCAATAATTGCACAATGATTGACGCTGTGATGTATGGCATGATTCCCATTGCTAAAATCGAGAAATTAGCTAGGGCGCCTCCACCGAAAGTATTTAAGAATCCGATCAAGCCAGCTTGATCAGTAGCTTGCAATACGCTTGCGTCAACATTCGGTACCGGAATGAAAGTTCCGATACGGAAAATGATGAGCATTAGTAAAGTAAAGATAATTTTATTTCGAATATCAGTCACGCGCATAAAATTTGAGATTGTCTGAAACATTAAAGCACCTCGGTTTGTCCGCCGGCAGCTTCAATCGCTTCTTTTGCTGTTCCAGAGAATTTGTGAGCTTTAACAGTCAATTTCTTCTCTAAGCTACCATTGCCCAGAATCTTGATTCCAGAACGTTCATTGCTGACAAAACCTGATTCCATAAGCAATGCAGGTGTAATTTCTGTGCCCTCGTCGAAACGGTTCAATACATCAAGGTTGACAATAGCGTAGTCTTTACGGTTAATGTTCGTAAATCCACGTTTAGGCAAACGACGGAACAATGGGTTTTGACCACCCTCGAATCCTGGACGAACTCCGCCGCCAGAACGTGCGTTTTGACCTTTATGGCCTTTACCTGCTGTTTTACCAGTACCTGAACCGATACCGCGTCCGACACGCTTTCTTGAACTGCGTGATCCTTCTGCTGGTTTTAATTCATGAAGTTTCATGTGGTTGGCACCTCCTTCTATAGAAAATCAGGGATTAAACTTCTTTGATAGTTACTAAATGAGCGACTTTATCAAGCATTCCGCGAACGGCTGCATTGTCTTGGTGCGCTACTGTCTGGTGCATTTTGCGCAAGCCTAATGACTGGACAGTTTTACGTTGTGATGGCTTAGCGCCGATCACAGATTTTGTGAGGGTAATTTCTAGTTTAGTTGCCATGTAATTTTCCCTCCTTATCCTAATAGCTCTTCTGTAGTTTTGCCGCGAAGTTTTGCAACTTGGTCAGCACTTTTCAGTTGAGTTAAACCGTTGATAGTTGCACGAACCATGTTGATTGGTGTGTTTGAACCTAGAGATTTCGACAAGATGTCTTGTACTCCAGCAAGTTCAAGTACCGCACGGACAGGTCCACCAGCAATAACACCAGTACCCGGAGAAGCCGGTTTGATAAGAATTTGGCCAGCACCAAAGCGACCGATTACTAAGTGTGGAGTTGTACCTTTAACCATTGGTACTTCAATAAGGTTTTTCTTCGCATCTTCAATAGCTTTACGGATAGCATCTGGAACTTCTTGAGCTTTACCAGTACCAAAACCGACATTACCATTTTTGTCGCCTACAACAACTAATGCGGAGAAACGGAAACGACGTCCACCTTTTACAACTTTCGCTACGCGGTTAATCGTAACTACGCGTTCTTCAAGTTCAAGTTTGTTTGGATCAATACGACGCATGAAATGTGTCCCTCCTTCTTTTAAAATTGTAAACCATTTTCACGTGCAGCTTCTGCCAATGCTTTTACACGTCCATGATATAAATAACCACCGCGGTCAAAAACGATCGATTTCAAACCGTTTTCAGTAGCACGTTTTGCGATTGTTTCGCCGACTTTAGCCGCCGCGTCCACGTTGCCAGTTGAGTCGCCTGTGAAATCTTTATCCATAGATGATGCACTTACAAGTGTTACGCCGTTTGTATCGTCGATCAATTGAGCGTAGATATATTTATTCGAACGGAATACGTTTAAACGCGGGCGTGTTGCTGTACCCGTGATTTTTGAACGTACACGAGCATGACGCTTTTTACGAGATGCGTTTTTATCGAGTTTCGTAATCACTGAGGTCACTCCTTTCATCCTGCCTAAGCAGCATTATTTACCTGTTTTACCTTCTTTACGGCGAACTTTCTCACCTTCGTAACGGATACCTTTGCCTTTATACGGCTCTGGCGGACGCACTTGGCGGATGTTAGAAGCAAGAGCTCCAACGCGTTCTTTGTCGATGCCTTTAACGATAACTCGTGTGTTAGCTGGAACTTCAACTGTAAGGCCATCTTCCGGAGTGAATTCAACCGGGTGAGAGTAACCTACGTTAAGAACCAATTTTTGACCTTGCAGCTGAGCACGGTATCCAACCCCTACCAATTCAAGCGTACGCTCGAATCCTTGAGAAGTTCCAAGAACCATGTTAGCAAGCAAAGCACGAGTAGTTCCGTGAATTGTGCGGTGATCTTTCGATTCAGACGGGCGTGACAATGTTACCACGTTGTCTTCAAGAACGATTGCGATATCTTTGTTAAATGTGCGAGTCAACTCGCCTTTAGGTCCTTTAACAGTTACTTCGTTATTGTCGCCAATAGTGACAGTAACGTCAGCAGGAACCTCGATTGGTTTTTTACCTACACGTGACATTTCTTTGCACCTCCATTCGTTTGTTGCTAATTACCAAACGTATGCTATGATTTCTCCGCCGATTTGTTTCGCGCGGGCTTCTTTATCAGTTACCAAACCTTGTGATGTCGATACCAAAGCGATCCCAAGACCGTTCAGCACACGAGGCACCTCATTAGTTTTAGCGTATACACGTAATCCTGGTTTTGAAATGCGTTTCAATCCAGTAATAACGCGTTCGTTATTAGCTCCGTATTTCAAGAAAATCCGGATCATACCTTGTTTATCATCTTCAACATATTCCACGTCACGAACGAAACCTTCACGCTTAAGAATTTCAGCGATGTCTTTTTTCACATTAGAAGCCGGAAGCTCTAATTTCTCGTGACGAACCATGTTTGCATTACGAATGCGTGTCAGCATATCTGCAATCGGATCTGTCATTGTCATTACATTTACCTCCTTCCCAAATTAGGGGATTACCAGCTGGCTTTTTTAACGCCAGGAATTTGTCCCACATATGCAAGTTCACGGAAACAAATACGGCAAAGTTTAAATTTGCGTAATACTGAATGCGGACGTCCGCATCGTTCACAGCGTGTGTACTCTTGTACTTTAAACTTTGGCGTGCGTTTTTGTTTTGCGATCATAGATTTTTTAGCCACGTTTACGCCTCCCTCACGTTTACTTTTGGAACGGCATTCCGAATTGTGTTAATAACTCACGAGCTTCTTCATCAGAGTTCGCAGTTGTTACAATTACGATGTCCATACCGCGTACTTTAGAAACTTTATCATAATCGATTTCAGGGAAGATCAATTGTTCTTTCACACCAAGTGTGTAGTTGCCGCGTCCATCGAAAGATTTTTTCGAAACGCCACGGAAATCACGTACACGTGGAAGTGAGATAGCAATCAATTTATCCAGGAAGTCATACATACGCTCTCCGCGAAGTGTAACTTTACATCCGATTGGCATACCTTCACGAAGACGGAAGCCAGCGATAGATTTCTTAGCTTTAGTAATTACTGGTTTTTGACCAGAAATGGTTTGTAATTCTTCAACAGCAGTGTCAAGGGACTTAGTGTTTTGAACAGCTTCGCCCACACCCATGTTGATAACGATCTTATCTACTTGAGGTACTTGCATTACTGATTTATATTCAAACTTGCTCACTAGAGCAGGAGTGACTTCATTCACATATTTTTCTTTTAGGCGGTTCATGTGTGTACCTCCCTTCATTCAGGAATTTTATTTATCTAATTTTTCACCGGATTTTTTTGCAACACGAACTTTTTTACCATCTTCTACCTTGTATCCTACACGAGTCGGCTCGCCGGATTTAGGGTCGATTAACATTACGTTAGAAACGTGAATCGCTGCTTCTTGGCTGACAATCCCACCTTGTGGGCTTGCCTGGTTCGGTTTTGTATGCTTTTTGATGATGTTTACACCTTCAACTAGCACACGGTCTTTCTTAGGTAGAGCTGTCAAAACAACACCTGTTTTGCCTTTGTCTTTACCTGAAATCACCTTAACTGTATCACCTTTTTTAACATGCA
Organism: Planococcus sp. TJ-302; assembly: GCF_058268455.1. NCBI lineage: Bacteria > Bacillati > Bacillota > Bacilli > Caryophanales > Caryophanaceae > Planococcus > Planococcus sp. TJ-302. The sequence goes on along the minus strand of NZ_JBZDOI010000006.1, from coordinate 50,145 downwards.
TTCTGTCGCACCTCCTTGGTATGGCACATTGATTTATTAAAGAACTTCAGGAGCAAGTGAAACGATTTTCATGAAGTTGCTGTCGCGTAGTTCGCGGGCAACAGGTCCGAAAATACGTGTTCCACGTGGACCTTTGTCGTCACGAATAATAACACATGCATTTTCATCAAACTTAATGTAAGTACCGTCTTTACGGCGAGCTCCGCTTTTCGTGCGAACGATGACAGCCTTAACGACTTCACCTTTCTTGACAACGCCACCTGGTGTTGCTTTCTTCACGGTACAAACAATTACGTCACCGATGTTTGCAGTCTTGCGACCAGAACCACCAAGTACTTTAATTGTTAGTACTTCACGAGCACCCGAGTTGTCTGCAACTTTTAAACGAGTTTCCTGTTGGATCACTTAGGTTACCTCCCTTCGGAATTTCTTAGGTTCCGAAATTATTTAAATTAGATAATAACCGCTTTTTCTACAACTTCCATCAAACGGAAACGTTTTGTAGCTGACAGCGGACGAGTTTCCATGATGCGAACTACGTCGCCCATTTTCGCTTCGTTTAGCTCATCATGAGCTTTATATTTCTTAGAGTATTTTACACGTTTGCCATAAAATGCGTGCTTCTTTTGAGTTTCAACCATTACTGTAACGGTTTTGTCCATTTTGTCAGACACAACACGGCCTGTGTATACTTTGCGTTGGTTACGCTCAGTCATACTTGCAAACCTCCTCTCGATTTATCAGTTATTGCCACTGAGTACTCTTTCGTGAATCACAGTTTTCATACGGGCAATCGCTTTACGTACTTCGCGGATGCGAGCAGTATTTTCTAATTGACCAGTAGCCAATTGGAAGCGAAGGTTGAAAAGCTCTTCCTTCAGTGATTTCACTTTTTGTTCGATTTCAGCAGTGGTTAAGTCACGGATTTCTTTAGCTTTCATTCGATTCACCACCAATTTCTTCGCGTTTAACGAACTTCGTTTTGATCGGAAGTTTGTGTGATGCAAGGCGCAATGCTTCGCGTGCCACTTCTTCAGATACTCCAGCAAGTTCGAACATTACTTTACCAGTTTTAACAACCGCTACCCAGCCTTCAGGCGAACCTTTACCGGATCCCATACGTACCTCAAGAGGCTTTTTCGTATAAGGTTTATGCGGGAAAATTTTAATCCATACTTTACCGCCACGTTTCATGTAGCGAGTCATGGAAATACGTGCTGCTTCGATTTGGCGGTTAGTGATCCAAGATGATTCTAAAGCCTGGAGACCAAATTCACCGAATGCGATTTCTTTGCCGCCTTTAGCTTCTCCGCGCATCTTGCCTCGGTGCTCTCGACGATATTTAACGCGTTTAGGCATTAACATATTATTTGCCTCCTTCCTCAGATTTCTTCTTAGTTGGAAGGACTTCACCGCGGTAGATCCATACTTTTACGCCAAGTTTGCCGTAAGTTGTATCGGCTTCAGCATGCGCATAATCGATATCCGCGCGTAGCGTATGGAGCGGAACAGTACCTTCACTGTAGTGTTCAGAACGCGCAATGTCAGCGCCGCCTAAACGTCCAGATACTTGAGTTTTGATCCCTTTAGCGCCAGAACGCATAGTGCGCTGGATAGCTTGCTTTTGAGCACGGCGGAAAGATACACGGTTTTCCAATTGGCGTGCAACGCTTTCAGCTACTAATCTCGCATCAAGGTCAGCTCTCTTGATTTCAATGATGTTGATGTGTACACGCTTGCCAGTCATTGTGTTCAGTTGGTTTCGAAGCACTTCTACTTCAGAACCACCTTTACCAATTACCATACCTGGTTTCGCAGTGTGAATTGTTACGTTTACACGGTTTGCAGCGCGTTCAATTTCGATTTTAGAAACTGAAGCTTCTTTCAAACGTGCTTCGACGTATTCACGGATTTTAATATCTTCGTGAAGAAGTGTCGCATAGTCTTTTTCAGCGTACCATTTGGATTCCCAGTCACGAATGATTCCGATACGCATCCCTATTGGATGTATTTTTTGTCCCACGAATTATCCCTCCTTCTTGTCAGATACCACTAGTGTGATGTGGCTTGTACGTTTGTTAATCGCGCTTGCGCGTCCCATTGCACGTGGACGGAAACGTTTCAATGTCGGACCTTCATCAACGAACACTTCACTGATGTACAAGTTGTTTAGATCCATTTCGTAGTTATGTTCAGCGTTAGCAGCTGCAGATTTCAACAACTTCTCAACAACAATAGATGATGCTTTCGGAGTGTGATTCAAAATTGCAACGGCTTCGCCGATTTGCTTGCCTCGGATTAAATCTACAACTAAACGGACTTTACGAGGAGCAATACGTACTGTTCTAGCAACAGCTTTTGCTTGCATGGGGAAATCCTCCTCTCAATTAACGTCTTGTTTTCTTGTCGTCTGCACCATGACTAGCGTATTTGCGTGTTGGAGCAAATTCTCCTAGTTTATGGCCAACCATGTCTTCAGTCACGTATACAGGGATGTGTTTACGTCCGTCGTATACTGCAATTGTTAGTCCGATGAATGTCGGGAAAATTGTAGAACGGCGAGACCAAGTTTTAATCACTTGTTTTTTCTCAGAATCCTTTTGTGCGTCAACTTTTTTCAAAAGATGATCATCAGCAAAAGGTCCTTTCTTCAAGCTGCGGCCCATTTGAGGTCCTCCCTTCGTGATCGCACCACGGTTCTTTCATTGAACCGTAGCGGAATCAAATTATTTTTTACGGCGACGCACGATGAACTTGTCTGACTTGTTCGTTTTCTTGCGCGTTTTGTATCCAAGAGTTGGTTTGCCCCATGGAGACATTGGTGATTTACGTCCGATTGGCGAACGTCCTTCACCACCACCGTGTGGGTGATCGTTAGGGTTCATTACAGATCCGCGGACTGTCGGGCGTTTGCCTAACCAGCGGTTACGTCCTGCTTTACCAATGTTGATCAATTCGTGTTGCTCGTTTCCTACAGCGCCAATAGTAGCGCGGCAAGTAGCAAGGATCATGCGAACTTCGCCTGATTGCAAACGAACTGTTACGTATTTGCCTTCTTTACCCAATACCTGAGCTGAAGTTCCTGCAGAGCGTACAAGTTGTCCGCCGCCGCCTGGCTTCAATTCAATGTTGTGGATTGTAGAACCCATTGGGATGTTTGATAACGGCAGTGCGTTACCTGCTTTGATATCAGCTTCTATGCCTGACATGATTTGAGTTCCAACTGTGAGTCCTTTAGGAGCCAAGATGTAACGTTTTTCTCCATCAGCGTAGTTGATCAATGCGATGTTTGCAGAACGGTTAGGATCGTACTCGATTGTAGCAACGCGTCCTGGAATGCCATCTTTGTTACGCTTGAAATCGATGACGCGGTATTGGCGTTTATGTCCACCACCGTGATGGCGTACAGTTATTTTACCTTGGTTATTACGGCCGCCTTTACGTCTAACTGGTTGTAGAAGCGATTTTTCAGGCTTGTTCGTTGTGATTTCAGCGAAATCCGAACTCGTCATATTACGACGACCGTTAGTGGTAGGTTTATATTTTCTAATCCCCACGTTGTTTCCCTCCTTCGTTAGTAGTTCTTTAAGAACTTATATGAAATTAAATATCGAACAATTCGATGTCTTTGCTGTCAGCAGTCAATTTAACGATCGCTTTGCGGCGTTTGTTAGTGTATCCTGCGTGTTTGCCCATGCGTTTGAATTTCCCTTTGTAGTTCATGATGTTGACTTTCTCAACTTGAACTCCGAAGATTTCCTGAACTGCATGTTTAACTTGTGTTTTGTTTGCGCGAGTGTCCACTTCAAAAGTGTACTTCTTATCTGCCATTACTTCAGAAGAACGCTCAGTAATGACCGGACGCTTTAAAATATCACGTGCTTCCATTAACTAAGCACCTCCTCAATTTTCTCGATCGCTGCTTTAGTCATAACAATTTTGTCATGTCCAAGCAGGTCTAATACGTTGATGCCGGTTGCCGACACCACTGTCATGCCTTTGATGTTGCGCGCAGACAATGCTACGTTCTCATCAAGGTCAGCAGTTACGAACAAAGCTTTTTTACCGATTGAAAGGTCGCCCATCAATTGTGTAAATGACTTTGTTTTTGGTGCGTCAAATGACAATCCTTCAAGTACCATCAATTTTTCTCCGACCACTGTCGATGAAAGAGCAGAGCGAAGAGCTAAACGACGTACTTTCTTAGGCAATTTATAGCTGTAGCTGCGTGGTGTTGGTCCGAAGACAACTCCGCCGCCGCGCCATTGTGGTGAACGGATCGAACCTTGACGGGCACGTCCTGTTCCTTTTTGACGCCATGGTTTTCTACCACCGCCCGCTACTTCAGAACGGTTTTTTACTTTATGGTTACCTTGGCGAAGTGAAGCGCGCTGCATCACAACTGCGTCAAATAACACTGATTCATTTGGTACAATACCGAATACATAGTCGTTCAATTCGATGTCGCCAACTTGTGAACCTGTTTGATTTAATAAAGCTACTTTAGGCATTCGTGTTTCCTCCTTCCTCAAAAAAATGATTAGTTAGCTTTGATAGCTGTTTTTACGCGAAGCATCGCTTTGCGTGAACCAGGAACATTACCTTTGATTAGAAGCAAGTTGCGTTCCACATCAACCTTGACGATTTCAAGGTTTTGGATCGTAATTGTCGTTCCACCCATTTGACCAGGTAATTTCTTCTGTTTGAAAACGCGGTTAGGGGCAACCGGGCCCATCGAACCTGGACGACGGTGGTAACGTGATCCGTGGGACATTGGTCCGCGGGATTGTCCGTGGCGTTTAATAACACCTTGGAAACCTTTACCTTTTGTTGTTCCAGTGACATCTACGATATCGCCTTCTGCGAATACATCTACTTTGACTTCTTGACCAATCTCGTAATCAGCTAAGTTTACATTGCGAAGTTCGCGAATGAAGCGCTTAGGAGCAGTGTTCGCTTTTGCTACGTGTCCTTTAGAAGGTTTGTTAGAAAGCTTTTCGCGCTTGTCTTCAAAACCTAATTGGATTGCTTCGTAGCCGTCAACCTCAACTGTTTTCTTTTGAAGCACTACGTTTGGAGCCGCCTCAACTACAGTTACAGGGATTAAATCACCGTTCTCAGCAAAAACTTGCGTCATACCGATTTTTCTACCTAAGATTCCTTTGGTCATGTTGTCACACCTCCTGCAATTTTTGTGTTTTTTCTATTTCGTTCACCGATTAAAGTTTAATTTCAATGTCAACGCCTGACGGTAAATCAAGTTTCATCAACGCATCGACAGTTTGTGGTGTCGGGTTAACGATATCGATTAGACGTTTGTGTGTGCGCATTTCAAATTGCTCACGAGAATCTTTGTACTTATGGACAGCACGCAAGATTGTGTAGATCGACTTTTCCGTCGGCAATGGTATCGGACCCGATACGCTAGCGCCTGAACGTTTAGCTGTTTCTACAATTTTCTCAGCAGACTGATCTAGGATTCTATGATCATATGCTTTTAAACGGATACGAATTTTTTGTTTTGCCATTATTTTCCCTCCCTTTCGCCTATTTTGGATAGACATTCTCCACGAAAATTTTCCAATCACTCGCCATGGCAAAGCGGCCGGGTGTATCGGTAACCTCTCGCTTCATCGCAGTCAAAGACCAACATTCACCATTATACAAAAGAAAAAAGAATTCCGCAAGGCTTTCCACGAAATTCTTTCTGATTCGCTTTTTTTATTATAACAGGATTTTTCCTTTATACAACCTATACGATAATAGTCCGAACATTCGCCTTTAAGCAAGCAGCATAATGGCAATCCAGCCAAACACAACGAGCGGAATATTGTAATGGACGAACGTTGGCACGCATGTATCCCAGATGTGGTTATGCTGTCCGTCGACGTTCAGTCCGGCTGTTGGGCCGAGCGTCGAATCGGATGCTGGAGACCCGGCGTCGCCGAGCGCCCCAGCCGTGCCGATCAGTGCGATGATCGCCAGCGTCGAGAAGCCGAACTCCATGCTGAGCGGCACGAAGATGGCAGCGATGATCGGAATGGTAGCGAATGATGAGCCGATGCCCATTGTGACGACGAGACCGATGATGAGCATCGCGAGGGCGGCAGCCCCTTTATTGCCATTGAATAAATCAGAGGCGCTTGCCACCAGCGGCTCAATGGCGCCAGTCGCTTGGATGACGGAAGCAAAACCATTCGCCGAGATCATGACAAAGCCGATAAAGGCCATCATGCGCATGCCGGCTGTCAGCACATCGTCAGCGTCGCGCCATTTCATGGCTCCGAAGATATACAGCACAAGAATACCGGCCAGCGCACCGATAATCATCGACTCGGTCTCGATCTGTCCGTAAAGCGCGGCAGCCAAAGCCAAAATCGTTACGATGATATCTTTCTTCGATGCTTTTTTCGTACGAGTTTCTTCTATAGTATTATAATCGGTGTGATAATCACGCGGCTTGCGGTAAGCGATGAACACGGCGATGATCAAGCCGAGTGCCATGCCGGCAACCGGAATCGCCATCGCTTTCGGAATATCCGCCATATCGATCGGCAATCCCGCAAGCTCCATCTGCGTTGCAACAATTTCATGGAAAATCAGCCCGAAGCCATATGGCAGCAAAATATATGGCGCAGTCAAACCGAAAGTAAGTACGGTAGCAATCAAACGGCGATCGATGCGCAGCTCATTCAGGATGTGCAGAATCGGCGGCACCAATAATGGGATAAAGGCGATGTGAATCGGGATGAGGTTTTGTGAAAAGATAGCCATCACCAGCAGCGCAAAGATGATCAATGCTTTCGCTAGATTTTCCCGCGTCGCTTCTCCTTCTTTATTGACGAGCTTCAAGACGCCTGCCACCAGCAATTCCGGAATTCCTGTGCGCGAAATCGCGACTGCGAATCCGCCAAGCATGGCGTAGCTGAGCGCGATGGTCGCCCCCGCTCCGAGTCCATCGGTGTAAGCGGTGATCGTTTCTGCAAATGACAAGTTTCCAGCGAGCCCTCCCGCCAATGCCCCGATCAGCAACGCGAACACGACGTTGACGCGGAGGAGGCTCAAGACAAGCATAATAATTACGGCAATCACTACTGCATTCATTTATGGATTCTCCTTTAGTTTGCTAAAGCGTTAAAGCACTTTATTAAATTAACAAATCTCTAAAAGGATGTCAACAGCTCTGCGCGCATTGGCTTGATACTGAAAATTCCGCTTTTTTTGCAGCCCAACAAAAAACCCTTTGCTGGATAGCAAAGGGCTTCTACTATTAATAAGAACTTGCCGTACCGATATCAGTAGCAGTTTTTCTGCATTCTTCGAGTTTCCCGATGTCGAAATTGCCGCCGCTGACAATGACGCCTGTGCGCGCCGAATCAAATGGCAGATGCCGGTTGAGCACTGCAGCCACCGCCGCTGCTCCCGCTCCTTCGACAAGCATCTTTTCACGTTCAAGCATAAATAGGATAGCCGAGGCGATTTCCTGTTCACTGACAGTGATGACGTCATCTACATAAGCCTGGATGATTTTCGTCGTCAATTTTCCCGGCTCTTTTACTTTGATGCCTTCCGCCATGGTCGGCAGAAATGGCACCGCCGTATTATTGGTGCCATGGAAAATTGAGGCGATAGCGGAAGCTGCCCGTGCCTGGACGCCGATGACCCGGATTTCCGGCCGCATCAGCTTTGCGGCGATAGCTGTCCCTGCCAGCAGGCCTCCGCCGCCTGCTGGCACGACGATTGTATCCAGGTCGGGGCATTGCTGCATCATCTCCATCGCAACAGTCGCCTGCCCTTCAATGATCGCCAAATCGTCAAACGGATGGACAAACGCCGCAAGGGTCGCCAATTGCTCCCTCTTCGCTTCTGCGTATGCTTCTTCGAAGTTTTTGCCGACAATTTTGACTTGGGCACCGTATTGTCGTGTCGCCATCACTTTCGTTTCCGGAGTGCCTTCAGGCATGAACACCGTCACCTGCACTCCCTTTTCGCGTCCTGCCAGCGCCACACCTTGCGCGTGGTTGCCGGCCGAAGCGGCGATGATTCCCCGCGCGCATTCCAATTCCGTCATCTGGCTGATTTTATTGAACGCGCCGCGGACTTTGAACGAACCTGTTTTCTGCAAGTTCTCCAGCTTCAATGAAACTTCGCTGCCTGTGATGGCATTCAGCGTACTGGATTGCTTGCACGGCGTACGATGGACAATCGGCGCCAGCCTCTCGAATGCATTAAATAAGCCTACTGTGCTGTACGAATTCCCAAGCAGATCATCTCCTCTTGTAATAGTAGAATGTTACACGCCTTGTTTTGCTTCATATGCCGTAATATGCGATTCAAATTGGAATGTCAGCGCAATCTCGTCCCAGCCTTTGAGCAGCATCTCTTTCCAATACGGATCAATCGTGAAAGAATAGCGGCTGCCATCCTGGCCTACTACGGTCTGTGCCTCTAAATCGACTTCCAGCCGGTAGGGTTCGCGCTTGCCTTTTTGAATCAGCTCGTCCACTTCCGCATGCGCCAAACGGATTGGCAAAATGCCGTTTTTGACACAATTATTATAGAAGATATCCGCAAAGCTCGGCGCGATGACGACGTTGAACCCGTAATCTTGAATCGCCCATGGGGCATGCTCGCGTGAGGAGCCGCAGCCGAAGTTTTCTTGTGCGACCAGAATTTCGGAGCCTTTGAAACGCGGATCGTTCAGGACGAAGCCCTCTTCCGGTGCACCATCCGGACGGAATCGCCAGTGGTAGAATAAATACTTGCCGAACCCGGTGCGTTCAATGCGCTTCAGAAACTCTTTCGAAATGATTTGGTCGGTGTCGACATTTTTGCGTTCTAAAGGGGTTACGACGCTATTGATGTGGTTGATGGGCTTCATTGCTAGCAGCCTCCTTTTCCATTGATGTTAGGCACTCGGTACAGGTTCTTTCATATAATTCCGGACATCTGTCAAATGCCCTTCAATTGCAGCAGCAGCAGCCATCACTGGGCTGACGAGGTGAGTCATTGAACCCGCTCCTTGGCGCCCTTCAAAATTCCGGTTGGAAGTGGAGGCGCAGCGTTCTCCTGCCGGAACAGAATCTTCGTTCATCGCCAGGCACATACTGCATCCCGTTTCGCGCCATTCAAAGCCGGCTGCCAGGAAGATTTTATCAAGCCCTTCCTCTTCTGCAGCACGCTTCACTGTTTCCGACCCCGGCACGACAATCGCCGTCACCGATGGATGAACTGTACGGCCTTCTACAATGGCGCTAGCTGCCCGCAAATCACCTAAGCGTGCATTCGTGCAGGAACCGATAAAGACGTGTTGGATAGGAATCGACGACAATGCAGCCCCTTCTTCGAGGTGCATATAGTCCAAAGCCTGTTTCAGCGCGTCCCGGTCTTCCTGTTCTTCGTAATCCGCAGCAAACGGCACATGACCTGAAATTCCTGAACCCATCGAAGGATTGGTGCCCCAAGTGACGAACGGCGAGATTTCATCGGCGTGGATGGAAAGCGACACATCGTATTGCGCCTCTTCATCTGTCGCCAACTCCAGCCATTTCGCAGCCGCTTCTTCAAACGCCTCGTCTTGCGGCACGTGGCGGCGGCCTCTCAAGTATTCAATCGTCGTGTCGTCCGGGCTGATCAGTCCAGCGCGCGCTCCCGCTTCAATCGACATATTGCAGATCGTCATGCGCTCTTCCATCGACAATTTGCGGATGGCATCGCCCGTGTACTCGACGATATGCCCCGTTCCCATGTCGATGCCGAATTTTGCAATGATGGCTAAGATGACATCCTTTGAAGAAACGCCGAATCCGAGTTCACCGTCGATGCGGATTTCCATCGTTTTAGGCTTTGATTGCCATAAAGTCTGTGTTGATAACACGTGTTCAACTTCACTTGTGCCGATGCCGAACGCCAATGCACCGAAAGCGCCGTGTGTCGACGTATGGCTATCGCCGCAAACAATCGTCTTGCCCGGCTGGGTCAGCCCAAGCTCCGGTCCGATGACGTGGACGATGCCTTGATCGGGATGGTTGATGCCCGCCAGCGGCACACCGAATTCATCGCAGTTTTGCTGTAAAGTGGCAATCTGCTTGCGCGAAATCGGATCGGTGATTTGATCGCGGTTGCGCGTCGGCACATTGTGGTCCATCGTCGCAAAGCATAAATCCGGCCTGCGTACTTTGCGGCCATTCAGCCGCAGCCCTTCGAACGCCTGCGGTGAAGTGACTTCATGCAATAAATGAAGGTCGATATATAAAAGGTCCGGCTTTCCCGCCTCTTCATAGACGATATGCTGTTCCCAAATCTTTTCAATAATCGTTTTTGCCATCGTGCGCACGCTCCTTTGCTTAAACGTAAGAATACATGATGTGTTCAGATACAAATTCCCGTTCTACTTCTTCGATGACTTTCGTCACAAAAGCTTCCGTGGAAACGGTCCGTTTGCCGGCTGTCGTCAAATCCCCTGTGCAATAACCATCTTCCAGCACGCCCATTACCGCTTCTTCAATTGCCGAAGCTTCTGAATGGAGGCCGAACGAATGGCGGAGCATCATGGCGACTGACAAGATCGCTGCTGACGGGTTGGCTTTATTCTGCCCAGCGATATCTGGAGCTGATCCGTGTACCGGTTCGTATAAGCCGAAGCCGTCTGTGCGGACGCTCGCTGATGGCAGCATGCCAAGCGATCCTGTGATGACCGACGCTTCATCGCTTAAGATGTCGCCGAACATATTCTCTGTCACAACCACGTCAAAGCGGCGCGGATCAGTGATCAATTTCATCGCGGCCGAATCGACCAGCATATGCTCGACTTCGACGTCCGGATAAGCTGCTTTCCGCTCTTCCACAACTTCACGCCATAATTTGCTCGTTTCAAGGACGTTCGCTTTATCGACCGAAGTCACTTTGCCTCTGCGCCCACGGGCGATTTCGAATGCTTGGTCGACAATCCGCTCGATTTCCCGGCGCGTATACACCAATGTATCAACAGCCGATTTTTCAGAGCGGCGTTTCGGTTCAGCGAAGTAAAGACCGCCTGTCAATTCGCGGACGATGACCATGTCCACATCTTTCGCGACCTCTTCTTTTAATGGAGAAGACCCAAGCAATGCCGGCACCGCTTTAACGGGGCGGATGTTAGCGAATAAATCAAAATGCTTGCGGATGTTCAGCAAGCCTTTTTCCGGACGCAGATGAGCTGGATGGCTATCCCATTTCACTCCACCGACTGCCCCTAGAAGAATAGCATCGCTCGCTTCACATATAGCCACCGTTTCTTCCGGCAGCGGATTATTATGCGCGTCCACTGCACTTCCGCCAATCAATGCTTGCTTCAAGTGGAACGTATGGCCATAGCGCATTGCAATGGATTGCAGCACTTTCACCGCCGCCTCTGTCACTTCTGGTCCGATTCCGTCTCCTGGCAATACCGCTATTGTTTTCTCCATGAAAATTCCTCCTCTTTCAATCGTGTTGTGGGTCACCCTGCTGCGACACTGAGTTTTTGCCCCGCCTTTACCAATTGGCGGTTCACTGCGTTCAAATACGCTTTCGCCGTCGCTTCCAGTACATCCTGCGCTACGTCACGCCCGGTCACTGTTTCGCCGTTATACGTCATGTTGATGACTGCTTCACCTAATGCATCGCGGCCTTTGCCGATCGACGTCACCCGGTAATCCAGAATGTGGACTTTACCTGCCACCAGCCGTTCCAAGCTATTGAATATCGCTTCTACCGAACCGGCGCCTGTTGCCGAATCCCGTATCAGTTCGCCATCCGGCTTATACGCGGAAGCTGTAGCAGTCGGAATGTTCGCTGTGCCGTAATGCACTTGCACACTTTCCAGTTCATAGACCGGAACTTCTTTATCGTTTATTTGCTGATCAGTCAGCAAGACGAACAAATCGTCTTCGACAATTTCTTTTTTGCTGTCGGCCAGTTTCTTGAATTCCACAAAAGCTTTGTTCAATTTTTCATCGCTTAATTCAAAGCCCATCTTGATAGCACGGTCTTTGAAAGCGTGTCTGCCGGAATGTTTGCCAAGCACCAATTGCGTCGATGCATCGCCGATCAATTCTGGCGTAATAATTTCGTAGGTCAATGGGTTTTTCAGCATGCCGTCCTGGTGGATGCCGGATTCATGCGCAAAGGCATTCTTACCGACCACCGCTTTATTAGGCTGAATCAAGCTGCCCGTCAATTGGCTGACCAATTGGCTTGTGCGCTTGATTTCCTTCAACTGGATGCCGGTCTCAATCTCGTAAATTTGTTTGCGGATATGAAGGGCAACTGCAATTTCTTCCAACGCCACGTTGCCTGCGCGCTCACCGATGCCGTTGATCGTCCCTTCCACCTGAGTCGCTCCATTTTCGATTGCTGCCAGCGTATTCGCTGTCGCCATCCCCAAGTCATTATGGCAATGCGCCGATAATTTGACGTTTTCGATACCGATGACATTTTCCGTCACGTATTTGAACATGGCGCCGTATTCAGCTGGCGTGGCGTATCCGACTGTATCCGGCAGGTTGATCGTGGTCGCTCCCGCTTCGATGACTTTGCGGATGATGCGGACCAAAAATTCCGGGTCGGACCTTGAAGCATCTTCCGCCGACCATTGGACCAGCGGGAAGAATTTTTTCGCGTATTTTACAGATGCAATAGCCGTTTCCATCACTTGTTCCGGCGTTTTCATCAATTTATGTTCCATATGGATTGGAGAAGTCGCTATGAAAATATGGACATGCGGCTGTTCGCCGCCTTTCAGCGCTTCCCAAGCTCTTGAAATGTCGCTTTCAACCGAACGCGCCAGTCCTGTAACAATGGAATTTTTCACCGTGCCCGCAATGCGCTGCACAGCGTCGAAATCTCCCGGAGAGGCTGCTGGGAATCCTGACTCAATGATCGTCGCGCCAAAACGTTCAAGTTGGCGGGCGATTTCGATTTTCTCAGCGGTATTCAAGTTGATGCCTGCCGATTGTTCACCGTCTCTTAGCGTCGTATCAAAGATGTCAATTTTGCGCACTGGCGACCACCTCTTTTTCCTTTGTTTTTTTCCCTTCATTGACAAATGGCATCATGGCGCGCAATTCGCGTCCTACTTGTTCAATTTGGTGATTTTCTTCCGATTTTTCAATTGCTGTGAATTCCGGACGGTTTAATTGGTTCTCAAGCAACCAGCCTTTGGCGAACTTGCCAGTCTGGATATCCGTTAATACATCTTTCATGCGGGCTTTTGTATCTGCATCAACGATACGCGGTCCAGATACGAAGTCTCCCCATTGCGCTGTATCGGAGATTGAATAACGCATACCCGATAATCCGCCTTCATACATCAAGTCGACAATCAGCTTTAATTCGTGCATACATTCGAAGTACGCCACTTCTGGCTGATATCCCGCTTCCACCAATGTTTCAAATCCAGCTTTCACCAGCGACGTCACGCCGCCGCATAACACGGCCTGCTCTCCGAACAAATCCGTTTCCGTCTCTTCCTTGAATGTTGTCTCAAGAACACCCGCACGCGTTGCACCGATGCCTTTCGCGTAAGCCAACGCCGTTTCCTGCGCTTGCCCCGATACATCTTGATGGATCGCGATCAATGCGGGAACGCCAGCACCTGATTCGTATGTGCGGCGCACAAGATGGCCGGGCCCTTTTGGTGCTACCAGGAACACATCCACGTCTTTCGGAGCGACGATTTGGTTGAAATGAACATTAAAGCCGTGTGCGAAAACCAGTGACTTTCCAGCTTTCAATGCCGGTTTGATTTCGTCGTTATAAACTTGTGTCTGGCGCTCATCCGGCACCAATACCATGATGACATCTGCCGCTTCCGCCGCTTCTGCTACAGTAGCTACTTTCATGCCATCCTCCTGCGCTTGGTCGAATGATTTTCCGGGTCTTACTCCGACAACAACCTCGAATCCTGAATCCTTTAAGTTCTGCGCGTGTGCATGCCCTTGTGATCCGTATCCGATCACCGCAATTGTCCGTCCTTTTAATACCTGTTCGTTAACATCTTGGTTATAATACATTTTCGCCATTTTTAAATTCCTCCTCGGTTTTTGTTTTACAGAATCGATAATTGAGCTGCGGGCGTTTTTTGGGTTTCTCTAACAAAAGCGGAAACACCTGTCCGCGTCACTTCTTTAATGCCGTAAGGCCTCATCAGATCGATAAAAGCCTCGATTTTCTCCGGGTCGCCTGCCACTTGGAACGTGGTGACGTTTTTGCTCATATCCACTACCGTCGCCCGGAAAGGTTCGACAATTGCGTAAAGCTCGTTTCTGACAGCCGGTGGAGAAACCACTTTGACAATTGCCAGTTCCCTCATGACCATCGCCTTGTCGGTGATGTCGTTGACTTTGATCACATCAATCTGTTTTTGGAGCTGCTTCAGCAATTGCTCCAGCTTGCCGGCATCCTCAACATTGACCACAAACGTCATTTTCGACATTCCCGGCTGTTCCGTATGGCCCACCGAAATGCTTTCAATATTAAACTGCCGTTTCATCAATAAACCCGTCACGCGGTTTAAAACGCCGCTTTGGTTGATTACTGTTGTGGTTATAACCCGCTTCATTCGCTCTTCACCCCGATCATTTCATTGAGCCCCTTGCCTGGTGCTACCATCGGATACACGTTTTCCATCTGCACGGTCCGGCAATCGATCAAACACGGCTCATCAGATTCAAATGCCTCTTTGAAAACCGCTTCAGCCTGTTCCAACGTTTCCACTTTATATCCTGCGATGTCATACGCTTCAGCCATCTTCACAAAATCAGGCTGCACGTGGATCAGCGATTGGGAATAGCGTTCTTCGTAAAATGTTTCCTGCCATTGCCTGACCATCCCAAGGCTCCGGTTATTCATGATGACGACTTTTACCGGAAGACGCAGTTCCTGCAGCAGCGACAGTTCCTGCAATGTCATCTGGAAGCCGGCATCTCCGACAATCGAAATTACTTTTTCATCGGGCCGTGCGAGCTGTGCCCCGATCGCTGCCGGAAAGCCGAAGCCCATTGTCCCTAAGCCGCCTGAAGTCACCCAATTATGCGGATGATTGAATTTATAATATTGCGCTGCCCACATTTGATGCTGTCCTACGTCGGTGGTGACGATCGCATCTCCACCAGTCAGCCGGTGAATCAATTCAATGGCTTGCTGGGGAAGGATGCCCCGTTCTTTATCCGCCTTATACTGCAATGGATATTCGGTTTTATTTGACGCTAGGCTTGCCAGCCACTCGGCTGTATCCGGCGACTCGAAGTCTTGGTTTAACAGCGCCCGCAGCGCCTCTCCTGCATCCGCGACAATCGGTATGGCAGTCGGAACATTTTTGCCGATTTCAGCAGGGTCAATATCGATATGGATAACTTTTGCATTCGGTGCGAAATGTGCCAGATTGCCGGTCAGCCGGTCATCAAATCGTGCTCCGATATTCAGCAGCACATCACATTCACAAATCGCCATGTTCGCCGTATACGTTCCGTGCATCCCGGCCATTCCAAGGAATAGGTTATGGTTGCCATCAATGGTTCCAAGACCAAGCAACGTGTTGGTGATCGGCACATTATGCCGTTCCACAAATTCTCTTAGTTCCGGTGCCGCTTTTGCAGCAAGGACTCCGGCTCCCGCAAGGATCAGCGGCTTTCTTGAATTGCTTATCGCCAATGCCGCTTTTTGGATCTGCAAGTAATTCGGCTGCGTTGTCGGCTGGTAGCCTGGGAGATTAACTTCTTCGTCTATATAGTTCATCAACAGTCCATTTGAAATGTCTTTCGGTATATCCACCACTACGGGGCCAGGCCGGCCAGTTGAAGCAATATAGAATGCTTCTTTGATGATCCGTGGAAAATCTTCAACACTTTTCACTTGGTAATTGTGTTTCGTAATCGGCTGCGTGATGCCGATGATGTCGGCTTCCTGAAAAGCATCCGTCCCGATGACCGTACTGGCAACCTGTCCGGTGAAAACTACCAATGGAAGCGAATCGAGCATGGCATCAGCGATTCCAGTCACAAGATTTGTCGCTCCCGGTCCGGAGGTCGCTAGGACCACGCCAGTTTTCCCTGACACCCTTGCATATCCTTCAGCGGCGTGTATAGCTCCTTGTTCATGCCGAGCGAGCACGTGACGGATGGGGTTTCTGTGCAATGCATCATAGATTGGCAATACGGCCCCTCCTGGGTAACCGAAGATCACTTCGACACCCTGCTCTTTCAACGATTGAATCAGGATCTCAGCACCGCTGCCTTTCAGTTTCTGTTCAACCACTTCTCTTACTTCCACATTTACTCCCAATCTGTCCGCCTCCTTTTGGATTATGTCTTCGGTGAAATAAAAAAAAGCATTTTCATCCCTATGCAAAGAAACATGTTCTTTGCATAGGGATGAAAATGCTTCATGGTACCACCCTAGTTCACTGCACAACTGCAGCCTCATGGATAAGCTTTGCTTATCCGTTGATAACGATGCCCACTGCTTAGCTGGACACCGGGAATACCTATTTGGCCGAAGCCGTTCAGCACTCCACTCAGAGGGGATGTCGTAAAACGATAGTATTGCCGGCTTCCACCAATACCGGCTCTCTGTGAATACCTATTCCGTTTACTTTAACCTCGTCATTGAATTGTTTTATAAATTTTTGTCATACCGCATTTAATTGATCAGCATATACTTTGACTCCGTCTTCCTGCACAAGCTGCCTGAATGAACAAAGCAAATCGTTTGTAACCGGACCCGGTACACCTTCTCCGATCACCCGTCCATCTACTTTCACTACTGCGATGACTTCCGCTGCTGTTCCGGTCAGGAATACTTCGTCGGCTACATAAACATCATGTCTGGTGAAAACAGCTTCTTGCATGTCATACCCTTTTTCATTCGCAACTTCCATGATGGCATTTCGCGTTATGCCTTCTAAGGCACCTACATAGCCCGGAGGCGTAAGCAGTTTGTTCTTGCGGACGATAAAGATGTTATCAGCGGAGCCTTCCGCCACATAACCTTGATCGTTCAGCATAAGGGCTTCCGGTACACCCGCCAGGTTGGCTTCTATTTTAACCAAGATATTATTCATGTAATTGAGTGACTTCACTTTTGGGCTTAAGACGTCTGAACGGCTGCGCCGTGTAGCTACCGATACTATTTCAATTCCTGTCTCATACAACGCTTTTGGGAATAACGATAAAGCTTCCGCAATGACAATCACGCTCGGCCTTGGACAGCTTAGAGGATCCAGTCCTAAGTTTCCGGCTCCTCTGGAAACGACCAGTCGGATATAGGCATCTCTTAATTCGTTGCGGCGCAATGTTTCTGTCACAATATTTGTCAACTCTTCAAAAGTATGAGGAATTTCGAGCATAACCGATTTAGCTGAATCGTAAAGACGTTCTAAATGCTCCTCTAATCGAAATACGTTTCCGTTGTATGAACGAATCCCTTCGAATACACCGTCTCCGTATAAAAACCCATGATCGTAAACCGAAACTTTAGCATCTTCTTTTTTTACAAACTCACCATTCAAATAAATCATCTGTTCGCCCATGCCGCCCACTTCTTTCTTCAAAATATTTTATTGATTGTTCGCTGTATTTGCTTTCTTTTAGTAAATTGTTGTTATCATATCGCCTATCCTAGCGGGTGTCAATCAAGATTTTGATAGTTTTTAGTTTATTTAGAATATTAATAATTTATGTATCCGTTTTCATTGTTGTCGTACCAAGGGTTTTACAGATTTAAAAAAATCTAAAAAATATTTTGAATGCAATATATTACATACCTCATACAACGGGGAAACAGACAGAAAATCTGCCCATAAAAAAATCCCCTGCTCATTAAAATGAGCAGGGGATTTACGCTTAGCGAAAATTATTTAGTGATAGTTGCAACTACGCCAGCGCCTACAGTACGTCCACCCTCACGGATAGAGAACTTAGTTCCTTCTTCAAGTGCGATAGGAGAGATTAGAGAAACGATCATTTCGATGTTGTCTCCAGGCATAACCATTTCAACGCCTTCAGGAAGGTTACAAACGCCAGTTACGTCAGTTGTACGGAAGTAGAACTGTGGGCGGTAGTTTGTGAAGAATGGCGTGTGACGGCCACCCTCTTCTTTTGAAAGAACATAAACTTCTGCTTTGAACTCAGTGTGTGGAGTGATTGTGCCTGGTTTAGCCAATACTTGTCCACGTTGTACGTCGTCACGAGAAACCCCGCGAAGAAGTGCACCGATGTTGTCGCCAGCTTCAGCATAGTCAAGCAATTTACGGAACATTTCTACACCTGTTACAGTTGTAGATTTTGGTTCTTCAGTAAGACCGATGATATCAACGTTGTCACCGATTTTGATTTGTCCGCGTTCAACGCGTCCAGTAGCAACCGTACCACGGCCAGTGATTGAGAATACATCCTCAACAGGCATCATGAATGGCTTGTCAGTATCACGTGGTGGTGTTGGGATATAGCTATCAACTGCATCCATCAATTCAACGATTTTTTCTTCCCATTCTGGCTCGCCTTCAAGAGCTTTAAGAGCAGAACCTTTGATGACAGGAATGTCATCGCCAGGGAAGTCATATTCTGATAGAAGGTCGCGGACTTCCATTTCAACTAGTT
The DNA here is from genome assembly GCF_058268455.1 of Planococcus sp. TJ-302. Taxonomy (NCBI): domain Bacteria; kingdom Bacillati; phylum Bacillota; class Bacilli; order Caryophanales; family Caryophanaceae; genus Planococcus; species Planococcus sp. TJ-302. The sequence continues at coordinate 31,528 of NZ_JBZDOI010000006.1, read as the reverse complement.
CAAGAAGTTCTTCGTCATCTACCATATCGCATTTGTTCATGAATACAACTAGGTAAGGAACACCAACTTGGCGTGAAAGAAGGATGTGCTCACGAGTTTGTGGCATTGGGCCGTCAGCAGCAGATACTACTAGGATCCCGCCGTCCATTTGAGCAGCACCAGTGATCATGTTTTTAACATAATCGGCGTGTCCAGGGCAATCAACGTGTGCGTAATGGCGAGCATCAGTTTCATACTCAACGTGTGAAGTATTGATTGTGATACCGCGTTCTTTTTCTTCAGGTGCGTTGTCGATTTGAGCGTAAGAACGAGCTTCCCCGCCTGATTTTTTAGCTAGAACTGTAGCGATTGCAGCAGTCAAAGTTGTTTTACCATGATCGACGTGACCAATTGTACCAATATTCGCGTGTGTTTTAGAACGATCAAATTTAGCTTTACCCATTAGAAAAATCCTCCTCAAAATGTAAGTTATTCGGTAGTTTGAAGTGCCGGAATAATAGGGCCCTATTATTCCTGACATACAAACTATTTATACTTTATTAAAGATCAAAATTCAATTATTGACCTTTATTTTTTTTGATAATTTCTTCAGAAATTGATTTCGGAACTTCTTCATAGTGATCGAAGTGCATTGAGAACACACCACGGCCTTGCGTGTTAGAACGCAATGAAGTTGCATATCCGAACATTTGAGCAAGAGGTACCATTGAACGGACCACTTGCGCGTTTCCGCGAGCGTCCATACCTTCTACGCGGCCGCGGCGTGACGTAATGTCACCCATGATATCCCCAAGGTATTCCTCAGGAATAACAACCTCGACGCGCATGATTGGCTCAAGAAGAACCGGGTTGACTTTAGAGATAGCATTTTTAAGAGCCATAGATGCAGCAACTTTAAATGCCATTTCATTCGAGTCGACGTCATGGTAAGAACCATCGTACAATTTAGCTTTGATATCGATCAATGGATATCCGGCGATAACACCGTTGTCTAGAGAGTCGCGCAGACCCGCTTCAACAGCTGGGATGTATTCACGTGGAACAACACCACCAACGACAGCATTTTCAAATTCAAAACCTGCTCCTTCTTCGTTTGGAGAGAATTCAATCCAAACGTGTCCGAATTGTCCGCGTCCACCAGATTGGCGGACGAACTTGCCTTCAACTTTAGCAGTATTGCGGAATGTCTCACGGTATGAAACCTGAGGTGCACCCACGTTAGCTTCTACGTTGAATTCACGGCGCATGCGGTCAACAAGGATATCAAGGTGAAGTTCACCCATACCAGCGATGATCGTTTGGCCAGTTTCCTGGTCAGTATGCGCACGGAAAGTTGGATCCTCTTCTTGCAATTTAGCAAGGGCTTGACCCATTTTGTCTTGATCCGCTTTTGATTTCGGTTCAACTGACAATGAGATAACTGGTTCCGGGAAGACCATGCGCTCAAGGATTACTTGGGCTTTCTCGTCACACAATGTATCACCTGTCGATGTATCTTTCAAACCGATCGCAGCAGCGATATCTCCACAAAATACTTCAGCGATCTCTTCACGGGAGTTGGCGTGCATTTGCAGGATACGTCCTACGCGCTCACGCTTGCCTTTAGAAGAGTTCTGTACATAAGAACCAGATTTAAGAGTTCCAGAATACACACGGAAGAAAGTCAATTTCCCTACGTATGGATCTGTCATTACTTTAAACGCTAGTGCAGAGAATGGCTCGTCTTCGCTAGGTTTGCGCAATACCTCTTCGTCTGAATCCGGAAGAACGCCAGTCATTGGCGGTACGTCCAATGGAGATGGTAGGTAGTCAATTACTGCATCAAGCATCAATTGAACCCCTTTGTTTTTAAATGCAGTTCCGCAAACCACAGGATAGAACTCAACATCCAACGTTCCTTTACGGATTCCCGCTTTAAGTTCGTCAACAGTGATTTCTTCGCCGCTAAGGTATTTTTCCATCAAGTCTTCATCAAGCTCAGCAACAGCTTCCACTAATTTAGTGTGCCATTCTTCGGCAAGCTCTTTGTATTCTTCCGGAATTTCACCTTCAGTGATTTCAGTTCCCAAATCGTTCGCGTAGAAACTAGCTTTCATTTCAACCAAATCAATGATTGCAGAGAAGTCATCTTCAGCGCCGATTGGCAATTGGATCGGGTGAGCGTTTGCCTGTAAGCGGTCATGCAATGTGCCTACAGAATATAAGAAGTCAGCACCGATTTTATCCATTTTGTTAATGAATACGATACGAGGAACTCCGTATGTTGTAGCTTGGCGCCAAACCGTTTCAGTCTGTGGCTCAACACCTGATTGAGCGTCAAGAACTGTAACAGCTCCATCAAGAACTCGCAATGAACGTTCAACTTCAACTGTGAAATCTACGTGTCCAGGAGTATCGATGATGTTAACACGGTGGTTTTTCCATGAAGCTGTTGTAGCAGCAGAAGTGATTGTGATGCCACGTTCTTGCTCTTGCTCCATCCAGTCCATTTGAGAAGCGCCTTCATGCGTTTCCCCAATTTTGTGTATTTTACCAGTGTAATATAAAATACGCTCCGTAGTAGTCGTTTTACCAGCATCTATGTGTGCCATGATCCCGATATTACGTGTTTTGTCTAAGGAGAACTCTCTAGCCATGTTGTCTTTCTCCTTCCGTTTCGGATTAAGATGTAAACATCTCGAAAGAAATTACCAGCGATAATGAGCAAACGCTTTGTTTGCTTCCGCCATTTTGTGGATATCTTCACGTTTTTTAACAGCTGCTCCAGTGTTGTTGGCAGCGTCTAAAATTTCATTAGCCAAACGCTCTTCCATTGTTTTCTCTCCACGAAGACGTGAATAGTTTACAAGGTAGCGAAGACCTAAAGTTGTACGGCGCTCTGGACGAACTTCAACTGGTACTTGGTAGTTTGCTCCACCGACACGGCGTGCGCGAACTTCAAGAACCGGCATAACGTTAGTCAATGCTTGTTCGTATACTTCAATCGGATCTTTACCGCTGCGTTCTTTAACTAGTTCGAACGCTCCGTATAGAATCTTTTGTGAAGTACCTCTTTTTCCGTCAACCATCATTTTATTAATTAAGCGTGTCACCAATTTCGAATTATAAATTGGATCTGGCAACACGTCACGTTTAGCTACAGGACCTTTACGAGGCATGTATGTTCCTCCTTTCAACGAAATCACTTCGTTATTTTAACTTTTTATTTTTTTACTTTTGGTCGTTTTGTTCCGTATTTAGAACGTCCTTGCATACGGCCGTTAACTCCAGCAGTATCAAGTGCTCCACGTACGATATGGTAACGCACACCAGGTAAATCTTTTACGCGTCCGCCGCGAAGAAGAACTACACTGTGCTCTTGAAGGTTGTGGCCTTCGCCGCCGATATATGCATTGACCTCAATTTGGTTTGTCAACCGTACACGCGCATATTTACGTAATGCGGAGTTAGGTTTTTTCGGTGTCATAGTACCAACACGAGTACAAACTCCACGTTTTTGAGGTGAGCTTACGTTAGTCTGAGACTTTTTAAAGCTGTTATACCCTTTGTTCAACGCTGGTGAGCCTGATTTCGTGCTTTTCGGTTTACGGGGATTGTTAACTAATTGGTTAATTGTAGGCATCGATTTTTTCCTCCTCTCAAAAGGTGTTCTAATACCACATATCCAGGTGGTTCATTTTTTGGGTAAAAACAAAGTCTTTGTGTTTTCTACACAAAAACTGGTATCCAGTAATCGCCACAGCAGCTGCATCGGCATGAATGCCATATACTTTGCCAAGCTTTAATCGTGAATCTGCAAATTCGATCGAAATGCCTTTGTCTTTTGCTGGCTCAATAATCTGTCCGGCCATTCGATCAACCGCGTCTGTTGCCACTATTGCTTCTTGGACAATGCCGCTTTTTAATGCTTTTACTGTTTGCTTTATACCGATGATTGCTTTGCATGCCTGGTTCACTTTGTTATTGAATATTAAATATCCTCAAAGTTCCAGAGCGCTAAACCATCAACCCTCAACATGTTATCATTCATAGGTTCTAGTGTCAACAGTCTTCTTAAAAAAATCCCGGAGAGTATTCAAGCACTCTCCGGAATCAGATTAAATTATGATTCGCTTCCGACAATCTCTTGCTGAGCCTTTTTTTCAGCTTGCGCAATCCTGATTTGGCGGTAGCGCTGCATCCCTGTTCCAGCTGGAACAAGTTTGCCGATAATGACGTTCTCTTTCAGTCCAAGCAGCTCATCGCGCTTCCCTTTGATCGCCGCATCCGTTAAGACGCGAGTCGTTTCCTGGAATGACGCAGCTGATAGGAATGATTCTGTTTCAAGAGAAGCTTTTGTGATACCCAGAATAACTGGGCGGCTTGTAGCAGGCAAATTGCCTTCAAGCACTGCTTTTACGTTGGCTTCAGTGAATTGGTGAATATCCAAAAGTGATCCTGGCAGCAATTCAGTGTCTCCAGCTTCAATCACACGGACTTTACGGAACATTTGGCGAACCATAACTTCCACGTGCTTATCGCCGATTTCAACGCCTTGCATGCGATATACTTTTTGAACTTCTTTCAACAAATAAACTTGGACAGATTGAACGTCTTTTACTTGCAGTAATTGTTTCGGATCAATTGAACCATCCGTCAATACTTCGCCGCGGCGGATGACGTCATCCACGTGCACTTTAAGGCGGGCATTATAAGGTGCCAAGTATTTACGTGTCTCAACGTCACCTTGAATCGTGATTTCCTTCTGGCCTTCACGGATTTCATCCACTTCGGTAACTGTACCGTTGATTTCAGAAATGACCGCTTGCCCTTTCGGATTCCGCGATTCGAAAATTTCCTGGATACGCGGAAGACCTTGTGTAATATCGTCTCCAGCTACCCCGCCTGTATGGAATGTACGCATCGTAAGCTGAGTTCCTGGTTCTCCGATTGACTGAGCCGCAATGATACCAACTGCTTCGCCCACTTCAACTTCGTCGCCAGTCGCCAAGTTCGTTCCGTAGCATTTCTTACAAACGCCGTGTTTCGTATTACATGTAAACGCTGAGCGGATTGTCACTTCTTTGATTCCAGCTTCAACAATCAAGCGCGTCAAATCTTGTGTAATCAATTCGTCCTTCGCTACAATAACTTCTTTTGTTTCCGGGTGGCGGATGGTTTTCTTCGCGTGACGGCCCAAAATACGCTCGTCCAGCTCTTCAATCACTTCCGACCCTTCCATCAATGCTCCCACCAATAGGCCTCGGTCAGTTCCGCAGTCGTTTTCGCGGACAATTGCATCTTGTGCAACGTCTACCAAACGGCGCGTCAGGTAACCTGAGTCAGCTGTTTTCAGTGCAGTATCGGCAAGGCCTTTACGTGCACCGTGTGTAGAGATGAAGTATTCAAGTACCGTCAAACCTTCACGGAATGAAGACTTGATCGGCAACTCGATGATGCGTCCAGCCGGGTTGGCCATCAATCCGCGCATACCCGCAAGCTGGGTAAAGTTGGATGCGTTACCCCGGGCACCGGAGTCGCTCATCATATAAATCGGGTTGAGCTTATCAAGAGATGCCATCAGTTTTTCCTGAATAACATCTTTCGCGCTGCTCCAATACGAGATGACGCGTGAATAGCGCTCTTCTTCCGTGATCAGACCACGACGGAATTGCTTCATCACTTTATCTACATTCGCCTGTGCTTCAACCAGGATTTCGCCTTTATCAGGAAGTACTACGATATCTGCAACGCCGACCGTAATACCAGCTTGAGTCGAATATTTGAACCCAAGACTCTTCATGCGGTCGAGCATTCTTGAAGTTTCAGTAATGTGGAAGCGTTTGAAGACTTCTGCAATGATTTCTCCAAGAATTTTCTTTTTAAACGGCGTTACTAGCTCAGCTTCCGCGATGTAAGTGCGGATGTCTGTCGTAGTCGACACGAAATATTTCGCCGGTGTTTCCACCTGCAAATTGAAGTCAGTCGGTTCGTTAATATAAGGGAACGATTTTGGAAGGATTTCATTGAAAATGATCTTACCGACACTTGTCAATAAAAGCATTTTGTTTTGTTCTTCCGTAAACGTCGGGTTGTTCAACGACCCGGCAAGAATCGCAATTCTAGTGTGAAGATGCACATGGCCAGTCTGATAAGCGACAAGCGCTTCTTCCGGACCTGAGAATGTAGCTCCTTCACCAGTAGCTCCTTTACGTTCCAGTGTTAAGTAATAGTTTCCTAAAACCATATCCTGGGATGGAGTTACAACCGGTTTGCCGTCTTTCGGGTTCAAAATGTTCTGAGCAGCAAGCATTAGAAGGCGCGCTTCCGCTTGTGCTTCAGAAGATAACGGTACGTGGACGGCCATTTGGTCGCCATCGAAATCGGCATTGTATGCTGTACATACAAGCGGATGCAGACGGATTGCTTTGCCTTCGACCAAAGTCGGTTCGAATGCTTGGATACCAAGTCTGTGAAGAGTTGGTGCCCGGTTCAATAGAACCGGATGCTCCTTGATCACGTCTTCGAGTACATCCCAAACTTCTGAATGCAATCGTTCGATTTTACGTTTCGCGCTCTTGATGTTATGTGCCAATCCGCGTTCAACAAGTTCTTTCATAACGAAAGGCTTGAAAAGTTCGATTGCCATTCCTTTAGGCAGTCCACATTGGTACATTTTCAAGTTCGGTCCTACAACGATAACGGAACGGCCTGAATAGTCAACACGTTTACCAAGAAGGTTTTGACGGAACCGCCCTTGCTTCCCTTTAAGCATATGAGAAAGGGATTTCAATGGACGGTTACCCGGTCCAGTGACCGGACGGCCACGGCGCCCATTATCGATCAACGCATCAACAGCTTCTTGAAGCATACGTTTTTCGTTTTGGACAATGATGCTAGGAGCGCCAAGGTCCAATAAGCGTTTAAGGCGGTTGTTCCGGTTGATCACTCGACGATATAGATCGTTTAAATCAGAAGTCGCAAAGCGGCCTCCGTCTAATTGGACCATCGGGCGCAGTTCTGGCGGAATTACCGGAAGAACATCTAGAATCATCCAATCAGGGTTATTGCCTGAGTTGCGGAATGATTCAACCACTTCAAGGCGTTTAATCGCACGTGTGCGGCGCTGCCCTTGAGCAGTTTTCAATTCTTCTTTTAACGAGTCGGTTTCGCGCTCAAGGTCGATTTCCTGAAGAAGTCGTTTGATTGCTTCCGCTCCCATTGCAGCCTGGAATTTTTTCCCGAACTTATCGCGATAAGCGCGGTACTCTTTTTCAGACAAAAGCTGTTTCTTCTCAAGCGGTGTATCAGCAGGGTCGATCACTACGTAAGAAGCAAAATAGATGACTTCTTCGAGTGAGCGTGGAGACATATCAAGGATAAGTCCCATACGGCTCGGAATCCCTTTGAAATACCAAATATGTGATACAGGAGCAGCAAGTTCGATATGCCCCATGCGTTCACGGCGGACTTTTGAACGTGTGACTTCAACGCCGCAACGATCGCAGACTACGCCTTTATAACGGACGCGCTTGTATTTCCCGCAATGGCATTCCCAGTCTTTTGTAGGACCGAAAATACGTTCACAGAACAAACCGTCTTTCTCTGGTTTTAATGTACGGTAGTTAATTGTTTCTGGCTTTTTGACTTCTCCATAAGACCATGAGCGAATTTTATCGGGTGAAGCTAATCCGATTTTCATATACTCAAAATTGTTAACATCTATCAAGGAGCCTACCTCCCTTTTGTCTCGAGTTTCTGAACGGCTCTTCCTCGTTTGCGACCAAGTGATTGGAAGCCGGCCGGCCAGTTAAGCCGATCCGCTTCCAAAATGTATCAATCAACTGTTCCAACAGAAGCTTCTTTATCTGCGATTGGCAAGATGTTCAATGAATCCGCTGGCTGAAGATCTTCTTCTTCATCCAAATCGCGTAATTCGATTTCCTCGTCGTCAATCGTTAACATCTTAACATCCATACCTAAACTTTGAAGCTCTTTGATCAAAACTTTGAACGATTCAGGAACACTTGGTTCTGGCACGCTTTCGCCTTTGACAATTGCTTCATATGTTTTCACGCGTCCGACAACATCATCCGATTTCACAGTCAGGATTTCCTGAAGTGTATGGGCTGCCCCATAAGCTTCAAGAGCCCATACTTCCATCTCACCGAAGCGCTGTCCACCGAACTGGGCTTTACCGCCCAATGGCTGTTGCGTAACGAGCGAGTAAGGTCCTGTTGAACGGGCGTGCAATTTATCGTCGACCATGTGGGCAAGTTTGATCATGTACATAATCCCTACAGACACACGGTTGTCGAATGCTTCACCTGAACGGCCATCATAAAGGATGGTTTTTCCGTCGCGCGGCATGCCAGCTTCTTCCATTGTTTCCCATACATCTGCTTCATTGGCGCCGTCAAATACAGACGATGCCATATGAATTCCAAGCGAGCGTGAAGCCATACCTAAGTGAAGCTCCAAAACTTGCCCAATGTTCATACGTGATGGTACACCAAGAGGATTAAGCATGATATCTACAGGTGTTCCGTCTGGCATAAATGGCATATCTTCCTCAGGAAGAATACGTGAGATAACACCTTTGTTCCCGTGGCGTCCGGCCATTTTATCGCCGACTGAAATTTTACGTTTCTGAACGATATAAGCACGCACCAATTGGTTTACACCAGGTGGCAGCTCATCACCATCTTCGCGGTTGAAAATTTTCACATCAAGTACGATTCCGCCTGCTCCGTGTGGAACACGAAGAGAAGTATCGCGTACTTCACGCGCTTTTTCCCCGAAGATTGCATGCAATAAACGTTCTTCAGCTGTCAATTCAGTTACTCCTTTTGGAGTTACTTTGCCGACTAAGATGTCGCCGTCTTTCACTTCGGCCCCTACACGGATAATTCCGCGGTCGTCCAAGTTGCGCAATGCATCTTCGCCGACGTTCGGGATGTCACGTGTGATTTCTTCTGGCCCAAGTTTCGTATCACGAGAATCTGACTCGTACTCTTCAATATGGACAGAAGTATAGACGTCATCTTTCACAAGTCGTTCGCTCATGATGATCGCATCTTCATAGTTAAAGCCATCCCAAGTCATGAATGCAACTAGGACGTTGCGTCCAAGCGCCATTTCACCGCGTTCCATTGAAGGTCCATCAGCTAAGATATCGCGAGGCGAAACCCGGTCCCCGACTTTTACAATCGGTCGCTGGTTATAGCTTGTCCCTTGGTTGGAACGGACAAATTTCTGCAATTTATAAGCAGTAAGGTCGCCCTTCACTTCTTTGCCATCTATTTCTTCAATACGGCGCACTTTAATTTCGCGTGCTTCAACGGATTCTACAATCCCTTCAAACTTGGCGATAACTGCTGCACCTGAATCCCTTGCAGCCAAATGCTCCATGCCCGTGCCGACGAAAGGCGCTTCAGGGTTTAATAGAGGAACTGCTTGACGCTGCATGTTCGCTCCCATCAATGCTCGGTTGGAGTCATCGTTTTCAAGGAACGGGATACAAGCTGTTGCTACCGAAACAACCTGCTTCGGCGAAACATCCATATAATCGATGCGTTCACGTTTAAGCAATGTGTTTTCACCGCGGAAACGGGCCACCACTTCATCTTCTACAAAAGAACCGTCATCATTTAATCGCGAATTAGCCTGAGCTACTACGTAATTATCTTCTTCATCGGCAGTCAAATAGTCGATTTGAGGTGTTACAATGCCTGTTTCTGGATCTACACGGCGGTAAGGCGTTTCGATAAAGCCGAATTTATTCACTTTAGCGAATGTTGATAATGTATTGATCAAACCGATATTTGGCCCCTCAGGCGTTTCAATCGGACACATGCGTCCATAATGAGAGTAATGGACGTCACGTACTTCGAATCCAGCGCGCTCACGCGTCAAACCACCGGGTCCTAATGCAGAAAGTCGGCGTTTATGCGTCAATTCGCCCAATGGATTTGTTTGATCCATGAACTGGGAAAGCTGAGAGCTTCCGAAGAATTCTTTGATGGAAGCAATTACCGGGCGGATATTAATCAATTGCTGCGGCACGATCGCTTGCGTGTCGTTGATCGACATACGCTCACGCACAACGCGTTCCATACGGGATAAACCGATGCGGAATTGGTTTTGCAGCAACTCCCCTACTGAACGGAGACGTCGGTTTCCAAGATGATCGATATCATCCGTGTTTCCAACTCCGTAAAGTAGGTTAAAGAAGTAACTAATAGAAGAAATGATATCGGCTGGCGTTACATGCTTGATCTTGTCTTCAATGTAAGCGTTGCTGATAACATTGATTTCTTTTTGAGTTTCATCATTCGGCGCGTAGATCTTCACAGATTGCAATGTAACATCGCCTTCTAGGACTCCGCCATTTTGGGTAACTGAATGGAAATTAACTCCAGCTTCCAAGTAAGGGATCAAGCGATCTAGGACACGGCGATCGATTAGCGTGCCTGCTTCAACCAGGATTTCACCCGTTTCCGGATCAACCAGCGTCTCAGCAATAGTCTGATTAAAGAGACGGTTTTTGATGTGAAGCTTTTTGTTCATTTTGTAGCGGCCGACATTTGCAAGGTCATAGCGTTTTGGGTCGAAGAAGCGTGAGTAAAGTAAGCTCTTAGCGCTTTCGACTGTTGGCGGCTCTCCAGGGCGGAGGCGCTCGTAAATTTCAAGAAGCGCTTTTTCAGTGCTTTCTGTATTGTCTTTTTCAAGCGTGTTTTGCAGGTATTCGTTGTCCCCAAGCAATTCGATGATCTCCTGGTCGGATCCGAAGCCCAATGCTCTTAAAAGTACAGTAACTGGCAATTTACGCGTGCGGTCGATTCTGACATAGACTACGTCTTTTGCGTCAGTTTCATATTCAAGCCATGCGCCGCGGTTAGGAATAACCGTTGCTCCAAAGCCTCTTTTACCGTTTTTGTCTGTTTTGTCGTGGAAGTAAACACTTGGTGAACGCACTAATTGAGAAACGATGACGCGCTCTGCGCCATTGATGACAAAAGTACCAGTTTCCGTCATTAATGGGAAATCGCCCATAAAGACATCTTGTTCTTTTACTTCGTCTGTTTCTTTGTTGTGGAGACGCACTTTTACGCGAAGTGGAGCCGCATATGTGACGTCGCGTTCTTTCGATTCAGAAACTGGATACTTTGGTTCTGCGAGACTGTAATCTACAAACTCGAGTGAAAGATTTCCAGTGAAATCTTCAATCGGCGAGATATCTCGGAACATTTCGCGCAGCCCTTCTTCGAGGAACCACTCATAAGACGCTGATTGAATTTCAATCAGGTTAGGAAGATCGAGCACTTCTTTAATTCTCGAAAAACTTCTACGTTGACGATGTTGCCCGTACTGAACTAGTTGACCTGCCAACTTATTCACCCCTCAATAAAACGATTATAGGTCTTTGCGATTTTCACCGGATGGTGTATGATATCGAAAAGACAAAAAGAAAACGAGGCTAAACAATAGCTCATTTTCGGTATACCCGTGATTTGCTCTGTCGCCATGCCAAGCCCCAAAAAGGGCAAACGACCTCAAAATAATAATTTTGCATTTCATTATAATAACACAAGGGATTTGTCAAGTCAAACTTTTCTGGCTTCGAAAATAAAGTAACCCTTCTTCTTGTCAGCCTGCCGGCAATTGCCGAAAAGTCCCTCTAATTTCTCCTGCGTCGAAGGCGCACCCTGCTTTTTCTGGATAACCACCCACAGGGATCCACCACTTTCCAGCTTCTCAAATGCTTCTTCGTAAAAACGGAATATCGTATCTTTTCCCGCACGTATCGGCGGGTTGGTCAAGATCGCCGAAAAGCCTTCCGCCTCAACAGCAGCCAGTCCGTCACTTTCATAAATCCGAACATTGGCCACTCCATTTTTCTCTGTATTCTTTTTAGCCAATTCAATGGCGCGTGCATTCACGTCTACCATATGAACTTCTTTGTGGGGAATTGTTTTGGCGATGGCCATTCCGATCGGCCCGTATCCGCAGCCGACATCGAGAATTGGCCCGTTCAAGTCCGAATCTTTAAATGCTTCGATCAGCAGCCGCGAGCCAAAATCGACCTCACCCTTACTGAACACACCCGCATCTGTCTGGAAATGAAATTCTTCGCCCCGCAATGTATATGTCCATTCTCGAGGATTGCTTTTTGTTTGAGGATTTTTGGAATAATAATGCTGTGACACAAGGAGTCCTCCTTACATTTATCAACTCAGCACAATGCCGCACCGGAATTTCCGGTTTTAAAAAGAAGAAAAAGCCCGTCGGTGAATACTGACGAGCTTCTTTCTTATTCAAAAGGTGTTGAAATTATTTAACTTCTACTGAAGCGCCAACTTCTTCAAGTTTGCCTTTTACTTCTTCAGCTTCTTCTTTAGTAACGCCTTCTTTGATTGCTTTAGGAGCTTCGTCAACTAGTGCTTTAGCTTCTTTCAAGCCTAGGCCAGTAACTTCGCGTACTGCTTTGATAACTTTGATTTTTTGATCGCCAGCAGCAGCTAGGATTACATCAAATTCAGTTTGTTCTTCTTCAGCAGCACCGCCAGCAGCAGCTGCAGCAACAGGAGCAGCAGCAGTTACGCCGAACTCTTCTTCGATTGCTTTTACAAGGTCGTTAAGTTGTAGAACTGTCATTTCTTTGATTGATTCTAAGATTTGTTCTTGTGTCATTATAGTTTCCTCCTATGGAAAGTTGATTTTTTTGTCGTGCTTATCCGGCTAACTTATTAAGCGCCTTGTTCTTCTTTTTGGTCTGCAACTGCTTTTGTAATAGCAGCAAAGTTGCGGACTGGAGCTTGAAGTACGCTGAGTAGCATAGAAAGTAGACCTTCGCGTGATGGAAGTTCTGCTAATGCTTTTACATCGTCAGCAGATGCAACAGTGCCTTCGATGATACCCGCTTTAATTTCAAGCGCTTCGTTCTTTTTAGCGAAATCGTTGATGATTCTCGCTGGAGCTACTACATCTTCGTTAGAAAATGCAATTGCGTTTGGTCCTGTCAAGTGTTCGTTGATCGCTTCAAGACCGTGCATTTCTGTCGCACGGCGAGTCATTGAGTTTTTGTAAACTTTAAACTCAACGCCTGCTTCACGAAGCTGTTTACGAAGTTCTGTTACTTGTGCAACATTCAAACCGCGGTAATCAACAACTACAACAGAAGCTGCAGCATTGAATTTATCAGCGATTGTCTGCACGACAACTTTTTTCGTTTCAACTGCTTTGCTCATTTTGGCACCTCCTATAGATTTTTCAATTCGTACCGTCAGCCCATAAGAAAAGCCTCTGGTCTATACAGACACAGAGGCATAATATCAGCATCAAAAAGATGTCAACTGAATTCATCATGTCCTCGGCAGGGATAAATTAAGCGGCTGGCGCCCCTGCTGTCTGCGGTACAAATATGCATTTCACAACTTCGCAATTATAGCAACGCGGAAATGGTTTGTCAAACTCTTATTTTCCTACAGTAGAAGTATCCACTTTAATAGCAGGTCCCATTGTAGTTGTTACGTTTAGGGATTTGATGTATACGCCTTTAGCAGCCGATGGCTTAGCTTTAAGGACAACATCGTAGATCGCTTCCAAGTTTTCAGCAAGTTTGCCGTCTTCGAAAGAAACTTTCCCGATTGGCGCATGGATGATACCCGTTTTATCTGCACGGTATTCCACTTTACCAGCTTTGATTTCTTGAACAGCTTTTGTTACATCAAATGTAACTGTGCCTGTTTTCGGGTTTGGCATTAAGCCTTTTGGCCCTAAAACGCGCCCAAGTTTACCAACTTCACCCATCATGTCAGGAGTTGCTACGATAACATCGAAGTCAAACCATCCTTGTTGGATTTTCTGGATATATTCAGCATCGCCGACGAAATCTGCGCCAGCTGCTTCAGCTTCTTTAAGTTTTTCGCCTTTAGCGAAAACCAATACGCTTTGAGTTTTACCAGTACCATTCGGAAGCACTACTGCTCCACGGATTTGCTGGTCGTTCTTGCGCGTGTCGATTCCAAGACGGAAAGCCACTTCTACTGTTGCATCGAAGTTTACTGTGCTTGCTTTTTTAGCAAGTTCGATCGCTTCTTTAGCTTCGTAAAGTTTTGTACGGTCGATCAATTTTGCTGCATCTTGCAGCCTTTTGCCTGTTTTAGCCATTTTAAACGTCCTCCTTGTTGTGGTCTAACGGTTTAAACCTCCCACGATTAAAGGCTGCGCGGTTCATATTGAACTCACGCAACCCATCCAAAAACAACTGCTGTATTAGTCTTCGATTGTAATGCCCATGCTGCGAGCAGTACCTTCAACCATCAACATTGCAGCTTCAACTGAAGCAGCATTTAGATCTGGCATTTTAGTTTCTGCGATTTCGCGAACTTTGTCGCGTTTTACAGTCGCTACTTTATTGCGGTTCGGTTCGCCTGAACCTGATTCAATACCGGCTGCTACTTTAAGTAGAACAGCTGCGGGTGGAGTTTTCGTAATGAATGTAAATGAACGATCTTCAAATACTGAAATCTCAACTGGAATGATCAGTCCTGCTTGATCTGCCGTACGCGCGTTGAACTCTTTACAGAAGCCCATGATGTTAACACCTGCTTGACCCAATGCTGGACCAACCGGTGGCGCTGGATTAGCTTTTGCTGCAGGGATCTGCAATTTTACAACTTTAATAACTTTTTTAGCCACGAAACACACCTCCTTAAGTCCGTGATGTGGTAATAGGGTTTCCCCTCCCACTCAATATCTCTGTCAACTATGTTGATAGAATTAATTAGCTTGTACAAATTGTCTGATGACAGTCTGACCTATGAAATAATACCACTTCCCTAAGAGAATAGCAAGGGGTATTTAAATTTTATGGGCCTGCTCGAAATCAAGTTCCATTTTTGTTTCACGGCCAAAGATATCGATCGACACTTTGACTTTGCCTTTTGTTTCGTCGATTTCTTCGACTTTCCCTTGGAAGTTCGCAAATGGCCCTTCCATGACTTCAACGGTATCGCCCACTGCAAAGTCGATATCCACTTTGCGCGCAGCCATGCCCATCTGTTTCAGGATGAAATCGACTTCCTCATCTAAAAGCGGCGTCGGTTTCGCACCACCGCCCGATGAACCGATAAAGCCGGTTACGCCCGGCGTGTTGCGCACAACATACCAAGACTCATCCGTCATGATCAATTCAACCAGCACGTAACCCGGGAAGGTTTTGCGCATGACCGTACGTTTTTTGCCATCTTTGAAATCTGTTTCCTGTTCTTCCGGGATGATGACGCGGAAGATCTTGTCTTGCATGCCCATCGTTTCGACACGCTTCTCCAAATTCGCTTTCACCTTGTTCTCGTATCCGGAATACGTATGGACCACATACCAATTTTTCTCCATATTCGTTCGGACTAAACGTCCGTCCCTCCTTTTTTCACCAAATGAAAAAACCCGTTCTCAACTGCTGACGGGCTATTTTTGACATGTTATTGTTGTTGATCCTTTAAAGTGCCAAGAACCAGCGGAATAATTCCGAGATGCCTGAATCAATCAATGCGAAGAAAAGCGCCATGAAGATGACCGTTGAAAGAACCACTATCGTATAGCGTGTTAGTTCTTTGCGTTTAGGCCAGCTAACTTTTCTCATTTCCGAAACGACGTTCTTAAAGAAACTGCCAATGTTGCCCATTGTTTAAAAAACCTCCGAAAATTTAAAATCACTCTATATCGTTCGGCATTCACTTAATATTCATATCGTTTGTTTATGCACGGTATGCCCATTGCAATGAGCACAGGATTTATTAAGTTCCAAACGTGTGCTAGGTTCCGAACGCGCCGGAACCGTATAATTGCAGGATGCACATTTCGAGCAGCTTAAACGATTTTTTTAGCCATATTTCTTCACCCTATTCGAGTTTTCAGCTTTTTCCAGATTAGCATCTAAAAAGTAACCTGTCAACAGCGTCAGGACGTCTGCGTCTCATCCAGCTGAAGATGCCGCTCCAATTTGCGCTTGACGCGCTGCAGCGCATTGTCGATGGATTTAACGTGGCGTTCTAATTTTTCTGAAATTTCCTGATAGGATTGTCCGTCGAGATACAGCGCCAGCACTTCCCGTTCGAGATTGCTGAGCACTTCCCCCATTTTTGCTTCCATGTACATGAACTCTTCGTTGTTAATCATCAATTCTTCAGGATCATCCACGCCGTTGCCTGTCAGCACATCCATCAAAGTGCGGTCTGATTCCTCATCGTAGATCGGTTTATCCAATGAAACATAGGAATTCAGCGGAATATGTTTTTGGCGGGTCGCCGTTTTGATCGCCGTGATGATCTGGCGGATGATGCACAATTCGGCAAACGCACGGAACGACGATAATTTATCGCTGCGGAAATCACGAATCGCCTTGTATAAACCGATCATCCCTTCCTGGATGATGTCTTCCTTATCGGCGCCGATCAAAAAGTAAGAACGCGCTTTCATGCGGACAAAATGCCGATATTTCGTAATTAAATAATCCAAGGCCTCAGTATTTCCGCTGTGGACTAAGCTGACAAGTTCCTCATCTGACATTTCTGTGAATCGTTGGGCTTGAACTTGCTCATGATTTACCACGGCTATCCCTCCGGTTGCGAGCCTCGATATCCTCAGTATACAGGAAGCAAAAATTGAGCGTCAACCTATCATTTCTGTCCCCTGCGCCATTTTTCGAAAATTTCAGCTATTTCATCAGACAGCAGGATCTTTGAGAAAGCGCGCTGCTCCTGGATTTCTTTTACTTTTTTTGTAATATCTCGCTGTATTTCTTCTGTTTCAATTTCCAGCTCCCGAGCCGAAATTCTTAGCGCGCCTTTGCCGAAAATCACCCGTTGCTCGGTCATATCTGATGTCGCGACGTAAATCTGGTCACGTCGGTTGCCAAGACTGTCCGCCAGCTTTTCGATTCGTTCATCGGCCGTCTCGCTTTCCCGGGTAAAAATCACTTCTATATCATGGCGCCGGTCTTTTGCTTCGATGCCAGGCACCAGGTGGGCATCAAAAACGATGATGACCCGCCATCCCTTATAGCTCTGATATTCCGCCATGCGCTCAATCAGCCGATCTCTGGCATCCGCCAACTTGTCTTTTTTCAGTTTCTGAAGTTCTGGCCAATCCCCAATGATGTTATACCCATCCACCAGTAGAATGTCCATTGCCTCAACCTAGTGGATTGCGCTTTCTGTAGACTTCGTACATCAGAAGGCTAGCAGCGACAGACGCATTGAGCGACGTGACATGCCCGACCATCGGCAGCTGGTAAAGGAAATCGCATTTATCGCGCAGCAGGCGGCTCATGCCTTTGCCTTCGCTGCCGATGACGACGGCAAGCGGCAATTTAGCGTCCATTGTCCGATAATCAGCAGATTCCTTCGCATCTGTACCGGCAATCCACAGGCCACGCTTTTTCAATTCATCAACGGTTTGCGATAAATTATTGACCCTCACCACTGGCACATGCTCGATCGCACCGGTTGAGGATTTTGCAACAACCGCCGTCAACCCGACTGCCCGGCGTCTCGGAATAATCAACCCGTGGACACCGATAGCATCCGCGGTGCGCATGATCGACCCCAAATTATGCGGATCTTCAAGTTCATCGAGAATGAGAAAGAACGGATCTTCAGAGCGGCTTACCGCCGCTTCGAACAAGTCATCCAGCTCTGCATAATTATAGGCCGCTACTGCTGCCGCGATTCCTTGGTGGTTGGAATCGGTCAGGCTGTCGATTTTTTTCTTCGGCACGAATTGCACCAAGACTTTTTTCTCTTTAGCCAGTTCCAAAATTTCCATGATGCCTTTTTTCTGAACGCCTTCAGCAATCCAGATTTTATTGACATCGCGGTCGGCGCGCAACGCTTCCAGTACAGGATTTTTGCCGCCGATGATTTCTGGCGTTAGTTCTTCGCTCATTTGACCACTCCTCTCAACTCTTCAACAATCTCGATGGCGTAGCGAATGACCTCGCCTGTCCGCTCCTGCCGTTCTTTCAAATACAGCCAGCCCAGAACCGCTTCGAACGCGGTACTGAAATTATAGGTCTGGACGTCGGTATTTTTGGGCACGGAGCCTGATTTGGCGTTGCGGCCGCGCCGCATGACCGCCAATTCTTCTTCCGTTAAAAAACCTTCTTCCGTCAACCGTTTCAGCACCATTGCCTGAGCTTTTGCCGAGACGAACGTCGTCGCCTGGCGGTGAAGCGTATTCGGTTTAACGCGCCCCGAGCGCAGCAAATGTTCGCGCACTGCCTGCTCATAGACAGCGTCCCCCATATAGGCGAGCGCAAGCCCGTTCAGCTGGTCGACATCTTGGTTCCGTAACACATTCATGCTGTCAACCCCGCTTCCAACGCGTGCCTTGCGCTGTATCTTCCAAAATGATGCTTTTCTCTTTGAACAAATCGCGGATTTCATCGGCACGGGCAAAATTGCGATTCTTGCGCGCTTCGATCCGTTCCGCAAGCAGCGCTTCGACTTCTTCGTCCAATAATTCTTCCTGCTCGTTGAACGGCAGCCCAAGAACACCCGCTAATTCGTCGAACATCGCGATAAATGCCGAAAGCACTTGCGTTGATGTCTGCTTTTCCAGTAAATACGTATTCGACAGCTTCGACAACTCAAAAAGCTTTGAAATGGCATTTGCTGTATTAAAATCGTCATCCATCGTTTCAAGGAACTCCGCTTTGATGCCGTCCATTTTTGACAGCCAAATGTCCGAATGGTCCCCGAGGTCGGCGGACGCTTGCAAGCGATGCTTTAAATTGGCGTATGCCGTGCGCAGGCGGTCCAATGCTGCAATGGCATCTTCCACTAATTGCTGCGAATAGTTGATCGGATGTCGGTAATGCACGGACAGCATGAAGAATCGCAGCACTTGGGGATTGAGCTCTTTCAGGATGTCATTGACCAAAACGTAATTATTCAGTGATTTGGACATTTTTTCATTGTCGATATTGATATAGCCATTGTGCATCCAGTAGCGTGCAAACGGTTTGCCTGTCAGCGCTTCCGACTGTGCGATTTCGTTTTCGTGGTGCGGGAACGTCAAATCCTGTCCGCCGGCGTGGATGTCGATTGTGTCGCCGAGGTGCTCGCGCGCCATCACTGAGCATTCGATGTGCCAGCCTGGACGTCCCTGGCCCCATGGGCTTTCCCAAGAAATTTCGCCAGGCTTGGCCGTTTTCCACAGCACAAAGTCCAAAGCATCTTCTTTTTTGTCGCCCGTTTCGATGCGTGCACCGATTTTCAGCTCGTCGACCGATTGATGCGACAATTTGCCGTAGCCTTCGAATTTGCGGGTGCGGTAATAAACATCGCCTTGCGACTCATAGGCATAGCCTTTTTCGATCAGCACTTTAATGAAATCGACAATCTGCGGCATATGGCCCGTTACACGGGGATGGACATCTGCTTCGCTGCAGCCCAACGCTTTCGTATCTTCAAAATAGGCACCGATGAACCGCTCAGCCACTTCCGGCACTTCTACGCCAAGTTCCTTGGCCGCCTTGATTAGCTTGTCATCGACATCCGTGAAATTAGACACATACGTTACGTCATAGCCGCGGTATTCCAAGTAGCGGCGTACGGTATCATAGACGATGACCGGACGGGCGTTGCCAATGTGGATGTAATTATAGACGGTCGGCCCGCACACATACATCTTTACTTTTCCCGCTTCTAACGGAATAAACGCCTCTTTTTGGCGTGACAATGAATTAAAAATTTGGATCGTCATTGGAGTTCCCCTGCTTTCTTTTGAGCATTTTTCAGTTGTTCCACTTCGCGCTGCAGCGCAGCAATCTTCATTTCCATGCTGTCGCATTTGTCCATGACCGGATCCGGCATGTTCTGGTGGTTCAAGTCCGGCTTCACTTTGACGCCGTCTTGCATGACCACTTTGCCTGGAATTCCGACAACGGTCGAATTCGGCGGAACATTCTTCAAAACCACCGAACCGGCACCCACTTTGGAATTAGCGCCGATGACAATCGAACCGAGCACTTTCGCGCCGGTCGCGACCAGCACGCCGTCTTCTAATGTCGGATGGCGTTTGCCGCGTTCTTTTCCAGTCCCGCCAAGTGTGACGCCTTGGTACAGCGTCACGTCATTGCCGATAATGCATGTCTCGCCGATCACTACGCCCATGCCGTGGTCAATGAAGACCCGGCGGCCGATGACCGCGCCCGGGTGAATTTCGATGCCCGTGAAAAAACGGCTGATCTGAGAGATGGCCCGTGCGATGAAAAATAATTTATTTTTGAAAAAGAAATGAGCCAGCCGGTGCAACCAAATAGCATGGAGGCCTGCATACGTCAGAATGACTTCCGGGTAGCTGCGGGCGGCCGGATCTTGTTCAAAAATAACATCAATGTCTTCTTTCAATAACTTCCACATCTTCTTAACTCCTTCCTAACCTAGGGCAAAATAAAAAGCGCCCCTGTCAAATTAATGACAGAGACGCATAATTGCGCGGTTCCACTCTGATTAGAAGGGCTGAGCCTTCTCTCTCGAAGCCTTTAACGCAGGCGGCACGTCTGGTCTACTTGATTCGACTCAGCACTCAGAGAGGCATTTCCGTGCCGCAGAGGCCCAGACCCCTTTCAGCCGGTGGAGGTCTTCTCTACAGAGCGTGCGCACGTACTTCTTCTCGTCAACGTTTTGGTAATAGTAGATTTATTGTACCTCTTTTTTAGCAGAAGTCAATTTACGCGCTTGCGAACTGGGCAACACGGGCAATTGTTTTGTCTTTGCCGAGCAACGAAATGGCATCCGGCAATTCAGGTCCGTGCATTTGGCCCGTCGTGACAATGCGGATCGGCATAAAAAGATTTTTCCCTTTGTGGCCTGTCGCTTTTTGCACTGCTTTGATCGACGCTTTGATATCAGCCGCTTCAAAGCTTTCCAGGTTTTCCAACTGCTCTTTGAAAGAAGCCATCACTTCCGGCACTTGTTCGCCGGCAAGCACCGCTTTTTCATCTTCCTCGAACGTCAGCTCATCAACGAAGAACACTTCGGTCAATTCCGTAATCTCAGCGCCATAGCTCAATTGCTCATGATACAGGGCAATCAGCTTTTCAGCCCATTCGGCTTGTTCCGGTGTCAACTCTTCAGGCAGCTTGCCCGATTTTTGCAGATGCGGAAGCGCCAAGGCGACCACTTCTTCCAGCGTCATTTGCTTGATGTACTGGTTATTCATCCACGTTAACTTCTGTTTATCGAACATCGATGCCGATTTGGAAAGGCGGTTCACATCGAAAATGCGGATCAGCTCTTCTTTCGAGAAGATCTCTTCTTCCCCTTCCGGAGACCAGCCAAGAAGTGAGAAGAAATTGAACAACGCTTCAGGAATAAATCCAAGATCCTTGTATTGGGATATGAACTGGATAATCGATTCATCGCGTTTCGACAGTTTTTTGCGGTCTTCATTGACGATCAATGTCATATGGCCGTAAGTTGGGTAATCCCAGCCGAATGCGTCAAATATCATCATCTGTTTCGGTGTGTTCGACAAATGCTCTTCTCCGCGGAAGACATGTGAGATTTCCATCAAATGGTCATCTACGACAACTGCGAAATTATAGGTCGGGATGCCGTTCGTTTTCACGAGTACCCAGTCACCGACGTCCTTCGACTCGAATGATACCGGCCCGCGGACCAGATCCTCAAACTCATACGTTACGTTAGCTGGCACTTTCATACGCAAAGTATGGGAAAGGCCGGCAGCTTCTTTTTCAGCTACTTGTTCAGCAGTTAAGTTGCGGCATGTCCCAACGTATTGAGGAGCAGCAATGCCTGCAGCTTTTTGGGCTTCGCGTTCTGCTTCTAATTTTTCAGGCGTACAAAAGCATTTATAAGCATTTCCTTGTTCAAGCATTTGGCCAGCGTATTTCTTGTAGATGTCTAGGCGCTCCATCTGTCGGTACGGACCGTATTCGCCGCCGATATCAACCGACTCATCGTATTCGATGCCAAGCCATTTCAAATTGTCTAACTGCGAGGTTATTCCGGTTTCGATATTCCGTGCAATGTCGGTATCCTCGATCCGGACGATAAATTTGCCGTTATTATGGCGTGCATATAAATAATTGAACAACGCTGTGCGTGCTCCTCCGATATGCAAATGGCCAGTCGGGCTCGGAGCGTAGCGTACGCGTACTTCTTGTGTCATGTATATTTCCTCCTCATTTAAATAACAATATCCTTTATTCTATCATTCTGGAACGTCCAGCGAAAGCGGGCGCTGCACCAGTAAAATCACAGCCAGCGCTGCGATGCCTTCTTCACGGCCCGTAAATCCTAGATGCTCCGAAGTCGTCGCTTTAACGTTGACTTGCGACACATCTGCTTCCAGCAAGCGGGCAATCGATTCGCGCATCTGCTCAATATACGGCGCCAATTTCGGTTTCTGTGCGATGACGGTGCAATCGACATTACCCAGTTCATAGCCTTGTTCTTTTACATATTGCCAAATATGCGACAGCAGTTTTTTGGAATCCGCGTCCTTGAATTCAGGGTCCGTATCCGGAAAATGCTTGCCGATATCGCCTCCGCAAATCGCGCCAAGCGCAGCGTCCGTAATCGTGTGCAACAGCACATCCGCATCCGAATGCCCAAGCAACCCTTTAACATGGGGAATTTCAATGCCGCCTAAGATGAACGGCCGCCCTTCTACTAATTGATGTACATCATATCCCTGTCCAATTCGAATCATTTCAATTCCTCCTGTATCCGGCTCTCCAAAATGGCTTTGCCATAAATCAAGTCTTCCGGAGTAGTCATTTTCACATTTTCATAGGTGCTTTCAATAATATGTACCGGATGGCCGATGCGCTCTACGAGCATCGCTTCATCCGTACCGATAAAACCGGCTTCGTTTGCCGATTGTGCCGCCTCAAGCATAAGCTCATAAGTGAACGCTTGCGGCGTCTGAATCATCCACAGCTGTTCCCGGTCTACAGTCTCCGTAATAATCCCATTTGCCGCTTTTTTGATGGTGTCTTTCACCGGGACCGCAGCAATCGCCGCCCCTTTTTGAGCCGCTTCCTGTACCAGACTGGCGATGACGCGAGGCGCAATGAATGGCCGCGCCGCGTCATGCACCAATACAACACCGCAAGGCGGAATCGCTTCAAGACAAGCTCTGACACTGTCTTGACGCTCCATTCCGCCTTGTGCATAGCCTTTTACTTTCGTAATTCCGTAATCCGCAACATAGCGTTCAATTACACTGCGCTCTTCTTCTTTTACCGCAAGCCAAATCGCGTCACATTCCGGATCATTCTGAAAGACTTCGAGCGTGTAAACGAAAATCGGTTTGCCGAAAAGCTCCAGCAACAATTTGTTTTTATCTGCCTTCATCCGTTTTCCACTGCCCGCAGCAGGCAAGACCACTGTATAGTTCATATTGCGACATCCTTTATCCATTCATTGAGGCTTGGCGCCCCTCACGCGGTTTCGCAAAAATCATGCGGCCCGCCGATGTTTGCAGCACACTCGTCACCGTCACATTAATAGCTTGGCCGATATAGCCTTTGCCGTCTTCAATGACAATCATCGTGCCGTCATCTAAATAAGCTACGCCTTGATTTTGTTCTTTGCCGTCTTTGATCACGACAACGTGCATATCTTCACCCGGAATGACAACCGGCTTCACAGCATTCGCCAAATCATTGATGTTCAGCACCGGCACATTGTGCAATTCGCAGACTTTATTCAAATTGAAGTCGTTTGTTACTACTTGCCCGCCCATTTTCTTCGCAGCGCGCATCAATTTCATATCAACTTCAGCGACTTCATCGTAATTTTCTTCGGTAATCACAATCGCACCTTCACGCTCAGCCTGGAGGCGTTTCAAAATGTCCAAGCCGCGGCGGCCGCGTGTCCGTTTTAGCGTATCCGACGAATCCGCGATATGCTGCAATTCCGACAACACGAAATGTGGTACGACAAACGTACCTTCCATAAAACCGGTAGCTGAAATGTCTGCAATCCGGCCATCGATGATGACACTCGTATCAAGCAATTTATAGGACATGTTTTTTACAGGCTCTTCAGGTTCCGCCTTTTTATGGTTCGTCATAATGCGCTGAGGCGTCAGCATGCCGACCATTTCTTCCCGCTTCTTAAATCCGACTTGGAACCCTAAATACCCGAGCACCACAGACAGAATAATTGGAGCTGCCGTAGCGACAATCGGGATATCGATGGTGTTCAAGGCGAATCCGATCAGGAAAGCCACCACCAATCCGATGATAAGCCCTACCGTACCGAACAATAGATCCGGAGTCGGTGCATGGAGCAATTTCTCTTCCATCCACCTCACAAATTTAACAATCGAATCCGCAAACAATAATGACAATAAAAAGAATACAAGGGCGCCGATCAAAGCAAATACGATGGCATTATTAATCCACGGGCTGTCGGGAATGGGAATAAGTTCAAAAACATAGGGCAAAAATATGATTCCGACGGTAGCGCCAATCAGTAAAAATAAAATCTGGATAATTCTCTTTAACATGGACTCCACCTCCTTTTAAATAATTATACACGTTTTGTAATGGAAACGCTGTGTTCGGCTTTACAGTAAAGAAAAAGAGGGCAATGCGCCCTCTTACTGCTGTGGGAATATTTCTTTCAATGCATCGTTGACACTTTCGACGCCGACTACCCGGATTCCTTCAGGATAATCCCAGCCGCCCAGATTCGAAGCCGGAATGATAGCGCGTTTAAAGCCGAGCTTAGCCGCTTCCTGAACACGCTGCTCAATGCGCGATACCCGCCGAACTTCACCCGTCAATCCGACCTCTCCGATGATGCAGTCATAGACGTTCGGCGCAATATCCCGGTAGCTGGAAACAATACTCGCCAGCACAGCCAAATCGATGGCCGGTTCATCCAGTTTGACGCCTCCGGCCACTTTGATATAAGCGTCCTGTGACTGCAGCAGCATACCCACCCGTTTTTCAAGGACCGCCATCAATAACGAAATCCGGTTTTGGTCGATGCCAGTTGCCATCCGTTTCGGATAATTGAAGCTCGACTGCGTTACCAACGCCTGGATTTCTACCAGAATCGGCCGCGTGCCTTCCATCGAAGCGACGACGGTCGACCCTGCCGCTCCGCTCGAGCGTTCCTGAAGGAAGAGTTCCGACGGGTTCAACACTTCCACTAACCCGCTTTGCAGCATTTCAAAAATCGCGATTTCATTTGTCGAGCCGAAGCGGTTTTTGACGCTGCGCAAAATCCGGTACGTATGGTGCCGCTCGCCTTCAAAATAAAGCACCGTATCCACCATGTGCTCCAAAATACGCGGCCCTGCAATTTGCCCTTCTTTTGTAACATGGCCGACCAGGAAAATCGCGATATTTTTGGTTTTAGCAATGCGCATCAATTCGGCGGTACTTTCTCGCACTTGGGTCACACTGCCTGGTGCCGACGTCACTTCCGGATGATACACGGTCTGGATGGAATCGATAATGACAAAATCAGGTGCCACATCTTCAATTGTATGATTAATCAGTTCCAGATTCGTTTCCGCATAAATGAATAATTCCGGCGACGCGGCGTCTAAGCGCTCCGCGCGCAGCTTCGTTTGGCGGATCGATTCTTCTCCCGAAATATACAATACCCGGTTGCCATTATTCGCAAGCATCGCAGACACTTGAAGAAGCAGCGTCGATTTTCCGATCCCCGGATCACCACCAATGAGCACGAGCGAACCCGGCACAATGCCGCCGCCGAGAACCCGGTTCATCTCGCCCATTTTCGTATCCACCCGCGGTTCATCCTGCGTTTCGATTGAGTTGATCGGTGTGGCTTTTTGAGGTACAGAAGCCGAATGCTGGAATGCGCCGCGCGTACCTTTAGGCACTGCCATTTCGACTTCTTCCACCATTTGGTTCCACTCGCCGCAGTTTGGGCATTTGCCCATCCATTTCGCTGATTCATAGCCGCATGATTGACAGATGAATTTCGACTTTTTCTTAGCCATGACTCTCTCCCTTTCCATATAAAAACCGCCCGCCGAAAATCCGGCGAGCGGAATGATTATTCTTTTATTCCTTGATATCCGCCGTTGTGCGAACGATAAATTCGTCATTTTCTACATCGAATACGATATGTTGCCCCGCAATTGCCGTACCTTTCAATAATTCTTCAGACAAGCGGTCTTCAACGTGTTTTTGAAGAGAACGGCGAAGTGGGCGGGCACCATATTCCGGATCATACCCTTCCTTCGCGATTTTTTCAAGCGCAGCGTCTGTCAGTTCCAAATCAATATGCTGTTGTTTCAAACGATCGACCAATTGCTGGGACATCAAGTTGACGATTTTGCGCAAATCTTCCCGTTCAAGAGAATGAAACACAATCATGTCGTCAATACGGTTTAAGAACTCCGGACGGAAAGCTTTTTTCAATTGGCCCAGCATTTTCGCTTTCATGTCCTTGTAATCCGTTTTCCCGTCCTGCAAATTGAATCCTACGTATTTATTGTATTTCAATTCTTCCGCACCAACATTGGATGTCATGATGATCACCGTGTTGCGGAAATCGACGCGTCGGCCTTTCGAATCAGTCAAACGTCCATCTTCGAGAACTTGCAACAGGATGTTGAAGACATCCGGATGCGCTTTTTCAATTTCATCTAGTAATATCACTGAATACGGTTTTCTACGGACTTTCTCCGTCAATTGGCCGCCTTCTTCATACCCGACGTAACCCGGAGGCGAACCGACAAGGCGTGAAGTCGAATGTCTTTCCATATACTCGGACATGTCAATGCGGATCATCGCTTCTTCATCTCCGAACATCGCTTCTGCCAAAGCGCGGGCAAGTTCCGTTTTACCGACACCCGTAGGTCCAAGGAAAATGAACGAACCAATCGGGCGTTTCGGATCTTTCAAACCTGCACGCGCACGGCGGATCGCTTTGGAAATCGAAGTCACGGCTTCTTCTTGTCCGATTACGCGATTGTGGAGAAGATCTTCCAAATTCAATAATTTTTCAGTTTCTGTTTGCGCCAATTTAGAAACTGGAACGCCTGTCCACATAGAGACGACCGCTGCAATATCCTCAACCGTCACTTCAGACTCTTCTTTGCCTTGCTTTTCTTTCCACTCTTTCTTTGTTTTATCCAATTGATCTTTCAGCTTTTGCTCGGCATCGCGCAAAGAAGCAGCTTTTTCGAAAGCCTGGCTTTGGACAGCCGCATTCTTCTCATTGCGGGCAGATTCCAAGCGATCTTCCAACTCTTTCAAATCAGGTGGAGTCGTATACGAACGAAGACGGACTTTAGAACCCGCTTCGTCAATCAAATCAATTGCTTTATCCGGCAAGAAACGGTCAGAAATATACCGGTCGGACATGACCGCTGCCGCTTCAATAGCTTCGTCTGTAATTTTCACGCGGTGATGCGCTTCGTAACGGTCTCGCAACCCTTTAATGATTAGAATGGATTCTGCCACTGTTGGCTCATCCACTTGAATCGGCTGGAACCGGCGCTCAAGGGCAGCATCTTTTTCGATGTATTTTCGGTACTCGTCCAATGTAGTAGCACCGATGCACTGCAATTCTCCGCGTGCCAATGACGGTTTCAGAATGTTCGAAGCATCAATTGCCCCTTCCGCTCCACCTGCACCGATCAATGTATGAAGTTCATCGATAAACAGGATGACATTGCCCGCTTGGCGAATTTCGTCCATCACTTTTTTCAAACGATCTTCAAATTCACCGCGGTATTTCGTACCGGCAACAACAGTCCCCATATCAAGCACCATAACACGTTTGTCGCGCAGCGTTTCCGGTATTTCATTATTGACAATCTGCTGTGCCAATCCTTCGGCAATCGCTGTTTTACCAACACCCGGCTCACCAATCAACACCGGATTATTTTTCGTGCGGCGGCTCAACACTTCGATTACCCGTGTAATTTCCTTGCTGCGCCCAATGACCGGATCCAAACTGCCTTCGCGCGCCACTTGAGTCAAGTCGCGTGCCAGGCCATCAAGAGTCGGTGTATTCGCAGAAGCATTTGGGCTGCTTCCTGTATTTGAAGCCTGTTCGTTGCTTCCCAATAGCTGAAGCACTTGCTGGCGAGCTTTGTTCAAGCTGACGCCTGCATTGCCAAGTACCCGCGCAGCAACTCCTTCACCTTCGCGTATCAAGGCAAGCAGCAAATGCTCGGTCCCAATATAGGAATGGCCAAGCTTGCGTGATTCATCCACCGATAACTCGATGACTTTCTTCGCCCTCGGAGTATAATGGACAATCGGCCCTACATCTTTTTCGCCGACACCGACCAGTTCTTTAATGCCTTCTTCGATTAGTTGTGTATTAACATCAATTGCTTCTAGAGCTTTAGCAGCTATGCCGCCGCCCTCACGAATCAATCCAAGCAAAATATGTTCGGTCCCAATCGATTCGTGTTTCATGCGGATGGCTTCTTCTTGAGCTAGTTGAAGAACTTTTTGTGCGCGTTGTGTAAATCGATTAAACATCATGCAAAATCCTCTCCTTTGTTAGTTACACTATCCTTATTCAAACGCTCGCGGAATAATTTTGCGCGGGCAATATCTCTTTCAGTTGGCTGTAAAGGGCTGCCTGAATACTGCTGCAAAAATGCCGGCTGCATAAAAATCATCAATTCATTTAATATCGACATATCGATATCTTTAATTAATTTTAAATCGATGCCCAATCGGACATTCGATAAGCAAGTCGCCGCTTCCTCTGTAGACAACAATCTTGCATTGGCTAACGTACCGAGAGAGCGATACACCCGGTCTTCCAAAGCGACCGGCGAATTATTCAAAATCGCATCCCTCGCCCTGCGTTCTTGTTGAATGATTTGGTCGGTCATACTTTCCAAGTCTTGCAAAATTTCATATTCTGACTTGCCAAGCGTCATTTGATTGGAAATCTGGTATACATTGCCCAGCGCTTCGCTGCCTTCTCCGTAAATACCTCTCACAGCCATTCCTAAACGTGAGATTGCCGGAACGATCCGCGCGATTTGCTGTGACATTGTCAACGCTGGCAAATGCAGCATGACTGAAGCTCGCATTCCTGTTCCTGTATTAGTCGGGCAACTGGTCAAATAACCATATTTTTCGTGAAACGCATACGATAAATGCTGTTCCAATAGATTATCCAGGTCATTGGCCACCTGATACGTTTCTTTCAAATGGAACCCAGCCCGTAAACTTTGAATCCGCAAATGGTCTTCTTCATTGACCATTATACTGAGCTCTTCATTTTCCGAAAGAAGAACTGCGCCGGAATGGCTTTCCTTCACTAAGTATGGGCTGATCAAATGCTTTTCAATCAACACCTCTCGCTGGAGAGGAAGGATTTCCTGTATATCAATATGGGTGAATTCCAAGTTCAATTTACGTCCTTGGTCTATCAGCACCGATGAAATCGCCTTGTCTACTTTTAATGCTTCGTCTTCTGAAAACGAGTAAGGAAATTTAAAATCGCTTAAGTTACGAGCTAGCCGTATCCGGGTGCTCATTGCGATATCTGCATTTTCACTATCTGTTTCCATCCAACTGCTAGCTTTAGGCTGCAGAAAACGATCAATTTCCATCCGCCTCACCCCCTACAAGTTGGAGAGTAAGAGCCCTTACCTCATCACGCAGTTTTGCCGCTTCTTCAAAATCCTCATCGGCAATAGAAACTTGCATCTGTTTTCGTAATTCTTCTATCTCTTTTTTTATCTTTAAGGTACTGCCGTAAGCAGAAGGTATTTTACCTTCGTGCCTATAATTTCCATTATGAAGTCTCTTGAATATATTATCTAAATGATCTTCAAAAGCTTCGTAGCAAGTAGCACAACCGAATTTTCCGATTTCCATGAATTTAGAGAATGTGAATCCGCAATTCGGGCATACAGCTACTTCCTTTTTGACTGGATTAACAGAGGTTTTTTGGTTTGGAAACCAATTGGGCAATAATTGGTGAATGGCCATAGGATCTTGCTCAAAAGTATAATTTAGATTATGGCTTTCAGCAGCACAGATTGGGCAAAGGTTGCGTTGGATTGTATTGCCATTCACATTTTGTTTGACGATCACAGAAGCCGGCCTTTTCCCGCATTGCTCACAAAACATTTGATCACCTCTCAAATACTCGACTGATATTTCAAAGTAAATAACATAGCGATTAGAATTCTCGCTCTTACCTCATCACGCGTCGGCAACGGCAGAAGCAGCGTCGCGCGATCGCTCGCACTCAGGATTAATTTCGCTTCCCTTTTAGAAATGATATCCTCGTTTAATAGCCTAAAAACAATATCTTCTGCCATGCTTTGAGAGGCACCTTGCTCCAAGCGTTTAATAACATCGGAAAGAACATCGGATTTCGTATGAAGCGTGATGCGCTTAATGCGGATATATCCGCCACCGCCTCTTTTGCTTTCTACGAGATAGCCGCGATCCGCTGTAAATCGAGTATTGATCACGTAATTTATTTGCGAAGGGACACATTGAAATCTTTCGGCGATTTCATTGCGTTTGATTTCAATATAGTCTCTTTCGCTTACTTCTATAATCCCTTTTAAATACCCTTCAATTATGTCCGAAATATTCCGCATCGCCATCACCTCTCAGGTACCTAATTAGTCTTTAATTGACTTTGACTATATTTGACTTAATTATACACTAAGCTTTTTAAGGATTTCAAATTCTACGATTTGAATAATACAATCAAAAAATGTCTCGAGACTAATTATCCCCGAGACATCATAAGTTATTCTTTATCCATAATCCGCTTTACAAAATCCTTAGTGTGGCTGGAAATCGATTTCGTATCTTCTTCGCAATATTTTGTTTTCCATTTAGTGCCTTCCCGCCAAACTTCTACGACATCTCCTTTAGCCACATCGTGTGTGAAATCGGAGATTGGAAAAGTAAATTGATCTTCTTGTTTATTCAACGGAGTGAGCAGCGCAGTTCTTTTATCAATTGTTTCTACTTTATACAAACCTGGTTTCATGCATATCACCTCATTATCAGTTTTCCCAATGCGCGACGTTGTTAATCATTATGGTGCTTATTTTTAAAAATCTTATGATAAATTTCATCATTCAAGCTTTTAAAATTTTGAAAACAATTTGTTTCGATAACTTATGAAAAGGTGGGAAGTTCTTAGAAAATTTTAGAATAGAGGTTTTAATTTTCTTATTTCTATCCCTGTCTTTCAAATCCAGACACAAAAACTCTACCCTTCTGACAATTGTGCTATATATGACAATGAAGGTACATTTTAATTTATTCAATTGAAAAATCTATTAAAATTTCGATTTATTCTTTATGGCATTCATGCCACTATTGCAATAGTGAATAACTTTTGATCAAAAGACCGTTAGGCGCACAGTGATCCGGACAATGTCCAGACGCACAAAAAAACCGCTGCCGGTTAAGGCAACGGTTTTCTTTCTCTAGACCAGCGACGTCCTACTCTCACAGGGGGAAACCCCCAACTACCATCGGCGCAAAAGAGCTTAACTGCCGTGTTCG
>NZ_JBZDOI010000005.1:0-89042 GCF_058268455.1 Planococcus sp. TJ-302 | reverse complement strand
AAAATAGTCCAGTGATGATGGCAAAGAGGCCACACCCGTTCCCATCCCGAACACGGCAGTTAAGCTCTTTTGCGCCGATGGTAGTTGGGGGTTTCCCCCTGTGAGAGTAGGACGTCGCTGGTCTAGAGAAAGAAAACCGTTGCCTTAACCGGCAGCGGTTTTTTTGTGCGTCCGGACATCATCCGGGTCACTAAGCGCTAAATGATACGGAGAATGGCAAAACGAAAACCTTCTATATTATTGTCTTTTCATCCTAAAAAGCCAAATGCTGGGGAAAAGCTAGTAGCTGCAACAAGCACTTTTTAGATTTCCTTTATTACAAAAACATTAAGTCTTTTCTGAAAAAGGGGGAAACTGAACTTCTGTCTTGCATTCGCGAATAAATTCTAATAGTATGAAACATAAATCTTTAATAAGTATTTAGAAAGGATGGGGCAATTGGATTTCAACCCTTGGCTGATGATCTTTATCATCTTTATGATAAATGTCATATACGTTTCAATTTCGACAATCCGCATAATCCTTACTTTAAAAGGCCATCGGTATTTTGCAGCATTCATAAGCATGTTTGAAACTGTCATTTACATCGTCGGTTTGGGATTGGTGCTGGATAACCTCGATCAACTCCAAAACCTTGTCGCATATGCGCTTGGCTACGGCTCAGGCGTAATCGTCGGTTCGAAGATCGAAGAGAAAATGGCGTTGGGCTATATTATGGTCAATGTCACGACAATGCAAGAAAGCAATTTCCTGTCCAATATCTTACGTGAAAAAGGATATGGGGTAACCAACTGGGAGGCCACCGGCAGAGATGGCGGCCGCCAAACGATGCAAATCCTCACGCCGCGGAAGATGGAGACAAAACTTTACGACACCATCAAGGAAATCGATCCTAAAGCGTTCATGATGTCGTATGAACCGAAAAATATCCACGGCGGTTTCTGGGTCAAGTCGGTACGGAAAGGAAAACTGTTTAAATGACAAAAAAGACTGTATGGTTCGAACTTCGCGAGGGCGAAACAATCACGGATTGCCTCGAACGGATGAAAGATCAAGGATACGCTGCAGTTGGGCGCAAAGAAGAACCCCTTTTCGAGGAAATCAATGGCAAACCAGTGCCGATTAGGCAAATTGTTAAGTTTAAAGGATCATGGATAACAGAATAGCAAAATACAATGGAAAAAACCGAACAATTTAAAATTACACCAAGTAATCGTTCGACTTTAGGATTGACTCATTTCAGTTATCTTGTTATGATTATTAAGGATACCCCATATATGCAGAGGAATTGGCCTCTGCGTTTCTACCAGGACACCGGAATGTCTGGACTATGCGGGAAAGCAACTTACGGAGACTTGGCGAAGGATGTGCGCTTTTATGCCATCATTTTTAAATTCGTTCATAATCAACAAGCCCTTAAGTAAACTGCTTTTCACGTCATGTGAGCAGTTTATTTGAGGGCTTTTATCTGTTTAAAGGAGAGGTATTTATATGAATCCGCGAATCGGCGTCATTATGGGAAGTTCAAGCGATTGGGAAACAATGAAACATGCATGCGATGTATTGGATGAATTGCGTATCAGTTACGAGAAAAAGGTGATTTCCGCTCATCGGACACCGGATTTGATGTTTTCCTATGCGGAAGAAGCAAGAGCTCGCGGGTTGCATGTGATTATTGCAGGGGCAGGCGGAGCCGCACATCTTCCAGGAATGGTCGCTGCGAAAACGACATTACCGGTAATTGGCGTGCCGGTCCAGTCAAAAGCTTTGAACGGGCTGGATTCGCTGCTGTCCATTGTCCAAATGCCAGGCGGCGTTCCGGTTGCTACTGTAGCAATCGGAAAAGCAGGAGCGATAAATGCCGGATTGCTGGCGGCGCAGATTTTGGGCACGGTTGATCCTGAAGCAGCGAAAGCGCTTCAAGACCGGAGAAATCGAACGCATGATGAAGTCTTGAAAAGCACAGGTGATCTCCTATGACGAAAACGATCTTGCCAGGACAGACAATCGGCATCATTGGCGGCGGACAATTAGGGCGCATGATGGCTTTGGCTGCCAAGGAAGCCGGTTTTAAAATCGCAGTGCTTGACCCGGGGATGGATTCACCAACCGGGCAAGTTGCGGATATCGAAATCATCGCACCTTTTAACGACTTTCAAGCATTAGAGGAATTGGCGGAAGCAAGTGATGTCATTACCTATGAATTCGAAAACATCGATGCTAGCGCATTGGAAAAATTGATGGAGCTTGCTTATATACCTCAAGGCGCTGAATTGATTCGGATTACGCAAAACCGGATATTTGAAAAGCAGGCAATCCAGGCTGCTGGTGTTCCAATCGCCGATTACATCTCGGCTGACAATTACGCGGAGCTGGTCGAGAAAAGCGGGCAAATGGCTTATCCGTTTGTTGTGAAAACAGCAACTGGCGGATACGACGGCAAAGGCCAGCAGACTATTGCATCTGCTGCCGAGCTGCAACTGGCGGAGCCGCTGTTTGCGAACGGAGCCTGTGTAGCGGAAGCATTCATCGCTTTCACAAAAGAGATTTCGGTGATCATCCAGCGCAACGTGCACGGAGCCACAGCAATTTTGCCGATTGGAGAGAATATTCACAAGCACCACATTCTGCACGAAACGATTGTGCCAGCAAGAGTGGCTGATGCTACCATCAGCAAGGCGCAGGAAGCAGCAGAGAAAATTGCAGGCCACCTTAATATGGTCGGAACTTTGGCTGTTGAAATGTTCGTGCTTGAAAATGGTGAGATTATGGTCAATGAATTGGCGCCGCGCCCGCATAACTCGGGGCATTATTCAATAGAAGGTACCAATATCTCACAGTTTCATCAACACATTCGGGCCATCTGCGGTTGGCCGCTGAGAGATCCGAAGCTGTGGACGGATACGGTGATGGTCAATGTCCTTGGTGAGCATGTTGCGCCGCTGACAACGAAAATAGCGCGCTACCCGAATTGGTCGATTCATCTATACGGCAAAGACGAAGCGAAGCATAAACGGAAAATGGGGCATGTGACCATTTTGACCGATAACTTAGAAACAACATTGAAAGAAATTGACGAATCCGGCATCTGGTCGGAATAATTGGAGGAAATGGATTATGATAGCACGTTATACACGACCTGAAATGGGCGCGATTTGGACAGAAGAAAACCGCTATAATGCTTGGCTGGAAGTTGAAATTTTGGCTTGTGAAGCTTGGGCAGAAATCGGGGATATCCCGAAAGAGGATGTTGCAAAAATCCGTCAGAACGCTTCGTTTTCAGTAGACCGGATTTTGGAAATCGAAGAAGAGACGCGCCACGATGTTGTGGCATTCACTCGAGCGGTTTCAGAAACGCTTGGCGAAGAGCGTAAATGGGTGCATTACGGCCTGACTTCGACGGACGTCGTGGATACGGCGCTATCTTACTTGATCAAACAAGCGAATGTAATCATCCGCAAAGACTTGGAGAACTTCATTGTAATCCTGGCGAATAAAGCAAAAGAGCATAAAATGACGGTCATGATGGGCCGGACGCATGGTGTGCACGCGGAGCCGACGACATTCGGCTTGAAATTGGCTTTATGGCACGAAGAAATGAAACGCAACCTGGAACGTTTTGAAGCAGCTGCGGCATCGATCGAGACTGGTAAAATGTCCGGCGCTGTCGGCACGTATGCGAACATCGATCCTTTTGTTGAAGAATATGTCTGCAAGCAGCTTGGCTTAGCAGCTTCTCCGATTTCAACTCAGACGCTGCAGCGTGATCGCCATGCACAGTACATGAGTACGCTGGCATTGATCGGTTCTTCAATCGAGAAATTCGCGACGGAAATCCGCGGCCTGCAAAAATCGGAAACGCGCGAAGTGGAAGAATTTTTCGCGAAAGGGCAAAAAGGTTCTTCGGCAATGCCGCATAAACGCAATCCGATCGGTTCTGAAAATATGACGGGCCTTGCCCGCTTGATCCGCGGCTATATGATTACAGCTTACGAAAACGTCTCGCTATGGCACGAACGCGACATTTCGCATTCATCTGCAGAGCGTGTGATTTTGCCGGATGCGACAATTGCATTGAATTATATGCTGAACCGCTTTTCGAACATCGTGAAGAATTTGACGGTGTTCCCTGACAACATGAAGCGCAATATGGATTCGACACTTGGTTTGATTTATTCGCAACGTGTGCTGCTGGCGTTGATCGACAAAGGCATGGCGCGCGAAGCGGCTTACGATACAGTACAGCCTTGTGCGATGGAAGCTTGGGAAAACCAGACGCATTTCCGCACAATCGTGGAAGCGAACAGCACGATCACGTCCCAGTTGTCTAAAGAAGAACTGGATGATTGCTTCGATTACAACCATCACTTGCAGCAAGTGGACATGATTTTCAACCGACTTGGATTAAACTAAACGGGGGCTTTGAACATGGAAAAGGGTCAGCTATTGTACGAAGGCAAAGCAAAACGCTTATACGCAACAGACGAACAAGGCATTTTATGGGTGGAATACAAAGACTCAGCAACAGCATTCAACGGCGAAAAGAAAGCGGAAATCGCCGGCAAAGGCACGCTGAACAATAAAATCACATCACTGCTTTTTGAAAAATTGCAGACGGCGGGAATCGCTTCTCACTTCGTCAAGCAATTGTCTGACCACGAACAGCTGGTACGCCAAGTGTCCATCATTCCTATTGAAGTGGTGGCGCGGAACGTAGTGGCTGGCAGCATGGCAAAACGCCTTGGGCTGGAAGAAGGCACTGTCCTCAACCAGCCGGTTGTTGAATTCTATTATAAAGATGATGCACTGGGCGATCCCTTGATCACCGAAGACCATATTCAGCTCCTTGGGCTCTCAACGCCGCAGGAAGTACTGGAGCTTCGGGAAAAAGCATTGAAAGTCAATGAAGTACTGATTCAGTTTTTCAAAGAAGTCGGTGTGCAGCTGATCGATTTCAAAATCGAATTCGGACGGGACGACAACGGTGCTATTTTGCTGGCGGATGAAATTTCTCCGGATACGTGCCGCTTATGGGACATGGAAACTAAACAGAAACTCGATAAAGATGTATTTCGCAGGGACCTTGGCAACTTGACAGATGCGTATGAACTCATTTTATCCAAACTGGGAGGACAACATTCATGAAAAAAGTAAAAATTTACGTCACTTTGCGTGAAAGTGTTTTGGATCCACAAGGCTCGGCAGTAATGGGATCACTTCATAAAATGGGCTACGGCCAAGTGGAAGATGTTCGAATCGGCAAGTACTTGGAGCTGATGATTGCGGATGGCGAAAAAGATGTCGACGCATTGGTCAACGAAATGTGCCATAGGTTATTGACGAATACGGTAATCGAGGATTACCGTTTCGAAATCGAGGAGGCTGTCTCACAATGAAATTCGCGGTAATAGTATTTCCTGGTTCCAATTGTGATTTGGATATGTACCACGCGGTCAAGGATGAACTTGGTGAAGAAGCAGAATACGTTTGGCATGATTCGACCGATTTGAGCAAATACGACGGGATTTTATTGCCGGGCGGATTTTCTTACGGTGATTACTTGCGATGCGGAGCGATTGCACAAACTTCGGCGATCATGGGCGAAGTGAAGAAGGCGGCTGAGGCCGGGAAACCGGTTCTTGGCATTTGCAACGGCTTTCAGATTTTGACAGAAGCGGGGCTTTTGCCTGGAGTGCTTCTGCGCAATAAAAACTTGAAGTTCATGTGCCACACGGTCGGTTTGAAGGTGGAGAACGCCAATACGATGTTCACGAACCAATATACACAAGGCCAGGAAATCAGAATTCCAATCGCCCATGGCGAAGGAAATTATTACTGCGACGATGAGACGTATGAAAAATTGAAAGCGAATGATCAAATCGTCTTCACTTACGAAGATGATTTTAACGGAAGCCGCAACAATATTGCGGGAATCATCAACGAGCAAGGCAACGTGCTGGGCATGATGCCGCATCCGGAGCGGGCAGTTTCCGATTTGATCGGCGGCAGCGACGGATTGGGATTATTTAGATCAATCGTAAAACAGTGGAGGGAATCACATGTCACTCATGCTTGAACCAAATACTGAACAAATCAAAGAACAGAAAATTTATCAGCAGATGGGCTTGTCCGATGCAGAATTCGCCATGGTGGAATCGATTCTCGGCAGAACGCCGAATTACACGGAAACCGGATTGTTTTCTGTTATGTGGTCAGAGCATTGTTCGTATAAAAATTCAAAGCCTGTCTTGGCGAAGTTCCCGACAAAAGCGCCGCGCGTGCTGCAAGGGCCGGGCGAAGGCGCCGGCATCGTAGACATTGGCGATGGCCAGGCAGTCGTCTTCAAAATGGAATCGCACAACCATCCGTCAGCCATCGAGCCGTACCAAGGCGCGGCAACTGGCGTCGGCGGCATTATCCGCGATGTCTTCTCGATGGGCGCACGCCCGATCGCAATGCTCAACTCGCTGCGTTTCGGTGAATTGACGACACCGCGTGTGAAGTATCTGTTTGAAGAAGTGGTAGCGGGCATCGCCGGCTACGGCAATTGCATCGGCATCCCGACCGTCGGCGGAGAAATCCAATTTGACGCTTGCTACGAAGGCAATCCACTGGTCAACGCAATGTGCGTCGGCTTGATCGATCACAAAGACATCCAAAAAGGCGTCGCTTCCGGCGTCGGCAATCCGGTCATGTACGTCGGTGCCAAAACAGGGCGCGACGGCATCCACGGAGCGACTTTCGCTTCCGAGGAATTGACAGATGCATCTGAAGAAAAACGCCCGGCTGTGCAAGTAGGGGATCCGTTCATGGAGAAGCTGCTGCTTGAAGCTTGCCTGGAATTGGTGAAATCCGATGCCCTAGTCGGCATCCAAGACATGGGAGCAGCTGGACTCACATCATCTTCAGCAGAAATGGCTTCAAAAGCAGGATCTGGCATTGAAATGGACCTTGACCACGTACCACAGCGCGAAAAAGGCATGACAGCGTATGAAATGATGTTGTCGGAATCCCAAGAGCGCATGTTGATCGTCGTGAAAAAAGGCCGCGAACCGGAAATTGTTGAGCTTTTCGAGAAATACGGTTTGGACGCAGTGACAGTCGGTACCGTTACTGATGATTCAACTTTGCGTTTATTGCATAAAGGGGAAGTGGTCGCGGAAGTGCCGGTTGATGCTCTTGCTGAAGACGCCCCTGTCTACCACAAGCCATCGAGCGTCCCTGCTTATTTCACCGCATACCAGCAGTTGGAAAACGTGGAACCGAAAGTCGGCAACTACAGCGAAGCGTTATTGAATTTATTGCAGCAGCCGACGATTGCGTCGAAAGAATGGGTTTATGACCAATACGACCATCAAGTGCGCACGAGCACAGTGGTTAGCCCAGGCTCGGACGCAGCAGTTATCCGCGTGCGCGGCACGAATAAAGGCTTGGCGATGACGACGGATTGCAATTCACGCTATATCTATTTGGATCCGGAAACGGGCGGCAAAATCGCCGTTGCCGAAGCAGCGCGCAATGTCGTCGTGTCAGGCGCGAAACCGCTGGCGATCACGGATTGCCTGAATTTCGGGAATCCCGAAAAGCCTGAAATTTTCTGGCAGCTGGAAAAAGCGGCAGACGGCATGTCTGAAGCTTGTATAATCCTCGATGCACCTGTAATCGGCGGCAACGTCTCTTTATATAATGAAACAAACGGTACAGCGATTTACCCGACGCCGACAATCGGTTTGGTCGGCTTAGTGGAAGACCTTAAGCATGTAACGACGCAAGACGCCAAAAAAGCCGGCGACTTGGTGTATTTGATTGGTGAAAGCTTCACGGAATTCGGCGGTAGTGAACTGCAGAAAATGATCGAAGGACGCATTTTCGGCAAAGCGCCAGCGATTGATTTGACAGTGGAAGCGAAACGCCAAAAGCAGATCTTATCGGCAATTCAGCAAGGGCTGGTCGCTTCGGCACATGACGTCTCAGAAGGCGGCGTTGCAGTGGCATTGGCTGAAAAAACTTTCGGCAGCGGACTTGGAATTGAAACAACGCTTTCCGGCTCTGCGACAACAGCGTTGTTCAGTGAATCGCAATCCCGTTTTATCCTTACTGTTTCTCCAGCTAACGCGGAACAATTCGAAGACATCGTAACTGACGCCAAGAAAATCGGAACGGTCACAAACAACAATACACTAGTGATCAATAGCGAAGATGGAACGGCGTGGATCAACGATTCGGTCGATACGCTTCGCTCAGCCTGGAAAGGAGCTATCCCATGCTTGCTGAAATCAGAAGCTTAAACGAAGAATGCGGCGTTTTTGGAATTTGGGGCCATGCTAATGCAACTCAGCTTACGTATTATGGACTGCATGCCTTGCAGCATCGAGGCCAAGAGGGTGCAGGAATTGTCTCGACGGACAAAAGCACTTTATCTGCGTTAAAAGGCGAAGGCATGGTCAGTGAAGTTTTTTCTCCGGAAAAAATAGAAAAAATAGCTGGAACCGGTGCTATCGGACACGTTCGATACGCAACAGCCGGCGGCAGCGGCATTGAAAATGTCCAGCCGCTGTTGTTCAATTCGACAACTGGCAGCTTGGCAATTTCCCATAACGGAAATTTAGTCAACGCCAACCACTTGAAAAGCCATTTGGAACGGCAAGGAAGCATTTTCCAGACAACGTCCGACACTGAAGTGCTGGCGCATCTGATCAAGCGCAGCGGCTACGAGTCTTTTGAAGAAAAAGCAAAGAATGCGCTATCGCTTTTAAAAGGTGCTTTTGCTTGTGTCATCTTGACTGAAGAAGCGATGTACGTCGCGCTTGACCCGAACGGCTTGCGCCCCTTGTCTCTTGGGAAATTGGGAGATGCATGGGTTGTAGCTTCTGAAACATGCGCGTTCGACATTGTTGGAGCGGAATTTGTCCGTTCAGTCGAACCTGGGGAATTCCTTGTTGTTACGGACGACGGCTTGCGCGCTGAACGCTTCGCATATCCGGAAGAGCGAGCAATCTGTACGATGGAATATGTCTATTTCTCGCGTCCGGATTCTGATATTGATGGCATCAATGTCCACTCTGCCCGCAAACGCCTAGGTAAACAATTAGCAAAAGAAATCCATATAGATGCGGACGTCGTGACCGGTGTGCCGGATTCAAGCATTTCAGCGGCAATCGGCTACTCAGAGGAGAGCGGCATTCCGTACGAACTCGGATTGATCAAGAACCGCTATGTTGGCCGGACTTTCATTCAACCATCGCAGGATTTACGCGAACAAGGCGTCAAGATGAAGTTGTCTCCGGTTCGCCAAGTGGTGAAAGGGAAACGCGTTATCATGGTCGATGACTCGATCGTGCGCGGCACGACTTCCCGCCGCATCGTCAAGTTATTGAAAGAGGCGGGAGCAACGGAAGTGCATGTGGTCATCTCTTCACCGCCGATTAAGAGCCCGTGTTTTTACGGCATCGATATTTCAACTTCCGGTGAATTGATCGCAGCGAACAATACAATAGAAGAAATGCGTGAAATTATCGGTGCGGATTCACTGACGTTTTTATCAATAGAGGGCATGGTCCAAAACATTGGACGTACAGATCCAGGTTCGAAATGCGGGCATTGTCTAGGGTGTTTTACTGGGGATTATCCGACGAGTATCTATCCGGATACTGTCTTGCCGCATGAAAAAGAAAAAGTGAAATAAGGGGGAACCGGTGTGTCAAAAGCATATGAAAAAGCAGGCGTCAATATCGAGGCAGGCTATGAAGCGGTCAATCGCATGAAATCCCATGTCGAGCGTACAGCTCGAAAAGGTTTGATGGGGACATTCGGCGGTTTCGGCGGCATGTTCGATTTATCTGAACTGAAGCTGAAAGAACCTGTCCTTGTGTCCGGTACGGACGGAGTCGGCACGAAACTGAAGCTCGCTTTCATGGCTGATAAGCACGACACGATCGGCATCGACTGCGTAGCGATGTGTGTCAACGATATCGTTGCGCAAGGAGCCGAACCGTTGTTTTTCCTGGACTATATTGCAGTCGGAAAAGCGGTTCCTGAAAAAATCGAGCAGATTGTCAAAGGCGTTGCGGATGGCTGCGTGCAATCCGGCGCCGCATTAATCGGCGGGGAAACGGCTGAGATGCCGGGTCTTTACGATGAAAATGAATACGACATTGCCGGTTTTGCCGTTGGAGCTGCAGAAAAGTCGAATATCGTGACCGGCGAGAAAATACGGGCTGGAGACGTGCTGATCGGACTGGCTTCAAGCGGCATCCATTCCAATGGCTATTCATTGGTGCGCCACATCGTTTTTGAACAAAACCGTTTCCAGCTGGACCAAATTATTGAAGGCTTCGAAGATTTAGGACCGATCGGCAATGAATTGCTGAACCCGACCAAAATCTATGCGAAAACTGTGGCAGCCATCATGGGCGCTGCAGAAGTACGAGGAATGGCGCATGTCACTGGCGGCGGCTTTATCGAAAACTTGCCGCGCATGATGCCTGAAGGCTTGGGCGCTGAAATCGAGCTGGGCTCTTGGCCAGTGCTGCGCATTTTTGACATGCTGCAGGAAAAAGGCGGGTTAGCTGACCGCGATTTGTATTCCGTTTTCAATATGGGCATCGGCTTTGTGCTGGCGGTTGCGCCGGAACAAGCAGAGCAAGTGATGGCAGCGGCGCTGGCGAGCGGCGAACAGGCGTATCGCATCGGCACCGTATCCGCGCAAACCGGCGTTCAATTTACGGGGGAACAGGACGGCACCCTCGATGGCGAATAAACCGAAAATCGCTGTTTTCGCTTCTGGAAACGGCTCGAACTTCCAAGCGATTGCAGACGCAATACAAAACGGCGAACTCCATGCCGAATTGATGCTTGTGGTGACCGACAAGCCACAGGCTTTTGTCGTTGAACGGGCGCAGAAAATGGGCATTGAGCCGTTCGCTTTCAATCCAGCAGAATACGGCTCGAAAGCCATGTACGAAGAAATGCTGAAAGGCAAGTTGTTGGATCTCGGAGTGGAATGGATTGTGCTGGCCGGATTTATGCGGCTGATTGGCCCGATGCTGCTTTCCGCGTTTGAAAACCGCATCGTCAATATCCACCCTTCGGCATTGCCGGCTTTCCCCGGCAAAGACGCAATCGGGCAGACGCTTGCTGCTGGTGCAGAGCAGGCGGGCGTGACGGTGCATGTCGTCGACGCAGGCATGGACACCGGTTCGATCATTGCACAGGAAACTTTTCCTGTAGCGGGGCGCGGCCGAGCAGAAGTTGAAAATCAAATCCACGCAATTGAACACCGGTTATATCCTGCAACTTTACAGCAATTATTCAGCCGGTGATTTCACCGGTTTTATTTTTAGGAGGACTGACAGTGAAGAAAAGGGCGTTATTGAGTGTATCGGATAAATCTGGAATATTGGAGTTTGCACAGCAGTTATCGGCAATGGGCTATGAAATCTTGTCGACAGGCGGCACGAAGCGCTTTTTAGAAGACAATGGCGTGGCGATCACGGCAGTGGACGAAATTACGAAATTCCCTGAAATCCTCGAAGGGCGCGTCAAGACGCTTCACCCGTTAATCCACGGCGGCTTGCTGGCAAAACCGGATGATGAAAGCCACCAAGTTCAAATGAAAGAAAATGGAATTAATCCAATTGATATCGTATGCGTCAATCTTTATCCGTTCCGCGAAACCATTTCGAAACCGGATGTCTCGGTGGATGATGCGATTGAAAACATCGATATCGGCGGACCGACGATGCTCCGGTCCGCAGCAAAAAACCACGCGTACGTTACAGTGATCGTGGATGCATCCGACTATGCAGCAGTTCTTGAAGAATTGAATGGCCAGCAGGCGACGACGCCGGAAACACGGCGCCGCCTGGCAGCTAAAGTATTCCGCCATACAGCGGCATATGATTCCTACATCTCGAATTATTTGACGGAATTGAGCGGAGAAGAATATCCGGAATCGCTGACGCTTACATACGAATTGGCGCAGCCTCTCCGCTATGGTGAAAATCCGCACCAGAAAGCGGCATTTTACCGCAATGCATTGGGCTCGGATTTCTCGATTGCCAACGCCACTCAATTGCACGGCAAAGAGCTTTCTTATAATAATATCCAAGACGCCAATGCCTCGCTGCAGATCATCAAGGAATTCAGCATGCCAGCAGCGGCAGCGGTCAAGCATATGAATCCATGCGGCGTCGGCACCGGCAGCACGATTGCGGAAGCGTTCGCGAAAGCGTACGAAGCCGATTCGACATCGATTTTCGGCGGCATCGTGGCGCTAAACCGCGAAGTGGACGCTGAAACGGCACAGACTTTGAGCACGATTTTCCTTGAAATCGTCATCGCGCCATCTTTCTCGGATGGAGCGCTTGAAATCTTGATGCAGAAGAAAAACATCCGTCTGCTGACAATTCCATTTGGCCATGCTCGTCAGGACAAATGGAACATTACGGCCGTAGAAGGCGGCTTACTCGTGCAACAGCCAGACACTTACGGCTATGAAGACGCCGACATCCGTGTGGCGACGAAGCGCCAGCCGAACGAAGCAGAACTGGAAGCGCTGAAACTTGGCTGGAACGTAGTGAAACATGTGAAATCGAACGCTATTGTAGTATGTGATTCGAATATGACGCTTGGCATAGGCGCTGGCCAGATGAACCGTGTCGGAGCGGCGAAGATTGCGCTTGAGCAAGCGGGCGAGCAGGCTCGCGGCGCTGTAATGGCATCGGATGCATTTTTCCCGATGGCGGATACAGTCGAAGCGGCAGCAAAAGCAGGCATCAAAGCAATCATCCAACCAGGTGGTTCGAAAAAGGACCAGGAGTCGATCGACAAGGCTGATGAATACGGCATAGCGATGGTCTTTACAGGCGTACGCCATTTCAAACATTAAGCGGGGTGTAAATGATGAAGGTTTTGGTAATAGGCAAGGGCGGCCGGGAACACGCGATTGCCCGCCAGTTTTCAAGGTCCGCCTCGATCAGCCGCGTTTATGCCGCTCCCGGTAATGACGGCATGCAAGGCGATGCGGAACTGATCGGAATAGATGAAATGGATTTTGCGGCATTAAGCGATTTTGCTGTAGAACATGAAATCGACTTTACATTTGTTGGCCCCGAACAGCCGCTTGCAGAAGGCATTGTGGACTGGTTTACAAAACGCCAGTTGCGCATTTTCGGCCCTACAAAAATTGCAGCGCAGATTGAAGGCAGCAAAGCTTTTGCCAAAGAGTTGATGGATAGAGCGAATATCCCGACAGCTGCTTATGAGACGTTTACGGAAACCGGAGCAGCGATTGAGTTTATC
The DNA here is from genome assembly GCF_058268455.1 of Planococcus sp. TJ-302. NCBI lineage: Bacteria > Bacillati > Bacillota > Bacilli > Caryophanales > Caryophanaceae > Planococcus > Planococcus sp. TJ-302. Next base: position 75,740 of record NZ_JBZDOI010000005.1, on the reverse strand, counting down.
CGCCGACACGGTGCGCCGATCGTCATCAAAGCGGATGGATTGGCAGCAGGAAAAGGCGTCGTTGTCGCCATGTCCGAACAGGAAGCGATTGCGGCGGTCAATGATATGCTAGAAGGCGAGAAATTCGGTGAGTCAGGTTCGCGTGTTGTTATCGAGGAATTCCTGGACGGCGAAGAATTCTCGTTCATGTCATTCGTTTACGGGGAAAAAATTTACCCGATGCCAATTTCACAGGACCATAAGCGGGCATTTGATGGTGACCGCGGCCCAAACACAGGGGGCATGGGTGCATATTCGCCAGTGCCGCAAATCCCTGAATCGGTGGTGCAAGAAACGTACGCTAAAATTGTGCAGCCCGCGGTTAAAGCGATGGCAGCAGAAGAGACTCCCTTCAATGGCATTCTTTATGCCGGCATCATCCTGACACCGGAAGGGCCGAAAGTAATCGAATTCAATGCGCGTTTCGGCGACCCGGAAACGCAAGTCGTACTGCCGCGCATGGCATCGGATTTCGGTTTGTTCATGGACGCCATCCTAGACAGCCGGCCTTTTGAGCTGGAATGGGATGACCGCTCTGTATTAGGCGTCGTTGTAGCGGCCGAAGGCTACCCGGATTCTGTTCAAAAAGGTGCGCTGCTTCCTGACATAGCGAAACTGGAAGGCGTCGAAGTCACTCATGCCGGCACGAAAAAAACCGGCAGCGGTTTTGCCGGCAACGGCGGCCGAGTGCTTTTCGTCTCTGCTGCTGGAGAAGACCTCCAACAAGCCCAGCACAAGGTCTACGAGGAGCTCGGCAAGCTTGATTGGAAAGACTTCTTCTTCCGTTCAGATATCGGCTGGCGTGCAATGTAAAACTCCATATGGTATAATATTACGTGACACAAATTCTTAGGAAAATGTGTCATTTTTTTCATTATCCCGCCCTTGGGATATTGAATAATAGTTGAGGATTTTCAACAGCCCACTTTTACCTCTAAACCACACTTCAGATTGACTTAGTCAAACCAGACTCCGTGTAAAATCAGCAGGGCATCAAATTTCGGAAGGAGCAACATTTATGAATTGGTACGAAAAATTAAATCAGTATTTCCCGGTAGAAGAAATGAAATCGAAAGAACATATGGACTCGCTTTTAAAAGAAAAAGGCAGTGTTTATTTTAAAGACGAGGGTCCTCATCATGTCTTGATGTTTGCAGAGTTTCCGACGTTCTCGTTTGTCGATTATTTATTTGTCTCAAAAGAATCACGCGGCAGCGGGCTTGGGAAAAAAGCTTTGCAATTCCTGAAAGATAAGAAAAAGCCGATCATCCTTGAAGTCGAACCTGTAGACTATGAAGATACAGACAGTGAAAAGCGCCTTCGCTTCTATGCGCGTGAAGGTTTCGAGCACGCCGCTTCGATCGGCTATTGCCGCCGTTCACTCGCGACAGGCGAACAAAACTCGATGGAGATCCTGTACTGGGCTCCGAACAACGAAACAGAAGAAGAAATTTTCGAAGCAATGAAGAGAATGTATGGTGAAATCCACACGTATAAAGATACTCATTTCTACGGCGAATCATATGAGCCGGTATCGAAGGTCCTGACGTTCGAAGAAGAGGAAAAAGACAACGTCCTCGACCCGTTCAACAAGCCAATCTCAAACTAATCAGCATTTTAATACCAACCTGCGCAGAATCCATTCTGCGCAGGTTTTATTTTTGTCCGCTTCTTAAGCATTAGTTATATAAGTTGAACTATTAATATTTCACTGCTGATAAGGAGCAAAACAGCTACGCTGCCCCGCAGGCGTCTCCGCTGTTTTGCTCCTTATCAAGAAATTTCTTGGCAGAGCCATACCCAAGGCGTCCGAAGCGGTATAAAGAAATATTCCATTCTAAAATAGAATATAATGGATTTTTTGTGTCAAAATCTAATCTGAATGTTCTAATATTATACAGTCTTGCCTGTATTTTAATGCATTGTTATGCTACGATATTATGTATGGAAATAGATTGAAAGAAGGTGCCGGCAATGGTGAATCCGTTATGGAGAAATAGAGAAATCAGGGAACAACTTAAAATAATTACAAAAGAGGCCTCGCCGGATCTTGTGCTGAAAAACGCTACATATTTGCATGGTATTTTCAAGAAATGGGTTACTGGTAATATATGGATAAAAGGCGATCGCATCGTTTATGCAGGCAAAGACATGCCCTTGATCGGCAATTCCACAGAAGTCCAAGACATGGCAGGGAAATGGCTCGTGCCGGGTTATATTGAACCCCATGTCCACCCATTCCAGCTATACAACCCTCAGACATTTGCCGATTACGCGGCGCAAGGCGGGACGACGTCGTTCTTATCTGACAACCTGACATTGTTTTTGTCATTGGAAAATGAGAAAGCGTTTTCATTACTGGATAAAATTGCGGAACTGCCGTTTACATTCTATTGGTGGACGCGTTTTGATTCACAGACGGAATTGCTCGATGAAGATAAATTGTTCACTTCCAAATCCGTGGGGGAATGGCTCGACCGTCCGGATGTTTTGTTGGGCGGCGAATTGACGGGCTGGCCAAAATTGATGGCTGGCGACGATCAGATGCTGTATTGGATTCAGAAAGCGAAAATAGGGCTGAAGAAGATAGAAGGGCATTTTCCAGGAGCTTCGGAGAAGACGCTTGCGAAGATGAAATTGCTAGGAGCTGACGGAGACCACGAATCGATGACAGCTGATGAAGTCGAAGCTCGTTTATTGCATGGCTACGGCGTAACCTTGCGCCATTCTTCAATTCGTCCAGATCTGCCTCTATTGCTGAAGGAAATCGTGGAACGCGACTTGAACGTTTTTGACAAATTGATGATGACGACTGATGGCTCGACGCCGGCTTTCCATTTGGACGGCGTAATGGACCTGTGCATTAAAATTGCTTTAGAGGCAGGAGTACCGGAAATCGACGCATATATGATGGCTTCTTATAATGTAGCGCGGTATTACAATGTCACGAGCCTGCACGGCTTGATAGCGACCGGCAGATATGCCAACATCAATATCCTGGATACTCCTAGCAATCCTGTGCCATCGGGCGTCATTTCAAAAGGCGTTTGGCTGAAGAGGGAGGGCGTGAAAGTGTATTCGCTTCCCGCAGTGGATTGGTCAGTGCTGCCTGATTTAAACTTGAATTTCGACCTGACAGAAGACGATTTCCAGTTTTCGATGCCATTCGGTATTGAAATGGTCAACGATGTCATCACGAAGCCTTATTCGGTGAGCGTCGATACACACGATGGCCAGTTGTCAAAAAAGCATGAGGAAAGTTTTCTCATGCTTTTGGACAAGCACGGGAAATGGCGGGTCAATACGCTAATCAAAGGCTTTGCCTCTGGCGTCAGCGGATTCGCATCTTCTTACTCGAATACAGGTGACATTATCTTGATCGGCAAAAACCGGGAAGATATGAAGGCCGCTTTCGAAGAAGTGAAGCGCATGAAGGGTGGAATCGTTCTCATGGAAGATGGTGAAATGGTCTGCTCGCTGCCACTGCCAATCGGCGGGACGCTGTCCGACTTGCCGATGGAACAATTGATACCGAAAGAACAGGAATTGAAACAGGCGTTAAGAGAGCGTGGCTATAAACACGGCGACGCAATCTACACGCTGCTGTTCTTGCAGGCTACACATTTGCCGTATGTGCGGATAACGCAAAGAGGTATTTATGACGTCATGAATAAAAAAATCCTGTTTCCCGCATTCATGAGGCAGTAGCCATGAAAAAGTGGACAATCGCAATCATTGTTTTGTTGCTGGCAATCGGGGCAGGCAGCGTTTACTGGATGATGCAAAAAGATCAAGATCAAGAACAAGAACCTGAAAATGGACAGGAGGAGCCTGCGGAACCTGGCGAAGAGCCGGGCGCGCAGGCCTTTGCGCCGTTCACGGGAAGAGTGGAAGGCGGTCCGTTCACGAGCCGTCCGGTGATGACAGTCATCAATAACCATCCGGATGCGCGACCGCATACAGGCTTGAATGAAGCGGATATCGTCTTTGAATTTATCGCGGAATACAACATCACGCGTTTATCGGCTTTATACCAAAGTACATTCCCTGAAGAAATGGGGCCGATTCGCAGCGCCCGCGAATATTTTGTTGGACTGGCGGCTGCATATGACGCTTTTTTCGTTGCCCATGGCTATAGTCCGGAAGCATACACAATGCTGGAGTCGGGGATGGTTGATCATATCAACGGCATCGATTACGACGGGTCGCTATTCCAGCGCTCGACCGACCGGATTGCGCCGCATAATTCCTATATCACATATGAGAATATCAAAATCGGAATGGAAATGACGGACGCTTCACCCGATTACAGCACTAAAGCGCCTTATGCTTTCTTTAAGGGCTCCGGAAATGGTAAAATATCGGAACAGGCATCAACGCTTGAAGTAAGGTATGGGCAAGACCCTAATTTTACAAGCGCCTTTACGTACGATGAAACAGTTCAGCGCTATAAGCGGTCTTCGGGAGGGATTCCGACGGTCGATAAAGAGACGCTGCAGCAGACAGAAGTTGCAAATGTCCTGGTGTTCGAGGCGGACCACGAGACGATTGACGCTAAAGGGCGGCAGTCGATCGACCTTGAAAGCGGAGGGAAAGCGTTGCTTTTCCAAAGCGGCGGTGTCCGTGAAATAGAGTGGATTTCACAAGGCGGCATGCTCATTCCGGCCGCAAACAACGAGACGGTCGAACTCGTTCCGGGGAAGACGTGGATCCATATCGTGCCCACCGATCCCGGAATGGAACAATCAGTCCGCTACACCCCTTGACAAAAAGGGCAGAAATGAAAGGATGGTTATGCCGCATGCAGGTTGATAAGATCCGTGGAAATCAGACAGACCAATTAATAGAAGCAGTCCTTGCGTTAAAAGATAAAGAAGAAGCGTATCGTTTTTTCGATGATTTATGCACCATCAGTGAAATCCAATCGCTGTCCCAGCGTTTGGAAGTCGCCCGTATGCTGCGCTTGAAAAAAACTTACGAAAAAATAAAAAACGAAACCGGTGCAAGTACGGCGACGATTTCACGTGTGCGCCGCTGCCTGAATTACGGCAACGACGGGTACGACGAGATGCTTGGCCGGCTTTATCCGGAAGAAAAACCATTCCAGCTGCCAACAGACTGACCGCATCGTGCAGCCGTCTTGCTAGGCGCAGCGTTTGAAAAGGGGGCTATCCCATAAGTCGAATATCAGACTTATGGGATAGCCCCCTTTTTTTTGTTATAATGGAGAGATGAAATACGATTTATAGTTAGGTGGATGAATGTGGACTTCCATACATGGCGGCATGTCTTCAAACTGGATCCGGCTAAGCCGATTTCGGATGGACAGTTGGAACGAATTTGCGAATCTGGGACTGATGCCATCTTGATTGGCGGAAGCGATAATGTCACACTCGACAATGTCTTGGATTTAATGGTGCGCGTCCACCGGTATAATGTACCGGCTGTGCTCGAAGTTTCGACGATCGATTCGGTGGCGCCCGGATTCGATTATTATTTCATCCCGACCGTACTGAACAGCGAAGATCCGCGTTGGGTCAAAGGGCTGCATCATGAAGCAATACGGGAATATGGGGAAATCATGGATTGGGATGAATTGATTCCCGAAGGCTATTGCATTTTGAACCCCGCTTGCAAGGCTGCAAATCTGACGCAGGCCGACACGGAGCTCACGACGGAAGATGTTATTGCCTACGCGAGGATGGCGGAACATTTTTTCCGGCTGCCGATTTTTTATCTGGAATACAGCGGAGTTTACGGCGATCCGAAATTGGTGGCTGAAGTGAAAGAAGTCCTGTCCAAAACGCGGCTATTTTACGGCGGCGGCATCGATGGCGCTGAAAAAGCGATTGAGATGGCCGGTGCGGCGCATACGATTGTTGTCGGAAATATCATTTATGAAAATATAGAAAACGCGATTGCGACCGTTCAGGCGGTTGCGGAAATGGACAAGCAGTCGCTATAATAAAAAGAACAGACGTTCGAGGTGGTGCACAGTGGAAATGATTACAAATAGTTTATTGAACGGGATGAATCCCGAACAGGCAGAAGCCGTACAAGCAACCGAAGGGCCATTATTGATAATGGCGGGTGCAGGGTCAGGCAAGACGCGTGTGCTAACACACCGTATCGCTTATTTGGTATTGGAAAAGCAAGTTTACCCGTCCAATATCCTCGCGATCACTTTTACCAATAAAGCGGCGCGTGAAATGCGCAACCGGATTGACGGATTGCTTGGCCATGGTACGGGCCAACGCATGTGGGCGTCTACGTTTCACTCGATGTGTGTACGTATTTTGCGCCGCGATATCGACCGCATCGGCTTTTCGAAAAACTTTTCAATTTTGGATACGACCGACCAATTGACAGTTATTAAAAATGTTTTAAAACAGCTGAACCTCGATCCGAAGAAATTCGAGCCCCGGACGATGCTGAACGCGATTTCCTCTGCGAAAAATGAATGCATTACAGCTGAAGAGTTTGCGGCTAATATGAATGCCCATAATCCGTACGAAAAAACCGTGTCGGAAGTTTATGCGGCATACGCGAAGCGGCTGCAGAAAAACCAGTCGCTCGATTTCGATGATTTGATCATGACGACTTTGACTTTATTCAACAAGGTGCCGGAAGTGCTGGAATATTACCAGAATAAATTCCATTATATCCACGTCGATGAATACCAGGATACGAACAATGCCCAATACCAATTGGTGCAGAAACTGGCGAGCAAGTTCAAGAATATTTGCGTTGTTGGCGACTCTGACCAGTCTATTTACCGTTGGCGCGGGGCGGATATCACGAATATCCTGTCTTTTGAAAAAGATTATCCGAACGCGAAAGTCATCATGCTTGAACAAAATTACCGTTCGACAAAGCGGATCTTGCAGGCAGCGAATGATGTCATCAAGAAAAATACAAGCCGCTACCCGAAAGAGCTGCGCACAGACAATGCAGATGGCCCGGCGATTACCTTGCATAAAGCAGGGGACGAGCGGCAGGAAGCGCAATACGTTGTGCAGGAAATCCAAAAGCTCATGCACGAAGAAGGCTATAAAACGTCCGATTTCGCAATCCTTTACCGCACAAACGCACAGTCACGGATACTGGAAGAAATGTTCGTCAAGTCGAATATGTCCTATACAATCGTCGGCGGAACGAAGTTCTATGACCGCAAAGAAATCAAGGATCTGCTGGCGTATCTGCGGCTGATTGCAAACAATGACGACGACTTGTCGCTAGCGCGCATCATCAATGAACCAAAACGGGGAATCGGTGCGACATCGTTCGAGAAGATGGCCCGTTTCGCGATTGACCAAGACCGCACCATCATGGATTCGCTGCAGGAAGTTGATTTCATGGGGCTGACGCCGAAGACTGCGCAGACCGCACTTGAATTCCACACAATGGTCAACGGCTTCACACAAATGCAGGAATACTTGTCGGTCACAGAGCTGGTCGAGGAAGTGCTGAAAAAATCAGGCTACCGCCAAATGCTGCAAAACGATAAAACAATCGAAGGCGAAAGCCGGTTGGAAAACTTGAACGAATTCCTGTCCGTTACACAGGCATTCGAAAAACAAAGCGATGACAAATCGCTGGTTGCGTTCTTGACGGATCTCGCATTGATCTCCGATATCGACTCACTCGATGACGATGAAGATGCAGACGGACCAATCATCTTGATGACGATGCATGCTGCAAAAGGGCTGGAGTTCCCAGTCGTCTTCATCATCGGGCTTGAAGAAAACGTTTTTCCGCACTCGCGTTCGAATAATGACGACGATGAGCTGGAAGAAGAGCGCCGCCTGGCTTATGTGGGCATCACCCGCGCAGAGAAACGGCTGTATTTGACGCACGCAACTTCGCGTACGCTGTTCGGTAAAAGCAATTACAATATGCCTTCGCGTTTCATCAGCGAAATTTCAGAAGAATTGATTGAGCCGACATTCGCGAACCACCGTGCCGGCGCGGCTACGAGTTACAGGCAGTCGCCGAAGCGCGCAGCGGTCACACGCCCTGCCTATAAACAATCTGGCGGAGACAAGCTCGGCTGGAAAGCGGGCGACCGTGCGACGCATAAAAAATGGGGCACTGGCACTGTTGTCAACGTCAAAGGTGAAGGCGAACAGGTCGAGCTCGATATCGCCTTCCCAAGCCCGGTCGGCATCAAGCGGCTATTGGCGAAGTTTGCACCGATTGAAAAAGAATAAGCAGGAGGATGTCCAATGGACCGAATACAAGCAGAACAACGAGTGATTGAGTTGAACGAAACGCTAAGGGCTTACGGCCATGCCTATTATGTGCTGGACAAGCCGGAAGTGCCTGATGCAGTATATGACCAATTGCTGAACGAATTGATCGAACTTGAAAACTTGTATCCCGATTTGATTTTCCCGGATTCTCCTACACAGCGCGTCGGGGGCACTCCGATTTCGAATTTCGAAAAAGTGAACCATTCAAGTCCGATGCTCAGCTTATCGAACGTATTCAATGAAGAAGATATCCGTGAATTTGATAAACGCGTGCGCAGCGGCGCCGGAGACAACATTGAATATGTCTGCGAGCTGAAAATCGATGGCCTTGCAGTGGCGCTTCATTACGAAAACGGCCAATTTGTCCGCGGGGCGACCCGGGGAGATGGACGCATAGGCGAAGACATCACGGTTAACCTTCGGACCGTCAGGACTATTCCATTGAAACTGAATGATTCCGTAGAGATTGAAGTTCGCGGGGAAGTCTTCATGCCGAAGAAATCGTTTCATGGCTTGAATGCTGAACGCGGCGAGCGCGGTGAAGAATTGTTCGCTAATCCGCGCAACGCGGCAGCCGGATCGCTGCGCCAGCTGGATCCGAAGATTGCGGCAAGCCGCAATTTAGACGTATTCATTTATGGCATCGGCAGCGAAGGCGAATCGTACGGTTTAAGTGAACATGAAGAATCGCTGAAATACGTTGAAAAGGTCGGCTTTAAGACGAATAATGAGCGCCGGGTCTGCAAAAGTGTCGAAGAAGTGCTGGCGTTCATCGAACACTGGCAGGAGCAGCGCTCGGAGTTGCCATATGAAATAGACGGCATCGTCATTAAAGTGAACCGTTACTTGCATCAACAGGATTTAGGCTTTACTGCGAAGAGCCCGAAATGGGCGACTGCTTACAAATTCCCGGCCGAAGAAGTGATGACTACTGTCAGGGATATTGAGCTTAGTGTCGGCCGTACGGGCGTCGTCACTCCAACTGCTATCCTCGATCCGGTATCAGTGGCAGGAACCACAGTACAGCGGGCTTCGCTGCATAACGAAGATTTGATCAAAGAAAAAGACATCCGCATCGGCGATAAAGTGATCATCCGCAAAGCGGGCGACATCATCCCGGAAGTGGTGTCCGCAATTGTGGACCAACGGACAGGAACGGAAGAGCCGTTTGAAATGCCCACCAATTGCCCGGCATGCGACAGCGATCTGGTGCGCATTGAAGGCGAAGTGGCGCTGCGGTGCGTCAACCCGCAATGCCCTGCGCAAATAACGGAAGGGCTGATCCATTTCGTGTCGCGCAATGCCATGAACATAGAAGGACTGGGCGAAAAAGTAATTGAACAATTATATCGGGAAGGCTTGATCGCTGATTTTTCCGACCTCTATAAATTGACGAAAGAACAAGTTATAGACCTGGACCGTATGGGCGAGAAGTCAGCGGCGAACCTGATCGCCGCCATTGATGCTTCCCGCAGAAATTCCATGGAACGATTGCTGTTCGGCCTTGGCATCCGACACGTTGGGGAACGGGGCGCACGCATTTTGTCCGAGCATTTTGGTTCGATGCAAAAATTGATGGAAGCCACAAAAGAAGAATTGGTTGAAATCCATGAAATCGGTGAGAAAATGGCCGATTCTATTGTCGCTTATTTTGATGCAGAAGAAGTTCAGCAATTAATGGAACGTTTAGCGGAAGCGAACGTCAATTTAACGTATACCGGGACTCGCGTAATTGTTGAAGCGGGAGCGAATGCTTTCGCCGGCAAGAAGATCGTTCTGACTGGCAAACTCGAGCAATTGACGCGCGGCGAAGCACAAGAACGTATCGAAGCGCTTGGCGGCAAAGTGTCTGGCAGCGTCAGTAAAAAGACCGATTTGGTCATTGCAGGCGAAGAAGCCGGTTCGAAGCTGGAAAAAGCGCTTGAGCTGAAAGTGGATGTCTGGGACGAAGTACGCCTCTTGGAAGAATTGAGTAAATGAGGAGATTTATAAAATGAAACGCATTTGGTGGATACCGGTCAGCATGCTATTGCTGGCAGGCTGTGTGCCTTCCGCATCAGAAGAAGCGGAAGTGCTGAGTACAGAAGAAGAAGCAGAGACAGCAATCATTCCGAGCATTCAGCTCGATGACCGGTATTACCGGACATTGCTGCCATATAAACAAAGTGCCACGCGCGGAACAATCATCAACCGGCTGAATTCCCGCTATGATATTGAAGAAGCGGAAGACGGTTTGCTGCGTTTGTCACAGCGCCAGTTTTCGCCTGACGATTATTATTTCCAGGAAGGCCAAAAAATCACCCGTGAAGACGCCAGTGCCTGGCTAAGCCGCAAGAGCAAGGAAAACGCTCTTGGACTGAATGCAGCCGACTCGCGCGATGCTAAACAGAAAAAAGCAGGCGACCGTCCAGCCGCTGAAATTCTGGCGCATATCGTCGAACAGAATTATTTGGTAAAGACCGATAAAGAAACCATCCGGCTAGGCGGCGTTTCAATCGGGTTGGCTTTGAATTCGATCTATTATAATTCCGTCGATGAAGTTTCCTATGAAGAATCGATTTCGCAAGCCCAACTGAACAAAGAAGGCAAGCGCATGGCAGCAGAAATCATCAAGCGCCTGCGTGAAAAAGAAGGCATGAAAGACATTCCAATCACGGTGGGCCTATTCAAGCAAAGCAGCCGTGGCGCAATTGCACCGGGAACTTATTTTGCATACGGTGTCGCGCCGGGAGGCGAAAACGACGTTGCAAACTGGACGCCGGTCAAAGAGGAATATGTTATTTTCCCGACATCCGGTTCAGAAGACAAATACCGTGATGTCGATACTTCGTTCCGGAACTTCAAGATGGATGTAGAAGAATACTTCTCGAATTTCACAAGTGTCATTGGAACGGGCTTTTATCAGGAAGACCAATTACGCAGGCTGAAAGTGGATATACCTGTACAATTCTATGGCTCTGCTGAGCTGATCGGCTTCACGCAATATTTAACGGGGCTGGTACTGGAGCATTTCCCAGAGAACATTGAAGTGGAAGTCAGTGTCACGTCAACAAACGGGCCGGAAGCGCTTGTCCTTAGAAAAGCAGGACAAACCGAACCGATTGTCCACATTTATGATTAATTTGCACCGGAATAGGGACAGCCATGCGGCTGTCCCTATTCAATGTTTTGTCCAGACACAAGCGCACAATTCCCTGGAGTCATAAGCCAACCCAGCTGTGTAGCAAAGAGTGATCTATCTTATGCCCGTCGAACCTAGATGGTCGCTTTCGCTTTTCTTAGAAAAATGGTATGATATAGCGTATGTTTACTGAATCCGGAGGTGTAGAGAAATGGCGAAAATAACAAAAGAAGAAGTGATCGAAGTAGCGCATTTGGCGCGCTTGGCCATCACTGATGATGAAGCGGTACATTTTGCTGACCAATTGGAAGCCATCACGAATGCGATGGAATTGCTCAACGAATTAGACACGGATAACGTGGAGCCGACAACGCATGTATTGTCGATGGTTAACGTATTGCGTGAAGATAAAGCAGAAGCTGGATTAGACCGCGAACTGGTTTTGAAAAACGTAAAAGAACACGAAGCCGGTCAAATTAAAGTTCCAACTATACTAGATTGATTGTGAGGAGGGAAAAAACATGGGCTTAGCAAATAAAACCGCAGCGGAGCTGCAGGAAATGATACATACAAAAGAAACGACGATTGCTGAAATGGCTGAAAATGCATTTGGGCGCATTGCTGAATTGGATTCAGATGTCGACGCTTTTTTAGCGCTTGATAAAGAAGGCGCTTTGAAAAGAGCCGCGCAATTGGATGGAGTGCCAATGAGCGAGCGAGGACCATTATTCGGTTTGCCGATCGGCGTAAAAGACAATATTGTTACTGAAGGCATTGAAACGACAGCATCAAGCCGCATTTTAGAGGGCTTCAACCCGATCTACAATGCATCTGTCGTCGAAAAATTGAACGCGGCTGGCATGGTCATTGTCGGCAAATTAAACATGGATGAATTTGCAATGGGTTCTTCCAACGAAAACTCGTATTACAAAAACACGAAAAACCCATGGAACTTGGAAACTGTTCCAGGCGGTTCTTCAGGTGGATCAGCTGCGGCAGTTGCTGCAGGAGAAGTGCCTTTTACATTAGGGTCTGACACTGGCGGGTCGATTCGCCAGCCGGCTGCTTTCTGCGGCGTAGTAGGCATGAAGCCAACATACGGAAGGGTTTCACGATTCGGTTTAATCGCTTATGCTTCGTCATTGGATCAAATCGGTCCGATTACGCGCACTGTTAAAGACAATGCATTATTATTGAATGTTATCTCGGGGCATGACGAAAAAGACTCGACTTCCGCAAACGTTGAAGTGCCGGACTTTGCTGCTGCTTTAACGGGCGACATTAACGGGCTGCGCATCGGCGTGCCAAAAGAATATTTTGCAGAAGGTGTCGGAGAAGCCGTAAAACAAGCGGTACGCGATGCATTGAAAGTTCTTGAAGAAAAAGGCGCGACATGGGAAGAAATTTCTCTGCCGCATTCTAAATATGCACTTGCTACGTATTACTTGATCGCTTCTTCGGAAGCTTCATCGAATTTGTCGCGTTTTGACGGTATTCGCTATGGCTACCGCACAGAGAAAGCGGGCAATTTGCTTGATTTCTATATGAATACCCGTTCTGAAGGATTCGGCGATGAAGTGAAGCGCCGCATCATGCTCGGAACTTATGCGTTGAGTTCAGGCTATTACGACGCTTACTATAAAAAAGCGCAAAAAGTGCGCACACTTATCAAACAGGATTTCGACAAAGCGTTTGAAAAGTACGATGTTATCATTGGGCCAACAACTCCGACGCCTGCTTTTAAAATCGGCGAAAAAATTGATGATCCGTTAACAATGTATGCCAATGATATCTTGACGATTCCAGTCAACCTTGCGGGAGTTCCGGCCATTTCGATTCCGTGCGGTTTCGACAATGGCTTGCCGCTCGGCTTGCAAATCATTGGAAAATATTTCGACGAAGAAACAGTTTACCGCGTTGCGGATGTTTTCGAACAGGCAACCGATTTCCATAAAAAAACTCCTCAAGTATGGGAGGGAGCAGCCAAATGAATTTTGAAACGATTATCGGCCTCGAAGTACACGTCGAGCTGAAAACAGAATCCAAAATGTTTTCGCCTGCACCTGCCCATTTCGGTGCAGAACCGAATACAAATACCAATGTCATCGACTTGGGCTATCCGGGCGTCTTGCCAGTAGTCAATAAGCGCGCAGTAGATTGGGCAATGAAAGCTGCATTAGCATTAAACTGCGAAATCAACCGCCACACGAAATTCGACCGAAAAAACTATTTTTATCCGGACAACCCGAAAGCTTATCAGATTTCACAATTCGATGAGCCGATCGGTGAACACGGCTGGATCGAAATCGAAGTAAAAGGCGAGAAAAAACGCATTGGCATCACGCGCCTTCATATGGAAGAAGACGCTGGGAAGCTGACGCATACAGGGAACGGCCATTCATTGGTCGACTTGAACCGCCAAGGCACGCCGTTGATTGAAATCGTTTCTGAACCGGATATCCGGACGCCGGAAGAAGCCTATGCTTATTTGGAAAAAATCAAAGCAATCATCCAATACACAGGTGTTTCTGATGTGCGGATGGAAGAAGGCTCACTTCGCTGCGACGCCAATATTTCATTGCGTCCATATGGCCAGGAACAATTCGGTACAAAAACAGAATTGAAAAACTTGAACTCGTTCAACTTTGTGCGCAAAGGGATCGAGCACGAGCAAATCCGCCAAGAGGAAGTATTGCTGTCAGGCGGCATTATCCAGCAGGAAACGCGCCGCTACGACGAATCAACAGGCAAAACATTGCTTATGCGCATCAAAGAAGGCTCAGACGATTACCGTTACTTCCCGGAACCGGATCTTGTCGACATTGTCATTGACGATGCTTGGCTAGAGCGCGTCCGCGCAGAAATCCCGGAGTTGCCTGACGCTCGGAAAGTGCGTTATGTAGCAGAAATGGGCTTGTCGGAATACGATGCGATGATCTTAACGCTCGCAAAACCGATTTCCGATTTCTTTGAAGCGACGGTTGCAGCCGGAGCTGATGCAAAATTAACTGCCAACTGGCTGATGGGCGAAATTTCAGCTTACCTGAACGCCCAACAGAAAGAATTGGCGGATACGGCATTGACGCCGGAAGGTTTGGCAGGCATGATCAAACTGATTTCCGACGGTACGATTTCAACGAAAATTGCCAAAAAAGTCTTGACCGAACTCTTTGAAAAAGGCGGAGACGCTAACGATATCGTCAAAGCCAAAGGGCTTGTCCAGATTTCCGACGACGCAACATTGCGCGGACTGGTCACAAACTCGCTGGACAACAATCCCCAATCGATCGAAGATTTCAAAAACGGCAAGGACCGCGCAATCGGCTTTTTAGTCGGCCAAATCATGAAAGCGACAAAAGGGCAGGCGAATCCGCCAATGCTCAATAAAATCCTTCTCGAGGAAATTGCGAAAAGGTAAACTAAATGGCCCGCCAAGCGGGCCATTTTTTTTTATACTTCTTGGTATTTTTTCATTGCGCTCCCAGGCGGACGCGTTCCGCGGGCCTGGCTTCAGCCGCTTCCCTCGCTGCGAAAACCGTTGCTCCTGCAGCGCTATGCGCTTCGTCGCAAAGGCATCGCCCCAATTCTTGGGTCCATGCCTTCGCAGCTGTTTTGCGGAATATCGGTTAATTAATTGCTAAATAAATTTGGAATACAGAACCTTATTAACAATCTAAATGATTTACTTGCCGGGCCATTTCTTATTCCCAAAAAAAGTTAGAACAATATGGGTTGATGCTTTGGCATTCTGGCAGTAAACTAAGAGGGATGGCAAATCCTGACTGCAAAGCAGGTATGCCGCTTAGTTTTGCTGACCTTCAAAAAAGGGTAAAGAATAGCTTACAAGGACTTCACGCAAAACAGACAGAAGGGTTCTGCCTGCAGATGCGCGGGGAATCTGATAATCGATTCAAGCGATGAAGGAGAAGTGATTTGCTTATGACAACGGAGCAGCAGTATTTCGAGAATGGCATTCCGATTGAAAGCTATATGGCCCAAATGGAATCCAACCAAGAAAAGTCCTATTCGATTTATGAGAAATTCAATTTGCCTGAAGACCCGGAATTGACGGCTTTGCTGAAAGAAAAGCAGCCGCATATTTTGGTGATTACAGAAGACTGGTGCGGCGACGCGATGATGAACAACGCGATTCTGCGGAAAATGGCAGAAGCTTCCGGCATTAAGGTCCGCTGCATCGCAAGAGATGAGAACCTGGAATTGATGGATCGCTATTTGACGAATGGCGGCCGCTCGATTCCGATATACCTGATTCTATCGCCGGATGGCGAGGTGCTGGGGACGTGGGGCCCAAGAGCACCGCTAGTCCAGGATTTCGTGGATGAGCAAAAAGCGAAGCTCCCGGAAAAAACCGATCCCCAATACGAAATCCACACGAAAACGATTTATGGGGAAATTTCGGATGGCTTTACGTGGAATAGCGATTTTTGGCAAATGGTGTATGATGATTTACGGAAAGCGTTCATGGAAAGTTTGAAGTAAGGGAAGGCCGGCTCAATGTCGGTTTTTTTCTTGGCTGGAACTTTTTTGGACGCAATGAATCCTATAGAGTATAAAGAACGTTAAGAAAGGCTGAATCTGGTATGAAACGTGCACGAATCATTTACAATCCAACTTCCGGGCGGGAACTTTTTCGCAAACATTTGCCGGAAGTGCTTGAGAAAATGGAAAAGGCGGGATATGAAACGTCTTGCCACGCAACAACCGCGGAAGGCGATGCTACAGTCGCTGCTGCTGATGCAGTAAAACGGAATTTTGATTTGATTGTCGCGGTGGGTGGCGACGGAACCTTGAACGAAGTGGTATCAGGCGTATCAGGGTTTGAAGAGCGGCCGAAAATCGGATTAATCCCGATGGGGACGACTAACGATTTTGCGCGTGCTGTCCATATCCCGCGGGATATCAATAAAGCGGTCGATATCATTATTGAAGGCAACTCCATCCCGGTGGATGTCGGGCTTATGAACGATCGCCATTTCATCAACATTGCTGGAGGCGGCAGGTTAACTGAATTGACGTACGAAGTGCCGAGCAAGCTGAAAACCGTGCTTGGGCAAATGGCGTATTATTTGAAAGGCATTGAAATGCTGCCTTCCATCCGTTCTTCGAAAGTCCGCATTGAATACGACGGCCATGTGTTTGATGATCATGCGATGATGTTCTTGATCGGCTTGACGAATTCAGTTGGCGGCTTTGAGAAATTGGCACCTGATGCCAGCATTAACGATGGCAAATTCACCTTATTGATTTTGAAAGAATTGAATATGGCTGAATTTATTCGCGTGGCTTCACTGGCTTTGCGCGGAGATCATTTGTCAGACCCGCATGTCATTTACGCGAAAGCCAGCAAAATCTCGGTATCATCCGATGAACGGGTCTTGTTGAACCTTGATGGCGAATACGGCGGCTTACTGCCGGCGACATTCGAAAACTTGGGCCGCCACATTGAGGTGATGGTGCCGATCGATTCCATCAATGAAAAAGACCGGAAATAAGAACTAAGCGCAACTGCGTCTATTCGGTTCTTGAGCCAATACGAAAAAAGCTGCACCAAAACGTCATTATAAATGACCTTTTGGTGCAGCTTTTTCTATGTGTTTACAATAGTTCGATTGCGGCATCCTGTTCGGCCGCAAGTTTTGGCAGGTTGTCGATCGGCTCCCAATGGAACTGGAAAGTGCGGCCGTTGTCCTGGCCGTCACTGACAATTGTATGTTCCCAGGATTCAGTCGGTTCGCCGGTATATTCGAAATGGAAGATATTCCGCTCGTAAGCTTTGTCCTGATGTTCAGGATAATACGTGTATTTATGGATTTTCCCTTCGAATTCCAGCACTACGCGGGGCAGTCCTGTTTCTTCCTGGACTTCGCGGTACAGGGCGTCAATGAGCATTTCCCCTTCTTCAATGGTTCCGCCGGGAACTTGCAGACCTGCTTCCGGTTCTCCTTTATGGGTGAAAACCAATAATTCTTTGTTCTCTTGCGGTCCTCGTGTAATGTAGGCAAATACTTTCCGTTTTGTTCTCATGTTGAATCATCCTTTAATTTGTTGTGTTATTAGAATACTAAATATTTAGAAATTTTTCAATCATTTCATTTTTTTGTTTGTCACAAGTTATTCAAAGCTGGTGAAAATATCCTGCTGCAAGGGTGTTTAGAAATCGAGCGGCAGGGAGAGATAAGGTACAATGGGGTTATAGCAAAAGCACGGCAATCTTTCGGATTTTGAGAGGGGTAATACGAGATGGGTTTTGAAGACACGGCCTTATTAAGCCGGATTTTAACGTTAATGACGCTTTCTTTCCATATTCTCTATGCGACAGTCGGTGTCGGGATTCCATTGATGATCATGATTGCGCAATGGGTAGGGATCAAGAAAAATGATGAACATTATATTCTGTTGGCGCGCCGGTGGGCACGCGGCTTTGTTATTACCGTAGCGGTCGGAGTTGTGACCGGGACGGCAATTGGCCTTCAGTTATCGCTGCTATGGCCTGAGTTCATGCAGCTCGCAGGAAACGTCATCGCACTGCCGTTGTTCATGGAAGTATTCGCATTTTTCTTTGAAGCGATTTTCCTCGGCATCTACTTGTACACGTGGGACCGTTTTGAAGATCAGCGCAAGCATTTATTAATACTCATTCCCGTTGCACTTGGTGCGGCGGCATCGTCATTATTCATTACCATTGTCAATGCCTTCATGAACCAGCCACAAGGGTTTGAAATCCTTAACGGCGAGTTCGTCAATGTGCAGCCGCTGCTCGCCATCTTCAATCCGGCAGTGCCGACGAAAGTCGCGCACGTCATGTCCACGGCATTCATGACCTCGGCTTTCGTACTGGCTTCGATAGCGGCGATGCGGATGATTGGCGGATCAGATCATGTCTACCATAAAAAAGCATTGTTCTTGACGATGAAAATTGGGTTGATTTTCTCGATTTCAACAGCTATTATCGGCGATTTCTCCGGAAAATACCTGGCGGAATACCAGCCTGAAAAATTGGCTGCTGCTGAATGGCATTTTGAAACAGAAGGTGACGCCGGGTTAATCATGTTCGGTGTGCTTGATGGCGAAGAGCCGAAATACGCCATCAAGATTCCGTATGCCTTAAGTATTTTGGCACACGGTACGCCAGGTGCGGAAGTGATAGGACTCAACGAATTCCCGGAAGATGAACGGCCACCGCTGTGGATCCATTACCTATTCGATACCATGGTCGGCATCGGCATGTGGCTGGCGTTCTTCTCGATGGTCTACGTTGTCGGCGCTTGGCGCGGCTGGGCGATTGTCCGTGCGAAATGGTTCCGCTGGCTGCTGTTGGCAACGGGTCCGCTCGCGTTGGTGGCTATTGAAGCGGGTTGGTGGTTCACGGAAGTGGGCAGACAGCCTTGGATTCTCCGTGGGTATATGAAGACTGCAGATGCCGCAACCACGAGCGGCCAGGTTGATCTGATGATTATCCTGTTCGCGGGCTTGTATATCATTCTCGGGATTGGGACAATTGTCGTCCTGACCCGCATGTATAAACGCAATCCGGTTGAAAAGGAACTGGCTGACCGGGAAGCGAAAAAAGGCGGTGGACAAGAATGACGTTAGAGATTATCGGAATATCGGTGTTATGGCTGTTCTTGTTCCTTTATGTCATCGTCGCATCTATCGATTTCGGCGCAGGCTTTTTCAATGCTTACAGCGCCTTCACCAATAAACAGCATATCCTGACCGGCATCATCCAACGTTACTTGTCGCCGGTGTGGGAAGTGACGAATGTCTTTTTCGTCTTCTTCTTCGTCGGCGTCATCGGTTTCTTCCCGCAGACGGCATTTTATTACGGCACCACCTTGCTTGTGCCGGCTAGCATTGCGTTAATCCTGTTGGCAATCCGTGGCTCTTATTACGCCTTCGCGACCTATGGCGCAAAGATCAACCACCGCGGCTATATTTATATGTACGGCTTGTCCGGGCTATTGCTCCCAGCATCGCTATCGCCGGTGCTGGCAATGTCAGAAGGCGGCTTTATAAAAATGGACGGCGATTCTCCGTACCTCGATTATCTGGCGCTCTTCACCAGCCCATTGACATGGAGCATCGTTGTACTGAGCTTGGCGGCAGTGCTTTACATCTCGGCGGTTTTCCTGACTTGGTACGCCAGCAAAGCAGGCGACGCGAAAGCGACGCATTTAATGCGCAAATACGCATTGCTTTGGGCCGGGCCGACGATCATCACCGCAACTGGGATCATTTTTGAACTGCGCAGCCACAATACAGAACATTACACACGGCTGCTCGATCTTTGGTGGATTTTTGGTTTGTCGTTCCTGCTGTTTCTCGGAACGGTCTACCTGCTTTGGAAACGCCGCAACTACGGTTGGGCTTTCATCTTGCTGGTCGGCCAGTTCTTCACTGCCTTTTTCGCTTACGGCGTTTCCCATTACCCGTATCTGCTTTATCCGTATCTGACGATCTACGACAGTTTCACCAATGAAGCCATGGCAATTTCATTGATCATCGCATTCATTGCAGGGCTTGGCTTATTGCTGCCGTCGCTGTATCTGCTGTTCCGATTGTTCTTGTTCGATAAAGATTACGTCAAAGGGAAATCAGATTACCACGCATAAAGGAGGAAGCAGAGATGCAGGATTTTCTAATATTCTACGCGCCATTCATCGTTCTGGTCGGTGCCATTATCGGCGCTTTCTGGATTTCCCTGAAAGACGGGATTGTCACCAACGATAAAAAGTAACAAGCGCGTGCGGGCGTTTCGCCTGCCGCGTTTTTTCTTTGGCTGCGGTACCAGGAAATATGGATTCATTAGTGAATATTGCCTTAGCCCTATGTTATAATGACGGAATGTGAAATGGAGTGAACCCTTTGAAACCAGTACAGAAAAATGACAGGCTGCTTGTCCATGTGGAAGATTTGACACACGACGGCGCAGGCGTTGCGAAAGTGGACGGCTACCCGCTGTTCATCCAAGGCGCGCTGCCGGGTGAGGATGTACGCGTGCACGTTATGAAAACCTTGAAATCCTACGGCTTTGCAAAATTGCTTGAAATAGAGACAGCCTCACCAAATCGGGTGGACGCACCATGCCCGGTATTCGATACGTGCGGCGGCTGCCAGATTCAGCACCTATCTTACGAAGGCCAGAAAGAGTTCAAACAGAAAATGGTGCGCGATGCAATCACCCGCATCGGGAAATTGCCGAACGTACCGGTGCATGCCGTGAAAGGCATGGAAGATCCGTGGCGCTACCGTAACAAATCGCAGATTCCGTTCGGCGTTGAAAATGGCCGCACGGTAGCGGGATTTTATGAAAGCCGCTCGCATAACATCGCGGATACGGACGTCTGCCTGATCCAGACCTTGGAAGCGGATGCCATCATGGTTGGCTTGAAAAAGAGCTTGATCGAAATGGGCATCGAGCCGTATGAAGAACAAACGCATCGCGGCCAGCTGCGGCATGTAGTTGTCCGCAAAGCACGTGCGACCGGCGAAATCATGGTGGTGCTCGTGACGAAGAAAAAGAAATTCCCTCAGGCAGAGCAGGCGATCGCTTTGATCCGCTCTCTTGTGCCGGACACCGTATCTATCGTCCAAAACGTCAATCCAGAAAAGACCAACGTCATTTTCGGCAATGACACAACGGCGCTATGGGGCAAGGAAGTCATCGAAGACCGCATCGGTGATGTGCGATTCGAGATTTCCGCGCGTTCTTTTTACCAGATCAATCCGATTCAAACTGAAACGCTTTACGGGCAGGCGCTTGAATATGCAGGATTGACAGGCAGCGAAACGGTCATTGATGCTTATTGCGGCATCGGCACGATCTCGCTGTTCTTGGCGCAGCAAGCGAAATTCGTCATGGGTGTGGAAATCGTGCCGCAAGCGATTGAAGATGCGAAACGCAACGCCGAACTCAACGGCTTGACGAATACGCTTTTCGAAGCAGGACCTGCGGAGCAAGTGATTCCGCGCTGGTATAAAGAAGGCAAGAAGGCGGATGTGCTGGTGGTCGACCCGCCGCGCAAAGGGTGCGACGAGCAATTGCTGCGGACTATTCTGCAGCAGCGGCCAGGACGCGTCGTCTATGTATCTTGCAATCCGGCGACGCTGGCGCGCGATTTGCGGATCCTTGAAGACGGCGGCTACCGTACGAAAGAAGTGCAGCCAGTCGATATGTTCCCGCAGACGACCCATTGCGAAGCAGTGGCTTGGCTCGAATTGGCTGAATGAACGATTAGTTAAATAAAGAACGATGATGCCGGGCGGTGAGCCCGGCATTTTTTTATTGGCTATATATAGGCAGGGAAAACGAGAGCATTAAAAAGATGGACAAATGTTAGAATTTTCAATATATTTAGCGTGAGGCTTTAAAAACATTGCCAGGTTTCTGAAGGGAACGGAGGAACAGAAGATGGACAGGGCGAAACTTCTATACCGCTTAGGCATGCGGCGTGCGAAAGAGCGGATGCTGAATGACTTCGGGAATGGATTTTGGGAGGAATTCAAAGCGAACGCCGATGGCTGGATGCAAGAAATTCTGCCGAGAGTGCCAGACATTGGCAACAGTGTGTTCCGAACGAGCTACGATATGTGCCCAGCCTATATTGCCTGGTACAAATCATTGATGACAATGGGCTTTTCAAGTGAAGAAGCGGGTGAAGAACTGTGGGTAATGTCGGAGGACCTGTTGGAGCTGATTCCGAAGCGGTTGCTTAAGATGCCGATGAAAGGATATATGGCGGGATTCCGCGATGATGCTGCATTGCATGAGCAGCGGGGCAAGGTAGGGAAGCTGCACCCATATGACTGGAAAATCGTTTTCACCGATCAGGATGACGACCATTTCGAGATTGATATAACGGAATGCGCAATGATGAAACTCAGCAAGGACTTTGATGCGCTCGGCATGTTTCCGGCCGTATGCCGCATCGACTTTCTGGCAGCCAATATTATGGAAAACGGCTTTTCACGCAAAAAGACGTTAGCGGACGGAGATGATTGCTGCAATTGCATGTACGAAGTTGGGGGAACCTGTGAATGGAACCCTGAGCGTGGCTTTACAGACAGGAAATAAAAGCGGAAGGGGCGGGGCATGATGAAAATCGGCATTATCATCCATTCCATGACCGGACATACATTTAATGTAGCGGAGGAACTGAGCCAAAAGCTGATGGACAAAGGGCATACGGTGGAATTGATAAAGGTGGTGCCGGTGGAAGAACAGCCGAAAAATGCAAAAAACGGGCAGCTGAAGGAAATTCCGCCGGTCGAGCCTTACGAGCTAGTCGTATTCGGGGCACCGGTCTACGGCATGGCGGTATCCCCCACGATGCGCCTGTATTTGGAACAGCTTCCTGATCTGGGTGACAAAATGGTGGCTCTCTTCGTTACCCAATCTTTCCCGTTTCCATTTATGGGGGGCAGCCGCTCCATTGGACAGATGAAGAAAATCTGCGAATCGAAAGGTGCTGACGTCTATGCGACAGGCGTCATCAACTGGTCCCGCAATACGCGGCAGGCAAAAATTGAAGACATGATCGACCGATTTTGCGACTTTTCCGATCGGCCTCTTAAGGCAAGGGCTAGCAAATAAGGCGGACTGAAAACTTTTGTTTATTTCTGCAGTCGAAAGGTTTTAAGACCGTGTGTTCGAGGTAAAGAAAAGAGAATAAATTGCTAAGGAGAGAACGGCCATTATGGAACACATACCAGAATCGAAATTCGAAGATAAACGTTCGATCATCATCGATCATTTAGTTGAACAGAATGTATTTAAAATAGAGGGAAGACAGCTATACGAATTGTCTCTGTATGAATTGATGAAAAGCTATACTGAGGAAATATAAGCCGGGCCAACCCGGCTTTTTTCAATGACGGGAATTTGGAGAATGGAATCAGCTGTACATCCGTATGTGGGAGGGAACCTGATGCATCACAAAAAATTGGAACAATACCGGCTGGAACAACTGGATGACAAAACGATTGCTTCCCTTCAGCAGGAAATGGCTGAAGGGAAGCTGACTTCAGAAGAACTTGTTTTAATGTACAAAGAGAATATTTCACTGTCGGGTGAAAGCATCAATGCCGTGCTGGAACTCAATCCCGAAGCTGTGCAGATTGCGCAGGCGCTGGATTTTGAACGCCTGCATAAAGGCGTACGTTCACCGCTGCACGGCATCCCGGTTTTGCTGAAGGACAATATGGGCACGGACGACATGATGCATACAAGCGCAGGTTCGCTGGCATTGAAAGACCATTACGCACTGTGCGATGCCAAAGTTGTCGAAAAGCTGCGCAGTGCAGGCGCCATAATCATCGGCAAGACGAACATGACGGAATGGGCGAACTTCATGACGGATAAAATGGAGAACGGCTTTAGTTCGCGCGGTGGGCAAGTGAAAAATCCTTATGGCGCTTTCGATGTTGGCGGTTCCAGTTCTGGTTCTGCGGCAGCGGTCGCAGCCAATTTAGCCGCTGCAGCAATTGGCACAGAAACGTCAGGGTCCATTATTGATCCGGCTGCCCGGAATAGCTTGGTTGGCATCAAACCGACGGTCGGAATGATCAGCAGAAGCGGCATCATTCCGATATCATTGACACAGGACACTGCTGGACCTCTTGCACGCACCGTCGAGGACGCAGTTACGGTCTTCGCCCAATTGATCGGGCGTGATCCTGAAGATGCCGTAACGGCATTCGCTGAACCATTCGAATCTTACGATTGGAAGAAGCATTTCAATAAAGATGGGTTGGCGGGAACCAAACTGGGTGTGCCGAGAAATCTTTTTCTAGACAAGCTGTCCTCTGAAGAGTTGGAGTTGTTCAATGCATCACTTGATAGGCTGCGGCAATGCGGGGCACAAATCATCGACGATGTCGATTTAGGGGTCACGCAGGAAGATCTCGGATTTGCGGTGCTGCTGCATGAATTCAAAGCGGGCATCAACCATTATTTAGCGAAGACCGACCGTGAAAATCCAATCCGTTCGTTGGATGATGCCATCGCATTCAATCTCGCGCATGCAGCGGAAACATTGAAATTCGGGCAAAACCTTTTTGAACAAGCCGCCGGCACGAGCGGCAAATTAACAGAGCGTGAATACTTGGAAACCTTAGAGCGGAACCGGTTTTTGGCTGGCAAGCAAGGCATCAGCGCCACGTTAAAAAAAACAGGAGCAGATGCCCTCGTTTTGCCGAAAGACTATGGCTGCAACATCGGGGCTGCGGCAGGATTTCCGTCCATTACCGTACCGTTCAGCTACAGCCGTGAAAACGAACCGTTCAATATTACATTTACAGGCAAAGCTTTTAGCGAACCTGAGCTGATCGAATACGCCTATGCGTTTGAGCAAGCCGTTCAGGGGCGCAGAAAACCATAAATGAAAAGGACAGAGCAAAAGCCGAATTCATGGCTCTTGTTCTGTCCTTTTTTGTGTTTATAGCTTTGCGAGCTGTTTCCATACCTGTTCAAGCATAGCCAGCAATTCAGCTTCATGTCCGCTTTTGTTGGCGACAGTGCCAAGAACGCTTTCAATCAACACTTTGCGTGGCTTGTCCGACTGCAATTCGCTGCCCAGGAAAGCCACGAGCTGCGCCGTATTATCATCATCAGCCGCTGACTTGCTATAGCTTTCGAGCTGGGCTCCGAGTTCATTTGGCGACAGGTTTTCAGCATGTTTTTTCGGATACAGCCCGGTTTCCCGGATAAAGCGGTCGCCTGAAGCGATTTGATGGGCCATGGTTACTTCTAAACGCCGCACGACGAATGAAGCGAGTTCATCAGTCGGCAGCACCTCGTGCGATGTCACTTTCCATAGATGGAAAAGCTGCTGGATCGAACCGTGGAGTGCTGCCGCATTGTCAAGTGCATACGGTTTCGCTCTCTTGCCGAAGACGTCGACAATCCGGGAAGCAATCCAATCAAGCTCCTTCAAATAAGTGAGCTTGGAAAATTCCTTTAGTTCCTGATCCTGTGAGTAAAAAATGCTTTCATAGAGTGAAAAGAGATTTTTTTCCTGATTCAATTTGATGCGGATGCTCAATTGATCAGCAAGGACCTGTGGATCGTTTGCAGGCCGGCCGGCAGCCGCAGCCATCCGCAATTGGCTCAGTTCGCTGCCGATTGATTCCATGATGGCGATGAGGCATTGTGTTTTGGAAGTGAAGTAATTATAAAATGTGCCTTTTGAGACGCCAGCTTCGTCGAGGATATCCTGGATCGACGAAGCGTTATAGCCTTTATTGATAAAAAGGATGTAAGCGGCGTTGATGATGTTCTGTTTTTTTGGATTCATTTTTTATTCACCTTTGTACTTTCTTTATCTATAAGTTGAACTAAAAAAGTAAATTTTTATGTACCGCTTCGGCCGCTTTGTGCAGAACAAAGAAGATTGCTCCTGTGCAAGCTCGTCGCAAAGGAGTTGCCGAAAGTTACTGGCACCTCCTTGGCTCTCGCCATTAGCCGAGCAGACCACTCGTCTCATTGCTAAGAACTTTCTGCTTCTTCATCGCTGCGCTAGCTTCGAGACATTAAAGTGCATTGCAGTGCTACGCACTTCGTCGCAAAGGTATTTTCCCAATTCTTGGATCAATACCTTCGCAGCTGTTTTGCGGAATATCGAAGATTATAAACTACTACTTCAACTTAACTTCAGCTTTATCATAGCTTGAAAACCTTTCCAAATCAATATTTTAGACTGCTAGTCTATTTTAGTTGATAAAATTAGACTATCGGTATAAAATAGTTGAATGAAGCAATGGAAAATTAAAATAAAGCTGAAATTTACGGAGGAATTAGTAGAATGACAGAACAGAAAAAACCGCCTTATGGCATAATAGCCATCCTTTTTACCGGAGCATTTGTGGCTATCTTCACCCAAACCTTATTGAATGTCGCCCTGCCTTCCATTATGGTGGATTTGAATATTGAAGATGCATCTACAGTACAATGGCTGGTCACCGGTTATATGCTAGTGAACGGCATCTTGATACCTGCTAGCGCATATTTCATCCAGCGCTATTCAAACCGCGCTATATTCATCGTAGCGATGTCTTTGTTTTCTATAGGAACATTGATTGCGGCATTGTCGCCAACATTCGGCGTTTTGCTTACTGGCCGGATGATCCAGGCGTCGGGATCGGCTTTAATGATGCCGCTTTTAATGAATGTAATGCTAGCTGCTTTTCCAGTTGAAAAAAGAGGGTCAGCGATGGGATTCTTCGGATTGGTCATGGTTGTGGCACCGGCAATCGGTCCGACGCTTTCCGGCTTTATCGTGGAACATTATTCGTGGCGTGTACTTTTTTGGATCGTCTTGCCGATTGCTTTGATTTCTCTAGCGCTCGGCACAGTGAAACTGAAAAACCTGACATTCCAAGACCGCGAAATCACGCTGGATAAAGCATCTGTGATTTTATCCAGCATCGGATTCGGCGGCGTTTTATACGGCTTCAGTTCGGCCGGCTCGATGGGATGGCAAACCCCGGCAGTCTATGGAACAATTTCAGTAGGGCTGTTGGCACTGGCAATCTTTATCTGGCGCCAGCTGAAACTGGACAAACCTTTGCTGCAAGTCCGCATCTATAAATATCCAATGTTCGCGTTGTCTTCCGTTATATCAATTGCACTGGCGATGTCGATGTTTTCCGGCATGATTTTGATGCCGATCTATGTCCAGACCATCAAAGGGATATCACCAATTGAGTCCGGCCTGCTGATGCTGCCAGGGGCTTTGCTGATGGGCATCATGTCGCCGATCACCGGACGGCTATTCGACCGCTTCGGCGCGAAAGTATTAGCGGTTCCTGGGCTGGCGATTGTCGTCATCACAACGTTCCTTTTCAGTCAATTATCGATGGAAACAAGCTTTCTGCAAATCATGGCAATTTATACGTTTCGCATGTTCGGAATTTCAATGGTCATGATGCCCGTTATGACGAACGGGCTCAATACACTGCCGATCAAGTCCTATCCGCACGGCACTGCCATCAATAATACATTGCAGCAGGTATCAGGTGCCATTGGATCCGCGTTCCTTATCACGTTGATGAATATGCGGACCGAATCGGTGGCGCAGGAATTGGCGGCTAGCGGGGCAGCGCCTGAGGGCATTATGAATTCAGCGCTTCTTGAAGGGATCAACTACGCATTTGAAATATCGACGTTCATCGCAATAGCCGCATTATTATTGGCGCTGTTTATCAAAAAACCGGTCCGCCCAGTCGAAGAAGCGGAAAAAGAAGAAGTTTACAAGCGCACAGAAGTTGCGGAATCACAATGAAATACCTGGGCTGCCTTCTTTTTTTGGAGGCAGCTTTTTCGTTTGAAAAAGGCGTAGCGGCGCCGGATATGTTACACTAGAGGCATCGAAGAGAAGGTGGAATAGGACATGAATTTTATAGAACAGTTAAGCCCGATTTGGCAAGAAAAATGGAAAAAAGCAGGATATGAAACGGCGATGCCGATCCAGGAACAGATGATTCCGGAAATGCTCGCAGGAAATGACATCGTCGCGGAATCTCCAACAGGCACAGGAAAAACATTGGCTTATTTATTGCCGATCCTGCAACGCATTAACTCGGAAAAGCCCTCAATCCAAGCCATGATTATCGCCCCGTCACAGGAGTTGTCGATGCAAATCGTCAATGTGGTGCGCGAATGGACTGAAGGCACGGATATTACAGTTACTCAATTGATTGGCGGAGCAAATATGCAGCGCCAGCTGGAAAAACTGAAGAAAAAGCCATCGATAGTTGTCGGTACGCCAGGGCGTTTGAACGAATTGGTCAAAAACAAGAAATTGAAAATGCATGAAATCCGCATGCTCGTGCTTGATGAAGGCGATCAGCTGATGGCGCGTGAACACCGCAATATCATGAAAGACTTGATTGAAAAAACACAGCATGGCCGCCAGCTCGTATTGGTATCAGCAACGATCACTGAAGAAGTGGAGCTCGTAGCTGACCGTATGATGCAGCATCCGACACGCCTCAAGGTGAAAGCCGAAGATATGCCGATGCAAGGCAAAGTGACGCATTCGTTCATCAAAGTGGACGAACGGGAAAAAACCGAAATGCTGCGCAAGATTTCTAATCTTGAAAACGTCAAAGCGTTGGCGTTCGTCAATAACTTGGACCAATTGCTTATGAAAGAAAACAAATTGAAATACCGCGATGCGAAAATCGTGGCGCTGCATTCGGAAATGAAAAAAGATGAGCGTAAAAATGCGCTTGACCAGTTCCGCAAGGGTGAAGTATCTGTGTTGATTGCAACAGAGGTGGCCGCACGCGGCCTTGATATCGATCAAGTGACACATGTCATTCACGTTGACGTACCGCAGACGATCCAGCAATACCAACACCGTTCCGGCAGAACCGGCCGCGCCGGAGCCGATGGGGAAGTCCTCACGCTGCTTGCTTATGCAGATGAACGCCATTATAAAAAATTTACCAAAGAGCTTCCGTCAAAACCGGTCCAGAAGATCCTTCACGGAGGCCGTCTGATAGAAGGAAGCAGCAAAACAATTTCTGAAAAGGGGAGTAAAAGATGACTTTCCAACAAAATCTGGAGCAGTATGCTGAACTGACTGTCCAAGTCGGCTTGAATGTTCAAAAAGGCCAGCTCGTCATGATCAATACGACGATTGATACGGTCGAATTCACGCGGCTAGTAGTGGCGAAAGCATATGAAGCGGGTGCGAAGCGCGTCCATGTTAATTACACAGATCCGCTTCAGACAAGAATCCATTTCGAAATGGCTCCAGACGAAGCATTCAATGAATATCCGCACTGGTCCGTCATGCAGCGCGATGAAATTATCGATACTGGGGGATCGTTCTTGTGGATAGATGCCGAAGACCCGGATTTGCTGACAGGCATTCCGGCCAAGCGGCTATCCGATTCACAGAAATCCGCAGGCAAAGCATTAGAGCGCTACCGCCAAGCGGTGGGGACGGATAAGATTGCCTGGTCGATCGTTGCCATCCCGTCCAAAGGGTGGGCGAAGAAAGTTTTTCCGGAACTTGATGAGGAAAGACAACAAGAGGCTTTATGGGAAGCGATTTTCAAAACAGTGCGGATTGGCGAAAGCGATGCTGTGGACCAATGGAAACAGCATATCGGTTTGCTTGAAGAGCGCGCTTCGCAATTGAACAGCAAAAAGTTCAGCAAGCTGCATTACCGGGCACCTGGCACAGATTTGACGATTGCGTTGCCGGACAAACATATATGGATGACGGGCGCTGCAAAAACACCGCAGGGCAATCCGTTCATCGCCAATATGCCGACGGAGGAAGTTTATACTGTGCCGTTGAAATACGGAGTCGAAGGTGTGGTTACGAATACAAAACCCCTGGTTTACCAAGGAAATATCATCGACGGTTTCACGCTTGAATTCGCCAAAGGGAAAATTGTCAAAGCGACAGCGGAGCAAGGACAGGAATTATTGGACGAAATGATCCGTTCGGACGAGGGATCGGCATATCTTGGCGAAGTGGCTTTGGTGCCGCATCATTCACCGATTTCTGATTCAGGCATCTTGTTTTTTAATACATTGTTTGATGAAAATGCTTCGAACCATTTGGCGATCGGCGATTCCTACCCGACATGTTTCGAAGGGGCGCGTGACTTAGAAAGGACCCAACTCCAATCGATCGGGTTGAACACGTCAATCGTCCATGAGGACTTTATGATCGGCAGCGCTGATATGGATATTGACGGACTCTTTGAAGATGGTACGAGCGAACCGGTTTTCCGCAATGGAAACTGGGCATTTTAAGAGGTGGAAAATGTGAAGAAGAGCTTGATGATAATGCTGGTATTTATGCTATGGGTGAGCGGCGCCGCAACTTCACACGCGGCAGTCCGTACCCCTGCAAAATATATAGCAATTGGCGACTCCTTAGCAGCAGGCCAAACTCCGAATTCTGCAATTGATGCAGGCTATTCAGACATGATTGCACAAGAATTGGCGCGGCAGCAACCCGTCGCTTTTTATACGAAAGAATTAGCTTTTCCAGGTTTTACGACTCATGATGTTCTTGACCGGGTAACTTCCGAAGAAGCCCAAGATGTATTAAAGAATGCTAACATCATTACGGTATCAGCAGGCGCAAATG
The DNA here is from genome assembly GCF_058268455.1 of Planococcus sp. TJ-302. Classification (NCBI taxonomy): domain Bacteria; kingdom Bacillati; phylum Bacillota; class Bacilli; order Caryophanales; family Caryophanaceae; genus Planococcus; species Planococcus sp. TJ-302. Next base: position 45,192 of record NZ_JBZDOI010000005.1, on the reverse strand, counting down.
ACCTGCTCAGGCTGGTGTCGGCTGACCCTGCGGAAGGGTCATTATCGTTCGGGCAGATCCAAGTGGACTTTGCGTTGAATGGCGCACGAGCGAATTTGGAAAAAATCCTTGCAGAGCTCGAACAGCGCGCTCCGGATGCGGACGTCTATGTAATGGGCTATTATTTTGCCTATCCGCATGCCCGGGACTCCCAGAAAGCGGGGACTGCTTTGCAGCTCGACCGGCTTAATGAAATCCTGGAAACAACCGCGCAAAAAAATGGAGCGCTGTTTGTCCCTGTGGCTGATGGATTCGGCAAAGATGGAGTCGACCAAGTTCCAAACGCAGCGGATGTACACCCGAATTTAAGCGGCTACCAGACAATGGCAAATGCCTTTTTCGATGTCTACCAAAAAGGGTGGACAGTGGAAGACTGGGAAGTGCCTGCCGCGGCTCCGGTTTCTTTTGAAGAAATCCAGGCTCAGCAAGATGAAGAGTCTTCTGGTGAATTGGAAGGAAGCTCAGCGGCCGTGAATCCGTCCCGGCACAATGCCGCCGGACTATTGGCGCTAAAAGAAGCCATCCCTTATAGTTAAAGAGGAAAAAGAGCTGCAGCGAGAATCGCTGCAGCTCTTTTTATCTTATCGTTTTGATTGTGGTGTTTTATATTGGCCCGCGTTGCTGGCTTTTTTTTTGTTCATAGCTTTGCGGATAATCGGGTAAGCGATGGGTGCAAATTTTATCGCAGTTTTCAATAAACGTCCTAATGCCATTTAAATCTCTCCTGTCATGAGTAAGTTAGTTTAGTATTCCCAAAAGGTGTCTGCTTTAAACATAGGCAGGTGATAGGGCGAGGGCCAACAAGATGTCTTTGTACTGATGGACGCTTTGGACTTCTACATATTCCGCGTTGCCATGCCAGTCATCTCCGGTCGGACCGAACTCGATTGCCCCTTCGCCGCCATTGACCTCCGCATAATAGCGGGTGTCAGCTGCGCCGTGCTGCCCAAACAACACAGGGGTCTCGCCTGTTGTATCTGAAATCGCTTTTTCCAGGGACTGGATGGAGCGGTTTTCTTTTGTGGTCGTCAATGCCGGCGTCGAGCCACTAGCTTTATATTCCATGTCTAGATTGAGCCGCTCTGCCAATTCTTTCATTTGGCGGACGATTTCCTCTTTGTCCTGGCCCGGCATGAAACGGATATCGTAGGACATTTCACAGATTTCCGGTACAACGTTATAACGGTCGCCAGCTTTGATAATCGGGAGATTTACTGACGGCTGCTCGTAATATTCCGTCGCCTCTTTGCGGAACGGCAGGTCGGCCATTCCTGCATGGAATTTCATCGCGGATTCAATGGCATTGATGCCTTCCCAAGGACGGCTGCCATGCGCTGGTTTGCCTTTGAACGTCAGATCCATGCGCAGAATCCCTTTTGACTGCAGCCCGATTTTCAATCCAGTAGGTTCGCCGCAAATGACAAAGTCTCCGGTATAGCCTTGTTCAACGAGCCATTTCGACGTGTTGCGCCCACCGATTTCTTCATCTGTAACAATATGAAGCTGCACGATCCGGTTCAATTTAGAGGCGTCCAATTCGACGAATGCCTGCATCATGGCGGCGGCTCCCGCTTTCATGTCCGCAGACCCACGTCCGTAAATGCGTCCGGCTTTTTCAATAGGCACATATTGTTCCGGATGCCCCGGCACAACATCGACGTGGCCATTCCAGATGAGGGTTTCCGTGCCTTGGCCTTTGATGGCTGTCAACATCTTATAGCCGTTGTTATCGTGGACCTTTACGTCCTGGCCATTCTTCTCGAGCCATCCCGCACAATATTCGAGCGCTTCATTTGCCCCTTCTTTCGTATCGCTTTGGATCTTAATCAGTTCTTTCAAAAGCTCGATCATAATATTTTCAGCAGCAGTTGTTCCTGCTGCCTCCACCACCTTTCTTGAATTTCTCGCTATATACCTGTTACCCTGCTGACGCTGCTTGAAACAGGTTTGCATTCAAGAATGCGCTTGTGTACAATACAAGTGTAAGATAATAATTGTATACACCACAAGGGGAGCTATTTGCTGAGAGTGAACGTTCTGTTCTTACCCTTTGAACCTGTAAGTTAACACTTGCGCAGGGATGTGGATGGAAACCTGCCCTTACGCGGCGCCAGGATCTATCCTGGCGCCGCTTTTATATGGTTTTGATTCGCGGCCCTTCTGGTGATGTGCACAACACATAAGGAGGAAGCTATGAGAAATTTACGAGTGATTTTAATGATGGAAATCGCGATTTTCGGTGCGTTGGGCTTTGTGCTCGACTTTATCGCGTTCAAAATGCCGCAAGGGGGCTCTGTCAGCCTGGTGATGATCCCAATCGTCCTGATGGCTTTCCGCAGAGGCGTCCTTGCTGGCGTATTGACGGGCGTGCTGGTCGGGCTGCTGCAAATAGTGACGGGTACGGTCTCCGTGACGCCGCTGTCTTTCGGCTATGTCGTGCTGCAGGTCATCCTGGATTACCTGGCGGCTTATGGCGTCGTTGGCTTGGCAGGAATTATGCGCGGAAGATATTTGAGAGCGGCTGAAAAAAAACGCACTGGACAGATGGTGTCAGCTATCATAGCCGGAGTGCTGCTCGGCTCGTTATTGCGATATGCCATGCATGTGGTGACAGGCATCTTGTTCTTCGGCATGTTTGCGGAAGGCAATGTGCTTGTCTATTCAGCAGTCTATAACGCGACTTATATGATTCCAGTATTCCTGTTGGCAGCATTTGTCTGTTCGGCACTGTTCGCTGCCGCTCCGAAACTGGTACACGCAAATCAATAATAAAAGGGGGGACTATTGTTGTGATAGTCCTCTTTTCTTATGGTATAATTTTTCATAGACAATTTGAAAGAAGGGTTATTCAATGATTGCTACTACTGAACAAGATATAGAAATGCTGAAAAAAGCCGGCCGTATGGTAGCCGAAATACGCGAGGCGATGAAGGCGGCGACAAAACCAGGAGTGACGACGAAAGAAATCGACGAACTGGGCGGCCGCCTGTTCGACGAACTAGGCGGCGTGTCCGGCCCGAAATCGGAATATGATTTCCCGGGGTTCACGTGTATCAGCGTCAACGAGGAAGTTGCCCACGGCATTCCTGGCAGCCGCGTCATCAAAGAAGGCGATATGGTCAACATCGACGTATCGGGTTCTTTAGAAGGTTATTTTTCCGACACGGGCATCTCTTTTGTGGTGGGCGAAGGCCACGCTGAAAAAGAGAAACTCTGCGAAGTGGCTGCGTCCGCATTTGATTTTGCGATGACGAAAGTCAAGGCCGGCGCGAAGCTGAACCAGATCGGCAAAGCGGTCGAGCGCGAAGCGAAGCAGCAGGGCCTATTCGTCATCAAGAACCTGACAGGGCACGGCATAGGAAAATCGCTTCATGAGGCTCCTCAGCATATCTTGAATTATTACGACGCGTGGGAAAAAACCATCCTGAAAGAAGGTATGATCCTGGCAGTGGAGCCGTTCATTTCACAGAAAGCCGAACACATTATCGAATCAGGGGATGGCTGGACTTTCATCACGCCTGACCAGTCGTTGGTGGCGCAGATTGAACACACTGTACTGGTGACAAAAGGCGAGCCGATTTTGCTCACTAAATTAGACTGAAAGTCAAAAACGCACCGGATTTTATCCCGGTGCGTTTTTCTATGATTAAAAAGTAAAAAATCCTGGGTTTCAAATAAATCTAAGAAAGATATTCCGCAATACAGCCCCGCGGGAGTCGGAGGTGTTTTGCTCCATATCTTGAGATTTGCTGGAAACTTCAGCGAGCATATCTTTCATGTTTTTTGATAAAAGAAATGATTCTCTATTAAGAAATACCTTTGAATGAAGCGGAAGGCGGCGAGGGTAAACATACTGCTCCTGCATCGCTTCGCTAGCTTCGTCGGAAAGATATGACCGAACTACCTTCGGTCATATCTTTCCTGCGGATTCAGCACGTGCCGAAGACCCTGGAGCGAACGCTGTGAGTAAAGCGGCTGAGGTAGTGCCCGCGGAAAGCGTCCGCATGTCTCTGCATCGCTTCGCTAGCTTCGAGACATGAAAGTGCGCTGAAGCGAAATGAAAAGGCGTCAGAGAATTTTTAATAACTATCGAATCCACAAAAACAAAACCCGCACGGAATAAATTCCATACGGGTTTGTGATGCTTGTTCTTATCAAGCCCTTGTTAATGGCCGTTTTTTGATCAATAAGATACCTGTGAAAATGACGCCGCTCAGAAACAGCGAAGCCGTCGTCACTAGGAGTTCATCGGTGCCATGTTTTACAGCGATGCCGATGAATGCCCAGATGAAAACCGAAGCATAAGGAATGTCGTAATGGTGGAAGCGTATATGGAGCGCGAGAGCGGTTCCGACTGTCAGCATGATGACAACCCATAGCTGGTCGCTGAGGCCCCAGCCGCCCCAATTATAGTAAGTGAGCACGTAGCTGACGTTGGCGATGGTGGCGACGCTGATCCAGCCCAAATTGATGGATATCGGCAGGCGCCCGGTCCATGACCGGTCCTCGTTGCTGTACTGCAGATACAGAGCAATGAGTGAAATCAGGTAGCCGATCATTACAACAATCGTCCACGCGAAAAACTCATAATGCCAGAGCAGCAGCCAAATGATGTTAAAGGCGGCGCTTAATGTGAAAAATAATGTGACTTTATATGAAGGCAGCTCGCCCTTTTTCCAGCGCACCCAAAAACCGATGATCCAGGCAGCCAGCAAGATGTAAATAACGGACCAAATGGAAAATACATAGCCGGCAGGCGTAAACAGGACGGGCAGCCGATTGGAAATATCTCCGGTGTTCTGTCCATTCAGCGGCAGAATATTCGCCAAGGCATTAAGTATGACGACAGCTAAGAATGCCAGTGTCATCAGCAATATTCGAACCATAAGAGATCCCTCCTCTCACATAAGTATAACTGCCTGCGTTTCGTACAACAAACGGAATTTCCAAAAAAATCAATAAAACAAGTGCTTTGTGAAATCTTCGGACACTTTTTCGCGCAAATTTCCAGTGGGTTCTACTTGAACAGATCCTTTGCCAACTGAATAATAATGGTATACTAATAAGTGTTTTTAGAAAATTTAGTTTACCAGGGGGAAAAATGATGACGGTGAAATTTCCAGAAGTCTGGGATTTGGATGTGCTTTTTCCGGACGGCAGCGATTCAGCGGAATTGCGATCACATATCAACGAAGCAGAAGCGGAATTAAAGCGATTTGAAACTACGGCACAGCAATTCGAAGTGCCTTCTTCAGCAGCCGAGGCAGGGCGGATTGCTGCACTATTAGATGATGTGAAATCACTCATGCAGCAGCTCCGCCAATCGGGCGCTTTTATCGGCTGTCTGATGGCACAGAATACTGAAGATAAAAAAGCGGCCATCCTGCAGAGTGAGTCTGCGGCATTGTCGGCGCAGTTCCAATCCGCGTTGCAGAAAATTCAAAAAGAATTGACGAAAACGGAAGCAAGCGTCTGGACGCAGCTGCTGGAAACAGAAGAGCTTCATGAATTCAGCTTCGTCTTGAACGAGTGGCTGGAAGAAGCGAATATGCTGCTTTCCGAAAAAGAGGAGAACCTCATCACGGCGCTGAGCATCGACGGCTACCACGGCTGGAGCCAATTATACGACATGCTCGTGGGTGACATCAAAATTACGATGACAGTCGATGGACAAGAGAAAATCTTGTCGGTTGGCCAAGCCAATAATCTGAGTTCCCACCAAAATCCGGCTGTGCGCCAAGAATCGTATGACAAACTCGAACAGGAATGGACGGGAAAAGAAGACTTTTTTGCGAAAGCATTGAATTCAATTGCCGGTTTCCGTCTGGAAGTTTATAAAAAGAGAGGCTGGGACAATGTCCTTCAAGAGCCGCTTCATATGAACCGCATGAAGCAAGAGACGCTGGATGCGATGTGGGGAGCGATTGCAGATCACAAGCAGCCATTCGTCGAATATTTAGACCGAAAAGCCGAACTGCTCGGCAAAGATGGGCTTGACTGGTACGACGTTGATGCGCCGGTAACGGCCAGTACGCACCAATTCACATATCAGGAAGGCGCAGATTTCATTCTAGAGCATTTTGGAAATTTCGGTCCTGAACTGCAAAAGTTCGCTTTAAAAGCGTTTGAACAGGGGTGGATCGAAGCGGAAGACCGCCCGAACAAACGGCCAGGCGGATTTTGTACCGGACTGCCAATGACTGAAGAGTCTCGAATCTTCATGACCTACAGCGGTTCGATGTCAAACGTGGCTACGCTTGCCCATGAACTGGGACACGCTTTCCATACACACGCGCTCCGGCCAGTGCACCCGTTGAACCGTTCTTACGCAATGAACGTCGCTGAGACGGCTTCAACGTTTGCTGAGATGATTGTCGCGGACGCGGCTGTTAAAAATGCACAGTCAAAAGAAGAAAAAATCGCTTTGCTGGAAGATAAAGTCCAGCGCAGTGTCGCGTTTTTCATGAACATCCATTCCAGATTCTTGTTTGAAACGCGCTTTTATGAAGAACGCAAAAAAGGCGTTGTTCCTGCGAGCCGATTGAATAGCTTGATGGAAGAAGCGCAAAAAGAAGGGTTTGCCGGCGGATTAAAATCGACCCATCCGCATTTCTGGGCATCGAAGCTGCATTTCTATATTACGTATGTGCCGTTCTATAACTTTCCGTACACGTTCGGCTATTTGTTCTCGTTGAGCATTTATGCAAAAGCGCTGGATGAAGGAGCGGATTTCGAAGAGAAATATATGGCATTGCTCCGGGATACGGCAATTATGACCGCTGAAGACCTGGCGTTGAAACACCTTGGCGAGGATATTACGCAGCCGGCATTCTGGGAAAAAGGGATTGCCCTGTGCGTGAAGGACGCTGAGGATTTCAACGCTCTGACTTCATCTGTGGATTGATATGAAGCTGACATTCGAGGGACGCACTTGTTATATCCGGACCTTGGCAGTAGAAGACGCGGATGAAATTGTTCAGTTGCTGTTGCGCAACCGTGAATACTGGGCAATTTACGAACCGCGCCATCCGGACAGCTATTTCACAGCCATGGCGCAGCGTGAGAAAATCCGGGAATCCATTTACCAGTCACGGGAAAACCGGGAGTACAGTTTTGGTATTTTTGAATTGTCGACCAATAAAATGGTTGGCCACATTTCCATCTACGGCATTAAGCGGTTGCCGTTCCTGAGTGCCCTCGTCGGATACTCGATTGACGAGGCCACAACGGGCAAAGGCATCGCTACTGAAGCGGTCGGGCTTGTGCTGACATTCGGCTTTGAAGAGTTGCGGCTTCATCGTATTGAGGCGTACGTCTCGCCGCGGAATGCTGGATCGGTGCGAGTACTTGAAAAATCACGTTTTCAGCGCGAAGGCCTGCTTAAAGAATTTTTGTATATCAATGGCGAATGGGAAGACCATTACCAATATGCTTTGCTCGAAAGGGAGTTTTGAAAGGGCAAGGCCGCCTATAAAAAGTGGCGGAATGCACTTGCCCGCTGGTTCTGGCCATAGACAATACGAAAGGGAGGGTTCGACATGGATCGAAACAAACTTTTTGCCTATCACCAATGGGCGACCGCCGAATGCCTGAAGCATGTTCATTCATTCGAGGAAGATCTTTATGCACGGCCAGGGGCGAATTCATTCGCTTCGATAGAAGAGACGACAAAGCATGTCATCGGCGTCGAAAAACTTTGGCTGCAGCGAATGATGGGGATTCCGAAGCCGGCTTTCGAGAATTTTGATGTCTCAACTGTGGAAAAAGCCATTGAGGCTTTCAGCCTGCTGCACGCTGAAATGGATTTGTATTTTGCATCTCTCAATGAAGAACAATGGCAAGAGACGCTCGACTTCCGGAACATGCGCGGTATGGATTTCAGCAATACCCGGGAAGAGATGCTGTTCACGGTCATTAATCACGCTTCATACCATCGCGGGCAAGTGACTTCCTTTCTGCGCCAGTTCGGCCACAGTGGGATCCCACTTGATTATATTTATTTTAAAAAATAAACTGGCTGCAAAAAACCGCTAAGGGAACTTCCCTTAGCGGTTTTTTGATTTGAAAAACTAATGCAGTTTATTTTTTATTGCCGTCTACAATCAAGTCCAATTTGCCGGTGGTTGGGTCGATCACCAGACCGTGGACCGGGACAGCGCTATCCATTAACGGATGGTTCGTAACCATCTGGACACTGTGGCGAACGCTTTCTGTCACATCGTCAAAGCCCTGGAACCATTCTTCAAGGTCCACTCCGGAATACTTCATCATTTCAATGGTCTTTTCATCAATGCCCCGCGCTTTCATCTTGCTTAAAATCGACTGTGGATCGATTGCGGACATACCGCAATCGTAATGTCCGATAATATAGATTTCGTCTGCATTCAATTCATAAACTGCTACAAACAGGCTGCGCATAATTCCGCCGAAAGGGTGGTTGATAACAGCTCCAGCACTTTTTACGATTTTCACATCGCCATTTTTTAAGTTCATGGCTTTCGGCAGCATTTCAAATAGCCGGGTATCCATGCAAGTCAAAATGACGATTTTCTTATCAGGAAATTTTGTGGTGATGTATTGTTCATATTCTTTCTTCTCTACGAACTCTTGATTGTATTCCAAAATCTTTTCAAGCATCGACATGGTATATTCCTCCTTAAAGCTCTTTTCTCTAGTTTAGAACAAACGGCAATAAAAAACGACTGAAACTATGCTGGAAAAGTAAAAAAAATCAGGCTAAAAATTTAATATACCAGTTGAAACAGTAAGTTATGCTGAACTTTCAAATTATCGAAATAGATAAAAAACCCGGAAGCTGAAAGCCTCCGGGCCGCGTTTAGATTAACGTGAAATTTTTTCGAGTTTGCTGAGCATAACAAGCGAACGGCCAGTGCCGATTGCAACAGACTCAAGCGGTTGTGGTGCAATGTGGACAGGAACAGAAATTTCTTGTGACAGCCATTGCTGCATGCCTTTCAGCAATGCACCGCCGCCTGAAATAACGACGCCTTGGTCGACGATATCGCCGGATAATTCAGCCGGGCAGTTTTCAAGGGTGGCACGGATGCATTCAAGAATTGATAGAAGCGATTCTTTCAATGTTTCCTGAATTTCAGTTGAAGTCAGCGTAACCACTTTCGGAAGGCCAGTCATAATATCACGTCCACGGATTTCCATGGTTTCTGATTTATGGGGAACGAGGGCATAGCCGATTTCTTTTTTGACATTCTCAGCAGTGCGTTCGCCGATCAACACGTTATAATGCTTGCGGACATACTGGATAATGTCTTCGTCCATGCGATCGCCGGCAACTTTTACTGTATTAGCAGATACGACACCACCGAAAGAAATGATGCCGACTTCTGTTGTGCCGCCGCCGATATCGACGATGACGCTGGCAATTGGCTCGCTGACTGGAAGGTCAGCGCCGATTGCTGCTGCTACCGGTTCTTCAATCAAGTGAACGGTTTTCGCGCCGCTTTGTTTAACTGCATCATGTATAGCTCGGCGTTCTACCGAAGTAGCGCCGCATGGCGTACAAACCATTACATTCGGTTTGCGGAAAGAAGTGCCCATTTGTTTAGCCGCTTTTTGCATAACCATTTTCAATAATTCAGTAGTGACATCGAAATCTGCAATAACGCCATCTTTCAACGGGCGTACTACACGAATCGAACCTGGTGTTTTACCGATCATGGCTTTTGCATCTTCGCCAATTGCGATAACGCGGCCAGTCTTTGTATCTAAAGCAACCACTGAAGGTTCATTTAAAATTATACCTTTTGATTTTGTGTATACTAAAATATTCGCTGTTCCTAAGTCAATTCCAATATCTGTTGAAGAAAACATGCCTAAACTCCTCCTAATAATAAACAAGTACTATTTTGCATTTTACCATGTAAAAAATCCAGTAAAAAGAACGAAACAGAAAATGATACATAAGAAAGGTCTTATGTTGGAAAAGAAGCCATTTTATAGGGTATAAAGGCATACGATGTAATGCTTATGTAAAGTAATTGATGTCGAAATGTAATAAATAAATTATATCAAAACAATAAAAAAAATCGCTTTTTTAGGAAGAATTCGTTGTTTTTATACAAACTTGAATTGAAGTAGCCCTTTTCATTTCGCTTCAGACGGACGCTTTCCGCGGGCGAGCGCCGAGCCGCTTCGTCGCTTCGCTCCTGCAGGGTCTCGCCTGTCTCGCTATCCCGCTGGAGTCGCCGTCTTCCGCTTCATTCAAGGTGAATCTTAATATCTAATCATTTCTTAGATGGGGTAAAATAAAAGAGAGAAGTATCTGCACTTTGTTTAATATCACCAGATATGGAGTAAAACAGATCCGACTCCCGCGGGATAGCGAAGTGGCGAAATCCACTCGGGCGTCAGCACGAGTTAGTTCGGCGCAAGCCCGCAGGAAAGCGGGGCTGTTTTACGGAATATCGACCATTTATAAATTTCAACTAGTAGCTCAAATAAAAAACACCGCTTTCCAAGTAAGAAAGCGGTGTTTTTTATTAATATTTTTTTTCTGGAAGTGGGTCAACGTGCTCTGCATCATGAGTATGAAGCTCTTTGCGCAAAAAGTACATCAAAGTGAAAAAGAACAAGAAGATTACAACCATAAACCCGAGGGTTACTGTAACGCCATATAACATAGTGATAACTCCTCTCTAAACTGTCATTATCAATATTTAGTATACATGATAAGCGGAGAAAAATTAAGTGTCGAATTAGCGATACTTAAAAAGCCCAGTTGCCGCCGCGGAAAACAGGCTCGCGCGTGCCGTCTTCAAGAATGCCGTCGATGTCCATTTCCTCAGAACCGACCATAAAGTCGACGTGCGTGATGCTTTGGTTCAAGCCGTGCGCCGTTAATTCATCCGGTGACATTGTTTTGCCGCCTTCAAGGCAGAATGCGTAGGCGCTGCCGATGGCAAAATGATTGGAGGCATTTTCATCGAATAATGTGTTGTAGAACAAAATGTTCGAATCGGAAATCGGTGAATGGTGGGGCACAAGTGCCACTTCGCCTAAATGATGCGAACCTTCATCGGTTGCTACTAATTCCTTCAAAACTTCTTCGCCTTCGGCAGCTGTGACTTCAACGATGCGGCCGTCTTTGAATGTGATTTTGAAATCGTCGATGATATTGCCGCCATAGCTCAATGGTTTTGTGCTGGACACAAAGCCGTTAACGCCTGTTTTTTCAGGAACGGAAAAGACTTCTTCGGTCGGCATGTTAGCCATGAACTTATCGCCTTTTTCATTGATCGAGCCGGCCCCACACCATAGATGGCCTTTTGGAAGTGCTACTTCAAGGTCGGTTTTCGGTGAAGTATAATGCAATTTCGCGTATTTTTTACTGTTCAAGTAATCCACTTTAGTGTGAAGCAATTCATCGTGCTTGATCCATTCTTCCACAGGATTGTCGCGGTCAGCTCGCACTGCTTTAAAGATAGCATCCCATAAAGCATCGACTTGCTGCTCTTCTGGCAAATCGGAAAAGACCTTGGCAGCCCATGCTTTCGAAGGGGCGGCAACAACGGTCCAGCTGATTTTATCTGATTGTACATATTGGCGGTATTTGTTCAACGCCGTACCCGTCGCTTTTTGGTTAGCTGCGATGCGCTTTGAATCGATGCCTTTCAATAGGTCCGGGCTTTGGGAAACGATGCTCATGAAAGCAGCGCCTCTTTCCGCAAGAATTTCACGCTCCTGCACTTTCCAGGCAGGGTAATCAGAAAATGAATCTTCCGGCGCCAATTCAAAGCGTACCCGTGTGATTTCATCGTCAAGCCAGTCGACATAAACTTGTTTAGCACCAGCTTCGTATGCTTTTTTTGTAACTACGCGGACAAATGGAGCTGCGTCCAATGCTGCAACTATGTATAATTCTTGATTTTTTTGGATGTTAACCCCTACATTTACTGCGAGTTCTGCGTAACGTGTCAGTTTCTGTTCAAATGATGTCAATTAGATCTCCCCCTTCATCCTTATCATTTTAGCAATTTTCAGATTGCCCTGGCAATGTTTTGGCAATAAAAGGACGAAATAAATAACTTGCAAAATAAATTATAAAAGTTTATATTATAAACAAATGTTTAATTAGGAGGTGGAATTGTGAACAGGAAGGAAATCGAAGTGCTGGAATTGATCCGGAAAAACCCATATTTATCCCAACAGGAAATGGCGGAGCAGTTGAGAGTTTCGAGGCCGACAGTGGCAAATCTGATTTCCGGATTGATCAAGCAAAGGAAGATCGCCGGACGTGCGTACATTCTGCCCGAAGAAGATACAGTAATCTGCATCGGGGGCGCGAACGTAGACCGTAAATTTCGCTTGGAGCATGCGGCGCAGATGGGTACTTCCAACCCGGCTAGCGTAAGCCGCAGCATTGGCGGTGTAGCGCGCAATATCGCTGAGAACCTTGGGCGCCTCGGCCATTCAGTGAAGCTCATGTCAATCGCAGGAAATGATCCGGAATGGAACATGATAGAAGAAGCATCCAAATCATTTATGAACACCGAATTGACGAAATTGGACGACACTTTGTCGACGGGCACCTATACGGCAGTGCTGGAGCCCGGCGGTGAAATGGTTTTCGCCATGGCTGACATGGCAATTTATGATGCCATGACGCCCCAATACATTCGTCGCAGCGAACCAGACCTGTTATCGGCTAGTTTTATTGTCGCGGATTTGAATTGTCCGGCTGAAACACTTAAGGAAATCCATAAGCTGGCAAAGTCAAAGAGAATCCCTTTTGCTGTTATTCCGGTATCAGAACCGAAAATGAACCGCATGGGCAAAGATTTGATTGGCGTTACGTGGCTGATTTTGAACCGCGGAGAAGCTGGCCGCTTTTTGGGCAGTGATCTTACAACAAAAGAGCAATGGGGGCAAGCAGCTGAAGAGCTTATGCGTCTAGGAGCTGAACATGTCGTGATCACTGGCGGCAAAGATGGCGTCATTGCTGGGGCAGGCGGCACCGTTCGCCATTATGCAGCACACCCAGTACTCGATATTGTAGAAGTGACGGGAGCTGGCGATGCATTTTCCAGCGGCATCATTCACAGTTACCTGGCTGGCCAGCCATTTGACAGCAACATTGAAGCAGGGCTTGCCAATGCGGCAAAAACCCTGCAAAGCGCATTGACTGTGCGCAGCGATTTATCCGCTGAACAATTACAGCGAGAACTGGAGGAACTAACATGACAAAATTAGTAGACATGATTTCTTATTCAACTGAGGTAAAACAAGCAATGGACAATAAGCAAGCGGTGGTGGCACTCGAATCGACGATTATTTCTCACGGCATGCCGTATCCTCAAAACGTTGAGACAGCACGCATCGTAGAAGCGATTATCCGAGATAACGGCGCAGTGCCTGCAACAATCGCTATCATGGACGGAAAAATCAAAATCGGTTTATCTGATGATGAATTGGAGCTTTTAGGAAATAGCCCGGATGTAGCAAAAGTATCGCGCCGCGACATCGGGCAATTGATTGCTACGAAAAAATTGGGTGCTACTACAGTAGCGGCAACAATGATTTGTGCAGAACTGGCAGGCATCCGCGTATTCGCGACTGGCGGAATTGGCGGAGTCCACCGTGGTGCTGAAACGACAATGGATATTTCAGCGGACCTTGAAGAATTGGCTTCGACTAGCGTAGCTGTTGTTTGCGCAGGTGCGAAATCGATCTTGGATATCGGGCTGACACTCGAATATTTAGAAACGAAAGGTGTTCCGGTCATCGGACACCAAACCCTTAAAATGCCCGCTTTCTACACACGCGACAGCGGATTTGACTTGACGTTCCGCGCAGACGATGTGGCAACGATGGCAAATGTCCTTAAAGCGCAATGGGACCTTGGGCTTGAAGGAGGAGCAGTTATTGCCAATCCGATTCCAAAAGAACATGCACTGGAAGAGTCTTTTATTACCGGCATCATTGAACAAGCAATGGCGGAAGCCAAGGCGCAAGGCGTAGCAGGCAAAGAAGTGACGCCGTTCCTGCTTGGCAAAGTGAAGGAATTGACGGGCGGCTCAAGCTTGGTCGCGAACATTGAATTGGTGAAATACAACGCCCAAGTCGGCGCGCAATTAGCTGTAGAACTAAATAGGCTATAGGAAGCGATTTACGGGAAGCCCTCCAAAAGAGGGCTTCTTTTTGCGTTATCCCGCCGTTTTTGTGTTTTCAGGGACTGGCATTACGGGTACAGAAAAACAAGGAGCTGAAATGCATGAAAACAGATGTATTTATCAGTGGCGGCGGAGTGGGAGGCTTAACACTTGCCCTGAAGCTGGTCCAACGGGGAGTGGATGTCGTAGTAGCTGAGCGGCTGACCAATAAGACCCCTGTATATAAAGGTGAATTATTGCAGCCGAAGAGCATGCAGATTTTCGACCGCCTTGGCCTGTTCGACGCAATCCATTCACGCGCCAATGAAATCAAAGTGCTCGATATGCTGGAATTGTCAAGTTCCCTGAAAGTAAGGGACCAGTCATATATGGATTACAGCGTGTTGCCTGGCAAATACGATTCGGCTTATATGATCCACCATGAAGAGTTGAAAAAAGTTCTGCGAGATGCCGCTTCTGCATATAAAAGTTTCCATTATTTCAGCGGCACCGCCTGCAAGGGGTTTACGGAAAATGCAGCGATTTTGCAAAAAGGTGATGACAAGTTTGAAGTCGAAGCCGATTATTTCATCGGCGCGGAAGGACGCACATCGGTAACGCGCAAAGATATGGGCATAGAAGTGAAGCAGACGCTTTATAACCATCATTTCCTGACAGTCACTTTTCCAAGGGCGGAAAACTTCAGGGATGGAAAGATCATCTCCACGTACAACCGATTTCTCGGTCTGTTTCCATTGCCTGATCAGCAAGTGCGCAGCGTTTACCTGATACCTGAAGGCGATTACCAGGAACTTAAAAAAAAGCCAATCAGTCATTTTCATAAACTTTATACGGACTTGGCGCCAGCCGTGGACGGTTACGTCCAGCAGTTGAAAGACTGGAAGAAGATCCAGCTGATGATACCGGTAATGTACCACGCGCCTTCGTATGTAAAAGGCAATAAAGTGATTATCGGAGATGCCGCCCACGCGGTCCATCCGATGGCAGGGGAAGGCATGAATATGGCAATCCAAGATGCTGATGTCCTCGGAGAGCTATTGGCCGATATGATTGAACACGGCGAAGCTGCCGACAGTAATTTGGCTTGGTATGAAAAAGTTAGGTACCGGCGGGCTGAACATGTGATCCAGCTAAGCCACTTGGCTGCGCTTGCCTATTCATTTCCGTTCAAGACGGTGAGCTATTTCCGTCAAAAGACTTTTGAGCGGATGGAAGAAGATTCTGTACTCCACTTTAAGCAAATGCTGAATGTTTCCGGCCTTGGGATGTGGAAAGAGAATTTCCGCGATCGTTTTATCCAAGGTGGAATTATGCCAGTCCGAACCACTGATTTGAAGCCCGATATGAAAGAATTGAAATACTACACCAAGAATGATGATTTTCCGTGGAAAGTGGAGGGACTTAAATGATAGATGTGATGAAGATGTTTACAGCCAGAATGTATATGAAACGGAATGAGCCATTCTTATCGAGCTGGCACGCCTATGTCGGCTACGAACTGGATTTGTTCAAAGCTTTTGGGCGGCCGATGAGCAAATTCGATGTAGCGGATGCGCTGGACCTTGACGAAGATCTGCTAGAGCAATGGATCATGATCGGCTTGTCGATTGGCCATCTAAAAGAAGCGGGGAGAGGCCGCTACAAAATCGCGAATTCCTGGAAGTTGCCTAAGCCGAAAGGCGACAACTCGTCTGGCGTGCTGCTGAAAGAAATGATGGAATTGCATATTCCAACGCTGCTCCAGTACCCAGAGATGATGCGGGAGAAAAAGCGCAGCCATTTTGACGAAGAAAAGCATGCACCGACAGTCGCTGAAACAAGCAGGCTGCTGGAAGTCCTGGCAATGCCGAAAATGTCCAAAAAGATTCGGGACCATCAATTTAAACAAGTGCTGGATATCGGCTGCGGAGAAGCAGGCTATATCAAGAAACTTGCCAAACGTTTTCCTAACACCCATTTCACGGGAATCGAAATCAGTCCGGCAGTTGCAGAGAAAGCTGAGCAGCTGACCCAAGAGGATGCCAATATCGAAATCGTCAATGCAGACCTATGGCATTATCTTCCGGAGCGGCAATACGATATGGTGATGCTGAATAACGTCATCCATTACATCGATCTGGAAAAACGCGAGGCGCTATTTAATGAATTGGCAAGTTGGCTTCATGAAGGCGGGATTTTCTCGGTTGTAACCCCAATCGCCGGCAGCGTTGACGATCCACCGTTTGCCAACGTCTTCAACAGCTTTTTTTCGTCTTTCGATAACCTGTACCGCTTGCCTACACGGGAGGAGCTTGCAGAGTGGGGAGAAGAAGCTGGCCTTAAGCTTCTTGGCATCCACACAGTCATCAAAGAAGGCGGCTGGTACATTGTCCAGTATTCAAAATGAAAAATCCCTTGCTTTCCAAGTAGTTCTTGGATAACAAGGGATTTTTTATTTGCGCAAAGAACCAAGTTCTTTTGCGATGGCCTGCATTTCGTTAGGCGTAATGTTTTCACGGCTCGCGACCATTTCATATAATTCTTTCAAGTCTTCGTACTGAGAGGCATTGAAATGTTCAGGCTTCATAGCATCGACGTTGACCATGCGCAACTTCGTTTTTATTTCTTCGATCATGTATGACACATTTTCGTTTGACTGTTTTGATAGATCCATGATGGGTTCCTGCCTTTCGGTATGGTATAACCCATCATTTCACTGTTCAAAATAAATGTCAATTGCCAGATTGCTGCGCCGCTTTTTCTTCTTTGATTTTTGCGACAACGCGTTTTGTTTCCAAAGCGATGACTCCGGACAAACCAAGCAATCCGATTAAGTTAGGAAGTGCCATGAGCCCATTCATGATGTCCGAGAACATCCAGATGACATCAAGCGATACGGTAGCGCCGACAAATACCATTGCGATAAATGCAATGCGATACACAATAAGAAGCGATGGGTTTTTAAATAGATACTGGAAACATTTCTCGCCGTAATACGACCAACCAATAATGGTTGACGAAGCGAAAAAAATTAGTCCAATGGCCACAATGATTGGCCCAATCGGCCCGAGAAATTGTTCAAAAGCTGCCGTTGTCAGGGAAGAACCTTCTAGGGTGTCGTCCGTGTATAGGCCAGACATGACGATTGTAACACCTGTGATTGAACAGATGATCAGCGTATCAATGAATACTTGCGTCATCGATACCAATGCTTGGCGTCCAGGCATGTCCGTTTTCGCAGCTGCAGCGGCGATAGGAGCAGAACCGAGTCCGGCTTCGTTAGAGAAGACGCCTCGTGCCACACCGTAGCGGATAGCGGCGCCGATTGCTCCGCCGACTGCTGCTTCACCCGTGAATGCAGCACTGAAAATCGTAGCAAATGCCGGACCGATCAATTCAAGGTTCATGACCATGATGACCATCCCTGCAATAATATAGAAAAGTGCCATGAATGGTACAAAATAAGAAGTGACTTTACCAATTGTCTTAATGCCGCCTAAAATGACTGCGCCGGCAAAGACCGTTAAAATAAGTCCAGTGATCCAAGTCGGTACGCTGAATGTGTCGCGTACCACGGCAGCTACAGAGTTCGATTGTGTGCCGTTGCCGATGCCGAATGCAGCAATCGCGCCGAAAATGGCGAATAGCACGCCGAGCCATTTTTGTTTCAGTCCGTGCTCCAAATAATACATCGGTCCGCCGGCCATTTGGCCATTGGCGTCAGTAATGCGGTATTTTACAGCTAAAACCGCTTCGCCATATTTAGTGGCCATCCCGAAGAATGCTGAAAACCACATCCAGAAAACTGCTCCCGGTCCGCCAAGTACGACTGCTGTTGCAACACCGACAATATTACCGGTTCCGACAGTTGCAGCTAATGCGGTGGAGAGCGCCTGGAAATGCGTAATGTCGCCGACGGATTCCTTGTCCTGGTTTTTAGTGAAGACAAGTTTTAAAGCGTAAGGCAGCAAGCGCACTTGTAGTAGGCCAAGGCGGATAGTCAAGTAAATTCCGGTTCCCACCAATAAAATCAATAGCGGGGGACCCCACACAAAACCGCTGACTTCACCTAAAAATAATTCTAATTGCTCCATTGAATCTTCCCCCTTATGTAGTTAAGTCGTATCGCGTACAGTCGAATGCTCACCACCCTTAGAGTTAATATTCCGAAATATTAAACGAAGAGTCAAGCCTTTTCTGAAAAATAAAATTGCAGACAAGTTTAGTTTTCAGATGATTAGGGAAAAAACCACAGTAGACGCAAGTACTACAATTACACTAGGAGGAAATTACAATGAGCCAAAACAAATTATTGCAAGGATTATTAGTAGGAGCAGCACTAGGAGTTATCGTATCGTTATTCGATCGCAAAACGAGAAATGATGTCATGAACAAATCGAAGAGCCTTTCAAGCAACGCGAAATATTATGCCCAAAACCGTGAAGAATTTGTTTCTGATGCTAAACAGCAAGCTGAAAAAGTTCAAAACTTATACTCACGCATTTCGGAAGATGCATCTTACGTAGGCGAAAAAGTGAATGAACTGAAAGGCCTTACTCCACAAGTAAAAGAAATGGCGCTTGAAACGAAGCAAGCTTTTGTTGAAACGAAAGACGCAATTGTGGATACGAAAGATGATGTGGCTTCTGCTTTTAAAGAAGACAACCCATCGCCGACAACTAAGCTCGGAGACGATAACAGCTCGTCAAGCACTGCAGGATCTGGAAATTCTTCAAACAACTTTAACTCATCATCAAATTCTTCAAAAAAGGCTTAAGTCAAATCGAGCCTAAAAACATGGACAACGAATTTAAAGAAACCAAAGAGCGCTTGAATAACCTTGATGTTAAGTACGATGTTACGACGGGCAAAGGGTTTATGAAAGAGCTGAAAAAACGGGTAGCAGATATGGATGTTGTAGGATTGGGAGCGCAGTTAGCGTTCTTTTTCCTGTTATCCATTTTTCCGTTACTCATCTTTTTGATTACGCTATTGCCATATTTAAACCTGAAAAAAGATCAGGTGTACCAATTCCTGATCCAGGTTGTACCGGATGAAATCTATCTCTTGATTGAAGAGACGCTCAACGAGATACTGACCAACCAAAATGGTGGTCTGTTGTCATTCGGTCTTATCGCCACGATCTGGTCTGCTAGCCTTGGTATGGATTCATTGATTAAATCCTTAAACAAATCCTATGGAGTGGAAGAAAAACGCTCGTTGCTGGTAACGCGAGGCATGTCGATTTTATTGACCATCCTGATGATTTTCATTTTGATTGTTGCACTTGTGCTGCCGATTTTCGGGCGCCAAGTAGGGCTTCTCATTTTCAGCTACCTCGGACTGGAAGCAGGCTTTCTGGTATTATGGGGAATTATCCGATACACTATTCCGTTCCTAATCATTTTCATTGTCTGTTCGGTCATTTATTGGATTGCGCCGAGCGTCAAACTGGATGTCCGGAGTGTATTGGGAGGCGCCGTCTTTACCACAGTCGGTTGGCTCATCATTTCCTATGGGTTTTCGACTTATATCAATAATTTTGGGAATTTTTCAGCTACATATGGCAGCATCGGGGGTATCATCCTCATGATGCTGTGGCTGTATATTTCTGCGATGTTGCTTTTGATCGGCGGCCAAATGAATGCTGTCATGCAAGGCAGACGCGATAAATTCTCAGCCATACGAAAAACCCGCGAAGCCTGAAAAGGTTCGCGGGTTTTTTGCGTGTTCAGACATTCCGGTTCAACATCCGCAAGCCATTCAAGATGACCAGGATGGTGCTGCCTTCATAGCCGAGCACGCCGAGCAGCAGCGTAATGGCCTGAAAGAAATTAGAGATGATCAGTACAATGATGACGCCAATGAAAAAAAGATGTTCTTTTTGACAATGCGCTGCATTTTCTTTACCAGACGGATCGAGTAAGCGATGCGCGATAAATCGTTTTTCATCAAGATGATATCCGCTGTTTCGAGGGCTACATCTGCGCCTTCACCCATCAATGGTTTTTTGCTGCCATATTGCGCTTTAACATTGCCGCCGATACCGAATGCCAGTAGATAGACGGCGGGGTAGTAGGCGGAGAGTTCTTGCGTTTCCAAATTGTAAGCCAGGAGGATCAAAATGCCCGCTGCAAAAGCAGCAATCAATTCGCTATTGGTACGAATAAAAGCTATATTTGCGCCTTCTTTTTAAAACTAGAACAATCCTCCGGCCCCCCTTATCTCAGTGGTCAGTACTTTTTCTTCATACCATCATATAGTTATCTAAACTTTTAATCTTTTGAACTGCCTAATAGCAATAAAAAACCGCTGCCCAAAGGCAACGGTTGGTCTACATATTATTGGTCTTCAGTTGGGCGGGATTTGAATTGCTGCATTTTGTCTTCAAGGTCGTCAACCATAGCAATCAGGCGGTCGATGTCTTCAAGTTCCGTGTTTTCCGGTTCGATGGTATCCAATACTTCCAGGAAGATATTCAAGCGTTGTTTCATATAATCAACTTGCTGTTCTTTATTCGTGATGGATTTTCCCATTTGGTACACCTCTTTCCATCCCTAATAATAGAGGAAAAACCGCCTTTTTTCAATATAATCTATATAAGTTGAACTAATGAATATCAATAAGCGATATTCCGCAAAACAGCTACAAAGGTATTGACCCAAGGATTGGGGAAATACCTTTGCGACGAAGCACGAAGTGCTGCAACGCTCTTTAATGTCCCGAAGCTAGCGCAGCGATGCAACGGTTTTTCATGTCCCTTAGCTAGCGAAGCGTTGCAGGGACAGAGACAGAGGCAGAAGCAATCGTCTTTGCACTGACCAAAGTGACCGGAGCGATTTTCATTCTGCTGCTTCTTTGAATCAACTTATATAGGTAAAAAGAGTGAATTATCCTCTTTTAATGTTTTGAATATTTACTTAATTATATTTCTGTGTTAGATTTAGACTAATAACAGCGAGGGGAGGCCGAAGGGAAATCGACGAAACCAATCGTGTTAGAACAATAAGGAGGGGGTTCGTACATTTCGCCGGCAGCTTAGCCGAAGAAATAAGAGCTATGAAAAACCAAGAGAATATTGAAGAAACGTAAAGGCTCAGCCGCGATCTGAAATTCAGACACGGACTGGGCCTTATTTGTTATTTATTGGATAAGTTCGTAGGTTTCAACCACTTCAATGCAATCTTCTACTGAGCGTACCATGGAGCAGTTTTTCCGGGTCAATTGCAGGACGTGTTCCATTTTGGAATCGTCGACATCGCCTTTGATTACAAAGTGGAGATGGACTTTCGCAATGCGCCCAGCTTCTTCGTCGATCCGGACGACTTCTTTCACTTCCACTTGAATGTCGTCTGCCGGCATCCGTTTTTTCTCCAATACCTTCCGCACAATTCCTGCGCTGCAGATCGCCAGTGAAGCGACCATCAATTGGTACGGACGAAATCCAAATTCCTCATTTGTGGAAACGTTCAATGTACCGAACGGCAGATCTCCCGCAAAACCATTTTCTGTCATTGTAAATTTCATCTAAAATCTCCTCCTTGTGTTAAAATTGTAGCTGAATTCTTTTTAAAATCAAAAGAACGTGCTTGCTATAGGAGGAAATATGAAGGATTTATTGAAAAGCGGGCAGGGCCGGTTTTGGATTTTGGTGGCGATCGTTTCCATTTCAGGATTTTCACAAGGCATGCTGCTGCCATTGATTGCAGTTATTTTTGAACAAGATGGCGTGTCATCAGCATTGAATGGACTTAGTGCCACGGGCCTTTATATCGGAACATTGGTTATTGCACCATTCATGGAACCCCAATTGCGCCGGTTCGGTTATAAGCCTTTGCTATTAGTCGGTGGGGGGCTGGTAATCGTTTCGCTGCTGCTGTTTCCACTGTGGAAAAGCGTCTTTTTCTGGTTCGTCTTGCGCATTCTTATCGGCGTAGGCGATCAGGCGCTGCATTTTTCGACGCAGACCTGGATTACCAGTTTTTCTCCTCAGCACCGGCTTGGGCGCAATATCGCGATTTATGGCATGTCTTTCAGCATCGGGTTCGGATCTGGGCCGCTGTTTGTGCCGCTGATTGAAGTTTTTGAAGCATTGCCGTTCATCATTTCCGGCTTGCTGTGCCTGGTGGCATGGTCACTGGTTTTTTTCCTGGACAATGATTTTCCGGAAGTTTCGGTCGGGGCAATGGCGAAGAAAGGGACACTCGGCCGTTTTAAAGCGGCTTTGGTGCTTGCCTGGGTGGCATTTTTGCCGCCGCTCGGCTACGGCTTTCTCGAAGCTTCCATCCATGCTATTTACCCGGTTTATGCACTGCGCCAGTCAATTGAAGTGGGGATGGTCTCGGTCATGCTTGCGGCTTTCTCGTTAGGCGCGATTGCGACTCAATTGCCGCTCGGCGCCTTGAGCGACCGGATCGGCCGGCAAAATGTGCTGTTGTTCGGTTTGATGGGCGGCGCTGTGACGTTTGGTGCAGCCAGCTTTTTTGAGACGCAAGCCTGGCTGACAGTGGCCTTTTTTGCGGCCGCTGGCATGTGTGTCGGATCGATGTTTTCACTCGGCATTTCCTTTATGGCAGATCTGCTGCCAAAAGAATTGCTGCCGACGGGCAATCTGCTATGCGGCATTGCGTTCAGCATCGGCAGTTTATCGGGGCCATTTCTTGGCGGGCTGTTCATCGAACATGCAGGCGGCTTAAGCTTCCTTCTGCTGATATCGGTGATGCTGCTATTGTTGTTTCTACTCATCTTGACACGCGGCAGACGCCAATCGGAACAAGCAAAACAAGCAACTCTGCAAGAATGACGCTGGAAATGAAATAAAAGGGCATGGACAGCCGAATGGCGTCCATGCCCTTTTTGCGTTAGAACAATTAAAACCTGCTTATTTTTTTCTTTCCAGCAAGGTAACCGCTTCGACTTGCGCAGTTTGCGGGAACATATCGACAGGCTGGATGTATTTTATGTCATAGACTTTTGACAATTGCTGCAAATCCTTTGCCAATGTCGAAGGGTTGCACGAAGTGTAAACGAAACGCTTCGGCTGGACCTTCAAAATCGTTTTCAATAACGAATCATCCAAACCGGTACGCGGGGGGTCGACTGTCAGCACATCAGGCACAAAGCCTTCGTTGCTCCACAGTTCGAGCCATTTTTCTGCGGTGCCGGTGACGTATTTCGCAGTCACGCCTTGTTTTTTAGCGTTGGCTTTTGCATCGACCACACTTTCATGGATAACGTCCATGCCGCGGATTTCTTTAGCGCCGTCTGCCAGCCACAAACCAATTGTGCCGACGCCGCAATAGGCGTCGACGATTGATTCGTTGCCGGTCAATTGCGCGGCGCGTTTAATTTCATCGTATAACTTTACTGTCTGGCGCGGATTCAATTGGAAGAACGCGCGTGCCGACAAGTCGAATGCCAGCTCGCCCAATTCTTCGTGGATTGTATCCTTGCCGTATAGCGTGATGGTTTCGTCGCCGAATATCAAAGACGTTTTTTCTTTGTTGACGTTTTGGACAATTGATACAAGATTGGTATCAATTGTTTGAAGTTTTTCCAACAGGAGCTCTTTTTGCGGCAATTTTGCGCGCGTCGTTACAAGAACCAACTGGATTTCACCAGTTTGGACGCCGGTCCGCACAACGATGGTACGGATGATGCCTTTCATCGTTTTGCCGTCATAAATCGGCATTTTCAATTCTTCCAAGATGCGTTTGACCGCATTTGTAATGACAGTGGTATCCGGATGCTGCACAATGCATTGCTCGATATCCAGCAATTGATGCGACCCTTCAGCAAATAATCCGGCAATCACTTTCTGACCTTTTAAGCGGGTCTGAAATTGGCTCTTGTTGCGGTAGCGCCATGGGTCTTCCATGCCAATCGTTTCTTCGACTTTCACGTTGACGCCTTTCAGGTAACGCTCTAAAGCCTGCATGACCAGATCGCGTTTTTCGACCAGCTGCTGGCTGTATTCCAAATGCTGCAATTGGCAGCCTCCGCACGCGTCGTAAATCGGGCAAGGCGGCGTCTGGCGATGGGGGGAAGCTGTCCGCATTTTTAAAATGCGGGCTTCCGCGAAATTGCGTTTGACTGTTGTTATTTGTGCGGTGATCTCTTCCCCCGGCAATGCGCCAGGCACAAACACGACATTTCGTTTGTAATAGCCGATTCCTTCTCCGTTGATACCAAGCCGTTTGATCGTCAAAGGGAATTTCATCCCTTCTTCGATAATAGGTGTTTCGTTCATTCGGTCACGTCCTTCATATTATGCATCCGTCCATTATAGTCTTATTTATAGATATGAGCCAGTGCTGACGGCAAATCCGGAAATTTGAATTGGAAGCCATGCTGTTCGAGCACTGTCGGCAGGGCGCGCTGGCCAGTTAACACGAGGCGGCTTTTGTCGCCGAGCGCAAGTTTTAAAGCGATGCCAGGAACCGGAATCAAATGCGGACGGTGCAAAGCATGGCCGATTTCTTTTCCAAACTCTTTCATTCGCTGCGGCTGCGGCGCAGTAACGTTAAAAGCTCCTTCAAGCTCTTTCGTTTCCAGCGCGAATTGAATCGCCCGAGCAGCATCTGTGACATGGACCCAAGAAACCCATTGCTGCCCGGAACCGACAGTGCCGCCAGCAAATAATTTATAAGGCAGCGCCATAAGCGGCAGCGCCCCTGCATTTTTTCCGAGCAGGATGCCGAAGCGGCCATAGGCGACCCGCACGCCGTGGACTTTCGCATGATCTGCGAGTTTTTCCCAGTCGACAACCGTGCGCGCTAAGAAATCCGTGCCGGTTTCCGGTGAAGTTTCCGTATAAGTGGCCGTTTCAGAAGCAGGGTAAATGCCGATTGCGCTGGCATTGATCAATGTCTGCGGTTTCTGGATCAGCTTGCCGATGATCCGCAGCACTTCTTCCGTCGCTTCCATGCGGCTATTGTAGATTTCCCGTTTCTGCTGTTCGCTCCAGCGGCCATCATTAATGGAAGAACCCGCCAAGTTGACGATGGCATCAATGCCTTCGAGCTGCCGTTCTGGTGTGGCTCCCTCTTTCAGCCATTGGACATATTTGGTATTGGGCGTCGATTCTTTCGGGCTTCTTGTCAAAATATATACGATATGGCCGTTTGTGTGGAAAAGACGCGTCAATTCCTTGCCTAAAAAGCCTGTTCCGCCAGTAATTGCAATCTTCATTCTCATCGCCTCCGTTTCTTCTAATAGTACCCTGAATCGATGCATTTAAGCACTTGAAAGAGTATAATGAATAAGGAAGAGAGGTGCCGGCAGATGCCGATTATTTCTAAAATAACACGGGGCAAGAACAATCCGGAGAGATACAATATCTACCTGGAGGAAAAGTTTGCTTTCAGTGTCGATGAAGCAGTGCTGATCCGGTATCAGCTGACTAAAGGCAAAGAAGTCGACCAATGGACGCTCGAAGAAATCAATTTCGAAGACGAAGTCCGCAAAGCGTATAATAAAGCCCTTTATTACCTGGGGTTCCGGATGCGCAGCGAAGGCGAAGTGCGCAAGAAACTGAAAGAAAAAGAATTTGGCGACGCCGTTATCGACGAGGCCGTCAAAAAACTATATACATTTAATTTTTTGGATGACCGCGCATTTTCAGAAGCGCTTATGCGGACGCAAGTGAAATCCAGCAAAAAAGGCCCAAAGGCCATCCAGCAGGATATGCAAAAGAGAGGGATTGATAAACAAGTGCAAAAAGACGTCTTGGATTCCTATTCTGAAGAACAGCAATTAGAAGTCGCCAAAGGGCTGGCGGAAAAAATCGCCGCAAAAGAAAGTGCGAAGACGCCAAGCCAAATCAAGCAAAAAATAAACGATTCGCTGATGCGCAAAGGCTATTCATACACGCTCATCAAGCAGGCAATTGCTGACCTGGACTTGGAGAAAGATGAAGACCAGTGGACGGAAAGCGTCACCGAGCAAGGCGATAAATTATGGAATAAGCACAGCAAGAAGCTCTCGGGCCGTGATTTAATATCGAAAGTGAAGCAAGGGCTTTATCAAAAAGGCTTCCCGGGCGAAGTTATCAGCGAGTACGTAGAGAAAAAGGAGCAAGAAGATGATTGAAGAGAAACGTTACAGCGATATGAATGAACATGAATTGCGAGCGGAAATCGGGCGTTTGAAAGAAAAGGCACGAAAAGCGGAACAACTTGGCATCGTCAACGAATTTGCGGTGCTTGAACGAAAAGCTGTCATGGCCGCTGCGTATTTGCTGGATCCGGAGGATTTTAAAAAAGGCGAGGTCTACCGCATTGAAGGCGACCCCAACGTCTATTTCCAGATTGATTATTTAAATGGGCGTTTCGCTTGGGGCTATCGCCTCGGTGGAGAAAAATACACAGAAGCGCTGCCGATTTCGATGCTGCGCCCGCTGAAAGAAGGGAAGTAAACGGATGAATGAGACAATCGAAGAATTGACTGCTGAATTATTAGAGAAGAACCCGAATCTATCGGACGAAAAAGCCCGCACATGGATTGAGCTTCTTGTGTCGGATTTTGAAGCTTCATATGCTAAAGCAGGATTTGATTATCAAGGAACGGCTGTTGTGGAGAAAGTCATTCGCCAATGGATCGAGAGCTACGGCGACAAGATTCACGAATTCGCCGGCACCAATCCGAAATACGCACATCTTATAAATGACTCGGTGAATTAAAAAAACGCACACGGCTGTGTGCGTTTTTTATTGTATTCAGTTGTGGCTGAAATCGAGTTTCTTCCTGAGCTTATCTTCACTGAAAATCCAGCCTGTGTACGAATTGACCACTTTGTAATTTTCGTCGAGATGGGCAACCGCTACAAAGGGATAATAATCATTGCTGCGGTAGCGCAGATCAATCAGCCGCACTTCATAGATCTTGCCGTATTCGTTAATTTCCCAGCGGTAAAGAGGGGAAAATGACACGAAAGCAGATAAGTTCTTGTCTTTCAATGCGGTCTGGAACAAATGATTGGATTCCGGCAACGCAAGTTTCTCGAATTTGTCGTAGATGTTGATGGAACGGCCATAAGCCCGGCCGACGTAATGATGCTGCTCCGTATCGGCTGCTACTCGCCATTCTAGAAATCGTATGGTCGGTGCCACGATGATGTTCGTCGTGCCTGGGATTGTATTGCGCACGGCATGCTTGACAGCGCCTTGCACAGCGAAACGCAAGACATAATAGAAAAACAGCACGACATAAAGGATTGTCATCGTCCAAACCGGATTCGAGCCGAATGCCCAGAACATCAACGTCACTAGATGCATTCCGAAAATAATCGGGTCAAAAGTATTGATGACGCCTAATGCGACCCAGCGGTTGGAGAATGGGCGCAGCGCCTGCGTGCCGTAAGAATTGAAAATATCGACGAAGACGTGCAGGAACACGGCGAGGAAAGTCCACATCCATAGATGCAGCATATCGGCAGACGGAAATGCGAATCCGATAGCGGCGGTCAGCAGGATGGGCCATAACAGCACGGCGGGAATTGAATGCGTCGCGCCGCGATGATGCCGTATATAAATCGCATTGCTGCGAAGTTTCAGGACGGTATCGATATCCGGGATCTGGGAGCCTATGATGGTGCCGGCGATGACAGCAGTTGCTGTCGCCGGGTGGCTGGCTACAACCGGATCCGCCATTGCAAGTCCGCCAAGGGCGATGCCCATAACAATATGTGTACCTGTATCCATTGCCTCATCCCCTTTCCTAGGCGGCGAAATTTGGTTGTCGGGCATTAATTTTGATAAAATGATAGTATTCCCGTATAAAATCTATACCCCGGAATCAAGACGTATAATCTAATCGAATGGAGGCAATACCAATAGAATTTGACAGCAAGCAATTCCAAGAAGATTTAATCAGCTGGTTTGCCGAAGAAAAACGCGATTTACCGTGGCGGCGAACTGCAGATCCATATCAGATCTGGATATCGGAAATCATGCTGCAGCAAACGCGCGTTGATACGGTTATCCCTTATTATAAACGCTTTGTCGAGAAATTCCCTACTTTGAATGATTTGGCGAATGCCGAAGAGGAAGTTTTGCTTAAGCAATGGGAAGGCCTTGGGTATTATTCCCGAGCACGCAACCTCCAGGCTGGTGTAAAAGAAGTAGCTGAAAAGTATAATGGCATCGTGCCTTCGACCCGAAAGGACATCTCGTCGCTGAAAGGTGTCGGGCCGTATACAGCAGGAGCAGTGCTGAGCATTGCCTATGGAATTCCTGAGCACGCCGTAGACGGCAATGTCATGCGTGTGCTGTCTCGGATTCTGCTTGTAGAGGAAGATATCGCGAAGCCGAAAACACGCAAGATATTCGAAGAAGCAGTGATGGAAATTATCAGCCATGAAAATCCGTCTTTCTTCAATCAAGGGTTGATGGAGCTGGGGGCTTTGATTTGTACGCCGACTTCGCCTAAATGCCTGCTTTGTCCTGTGCGTGAACAATGCGGAGCGTTTCACGAAGGGCGGCAGCATGAGCTGCCGGTGAAAACGAAAGCGAAAAAGAGCAAAGAGCTATACTATGCAATGCTGGCCATCCGCAGCGGTGAAACGGTGTTGATGGAAAAAAGGCCTGAATCAGGGCTGTTGGCGAATATGTGGCAATTCCCAATGGTAGAAATGGGAGGAGCGGTTCTTCCCGAAGGCCTAGATGAACATCTTTCCGAAAATTTCAAAGGAACGGTGGAAAATACAGAGCAAATTACTTCTTTCAAACATGTCTTTTCTCATTTAACATGGAATGTGGATGGATTTATTGCGCAAGGCGATGGCCTCACAGTGCCTTCCCATATGAAATGGGTGACGGCGGAGGAGCTCGAATTGCTGCCGGTCGCAGGGCCGGTCCGAAAGATGAAAGAAGCTTTACGACAAAGAGGAGATGTTTGAATATGGCGGCACAAAAAGTGGCATTGGTGACAGGAAGCAGCAGAGGGTTAGGCAAAGCATTGGCGATTGCCCTCGCGGAACAAGGGTATGACATCGTAGTCAATTACGCCCGCAGCAAAACGGCGGCGCTTGATACGGTAAAGGAAATCGAAGCTAGAGGGCAAAAAGCGCTGCTCGTACGTGCGAATGTCGGCGACGTGGAAAAATTGCGCGGCATGTTCGAAACGATCAAAGAAGAATTCGGCCGTCTGGACGTCTTTGTGTCGAATGCGGCATCCGGCGTACTTCGCCCGGTGATGGAATTGGAAGAATCACATTGGGACTGGACAATGAACATCAATGCGAAAGCGATGTTATTCGGTGCGCAGGAAGCGGCAAAACTAATGGATAGCGGCGGAAAAATCATCGGCATCAGTTCATTAGGTTCTATTCGTTATTTGGAAAATTATACCACTATAGGCGTTTCCAAAGCTGCTGTTGAGTCACTTACACGTTACTTGGCCGTTGAATTGGCTCCGAAAGGAATTGCAGTCAATACGGTTTCCGGCGGCGCGATCGATACTGAGGCATTGACGCATTTCCCTAACCGCGAAGAATTATTGAATGATGCGCGCGTCAACACGCCTGCAGGACGGATGGTCGAGATCGATGATATGGTAAAAGCCGCGCTATTCCTGATTTCCGACCACGCGGATATGATCCGTGGGCAGACGATTATCGTCGATGGCGGCCGTTCGATCGTCATGTAATCCTTCTATACTTAAGCCTTTGTGCCTTTTCGCTGTATGTTTTCAGAATTGATTGATATAATTGTCAGGACAATGAAAATATATACGGTTAGGCGAAAAGGTGGGATGGACATGGCGATTCCCGTGGAGGGAGAAACAATACAAATCCACAGCTACAAACACAACGGCCGAATCCACCGTGTCTGGCAGGAAACTACAGTATTGAAAGGGACTAATAACATAGTGATCGGTGCGAATGAACGGACGATGGTCACTGAATCGGATGGCAGAACATGGTTGACGCGAGAACCGTCAATTTGCTATTTCCATGCAGAACATTGGTTCAATATCATTTGCATGCTGCGTGAAGATGGAGTGTATTATTATTGCAATGTGAGTTCTCCATTCGTTTATAATAATGGCTCGTTAAAGTACATCGATTATGATTTGGATGTTAAAGTGTTTCCTGATATGTCGTATACCTTGCTGGACGAAGACGAATATGAAGACCATAAAAGGCAGATGGGTTATCCGGAAGTAATTGACCAGATCCTCCACCGCAATGTGGAAAAGCTAATTGGCTGGATCAAACAGCGGAGAGGGCCATTTGCCCCGGACTTCATCGACGTATGGACAAACCGGTATGACTTTTACCGGCAGTGCCGTCTTAGTGATTAAATGGAAAACCTGTTGCTCGCCAACAGGTTTTTCGTTTTGAAGAGAATGGAGTGAAAGAATTGAGCAATACGAAACCCAGCAGTACGAAACGCTATATGCAATTTGTGAAGCCTTATACCTGGCAAATTGTTTTGACGATCATCATCGGTATTTTTAAATTTGCGATTCCGCTGTTCATTCCATTGCTGATCAAAATCGTTATCGATGACATTATCGGTGCGGATGGGTTATCGAGCGATGAAAAACTCGAGCAACTTTACTGGTGGCTCGGTGGAACAGCTATCCTGTTCTTCATCTTCCGGCCGCCGATCGAATATTTCCGGCAATATTACGCTCAACTAGTCAGCAATAAAATCCTTTATGATATCCGACAGCACCTTTATGGGCATATGCAACGGCTGAGCTTGCGCTATTATGCGAATACGCGCGCAGGCGAAATCATTTCGCGCGTCATCAATGATGTTGAACAGACAAAAAACTTTGTCATGATCGGGCTTATGAATCTCTGGCTCGATCTCGCGACAATCCTGATTGCCATCGCAATCATGCTGACAATGGATGTACCGCTGACGATTGTCGCACTTCTGGCATTCCCGTTCTACGCGTTCAGCGTCAAATTTTTCTTCGGGCGGCTGCGCGATTTAACGCGCGACCGTTCGCAGGCATTGGCGAATGTCCAAAGCTATCTGCACGAACGTGTTCAGGGCATGAGCATTATCAAAAGTTTCGCGCTGGAAAAACATGAACAAAAATTATTTGATGAAACGAATGACGACTTCCTGGATAAAGCGATCGCCCATACGAAATGGAACGCAAAAGCTTTTGCTGTCGTCAATACGATCACCGATATTGCACCGCTGCTCGTAATCGGATTTGCGGGCTATCAAGTTATCCAAGGAAACTTGACGCTTGGGACAATGGTGGCGTTCATCGCTTATATCGAACGCCTTTATAATCCGCTTCGCCGCTTGGTGAACTCTTCGACGACATTGACTCAAGCTATTGCTTCTATGGACCGCGTGTTTGAATTGGTCGATGAAGAATATGAAGTAACGGATCGCAAAGGCGCCAAAGACTTGAAAGTGGTGGACGGCAAACTTGAATTCCGCGATGTCACATTCCAGTACAATAATGGCGGAACTGAAGTTTTGTCTGATTTGAATTTCACGGTCAAGCCGGGCGAAACTATAGCATTCGTCGGCATGAGTGGCGGCGGCAAGTCGACGATTGTCTCGCTGATTCCGAGGTTCTATGACGTTACGAGCGGTGGTATTTATATGGATGACCACGATTTGCGGGATGTTACTATCCACACGCTGCGCGACCAAATCGGGCTTGTGCTGCAAGATTCGATTTTGTTCAGCGATTCAGTAAAATCCAATATTCTTATGGGGAAACCACATGCCACTGATGCAGAAGTGGAAGCCGCGGCGAAAGCAGCGAACGCACATGACTTTATCGAATTGCTGCCTGAAGGCTATGATACAAAAGTCGGCGAGCGCGGCGTCAAATTATCGGGCGGGCAAAAACAGCGCATCGCCATTGCGCGGGTATTTCTGAAGAACCCGCCAATCCTCATTTTAGATGAAGCGACATCTGCGCTTGATCTGGAAAGCGAATCACTGATTCAGGATTCGTTGGAGCGCCTCGCACATGACCGTACCACGTTAATCGTTGCCCACAGGCTATCGACGATTACGCATGCCGATCAGATTATCGTCATCGACCACGGCAAGCTGGCCGAAAAAGGTACGCATGATGAGTTAATGAAACAACAAGGCGTTTACGCCAGCCTTTTTCAAGTCCAACAATTTGTTTAATAGCAAGTTCAGCCCCCGAAAATCTTCGGGGGCTTTTTTGCACTTATGGGAAAAACTGTGTAATATTTGATAAGCTATTGCAATAATACTAATGTTACGTATAATATAAACACATAGAATTTTCAGTTTAAAGAAGATGGCAAAGGGGTGGCATTGTGGAAGACCGTAAAAAAATATTGGAAGTTAATGGCTTAAAAACCTCTTTTTTCACTGATGACGGTGAGGTGCCTGCGGTTGATGACATAGATTTCTATATCCGTGAAGGCGAAGTGCTAGGGATAGTCGGTGAGTCAGGTTGTGGAAAAAGTGTCACTTCACTATCGATCATGGGTCTGGTTCCAAGCCCTCCAGGAAAAATTGTTGGCGGTGAAATTTTATTTCAGAATAAGGATTTGACCCATCTAAAAGAAAAAGAGATGCGTGAAATCCGCGGCAACGACATCGCGATGATTTTCCAAGAGCCGATGACGTCGCTGAATCCTTTGTTTACAATCGGCGACCAATTGCGCGAAGCAGTAAAAATCCACAAGCGGGATTGGTCGAAGAAAAAGATCAACGACCGTGCGGTTGAAATGATGAAGCTGGTCGGACTGCCACGCGCAGAAGGGCTGATGAAGGATTATCCCCATCAGCTTTCTGGCGGAATGCGCCAACGGGTAATGATTGCAATGGCCTTGCTCTGCGACCCGAAAGTACTGATAGCGGATGAGCCGACGACCGCGCTGGACGTAACAATTCAGGCGCAGATCCTGAAGCTCATTAAAAACTTGAATGAGCGGCTGGACACTGCTGTGTTGTTGATCACGCATGACCTGGGTGTCGTAGCGGAAACTTGTGAACGGGTCATCGTCATGTACGCTGGAAAAGTGGTGGAAGAAGGTCCGGTGCACACGATTTTTAAAGATCCGCAGCATCCGTATACGCGCGGATTACTGGCATCGGTTCCAGATATGCGCTTTAAGAAAGAACGTCTGTACTCGATTCCAGGAAACGTGCCGAAGCCGGGAACGATCAAAACGGGCTGCAGATTTGCAGCCCGTTGCGAATTCGCGTTCGATCGGTGCATTTCCGAAAGCCCGCCGCTTTATTTGACAGCGGAAGACCATCAGACCCGCTGCTTCCTATACGATCCGAAGGAGGTGCAGCCGCATGACAGAACCGTTGTTAAAAGTTGAAGGGTTGAAGAAATATTTCCCGATCAAATCAGGTATTCTCGGCCAAGTAAAAAACTATGTGAAAGCTGTCGATGATGTATCGTTCACGGTCAATGAAGGGGAGACTCTTGGAATCGTAGGCGAATCGGGCTGCGGCAAGTCTACGACTGGCCGCATGCTAATGCGCCTGCTGGAGCCGACAGAAGGCAAAGTGTTTTTTGACGGCAAAGAATTGACCAGCATCTCGAACGCTGATATGCGAAAAATGCGCCGCGATATCCAAATGGTTTTTCAGGACCCTTATGCGTCCTTAAATCCAAGGCATACGATTGAAAAGATTCTCATGGAGCCGCTGAATGTCCACAACATCGGCGATCCGAAAGAGCGCAAAAGAAAAGTTCACGAGTTCTTGGAAATCGTCGGCCTCAGCAGCTACCATGCGAAACGCTATCCGCACCAATTCAGCGGCGGACAGCGCCAGCGCATCGGAATTGCACGGGCTTTGATGACGAATCCAAAATTGATTATCGCAGACGAGCCCGTTTCGGCTCTTGATGTATCGATTCAGGCGCAGGTATTGAACTTGATGCAGGATCTGCAGAAGGAATTGAAATTGACTTATATATTCATCGCCCACGATCTCGGCGTGGTTCGCCATATCAGCGACCGGGTTGGCGTCATGTACCTTGGGCAAATGGCGGAACTGGCGGACAGCGAAGCACTTTACGAAAAGCCGCTGCATCCGTATACACAGGCATTGCTTGGAGCAGTACCGGTGCCGGATCCGGATTTTGTCCGCGAAGAAATCATCATCAAAGGCGATGTGCCGAATCCGGCCAACCCGCCGAGTGGCTGCCGTTTCCATACGCGTTGTCCGTTTAAGATGGATATTTGCGAAACCACCGTGCCAATTTTTGCAGAAGTTGAAAAAGGTCATTCTGTAGCCTGCCACCTCTATGAGCAAAGCAGGCCGCAATGATAATAAATAACACAAATGGAGGGGTAAATTTGGGGAAGAAAAAGTTCTTATCACTGGCATTTTTGATGCTTTTATTGGTGTCGACAGCGTTGTTTGGTTGCAGTTCCAATGAGACTTCGGATAACAACGAAGGGGACAGCGGAGACTCGGGGGATTCTGGGGATCCTAAAGTATTGATCTTCGGGCGCGGAGGAGACTCAGTGTCGCTGGATCCGATTGCCGTAACAGACGGGGAATCGTATAAGGTAACAAAGAACATTTTTGATACATTGGTGAACTTCGGTGAGCAGGATACAGAAATAAATCCTGGCCTAGCTACTAAATGGGTTGCCGCTGAAGACGGTTTGACGTATACATTCACACTTGAAGAAGGCGTTAAATTCCACGATGATACGGATTTCAACGCTGAAGCAGTTGTAGCAAACTTTGAGCGTTGGGCAGGCGGAGACGCTGATACGTTCCCATACTATGGTTCAATGTTCGGCGGATTTGCTGCTGACGAAGGCCATGTAATCGAGTCGGTAACAGCTACTGGCGATTACGAAGTGGAATTCAAGTTGAAACGCCCGCAGGCGCCATTCTTGAAAAACTTGGCAATGAGTTCTTTCGGTATCGCTTCACCTACTGCTTTTGAAGCTGCGGGCGATAAATTCGGCGATGAGCCAGTCGGAACGGGACCATTCAAATTTGTTGAATGGAAACGCAACGATTCTATTACTATTGAAAAGAACGCGGATTACTGGGTAGAAGGCGAACCGAAATTGGATCAAGTCATTTTCCGTTCGATTCCAGATAACTCAGCGCGTTTGAACGCATTATTGTCTGGTGAAATTGACTTGGCTGACGGAATTACACCTTCTGACGGCAAAACAATTGAAGGCAATGCGGATCTTCAGTTATTCGAAAGACCATCAATGAACGTCGGCTACCTTGGATTGACGACTACACGTGAGCCTTTCGATGATCCAAAAGTGCGTCAGGCAATGAACCACGCGATTGACAAGCAAGCTATCGTTGATGCTTTCTTCGAAGGACGCGGAGAAGTTGCGAAAAATCCGATGCCTCCAGTAATCAACGGCTATAACGATGATATTGAAGGATATGAATATGATCCTGAAAAAGCAAAACAATTATTGGCTGAAGCAGGACTTCCAGATGGCTTCGAAATGGAGCTATATGCAATGCCTGTACCACGCCCGTATATGCCAGATGGCCAAAAAGTAGCTGAAGCGATACAGAAAAACTTGGCTGATGTCGGCGTTACAGCGAAAATCGTTTCATTTGAATGGGCCACATACCTTGAAAAAGCTGCAAACGGGGAAGCGGATGCTTTCTTGCTAGGATGGACAGGCGATAACGGCGATGCCGACAACTTCCTTTATGTGTTGCTCGATCAGGACAATATCGGTTCGAACAACTACACGTACTACAAAAACCAGGAATTGCATGATCTATTGATCAAAGCACAGACTGAGGTTGACGAAACAGTTCGTAACGACCTTTACAAACAGGCACAGGAACTCATCCATGCAGACGCTCCTTGGGTTCCACTTGCGCACTCTACACCGTTGTTGGCTGGCGGCAAGAACGTCGTGAACTTCAAGGCCCATCCAACTGGCTCTGATAAACTGGCATCTGTAGATTTAGAGTAGGCATTCAAAGAGGAGAGGTCATCATGATTTCTCCTCTTTTTTTTCCTTAATGGATACATAACGCAAGAGATGGAGAGGTGAAGAAAAATGCTTCACTATATTGGAAGAAGGCTGTTGCAATTAATTCCGGTATTGCTGGGTATGACATTTATTGTATTTTTGATCATCCGCGCAATTCCTGGGGATCCGGCTCAAGTTATCTTAGGCCAACAGGCTTCGGAAGAAGCAATTAAAGCACTGAGGACTACGTTAGGGTTGGATAATCCGTGGTATATCCAGTATTTTGATTACCTGAAAGGGCTGATCACCGGTGATTTAGGGCAATCCCTTCGCACACGGACGCCTGTAACAGATGAAATCTGGCCGTACTTGGCTGCGACAATTGAGTTATCTGTTTTTGCTATTATCATCGCCGTAATCATCGGCATCAACGCGGGCATCATCTCCGCGTGGTTTCAAAATTCATGGTTCGATTATTTAGCGATGATAATTGCATTGATCGGGGTATCGATGCCGATTTTCTGGCTTGGTTTGATGAACCAGTGGATCTTTTCGATTGAACTGGGCATTTTGCCGACAACAGGGCGTGAGAATGTCAGGGACCCAGTCGAGGTTATCACCAATTTTTATGTAATAGATACAATCATCACCGGTCAATTTGACCAGCTGTCGACCGTATTAAAGCATTTGGTGCTTCCAGGAACTGCGCTGGCCACAATTCCGATGGCGATTATCGCCCGCATGACGCGGTCTAGCATGCTTGAAGTGATGCGGTCGGATTATGTCCGGACGGCACGCGCTAAAGGATTGAAAATGTTTTGGGTTGTCTACAAGCACGCATTGAAAAATGCGATTATCCCGGTTTTGACGATTATCGGACTTCAAATGGGTTTGCTTTTAGGCGGCGCCATTTTGACGGAAACGATTTTCGGATGGCCAGGAATTGGCCGCTATATCTATGAAGCAATCGGTTTCCGTGATTATCCGGTCATCCAATCCGGCATTCTGATCGTGGCGTTCATCTTCGTCATGATCAACTTATTCGTCGACCTGGTTTACAGCTTGGTCGATCCGCGTATTAAATATGATTAGAAGGGGGGAAGCAAAAAATGGCTGATGCAGTTACAGATAATAAAGAAATCAAAATGGAAAAAGTCGCTGGTCCCTGGAAAGAAGCATGGCGCGGTTTCCGAAAAAGTAAAGTTGCGGTAGTCGGCATGGGAATCGTCATTTTTTTCATCTTGCTTGCGATTTTTGGACCGCTCTTTACGCCGCAAGGAATCAACGAACAAAACCTGTCGAAGCGCCTCTTGCCCCCTTCTGCTGCTAATTGGATGGGGACGGATGACTTCGGTCGCGATATATTATCGCGGATTGTATACGGCGCCCGAATTTCGTTATGGGTCGGCTTTTTAGCGGTAATCGCTTCAGTAGTTGTCGGCAGTATTTTGGGCATCTTGGCTGGCTATTACGGCAAATGGGTGGATACGATCATTTCCCGAATTTTTGATATCATGCTCGCATTCCCGAGTATCTTGTTGGCGATTGCAGTTGTTGCGGTTCTTGGGCCGTCGCTCCGAAATGCATTAATCGCGATTGCCATCATTAACGTACCGAACTTCGGTCGCTTGATCCGTTCGAAAGTACTGAGCATCAAGGAAGATGAATACATCATGTCGGCGAAAGCAATCGGCATGAAAGACAATCGAATTTTATTCTCCCACATATTGCCGAATTCTATGGCACCTGTTATTGTGCAGGGTACATTGGCGATTGCAACAGCAATCATCGAAGCGGCCGCTCTCGGATTTCTTGGACTTGGAGCGCAGGCGCCTTCACCTGAATGGGGCAAAATGTTGGCAGATTCACGGTCTTATCTGACAAATGCGCCATGGACCATGATTTTCCCGGGGATTGCCATTATGCTGACAGTACTGGGCTTCAATTTGATGGGCGATGGCCTGCGGGACGCACTTGATCCACGCATGAAGTCATAATAAAAAGTGCCGGACAATTTTTGTCCGGCACTTTTTATATGGATTTTTCGATTTCTGAAGCAATTTCATCCGAATGGTAGTTGTGGTAAGCAATGATCAATAAGTCCAAATGCTCCAGCTGTTCTTCGTAGTCGATGATGGCCGATAAGACGTGCATGAGATGATAAATAGAAAATTCGTTGCCTTCCTGTTCGTGGGCGATGTTGATTTCCTTCACAAAAACCGCCATCATTTCCTGCCTTTTTTCTGACGCGTCGATTCCGGAAGTTTCACTATGTTCAGGCCGCAATTTTCCGACATACTTCATGTAAAGCTGCTCGTGGTAGCTCGCCAGGCTCTCCAGGCGGTCCTGCACCATCACGTGGAAATGTTCCGGCAGGTCGGTCAACTCGTTTTCAAAACGATGCAGCCGCTTCAGAACTTCCAGGCTTTTCTTGGAAGTGGCAATCATTTGGCGATAAAGCACCAGTTTCCGCGCTTTCGTGTACTGTTGTTTTTTTGTGTAGCTCCGCTCATCTTTGTAAAATGAATACCATTGATCCACCTTGTCCAATTTATTGCTGAGGCTTTCAATATCTTCTTTCAATGTTGTATGTGCGGAAGCATGGCGAATGGAAACGCGAATCCAACGGATAACTTCTTCACTCACTTCATGGATAGAAGTGAAGAGCCGCGTTTCGTATTTTGGCGGCAGGAAAATCAGGTTGACACTGAATGACGCCAAAATTCCAAGCAAGATGGTTCCGAACCGCAACGAAGCAAAAGACAAAAAGTTTGGGTCATGCGATTCCATAATCGCAATGATCGTCACCAAGGTCAGGGGCACGGTGGTCTGGAGTTTCAGCTTCAGCATGATGACAATCGCAAGCATCGCCGCTAGCCCGATGGTCAAGTAATTTGAACCGAGGGTCAAAACGAACATCACCGCAATGGCGGCGCCGATCAAATTCCCATAAACTTGGTCGAGAACAGTCAGGTAGGAACGATAAATGGAAGGCTGGATCGCAAAAATCGCCGCAATTCCCGCAAAGACAGGGGAAGGGAGATCCAGTAAATTCGCTAAAAATAAGGCGAACGAAATGGCGATTCCGGTTTTAAATATACGTGCACCTAGTCTCATGAGCTTTTGGTCTCCTTTCCTCTGTATTTTTTTCAATCCTTTAAAGCTGGCGGAACGCTTCGCGAACCGCTGCAATAGAAGCTTCAACGTCTTGCTGTGTGTGCTCAGTGGTCAAAAACCAAGCTTCGTATTTGGACGGAGCAAGGTTAATGCCTTGTTCAAGCATCAATTTAAAAAATCGGGCAAAGATTTCTCCGTCCGTCGCTTCAGCTTGCTCGTAATTTTGGACTCGCTGATCGGTAAAATAGATGGTTAAAGCGCCTTTTAAGCGGTTGATTGTGATTGAAACACCAAATTCTTCAGCCGCGGCCAAGATCCCTCTTTCCAATTGTGCGCCTAGTCTATCCATTTTGTCGTAAACTCCGTCTTTTTGGAGAACTTCGAGGCACGCAATGCCCGCTTGGATGGACGCCGGGTTTCCGGCCATAGTGCCAGCTTGATAAGCAGGACCGAGCGGTGCGACTGTATCCATAATTTTTTTCTTGCCGCCGTATGCACCGATCGGCAGTCCGCCGCCGATGATTTTTCCAAGAGCAGTCAAATCAGGGGTCAATCCAGACAAGTCCTGCGCACCGCCGTAATGGAAGCGGAATGCCGTGATGACTTCGTCATAGACAATCAATGCGCCTTTTTCTGCAGCAACGCGGTGTACTTCTTTCAAATATCCAGGAAGTGGTTCGACAATGCCGAAGTTGCCGACAATCGGCTCTACCAGGATACAAGCTAGCTCATCGCCCCATTGGTCCATGGCTTCAGAAAATGCAGCAGGATCGTTGAAAGGAACGGTAATGACTTCTTCAGCAATAGTCTTCGGAACGCCGGCCGAATCCGGGATCCCTAATGTCGCCGGGCCTGAACCCGCAGCAACCAGCACCAAATCGGAATGGCCGTGGTAGCAGCCAGCGAATTTCATGACTTTCGTGCGTCCGGTATAGGCGCGCGATACGCGGATAGTCGTCATCACCGCTTCGGTGCCGCTATTGACGAAACGGACTTTGTCCATTTTCGGCATCGCCTCTTTCAGCATTTTGGCGAACTTGATTTCGTGGCGTGTAGGCGTTCCGTATAGAAGGCCGGTCTCAGCAGCATGGCTGATCGCTTTTGTAATGTGCGGGTGGGCATGGCCAGTGATGATCGGACCGTACGCAGCCAGATAATCGATGTATTTATTGCCGTCGACGTCCCAGAAGTAAGCGCCTTTCGCCCGTTCCATGACGACAGGCGAACCGCCGCCGACCGCTTTATACGATCGTGATGGGCTGTTGACGCCGCCGACGATGTGCTGGAGTGCTTCTGCATGAAGCTCTTCGGATGTAGAATGATTCATAAATGTTTGCCTCCCAGTTTAATCTCTTACTTATTGTAGACAATATCGCTGTTAAACGCCAAAGAAATTGAAACTGCATCGCTGGTCCGGTACGATAGAAGTAGGAAAAGGAGTGATGGAAATGATAGTGTCAGAAGGAATGGTAGCACCGGATTTCTCGTTGAAAAACGAAGCGGGGGAAACTGTATCATTAACGGATTTTGCGGGCAAGAAATATGTGGTTCTGTATTTTTATCCGAAAGATATGACGCCGGGCTGCACAACGCAAGCATGTGATTTCCGTGATGCGGAAAAAGACTTTTCCGAATTGAACGCAGTCATTTTAGGAGTCAGTGCTGACTCTGAAAAGCAGCATACGAAATTCATTGAAAAACATGGTTTGCCGTTTTCGCTGCTGGTCGATGAAGACCATAAGATTTCAGAAGCCTATGGGGTATGGGTGGAGAAAAAAATGTATGGCAAGGAATTCATGGGAATCGAACGCTCGACATTCTTGATCGATCCGACTGGAACCGTCATTAAGGAATGGCGGAAAGTGAAAGTGCCAGGCCACATTCAGGAAGTGCTGGAAACCATCAAGACGGTTACGAATCAGTAAAAGGGGAGAGCGAATATGGAAGTCCTATTCACATTTTTGCCTAAAGAACATCAGCAGCAACAGCTGCGGGAAGAATTTCCGGAAGTCCAGTTCCATTTTACTTATAAAGACAAAACGCATCTGCCAGATGCGCAAGTACTGGTGACATACGGGGAAGATATCTGTGCTGAAGACATTGAAGCTGCGCGAAATCTGGAATGGATCATGGTAGCCAGTGCGGGCATTGAAAAAATGCCGCATGAAGCGATAGCTGCGCGCGGCATTACCGTCTCTAATGTCAAAGGCATCCATAAAACGCCGATGGCAGAGTCGGTCTTGGCACATATCTTGTCGTTAAAGCGTGCGTTGCCTTTTATCTATGACAGCCAGCATAAAGGCGAATGGAACCGTAAGACCAGTTCGTCCGAATTGCGTGGGTCGACTGCGCTGATTCTGGGCCCAGGGGCCATCGGTTCAGAAATCGGGCGGTTGCTGCAGGCATTCGGCGTTCAAACGATCGGCTGCAACCGTACTGGCAAAGCTGCAGATTATATGGAGGAAATGGTCGCATTTGAAGGAATCCTCGGCATGTTGCCAAAAGCGGATATTGTTATTTCTGTGCTTCCAAGTACGGCGGAAACCCGGAATATGTTAAGGAAAGAGCATTTCGAGGCAATGAAAAATGACGCCATTTTCATGAATTTCGGCCGAGGGGATTTATTCACGGACGAAACTTTGATCGAGGCATTGGAAGCGAAAAAAATCGGGATGGCAGTGCTTGATGTCTTTGCCCAAGAGCCGCTGCCACAGGAGCACCCTTATTGGGGGATGCCGAATATTGTCATTTCTCCACATGCGTCCAGCCATTCTGGCAAATATGTGGAACGGGCACTCCAAGTTTTTGTGCCGAATTTGAAAAAGTGGCTTGCAAAAGACGACGAACCGACAAATCTGGTAAGCATGGAAAAGGGGTATTGAGGTGAAAATCTATACAAAGACGGGCGATAAAGGAACAACTTCGCTTGTATACGGGACGCGGGTAGCGAAAAATGATCCATTAGTGGAAGCATACGGATCTTGCGACGAAGCGAATTCTGCCATCGGTTTGGCTATCAGCCACATGGCAACGGAATTTTTTCAGGAGAAAGACGAATTGGATGCCGTTTTCCATGAAATCCAGACGACTTTGTTTCATGTAGGGGCTGAATTGGCGACGCCTAAAGGGAAAGAAGTGAAATGGAAGCTGACCCAAGAAGACATCGAAAAATTGGAGCGATGGATCGATCGTTTTGATGAAGAAGTGCCGCCGCTGTCCAATTTTATCCTTCCCGGTGGACATCCCGCCGGAGCCGGCCTTCACGTAGCCCGTACGGTTGCGAGGCGTGCAGAGCGGTCAGCGATTTCAATCGGAGAAGAAGTTCCCCCGAACGTATTGGCTTATTTGAACCGCTTGTCTGATTTTCTATTTGTGGCTGCCCGGCTGGTCAATATGCGTTTGGGCCGAAAAGAGAAGGATCTTCACCAATCTTAACATTAGCTATTGCCTTCAAAGCCTACTAATATAGTGATTTCTTGACATTCGCCCTTCTGCTTAGGTACACTAATTATAACGATTATAATGTAAGAATCTAAGAAGTGAGGTGCACAGCGATGTCTGAAGTCCATTTAAAAGACGCGCTAGAGACATTGAAGTCTACAGGTGTCCGAATCACTCCGCAACGGCATGCAATCCTAGAGTTTATGATTCATTCTACGGCGCACCCGACAGCGGATGATATTTATCGAGCGCTTGAAAAAACGTTCCCAAATATGAGTGTAGCAACTGTATATAATAATTTGCGCGTTTTTAAAAGCGCGGGACTTGTTAAAGAGCTGACATACGGCGATTCTTCCAGCCGGTTTGATTTTGTGACCAACGACCATTATCACGTAATCTGCAATGATTGCGGAAAGATTGTCGATTTCCATTATCCTGGCCTGGATGAAGTGGAACAGCTTGCTTCCCACGTTACCGGATTCCAAGTCGATTACCATCGCCTTGAAATTTATGGGACGTGCCAGCAATGCAGCGGGAAGTCCGCGCAAGCCCAATAAAAAACGAGCAGGAAATTTATGCTCGTTTTTTATATTTTTTATTATTTATAGCCAATTAAAAATCCGCCGCAGAATTTATCTGCGGCGGATTTTATTTGCTGAAATCAAATTCAGCTATTCTTTTTATTGTAATCGACGTCGAATTCTTTGCCTTCAAGTTCCGGATCCATTGTCAGCGGTTCACGGCAATGCATGCACATGTCCACGCG
This sequence comes from Planococcus sp. TJ-302, assembly GCF_058268455.1. Lineage (NCBI taxonomy): Bacteria > Bacillati > Bacillota > Bacilli > Caryophanales > Caryophanaceae > Planococcus > Planococcus sp. TJ-302. The sequence goes on along the minus strand of NZ_JBZDOI010000005.1, from coordinate 1,796 downwards.
CCCAAGCATTTTCGTATGGCGGCCGCAATTCGGACATTGCACGGGAACGGTCTTCATGGACAGTAGGCCAATCCAAGCATAGGTGGCTGTACTTCCGATGATAGCGAGCAATCCGAGCAACATGAAAATGACCATAACGACTGGATAGTCTTTGAAGTAAATACCGGCATACATGATAACGATTCCGATGAAGATAAGTGCCAAGGCAAAAGTCCGGATTCGGTTGATTTTATTTTTATAAGGTTTCATAAATTCTTTCCTCCTTGCATCAATCATACTATATCATAATGGAAGGTAAAAAGTGATAATGGTTCATTGTTGCAGGAATAGGGAATAAATATGTCGAAATAGAGAAAAAGCAGATAGATATGCAAGGAGTGGAAACAGATGGAACAAATTCTAAGACCGATTTATCAGGAGAGGGCCAGCCAGGAAAGTACACTTGGCGTCGTGCTTGTTGAAAAGCGGGAAAAGGTGAGTCCGATCACCGATACATTCGATTCGATCCTGCTCATCGTCACCAAGGAAAATGAGATGTCCGTTTATACAAAGCATTATACGTATTTGGATAAAAAAGCGGCGATGCACATCGTAACGGAAAAGCAGCTGAAAAAATGGCTGTTGCTTGGAACCAATCGGAAAATTGTCGATTGGCTTTTCCACGGGCGCATTATCTACGACCGCAATGAATTTATGGGAAAGCTGAAAACCGAGCTGAAGGACTATCCTTTTTACGGGCGCAAGATAAAGATGGGAATGGAGTTCGCGAAGCTGATCCGCCGTTATCAAGAAGGGAAAGTCTTTTTCGAAGGCAAAAACTATTTGGATGCATATCATCATATAGTAGAATCCCTTCATCATTTGGCAAGGCTTGCAGTGCTGGAAAACGGTTTGCCGCCAGAAGTGACAGTCTGGGCGCAAGTAAAACAGATGGAACCGGCAATCTACAAACTTTATGAAGAATTGGTGATGAGCGATGAGCCGCTGGAAAAAAGGCTGGAGCTTTTATTTCTCGCAAGCGAATTTCTCATTCATTCACGGACGAAGGATGGAGCGCGCCACATCCGTGAAGTGATGGAACAAAAACAGCGTTGGACAATCCAGGAGCTTCACGAGCAGGAAGAGCTTCGGAATTATTCTTCGAACCTCGAGGTATTCATTGAATATCTCATCGACAAGGATTTGATTTCTGTCGAAAGCGTTAATACTAAAAGCGAGGGCATCTTCCATCGCTATTATTATGTAGAGAATTGAATCGGAACAACCCAGATAGGAGCCGGCCTTCGCCATGAAGGGCCGGCTCCTATCTGTCAAAGCGGAGTGAATGGCTGCTTGAGAATCCGCGAATAGCTTTCTCTTTTAATAAAATCACAATATCTTTGCATTTATCGTTGACACAGCGATAGGAATCGTATTATGATAATACACGTCGCTAAGAGAGAAACAGTTTTTCGCAATAATAAAAAATGCAAAAAACGCTTGACTCTTCTGGACGTCGATGATAAATTAGAGAAGTCGCTTTTATAGGACGGACATAACATGAACCTTGAAAACTGAACAGCAAAACGTCAACGAAAGACGTCACGAGCGCTTTGGCGCGCGAACGGCTTTTGCGAGGATTGCCGCAAGGCAATCGGAGCAAAGCTTTTCAACCCCAAGTGTTCGTGGCTTAACTACTGATCAGCATCATGCAGATCAAAGCGAATCGTGCGTCTTCGGACGGCGATGCGCCAGCAGTATTGAGCAATCAACACTACTCTATAATGGAGAGTTTGATCCTGGCTCAGGACGAACGC
>NZ_JBZDOI010000004.1:0-219021 GCF_058268455.1 Planococcus sp. TJ-302 | reverse complement strand
TAGATAGGTTCGGAGTGGAAGCGTGGCGACACGTGCAGCTGACGAATACTAATCGATCGAGGACTTAACCAAAACCGTGGGCACGGATTGCCCGTTTCGTTTCAATGTCGTGTATCCAGTTTTGAAAGAATAAGATAAAAGTTTTTTAAAAAGCTTGTAATACCGTGCAGTATTGGTATAATAAATCTTGTCTTTCAAAATAAATTAGTCTGGTAATGATGGCAAAGAGGCCACACCCGTTCCCATCCCGAACACGGCAGTTAAGCTCTTTTGCGCCAATGGTAGTTGGGGGTTTCCCCCTGTGAGAGTAGGACGTTGCCAGGCTGATTCATATTATTCCGAAGTAGCTCAGTGGTAGAGCACCGCACTGTTAATGCGATGGTCGTAGGTTCGAGTCCTACCTTCGGAGCCATTCTTTTGGAGAGCTGTCCGAGTGGCCGAAGGAGCATGATTGGAAATCATGTAGGCGGGCAACCGTCTCAAGGGTTCGAATCCCTTGCTCTCCGCCAGATATAAATCTCCAAATAAACAATGGCCCCTTGGTCAAGCGGTTAAGACACCGCCCTTTCACGGCGGTAACACGGGTTCGAATCCCGTAGGGGTCACCATTACATTTTCCCTGGAGGATTAGCTCAGCTGGGAGAGCATCTGCCTTACAAGCAGAGGGTCGGCGGTTCGATCCCGTCATCCTCCACCATTTTTCGGAAATACATAAGATAATCGTAAAGTAAGCTATGTTCTTATATAATAGAAGAAACTCGTTTTTCTTTCATTATGAATTTCCAAAAAGTACTACTATATTATTGTCGCGGGGTGGAGCAGTTCGGTAGCTCGTTGGGCTCATAACCCAAAGGTCGCAGGTTCAAATCCTGCCCCCGCAACCAAATGGTCCCGTGGTGTAGCGGTTAACATGCCTGCCTGTCACGCAGGAGATCGCCGGTTCGATCCCGGTCGGGACCGCCATTTTTATCTTAATACATGTGGGTCAGTAGCTCAGTCGGTAGAGCATTAGATTGAAGCTCTAAGTGTCGGCGGTTCGATTCCGTCCTGACCCACCATATTTTTAAAATCTCCATGCCGGAGTAGCTCAGTTGGTAGAGCAACTGACTTGTAATCAGTAGGTCGAGGGTTCGACTCCTTTCTCCGGCACCACTAGGTGGGGTAGCGAAGTGGCTAAACGCGGCGGACTGTAAATCCGCTCCTTCGGGTTCGGCAGTTCGAATCTGCCCCCCACCACCAGTTTTTAGGGGCATAGTTTAACGGTAGAACAGAGGTCTCCAAAACCTCCGATGTGGGTTCGATTCCTACTGCCCCTGCCATTTTTTTAAAAATTATATGATGGCGGTCGTGGCGAAGTGGTTAACGCACCGGATTGTGATTCCGGCACTCGGGGGTTCAATTCCCCTCGTCCGCCCCATGATTTTCTAGCAAAATTCAAATTTAATAAATAAAAGCGTGGCGGTCGTGGCGAAGTGGTTAACGCACCGGATTGTGATTCCGGCACTCGGGGGTTCAATTCCCCTCGTCCGCCCCATTTAGTTATTGGGGTATAGCCAAGCGGTAAGGCAACGGGTTTTGATCCCGTCATGCCCTGGTTCGAATCCAGGTACCCCAGCTTTTGCGGAAGTAGTTCAGTGGTAGAACGCCACCTTGCCAAGGTGGAGGTCGCGAGTTCGAACCTCGTCTTCCGCTCCAATTTTTGGCGGCATAGCCAAGTGGTAAGGCATGGGTCTGCAACACCCTTATCACCGGTTCGAGTCCGGTTGCCGCCTCCATAATTATTTTGCCGGCGTGGCGGAATTGGCAGACGCGCGGGACTCAAAATCCCGTTCCTTCACGGGAGTGTCGGTTCGACCCCGACCGCCGGTATCATGTAAAGGGCCTGCCTGCCCTTTAAAAAAGCTCCAGCTTTGTTTTCAAAGCTGGAGCTTTTTTCTTTTTGTAAATTTTCGCTTTGGTAGCTGCCTGGCCTTAAAGTAAAATCGATCGCGGTGCTTGTTAAAGGGTAGAGGGATTTGACGATAATAAAAGGAAGAAATTATTTTAAAAAAGTAGTGCAGAATTAATTTGAAGATGGTACAATAATAATTGTCCGATTCAAGGTCATGCCAGTGTGGCGGAATTGGCAGACGCGCACGACTCAAAATCGTGTTCCTTCTGGAGTGCCGGTTCGACCCCGGCCACTGGTATACATTTCATCATTTCAGGCAATATGTTAACCGTGAATATTGCTGTAATATCAACCGTTTCTCACAATGTGGGGGACGGTTTTTATTATGCCTATTTTTAGCTGCATGTCATTTCTGATTTACTTCAAATCGTGTGAACAAATCGTGTGTAAAGATTGGGGTGACATTGTAATGACAAGGCGTAAAAATGATTTAACAGCTGCTGAACTGGCTGTAGTTAGGCAAGATAGGAAAATGCACGTTGAGACATTTAAAGAAGCCTTAGAACTGTTTGAGAAGGATTGTGAGTTGCGTAACTTAAGACCGTTTACGATTATTTACTATAGAAACGAAATATCTGCTTTTCTATCTCACTTATCAGAACAGGGAATTGACTTAAGTAAATTTAAGCCGACTGATGTAACTGAAGAACATTTTAAAGAGAACGTGATTCTGTATATGAGGAATTTTAAAGGAATAAAAGTAGTGTCTATAAATACACGTTTAAGGGCATTGAGGTCATTTTTTAACTTTCTTCATAAGCAGAAGCATATTCCTTCAAATCCAATTGAAAACATTAAGCTTCTGAAGGATAGAAAGCGTATTATCCCAACCTTTACTAAAGAACAGCTAAATAAGCTATTTAGGCAACCAGACTTAAAAACATTTACTGGTGTGCGTGATTACACAATCATGATGCTGTTTTTAGAAACTGGAATACGTGTTAATGAACTAACGGGCTTATCACTTGCTGATATACGCTGGGAAGATAATTTAATCTGTATTAGAAATGCCAAAAGCTATAGAGAACGGCTAGTACCTATTCAGCAAGAAATGAAGAAACAGCTTAAGAAATACATTGCTATTCGTGGCTATGTTGAATCTGACTCTTTGTTTGTGACTATTGATGGTACACCATTAACCAGAAGGGGAGTACAAACAAGGATAGACAAATACGGGGTATTAGCAAACTTAAAAGGTGTTCGCTGTAGCTGTCATACATTTAGACATACATTTGCTAAATTGAGTGTACAGCAAGGGGCAAGTATCTTTGAACTTCAGGCTATTCTAGGTCATACAAGCATGGAAGTAGTAAAGATTTACATTAATCTATTTGGAACAGATGTAAGGGAAAGTCATAAAAACTTTTCACCAGTCAAAGTATTGGAGAAAAGAACAATTAAGGAGTGATTTCATGAGAATTGTACAGAAGTTATATGACGTAGAGGACAAAGGATATTCAATAGAAGTAAATAGTTTGTATTTAAAGTTACCTGATGCAAAGGGAGTGTATAAAGAATCTTTAAAAGGGGAGAAGGTAGATAACTCTATATTCTTCAGTATTAGAAATGAAGAAAAAGATGAAGACAGGGGAAGATTTGTTTTTGGTGTAGAAGAAGGGGAGAAGTTCGCTTTAGCTTTACTTAATCTATGTCATTTAATAAAAAACTAATCTAATAAATAGAAAAAGCCACGTGCTGTAACACGTGACCAGTACCTTATAAACACACGACATTAAAACTAAATAACTAAAAGTTACTCGTCCTAACAAAATCATTTTATCGAAAAAAATGTGATTTTGCAAGGCTTCTTAAGTAGTGCCATTTTTATGGAGTAGCCTTTAGCTTGCTGGAATCCCTATTAACAGCAAGTAAAAATAAAATTGACAGGTTAGCTGAAGCCGATGCAATAATTTCAGCGTTCTCACATGTAACCGTTCCTTATTTCGGTTGTGGGAAGTCTACGTGAAAGCTACGTTAGTGCTGTGCGAAGGAAGGGTAGACTGCTTACGGGCAGTGTAGGATAAATCATAAGTAACTAAATCTTTTCAAAGTCCTCTTAAACGAGGTAATGAATTTAATAGCTGAAAAGTCGAAACGTAAGGCTACAGATTAGTGAAACTGTTAGGGCTACTTGATACAGTAGGTTTATTTTGAAGAGATTCAAGCAATTAAATAAGGTGCATACAATACGGATACCTATATTCGACACACCATGTTGTGCAATGCAAAAATTGACTGCTACTTACAGAATTGATTAATTTCAGTTCTGTAGGTAGCCAATTTTTTGCACCAAGCCATTTCCTAATTCTCAACCCATGTTGGCAGAAAAGATGAAAAGAAGTAAAGAAAAGCCTAATGAAAATGAGAAGCCTTCAATAACGCAGGAATATTGGTATAATTATTTAAAAGATATTCCTATTATTGGAGGTAAGAAAGTGAATAACACAGTAGAGTTACTGGACAATGTAAAAGAAAAATTAAGAGAAACTTTTTCCTTAATATATTTAAACAGCAAGGCAGTAGAATTTGAAAATCTTGTTTCAAATAAAGATTTTAGAAAGTGTGCCTTAATAATTAAAAAAATAGCGGATGAGAAGCGTGAGGTAGTTCCAGATTTTCTACTAGGGTGTAGAACGGTTGAAGAATTTTTAAGTGGAGTATTTTATGGAATTCGCGAAAGACACGAGATGCTAGATACTATTTCTTCTGTGTTTAATCCTTATATTTACTATTTAGAAGAAAAAATGTATGAAGTAGAAATAGTGAAAATTGAAGCAGAAATCCCTGAAGAACTTACTTATGTGAGTATTGTTAGTGACTTGGAAAAATGTGATAGTAGAATAGAAAATGGAGATTTTGCGGGGGCGATTACTTCAGCTAAAACTTTAGTAGAAGGAGTGTGTAAGGAACTTTTAACTGTTTTAGGCGAAGACGCAACTAATAAATCAGAAAAATTCCCTAAGCTAGTTACTAGAACACTAACCAGTTTAAATTTAAAGGCTAGTAACGAAGAATTAAACGTTCACTTGAAAGAAATAATAAGTGGCTTAAGTAAAACAATTAGCGGTTTAAACGACGTAAGAAATGCAGGTGGAGACAGTCATTCGAAAATTTTAAATCCGTCTTTTCATCACGCTTTGCTTGCGGTAAATTCTGCAAAGACAGTAACTAGCTTTTTATTCCACACATACGAGTATCAAAAAGAAAAAGGAACAATTAAAATATAATCTTAGAAAAAGGAGAAATGATAATGTTTTACCGTGGTAAAGAAGCAGCATTTAGATTAAGAGTAGGTGGTTTAGAAGATTATTTAAATTATCTAAATGAAATTGAAAAAGTAATTAATAAAAATAAAAATTTTGTTAAACAAAGTGCTGAAACATTGTCTGAAGAGGAACAAGAAGACTACTGGGATAATTATCTCGATGAATATGACAAGTATGATAGCATTTTTCCAGACATACTTCGAAAATCAATCTTTAATAGTCTATTTTCATATTTCGAACACCAGTTAATGGATTTTTGTGAAGACAAGAAGAAGTTAAAAAGTATTGGTGGTGTAGGGTTAGATAAGGCGAAAGTATACCTTTCAAAGCACTTAGGTTATAGCGATTTATTTAGTGGGGAAGAATGGGCAACAATTAAGAAATATAGTAGAGTAAGAAACTGTCTGGTACATGCGGGCGGTTTAATTTATCTTATGAGAGATGAAAATGACCAAGCAGAAATTAAAAAGTTTATAAAAGCAACAAACGGAATTGTGATAAATGAAAATGAAGAAATTGAACTGACTCCGATTTTCTGTGAAGAGTTCGTTAAAATAGCATTTAATTTTTTACAAATAATATTTGATAAGATAGAAGAAGCACCTTGAATTTAGAAAGGTGCTTCTTTTAATAGTTACTTTCTCCAATGATATTTTCAGCTGAATCAATAAGGTTATCGTAGTGTAAAAGTGAGATTCTATCAGTTTGTTTTTTTCTTTTAGTTTTTCTAGTTACTTCATTGAAATCTTCTCTTCTTCCAGCAACCACAACATAGTGTAAGCGAGTAGGGTCAAATTCATAAAATTCAGGTGGAAGCGATTTGCTAGGATTAAGTTTTTTCTGAAATGATTCTCTTAAAGAATTGTAATAGGTTTCTAACCACATTTCCCAATCATCTACTTGACGTAAACCTTTTCTAATTGCTTCTCCAAAATGTCCGCTTTTAATAGTGGTATTGCTGTTGGGATGTTCTAGTTCTACAAATATAAAATGAAAGCCATCTGAGTTTTTCCCTACTAATAGATAATCCACTTGAAATGAATTGCCTAGCTGATATTCAGGAAAGATGTAAGCATCATGATGTCCAAAAGCATAACTTCTTTTTAGTATTGAACCAATTATAAAATACGCTTTATTGTCTTTAATAAAATTCAGTAACGTCCTTTCATTTGAGTCCTTATCTTCTACCTTTTGCTTGAAATGTTGAACAATATTTGAGAGTTCTTCTTCCTTTTTTAAATCCTCAATATCTAAATAGTTATTAGGAAAGAGAGTAAGATAGTGTCTGATGGCTTTAGGATATTCACGAAAAAGATTTTTTCTGCCAAATAATTTACCATCAATTCTTATTTCTTCTTTTAGTTTGATTGCCTCCCAATTTTCTATTTCTTCTTGAGTGAGTTTCGTATAATCTCTTTCAAAAGTATTCAACTTAACGACTCCCTTAATTTTATCTACCTACTAACTATTTATAATATATCATGTTCTTGTAAATACAACATTATGGTAATATGGAATAATGTGTTACTTCTAAATTATCGTTAAATTCCATTATTATAAGACACGTAATGTAATAACCCAGTACTAATATATAGTCCAGAAATAAAGGAGAAGTATATGAATAGAAAAAAGTTGATTTTTAGTGTGCTTAAAGAAATGGAAGAAGGAAAGGATTTGAATAGGTTAGACTATTCTTTGGACATGCAAACTTGGGGAGAACTTGCGTTGCTAATTAAGAATGAAGAATATGCAACTGGAATAGCAGTTGCTTATGGTGATAATGAGATAGTTGAAGTTTCAATGAGTTCAGCAAAAATTACAATGAAAGGATTAGATTTTTTAGAAGAAAACAATGTATGGGCAAAGGCTTATAAAACTGCTAAAGAAGCACGTGATTGGTTGAGAATCTAAGTATGAATAATGAATAGAAAAAGTTATATACAGAGGTGTATTTATGCGATTTAACTTATTAACTAATGGAATAGATTCTCTTAAGGCGAGTTTTGTTTCTATAAGCAAACTAGATGAGTTAGCTGAAGGTGTTGAACACAACATTAAAGATACATTAATGCATTTAAATCATGCTAACGAAATCCTCTTTAAGCTGATGCTTAAAAATCAAAAAGAATACTTAATGTTTGAAGATATTTCAAACTATATGAAGGCAAAATCAGCTATGCTACAGCAGGGTAAATCTAGTGTGTTAGAAATTAATCCGAAATTAAAAACAGTTAACTTTTCAACTGCAATAAATAGAATCGAATTACTGTGTGATATAGAAGTTTCTTCAGAGTTCAAAGGTGCATTGGAATATCTGAACAAAAAGCGTAACCAAATCATGCATTTTGAAATTGATTTAAATAGAGATGAGGTAAATGAATTAATTGAGAAACTTAAAATTTGTCAAAACTTATCAATTGAGTTTTTTAATGAACATCTGAATGGCATTGCAATGTTGATGCATGCAGCGAGATTTGAAGTCACGGTTCAAGATTTTTTGAGTGAGTTAGCACAAGATGAAGCTGAAGAATCTTATATTGATTATATAGAGAGTTTTCATGAAGATGTAGGAGAAGGTAAGTGGTGAAGTTTATTGCTAAATAAGTGTTTATATATGATTAAAGAAAGTTACTGGGAAAATTGATTCTGTTTTTCTTAAATAGTAGTAAAATAAAAGTAACAATATTTTTTTCTGAATAGGGGATTAAACATGGTGAGTTACATAAAGGACAATAGAGTTAAAAGTGCCTTAATAATATTAGGTATTACAGCAGTTATTCTATTTCTAATATATGTTGGCAAGTTAACGGGATATCCAAACTCGCAAATTAGAAATAGTCTTGAAGCTTTGTATTTCGTGACTAATTCATTTTTACTAATAGTAGCTATAGTTGGTCTTAAGCAATTAAATATTGCAAAGGAAAGTTCTAAAATGAACGCTAAACGTGAATCTTACCACTTGGCTGCTGAACAGTGTACCCACTTTCTAAGTCATATTCTTGAATTAGACAGTGAAGTCAACGGAATATGCACCTCTAAATCTATTAAGACATTAGGAGAATTTAAAATAAGTGTTAAAGACGATAAGGTTTCTTTTGAAAATAAACTTATTTTAAAGAATATGAAAATGTTAAATGATGCAGAATTGAATAAAATGGCAAGTGTTATTAATGCTATAGAAGCTTATTCTGTTTTCTTTACTCATCAAGTGGCAGATGAAGAGGTTGCTTTCTCTTCAATAGGTAGAACTTATTGCCAAGTGGTAAAGTTTTATTTGCCTGTTATTCTCGATTTAAGTGATTACGGAGATAAAGGATATTCAAATATTATTAAGCTATATGTAGCTTGGAGTCAAAAATTAGAAAGATTAAATGCACTAAAAGAAAAGTTGAAAGCTGAACAAAAGGTAAACGAGACTGTAACTATAAATTTTAAAAGTCTAGGAACTTAAGGCTTAAAACCATTATTATTCTTGAATAAGCTTTTTAATACCATCATCAAATATTTAAAATTCGCGAAAAGTTAATACTCAACTAAATAAGACTACCTGTGATTAAAACGCAGGTAGTCTTTATGATTTAATTTATGTGTTTCTTCCCTTTTTATTTCGATTATTATCAATCATATCAAATTCAGCAATTAGCCTTGCATCAGGGGAAACTACATCACGCCAGAAAATTCGTGGGTTTAGTTTTAAGTATACTTCATTTTTGCTGATGCTTTTTACATAAGTGGTTTGTCCATTTAATAAAATTCCTGAAATAGATGAACTCATTTTCTTACTGTCTTTCAAATCTAGTAAATCCGCAATTTCTGAAAGGCTGAAATACATAATATCTTCTATATCTAGAACGTCTGGATTTTTGCAAACTATGTTAGATTTTCTATGCAGATACGGAACTAATGCAAAGACTGGATACAGGGAAGTGGGGGAGTATATCTTTTTTCCATTCTCTTTCCGTGCTTCATATAGTTCTCTTATTTGATTTACATAGGTTCTAACTAACATTTGAGGTTTAGCCTTTCCAGCAGTTGTACCATAAAAATTAAATTCTTCATTCCATTTGAATCCAGTTTCTTCAGATTTAATAATGCCTTCTTTCAGTAGCTTGTTAAAGAACTTTAAAAATCCTGAATAGCTGATAGACAGCTTTTCTTGAATGTCCTTTTTCTTCAGCTTGATTCGGTTTTCGTAAGCTAAAAAACCAGTACCATTAACAAAAGTAGCCAGATAAAAAATCATAGTTAAATCGCTTTTGTTAAATTCCTTAGAGTGAGTAATTTTCTTAATCTGTTCTGGATATGACCAGATGAATTTACCAGATTCATTATTGAAAGCTTCAAATTCCCCTTTTGCTTCTTCACGTGCCTTTACAAATTCATTTTGTTTTTTCGTTCGAATATAGTGTGTGTCAGAATTAAATTCCCCTACTTGTTCTCCATCACTGTTAATCACCTTCAGGTTAGTACTCTCCATTACAAATTCAGCCCTTTCTGTTTGCTTCCTAACCTATAAACCACTTTCTGGCAGGAATCAGACATAGAGAAAAGGCTTTTCAAATGTCATGGTCGCTTTTTTTACCACTTTTGGGGCATCTAGGTCGCTTTTTTTACCACTTTTTTTAAGTGGAAATATGGCTTTTAATGCCGTCATATCAACGTTTAAAGCACTTTGTAGGCCGATTTGGTGTCTATTACTATAATCACTTAAAATCCTTCCTGAATAATTGCTAAAAGATAACCGTTATTATTGCTAACGCAACGGGCATATAAACACTGCCCGAACAAATGAAAAACCTAAAGAGTTATATCTGAAAAGGGGCTAAATAAATAGGCTTATTTCAGAAACAAATAGATAGATACAGACATAGTGGATGCGTTAGCATCTGCGAAGCGAAGCGAAGCATAATAACGCCAGTACTATATATTTTGCTGTAGAAGATAAGCAGCTAATAGGGGAAATGGAAAATGAAGCTTCTTTCAGGAATATGGCTTAGGAGTATATTTAATTAAATTGCCTGGGCAGCATTAATGCAGTGAACCACCGTAGAAAGCCATGATTTACAGGCAGGTAAGTTAGTTCCTTTATATACAGAAACCTCCATAAAAGGCTATAGGACGCTGTTTAAGCTGTAACTAAGTGAAGTTATTAGGCATAACTGTAGAAGGTTGTAGGGGGCTTTAAATGGCTGTGTTGTAAAGTGGAGAACAGGTTAGATTCATACAGCAAGTCTTTCTTGGAGAGAGAAAAGAAAACAGTTGAACATTAATATACAAAAAAGAAGCCTGAAATTAATCAGACTTCAGCTTCTTTGCTTCTGCATATATGGACGCACGGGGAACGCCTGTAGTTTTAGCAATATCATTTACCGATAATCCGTTCTGTTCCCTGTTGGCTAGTAGCTTCAGGGCGTGCTGTACGGCTTCTTTAGGTTGCCCTTTACGTCCCAGATGCTTACCTTGCTTCCTAGCCCGTTCCCGTCCTTCAGCCGTTCTATCATTGATTAAATCCCGTTCAAACTGTGCAAAGCTGCCTAGCATATTAAACATAAGCTTTCCTGTTGCTGTGCTGAAATCAATCTGTTCTTTAATGAATACTAAAATGATGCCCCGTGCCGTTAATTCTTCAGCAATCTTGTTTAAGTGTGTGATGGAACGTGCAAGCCTATCCAGTTTATAAACTACGAAAGTATCACCTTCCCTTAAATATTCCAGTGCTTCCTTTAGCTGAACTCTATCAGCATTAGCACCAGATTCCTTTTCTTGATAAATCTTGTCACAACCATATTCAGTTAGTTTTTCCACCTGTAAATCTAAATCCTGCCCTGCTGATGATACCCGTGCATATCCAATAACTGCCATTAAGCCCATTCCCTTCTGTGTGTCTAAATATCTTAGATGTTCTATACAATTTACATTAGACTAACTTCTGTACACTGTAAAGGATTATTTCAAGGGCATATCTGGTTAATATATTAGGTGTACATAAGTTGTAAGTTGTAGACGGTAGGGGGCTATAAAATTAAAGGATGGGGGGCATCTTATTAAAAGGAGGTGGGGCGGTTATGTACAGGCGGTACTGGTAAGCCTGCCTTATCCCTGCCCGTGCCGTGCGTGTGCCGTGCCTGTGAGATGTGCTGTGTGGTGCTATGATGATGTGCTGAAGCTACTGATGCTGATTAAACATATTATTAATGATGTTATATTCAGCACTGTACCACGCATATATCAGGGCTATAGCTGTGCCTGTGTGTGTGCCTGTGTGCTGTGCAGTTGCCTTTTACATCTTTCTAAAGGATTGTTACAACGTCTTACAATGGATTTTGAGAAGAATAAAGACTATTAAAGATGATGAATAATATAAAAAGATATTTAATTTAATTCATTGCGTGTTCAGATACCAGACGGACAGGATAATATACAAAGATATTCGAATTAGTGGTAAAAGATGGTAGGGGGCATGGTTGGGGGCGTGGGTACATAGTCATGCGAGGTAAGCTGTGCGTAGTCAGAATATCCAGATTTGCCCCAATATGTTTTCTATGCCTTCCTGAATCCTACTGAATCGGACTGAATCAACAAGGGGGCATCCAGATAAACTTGAAAGTTAATAATCAAAAATGCCGTGAAAAATTACGCCGCACATTTTTATATGAATTATTTTCCTACCATTCAGATATAAATATAAATGTTGCATCCTGCGTCTTACTTTAGGCATCCGTAACGTACATAGTAGTAGGGAAAAACTAGCCGTGTTCTCTAGCTGATGCTTTAGGTTGTGGTGTGTGGCTTGCACGCCATGTGCTTAAACTAGCTTTGTTGTTCTGATTGCAGTCATAATGCCACCTCTATCATGATGTAGACAAAAGCCCGTCCTTCAGTTAATCGAATCTGAAGAAACGGGCTTTTCTCTATACCTAGAAAGTCACAATGTGTGACACATAAAACTAACTAACAAAGGAATTGATAAAAATGAAATTAAGTTCCAACTTTCTGTATTTTGTACGGAAAATGATGAATATTTCACAGCAAGAAATGGCGAATGTTTTGGGTGTAGATAGAAGCTTGTTAGCTTATATGGAATCTGGTAAACGGCCAGTAACACCGAAAACAGAAAAGCGATTCTGGGCAATGATAGAAGCTGAAGGGCTTTCACTTTTTGAACTTACAGAACTCTACGATAGATACCAGAGAATGAACAAGGGGGCTAACTGAATGTTAACTAATCAAACCAACAACGATAAAACCATAAAGAAATTCAGGAAGGCAAAACGGCTTGTTAAGTCTGGTGCATTGGCTGAAGCTATTGAGTTGATTACAGAAGCAGAGAAGGACATTAGAAATAGCAGTATTTTCTTCTTAAAAGAACGCACAGTAGACACTTACCATAATATTCCACTGAAGGCATACGGCTATAAGATTTATCACAAACTATTCTGCGATTTACATGATTTGAAAATTAATATACAAAACGGCATGACAAGGGAAGCCATTGTTAAATTGGATAAAATCAATGCTACTGATATGTATGGTAACTATATACAAGCAAAGATAAACCATTCTGACCGGAACATGATACGCAATGGAAACTTAAAAAAACAGATGGAAATGCACGGAGAAGAAGGCTTATTACCTCTTTATATCAGTTGGGAAGGATTGTGGAATAAATGACAACAGCAAAAGAAACTATTATGCAGATATTCGAGAAGGTAAAGATTCCCACAACGTTATCAGATAGGCATGTTGAAATTGCGAAATCGTATGCCCTGAATCAGCTTAATGAAAGAATCAGTATGCAGGATTGGTGTAAGCAAAATGAAATGTCCACCAAAACTTACTACTCTTGGCGTAAAGAAGTTAAGGGCTTTGAATCATATGTAAATCAATTACTTGATAACGGCGTGGATGATTCAGTAAAAGACGCTTTAAATGCAATGGATAAGCATGTGCTGAAGCTTGCACATCAAACCAGTGTAACTCCTGCTGAAATCACCATTTTCAGTAACTACTTCGGTTATGCATTGGAAGGACGCAAAAGGCAGTATTTGAAGGATAACGGACTGGATGACAACGGCGAAAAACAGCACATTTCACCAGAAGAACGCCGCAATAATTTATTAGCAAAACTAGGAGGAAAAAATTAATGAATACTTATGAAACAGAACAGTTAATCGTAGCAGCTAACCAGAAGGTAATTCAGGAACGACTGGATGCAAAACGTCAACAACAGCTAGATATGATTGAAGGTACAAAGAAACTTGCGGAACAGCGTGTACAGGATTTAGCAGATTTGAAATCTAAACAAGAATCTTATAAAGAAATTGCACCTGTTTCTGAAGCACAGGAATTAGCAGATTTAAGACAACGTGCAGAACTGGAAGATGCACAGGCAGAACTGGAAGCACTTAGAAAAAGATTTAACAAGGGGGAAAAATAATCATGCTTTTAATCAATACGGAAATCCGAAAATCAAATGTAAATAAACTAAAGGCATTGCAAGATTTATCAGCAGAAATCAAGCTTCAATTTCGGGATGCTAGAGAACGTGTAGAATCAGAAATTGCCGCACACCATATGCAGATTCAGGCACAACAAAAAGTAGTTGCAGAAACTTATGAAGAATATGTTTTGGATTTGAAAACACTTGCTGATTACAAAGCGGAACAGGATGCATTAAAAGTGCTTCAGGAAACTCTATCTGCTGTTCAGGGCAAACTGGCAAGCCTTGATGCAGTACAAGCTAGAAAGATTGATAAAGAAGTTTATCAGGAAATGAAAGCTGTCGCTGAACTTGCAGGAAAAGAAAAAGCTAAAATCTTTGCTGAAAAAAGAAATGCCATTCTTCAGGCTAAAGCTGAATATTTGAAAGTGGTAGCAGAATCAGCTAGTGATTTGATTAAGCTTGAAAGTGCAACCAGTGTAGCTATTGGTGTGGCTAAAGTCGATTCGGGGAATCAAGAAAGATATTATGGAAGCGGTAGTGTCGAACCTTCATTTAGAAAGCTAACTTTCAATGACACGTACAGCGGCGGCAATCCTGTAATCACTGTTTCAGAACAAGAGATTTCAAGCGTATACACTACAGCAGATAAGAGTGCATTTATTAAGCATATAACAAAGGTATAAAACTAACGGGGCATCCTTAACAGGGTGCTTCTTTTTTATTTATCTACTATAGAAGGGGATGGACTTTATATGAGAATGAAGTTGAAAATTTATATTCAGAAACTAGTGGGGCTATTTACTAAACCAGAAGCACCTGCACCAGAACACAAGCAAGCTAAAATCTTTAGCAGAATGGAATCGCTGAAAACTTTGTTACTGAAGAATCTACGGGGCTACGATAACAAACTAACTGAACTCAATCAGAACCACAATAAGGCACTGGTAGACTACCGCCGTAAATATGATGCACACCAGAAGGGGGCTATATCAGATGATGCCCTGATAGATGCTGAAACGCTTTTAACAGAAGCAGGGGAAGAATTAGGATTAGTTGAAGGTTTCAAACGTGAAGATATTTCAGATTTACTAAGTCAGGTACACGCCGAAAAAGAAAGCTATGTATCAGGGCAAGCTGAATTGATTAAACTGCAAGCTGTGGAAGCACAGCGGATTAAGCAAAAATATATCAGCAAGTTGAAAAGCATATCTGATAGATACGGGGCTATTGTTGAACTGGATGATTTGATAGCAGAAGCTTCTAATGGCATCGGCCAGAATCATATTAAAGGATTAGGAGAACTGATGGCAGACCTTACCAGTGACACACCTCTACAGGCTTCAGATATTGCTTTAGATGCTGATGCGGTTATAAAAGCAGTTAGACATTGATAACGGGTATTCCATTCAGCTTGCAGAAGTTAAACGCCGTACAGATGCCCTGACAAGCACAGTAGAATAGAGAAACGCCCTATCCAGTGGTAAGTTCCTGGATAGGGCAGTTTTTTTTGTTTATAATAGACTTCATTGTGTGAAAAATTCTGACAAATTATATATTGTTATTGTATATTAAATAAGCAGCATATATTAATTTAAAGGAGGGATTTAAAGATGGAAAAAGAAAGGTTGAATTTTTACGAGTTAGATAGCAAGGTGTACAAGGCTAATCCAGTTATAGAAGCATTACTATATCAATTAATTACCCTACATAGAGAATGTCCAGAAAGAGAAAAAGATTCTAGTGAAACATGGAATATAATGAATCTTAGTTTAAAAGAAATGATTGCAAAAAACACTTTTAATACACGACCAAGTGGAGAAGAAGAAAGTAACTTAGCGAAGATGTTTGTCCTAATTCTTCAGAATGAACTTACAGTAAACAATGCTACTGCTATGCTGTCAAACTGGAGAGAACTAGATGCGGAAGAACTTAATTACTGGATTAATAGAAGGTTTGTAACTTCTTGAAGCAAGTAGTCGTATCAGTAATTAACAGGGCTTTTTATTAACTTCCTTCTATATAAAGAGATGAATTCAGAAACTCCTGAAAAGGCATTGTATTTTCAGAGTGGTATGGATATAATTAAAAAGTTCACTAATCGTATGAAGTAAGAAATGACTACTCACATGTTGCTGTTGAATATTCGTTAATATCACTGTTCGTAAAGCCTTAAAATGATAAATGAAATTTAAAACACGACTCAAAATCGTGTTCCTTCTGGAGTGCCGGTTCGACCCCGGCCACTGGTATACTAAAAATCCCTTTTGTCATCAATCCCTGATGATGAAAGGGATTTTTTTCTATGCCAGCTTTTTTTGAGCAGGTATGGATGAGGTAAGCGGCGTATAGATAAAGAAACCAATTAATTTTGCATAAGGAGCTGACAGCGATCATGATCAATCGTCTCGACCATCTTGTATTGACTGTAAAGAACATTGAAGAAACCTGTGATTTCTATGGACGCGTTTTGGGAATGGACGTTAGGGAGTTTGGAGATGGGCGCAAGGCGCTGCATTTTGGCAGTCAGAAAATCAATTTGCATGAAGCAGGCAGTGAATTCGAGCCCAAGGCGCATTCACCTCTTCCAGGAAGTGCCGACTTGTGCTTTATTTGGGATGAGCCACTCGAAAAGCTGTTTAAGCATTTGAAGCTATGTGGCGTAGTTGTCGAAGAGGGCCCTGTAGCGAGAACCGGTGCATCGGGGCCTATTCAGTCGCTTTATATCAGAGATCCCGATGGCAATTTGATCGAGTTGTCGAATTATAGCTAAGTTACTGTGCCGTTCCGATTAGTGGACAGCGGACTATACGAGCAAAAGTCCATGATCTTCGTGGTCTTTTTTTTATGCCCACAAAGCATTCCATTTGATAGCAAAATAACTGTAATTTTGCAACGTTAAAAGTTGTGGTATCTGAATAATCAATTTATTATTAAGGCAACATAAGCTGTGCGTGGGATAGGAGGAAGTCTGGTGAAAAAGCTGGCGTGGCATCATCTAGAGGCTGTGGATGTTTTGGCAGAGCTGGAAACGAACACTGAAGAAGGGCTAACAGATGCGGCAGCGGAAGAACGAAGGAAAGTTGCAGGCGCGAACGAACTGCCTGAACCGAAAAGGGAATCAAGGGTGATGCGGTTTTTAAAGCAATTTCATGATGTGCTGATTTATGTGCTGCTCGGGGCGGCGGCGATCACGACCGCGCTGGGACACACGATTGATACATTGGTCATCCTCATGGTCATCGTAATCAACGCAGCGATTGGCTATATCCAGCAGAGCAAAGCGGAAAAGGCACTCGACAGCATTCGCAAGATGTTATCGTTGAAGGCGACCGCAATCCGTGCATCAAAAAGGAAAGTCATCCCGTCAGCCAATCTGGTGCCAGGAGACATTGCCGTTTTAAAAGCGGGTGATAAGGTGCCGGCGGATATCCGGCTGCTTGAAGCGGCTAACCTGAAGGTCGAAGAATCTTCTTTGACGGGTGAATCTGAGGCTGTTGAAAAAACGGTGGACGCTTTGCCGCTCGAGATCGCTCTTGGAGACCGGATGAATATGGTGTTTGCCGGAACATCGGTGTCAGCTGGTTCAGGCGTTGGTGTTGTAGTAGAAACAGGCAGCAACACGGAGCTGGGGAAAATCAGTTCCTCGATTTCCAATGTCCAGAAGCTGCAGACGCCTTTGTTGAAGCAGACGGCACAATTCGGCAAATTGATATCGGCCATCATTGTCGGGAGCGCGGCGGCTATGTTTGGCATCGGTTATTTTTGGCATGATTATCCGGCCGGCGAATTGCTGCTTGCGGTCATCGGCCTGACGGTCGCAGCGATTCCTGAAGGGCTGCCTGCCGTTTTGTCGATTATTCTGGCGCTTGGTGTTCAGGAAATGGCGGCGAAAAAAGCAATCGTTCGGACCTTGCCTTCAGTTGAAACCTTGGGAGCGGTATCTGTGATATGTTCCGACAAAACCGGGACTTTGACTAAAAATGAAATGACCGTCACGTCGATTTTAGTGCCGGATGGAGAGTTTGAAGTGACAGGCACTGGCTATTCTCCCGAAGGCGAAATCTTGAGCGGAAGCCAAAAAGTGATATTGGCGGATTCTCCTGGGCTCAAGCAATTTTTGACATGCGCCAAAACAATTAACGAGTCCCATTTGTTCTGCAACGAGTATGGACACTGGGAGATCAGCGGGGATGCTACGGAAGGTTGCCTTGTAACAGTTGCCGAGAAAGCGGAAGATTCCATTGCGAAACTCGATTGCATGTCAAAAATTCCGTTCGATTCTTCATATAAGTATATGGCCGGGTTAGTAGAACTAGACGGTACAAGAACAATTTTGGTGAAAGGAGCTCCAGAACAGATTTTTAGAATGTCCGATAATGCCAGTGCGGTCGAGCTGGCCCGTTGGCAAGAAAAAATATTGCTCCATGCACGCCAAGGAGAAAGAATGATCGGCGCTGCTGCGAAAAAAGTGCCAACTAACACATCCAGCATTAACCATAGTGATTTGGAAGAAGGGTTCGAGATTTTAGGATTTGCTGGCATAATTGATCCACCGCGGGAAGAAGTAATCGAATCGATTCAGCAATGCAAAAATGCGGGCATTCAAGTGAAGATGATTACGGGAGACCACAAAGAAACGGCGCTTGCAATCAGTTCACAGATGGGCATCGGCACGGAAGGACTTGTCATTGAAGGGATTGAATTGGACCGGCTGAACGACGATGAACTGCTGGAGGCAGCTGTTAAATATGACGTGTTTGCGCGGACGAGCCCGAACAATAAATTGCAGCTGGTGCAGGCGCTGCAATCCCTTGGGCATATTTGTGCAATGACTGGAGATGGCGTTAATGATGCACCTGCTTTGAAACGGGCGGACATCGGTGTGGCAATGGGCATTAAAGGCACTGAGGTATCCAAAGAAGCTTCTGAAATGATCTTGGTTGATGATAATTTTAATACCATTGTCACAGCTGTCAAAGAAGGGCGGCGCGTTTATGATAATTTGAAGAAGACCATTTTGTTCATCCTGCCAACAAATGTAGCGGAAGGCTCAGTTATTTTCGTGAGCATCCTTCTTGGAACTGCGATGCCTTTAACACCTGTCCAAATCTTATGGATCAATATGATAACGGCTGTGACGATTTCCTTAGCGATTGCATTTGAGAAACTTGAACCGGGTGCCATGGAACGGCCGCCGAGAAATCCAAAGGCAAAGCTATTGAGCGGCTATTATGTTTTTCGCATCGCTTTTGTAGCCTTCATCATCTGCGGCGGCCTTTTGTATATGAATAGGGCATTGGCGGAAGCAGGCTTCGATCCGGCAATAGTGAATACGATGACCTTCCAAGCGTTGGTCATTTCCCAGTTATTTTATTTATTCAATTGCCGCAGTGAGAAAGGTTTTGTTTTCCAGAAAGGCTTTTTTTCGAATAAAGCCGCTTTTATCGTTTCCGGAATCCTGATTGCGGTGCAATTGGGGGTGACTTACTTGCCGGTAATGAACATCCTTCTGGGCACCGTGCCAATTGCTGCGCATCATTGGATGTGGCCAATTGGCATCGGCATCAGCGTTTTCGCTATTGTGGAAACGGAGAAATGGGTATGGCGTAAACTGAGCACCTCCCGGTAGGATAGGGGGACAGGGGTTGGTATAATAAACGCAATAAGCGATAAGGGACAGCTTATTGGAAGGAGAGCGTCATGCAAGAAATCCACAGCGAAATCATTCAATTCAGGGGAAGCCACTACGATTTCGGGCTATATCAAGGCGAGCGTTTGAAAGAATCGATCGTTCTCGACAACCGGCAGAAGCAGTGGAAAGCGAAACGTCCGCGTTTTGAAATCGATGTTGCGGAAGCAGAGCAAGCGCTCAGCCGCTTTGCGCCTGCCATCTGGGACGAGCTCGTTGGCCTGCGGGACAGTTTGGAGTTGCCGATGGAACAAGTGCTGCGCAATTTCGGCGGCTATCGGATCGATGCGCTGCCGTCTGGCTGTTCGATTGTCACAGGCCATGACTTCATGGTCCGCAATTATGATTTCCATCCACAAACCTACGAAGGGCGTTACAGCTTGTTCCAGCCTACGGATCATGGCTATGCATTTATCGGGCCAACGTCTCGCATAACGGGGCGCATGGACGGCATGAACGAGAAAGGCTTGGCGATGGGCTATAACTTCACACACCGTAAAAAGCCGGGAGACGGCTTTGTCTGTTATATGATTGGCCGCATCATCCTGGAGACGTGCGCAACCATCGAAGAAGCTGCTACTTTGGTGAAGGAAATCCCGCACCGGGGTTCTTTCAGCTACGTGGTGACGGACGTCAGTGGCAAGACATCAATTATCGAAGCAAGCCCACGGGGAGTCGATGTCAGAAGCGAAAACGCCTGCACCAACCATTTTGAAATCCAGGCGCATGAAAACCGCAATTATTTGAAGGATTCCTATGGACGTCTGGAAGCGATCCAGACCCAGCCGCATGAGACTACTCAAGTGGACAATGCATTCCGCCTTTTCAATGGAACCGGCAATGGCGTATTCTCGGAGCTATACAAAAGCTGGGCTGGAACCATCCATACTTCGGCATATTTGCCGCAAAAAATGGAAGCCTGGTTCTCGCTCGGCGGCGACCAGCAGCCAGCTGTGTTTGATTTTAGAGAATGGTTGAAAGGGACATCACTGGAGAGGGATAAGATTCATGGCACCATCGATACAAAAATCGGCTTTGCGCATTTGGAAAAACAATTTGCGGAATGAAAAAGGCTGTCCCGGAAGTCAGGAATAATGACTTTCAGGACAGCCTTTTCTATTTTTAAAGGGATGGAGCAGATTACATCTCAGTCATGTGTGCAAAAGGCAGATGGGTGTCGACACGGCCTTTAACGCGTTTAGCGTTCAAGCGTTCTCCTGCGAGCCATTGCTTAAAATCGAGCATTAGCGGCAAACGGTCCTGGCCGAGGGCAAAGCCGACTTTCAAGCTGGCGGGAAAATACGATGCGGTGTGCAACGTACCGGACGCTGTCGTGTATTTTTTTGAAAAAACGCCTTTGTCCGAATCGTTGAGCATGCGGAATGCACTGTATGGTTCGGCCATCGTTTCCTGCTGCGAAAGGATGATTTGTTCCCGGCGGCGCGAATCTTCGATCTGATAGCGGTTCTCTTCTGTAAGCAAGTCAAAATGGTTGGTAGATACAGCTGACTCCCGTGAAACGACCGAGCGTGGGGACGCTTCGACCACAATGGATTTTCCTTTGCGGTCCAGCAGCACATAGCTGAACGAGCGACGATGGGGAAGTTCCTCCAATAAACCGACTGCTTCATCAGCATCCGCACAATTTTCGAGGATTAAGCGGCCGATCATGTTGCAGATAAAGCCGTCACCGGAATTGCGCCGGTTGATGAAGTTATAGCCCATCGCCAAGCCTTTCTCATTGATGCCGTCAGTGCGGCCGGTAATTTGCATCGTCGGCCCGATTGTCGCGTAGCCGCCGTCGGATGGCTGATATAGCGCAAAACGGCCCTCGTAGCCTTGCGGCGAGCTATCATAATTGCGCACCATGAAATCTTCCCGGGTGAAGATAGAGCATCCGCTGCGCGTATATTCCAGGTAATATCCGCCGAATTCACGGATGGCGTCGTGGGCATTCCATTCGAGTGCGTCCGCTAAGCCGTTGATTTCTTCCCAAATGCGGGGGGCGAACGAACGGAGGATGCCAGTTGCTTCCTGTTCATTGATCATGAAGTTTTTATTGGATGGGGGCCATTGCTTGCGGCGGTTGGGCAATAGGAGTGAATCTTTTAATAGCTCGCCTTGATGCCGTCCATAATCGTAATGGCTGCCCCGGAATTGGATAATATCGCTGTGAATTTGTTTCACTTGATGATCCCTCTTTTATTATGAAGTAACCCGATTTTACTGCACAATAGTTCGAATTCAAAGGAATCTGCCTCGGACCTATAAAACGGAAATTTGAGCCTCGCCACCGTTGATGCCAGTGAACATATTCGCAGCGGCGTTCAACAGTTCAAGCGCTTGTCCACGTTCCATCGAGGGACGCAGGTAAAAGATGTGGAGTGCATTTTTGGTGTTTTCTGTGACGGCTGTCCGTGTGGAATCGACGTAGGGGCTGCCGAAAGCACCTGAGGCGTCTTTGGACACCAGGATATTGTCTAATGTGTTGGTACGGTTGTTCAGGCCTTCGAACTGATCCTCTTCAGTGCCGAGTGCGATTTCAACGTCGCCATTGATTTTATCCGCATCGTAGAGGCCGAGCGGAATTTCATATTGCAGCGATAAAAAGCTGTTCATGTCGACTGCTGAATGGATGGAAGACAGGTAATTCTGCTTTTTAATGCGGCGGAAAAGAGCTTCGGCGGAAGGGCGATAGCGGCTTGGGCTGCTGCCTAACGCTTTCCAAACCAGCTGCCATTCGAGCAGTCCGGGAAAATGGGTGATGTCTTTGTCTTCCAAATCGAAATATAATTGCTCCTGGAAAAGCTGCAGGCGGCCTTTTAACATTTGAGGTGACTCCGAAACGGTGATATTGTTATAATGAATAGTTCCTATTTTAAAGTCAGGAAGGATTTCCTTAATGTGACGCTGAATGGTGATTTCCACAGCAATCTTCCTTTCAGGGGATGTATTAGGGATATCGTATCATAGATATAGAATGAGAGGTTACAGCATGAATCTCGATGGATTTCAACAAGAGCTTGTTGCCTATGCCTCGGAGATCGGAATCGATAAAATCGGGTTTGCTTCGGCAGAGCCTTTTTATAATTTGCGCCATCAATTGGCTCGCCAGCAGCAATTGAATTACCAATCTGGCTTTGAAGAGCCTGACCTTGATAAACGGACACGTCCGGAGCTTTTATTGGACGAAGCGGTGAGCATCATTTCCATCGCGATCGCCTATCCTTCGAAAATGCAGGATGCGCCGCAAGGGGCACGGGGTGCAAGGCGCGGAATTTTTTCCCGTTCGTCGTGGGGCAAGGATTACCATGCCGCGCTCAGAGAGCGTTTGACATTGTTGGAAGCGTTCATCGCCGCGCGTTTCCCTGAAGCCCGCATTCGGTCAATGGTGGATACAGGCGAATTGTCCGACCGCGCGGTTGCTGAACGCGCAGGTATCGGTTGGAGCGCGAAAAATACAGCCATCATCACGCCGGAGTTCGGTTCCTATGTGTATTTGGGCGAAATGATTACCAATATTCCGTTCCGCTCAAATGAACCGATGGAAGACCAATGCGGTGATTGCCGCCTGTGCATCGACGTCTGTCCGACCGGGGCAATAGTTGAGGGCGGCCAATTGAACGCCCAACGATGCATTTCTTTTTTGACGCAGACAAAAGGCTTTTTGCCGGATGAATTCAGAGGCGTCATCGGCAATCGGCTATACGGCTGCGATACGTGCCAAACCGTGTGCCCGAAAAACAAGCGGAAAGCGAATCTCATCCACGCGGAATTTACGCCGGATCCTGAAATCGCCAAACCGCTGCTCGAACCGCTGCTAACGATTTCAAACCGCGAATTCAAAGAGCGTTTCGGCTATGTATCCGGTTCATGGAGAGGCAAAAAGCCGATTCAACGCAACGCGATTCTCGCTTTGGCCCATTTCAAGGAAAAAAGCGCTGCGCCGGTATTGATCAAGCTGCTGATGGAAGACGAACGTCCGGTCATCCGCGGCACAGCGGCTTGGGCACTCGGTAAAATCGGAGCGCAAGAAGGTTTCGAAGCGCTGCAAGCGGTGCTGGAGACTGAGCAAGATGAAGAAGTAAAAGATGAAATTCAAAAAGGACTGGCATTTTTTGCCGAAGAGATGAAAGGATAAGTGAAAGTTTTGGCTATACACATCGTTTTATACCAGCCGCTGATTCCAGCAAATACAGGAAACATTGCCCGCTCTTGTGCGGGAACCGGGGTGAAATTACATTTGATCCGTCCACTCGGATTTTCCACGGATGATAAGATGCTGAAGCGGGCAGGGCTCGATTATTGGGAGCATGTTGACTTGGCTTATTATGATTCGCTACAGGAATTGTTTGACCGTTATTCCGGCGCTGCGTTTTACTATATTACAAAGTTCGGCACGAAGACTTATTCGTCTTTCGATTATTCGGATACGAAAAAAGACCATTTCTTCGTATTTGGCCAGGAAACAAAAGGCTTGCCGAAAGAATTGATTGAGCAGAATCCGGAAACGTGCCTGCGCATCCCGATGAATGACCATATCCGTTCGCTGAATTTGTCCAACACAGCGGCGATTTTGATGTACGAGGCATTGCGCCAGCAGAATTTCCCAGGACTGGAATAATTAAAAGTACAAAAAAAGCCGGCGCATATGCACCGGCTTTTTATATTATTCTTTTTCAGCAGTTCCTGGTTTGTCATCATAGCCTGCAGTTAAGATAGCGGCCAAAAATGCTACAGTAACACCTAGAATAAGGATTAAGTTCATAAATAACGACCTCCTTGTAATATGCATCTTTGTTTAGTATAGCGTATGTAGCAGGAAAATGAAATATAGGGCTGAATTGAAATGTGGAGAAGTTTTGTCTTTTCCATGCTGGATTTTTAGCTTTTTATTAAAAAATGAAACCTTTGGCTTGGCCAACCGTAGAATAGGAAAGAACAGTTCAGGAAAGGATGAAATAAAAATGAAAATGAAAATTTCCGTTGCGTTATTATGGATTACCGGCTTGGCTGAATTGCTATTGGCAATTCCGTTTATCGGGGGCACTTTTGTCATCAGCACGGGCTATGCGGCGCTCGGGGTCATGTTCTTGCTCCACGCAGTGACGTTATTTTTCTGCTTCCGTGAATACTCGTCGAAATCGGGTTCGATTTTAGGAATCATCACAAGCATTGTTGCTTGGATTCCATTAATCGGATGGGCAATGCATTTGCTGACTGCTGCAGTGTTGCTGGTAGCAGCGGGCATAACAAGCGCTAGAGTGAGACCAACTTCTGAGTACAAAGGATAACCCGGTTTTCAGGTAATGGAGTACAAAAGATTATAAAGAAATGCCCAGAGCTCAAACCAGCTCTGGGCATTTCTTTATAATTTGAATCCTTTTTCTTTCTGGCTCATTGTATGCAGTACGAGATCGGCAAGTTCAGGCACCACTTGCTTCAGCTGGCTGATTTGCCATTCTCTTTCTTCGGTCAATGGTTTCCCCGCGAGTTTAAGGGCTTTAAGTGCATATAGCGGAGCCCCTAATGCATGGTCGGCCATATGGGCGGTAGCAACTGCATGGCCAATTGAACGGGCTACAGCTGTCATCACGGGATTGTCTGCTTCTCTAGCCGCTGCATGCGCAGCCACTGAAGCTTTCATAGCAGCACCCGTCGGAACTTTAGTATTTTCCCAATCTTTCGCAGTGTCCAAGGCATGTGCAAGGCGGGGCTCGATTTTTTCACCAAGAAGAGGCAAAATGTGTTCCGAGCACATTCTGGCCCAGCGGATCAGCCGATGATGATTTTCGGGCGTAAGCGTTCCGCTTCGATGGACTGCCACAAACCGTTTATCTCTCATATTACGTCTCCCCCGGATCATCAGAATTTGGCCGCTTGCTCCTTCACCCTATTCTAATCAGGATACCAAAAAAGAAGCAACCAATGGCTGCTTCTTTTTTCAATGAGGTGCAATCAGGATCTGGATAGCGAACAGAACCGCAAAGATGTACAAAATTGGGTGGACGGATTTCCATTTTCCTTTAAAGATTTTCATCAATGGGTAAGAGATAAAGCCGAGTGCAATACCGGTTGCAATACTTGATGTGAGCGGCATTGCCAGTATGATCAGGAATGCCGGGAACGCTTCATCAAATTCTTCCCACTCAATATGTTTAACAGCACCAATCATTAAACTGCCGACGATAATCAGCGCGGGTGCAGTGATGGCAGCAACGCTTGATAAAGAAGAAACAAGCGGACCAAAGAAGGCAGCAATGATAAACAGGATGCCGACAGTCAGCGTCGTCAGTCCTGTTCGTCCGCCAGCAGCAACGCCGGCAGAAGATTCCACATAAGCGGAAGTCGGGCTTGTGCCGAACATAGCACCGGCAGTGGCAGCCACTGAATCTGCAAGCAGTGCTTGGCGCATGCGCGGCATGTCATTGTTTTTCATGAGGCCAGCCTGTTTCGCCACTCCAATCATGGTGCCCGTAGTATCGAATAACGTTACTAGCAGGAAGGAAAAGACGACGCCGTATAATCCGAATTCGATGACCAATTGGACCGCTTCAATTGGATTCCAGACGATGATTCCTTCTGGAAGTGACGGAAGCTGCATCAAACGGCTTTCGAATTTCAATTGGCCCGTAAAGAAAGCAATGATAGCTGTTACGATCATACCGAAGAAAATGCCGCCGTGAATGTTCAACGACATGAAGATGAGAGTAATCATAAGGCCAACCAAGGTCAACAGGACTGGAGCTGAAGTCAAATCACCGAGACCGACTAAATTTGCTTCATTTCCCACGATGATTCCGCTTAGGCGCATGCCGATAAAAGCGATGAAAAGCCCAATGCCGGCAGTAATGGCGTGTTTCAGGTTTTCGGGAATGGCTTGGATGAGAATTTTGCGCATTTTGGTCATCGACAACAGGACGAATATGATGCCTGCAACGAATACGGCCGAAAATGCTGTCACATAATCGATTGTGCCGCCTGAGCCGAGCACCATCGAAGTGAAATATGCATTTAATCCCATGCCGGGTGCTATGGCAATTGGGTAATTGGCGAAAAGTGCCATCCATAAGGTTCCAATCGCTGCTGCGATAATGGTTGCCAAGAATACTTGGTCAAACGGAACGCCCGCTGCACCCAAAATAACAGGATTGACAATGACGATATAAGCCATTGTTAAGAACGTTGTCATACCGGCAAGAACTTCTGTTTTAACGTCTGTGCCAAACTCTTTCAAATGAAACATTTAAATACTCCTTTCAAAATCCGAACGATTTAAACAACATTTCATATATTATTCGCTTTTATAAAGAAATGCAAGTGGTTTAGCCAAATTCTTTAAAGTCGAGTTTTTAGCCGATTATTTGTACAATGGATAAAGAGAGGATGATGAAAATGGTATTAGAGATCAATTCAATGAAAACCTTACATAATGGAGTAGAAATGCCGCGTTTCGGCCTTGGCGTGTTCAAAATGACAGATAAAGAAGCAGCAGTGGAGGCCATACTTGCAGCCCTCAAAGCAGGGTATCCGGCAATTGATACAGCAAGCATCTACGACAACGAACAAGAGGTCGGGGAAGCCATCCGTGCATCGGGCATCAAGCGCGAAGACATCTTCGTCACCTCGAAAGTCTGGAATACGGACCAAGGCTACGACAATACATTGCGTGCTTTCGAAGCATCGCTTAAGCGCTTGGACTTCGATTATTTGGACCTGTATTTGACGCATTGGGCCATGCCCGATACGTATGAAGAAACATACCGCGCCATTCAACGGCTGTATGACGAGAAATTGGTGCGCTCGATCGGCGTTTCAAATCACCAGCAGCACCATTTGGAAAAACTATTGGCAACAGCGAACACGAAGCCGATGGTAAACCAGATCGAGCTTCACCCACAATTAACACAAGAACCGCTTCGCCAGTTCTGTACAGACAACGAAATTGCTGTGACTTCATGGTCGCCGCTCGCTCGCGGCCGCCTGCTCGGAGAACCGTTGCTCGGGAAAATTGGGGAGACCCACGGCAAGTCGATCGCACAAGTCATTATCCGTTGGCATTTGCAGCATGACTTGATCGTCATTCCGAAATCGGTTAAGCCCGAACGCATTCTGGAGAATGCAGACGTCTTCAATTTCGAGTTGTCTCCGGGGCAGATGGAGATGATTGACGGTTTGAACAAGGATTGGCGCACAGGCACCCATCCCGATGAAATCCATTTGCGATAAAAAAAGAAGTTCCCGCTGGGGAACTTCTTTTTTTATCTACTGTTGTCTTCAACGACGATTTTTTCGCCGGTGAACGGATGGATGAACGACATGCGGAACGCATGGAGATGGTAAGCGCCATCTTGCGTCGGCGGTCCGTCGTATAACTCGTCGCCGATAATCGGGTGATTAATATGCGACAAGTGCGCCCGGATCTGATGGGTACGGCCAGTTTCGAGCGTCAGGTGAAGCAAAGTTTTGCCTTCCAAAGGTTTCAATACGCGGTAATGCGTCACAGCACTTTGTCCGGAAGGGGATACACGCCGGCGCGTCGGATGATGGCGGTCGCGGCCAAGCGGAAAATCGATCGTGCCGGTCCGGTTCACGACTTTGCCTTTGACAACGGCTTCGTAATCGCGCACGAGCTGTTTTTGTTCGAGCATGCGGTCCATTACGTTTTTGGCGACCGGATGCTTCGCGACCATCAATAGGCCGGACGTTCCTTGATCCAAGCGATGGACGTGCTCGCCATAGGACCCGCCATTGCGGATGATGTGGCCGAGCATGGCGTTGATGAATGTATCGGTCTGACCGACTTCATTCGGGTGGGTGGCCATTCCTTTTGGTTTTCTGGCAATGATGAAATGGTCATCTTCAAACAAAATCGGCAACTCGATATCGTGTTTCGGTTCATAAGGCGAAGAAGCAGGCGGCAATTCAAAAAGCAGGACAGTGCCTTTTTCCAGTGGCTCTTTCCAAACCACTTCCTGATGCTTGGCGTTCGTTACGCTTTTGGCCATGCGCATCTCGTGGACCACTTTCTTGCCGAGTCCCCATTCCGTGCGCAGCAATTCTTCGACAGTCATACCGTCTTCCTGTATTTCGTAAGTCCATTCCATGTCTTAACCTCCATATAAAAGGGCCATGCGCGTTGCACATGGCTCCCCTTTGTTATTTCAATACGACTTCGTCGAAAAATCTTTCAATAATCTCTTTCGGTTGGGATCCGCTCCAGCGAGAGACTTCTTCGCCGTTTTCGTAATGAACCAATGTCGGTGTACCTTCAATGGCATAATCTTGCCAGCCTTGATCGTACTCTAATACATTGTATTGCAGGACTTCGACGTCCTTGTCTTCAGCGACCGGCATCAGCACAGGCGTAGTGACCTTGCAATGCTCACAAGTCGGGCTGAAGAAATAAACCGTAGTCGGTTCGCCGCTCTTGATTTTTTCGTCGACTTCATCTGGCACCGCGATGTTCTGGTAGTTTTCATCAGACAATAAGTCGATGGTCGGCTGCTCCAGATCGTCCGTGTCGTATGGGTTGTCTGCTAGTTTATCGTTGTTCGAAATATTCGTCAGCACGATGATCAAGGCGAATATTGCCGCAACGACCCCGGCGATGATTAACATTTTTTTCATTTTCCTTGTTCCTCCTTCAATGACTTCAGCAAGTACATGCTCAGGGCTGCGATTAAAATGAACGCAGTGAGCGCTAAAAATGGGATGGTGATAAATCCGAGATAATTGATGTACTGGCCGGTACACGGCACTTGGCCACAAGACGGTGCGGCATCAGAAAGGAAATCCAATTTCTGCAAGCCGTAATGGTAAAGTGAAATAAAACCGCCAATGATGGAAAACGCCAGCGTGGTCGCTGCAATCCGAACGTTCTTTTGCACATAGGCGACGCCGACGACGATAATGAGCGGATACATGAAAATCCGCTGCACCCAGCATAAAGTACAAGGTGCATAGCCGCGTATTTGGGAAAAATACAGCGATCCGGCAGTGGCAATCAGCGCTATGACCCACATGGCGAGCATGATATTTTCTTGGCGCTTGGACATAGAACAGTACCTCTTTTCAAAATTACTTCTATAAAAGTATAATTCTTAAACGCAAGCAAGTAAAATAATATCAACCTGTGCCGCTATCCTATATAATAAACTGTGATACTTTTGTGAAGGAGTGGCTGTAGTGCCCGAAGAATTCGATTTGTCCCATTTTGAGAAGAGCATGATCATACGTGAAATGACGTATGCAGATATAGATGCCATTATGGAAATGCAGCGCCTCAGTTTTCCTGGAATGGATCCATGGAAAGAAGAGCAGCTTCGCAGCCATCTCGGCGTTTTCCCGCAAGGACAGCTTGTCGCAGAACTTGACGGCGTAGTCATCGGTTCTTGCTCGAGTTTATTGATAAATTTTGACGAATATGACGACCGCCACACGTGGGACGACGTCACAGACGGCGGATACATCACGAACCATAATCCGGACGGCTACAATATGTACGGCATTGAAGTGATGGTTCACCCGGAATACCGCCGCATGCAAGTCGGCCAACGTTTATATGAAGCGCGCAAAGAACTGGCGCGGGAATTGAATTTGAAATCGATCATTCTGGGCGGCCGCATCCCGAATTTCCATAAGCACGCAGATGAAATGTCGCCGCGTGAATATGTCGATGCGGTTTCGCGCCATAAAATCTATGATCCTGTTTTGACGTTCCAGTTGATGAACGGTTTCCAGCTGATGCGGATCAATCCGAATTATTTGGAAGACGATCTTGCATCCGGAAAATACGCGACGCTCATGGAATGGAATAATGTCGATTACAAACCGGTATCGAAGCGTCATTTCAAAACAAGTCTTCCGGTCCGTATTTGTGTTGTGCAGTATTTGATGCGTGCCATCGAATCGTTCGATGATTTGGCAAACCAAGTGGAATACTTTGTCGATGTCGCATCAGATGCACATTCTGATTTCGTCGTCTTCCCGGAAATTTTCACAACGCAATTGATGTCTTTCCTCAACGAACCGTCGCCAAGCCAGGCAGTTCGCAAATTGACGGAATACACGCCTCAATACATTGAATTGTTCACGGATCTTGCCGTCCGCTACAACATCAATATCATCGGAGGATCGCATTTCGTTAAAGAAGAAAACGACGAGATTTACAACATCGCTTACCTGTTCCGCCGTGATGGATCGATTGACAAACAATACAAAATCCACATCACACCGAACGAACGCAAATGGTGGGGCATTTCGGCCGGCGACTCGGTTCGCGTATTCGATACGGATTGCGGCAAAATCGCGATCCAGATCTGCTACGATATCGAGTTCCCGGAATTGGCGCGCATCGCGACAGATATGGGAGCGAATATCATCTTTTCCCCATTCTGTACAGAAGACCGCCAAGGCTATTTGCGCGTCCGTTATTGTGCACAAGCCCGCGCAGTCGAGAACCAAATCTATACAGTTATTTCCGGCACAGTCGGAAACTTGCCGCAAACGGAGAACATGGACATCCAGTACGCGCAATCGGGCATTTTCGCACCGTCCGATTTCGAATTCGCACGCGACGGCATTGTCGGCGAAACCAACGCGAACTTGGAAATGGTGCTGATCGGCGATGTCGATTTGGAAATTTTGCGCCGCCAACGTCAGAACGGTACAGTCAAGCAATTGAAGGACCGCCGCCACGACGTTTACCGCGTAGAATACAAAAAAGATTAAAGCATGTGCCGCTTCCCAAAAGGAAGCGGCTTTTTTTTTGATTTTTTGGTAAACTAAGTTTATTGGAGGGATGTCTTATGACTTGGCAGGAACGGCTAAAGCGCTGGTTGGATCACGGCCAGCATGATGAAGGGACAATACAAGCTTTATCTTTACTGAAAGATGATGAAAAAATGGCAGAAGATGCATTTTACCAGGATCTGGCATTCGGCACAGGAGGGATGCGCGGCGAAATCGGCCCGGGAACCAACCGCATGAATGTCTACACGGTCCGCAAAGCATCGCAAGGAATCGCGGATTATATCAAAGACAGCGGTGAACAAGCAATGGCGCGCGGAATCGTGATTGCGTACGACAGCCGCCGCATGTCGCCGGAGTTCGCGCTCGAAGCAGCAAAAACTTTTGCAGCAAATGGCATCCACACCTATCTATACAGCGAACCGCGCACTACGCCACAATTGTCATTCAGCGTGCGGTACTTGAATGCATTTATGGGAGTGGTCATCACCGCCAGCCACAATCCGCCTGAATACAATGGCTATAAAGTTTACGGCGACGATGGGGCGCAACTTAACCTTGAAGACGCGGACCATGTCATTGATTTTGTCAGCAAGGTCGAAGACGAATTGGCCATCGACAATTCAGTGTACGATGAAAAATCGCTCGTCCATTTAGGGGAGCGTTTGGACGCGGCGTATATCGAACAAGCGTTGACGGTGCAGGAAGGGTCGGCCAATCCGATTGCTGCAGTATTTACACCGCTCCACGGTGCATCCGGATCAACTGTGAAGAAGTTGTTGGAAACGGCAGGCTACACGAATATCGCCTATGTTGCGGAACAAATGCAGCCGGACGGGGAATTCCCGACGGTCAAGTCACCAAATCCCGAAGAAGCCTCCGCCTTTGAACTGGCGATGCAATACGGCGAGAAGACCGGCGGCGAATTACTGATTGCCATCGATCCGGATGGCGACCGCGTCGGAATCGCAGTCCTTGCGAGCGGACATTACGAATTGCTGAACGGCAACCAGACGGGCGCAATCCTCATTGATTACCTATTGAGCCAGAAACAAGCAAAAGGCACGCTGCCTGAAAACGGCAAAATCTTTAAGACGATTGTGACATCTGAATTCGGCCGCGTGATCGCGGAGTCGTATGGCGTCGAATGTGAAGATGTGCTGACCGGCTTTAAATTTATTGGCGAAAAGCTGAAGCATAACGACGAACATCCGCAATTCGAATTCCTATTCGGCTATGAGGAAAGCTATGGCTATTTGATCCGTGACTTTGCGCGCGACAAAGACGCAGTCCAAACAACCTTATTGCTGGTGGAAGCTGCCGCCTATTACAAGACGTTGGGCAAAACTTTACATGATGTGTTGGTTGAACTTTATAATCGCCATGGCTGGTACCGTGAAGCGCTTGTGTCCGTCACCAAAAAAGGACTCGATGGCGCGCGGGAAATATCTGCGCTTCTCGAAGGGCTGCGTAAAAAGCATTTAAACCAAATCGCGGGCATACCAGTGGTGTCCATTGAGGATTATGAAACCCAGAACCGGATTTTCGTCGATTTGAATACGAATGAAAAAATTGTATTGCCCCAATCGAATGTCCTTAAGTATTTCTTGCAGGACGGCTCATGGGTTTGTGTCCGCCCAAGCGGCACGGAGCCGAAAGTGAAATATTATTTCGGCGTTGCTGCAGCAAGCGAACGTGACAGTGATGAAAAACTGGAACTGATCAAACAGTCTTTCCTAGACGAATTGGACAATAGATAATCGAAAGCTCCCTCTCGCAGGGGGCTTTTTCATTCGAAAGTACGAGGCGCGCTGGGAATGGAAAAGTGTATGGTAGAGAAAGAACAGTGATGAGGTGAAGGGGATGGAAGCTGGCCAGCATTCAAATGTGGCGCTATTGAAAGAAATTGCGGAATTGTTGAATGAAGAAACGGATATGGGACGAATGCTCGAAGGGGCGATTTGGAAGCTGTTGGACGGCTCGGTATTCGAGGCGGCATGGATTTTCTTCATTGATAAAAACGGCAAGCATCAGCTCGCAGCGCAGGCAAATCTGCCGCCGGCGCTGAAAGGGAACGATTGTCGCCACTTGAAAAAAGGCGGATGCTGGTGCGTTAAACGCTACCACGACGGCAATTTGGAAAAAGCATCGAATATCATCGCTTGCCAGCGGATTGACAACGCTATTTCATCACTTGCCGGAGACGCCGAAGGAATTACGCACCATGCTACGGTTGCGCTGCGATCGGGCAATGAAAAGTTTGGGCTTTTGAATATCGCCGCTCCGGATACGGTGCGGTTTTCCAATGATGAATTGGCGCTGCTGGAATCCGTGGCGTTCCAGATCGGCTCCGCCATCAAACGGATCTTGCTGACAAAACAGGAACAGGAATTGGCATTGGTGCAGGAACGCAATCGGTTGGCGCGCGACTTGCATGATTCGGTCAATCAGCTGCTGTTTTCGGTGACGTTGACGGC
Source organism: Planococcus sp. TJ-302 (assembly GCF_058268455.1). Lineage (NCBI taxonomy): Bacteria > Bacillati > Bacillota > Bacilli > Caryophanales > Caryophanaceae > Planococcus > Planococcus sp. TJ-302. The sequence continues at coordinate 185,444 of NZ_JBZDOI010000004.1, read as the reverse complement.
CAGGGGCGGCAGTGTCATGTCAGAAGATCCGGAAGTGCAAGAAACGTTCCGCGATATCCAGCACCTGACACAAGAAGCGTTGAATGAAATGCGCGCGCTGATTTGGCAATTGCGGCCAAAAGGCTTGGAGAGCGGATTGCTCGAAGCGGTAAAAGGCTATGCCGAAATGCTCGGGCTGTTGACTGAACTGAAAGTGACAGGCGTCATCCAGCTGCCGTCGCGCACAGAAGAAACGCTGTTCCGCATCGCCCAGGAGGCGCTCAACAACATCCGCAAACATGCGGGCGTCCATAAAGTGCAGCTTTATATATCAGTGACTCCATCGGATGTGCTGCTAGTGATTAAAGATGAAGGCCACGGATTTGTCATTGATGAGCATCTCAACTTGCCATCGATCGGCATCCAGAGCATGCGTGACCGCGCAAAAGCGGAAGGCGGCAACATCGAATGGTCAAGTGAAATTGGAAGAGGCACGGAAATTCTCATAAGGATTCCGTATTAATCGGGGAGTGGTTGACGTGGTGAAAGTTTTGATCGCCGATGATCATCATGTGGTGAGGCGCGGATTATTATTTTTCTTGAAAACGCAAAAAGATATTGAAGTGGTCGGGGAAGCGGTCAATGGCCGGGAAGCAGTAGATATGGCAGACAGGTTGCGCCCGGACATCGTGTTGATGGATCTCGTCATGCCGGAGATGGACGGCATCCAGGCAACCCAAAAAATAAAAGAACAGCATCCGGAGATGATCGTCCTGATGCTGACGAGCTTTTCAGACCGTGACCATGTTGTTCCAGCCATGGAAGCAGGGGCTGCCGGATACCAATTGAAAGATATCGAACCGGATGAATTGGTCGAATCGATCCGGAGCTTGATGCGCGGCGAAAACACGCTGCACCCGAAAGCGACTACAGAGTTGTTGAAAGGGCCGACAGAACCGGCGCCGCATACGCTGAACCTCCTGACGCCGCGGGAAAAAGAAGTACTGGCGGAGTTGACGAAGGGCAAGAGCAACCGGGAAATCGCATCTGCGTTATTTGTGACGGAAAAGACAGTGAAAACGCATATCTCCAATATTTTCAATAAGCTGGAGGTACAGGACCGGACGCAGGCGGCGCTCTACGCAGTCAAGCACGGGCTTACCGGACCCGGGAATTGAATAGAAAAAAGAAGCAAGCCGAAATGACGGCTTGCTTCTTTTTAGCGTTTTTTGACGGGGCGTTTGCGGCTGTCTTTCGTGATCTGTTTCCATTTGCCGCGCTCCGCTTTCTGGGCGGCCGCGTCGCTTTTGCGTTCGATATGCGCAAGTTCGCGTTTCAGCTTGATGTAGCTGCGGTAGCGGTCATGCTGCAATTCGCCGGTCCGTAATGCTTCCTGCACACGGCATCCGGGTTCATTGCCATGCTGGCAATCGCGGAACCGGCATTCGCCAGCGAGCTGCTCAACATCGGCAAAGCCGCTTTCAACGCCTTCTTCGTAATCGCCCAGTTGAAATTCCCTCATTCCGGGCGTGTCGATCAGCAAGCCGCCAAGCGGCAGCCGCACCAGCTCGCGGTGGGTAGTCGTGTGGCGCCCTTTACTGTCATCTTCGCGGATATCCTGGACAGCCATCAATTCACTGCCGGATAGGGCGTTGATGAGCGATGATTTCCCTACGCCGGAAGAACCGAGCAATGCACCAGTATGGTTTGGCGACAGCAATTCCTGCAATTTGCTGATGCCTTCGCCGGTGACGCTCGATACTGCAATCGTAGGAATGCCGAACGCAACTGATTCCAATTCGCGCATGTACGGCTCCAAGTCTTCGCATTGGTCTTTTTTAGTCAGTACGACGACCGGGTTCGCACCGGAATCCCACGCGGCGATCAAATAGCGTTCCAAGCGCCGGACGTTAAAATCATGGTTCAATGAAATGACGAGAAATACGTAATCGACATTGACCGCGATCAATTGGATATCCGATGTCTCGCCTGCCGCTTTTCTGGAGAACTGGGATGAACGCGGGAGGACATTATGGATGATCCCTTTTTCCTCGCCAGGCATTTGTTCGACCATGACCCAATCGCCGACTGCCGGGAATTCGACGCGGTGGTGTTCATGCCGGTATTTGCCGGATAATGTGCTGAGCCATTCTCCGCGGTCTGTCACCACGCGATAGATATTCTTGTGTTCTAGAGTGATGCGCCCCGGAATTCCGGAAGGCCCTATTTTTTCTTGCCATGCTGTATTCCAACCGTATTGTTCGATTAAATTCAATGTAATTTCCTCCTATTATGCAAAATAAAAAACCATGGATGCGCGCAAATCGCAGTCCATGGTCCCCGGGCATAATGGAAGAAGCGTATCGTCAGCGATACACAGAGTGGGGTACTATAGACTGGATTTGCGTATTTACAATGATCATCGCCATAATACCTCACCTCTTTCTTCAAGTTACTCTAAAGATACTGTATCCTTAAAATCAGGTCAAGGATTTTTTATAAGAAAGTTTTATTAAATCAGATTATTAGAGAAAGCTGCTGCGACCACGTTGTGCAATGCAGCCGGCTTTGGTGCATCAAGCTTTGTTTGCGCTCATAATATGTAGGGGAAAAGCAGGACTAGACCATGATCTGAAAGCGAGGAGAAATGATGAAGTCTACTACGTATTTATTCAAGGAAAAGTTTTGGCTGACGCCCGCGATCTTCAGTCTGTTTGCTGTCGCTTTATCTGTAGGCTTCTTTTACGTGGACTTGCTGCTTGTCGAACGGTTCAAAGAATTTATCCCTTCCATCTTGCTGACCAAAGTCGATTTGGCAAAAACCATTATGGGAACCTTGGCAGGCGCGCTGTTGACGATGAGCACTTTTACATTTTCAACAATCCTAGTCGTTTTGACGATGTATTCCGCACAGTTTTCACCAAGGGCATTGAAAAACTTCGTTCACGATTCGGTGACGTGGCGGGTGCTGGGCATTTTCCTAGGCGGCTTTATCTACAACACCTTGTCCTTATTGTTTATGAGAGATGACTTGTATACACATGATGTATTATCGACGTTTGTCGGAATTGTCATCGCCTTTTTCTGCCTTGGTACGTTCGCATACTTCATTCATTATATTGCCACTACGGTACAGGTCAGCAAATTGATTGGGGAGCTTATCGAAGATGCGGAAGATGTGATTTCCTATTACGAGGATTTCGAAGAGAAATGCGCCGTTTCTGAAATTTCCCCGGCATGGAATCCAGTAGGGGTCATTGAAACCCTAAACGCTGAAACGAGCGGCTATCTGCAATTCCTGTCTTTTGAAAAATTGCTTGGGCATGCGGACAAGAACGGGTTTACAGTCGACGTACTTGTGTGCATCGGCGATTACATTTATGAAGGAAAACCGCTCATGAACATCTATCGAAAAGAAGGGCAAGACTATGATGTCAGCGGATATTATTCCATCGGCGGAGAACGGTCGGCTGAACAGGATTTGCCTTACGCACTACAGAAGCTGGTGGAAATTGCATTGCGCGCAATCTCTCCCGGCATCAATGACCCGAATACCGCGAATGACATTATCGTCCGCATCGGCAGGCTGCTTGGAAAAATCGCCCATATCCCTCAAGGGGACGTGGTTTTGGCAAATAAAGAAGGACAGAATATCGTGAAATGCACGCTTCCGGAATTCTCCGGAGTGTTATACAAAGTTTATTATCAAATGTCCTTTTATGGAAAAGAAGATATCTCCGTTTTGCATTCCATGTCCGACTCTTTGAAAATTATCGCTGAGCTAGCCCCGTCCGAGCATCACCAAGCGATTTGGGGCATTCAGGCATATATTCTGGAATCGCTCGAAGGGCAGCCATTAAAGTCGATGGATAGGGACTTTCTTCAAAAAAAAATCGATGAATTGGCAGTGGCCACCAACCAGCGTTCGGTCCGGATTGATGCTTTGACAGGAGAATAATTACACAAAGCTTGTATTTTGAAACCCAAAAAGGACAGCGAAAAAATTTCTTTTCGCTGTCCTTTTTTTATTCATCTTCATCTTCTTCGTAAACCGGCTCGATGTGAACAAGGATTACGCAATGGGGCTTTACTTTATGGATTTTTCTTTCGATTTCTTCTGTAATCCAATGGCTTTGAACGACGTTCAGCGATGGGTTTACCGCAATTGTTAAATCAATGAACATGACATTGCCGTGGTTGCGCCCTTTGAAATCGCGAAGTTCACGGACGCCCGGCACTTTTCTTACAAGCACGGACATTGTTTCCACTTCATCTTCGTTAAAGCCGTCCGTCAACGTCCATACAGCTTCTTTGAAAATATCCACAGCCGTCTTGATGATAATCAAGCCGACGATAAAAGCGGTGATGACGTCGAGTATCGGGGCGCCGAAAACCGCGCCGATAATTCCGATGCCGGCCCCGATGCTGACGAGGGCATCTGACCGGTTATCGTATGCGGCTGCCTGGACCGCGGAGCTTTTGATTTCCTTGCTCAGTTTGATGTTATAGCGGTAGACAAAATACATGACAATGGCACTGAAGAAAGCGACACCCGCGGTAAAGAGGGAGGGAGTGGCTTCAACGGGAACGAAAAAGTTTTGAACTGCGCCCATCAGCACTTGCAGGCCGATGACCGCCATGATGAACGATGCCAGTAAAGAAGCAATCGTCTCCGCCCGGAGATGTCCGTAATGATGGTTTTCGTCGGGCGGCTTTTGGGAAATGCGCAGCCCGATCAGCACAGCAACTGAAGCGATAATATCCGTCAAGTTGTTCAGGCCGTCCGCCTTCAAAGCTTCAGACGAACCAGCGTAGCCGAAGCCAAGTTTGATGGTGCTGAGGAAAACGTAAGCCCCGATGCTGATCCAGGCGCCTTTTTCCCCTTTGCGTAAATTTGTATAGAGTTCCATAAAGTTTCCTGCCTCCAAGTCTCCTGAACAAAGTGAAACGACCCTCGAATGAGAGCCGTTTCAATAGAACATATGATATACAGTCCATCCAGGGCGAAAAGCCGGGAGAACTTTTATAAGTGCTGTGAAATTATATTTTTAGCTCCATTAGTATAGCAGGAAATTGGCCTTAGCGCCAATCGATAAATAGTATTGAAATTCATTTAACCAAAGAGTGCATGACAACATATAAGCAATCAGTTATGCTTTAATTGCAGCAATAAAAATACAGGCCACACTGGAATTCATTCTTTTGAGTATGGCCGGCGCATCAAAGGAGACGGTTATGGCTAAAAAGCATTATATGGAAATTTTGAAAGCATCAACAAAATTAGGGCTTACGGCATTCGGCGGTCCTACTGCCCATCTTGGGTATTTTCGGGAAGAATATGTCGTTAAACGGAAATGGCTCGATGACAAGGCGTATGCTGATCTTGTGGCGTTATGCCAATTCCTTCCCGGACCTGCGAGTTCACAAGTCGGCATTTCAGTAGGGATGCTGAGAGGTGGAATGTTCGGTGGGTTCTTGTCGTGGTTCGGCTTCACGATGCCATCTGTCCTCTTGTTGGTGCTGTTCGCGATGCTCGTGTCCAACGCGTCATTCGACAGCGGGTGGATCCACGGCTTGAAAATTGTCGCAGTCGCAGTCGTTGCACATGCATTGATGGGAATGGGGAAATCATTGGCCCCCGACTTGCCGAGAATCGCGCTTGCAGTCGCTTCGGCTTCGGCCATCCTGCTCGTGCCCACTGCATGGGCCCAAATAGCGGTCATCGTTTTGGCAGGCATTTTCGGCTTTTGGATGTACCGCAAAGAAAAAGCGCCGGAACCAGTGAAGCTCGCACTCACTTTCGGGAAAAAAACAGGGATAGCCGCTTGGACGATATTCGTCGCTTTGCTGGTGGGACTTCCGCTGCTGCGGCCGTTCATTGAATCTGCACTGTACGCGATTTTTGATATTTATTACCGTGTTGGATCTATTGTTTTCGGAGGCGGCCATGTCGTTCTGCCAATGCTTGAGCGGGAAGTGGTCCCTGACTGGATGGGGCCGGATGTCTTTATCTCGGGATATGGGGCGGCACAGGCTGTTCCTGGTCCGCTGTTCACATTGGCAGGCTACCTCGGTCAGATCATGTCCGGTGGATGGGGAGCGGTTATTGCCGTCATTGCTATGTTTTTACCGTCGTTCCTGCTTGTTATCGGAACGCTGCCATTTTGGAGTATCATCCGCACGAAGTCAGGTGTTCAGGCCGCTTTAAAAGGAGTGAACGCGGGTGTTGTAGGCATTCTGCTTGCCGCCTTGTATAATCCGGTCTTCACATCGGGAATTCGTGGACCGGTCGATTTTGCCATTGCGATTACAGCGTTTGCAATGTTAGTCTATTTTAAACTGGCACCGTGGATTGTTGTGTTAGTCACGGCGATTCTTGGCGCTATGTCTTATGCATTTTTATAAGGGGGAAAAATCATGTCGGCTGCAAAACAGTGGGATGAAATGGATTCGCTGGCGCGTTTCAAAAAAGAATTTTACCAGACAGAAAACCAAATATACATGGACGGCAATTCACTCGGATTGATGTCGAAACGTGCAGAAGCTAAATTGCTGGAGGTCGCGGAAAGCTGGAAAATTCACGGCATCGATGGCTGGACGGAAGGAAATGACCCATGGTTTACGATGGCGGAAAACCTGAGTGCCCGCATCGCTCCTTTGGTTGGCGCAAAGCCGCATGAAGTGATGGTGACGGGATCGATTACATCGAATATCCACCAGATGCTGTCCACCATTTTTCAGCCGAGCAGAAACCGCTTCGCGATTGTAGTGGACGAATTGAATTTTCCGTCGGATATTTACGCGGTGGAAAGCCATCTGCGCCTGCGCGGGCTAGATCCGGAAACATGCATGAAAAAAGTGCGGAGCCGCGACGGTTACACATTGGAGTTGCAGGACATTATTGATGAATTGACTGATGAAGTGGCGATTATTATGCTGCCATCGGTCCTTTACCGCAGCGGGCAATTGCTGCCGATCCGGGAAATTACGGAAGCCGCGCATGAAAAAGGAATTTTAGTGGGATTTGATTTGGCCCACTCCATCGGGGCTTTGCCTCATGAACTGCATGACTGCGGTGTCGATTTTGCAGTATGGTGCCATTATAAATATATGAATTCAGGTCCGGGCGGCACAGGCGGATTGTACATCCATGAACGCCACCACCAGTTGCTTCCAGGCAACGCCGGCTGGTTCGGTTCGGATAAGGCAAAGCAATTCGATATGGACCATTCATTTTCGAAAGCGGAAGGGGCCGGTGCCTATCAGATCGGGACGCCGAATATTTTCAGCATGGCGCCTTTGCTTGGCAGCATCGAAATTTTCGAAGAAGCCGGCATTGGAGCGGTGCGGGAAAAATCGCTTGCTTTGACTGGGTTGCTTCGTGATTTGATTGCCCAAGAAATTCCGTCGCTGAAAGATGTGACGCCTGTTGAAGACGCTGGACGCGGCGGCCATATAGCATTGGCGCATGAAGAGGCGGCACGCATCTGCAAGGCTTTGAAAGAAGCTGGCGTTGTTCCTGATTTCCGTGCGCCGAACATTATCCGACTGGCGCCGGTAGCACTTTACACGTCTTACAGCGATGTTGAAAAAGTGGTGGGGCGTTTGAAGGCCATCATGGACAATGAAGTCTATAAAAACTTCAGCAACGACAGAAACGTGGTGGCGTAAATGGCAAAAAAGATTTTTGATATTTCCATGGCATTGAATGCGCAGACGCCGGAATGGCCAGGAGATGTGCCATTCAATTTCCGCCTATCAGTAACACAAGAACAAAGCGGCTCGGTGAATATCGGTGAATTGTCAACGAGCACGCATATGGGCACGCACATCGATGCCCCTTTCCACTATGATGAGAATGGCTTGAAAGTGAATGAATTGCCGCTGGATATCTATTTGACAAAAGCCCAGGTGGTGAATGTAGCGGAATTCCAGAACGTATCGGCAAAAAATCTTCCGGAAATAGAAGAAGGGGTGGAAGCTGTGCTGCTGCATACAGCGGCATGGCAGGACCGGACAACATTCCCAAGTTCTTGGCCGAAGTTCGACACATCAATTGCGGAATGGATGGCCGGCAAAGGGATTCGCCTCCTTGGCGTCGATGTTCCTTCGGTGGACCCGCAGACCAGCAAAGATTTGCCGATGCACCAGGCTATGAACCGCAATGAGCGCTTTATTCTGGAGGGCATCGTATTGGACGGCGTTCCTGCAGGTGTTTATCAGTTGGCAGCTTTGCCGCTGAAAATTACAGGAGCGGATGGAAGCCCGGTCCGCGCAGTTTTATACACATGAAAAAACCCGTCTCTTTTTAAAAGAGGCGGGTTTTACATATAATTAGAACGAAAATAAGGTTCTAGATTTTTTATATTAATGGCGATTTCATCGCAGATTTCCTGGTAGAGAGCCCATTGTTCATGTTCATCGGAAGTGCGCAGTTCGGGATTGCGGATGTCCCATATAAGCAGCTTTTGAGCAGGAAGGTCCGACGGAATATCGGCACTTTCCAAATCACCGTCATGCAAGGCGATGATCAAATCAGCTTCGCTTACTTCTTTCGGATTGTAAGAACGCGGTCGGACTTCTGGTATGTCCAACACAACTTCTTTCATCACTTGAAACGGCGTTTCATTGAATTGTGGCTGGCCCCACGCAGCGCTCCGGATGTCCCAGTCAGGAAGTTCCAGGCGATTCGCCCAAATTTCAGCCATGAGACCGAGGTGCTGGTGCGAGTCCAGAAAATATACGGTATGTTTTGACATAGCTGCTTCCCTTCTTCCTTTGCATTACAGTATTTTAATTCTTAGTAATGTTTACCCAACTGAAATGGCGTTAAACTGATAAATTTATGACGATTTCGTGGATGAAATATTATTATTCCCATAAAAAAACCGCGAAGTAAGAGGAAATGCCTACCTCTGGATTCACGGAGTAATAATTATTTGATAACTAAAACAGAGCACGGCGAATCTTTCAACAAACGTTTGCTGACTGATCCGACGAAAAATTTTTGCAGCCCAGATTTCCCACTGTTTCCAACAACCAATAGATCGACATTTTGTTCATCGATATAGGCGGGAATCATTTTGCTGGCACTGCCTTCAAGTGCCAAAACATTCGCTTTCACACCTTTTGCATCAAGTTGCTGCTGGATAGAACTGTGCATATACTTAGAATATTCCGTAGCCGAGTCTTCGAAATCATCAGGGCGTTTCAAATCGCTCGGCGCACGATAATCATTTTCGCCGATTTCGGGCGGCATGTATTGAGCATATGTGCTATCCACGTTGGCCGAAACGACTCTTGGGGAAACATCGCCGATCCGAGTCGCCCTGAAATTGTCATGGTATTCTTCGTTGACGTAAATGACATTTAACTTGGCATCGGGCATCGCTTCCAGAAGTTTAAGCGCTTGTTCGAGTGCCATTTTGCTTCCTTCTGAACCATCGTAAGCTACAGCAATATTGTGAAACATCAATACCATCTCCGTTCAAATATAATTTATTAGTACTAAATTACCCTCCAAGCGCTCGATGAAACATTCCACTTTGACAAAATATAGTATTTATTCGAAAAACGTTGACAATTCAAAAATGGCAGTGGTACTCTTGAATTACCAAATCAAAGGAAAAGGAGGTTACGGCAATGAAAAAGTCAATTCGCGTGTTTCCAGCCAATTTCATATTGTTGCCAGGCCTCCTTGTAATCAGTCTTTGAATTTATTTCGTGACTAGAATTAGTTAAGGCGGGTCTGCGGACTTGCCTATTTTTTCGTGCACGCGCACCTTGAAAATGGGTGCGCGTTTTTTTATGCACAAGTACTGGGAAATTTTTGAATTTTTCACGAGTGGTTTGGTCAGCCTTTGGCTGTTCAAATAAATAACGCAGTTTTGCCATTCCAGGCGGATAGTGAAAATCCGTTATCGGGACACTGGTAAATCAAACAAAACGAGAAGGGGAGAATGAAGATGAGAAAGCTTCAAAAACGGAAAATCATGATCAAGGAATCGCTTGAAGGCGACTAGCGAAAGACAGAAAACGAAAGTGGGAATAAAAGATGTTCAGTGTTTTATGGAAATTAAGATGGTTTTTTAAAGAGAATTGGATTCGCTACAGCATTGCCGTAGGGCTGCTGATGGTCGCAAACGTGCTGGAAATCATTCCGCCATGGCTTATCGGGCTGGCTATCGACGCCATCGCGCAAGAAGAAATGACTTCGCTTTTGCTGTGGCAGTATGTAGGGGTATTGGCGGCATCGATGGTGCTTGCTTATATAACGAATTTTGTCTGGCAATACCAGTTGTTTGGAGGGGCTTATGTCATTGAGCGTCAACTCCGCTCGAGCCTGATGGGCCATTTCATGAAGATGACCCCGACGTTCTATGAAAAAAATCGGACGGGCGACTTAATGGCGCGGGCAACGAATGATTTGCGCGCAATCTCGGAAACCGCCGGCTTCGGCATTTTGACGCTTGTCGACTCAACGCTTTATATGGCCACCATCATTGTCGCGATGGGAATGCTCGTATCGTGGGAATTGACGTTCATGGCGTTGATCCCGCTGCCGATCCTGGCCATCATCGTGCAAGTGCTGGGCAAGAAAATCCATGCCCGCTACACGGCTGCACAAGATGCGTTCGGCGATATGAATGACAGCGTACTTGAGTCAATCGGCGGAGTGCGGGTCATCCGAGCATATGTGCAAGAACGGAAATCCGAAAAAGGGTTTTCCGACATGACAAATGATGTCTACGAAAAATACATGGCCGTTGAACGGATTGATGCATTATTCGCTCCGGTTACGAAGGTACTGACGACGATCAGCTATATGATCGGTCTGGGCTATGGGGCATTCCTTGTTGCGGAAGGAACGATGACATTAGGCGACCTGGTCGCGTTCAATGTATATTTGGGTATGATCGTCTGGCCAATGTTCGCTATCGGTGAAATGATCAACATTCTGCAGCGCGGCAATGCTTCGCTTGACCGGGTTGATGAAACACTCAGCCATAAAGAGGATGTCGCCGAAGCGCTGCATCCGAAAACGCTGGAGTCGCCAAGCCGAATAAGTTTCCGGGAATTCAGCTTTACGTATCCGCAGTCGAGCTCCATCAACTTGCAAGGCATCAATTTGTCGTTGAACAGCGGGCAAACGCTGGGCATCGTCGGCAAGACGGGCAGCGGGAAAACGACGTTCGTCAAACAATTGCTGCGTGAATACCCTGCGGGCGAAGGGGCAGTCCTTATGGACGGCATCGACCTGGCGGAGCTGCCGAAAGACCAGCTGCGCAGCTGGATTGGCTATGTCCCACAGGACCATGTGCTATTTTCCCGTTCGGTGCGCGACAATATCCTGTTCGGCAAGAGAGATGCCACAGATGAAGACATCCAAGAAGCGATTCGCGTCGCACATTTCGAGTCGGATCTGGCGAAACTGCCAAACGGTTTGGAAACGATGGTTGGTGAAAAAGGCGTCGCGTTGTCTGGCGGCCAGAAACAGCGGATTTCGATTGCGCGGGCATTGATCAAAAAGCCGGAAATTCTCATTCTAGACGATTCCCTTTCTGCAGTCGATGCGAAGACGGAAGCGAAAATCATAGAAAATATTCAGAACGAACGTTCCGGCAAAACCACAATCATCACGACGCACAGGCTTTCTGCTGTGCAGCATGCCGATTGGATTGTGGTGCTTGATGAAGGAAAAATCATTGAAGAAGGAACTCATGAGGATCTGCTGAAAGCAGGCGGTTGGTTCCACGAACAATACCTTCGCCAGCAGATCGAGGAGGTGTAATCATGGGGACAGGAAAAAGATTAGTCCATTACGCCCTAGATTTTAAAGGGATGTTGATTTGGGGGCTTGTGCTCCTGGCGATTGCGGTTGCGGCGGACCTTGCTGCTCCGCTTATCGCCAAAGAAATAATCGATGAACATATCGCGCCTATGCAAGGAGGTGCTGTGAATTTCGAACCGATTGCATATTTATTGGTGATTTTCCTTGCATTCGGAATTGTGGCGGCAATATTCCGCTACCTCCAATTCATCTTTCTGCAAAAAGGAGCGAACAGCATCATCAAAAAAATGCGCAATGACGTTTATGGCCATGTCCAGACATTGCCGATCCGTTATTTCGACAATTTGCCAGCCGGCAAAGTTGTGTCGCGCATCACGAATGATACAGAAGCGATCCGGGAATTATTCTTTACCGTATTCTCGCAATTTGCGACGAGTTTTATGTATATGATGGGAATCTACGCGGCATTGTTCTACCTCGATTGGAAGCTTGCAGCTATCATGCTCGTGCTCATTCCGATGCTTTACGGCTGGATGCTCATTTACCGCAAATACGCGGCTCGTTACAATCATGTCGTCCGTGAAAAATTGAGTGATATGAATGCCATGATCAATGAGTCGATTCAAGGGATGACGATCATCCAGGCTTTCCGCAATGAAAAAAATATGGAAGCGGAATTCGAAGAAATGAATAATAAGCATTATCAGTTCCAGCAAAAACTGCTGGTGCTTGAGGCAGCCGCTTCGCATAATATGGTGGGCGTCTTGCGCGCATTGATATTCATTTTGTTCATCGCTTATTTCGGAAGCGGTTCAATTACTGGGGAAGGCGTCGTGACAGTCGGTGTCCTTTACGCGTTCATCGATTATATCATCCGCTTATTCAATCCGATCAGCGGCATCGTCAACCAGTTTTCGCGCTTGGAACAAGCACTTGTTGCGGCTGAGCGGGTTTTCCGCCTGCTTGACTTGGAAGGCGAGCCCGTCAGCGATGCAAAGGTTGCACGATACAGAGGCAACGTACGCTTTGAGGATGTCTGGTTCGCTTATGACGCTGAAGAATATGTGCTGAAAAACATTGATTTTGAAGCGAAACAAGGGGAGACTGTTGCACTTGTCGGCCATACGGGTTCCGGCAAAAGCTCTATCATGAACTTGCTGCTGCGGTTCTACGATGTGTCCAAAGGAAGGATTACGATCGACGGCATCAATATCAACGATATGACGCGCCAGTCGGTCCGCCAACATATGGGCATCGTGCTTCAGGATCCGTACTTGTTCACAGGGACGATCGAGACGAACGTGTCGCTTGGTGACGAACGGATCACGCGCAAAATGGTGGAAGACGCACTCGACGCGGTTGGAGGCGAACGCGTGCTGAAGCATTTGCCAAATGGTATTGACGAGCGGGTTGTCGAAAAAGGCAGCACCTTGTCATCTGGACAGCGCCAATTGGTGTCGTTCGCCCGGGCCTTAGCATTCGATCCGGCGATCCTGATTTTGGATGAAGCGACTTCAAACATTGATACGGAAACAGAAGAAATCATCCAACACGCGATGAATGTATTGAAAAAAGGCCGTACGACGTTCATCATCGCCCATCGGCTGTCGACGATTAAAAACGCCGACCGCATCCTGGTCCTCGACCACGGTGAAATCGCCGAAATGGGTTCCCATGAGGAATTGATGAAACTTGGCGGCCAGTACCACCAGATGTATAAAATTCAATCGGGAATGTCTCCTGCCCAGCAAGTCGGGTAGAAGGGGCATTTCCCTTTTTTTGTTGAATTGCTATTGCTGTTAAAAAACGGTGGTGTTACCTATAATGAAAAAGCGGGAAGAAAAAAACGCCGGAACTTTTCCGGCGTTTCAATCGTATACATGGAAGAGCATCAGTTCATGGATCATCGTCTTCACGGACTCCTCGTCCTGCGGCGGATCCGTCAGCCAAGCGATTTTTCCATCAGGATGGTATTCGCCCGCGATGCGTTCACTTTTATAGAAGAAGGAAATGTTCCAGCCAGGAAGCTGGGCATTTTCGAACATTGGTTTGAATTTAAAATGCTGAAGCATAGATATCCCCCTTTGCGTCTCTTCTATAGTATAAAGGGATGGAATCGGATTGACAAAGAAGAAAAAGAAAAGAGTGAAGAGATTGAACATAATACTTACGCTGGTCTTCATGGCAATCATCGGGGCTTTGATTGGCGGTGTCACCAACTTTATCGCCATCAAAATGCTTTTCCGCCCGTATAAAGCGATTTACATCGGCACATGGCGTGTGCCGCTGACGCCGGGATTAATCCCGAAACGGCGTGATGAATTATCCACTCAATTAGGGCGTACGATCGTCGATCACCTGTTGACGCCGGAAACTTTCAAAAAACGGTTTTTAAATGAAGAAATGCAGATTCGAACAGAGGGATGGATCCAACGGCAGCTTAAAACCCACGTTTTCCAATCTTCGCGTTCATTTAAAGATTGGCTGGAAGTCGCAAATCAGCAAGACATCGATATAAAGATCGAGTCGAAACTGGATGAATTGGTGGACCGCCAGGCGGAATCGGTCCGCACGTATATCGAAGGAAAAACGATTCGAGAGCTGATGCCTGAAAATTGGAAAGCGGAAGCCGATGTGAAAATTATCCACGGCGTCAAATACGGCATCGACCGGGCAACCGATTATTTTGTGTCGTTCCAAGGCCGTCAGACCATCAAAACGTTCTTTGAAGAATTTCTGGCATCCCGTGGGCGCTTTGGCAATATGCTGCAATCGCTGCTCGGTGAATCGAGGCCGATTGTCGATCGCATCCAGCCCGAGATCGTCAAATTCCTTAACTCTCCAAAAACCTTTGAACTGGTGACTTCGCTGGCTCACGGGGAATGGGAGAAGCTGCAGGATAAAAAAGCCGATGACCTGCTGAAAGAATTCGATTTCAACCCGACACTCGATTCGGTAAAGCAATATGTACGCGAAACAGCCAATATCAATGGGCGTCTAGATGCGACGCTTGCACAGACTTGGCCAACCGGGTTAGAATGGACAGGGAAACACCTCACACCGCTTGTTGCTGAATTTATTTTTCAGCAAGGGGAAGTGAGATTGGAAGAAGCCTTGCGCAAAATCAACATCGAAAGCATGGTGAAAGAGCAAGTCGATTCATTTGAACTCAGTCGGCTGGAAGAGCTTGTACTCGGCATTTCCCGGCGCGAGTTGAAAATGATAACGGTTCTGGGTGCATTCCTTGGTGGACTGATCGGTTTGGTCCAAGGGCTTGTGGCCATAGGGCTGAATATTTAAACAGAGGAGAATGATGATGACAGTCAACATCTATGACGATATCAACAAATTGGAAAGCACTTTCCGCAGCACAGAGGAATACGAAAAATTGAAACAAGCGGTTGAAGCCGTATCTTCAGACAGCGACTCCAACGAATTGTTCAAGAGCTTCCGCGACTTGCAGATCACGCTTCAGCAAAAGCAGGCTCAAGGCGAAGAAATTACAGAGCAGGAAATGATGGATGCACAAGCTACAGCAGTTGCGGCACAGGAAAACCCGAAAATCTTGGCAATGCTTGAAGCAGAAATGGGCCTTAGCCAGATCATCGACGAAGTTAACCGCGTTTTGATCAAACCAGTTCAATCTCTATACGAATCCATGTAATTCCTTCCAAGTGGCGGCAATTTCCATTAACTTCGCCCCCAAAAAAGGGATTTCACAAGAAGACACCGAATACGTAAAGATGAATCACAATTCATTTTTGCGAAAGGGTGTCTTTTTGTATGTTTGAAACAATAGAAATAACGAAACAAGGCCGTACCGGCTATTTAAAGCTGAACCGTCCACAAGCAATGAACGCGATGAACGGAACGATGATGAACGAACTTGCAGAATGCTTTGAATCCCTTCATCACGACTCTACGCTCCAAGTGTTGGTGATCCATGGCGAGGGCAAGGCATTTTCAGCCGGCGGAGATATCAAGGAAATGATGGATCCGGAAAATCCGATGGACATCGACTCAGTCATGGTGGACGTTAGCCGATTGGCGAAAGCGCTTTATACACTGCCGCAAATTACCGTTGCCGCTATCCATGGCGCTTCAGCCGGCCTTGCCTTTAGCATCGCCTTAGCATGCGATCACATCATCGCTGAAGAAAACAGCAAATTGGCAATGAACTTTATCGGCATTGGGCTGGTACCGGACGGCGGCGGGCATTTCTTCATGAAAGAGCGTGTCGGTTCACCAAAAGCTCAGCAAATGATTTGGGCTGGCCAAATCCTGAAAGCGCATGACGCGCTGGCAAAAGGCATCATCGATGAAGTGACGGCTGAAGGCCGCTCGATGGAAAACGCCAATGCTTATGTTGAGCAAACACTGGCTTCGCCCGTCAAAGCGAAACTGGCGACAAAGCATATCCTGCATCAATTGAAGGTCGAGGAACTGGAAAAAGTGCTCCAACTGGAAGCAGCTGCCCAGTCGGCGATGCGCAAGAGCACCGACCATCTCGAAGGCATCCAAGCATTTGTTGAAAAACGGAAACCTGAGTTCCAAGGGAAATAAGCGAAATGAAAAGAATATAGAAAACTTCTCAACAAAAGACAAAAGGTGCAACGGGGAAATCCCCGCTGCACCTTTTGGACTTAAGAATGGAACAATAATAATTTGCCGGCTGGAGAAGCAAGGCGATGCGTTTTTTCTAAAAGTGATTTTTCTTCCAGAAGCGCTTGGCCTTGTTCTTTTGCTTGGCTGTCATTTTCAGCAGTGAAAGTTTCTTCAGTGATCAATTCCCCGTTTTTTTCATAGGCAGTCAATTTATAAGTTCGCATGCATGGACAACTCCTTCTGAATGGTTGTTCATTTTTCAGTATATCGGTTTTGCCGGAAAATGTCCCTGATTTTGAAACATTTCAACGATAGCTTCGTATAGAAAAGAAAAGGGGGAATGGGCGATGGCGTTAAAAGTGGAAAATGCCACAAAGAAATTCGGGGATTTTACAGCAGTGGACAATTTATCGCTGCAAGTTGAAAGAGGCCAGATGTACGGATTTCTGGGCGCGAACGGCGCAGGGAAGACGACCACTTTCCGAATGATTTTAGGGCTACTTAACCAGACACACGGAACGGTGACTTGGAACGGCAAGCCGATTACATACGCGAACAGCCCGGAAATCGGCTATTTGCCGGAAGAACGGGGGCTGTATCCGAAAATGCGGGTGGAAGAACAGCTTGTTTATTTAGCCCAGCTTCGCAAGATGCCCGCCGCGGAAGCAAAACGCGAAGCGCATAAATGGCTTGAGCGCTTTGAAGTGCCGCATTACGCATCAAAAAAAGTGGAAGAGCTGTCAAAAGGGAATCAGCAAAAAATTCAATTGATTGCATCGTTGATACATAGACCATCGCTGCTGATACTGGATGAACCTTTTTCAGGTTTGGACCCGGTCAATGTCGGCATGTTGAAGTCGGCGATTCTGGATTTCCAAAAGCAAGGGGCGACAATCGTTTTTTCCAGCCACCGCATGGACCATGTAGAGGAATTATGCGATGACATGAGCATACTCGATCGCGGAAAAGTTGTTCTTAGCGGGTCGAT
Source organism: Planococcus sp. TJ-302 (assembly GCF_058268455.1). Lineage (NCBI taxonomy): Bacteria > Bacillati > Bacillota > Bacilli > Caryophanales > Caryophanaceae > Planococcus > Planococcus sp. TJ-302. Next base: position 168,081 of record NZ_JBZDOI010000004.1, on the reverse strand, counting down.
CCGCGAGGCTAAACGCTCATACGGCAAGCATAATGTCCGCATCAAAATGGATTACGATTTAGCAAGCTTGAAGGACATTGCTGGGGTAGAGGCATTCACAAAGACGCACGACGGGGCAGTATTCAGTATCGGCGACGAAGCAATAGCGCAAACGCTGCTTGCCGCTTCAATGAAGCTTGGAGACTTGCGCCATTTTGCCATAGAGGAACCGACTTTGGAAGAAATTTTCGTTGCGAAAGTAGGGAAAGCAAATGCATAGTTTCTGGATTATCTTCAAGCAGGCTTTTCTGACAAAGGCGAGAACGAAATCGTTCATTGCCACGACAGTAATTGTCGCCGCTTCGTTTTTCCTGTTGGCGAATTTATCGAACATCATCGGCCTTTTGGATGGCAGCAGCGAAGAAGCAGATGTGCTCTATGTTTTAGATGAATCGGGGCAGTTAACGCCTCTGCTGCAGGAGCAATTGGCCGCTGTCAACAGTCCCGTCCAGGCAATGCCGACCGAGATGTCGGAGCCGGAATTGAGGGAAGGCATCTTGGAAGGAACAATTGAAGCGTATATCGAACTCTCGCAAGCGCAAGGGTTGACCGCTCGCTATGTGACCGAATCGGCTAACGGCATGGGCAGCAGTGCGGATGTGGAACAAGCTGTGCAATCGATGCAGATGGTATTGGCTGCTGACAAAATCGGCCTTAGCCAGAGTGAAGTCGGCCAATTATTTTCGCCGGCACCGTTTGAGCGTGAAGCAGTGGCCGTCTCTTCAAAGTCTGAAGAAGAGTTAAACCAAGCACGGGGGCTCGTGTATGTTCTGATTCTGCTCATTTATGTTGCCGTCATCTATTACCCGAACATGATAGCAATGGAAGTGGCGAATGAAAAATCGTCGCGTGTCATGGAAATCCTGATTTCGAGCGTCTCACCGGTAAAGCATATGTTTGCGAAAATCGCGGGGATTGGCATGCTCGGAATATTGCAGATGCTCATTTTCGGGACAGCCGGCTTTTTTGCCATCAAATCCGCCGGCACCGATCTAGCAGGCGGTATTTCCGGAGTATTCGGCTTTTCGGACCTTAAAGTCAGCACATTCTTGTTCGCATTCCTGTTTTTCCTGCTTGGATACTTTCTGTACGCAGTGCTTGCGGCATTGCTCGGATCGATGGTCAGCCGGACGGAAGATGTGCAGCAATTGATGCTGCCGATGATGTTTTTGGTCATTATCGCTTCTTTCATCGCCTTTTCAGGCATCGCGATGCCTGAAGCGACATATGTCACGGTGGCGTCTTATATCCCATTTTTTGCACCGCTTGTCATGTTCCTGCGGGTCGGCATGCTTGATATCCCGTTATGGGAGCCACTGTTGTCAATCGCCATAATGCTTGTGACAATTGGCATATTGGGCACAATCGGCGCGCGTGTCTACAGAGGCGGCGTTCTCATGTACGGCCCGTCGCAATCGTTGAAAGACATCCGCAAAGCGATTCGTTTAGGGGACAATAAATAACTTTGCGCAGTCCGTGCGCCGACCACCAGCCGATCTTTTCGGCTGGTGGTTTTTTTTTATTCGCCAACATGGTAAAATAAGAACAAATATTCGGTTTTCGAAGGAGCTTGATTTATGAAAGGGATTCGTTTCATCCACGCGGCAGATCTGCATCTTGGCAGCCCGTTCACCGGGTTAAAAGGGCTGCAGAAAGAACAATGGCAAAAGCTCAAAGACAGTACGCTAGAGGCGTTTGATCGGCTGATTTCTTATGCACTCGAGCAGCAGCCGGATTTCGTCCTGATTGCGGGTGATATCTATGACGGGGAAGACCGGAGCCTGCGGGCGCAGCACCGTTTCCAGCAAGGCATGGAAGGGCTTGGCAAAGCCGGAATTCCTGTCATCCTGTGCCATGGCAACCACGATCATTTGAGCGGCAGCTGGACGCGTTTCGAACTGCCGGATAATGTCCATTCGTTCGGTGCGGAAGTGTCGCAAATCAAATTGGATATCCGCGGCATTGAAGTCGCTGTTACAGGATTCAGCTATGGTGAACGCCACATTAGAGAGTCAATGGTAAAAGCGTATCCTGCTGCAAGTGGAGAGGATGGGTTTCATATCGGCATGCTTCATGGCAGCTTGGAAGGCGAGAAAGCACATGCCGTCTATGCCCCGTTTACGAAACAGCAGCTCCTTGAGAAAAATTACGATTACTGGGCGCTCGGCCATATCCATCTGCGCCAGCAGCTCCATGACGAACCCCCGATCGTCTATCCAGGAAACATTCAGGGACGGCACCGAGGAGAAGCTGGAGCAAAAGGCTTTTACGATGTCGAGCTGTCGAAAACTTCCGCACAGCTGACATTTGTCCAATCGTCGGTTCTGCAATTTGACGAACTCACAGTGGACTGCAGCGGTGTGATGCACATGAACGAGCTGTTGGATGTCTGTGCTAGCGGTGCCCAGGATTTCGCGGAACGCTTCGGGCCGAGTGCGGTGAAATTGAAATTCATCAACTTGGATGCGGAAGCGCGGGAGCTGGTTCTTGGCATTCCGGAAGAAGAGCTGCTCGAAGCCGTGCGGGAATCGCTGGAAACAATGGATGCATTTATGCTGGTGCAAGGGGTATGGGCTGAAAAAGAAAGTGGGGATGCAGAACTGTCGCCGCTTGCGGAAGAAATAATTTCCATGATGGATTCCTGGCAATTGCAGGACTGGAAGGAAGTACTGAAGGATTTATACCGCCATCCAAAAGGCAGCCGTTATTTGGAGCCGCTTGGAGAAGGGGCAGCCCTTGATATCAAGGCAGCCGCCGCCGAAAAAATTCGCCGCGGCATCGGAATCGGAGGGTGAAGGGATGAAAATCGAAAAATTGATCATCTACGGCTTCGGCAAACACCAGGACCGCGAAATCATCTTGGACCCCGAACTGTCAATCATATACGGCACGAACGAAGCGGGTAAAACCACCATCCAACAATTCATTATCCAGACCTTATTCGGCTATCCATCTAAAAATCAGAACCTGCGGCGCTATGAACCGAAAAATGGCGGGAAATATGGCGGACAATTGCATATAGCGGATCCAGATTTCGGGCGGGTGATTATTGAACGCGTGAAAGGGAAAGCAGCGGGGGACGTAACGCTCTATTTCGAAGATGGCAGCCGCGGTTCGGAAACTGAACTGAAAATGATTTTGCGGGATTACGACAGAACTTCGTTCGAGTCGGTATTCTCGTTTTCCATACATGAGTTGCAAGGGCTTGAAAATATGAACGAAGAAGAATTGAGCCGGACTTTGCTGGCATCCGGAACGACTGGCATGGACGCCATCGCTCGGATGGAGAGCCGCCTGGAAAAAGAAATGGCGGTTGTCTTCAAAAAAAGCGGTCGCAACCCTGAAATCAACTTGAAGGTCGATGAACTCAAAGCGCTTGATAATGAACTGAAAGAGTATCGCCGGCGGATCGAATTATATGAACCTTATGTTGCACGGGTTCGGGAAATCGATCGACAGCTAGATGAGATGAGTGATGAAGAAGCCCAACTTGATGGAGCTTTGAAATCCACTGAACGCTGGCTGCAGGCTATGCCGCTTCTGGAAAAGCGCCAAGCGCTGGAGCTGGAGGCAAGCACATTGTCGGCATCGGTTTTTCCGCCGGATGGCCGCCGTCGAATGGACAGGCTGTCAGACAGGCTGTCGGAAGCAGCAGCCAAAATCGGCTCATTGGAACAACAATACAACCGGACGGCTGATCAGCCCGAAACACCGAAACGAATAGAAGAATTGGAAGGCCTTTTGGCAAAGGAATCCGGATGGCATCGTCTGAGTTCGGAACTTGCCAACAAACAGCAGGAAATAGCCAAAATTGCAGATGAACAAAGCCGCTTGCTTTTACTGGCGGGCGTGGATTTGGAGCAGGCTTTGCAAGCGGATGTTTCGCTTAACAATGAAGAGCGGCTCTTGTTCTTTGTTGAACAAGCTGATCGGGAAGAAGAAGAACAGCGGTTCAACAGCCGGAAAGTAGCGGAAGAGAAAATGAAGCTGGAAGAAGCGGCGAAAGAATTAAAATTCTTTCTGTCCAGCGAACCTTCTGAAGAAGAGCGCAAGAAAGCGGAAGAGTGGCTGGCGGCTGGGCCGAAATTGGCAGAAGCAAAAGCGGTCCGGCAGCTTAAAGGATCCAGCAATCCACAGAATCTCATGTATGTAATAATTGGACTTGGGCTTTTAGGTGCATTGATCGGAATTTTTCAAGAGAATTATCCATTATCCGCTATTTCCATACTGGCGGCTGTTGCAGGGGCTTGGATGGCCTTTAAAGGCAGGAGGACCGAAACACTTCCAGCGGATTATCAACAGGTTCTAGCGGCTTATGGCGGCAAGGAGGCTGAGTTTAATTCGTTAATCGATAAATTAGCGCAATACGACAGGAAATTGGACAGATTACTGGATAATTTGGAGGCAGCGAAGCGCAAAATTGCCACTTTGGCCCAATCACCTCAAGGACAATCAGCAAAAGAGGGGTATCAGGAGTTTCTGCAGGAGATTGGCATCAATCCTGAGACTGGAAGAAAAACAGTCTTGGAATTGTTTGGCGCGTTGCGTGAAATACAAGCGCTGCAAACAGCTTCGGAACGGCTTAGCAGCGACATTGGAAAACATACGGCCGAAGCTGAAGATTGGCTTGCTGAAGCATCTGCTGCCTGCGGCAGAGTCTTAGCGCCGGATGGCCTGTATGAAGCAGTTCGCACGGAATTTTCCACACGCAAAGACCATAACGACAGCGTGGCGAAATCGCTGGCGCAAAATAGAGGGCTGCAGATAGAGCTGGAACAAGCCAAATCTCTCGCTTTACAAATTGAGCAGGAGCAAAGTCTCCTGCTGAGAGAGGCCGGCGCTTTAAACTTGGAGCAATTCTACGGCCTGTGCGACGATTGGGAACGCCTTCAGGAAATTGGCAAGCAACAGGCTTTTCTGGCAGCACAATTGGCAAGCCTTGGTGATTTCAGTGAGATGAATGGCAACAGCACAGCAGATGGCCGCATTGAAAGCTTAGAAGTTAGGCTTGCAGCACTGAAAAAAGAGCGCCATGCATTGCTGGCCGAAAAAGCAGATAAGCTGCAGTCGGCCAAAACGCTGTTGTCAGACGGTGAGTATGAGGACAAACTTCAGCAATTCGAAGAAAAGAAAGTGGAGCTGGCCGAGCTTGCGAAACGCTGGTCAGTAGACAAAGCGATAACCGCCGCAATCCGGCGGACAATGGACGAATTGAAGGATAAAAAACTGCCTGCGGTCATCGGAGCAGCACAAGCCTATTTCAGAAAACTGACTGGCAATGCCTACAGCAGCCTGGAAATGAATCCAGATGGTTTTTTTGAAGCGGTCAGGGAAGACGGTATGCGTTTTCATGTGGCTGAGCTAAGCCAGGCGACAAAAGAGCAGGCATATGTCTCTTTGCGCTTGTCGTTGGCCGTTTCTATGCGCGAAAGCCATGCCTTTCCTGTGATCATGGACGATCCGTTTGTTCATTTTGATCGCCGGCGGCTTCAGCACATGATAAACTTAATAACGGAGTTGCAGCTAAACCATCAATTCATTTATTTTACTTGCCACGAGACGATGAAAGAAAGTTGGCCGAATGCGTCGATCATTGAGGTGGCTGATATTGAAAGGAGTGTCCATTCATGACAAAAGGAATTACACAACGTGCTGTCGGAGAGACGATCGATGAATTTTTACTGATCAAACAATCGGTGAAAGGAGTCACCACTACCGGCAATCCGTTTATGTCGCTCGTCCTGCAGGATAAGAGCGGCGATATAGAAGCAAAGCTTTGGGACACAAAAGACGAACATGAGAAGGTGTTCGCTGCGGAGACGATTGTCCGTGTAGGTGGAGAAATCCATAATTACCGCGGCAAAAATCAATTGCGCATCAAGAGCATCCGGCCTGCAAAGCCTGAAGAGAACCAGTCGATTGCGGATCTTATGCCGTCATCGTCAAAAACAACTGAAGAGCTATTAGAGGAAGTGATGCAGTATCTTTTCAAAATGGAGAATCCGCATATTCAGCGGATCACCCGCCATATCTTGAAGAAATACCAGCAGCAATTCCTGACATTCCCGGCAGCAACTCGGAATCACCACGATTACGTGTCAGGGCTGGCGGATCATGTCGTTTCCATGCTGAAGCTGGGGGAGTCCCTTGTGGGAATCTATCCAAGCTTAAATAAGGATTTGCTGTATTCTGGCATCATCCTCCACGACATCGGAAAAGTCTTCGAATTGTCAGGACCGATTGCAACAACGTATACCCTAAAAGGCAATCTGCTTGGCCACATTTCGATCATGGTGACGGAAATCGAGAAAGCTGCTGAAGAGCTTGATATTGACAGCGAAGAAGTTTTGCTGCTGCAGCATATGGTATTGTCGCATCACGGCAAAGAAGAATGGGGAAGCCCCAAAAAACCGATGATCAAAGAAGCGGAAATGCTCCATTATATCGATAACATTGATGCGAAGATGATGATGCTTGACCGCGCCCTTGAAAAAACGAAGCAGGGTGAATTCACCGAGCGGCTGTTTCCACTGGATAATCGTTCTTTCTACAAGCCGACCATCGACTAGGAGAGAGCAATTCATTTAAATAATCGCATACAAAAAAGACGGCGCTTAAATTCAAAATGAATTTAAGCGCCGTCTTTTTTAATAGTTGTTTCAATTATTGAGCTGGTTGAGCTTCCGCATTGATGATTTCGTCCAAAGCGGATTTCAGGTCTTCATCTTTAATCTCAACTTTTGCGTCTTCAAGCATTTTGCCGATTTTTGGCACTAAAGCGGCTTGGTCGGCTTTTGCAGTTGCCAACTCAGTGCGGATTTGCTCTTTTTGGTCTTCCAGTGCTGGCTGGTCTTTGACTTCACGTTTTTCTGTCACTTGGATGATGTGGAAGCCGTGCTGTGATTGAACCGGTTCGCTGATTTCATCTACTTCCAATGCATAGGCAGCTTCTTCGAATTCTGGCACCATCGCGCCTGTGCCGAACCAATCCAATGATCCGCCATTTGCTGCAGAGCCAGTGTCCGTTGAATATTCTTCAGCAAGTGCAGCGAAATCTCCGCCGCCGTCCAATTCAGCTTTGACTTTACTTGCTGTTTCTTCATCAGCAACCAGGATGTGGCGTGCATTCAATTCTGTTGCTTGGCGGTCGTATTGCTGTTGAATTTCTTCATCAGTAACTTCAACGCCGTCAGTCAAAGCTTTTTCCTGAAGCAGGTTCAAGCGTAAAACTTTTTTATAGCTTTCTTCTGTCTGATTGTTTTGTGTCAGGAATTGCTCGAAGTTTTCGCCCATCTCTTCTTTAGACGATTCGAATTCTGCGTCAACTTCTTCGTCGGTCACTTCGTATTTTTCGGAGAGGACTTTTTCGATCATCAAGATCTGGATTGCCTGTTCGCCGACAGAAGTTTTCATCTCTTCATACAATTCTTCTTTTGAAATGTCACCAACTTCAGATTCAACGATTGTTTCACTGTCAGAACCGTCGCTGCAAGCTGTCAAAGCAAGCACTGATGCCGCTAGGGACAAGGTTAAAAAGGATTTTTTCATAATAGATTCGCTCCCAACTTTCTATCTAGATGCAGTAGTTACTATAACATAAACGTTTAAAAAATCAAAAAGTTTCCTAAAAAAAAGTCTATATGCCCGAGGGCATATAGACTCATGGAGTAAATTCTACGCCTACATACAAAGATACAAGCAAAATTGTAACCAATATATTAATGGTCCGGAAAATCTTCTGGTGATTTTCTTCCGGAATTTCTCTTGAAGTGACGAGTGCCAATGTCATTCGGTTGATCTGGAACAAATAAAGCACAGAGAACATAACTACAAAAGCGATAATCATGAATTTCCTCCCCTCGACTTAGCTTCTAGTATATCAAAGACGGGCGAAAAATACATGATTAGGCTACCGCTTCGGGTACAAGAATCTCAAAACCGTTATCAGTTTCTTCTATCAGTGCATCTTTTGGTGAGTGCGCTAAGTTGCGGATGTATATCAAATCAGTGAGGCATAAGCCGCAATGATAAGCCAAAAGCATCGCAAAATAATGGCTGTAAGCTGGCATCATAATACTTAATGCGATAATCGCTGTATTGATGGCAAGGAATGGTGCAAGCAAGGTCAAGATGAATCGGATCTTTGCAACCGGCTCGATGATATGGAGTGAAATCATCGGAACAACCTTAAGCTGTTTTTTGATGATGACACGGATGCTTCTCCGGCAGCCGATAAGCGGCAGAAAATGGAACAGCTTATGGAGCGGATAGATTGCAAGTATTGCGCCTATAAATAACAAAAAGTTTTTATCGGACAAAGGATTGGTATACAGGATATTCAGCACAATATAGAAAGTCATAAAGACACCAAGAGCGATAAGTGCTGACATCAGATAAAGCCGATCCAGGCCGTATTGTTTTTTAACGTTAATGGATTTCCAGCAATGCATGGATGCATCTCCTAAAATGTGTTTTGTCTTGTGAGTCGATACATACAATACAACGATTCTGGAGGAAATGCAATAGTATCGGACATTAAATTTTAGAGAGCGTTTTCAGTTTTTTCTTTCGACTCGATAACGTGATTTTCTTCACTGAATTTGCTTTCGATGTTCTTGAAAGACGCTTCGAAGATTTCCATAAAGTCGTTTCCGTAGATATTGCGGATAATGGCCATGACGTCCATGAATTCAGGGAATTTGCCGTATAATTCTCTAAGCGGCAGGGAGCCGTCAATTACGGTATGTGGAGTGTCATGGTATTTCTCGATCATTTCTTGCATCAAATCTGAGCCTTTGTCGGTTAATTCCACATATGTATTGCGCTTATCCGTATCTCGCTTTGAAAAAGACAGCAATCCGCGTTCTTCCAGCTTTTTTGAAAAATTGAAAGCGGTGGAGACATGCATAACGCCAAATTTGGCGACATCGGAAATAGATGCGCCTTTTAAGTGGTACGAAATCCAAAGAATATGGTTTTCGTTAATATTCAAATCATAAGGTTTGATCCACAGCTGCCAGTCTTTTTCGACAGCCTTCCACAAAGCTTTTGACAATTGGCCAATCCGCTGGCTGAACATCATGGCTTCTTTCAAAGTGTAATCTCTTTCACTCATTTAAGCACCAACCTTTCCTGTGAAAATGTTTTCTCTTATTATAGCAATAAAACAAACAGGAATGAAGTGTGAATAATAAAAAAATTCAGGAAAACGTAAAATAAATAAGAAAAAAGGACTGCCTATTGGCAGTCCTTTTATTTATTGTCCGAATCGTTATCCGAATCTGCATGACTATCCTTCTTATCTTTGCTGATGGAATTTTGCAATGCCTCTATAGCGTTTTGGATTGCCAATATTTCAAGCTGCAAATGCTCTTTGGCCGGGCCTGTGCTTTCTTTCCACGTTTCCAGTGAAGTCTTCAGGCCATCAGTCGCCTCCGGTACAGCGGTTTTGCTTTGTTCTTTCAAATGATTGACCGATTCTTTTAAGTTATTCACTTTTTCTTTTACATCTGTCAATTTTTCTTTCCAATCGGAAGAGCTTGTCTTCATGGAACTTCTAAGTTCTTGCCCCGATTGTGGTGTTGAAAATAATGTCGCTGCTGCTCCAGCAGCAAGGCCGGTTGCCAGCCCTAAAAAAAATGTCGATGCTTTCATAGATAAAGCGCCCCTTTCATCCTATAAAGTTCTTTTCCTTTATTTCACTTAATTAAAACATAATAATGAATAGCTATTCAACGAAAAAAAGCTTTTCGATGGTTTTGCCATCGAAAAGCTTTAAAATCATGCTGATTGCGTCACCGCTGTTTCAAACTTGGAACGTTTCACAAGTGTGATGATGATCGGGTAGATGAAAGCGAAAGCTATACCGTTCATCAACGCAGCAGGCAAAACAACAGTCAGGAACAACGGGCCGAATGGAATTTCCACGCCGATGATAAAAATCGCGGCGGATAGGAAGATTGCACCCGATAATATTGTGCCCATTGCCGATAGGGCAACAGCAGCAGGAAGTTTCACCATAAATTTCTTTAAAATCAGAACGGCTCCAAGAAACACAAATGCCGTTATGAACTTATCAATGATATTCGGGAAGAAGCCTCCCGGAAAAGTGGAAAACAGGCCAGATATAACGCCCGTAGTCACGGCCAATAAAAATACATTTTTAGACTGTGGGAACAATAGGATTCCGATAAACATCATCGTCAGCATAAAATCAGGCTTCATACCGCCGTTAAACCCTGGGATTATTAGATACAATGCTGCACCTACACTGACCAATAAGGCCATTAACACTAAATTCTTCGTATTCAATTCTCATCTCTCCTCAGCTCAAAGCTATTTTTGCTTTTCCCGGACATGCCCTCATGGCTGCCGGCGAAAAAACATATACTGATTCTATCCTGTCCAAATCATTAAATCAAGCATGCGGCATTTATTTTACCGTTACTTGTCCAGCTAGCTCCTGCAGGCGTTCTGTTGTAAACTCTTTTTCCTTGGTCATCCATTTCGCTCCGAAACCATCGCTGTTGCCGTATCTGGGGATGAAATGCAAATGGAAATGTCCAACGCTCTGGCCGGCTTTTGCGCCGTTATTGTTCAATAGATTCATGCCTTCAGGCTCAAATGCTTCATTGAGCGCAGCTGCGATTTTTGGAGCAGCGCTGAAGAGATTCGCCGCTTCATCGGCTGACAAGTCATAAACGAATTCCCTGTGTGTTTTCGGCACCAGCAGAGTATGGCCTTTCGACAGCGGCATTACATCCATGAAGGCATAGCAATGCTCATCTTCGTAAATCTTGATGCTGGGAATATCGCCAGCAATGATCTTGCAGAAAATACAATTTGTCATCGTCATCTTCCTTTCCATTTTTTCCAGTTTATCATATTTTGATTTTTGGAAAAGCTAGGATAAGAATCAAAAGTGGATTTCTTGAAGCACACCAAAAAAATACGCTGCTGCGGCTCGACCCGGGAAAAGAAATCCCGCCGCGGTTTTGATACAATGGATGGAGAGAAAGAGGTGTTGAAAGTGGCCATTTTAGAAGTACAGTCACTGACAGGGGGATATACGCGAAAACCTGTTTTGCAAGACGTGACATTTTCAATTGAAAAAGGGGAGCTGATCGGCTTAATCGGGCTGAATGGCGCCGGCAAGAGTACAACGATCAAGCACATTATCGGGCTCATGCAGCCGCAATCCGGTGAAATCCGGTTGAATGGCAAGACGTTCGAAGAAGATATGGATGCGTACCGCTCGGCATTTTCTTATATTCCGGAAACGCCTATATTATATGAAGAATTAACGCTGCGCGAACATCTGGAATTGACAGCAATGGCTTATAATATTGAACCATCCGCATTTGAAAAACGCTCGGCGGAATTATTGAAGGAATTTCGGATGGAGAAACGTCTGAAGTGGTTCCCTTCGCAATTCTCCAAAGGGATGCGCCAAAAAGTCATGATCATGAGCGCATTTTTGGTGAAGCCATCGCTTTACATCATCGATGAACCGTTCGTCGGGCTTGATCCGCTCGGCATCAAATCACTGCTGGAGCAGATGGAGTCGCAAAAGAAAAAAGGGGCATCGGTACTGATGTCGACCCATATCCTATCGACAGCGGAACGCTATTGCGACCGCATCATCCTGCTGCATAACGGCCGCGTCCGGGCGATGGGCACGATGGATGACTTGCGCCGAACGTTCGGTATGCCGGATGCTTCACTGGATGATTTATACATCGCGATGACTGAGGATGCTGCAAATGAAGAACTTGCATGAAGTGTGGTCGAAGCGCCTCCAGAAATATACAATAGAAGTCCAGAATTACATGAAATACATTGTTACAGGGCATATCGCGGTGGTGATGCTGTTCGCAATCGGTGCCGCCGGCTATGCTTATAGCGAATGGGTGCGTGCCATTCCGGAAGGATTTCCGGGGGCATGGCTGATGGCTTTCGTATTCGCCGTGCTGCTGGCTTACAGCCCGCCGTCGACGTTGCTGAAAGAAGCGGATATGGTGTATTTTCTGCCACTTGAAAGCAAATTGGACAGTTATTTGAAACCGGCTTTGAAATGGTCATTCCTGTCGCAGATTTATCTGCCCATCATAGCCTTTATCGTTTCGCTGCCGATGGTCAATGCGCTTTACGGTTTGCCGTCGGCGCTGCTCATCGGCTTGCCGATCATGCTTCTTCTATTGAAATGGTGGAGCATCAATACGGAGTTTTCGCTGCGCAAAGCAAATGCAGGCCGTAACGCCTGGCTGGACAGGCTGGTCCGTTTCGTCCTGGTCCTGTTTTTCGTCTATTTCTACGTTATCGGTCAAATGCTCATTGCCATCTTTTTGTTGTTCGGCATCATTATATACGGTCGCTGGGCAAAGCAACAGGCAAGTGGCAAGCCGTTTCCTTACGAGCATTTTATCGCGCTTGAAGAAAACCGGATGCTGCGCTTTTATCAGTTTGCCAACCTTTTCACTGATGTGCCGCATTTGAAAGGCAAGATCAAAGAGCGGCGCTGGCTGGACTGGCTTTACAGCTTCATCAAACCGGGACCGGAAAATGCCCATTATTATTTGGTGTGGCGGACGTTCATCCGCTCAGATGAATTGTTTTACCTGTGGGTCCGGCTGACCGCCATTTCAATGGCGGGGGCTTGGCTGATTCCATTTCCGGTTGCCGCTGGTATTTTTTCAGCCGCGCTGGCATTCGCTTCAGCCATCCAGATTTGGCAAGGCTTAAACCAAACCCATTATTTCCGGATGGATAACCTGTTCCCGCTAAGCAAGTTCAGCCGCGGACAGGCGGTCCGGAAACTTGTATTTAGAGTGCAGGCGCTGCAGGCGATTTTGGTCGCTGCCACAACAGCGGCGTCCGGTCAAACGCTCTTCGCTGCTATCATGCTGGCAATTGTCGCCGGAGTTTCTGCCGTGACTTTGCTGTCGATGAAAAATAAAAAAAGATAAAAGAATCCCCGCATCAGCTAGATGCGGGGATTTTATTATGGCTGATAGTTGATTGCTGCTGCGGCCAATGTTTTCGCCGCAATGAGCATCGCTTCTTCTTTAAAATCGAATTTCGGGTGGTGGTGAGGAAACGCTTCGCCATCAGGCATTGCACCAGTGAAGAAAAACGTGCCAGGCACTTTTTGCAGGTAATAGGCGAAATCTTCGCCGCCCATTTGCGCTGGGGCGTCATAAACTTCGGTGACACCAGGCACAGTGGCCGCCACATCTTTCAAGTACATCGTTTCTTCAAGGTGGTTGACGACAGCCGGATAGCCTCGCATGAAATTGAATTCAGCGGTGCTGTCTGTTGCGATGCTGGTGCCTTCAACCACGCGCTGCATTTCACGCTCCATCAGCAGGCGGTTTTCTTCAGTGAAAGTCCGCACCGTACCTGACAATTCCGCATGGTCGGCAATGATGTTATACGGGTTTTGCGCAACGAATGAAGTAACAGACAGAACAGCGGATTCGAGCGGATCAACGCGCCGCGCAACCAGTTGCTGCAAGTTCGTGACCAGCTGCGAGCCGATGACGACGGCGTCTTTCGTTTCATGGGGATTTGCGCCGTGTCCGCCGCTTCCTTGGATTTTGATCTTGAAAGCGTCCGCTGCTGCCATGAATGGCCCGACACGGTAATCGATTCTGCCGAACGGTGAAGTCGACCATAAATGTGTACCAAAAATGACGTCGACGCCGTCCAATACGCCGGCTTCAATCATCGCCTGGGCTCCGCCCGGGGCCAATTCCTCTGCGTGCTGATGAATCAGTACATAAGTACCGCTCAGTTCACGGCGCATCATATGGAGGATTTTTCCCAAAACAAGCAGGGTGGCGGTATGGCCATCATGGCCGCAAGCGTGCATGACGCCAGATACTGTCGATTTATAGGAAACATTTTTCTGGTCGTCGATTGGCAATGCGTCAAAATCTGCACGCAAAGCCACTACTTTTCCAGGGCGTTCACCGTGAATCGTTGCTACAACGCCGTTTCCGCCGACGCCGTGTTTTACATCAACACCAAGCTGTTCGTAATAATGGCGGATATAATGGGCTGTTTTCGTTTCTTTGAAAGAAGGTTCCGGATGCATGTGAAGATGCCTGCGGATGTCCACCATTTCCTCGTAGGCTGTGTCCAATTCTGCATAAATCTTTTCTAACATTCAATTAGCTCCCTTCATTTGTCAAAATAATGATAATTAAATGATAGCATAAAAAAAGAGCCGAATGGCTCTTTTGTCAATAAGTGAAGTTCAGGTAAGACGCGATGAAGTAAATGATGATGATTGCCAATGAAGGCAGGGCATAAACCAGTGACGATATCGTCTTCTTTTGGAGCAGTGAAATTAACACAAGGATGCTCATGAAAAAGACTCCGACAGCAATGATCATATGCGAGCCTGAAACAGCTGATATGATTGGGCCGGCGGCATAAACCGGATCTGACAATGCTAGAATGATCATGTTGAAGATATTGCTTCCCAAAATTGCACCGACCGCCATATTGACGTTGCCGAGCCGCAATGCCACGAAAACAGCAATGGCTTCAGGAAGGGACGTAGTGGCGGCAATCAGGAAACTGCCGATAAAACTTGAACCAATGCCCGTGATGATAGCAATTTGATCTCCGAGAATGGACAATGCCGTACCGGCGCCCAAAATGATGAGCGCAGCGACGATAAACCTGAAGATGGCCGCTTTTGCAGAAAGATCAGCAGTAGGATTCGCTGGCTGGGTACCCGGAAGCTCAATAATGGCTGATGGTTCAGCTTTTGGCAACTTGTTAATGATGACCATGCCCGCGATGTAGCTGATGCCGATAATCAAGGCGTCAATGCCGATTCCGAAAACGGAAGCGTCAATCCGCAGCCAAAGCGCTGCTATGACAAGTGTCGTCAGGAAGAGTCCTAAAATGGCGGTATAAAAATGCTCGCGTTCCGCTATCGCCAGCATGCGTCTGCGGCGCAGCAGAAAATCGAAAACTGCCAAGATGAACAAATTGAACAAATTCGAACCGATCATATTGCCGACTGCGATGTCAGCATTGCCGATGGCGGCTGCTGAAAAACTCGTGGAAACTTCAGGCAGCGATGTCGCCCCGGCAAGCAGCAGCGTGCCGACCATCATGCCGCCCATTGCGGTCTTGTCGCTGATGACGTCCGCGTATTGCGATAATTTAATCGCCGCAAACACAGTCACTGCAGCGGCCAAGATAAAGTAAATAAAAACCACTGTAATGCTCCTCCAATCGAAACGCTTAGCCTCTATATAAAAGGCTAAGCGTTTAACATCTAGTTATTCTTCTTCTGGTTTAGCTTTATAGGTAGTGACATAAGAGGCGCCGGAGAAAATATTCGGACGTTTTTCAGCCGGTGCGCCTTCCGGTTTCGCATGTGCTTTCGAGAAAGCCTGTGATTCTTTCCACTTTTCAAAGAAGGCAGGGGATTCCCATTCGGTCAATACGACGTACGTATCTGAATCGAGCGGGCGCAGTACGCGGAAAGCAACATAGCCTGGTTCGTTTTCAATTGCACCGGCGCGGTTTTTGAAACGGTGTTCAAAAATCGGCCGTCCTTCATCAGTCACCGGAATGTTATTGAAAACAAAAAAGCCTTTTTCCTGGAATGTTCCCGTGCCATCAACCACTTCATAGCGGCGCGGTGTTTGGAAAATCGACTTGCCTTCCGTCTCATGCAGAAGCAATGTCGTGTTTTCCCCTTGCATCAACACCATTGTTTCATCGGCATGCTTTTCACGCATCTTTTTCATAAAGTCATAAGTGCCTGTCGTCATGAATAAATTCATCTGAATTCCTCCTTTAACTTATCTCTATATTATACAGCGTTCCCTCAACAAAATGCTGTGAAACCAAAATGGCAATCCGGTGAAAGCATAAGCGTCTAATTTATGACATTTGCATAAGTAATCTATACAATAGGATACGGAGCGTCTATAGTATAAACGGATATAGGATACAAAGGACGAAAAGAACCGAAGGGATGAAAATTACATGACACAATTTAACGATACGTTTTTGAAGGCGGCGCGCGGCGAAAAAACCGATCATGTGCCAGTCTGGTACATGCGCCAAGCAGGGCGTTCGCAGCCGGAATACCGGAAAATCAAAGAAAAATACTCGTTGGAGCAGATCACGCAACAACCGGAATTATGCGCATATGTCACCAAACTTCCGGTTGATCAATACAATGTGGACGCGGCTGTTTTGTACAAAGATATCGTGACGCCGCTGCCGGCAATCGGCGTAGACGTTGAAATCAAATCGGGCATCGGCCCGGTGGTCGACAACCCGATTCGCACGATGGCGGACATCGAACGCTTGGGCGAAATCAATCCGGAGCAAGATGTGCCATATGTTCTTGAAACGATCCGCATTCTGACGCAAGAGCAATTGAATGTGCCGTTGATTGGATTTTCAGGCGCGCCTTTTACGCTTGCGAGCTATATGATCGAAGGCGGCCCGTCCCGCAGCTACAATAAGACGAAAGCGATGATGGTGTCCCAGCCGCAAATGTGGTTCGCGCTGATGGACAAACTGGCGGATACAATCATCCCTTATGTGAAAGCACAAATCAAAGCAGGCGCGAAAGCGATCCAGATTTTCGATTCATGGGTTGGCGCATTGAATGTGGAAGATTACCGGATTTTCATCAAACCGGTCATGGACCGTCTTTTTGCGGAGCTTCGTACAGAAGGGGTCCCGTTGATCATCTTCGGCGTCGGCGCGAGCCATCTCGCGAAAGAATGGCATGATCTGCCGGTCGATGTTGTTGGATTGGACTGGCGCCTGCCAATTACAGAAGCTCGGGAAATGGGTCTGACAAAAACCTTACAAGGCAACTTTGATCCATCTTATTTGCTGGCGGATTGGTCAGTTATCGAAAAACGCGTAAAAGCGATTTTGGATATGGGCATGCAGCAAGACGGCTATATTTTCAATTTAGGCCATGGCGTGTTTCCGGAAGTGCAGCCTGATACATTAAAAAGATTGACTTCACTGGTACACGAATACAGTGCTGCCCACAAAGCAGGAAAGTAAAGGATCACAAATTTCTTATGGGGTGATGACGATGAAAAAGACAATGGGATTATTGGTGATGGCGTATGGAACGCCATACGAAGAAAATGATATTGAACGCTATTACACGCATATCCGCCGCGGCCGTAAGCCGAGCGAAGAAAGTTTGGAAGATTTAAAAGACCGCTATAAAGCGATTGGCGGCCTCTCGCCTTTGGCGAAAATCACGCAGGACCAGGCGGATGCGCTTTGCGCACGGTTGAATGAAACTCAAGATGACATCGAATTTAAGATGTACCTCGGCTTGAAGCATATCGAACCGTTTGTCGAAGACGGCGTCGAAGCGATGCACCGTGATGGCATCAAAGAAGCAATTTCAATTGTTTTGGCTCCGCATTTCTCGACATTCTCCGTGAAGTCATACAATGGCCGCGCGGCAGAAGCCGCTGAAAAAGCCGGCATCCAATTGACGTCTGTTGAAAGTTGGTATAAAGAATCGAAATTCATCCAATACTGGAGCGAAAAAGTGAGCGCGGCGTTTGCAGAGATGTCCGAAGAAGAACGCGCTAAATCATGCCTGATCGTTTCTGCGCATTCATTGCCGGAGAAAATCATTGCGAATGGCGACCCTTACCCGGACCAGTTGAAAGAAACGGCCGATTTGATCGCCCAAGCTGCTGGCGTTGAACGTTACGAAATCGGCTGGCAAAGTGCCGGACAGACTCCGGAGCCATGGATTGGGCCAGACGTCCAGGATTTGACACGCGAATTATATGATGTCAAAGGATATCGCTCGTTCGTTTACACGCCGGTAGGTTTTGTTGCCGATCACTTGGAAGTGTTATTCGATAACGATTACGAATGTAAAGTCGTGTGCGACGAACTCGGAGCGGCATACAGACGCCCAGAAATGCCAAACGTACAACCATTGTTCATCGATGCAATGGCCGACACGGTTATGAAAAAATTGGCTGAGTAATCAGCACTGATAGAAATGATAGAAAGGGGGGGGAGAATGTTGGCCGAAGGAGCGCGTAAAGTAGCAGTTGTAGGCGGAGGGATTGCAGGTCTGTCGGCAGCGTACTATTTGCAAAAACAAGCAAGAGCTGAAGGGGTTTTACTGGATATTACTTTAATAGAAGCTGCGCACCGATTGGGCGGCAAAATCCAGACGCTTCGCAAAGATGGTTTTGTAATTGAGCGCGGACCGGACTCGTTCCTCTCCCGAAAAGAGAACATGATGGAGTTGGCTGAAGAATTGGGCATCAGCGGACAATTGATGGAAAGTTCATCCGGACGTGGATGCGTTATGGTGGAAGACCGCCTGCATCCGATTCCAGACGGCTCAGTGATGGGGGTGCCGACCGAAATCGGTCCTTTCCTTGTGTCTGACCTTTATTCTTGGAGCGGCAAAATCCGCGCGGCAGGTGATTTGCTGTTGCCCAAATCGGACACATCAAAAGACCAGCCGCTTGGCCGGTTTGTCCGCAGGCGCTTCGGCAACGAAGTGGTGGACAACTTGATCGAACCGCTGTTCACTGCCATTTATGGAGGTGATATCGATAAGCTGAGCCTGCACGCAACTTTTCCGGCTTTCAGTGATATCGATCAGCGATACGGCAGCGTCATCCGCGGCATGAAAAAAAGCGGAGATTTCAATGCGGACGAGTTCAGCGCAAATGGGATTGGCTCGTCGCAGAACTTCAAGCAAGGCATGGGCACGATCGTGGACGCGCTTGAAAGCCGTTTGGAAGATTGCACCGTTTTGAAAGGCGTTAAAGTGGAGAAACTTGAAAAGCAGAACGGGCAGACACTCTTGTCCTTGAATAACGATTCAGCCATTGGGGTGGACGAAGTGATTCTGGCGTTGCCGCACACGCGCATTTTTCCGCTGTTCGAGCAATATGGCTTGTTGAAGCCGCTGAAAGAAATGCCGGCGGCTTCAGTTGCCACGGTGTCAATGGCGTTTTCTGCCGAGACTCTAAACTGCCTTACTGAAAATGCCGCGGGCTTTGTGGTCGCGCGAAACAGCGATATAGCGATCACATCCTGCGCTGCGTCGCACTTGAAATGGCCCGGCCATGCGCCGGAAGGGAAAATGCTGTTCAAGGCCTTCATCGGTAAAGTCGGCGATGAAACAGTCGTCGATCTTTCAGACAGTGAAATCGAGAAAACGGTATTGGCCGATTTGCGGAAATCGCTGAATCTGAAAGGCGACCCTGAATTTACTGTGGTGTCGCGCTGGAAAGAAGCGCTTCCCCAATTTCTTGTTGGGCATCATGAACGCATTGAACAAGCGAAGCAAGAACTGAACACCGCTTTTCCGTCTATTCAGATGATCGGCAGTTCGTTTGAAGGCTTCAGGCTTCCCGGCTGCATTGAACAAGGCAAACTGGCGGCGCAGCAAGTAATCGCCCGCTGCCCGTCAAAGCATTTTAAAGCGGAGGAAGCAATATGAAAAAACTGATTATGATTATTTTGCTCTCGGCGCTGCTTGCAGCGTGCGGAGCGGGTGATGCCAATTCTGGCGACAATGATTTTGTTGTGGAAGAGCTGATGGTTGAAATTCAGACGCCTGAACAAGTGGAAGCTGGACAAAAAATTCCTTTGCTTGCGAAAGTGACTCAAGGCGATGAAGCCGTGGAAGATGCAGATGAAGTGATTTTCGAAGTGTGGCAATCCGGCAGCCGCGACGATAGCGAGATGCTCGAAGCCAAGCACATTGGCGATGGCATTTATGAAGCCGAAACCATGTTCCAAGAAGGTTTGTATTTCACGTATGCCCACACCACGGCACGTCAGCTTCATGCTATGCCGAAGCACCAAATCACAGCAGGCAATCCGGACCCTGCATCAATCGTTCCGGATGACAGCAGTGAATCGGACAGCATGGAAAATATGGAAAAACATTCAGGGCATTGACCCTTTCAACAGCCGCCGGCAATGTGCCGGCGGTTTTTATTTTGATAAGGGTTGAGATGTGGACTAGGGTTGAAATGCAGTATTTAGCTAGTGCCGGTTAAATTTCAAGCAACACATGCTAATAGCTGGATGGTACAGGTTAATTTATCCGCCATGCCGGTTAACGCCGTCTTAACACACGTGAATCGAGCACAAAGAAAAAAGAGCAATCGAGAATTTCTCGATTGCTCTTTTCAAATAGATTTATAAATTATTGCAGGAATCGCATTTGCTGCCGTAGCATTCATGCTGCTCATCAACTTTTTCTCCACAAGTTGTACATTGTTTAGGGGGCAGATTCTTGAAAAATTCGACTACGTTTTCAATCATTATCTCCAACTCCTTTGTTATAGTACTGTTATCTTTAAATAAATTGTATTATAACAGTTTACTTCCGTCAACCCTAAACAGTGAAATATTTTAAAAAATCCGTTAAAATAGAAATAGATTAGTAATTTAAAGGAGAGAAACCATGTATTTCGTAGACAATAAAGGTATTACAGATCCCCGCATCAACTTAGCGATTGAAGAATATTTATTGAAGACAATGGATGTTGAACAAGATCCGTTCTTGCTGTTCTATATTAACGAGCCATCGATCATCATCGGCAAAAACCAGAACACAGCAGAAGAAATCAATACCGATTATGTCGATTCCAATGGCATCCATGTCGTGCGCCGGCTTTCAGGCGGCGGGGCAGTTTACCATGACCATGGCAATTTGAATTATAGTTTCATCACAGTCGATGACGGCGAAAGTTTCCGCAATTTCCGCAAATTCACTGAACCGGTAGTACAGGCGCTGCAAGGATTGGGCGTCAATGCGGAATTATCCGGGCGCAACGATTTGATGGCGGAAGGCCGCAAGATTTCGGGCAATGCACAGTTTTCCACAAAAGGAAGAATGTACAGCCACGGCACGCTCCTATTCAATACAGAGGTGGAAGCAGTTGTTTCCGCATTGAAAGTCAGCAAAGAAAAAATCGAATCGAAAGGCATCAAATCGATCCGAAGCCGTGTAGCGAATATTTCCGAGTTTCTAGAAGCGCCGATGTCGGTAACGGAATTCCGCTCAGCGATTCTGCATTCGATTTTCGACGGCGAAGAAAATGTCCGCTACTACGAATTGACGGAGCAAGACTGGGTCGGCATCCATGAAATTTCGAAAGAACGCTATGGCAACTGGGATTGGAATTACGGCAAATCGCCGAAGTTTAACATCAAGCATTCCCATCGCTTCCCGGTCGGCGGCATTGACGTTCGACTGCAGGTCGAGAACGGAGTCGTCCAGGACGCCAGCATTTTCGGCGACTTTTTCGGTGTCGGCGATGTGTCTGAGATCGAAAACGCCATTACGGGTGTCAAATACGAGCGCGCTTCGCTTGACGAAGCCATTACTGGTTTTGATATTCCGAAGTACCTTGGGGGCATCACGAAAGAAGAATTCCTGAAATTAATTTATTAAGAATTGATGAAGAGCCTGCTATTGAGCAGGCTCTTTTGTTAAAATTGAAAGAAAACGAAAGGGGGAATCATTATGGCAGCACAACGGATTTTTATTGTGGAAGACGATTTGAAAATCGCTGCATTGCTGGCGGAAACGCTCCGCAAATACCATTATGAGGTGGCAACCGCACAGGATTTCGATCAGATCCTCGAAGAATTCGGAACTTTTGATCCCCATATGGTGTTGCTGGATATCAACTTGCCTTCATATGACGGCTATTATTGGTGCAGGCAGATGCGCCAGCGTTCGACTTGCCCAATCCTTTTCATTTCAGCGAGATCGGGGGAAATGGACCAGGTTTTTGCGCTTGAAAATGGCGGCGATGATTTCATCACGAAACCTTTCCATTACGAAATCGTCCTTGCAAAAATAAAGAGCCATTTGCGGAGAGCATATGGCGAATACGCTCCAAAACAGGAAGAGCGTTCGGTGAAAGCCGGCCGCATCGTTTTGTTTCTTGAGCGTATGGAGCTCCACGTTAAAAACGATGCTATTCCGCTGCAGAAAAAAGAATGCACAATTATGGAGCTATTACTCGCGCAGTACCCGAAAGTGGTGACGCGTGAACAGCTGCTGGAAGAGTTATGGGACGACCAGGCGTTTGTCGATGAAAATACTTTGAACGTCAATATGACACGCGTGCGAAAAAAACTGGCGGATTACGGCGTCAAGTCGATGATTGAAACGGTGCGCGGGTCGGGCTACCGCTTGCTGATCGACGAGGAGGAATTATAATGCTGCGGCTGTTTTTTAAAGAGCATGCGGCGTTTATCGTATTCCAGGCCGCTTTGGTCGCGTTCATCATGGCGCTTTATTGGCTCGACGGATTCCGCAACGTCGACACGGCGATTTACTCGTTTGTTATTAGCACGCTGCTCGTGGCCGTTTTCCTGGCGACCCGTTTTTCGAAACGCTACCGCTTTTACCAAAAGATTTTAGCGGTGCCGGACCGGATGGAACACGCGTTGCAGCGCGATGGGAAATCGCCGGAGCAGCTGCAGAGTGAGAAATACATGCAGGAAATCTACCGCCTTTACCAAAACGAGGCGCAGGCGCTTTATGCCTCGCAGAAACGCCATCTGCAATTTATGAATCAATGGGTGCATCAGATGAAGACGCCTTTGTCGGTGATGCAATTATTGCTGCAAGAGCCGGAGAAATTGGATAAAAACAGCGTCCGCGAAGAAGTGGACCGGCTGAAGGCCGGGCTCGATACTGTACTGATGAATGCACGCCTCGATACATTTGAGGAAGATATGCACATTGACCAAGTGCAACTGCGCAGCATCGTCTCAGAAATCGTCAATGAAAATAAGCGGCTGTTCATTTCGAAACGGGTCTACCCGGAAATTGATGTCGACGACAAATATATCGTAGCGACCGATCGAAAATGGATGAAGTTCATCTTGGGCCAGCTGTTGACGAACGCCTTGAAATACACGTTTGAACCGGACAAGAAAGTGTATATAAAAGCGGATTGCGTTGCCGAAACCACGTTGTTGACGATACGCGATGAAGGGATCGGAATTCCGGCGTCTGATTTGCCGCGCGTCACGAGAGCCTTTTTCACAGGCGAAAATGGCCGCAAGACCGGTGAATCGACGGGCATGGGCTTATATTTGGCAAACGAAGTATGCAAAAAACTCGGACATCAGCTGATGATCGATTCATCAATCGGTGAAGGAACGGCGGTGTCCGTGTTATTCCGCAACCAGGATTCTGCAACAGGGGGAAATGACAATGCCGTTATTGAAAATCGAAGAAGTGACGAAAGTGTACGAAGGGAAAGTGACGCACCGCGCGCTCAATCAGCTGAGCTTTGAAGTGGAAAAAGGCGAGTTTCTGGCCGTCATGGGACCTTCCGGCAGCGGCAAGACGACGCTGTTGAACCTGATTTCGACAATTGATACGCTGACCGCGGGGGAGATCCTTATCGACGGGGTCGATCCGCACGGTTTGGACAAAAACGAGTTGGCGCTTTTCAGACGCCATAAACTGGGCTTTATCTTCCAGGATTTCAATTTGCTGCAGATGTTGACCGTCGAAGAGAACATGGTGCTGCCGCTGACGCTGGACTATGTGCCGACTGATGAAATGGCTCGGCGTGTACTTGAGCTGGCGCGGAAACTCGGCCTTGAATCGATTCTCCATAAACGCCCCAACGAAATTTCCGGCGGTGAAGCGCAGCGGACAGCCATCGGCAGGGCGTTAATCCACAACCCTTCGCTCATTCTAGCCGATGAACCGACGGGCAACCTCGATTCCAAAGCTTCGCGCGACGTGCTTGAATTATTGAAAAGCGTCAGTGAAGAAAGCGCTACGACAATCGTGATGGTTACCCACGATCCGATTGCAGCGAGTTATTGCGACCGCGTGTTATTCATCAAAGACGGCGAGTTTTTCAATGAAATTTACAGCGACGAGCGCCGCCAAACATTCTATCAAAAAATCCTTAACGTCTTATCCTTGCTGGGAGGGAACGTGAATGACCTTTCGGCAGCTCGCTTACCGTAATGTGTTCAGGAACCGCCGAAGCTACGCGGCATTCTTTTTAGCGAGCGTCTTTTCGGTCATGGTGTTTTTCGTCTATTCCATGTTCATCTTCCATCCGCTGTTTGCGGAAGATGGCTTGCAGCAGCTCGCGGTGCGCGGCATGTTCATCGCGGAAGTGGTGCTTTACATCTTTACGCTGTTTTTCCTGTTTTATTCGATGAGCGCTTTTTTGCAGGCGCGTTCAAAAGAGTTCGGCATTCTCATGCATTTGGGAATGACGAAAAAGCAGCTCAATAAATTGGTCTTTTTCGAAACAATGATTCTTGGGACGGTGTCGACCGTTGCCGGAATCGCATTAGGCTTCGCATTTTCCAAGTTCTTCTTTATGATCGGCCGTGAAATCATGGAGCTTGAAGCGCTGCCTCTTTATGTGTCGTGGAAGCCGTTCGCTTTGACGATCGGTGCATTCGCCAGCCTGTTCATCATCATTTCTTTCGTCAGTGTCGCTTTTGTGCGGACAAAAGGAATATTGGATCTGCTGCAGGGTTATTGGAAAACGGATGAATTCACGCAAAGCTCCAAATGGCTCTCAGCGCTTGGCTTTGTTTTGCTGGCAATCGCCTATGCCCTTGCTGCGATGGTATCGGACAGCACAGTTTACACGATGGCATTCATCATCCCACCGATTGCAACGCTTGGAACCTATCTTTTCTTCACGCATTCCATCCATTCGCTGCTCCAATTCTATAAACGCAGCCGAGGCGTTTATTGGCACAAGACCCGGCTGGTGGCGATTGCCGAAGCTTCCGTTAAGCTGAAGGACAGCGCTCAGATGTTCTTTATCGTAACAATCGTTTCGACAGTCGCTTTCTTGACCGTCGGAACGCTTGCTTCGTTCATGTCCTACACGGGCGATTTTCGCGAATCAAATCCGCTCGGACTTATCTATATTTCATTTAATGGCAATAGCGAGGAGCAGGAGCACGTAGAACGGCTCATTTCCCAATTGGAAGGCAAAGAGCTGGAGTACGATATGGTACCGCTGATTGTGAAGCGCCAAACCTCGACGATGTCAGGCAACGATGTCGATATCGTGCGGACATCTGATTTTAACCGCTTAGCATTGACGCTCGGTTTTGATCCGGTTGACCCGGAGCGGGGGGAAGGGATTTTCATCCCTTACTCGCAAGAATCGCTGGAGGAATTGGGCGAAGTCAGCGTGGAAACAAGGCTGATGGAAAGTGACATCGATTTATCGCTTGGCGAAGTTTATCCCCATGTCATGTTTCCTGTCAACACTGTGAACTTTAACAGCATTGTCGTCAACGATTCCGATTATGCCGCGATTGATGAACCGCTGGCCGGATTCGGCGACGGGGAATCGACGTTCACGTATTATGCATTTGATATTCCGGACTGGGAAGAAACGGTCAGTGTTGGCAAAGAGTTGACCGGCATCATGCAGCAGGCTGTCGTGCAAGAGGATTTCCGCGATTTGAGCTTTTTCTTCGTCAATCCAGGGGAAGATTACCGCCTGTTTAAATCGTCTTTCGCTATTCTGCTGTTCATCGGCGTGATGGTGGCGGCCGTCTTCTTATTGGCTGCGGGCAGTTTCATCTATTTTAAATTGTATACAGGGCTGGAGCGGGATCGCAGGCAATACTCTTTGCTAGTGAGGCTCGGCATGACGGAAAAAGAACTTGGCAAAATCGTCAACCGGCAGCTCATGCCGCAATTTTTCCTGCCTTGGGGCGTTGCGCTGCTCCACAGTACATTTGCATTCATTTCGCTGCAAGTAGTATGGGATGAATTTGCGGAATTGTCGATTGTCGGTGAAATGGTGTTTGTACTGAGCGGCTTCACGATTGCGCAAATCCTCTATTTCTTCTTGATCCGTTGGCGTTATATAGAACATCTTCGAGCATCGTAAATTTTACGATGCTTGTTGTATTGTCTGAAGATTTCTTTTATAATGAAAACAGCGTCAATAATGAATGAGTACTCATTCAATATGAAAGAGGGATGGGAAATGAATTTAGTTAAGAGCGTCCATGAAATTTCACTGCAAAATCCGGGTAAAACCGCGTACAACTTTATGGGGAAAGATACATCGTACCAAGAATTTGACGGATCAGTCGCAAAATTCGCCGGTGCTCTGCAATCGCTTGGGATCAAAAAAGGGGACCATGTAGGATTCTTGCTGAGCAACACACCGCATTTCATGATTGCCTTATACGCAACGATGCGGGTTGGCGCTACAGCTGTGCCGATCAACCCTATCTACACACCAGATGAAATCGCTTACATCGTGAAAGATAGCGACGCCAAGGTGGTCATTGCACTTGATGCGCTGCTCCCGCTGGTTGAAAAAGCACATGGGGCACTGCCGTCGGTTGAAGCGTATATCATCTGCGAAACCGACCCTTCGGCGGCCGAGAAAATGGCTCAACTGCCAGAGGCGGTCAAACCGAAAGTGCATTCGTTCACCCAGCTATTGATGGCCTCCCCGGCATTCGAGGGTTCCGCCGAGTTGCAAGGCGATGATGTAGCCGTCATCCTTTATACATCCGGTACTACGGGCAAACCGAAAGGTGCAATGTTGACGCACGAAAATCTTTACTCGAATGCGCGCGATGTCGGTGTTTACCTGCAAATGAATGCTGAAGACCGCATTGTTGCGACATTGCCGGTATTCCATGTTTTCGCATTGACTGTCGTAGTCAACGCACCGCTAATGATCGGCGCTACAATTATCTTGGTGCCGCGCTTCAACCCGGTAGAAGTGTTCGAGACGATCAAGTCGCAGCGCGCGACTGTTTTCGCCGGAGTGCCGACAATGTATAATTTCATGTACCAGTTCCCGCATGCGAAAACCGAAGACTTCGCGACGGTGCGTTTGGCGATTTCCGGCGGGTCTGCCTTGCCGGTAGCGCTGCTGCATAATTTCGAAGACAAATTCCAAGTACGCGTGTCCGAAGGCTATGGCTTGTCGGAAGCTTCACCTGTAACTTGCTTCAACCCGATCGACCGCGAACGCAAAGCGGGCTCGATTGGAACGTCTATCGTCAACGTCGAGAACAAAGTTGTCAATGAACTTGGTGAAGAAGTCGCGGTTGGTGAAGTGGGCGAATTAATCGTTCGCGGTCCAAACGTCATGAAAGGCTATTACAAGCTGCCGGAAGAAACAGCAGCTGCCTTACGCGATGGCTGGCTTTACACGGGCGATTTGGCAAGAGTGGACGAAGAAGGCTATTTCTATATCGTTGACCGCAAAAAAGACATGATCATTGTTGGGGGCTTCAATGTCTACCCGCGCGAAGTCGAAGAAGTGTTGTTCGCGCATCCTGGCATTGTGGAAGCCGCAGTTGTCGGATTGCCGGATCCGAATTTCGGCGAAAGAGTCAACGCGTATGTCGTATTGAAAGACAATTCGGTGACGACGGCGGAGCTTGAAACTTATTGCGCCGAGCATTTGGCGAAATACAAAGTGCCGCGCCATTTTGAAATCCTTGAGGAATTGCCAAAAAACACGACCGGTAAAATTCTTCGCCGTTCATTGAAAGATCAGGCAATGAGCAAATAACCATTCAAGCGGCCCAGGCTATTCCAGCCTGGGCCGCTTTTTTCACTGTCCAGAAGGCAGCGGCATCTATTTGATTGAAAAGACAGACATTTTTACTTATAGTAGAAGAGCAACTATTACGTTTTTCGAAATAAATCGACAGGGGGATTTTACATATGAAAAAGGCAGTCGAAATAAAAGACTTAACCCGATTGGCATCAGTGACCGACCCGCATATTTCGCCGGACGGCACGCAGTTGTTATTTGTCCGTACGCAGATGGATGAGGAAAACAACACATACGTTGCGCATCTTTTCCATGGCGATCTACAAAGCGGGAAAATCACGCAGTGGACGCACGGCAAAGACCGCGTTTCGTCGCCCGCTTGGTCAGAAGACGGCGAAATGGCAGCGTTTTTATCGACAAGAGACGACAAGAACCAGCTGTATGTAATGCCAGCGACAGGCGGAGAGGCGCGTGCGCTCACCGATTTCGAAAAAGGCGTCAATTCGTTCCGCTGGTCGCCCTGCAATAAAAGGATCTGGTTTGATGCAATGGTGAAAGACGGCAAAACATTTACCGATAAAGAGGACAAAGAAGACCGCAAAGACAAGAAACATCCTCAACCGATATTTGTCAGCCAAATGAAATACAAGATGGATGGCATGGGTTTGGTGCCGCAGGACGAGCACCGACAAATCGGTTCGGCCGATATTGAATCGAAAGAGATTGAACAATTGACGTCAGGCAATTTCCATTATAATTTGGAAGCCGTTTCGCATGGCGGATCGAAATTGGCGTATGGAGTGGTGCGGGAAGAAAATCTCGATTTCGTTTTCCGCCAGCCCCTTTACTTGTATGACATCGAATCGAAAACGGAAACGGCAGTGGCGGATGGAGAGGGATCCTTCGATGGAGCCGCTTTCTCATTCGACGATGCGAAGCTTGCGTATATCAGCAGCACGCGCCAATTCGAAAACGCGACACACACCGAGGTGTCCGTCTACGACATCGCCTCAAAGACTAGCATGTGCCTGACTGAAGGCATCGACGCACCGGTCGGCGATTACGTAGTGGCCGACCATCAACAAGGAGCCGCAGCACCCGCAGTTGTTTGGACAAAAGATGATCATTTATACTTCCAGGTTTCGACGATGGGCGACGTCCGGCTGTATTTCGCTTCCCTTGACGGGGCGGTGTATCCAGCCTCACCCGAAATGGAGCATATCTACGGATTTGATATTGCCCGCAATGGCGAGTTCGCGGTCGCGGCAATCAGCGATCCGGTCAATCCGGGGGAATTATACAAACTCACCATCGCTACCGGTGAACGGGAAGCTTTGACCGTTTTCAATAACTCTTATTTGGAAAACACGGAATTGGTCATGCCCGAGGCAATCGTTGCCGAAGGGGCCGATGGATGGCCTGTTCATGGCTGGCTGATGAAACCGCAGAGCTTTGCAGAAGGTGAAAAATATCCGCTTGTCGTCAATATTCACGGCGGTCCGCATGCGATGTACGCCAATACGTTTGTCCACGAAATGCAGCTGCTCGCTGCCCGCGGGTTCGGCGTGTTGTACGTCAATCCGCGCGGCAGCCATGGCTATAGCCAGGAATTTGTCGACGCCGTGCGCGGCGACTACGGAGGCAACGACTACGAAGATATCATGAAATCGCTGGAAGCCGTGATTTCCGAAAACCCTTGGATCGACACCGAGCGTTTGGGCGTGACGGGCGGAAGCTACGGCGGATTTATGACGAATTGGATCGTCAGCCGAACAAACCGTTTTAAAGCGGCTGTTACGCAGCGTTCGATTTCCAACTGGGTATCGTTTTTCGGCGTTTCAGATATCGGTTATTATTTCAGCCCCTGGCAAATCGGTGCGGACATGGGCGATGTTGATAAATTATGGCATCATTCACCGTTGAAATACGCGGCGGATGTAGAGACGCCATTATTGATTTTGCATTCGGAAAATGATTATCGCTGCCCGATTGAACAATCAGAACAACTGTATGTGACGCTTAAGAGCCTGGGTAAAGAAACCGAATTCATCCGTTTCCCGGAAGCCGACCATAATTTGTCGCGTACCGGAAAACCGAATCTGCGCTTTGTGCGCCTCGAGCAGATTGCCGGCTGGATGGAAAAGCATTTGGCTTGATCAATCTCAACAGGAGAAAAACGAAAGCCGGAAAACACCCGAACTTCATCGGGGGTTTTCCGGCTTTTTGCGTTTTCCAATGAGCCTGAGTTTTATAAGGCAAGAAGGGTGAGCCAAAAAATATGAAGAAGCAAAATCAGCGAGTAGAGTGTATTTGCAGAAATGAAGAAGTAAAGCCAGAGGCGGGATTGGATGTCAACGAATGGCGTGAAAAGAAGCCCGGAAAGGCATAGCGAAAGCAGAACTTTGATTGCCAAAATAACACCTGGAGAGAATGAGCTCAATAATGGATTGGCTTCGGTGATAAAACCGGATGTGATTCCAAAGAACGTCAGTAATCCATCTGCTGCATTCAAAATGGCGAGTGCCCAGACCTGATTTTTTAAAGGCGTGCCGCGTTTAGCCACAATCATATTCACCTCCATTTTCTGCATGCATCATGGTGTCTGAGTGTTCTTTTATTAATAAGAAATACCCTTTTTTCTATCATTTACACATACATTTGAACTATTATTATTTAATATTTTTTAAAAAATATATTAAAAGTAGTTCGTTTTTCTCTATTTTGGCAATCTCGGCTTATGGCTAAGAGCTCTTTAAATGATAGGGGGAGAATGCTTATCCATTAACTGGCCTTAAATCGGCGTTGACATGAAGTGTGGAAGAATTAACAGGTACTAGTAAGAAATCAACATGCGTTGCTTGAACGTTAACCGGCACTAGCAAAAAGTAGAAGACGGCAATAAAAAAAGACTGCAGGCAAATTCGAGAAAATCGAATTTGCCTGCAGTCTGGACACGCCTAAGAGTGGAGCGTTTGGTTTTTTTGTGTGCAGTGCCATCTCGATGAAAAAGTTTGTTTTTCATCGAATTCTTGTATGTGCAGCCGGTCGGCTTTGAAGCCTGTTGCATACTTGATTTTATTGCGCTTTTCTTCGAGCAGCAGGTTGTTGATCCACTGCTCGGCTACAGCGGCCAGTTTTTCGCGCTGTCCCTTTGCCCCGCTGCATATTGTGATAAAGGAATAATCCGTTAAGTTCGCCTTTTCCCTTTTAAGGAAAGTCCGCATTGGCGCAGCAATCTTTCCCGCCCAGACCGGGGTAAGCAAAATGACCGGCCCGTAGTCTTTAACATCGAAATCGAAAGGGGCGAGCCGCGAATCACGTTTCACCAGAAAATCAATGAAAATGGAAAAGCTTTGCGTTTTCTCCGCTCTATGATTTCGTACATCGTGCATCCGATTCTGTCGCGCAATTCAACAGCCGGCTTTACATTATTTTCCTTTGAAAACGGGTTTGCGTTTTTCGCCGAATGCAATCAGTGCTTCTATGCGGTCTTCGGTTGGAATTGTCATTTCATACGCTTTGCGTTCAATGTGAAGTCCGGTCTGCAAGTCAGCGTTCATGCCGTTCTTGATGGCGAATTTCGCTTGCTGAAGGGCAATTGGGCCGTTCGCCAGCATCATGTCAGCGAATTGGCCGGTTACTTGGATCAACTCGCTGCGCGGAGCCACTTTCGTCGCAATTCCGTAAGCAAGGGCTTCATCAGCTTTTAGGCGGCGTGCCGTCAAAATCAATTCCAGTGCTTTCGCTTCGCCGATTAAACGAGGCAGGCGTTGTGTGCCGCCGGCTCCGGGGATAATGGCCAGGCTCGTTTCTGTTAGGCCGAGCAATGTATCATCCGCCACAATGCGGAAATCGCACGCCAACGCAAGTTCCATGCCGCCGCCGAACGCGAAGCCGTTGATCATGGCAATCGTCGGCTGAGGCAGATTCTCGATTGTCGAAAAGACTTCACCGATTTTATAAATGTTGCGTTTTACATGCTGTTCAGTCAGCGTCTTCCGTTCTTTTAAATCAGCGCCTACACTGAATGCTTTCTCTCCAGCGCCTGTGAATACAACAAGGCGGATGTCCGGATTGATGCGGATCGCTTCAACCACTTGGCCGAGCTCCGCAAGCATATCGTAATTGAAGGCGTTCATGGAATCAGGGCGGTTTAACGTGATGAACGCCAGGTTCCCTTGTTGTTCGTAATGAATTGTGTCCATTTTTCTCCCCCTTAAAGTGTTTCCTTCTTCTAAAAACATACCATTTTTTGGACTATTGTGCTATCCCGCTCTATAATTAAGCGCAGAGAGGGGGACACGCATTCATGAATCAGTTTTCATTCATTCGCATTTATCGCATTGTCTTCATGGCCGTTAAATTTTATACGCAAGCCACGTTGTTCCAACGGCGCCACCGTGGCGCCTGGAATCCTCTCGTCGAGGAGAAATGGAACACCCTGGTAACGAAACAAGCGAAACAATACAAGACATTGGCGCTGAAACTCGGCGGCCTGATGATCAAGATGGGGCAGTTCCTGTCAACACGGGCAGATATCATGCCAAAGTCCTTTCTCGAAGAGCTCGAGGGGCTGACGGACCGTGTGCCTTCAGTAGAACGTGAAAAAATCATATCTGTGTTGGAGACAGAATGGAATTCCCCTTATTCCAGCTATTTGGCGGGACTGTCTGAAGGAGCGGTTGCTTCCGCATCTATAGGAGAAGTCTATAAAGGGACGCTGAAAGACGGCACTGTTGTCGCCGTGAAAATCCAGCGCCCGGGAACTGAGAAATTGCTGCGGGCAGATTTTCAGGCGATGCGCATTGTCATCTGGTTTATGAAGACCTTTACGCCGCTTTCCAAACAAATCAATTTCACTCAGCTGTTCGGGGAAATGACCGAAACGATCGGTGCGGAATTGAACTTCCTTCAGGAGCTGCAAAGTGGACGCGCGTTCGCGGACCGTTTTTCCGAAATGGACGGCATTCGTTTTCCTGTCTATTTTGATGATTTGTCGACGCGCCGCGTCCTTGTCATGGAATGGATCGAGGGGGCACGCATCACCGACTTGGCCTTTATTGAAAAAAATGGAATCGACCGCCACGAAATCGCGGAGCGGCTGTTCATCCTGTTCCTCGAACAGATTTTATACGGCGGACAATTCCACGCTGACCCGCACGGCGGGAACATTCTACTGAAGCCTGATGGCACGATTGTGCTGATCGATTTCGGCATGACGGGCACAATCACGGCCGCGGATTCACAGGCTGTCCTGCGCATTGCGGAAGGCATTATCTTCAAAAATTACGAATTGGTTCTTGATGCGCTTGAAGAGCTCCGGTTCTTATTGCCGCAAGCTAACCGTGAGCTTTTGGCCGATACGATTTCCCGCTTGGTCGCTGCATACGAATCAGACGAGCTGATGCAGATGGACAGCTTTGTCGTGGAGCGGCTGTTCAAGGACATGCAAAACATCGTCCGGACACAACCGGTACAGCTGCCAGCTGAGTTCGCATTCTTCGGTCGTGCGGCTTCAATCTTTGTTGGCGTGCTGAACGTCCTGGATCCAGGCATTGACCTCTTG
Source organism: Planococcus sp. TJ-302 (assembly GCF_058268455.1). Classification (NCBI taxonomy): domain Bacteria; kingdom Bacillati; phylum Bacillota; class Bacilli; order Caryophanales; family Caryophanaceae; genus Planococcus; species Planococcus sp. TJ-302. The sequence continues at coordinate 134,907 of NZ_JBZDOI010000004.1, read as the reverse complement.
GCATTGGCGCGGCCGCGCGTTCTTGAATGGGCGTCGACCCAAAAAGAAGGCAAGCCTGTCTTCGGTAAAAGTGATGTGCTGCGCTGGGTGCTGAACGCCTCGGGCCCATTCCGGGTGTTGCCGCAGAAAGTCATCAGCTATTTGGAAGAGCCGGAGCGGATGCGCCATTACATCGAAAATCGCGACGGACGCAATCGCCAGCATGAGCGCGATCTGCAGAGCCGGATGTTTGCCGGCATGTTCACCATCCTGTCGTTCGCTGGCATCTCGGTTTCGGTGTGGTTCTGGCATGAGCCGTTCATGTGGGTGTCTTCCGGATTTTTCGTCGGATCATTATGGGTTTACCGTTCAATTAAATGAAAAGAGCTGTCCGGAATTCTGTTTTACAGACTTCCGGATAGCTCTTTTTTTCATGGCAAGGGTGTATTCATGCGAGTTGAATTATGATTCTTCTTATTAGTACTGCGCAAAACTGCCTCGCTTGCCGCGGGCAAGACATTGGCCGCAGCCTGCGAGACCAATGTCTTTGTCTCGAAGCTAGCGAAGCGATGCAACGTTTTTTCATGTCCCGAAGCTAGCGCAGCGTTGCAGGGACAGAGACAGGGACAGAGTCTTACTGAAGTTTCCGCAATTTTATTCCGTGTCTACAAAAATAGCAGAACCTACTAAGCTCTTTATTTTTCAAAGAGCTTACCAGCGAAGGTGCGGCCAAGGGCTAGGCAAGGAGATGGCCAAATGGAATTTGGTCCATTTCCTTTGCTTCGAAGCTAGCGCAGCGATGCAGAAGCAGAAGGTTTTTAGCAGAAAGACAGGCGTTCTTTGCCTGGCTTTTTGCGAGAGCCAAGGAGGTGCCAGTAAGTTTTGGCAACTCCTTTGCGACGAGCTTGCGCAGGAGCAATCATCCTAGCCTTACCCAAAGCGTCCGAAGCAGTTTTAAATGAGTTACTTCTTTAATTCAACTTATTAAATAAAACTCCAGAAAGGATTATTTGACGGAGGCTATTGCAATTTTAGGAAATGGCGCTAAAATTAAAAATAAGAACAAACGTTCCCTTTTTGAGGAGGTGCTAAGAATGCCGTTAATCTCACAAGAGGAAATCGTCTATTTTGAAAAAGCGATGTATTTGCCGATGGTGCTGATCATTCTGGAGCGCGACCGTGCATTATTCGAACAGGGTCCTTTTAAGTTGAAGAGGCCGTATGTTGAATTGGTGGATGGAGCGATTCGGAAAGTTCAGAGGGAGCTGAAGGAAACGAACATCCATATGCGCAAGCAGCATATGAAAATGCTGAAGGGGACAGGCGATGATACCTTTACTGAATATGTCTTTTACCATGGGGGCTATGAAGATCACAGGCGCTATTTGAATTTGCGCCTACGCAATCAAGTGGAGGAGCTGCTGCGAATTTATTTGGCGATGGCACACCGGGAGATTTGACCAGGTCCACCAGCCTCAATATGAACAGCGGCTGAAGTTTCGGCGGTCAATCCATCGGATGCTGAGCGCGGGGCGGATACCGCCGTTTCGTCAAATAGACCATCTGCTGCTTGTGGATTTGTTGGGAATTCCTGAAAAAGCGGCGCAGCGAACCGGCAAACGAATGCTGATTTCTGAGGGCGATGGGCGACACGTCGAGTGGTACGCTTATGCCGTTGCTTAAGTGTACAAGGCTTCCTTTAATGGTGTCTTCGCTGTCGATCAACTCGACTGCATCAAAATTGAACCAGACCGAATCACGGTTCTTCGGTGAATGGGTAGGAAAGAAAATGAGTGGGCTGCCGTAATATTCCCCAATGATGACAGGAGGTTTATGTTTGACCCGGATCGCTTTCTGGGAATAGAGGGTGGCGCTTTCGAGGGATCCCCTGTAAAATCTGCACGAAGAGCTGATGATTTTATAGACGGATTCCTCTACGATGAATTCGCTGCGGTCTTCAATGACCCGCGTCCAGTTTCTGTGGCCGTCAATATACGGCAGAAGTGCGTAGGTATTGCTGCACACCGTATATGATAAGAGCTGATGATTCTTTTTACTCATGAATTATACACCCCTCAAATTTACTATACATATAACATTATAAGGAAAAAATGCAAATTAGCAAAGGCTTTACTACGGAAAATAAAATATTTTCTATTTCATTAGAATTTTCAAAAAACGATTGTTCTTTCAGAATTTATATTGTATACTAATGAAAAGCATTCGGGGTGATGAAGAATGGAAAACTATTATTCTTATGCTGATTTCATGAAAGCGATGGCTCAAACAAAGAAAGCGACCGAAGCGGAAAAACTTCTGAACGATATCTATTTGGATCTGTTCCTGAAGCATGTTCACCGCTCTCAGCAAGAAGAGCAGCTGATGAGCCTCATCGACGAAGCCCTGGACAATAACGACCGTAAAGCATTCAACACGTATAGCGAGCAATTGAAGACCCTAAAACACGAAGAAGAATGAGTAAGCAGCTTTTTATAGAATGTTATCAAAAATGCATCGGACCTAGTCCGATGCATTTTTTTGCACGTTTACGCAGTGCAGGCGCCCCTTGAAGCAGGATTGGTTCTTCCCTGCCAACCTGTAGATCCAAAAGAAATAGTGAAAAAACATACGTTCGCTTTTTGTTAGGGTATTTTTAGGGCATATGATAAAATAGAGACAATGAACGAACGGAGGGCATTAACCATGAAACAGGAATTCAATCTTCAGGCACCCTATGAGCCTGCGGGCGATCAGCCGGCTGCAATTACCGAACTGACACAAGGAATCATCAACGGCAAGAAATGCCAGACGCTGCTCGGAGCGACAGGGACAGGGAAGACGTATACAATGTCAAACGTCATCCAGCAAGTGAAAAAGCCGACGCTCGTGATGGCGCACAACAAGACCTTGGCTGGTCAGCTGTACAGTGAATTCAAGGAATTCTTTCCGGACAATGCAGTTGAGTATTTTGTCAGTTATTATGATTATTACCAACCGGAAGCTTATGTGCCGCAATCCGATACGTTCATCGAGAAAGATGCCAGTATCAACGATGAAATCGATAAACTTCGGCACTCGGCGACGAGTTCATTGTTCGAACGCGATGACGTCATCGTCATTGCTTCAGTATCTTGCATTTATGGCCTGGGTTCTCCGAAAGAATACCGGGAGCTCGTGGTTTCACTGCGCAAAGGGATGGAAATCGAGCGTAACCAGCTGCTGCGAAAACTGGTCGATGTGCAATACGAGCGCAATGACATCAACTTTATCCGCGGCACATTCCGTGTACGGGGCGATGTAGTAGAAATCTTCCCGGCATCGCGCGATGAACGCTGCCTGCGCGTGGAGTTTTTCGGCGACGAAATCGACCGCATCCGCGAAGTCGATGCGCTGACCGGTGAAATCATCGGCGAACGTGAACACGTCGCGATTTTTCCAGCGTCCCACTTTGTTACCCGCGAAGACAAAATGGTCAAAGCGATCGCCAACATTGAAGAAGAGCTGGAAGAGCGCTTGAAAGAAATGCGCGCTGAAGACAAGCTGCTTGAAGCACAGCGGCTGGAACAGCGAACGCGCTACGATTTGGAAATGATGCGCGAAATGGGCTTCTGCTCAGGCATCGAAAACTATTCAAGGCATCTGACGCTGCGCCCGGCTGGCGCGCAGCCTTATACGCTCATCGATTATTTCCCGGAAGATTTCCTGTTGGTGGTCGATGAAAGCCACGTCACGCTGCCGCAGGTGCGCGGCATGTTCAATGGCGACCAAGCGCGCAAAAAAGTGCTCGTCGACCATGGTTTCCGCCTGCCTTCGGCGATGGACAACCGCCCGTTGACCTTCACGGAATTCGAGGAGCATATCCATCAGGCGGTGTTCGTGTCAGCGACGCCGGGGCAATATGAACTTGATCACACGCCGGAAATGGTCGAGCAGATCATCCGGCCGACAGGGCTCCTGGATCCGACCATCGAAGTGCGCCCAATCGAAGGGCAGATCGATGATTTAATGGATGAAATCCGCCAGCGTACAGACCGCAACGAGCGGGTCTTGGTGACGACGTTGACCAAGAAAATGTCGGAAGACCTCACCGCTTATCTGAAAGAAGCGGGGATCAAAGTCAATTACCTCCATTCCGAGATCAAAACACTTGAACGCATCGAAATCATCCGTGAACTGCGTATGGGCGTCTACGACGTTCTAGTCGGCATCAACTTGCTGCGTGAAGGGCTGGATATTCCGGAAGTGTCGCTCGTGACGATCCTGGATGCGGACAAAGAAGGCTTCCTGCGCTCTGAGCGTTCATTGATTCAGACGATGGGCCGCGCCGCACGTAATTCGAATGGCCATGTCATCATGTATGCCGATAGAATGACGGATTCGATGACGAAAGCGATTGATGAAACGGCGCGCCGGCGCACAATCCAGGCTGATTATAATGAAGAACACGGCATCACGCCGATTACAATACAAAAGAAAATCCGCGACGTCATCCGCGCCACAGAGGCTGCAGAAGAAGGCGAAGAATATGTGTCAAAAGCGGTTTCGGGCAAAAAGCTCAAGAAAGAAGAGCGCGTAAAACTCATTTCCCTGCTCGAAAAAGAGATGAAAGAAGCGGCCAAAGCGCTTGATTTTGAACGCGCGGCTGAATTGCGCGATACAGTGCTTGAATTGAAAGCGGAAGGATGATTAGACTTGAAAAACCAAGAGATACGCATACAAGGCGCACGCGCACATAATTTAAAGAATATAGATGTTGTTATCCCGCGCGACCAACTCGTTGTCATGACGGGATTATCAGGTTCCGGAAAATCTTCATTGGCGTTCGACACGATTTATGCGGAAGGGCAGCGCAGGTACGTTGAATCGCTGTCTTCTTATGCGCGCCAATTTCTAGGGCAAATGGATAAGCCTGATGTGGATTTGATTGAAGGGCTGTCCCCGGCTATTTCAATAGACCAAAAAACAACGAGCAAGAATCCGCGTTCCACAGTCGCGACAGTGACAGAAATCTACGATTATATGCGTTTGATGTATGCGCGGGTCGGGAAACCGATCTGCCCGAACCACGGCATTGAAATTTCATCACAGACCATCGAACAGATGGTTGACCGGATCGTGGATTATCCGGAACGCACAAAAATGCAGATTCTTGCTCCAATCGTCTCCGGGCGTAAAGGAACACACGTGAAACTTTTGGAAGACATTAAAAAACAGGGTTATGTCAGAGTACGCATCAACGGCGAATTGATTGACCTGGATGACGACATCAACTTGGATAAGAACAAAAAGCACAATATTGAAGTGGTCATCGACCGGATCGTCATGAAAGACAATATCGCTCCGCGCCTCAGTGATTCACTTGAATCCGCATTGCGGCTGGCTGAAGGACGCGTATTGGTTGATGTCATGGAAAAAGAAGAATTGCTGTTCAGTGAACACCATGCTTGCCCGATTTGTGGATTTTCAATCGGCGAATTGGAGCCGCGCATGTTTTCGTTCAACTCACCGTTTGGCGCATGTCCGGAATGCGACGGTTTAGGCCATAAACTGGAAGTGGACCCTGAACTCGTGATACCGGACTGGAACTTGTCTTTAAAGCAAGGGGCCATCGTTCCTTGGCAGCCGACAAGCTCCCAATATTATCCGCAGCTCCTGCAGGCAGTTTGCAAACATTATAAAATCGACATGGATATTGCAGTAAGCGATCTGCCGGAAGAACACATCAATATTTTGATGCGGGGTTCTGGCTCAGACAAAATCCGTTTCCGCTACGAGAACGATTACGGGCAAATCCGCGATAACCACATCAATTTTGAAGGCGTGCTGTCGAACGTTGACCGCCGCTACCGTGAAACATCGTCGGATTATATCCGGGAACAAATGGAGAAATTCATGGGGCAACAGCCATGCCCGACTTGCGAAGGCTACCGCTTGAAACCCGAATCGTTATCCGTAAAAGTGAATGGCTTGCATATCGGAACCGTATCCGAATTCTCCATCATTGAAGCGGACGAGTTCTTTAAGAATCTGAAACTATCCGAAAAAGATATGGCGATCGCCAAGCTTATTTTGCGGGAAATTCGCGAACGGGTCGGCTTTTTGATCAATGTCGGCTTGGATTATTTGACGTTGAACCGCGCTTCCGGCACATTGTCCGGCGGTGAAGCGCAGCGGATTCGCCTAGCAACGCAAATCGGCTCACGGCTCACCGGCGTACTTTACATTTTGGATGAGCCTTCAATCGGCCTGCACCAGCGTGACAATGACCGACTCATCAGTACTTTGAAAAATATGCGCGATATCGGAAATACGCTGATTGTTGTCGAACACGATGAAGATACGATGCTTGCAGCGGATTATTTGATCGATGTCGGACCGGGCGCAGGCGTCCACGGCGGCGAAATCATTGCAGCGGGTACGCCGCAAAAAGTCATGAAGAACCGGAAGTCATTGACTGGCCAGTACTTGAGCGGCAAGAAATTCATCCCGTTGCCATCTGAGCGCCGCATCCCTGATGGGCGCAAGATTTCAATCCGCGGAGCGAGCCAGAACAATTTGAAGAATGTCGATATCGACATACCGCTTGGGCTGTTTACTGCGGTGACGGGCGTTTCAGGTTCGGGTAAAAGTACGTTGATCAACGAAATTCTGTATAAATCATTGGCCCATAAATTGAACCGGGCAAAAGCGAAGCCTGGGCATCATGTATCGGTGGAGGGCATCGACGAGCTCGAAAAAGTCATCGACATTGACCAGTCACCGATCGGACGGACCCCTAGATCGAATCCGGCGACTTACACCGGTGTGTTCGATGATATCCGTGACGTTTTCGCAATGACGAACGAAGCGAAAGTGCGTGGCTATAAAAAAGGCCGTTTCAGCTTCAATGTCAAGGGCGGACGCTGTGAAGCGTGCCGGGGAGATGGTATCATTAAAATAGAAATGCATTTCCTGCCGGATGTCTACGTGCCATGCGAAGTCTGCCATGGCAAACGGTACAACCGGGAAACGCTGGAAGTGAAATACAAAGACACGAACATTGCGGATGTTTTGGCAATGACCGTGGAAGACGCGTACGCATTCTTTGAGAACGTCCCGAAAATCAACCGCAAACTGAAGACCATCGTCGATGTAGGCTTGGGCTATATCACGCTGGGCCAACCGGCGACGACCTTGTCCGGCGGCGAGGCACAACGAGTGAAGCTGGCTTCAGAGCTGCACAAACGTTCAAACGGAAAATCATTCTATATCCTGGATGAACCGACGACCGGCCTTCACGCGGACGACATTTCACGCTTGCTGAAAGTTCTTCAGCGCCTTGTCGACAACGGCGATACTGTGTTGACGATCGAGCATAATTTGGATGTCATCAAGACGGCCGACCATATCATCGACTTGGGTCCTGAAGGTGGAGACAAAGGCGGAACCATTCTGGCAGCAGGAACGCCGGAACAAATAGCCGAAGTGAAAAATTCCTATACCGGCAAGTATTTGAAACCGATCCTTGAACGCGATCGCGCACGGATGGAAACACTGGTGTCAAAAGCCACGCGCAAGAAAAAAGCAGCGAAATGAAACTTTTTAGCGTGCTGGACGTATCAATTAAAAGAATACTAATTTCGGTTTGGGTTTAGCTCGCGCTTTTCACGAAACCGATCATGAGGAGGCCGCAACACATGCAAAGCGAAAAAGAACGCATTTTGGACATGGTGGAAAATGGCACAATTTCGGCGAGGGAAGCAGTTGAGCTATTAAAAGCGATTGATGGCGGCGGAAGCCAGTCTTCACGCAATGACTCTTACGGCCGTGATGATTACCGGGAAAAACGCGGCAGACGTGGCTTCTTCAGACCAGAAGACATGGTCAAAAAAATCTCGAAAGATTTCTCTCGTGATTTCACGAAAGATTTTTCGAAAAACGTTTCAAAAGACTTGAACCAATTGAGCGACCGTATGATGGAATTCATGCAAAGTTCAGTCGGCAAATTGAAAACGATGGAATTCGATTCGCCATTCGGCGAAGCGCTGCAATTCCACCATACATTCCGCTTGGAAAACATGGACATCACGAACATCATTGCTGATATTGCGAACGGCCAATTGGAAATTTTCCCTTCACAGGACGATTCCATCCGCGCGGAATGCAGTGTGAAAGCGTACCGTGCAGAATCGGAAACGCAGGCGAAAGAGGATTTTCTTGATAAATTCGTCTTTATTGGCGATGGCCAGAAATTGCGCATCATCAGCGATATGAAAACGACTCAAGTGAACGTTGTATTGTATGTTCCGGAGAAATCCTACGAACACATCACTGCACGCTTGTTCAACGGCGGTTTCGCCATCAAGCGCATCGATACGGCCATTTTGAAGGTCAAAACGGCAAATGGAAAAATCGACATGAAAAATGTTGTATTCGACTCCGCTGAATTGGAAACGGCAAATGGCGCAATCCAAGTGCAAGAAGTGACAGGCAAGGATCTGGAAACAGAAACGTTGAATGGCCGCATTTACGTCGACGGCGATATCCAAAAAGCCGAAGCGAAATCGCTTAACGGCAATATTGTGGTCACTTCCCGCTGCAAAGACGCACGCAAAGTGGAAGCGAAGACGTTGGCAGGCAATGTGGAAATCTACATTCCTTCCCACTTGCCATTGAGCGGTGAAGTTTCGTCGAACCTCGGCAAAATGGATCTTTTGCTGCCGGATGTTGAATACACACATGAACAAGGGCAATTTATGCAAAAAACGATCCGTTTCAGCAAAGAAAGCGGAGAGCCGGTAGCAGCACCACTTTTGGTTTACGGCGAAACGAAAACAGGATCCGTCCTCGTTCGCTATTTCACAATTGATTAACAAGAATGGGCCGGCATGTGCAAGCATGCCGGTTTTTCCTATGGAGGAATACCACGGAAATCGGGCTGCGGCTTGCAGAGAGTAGCTGTCGGACCAATATATGATGGAGGGGAAGCGCAATGGAAAAACTAATGATCACACCGGAAGTGACAAAAGCATTCGAGCAACTCACAAAATTAGAGGCAGTGGAAAAAGGCTTGGCGTTCATCGAGCGAGATCATGGGCGTACAGTGAAAGAACAGATTGAACTGACCGAAATCCCGGCTCCGCCGTTCAAAGAGCAACAGCGGGCGGAAGAATTTATGCGACGCTTGCAAGGTCTGCAGCTGGAAGATGTAGGGATGGACGAAGAAGGGAACGTATTCGGTGTGCGCCGCGGATTGGAAAAAGGGCCGAAGATTTTCGTTTCAGCGCATTTGGATACCGTATTTCCAGAAGGCACTGACACAACCGTGCACCAAAAGGACGGCGTTCTCCACGCACCGGGAATCGGCGACGATACCCGAGGGCTTGCAGAATTACTGGCAGTGGTCCGGGCAATGAATGAAGTGGACATCCGCACAAGCGGCGATATCATATTTGGCGGCACTGTGGGAGAAGAAGGAGCTGGCGATCTGCGGGGGGTCAAAGCGTTTTTTGCCGAGCACGACGATATCGACGGTTTTGTTTCGCTCGATGGCGAAGGCGACAATCATATCATCTACAAGGCGACAGGCAGTTTCCGCTATACGATTACATATAAGGGCCCGGGCGGCCATAGCTTTGCGGCGTTTGGCACACCAAGCGCAACCCATGCTTTAGGCCGTGCCATTGCAGCCATTGCAGATCTTGAAACACCGTCGGAACCCAAAACCACATTTTCTGTCGGCGAGGTAACCGGCGGAACGTCCGTCAACGCGATTGCCCAGGAAGCGAGCATGTCCGTCGATTTGCGCTCTAATGACAAAGGCGAACTGGAAAAACTGGAACAGCAATTTTTGGCTGTTGTTAAAAAAGCGGCAGCGGATGAAAATGCGCGTTGGAAAGACGGCCGGCTGACGGTGGACATTCATCGTTTCGGGCACCGGTCACCGGCAAGCCAAGCGGCTGATGTTCCGATTGTGCAGATTGCAGCAGCGGCGGTCAGAGCGATCGGCAAAGAGCCGGATCTCGGCGTGCCAAGCAGCACTGATTCGAATCACCCGATGAGCCTGAACATCCCATCTGTCACGATGGGGCTCGGCGGAAAATTCGGCGGCGCACATACGCTTGAAGAATGGCATGATCCAGAAAACGGCCATTTGGCGATTCAAAAGAGCTTTTTGGCAATCCTTGGAATGGCAGGCGTTCCCGAAGTAATCGAACCGTTGTTGAAAAAATGAAAACAACCCAGCAAAAGCGATTAAGCTCTTGCTGGGTTGTTTTATTTATTGGGCGGATACAAATGCTGCAAAAAAACGATGGACTGGACAATCAATTCTTTTAAGACGTCCAAATCGACATCTTCTGTTTTGTTGATGTAGACACACGATTTGCCGCTGGTATGCTTGCCGAAGCGCTCAAGCAAAGCGGTCCGGTCCGGGTCGTCTGTAGTGATGTACAAGCTGATTTTTGCCTTGCGTGGCGAAAAGCCGACTAGCGGGGCATCCCCGGAATGGCCAGTCGAGTAGACATAATGATAGGAACCGAAACCGATAATGCTTGGCCCCCACATTTTTGCTTTAAAGCCGCTGGTCTCCTCGAAAATCTGCAGGAGTTTATAAGCGTCTTCGCGTTTCTTTGGATTCTCGACGCTTTCGATGAATTCAATGACGTCGGCGTCCGTTTCCTTCGTTTTCTGCTCGTACATTAGCCATCCCTCATTCCATCCGATTTTTACAAGCAATGCATTGCGGCTTCCGCTCGGTCCCATGGCACTTTATAGCCTTGCCCTTTGGTGCAAAAAATGGAAGTGGAAGTGTATTCCGGATCGGCGTCTTTGTTATAGCCGATTCTTTCGATGATTTCTTCTTCATTATGGCAGAAATCATAGCCGCCCGACAGGAGGCTGAGCATTCCTTTGCCATGGGTGAAAGAAGCGAATTCAGTGGCGTAATTCATGAACGAATCGACGGGTGCCGAACCTTCGATGACCGTTTTCCCATCAGCCATTGACGGCGCATCGAAGGAACCGTGCGCTTGCTGGATATCCGAAAGGACTTTACCCATATGGTCGGTGTCGACTTTGATTTTGAACCGGTAAATAGGCTCCAGAAGACGGTTTTCCGCTTTTTCGAGTCCTTGGCGCAAGGCGCGGTAAGCCGCTTCGCGGAAATCTCCGCCCGATGTGTGCTCGTTGTGGCCGCGCCCAGTCATTAAGGTGATGTGGATATCGGTCAGCGTCGAACCTGTTAAAAGGCCATGATGGCCGCGCTCCCGCAAATGATGGAGAATCAGGTTCTGGTGCCCGGTGGACAAATTGTCCGCGTGGCATTCGTTAGCCAAGGTGATACCAGAGCCGCGCGGCGCTGGTTCGATTTTCAGATGCACTTCCGCGTAATGGCGCAGCGGCTCGAAATGGCCGTAGCCCATGACTGGCTTCGCAATCGTCTCTTTATAGAGGATTTTCGGCTGTGCAAATGAAACCGTATAGCCAAAGCGCTCTTGTACAATTTGGACCAACACTTCAAGTTGGATGACGCCCATGACCAGGATGTGGATTTCCTGGAAATGTTCATCCCACTCGACGTGCAGTGAAGGATCTTCGGCGTCGAGAAGCTGGAAAGCTTTGAGCATCTCTTTAGGGTGAACCGAAGAAGAAAATTTCACTTTTGATTGCAATGCAGGAGCAGTAAGATAAGAAGGATGTGAGCTTAGCGTGCCAAGGCCGTCGCCAATTGCAGCTTCTGACAGGCCGGTCACAGCAATCAGCTCGCCGGCGCTCGCCGACTCTGCCGCTGTAAACTTTTCGCCGGTATAACGCCGAAGCTGTGTCACTTTTTCACTCTTTTTGCGGCCATCCGCACCATAAGCGATTTCATCGCGGACTTGCAGGCGGCCGCTGAGAATCTTCAAAAACGTGACGCGCTGGCCAGTAGGCTCGTGGCGGATTTTATAAACTAGTGCAGAAAAAGCTTGTTTTTCTTCATATGCCGTAGCGGTCAATCCGTCAAGCAGCTCGAAAAACTCCATGACCCCTTGATCTTTTAATGCGGATCCGTGGCAACCAGGCATCACTTGCCGGGCGCTGATCAAAATTTTCAAAGCTTCCATCCATACGGCCGGTTCGTATCCGCTGTCCATATAGCGTTCGAGCAATTCCTCGTCGCGCTCAGCAATAAATTCAATCAATTCTTCAGACATCACATCGCTTGGGAAAGCTTCGGTAAGATCGATTGCGTCAGGGCTCAGCGACTTTTGGATTTCCTCCAGCACCCGCAGGGGGTCGGCATTATCGCGATCTGTTTTATTGATGAAAAAGAACGTTGGCACTTTGTGCTTCTGCAACAGCTGCCACACGGTTTCAGTATGCCCTTCGACGCCATCGATTGCGCTGACGATAAGGATCGCGTAATCCATCACTTGGATGGCGCGTTCCATTTCAGGAGAGAAATCGACGTGTCCGGGGGTGTCGATCAAATAATAGGTGGAGCCGTTGAAGAGAATCTCCGCTTGGTCCGCAAAGATTGTGATACCACGGCGTTTTTCGATTTCGTGGCTGTCGAGAAAAGCGTCTTGGTGGTCGACGCGCCCACGCTGGCGGATGCTTTTTGTATTGAACAGCAATTGTTCAGAGAAAGTGGTTTTTCCGGCGTCGACATGTGCCAGGATTCCGATGGTTTTTTTCATAATGCACCTCTTTAAAGTTGGCTCGTTTACACAAGTGTAGCAGAATCGGGAAATGCTGGCGTACCGAAGGGTGCAGATAAAATAGCCACACAAAAAAAACTTCCGGCAAATTTCCCGGAAGGCTGGCAGCGTGCTTAATTGGATTCATAGCAATTGACGGCGAAGGCGATGGCGCAAGCACAGCGCCTTCGGTATACGGCCGATTGCAATAACGCCAGTTCTTCGCGGTTTGTCATAAAACCGCATTCTACAAGGATAGCTGGCATATGCGTGTCGCGCAGCACAGCAAAATCAGCTTTTTTCAGGCCGCGGTCGGGTCGTTTAACAGACAAGCACAATGCCAGCTGGACCCTTTCCGCAAGCCCTTTAGAAGCGGTTTGTGGATGGCTGTAGATAAACGTTTCGATGCCGCTCACGCCATTGAAACTGGAACCGGCAGCATTGGCGTGGATAGAAATGAACAGATCGGCTTTCAGCCGGTTCGCCAACTGGGTCCGTTCATGGAGAGGCACGTCTACTTCAGGATGGTGGCTGAAAATGACCGTATGGCCATCGAGCAAGAGTCTCTTTTTCACTTCATCAGCGACCGCCGAGTTAAAATAGAATTCGCGAAGGCGGCCATCGGGGGAACGCTTGCCTACGGTATTGGGTCCATGCCCAGCATCAATGATAATTTTCAAACTAAAACCTCCTTTTACCCGCTATATAGTGAGGCGAGGACAGAAAGGGGACAGGAAAACAGTCAAATTGGAAAGTTACGTGTTAAAATAGGAGCAAACCGCCAGAATGATGAAAGAATTTTCAAAAGGCTTTTGGATTTACTGGCGCAAAGGAATGAGGGAGAACATGGGACAAGTTACAGCGAAGCAAGTGATGGACACGTTCGAGTTAAAGCTGATCAGCGGCCAGGAAGGGCTGGGGCGCCATATTCCAATCAGCGACATCTCACGGCCAGGACTGGAGATGGCGGGCTATTTCACGCATTATCCGGCTAACCGGGTCCAGCTTTTGGGGAAAACGGAGCTGTCGTTCTTCGCGCTTTTAGAAGCGCATGAACGCATCGAACGTATGATGAAATTGTGCACGGACGACACGCCGGCGATTATCGTCGCGCATGATATGGAAGTACCAGAGGAGCTAGTTGACGCTTCAAGCAAACGGCATGTGCCGGTTTTCTCGGCGAAAATGTCAACGACGCGCTTTTCGAGCATTTTGACGAATTACCTGGAGAGCCAACTTGCTCCAACAACAGCGATGCACGGTGTGCTGGTTGATATCTACGGCGTCGGGGTATTGATCACTGGAAAAAGCGGCGTCGGGAAAAGTGAAACTGCGCTGGAGCTCGTTAAAAAAGGCCATCGCCTCGTCGCGGACGATTGCGTGGAGATTCACCAAGAAGGCGAGAACACCTTGATCGGCCATCCGCCGAAGCTGATTGAACACCTGCTTGAAATCCGCGGAGTCGGCATCATCGATATCATGACGCTGTTCGGCGCGAGCGCTGTGCGCACATTCAAGCGCATCTCGCTGGTCATCGACCTCGAAATATGGGATGCCGAAAAAACTTACGACCGGCTAGGGCTGGAAGAAGAAAAGATGCGCATCATTGATACCGATTTGACCAAGCTGACGATTCCTGTCCGCCCTGGACGCAACTTGTCGGTCATTATTGAAGTGGCGACGATGAACCATCGCCTGAAACGCATGGGCGTCAATGCGGCGGAAGAGTTTTCGAAGCGCTTGGATGACGTGCTTGCAGCAGATAAAAATTAACGGAATGGGTAGGTGCAAGGGATGTTTTCAATTTTAGCTTCAATAGATCCGATCGCGTTCACGCTGGGTCCGATCGAAGTCCGCTGGTACGGCGTCATCATCGCGGCGGGCATTGTCATCGCATTTTTGGTCGGCCAGCGTGAAATGGTCAAGCGGGGGCTTCACCCGGATTTTCTGACGGATTTATTGATATGGGCAGTGCCGCTCGCGATCGTAGGCGCCCGCATTTACTATGTCATGTTCGAATGGGAAAATTACAAAGATAATCCCGCTGAAGTCTTCGCCATTTGGAATGGCGGAATCGCTATCCACGGAGCGCTTATCGCTTCGGTAATCGTTGCTTATATTTTCACGAAGCGCCGCAATACACCTTTTTTAAAGGTAGCGGATATTTTGGCTCCGAGCATTTTGATCGGCCAGGCAGTAGGGCGTTGGGGAAATTTCATCAACCAGGAAGCGCATGGCGGCGAAGTGCCCCGCAGTTTCTTGGAGAATTTAGCCCTACCTGATTGGATTATCAATCAAATGTACATAGATGGGGTTTACTACCATCCGACTTTCTTATATGAATCCCTATGGAGTTTGGTGGGAATCATCATCCTGTTATTGCTGCGCCGGGTCAATCTGGTGCGCGGCGAAATGTTTTTCTTCTATATGATATGGTATTCCGTTGGCCGCTTCTTTATCGAAGGCATGCGGACAGACAGTTTATACGTCATCGGCGAGCTGCGCGCTGCCCAATTGGTGTCAGTCGCCGCGATTGTTATTGGCGTCGCTTTTATCGTTTACCGCAGAGTGAAATTAAAAAATCCTCCACATTATTTGGATAAATAGAAAGAAGAGATGGAATGCAGACAATGAAAAAAGGCTTTCTTGCCGGCCTGAAAACCACTTGGTCTTTAGGGAAGATCATTTTCCCAATCACACTCTTAGTGACGATGCTGCAATTCACGCCGGTGCTGCCGTTCATCATTGATTTGGTTGCACCGCTGATGGGCATTTTCGGGCTCAGCGGCGATGCGGCGATTCCGCTTGTGCTTGGGAATGCGTTGAATCTGTACGCGGGGATTGCCGGTATTTTGTCATTAGAGCTGACTGTCAAAGAAGTTTTCATCCTGGCGGTTATGCTGTCATTTTCACATAATATTTTTATCGAAACCGGTGTAGCGTTGAAAGTCGGCGTTAAATTATGGGTTGTGCTGACAGTGCGCTTCGGCTTAGCTGCTTTGTCGGGGATCGTCATCAACCTTTTCTGGAAGGGCGGCGGGGAAACCGCGCAATACGGCTTTGCGCCTCCAGCAGCGGCAACGCCGGAAGGCTGGGGAGGCATTTTCCTCTTAGGCCTTGAAAAAGCATCATTTGGTGTACTGCAGCTAGCGCTGATCGTCATTCCGTTAATGATCATGATCCAGGTATTAAAAGACAAGCATTATTTGCAGCGTATTTCGGAAGGCATGGGGCCGTTGACACGGCTATTGGGTGTCCAGAAGAACGCTTCAGTCACTTTGGCATCAGGCCTCATTTTCGGGCTAGCGATGGGTGCAGGCGTCATGATCCAAGCTGTACAGGAAGATGGCGTCAGCCGCAAAGACGCGACACTTGTGTTCATCTTCCTCATTGCTTGCCACGCCGTTGTGGAAGATACGCTGATTTTCATTCCGCTAGGCATTCCAATTTGGCCGTTATTGGCAATTCGTGTGGCGACTGCGCTGATTTTGACCATATTCATCTCTTATTTATGGAAAAGGGCGGAACAAAACCAAAAAGGGGCGGTATCGACATGACCAATTTAGTTGACGATTCCTGTGGGCTCCCGAAAAAGGCAATCCGATGAGAAAGACGGAGCGCCATTTTGTTGACGGACCCAATTCGCTTTGGCATATCTACAAGACCGTGCCGTTCTGGAAAGTCGCGAAGAATTTCCTTGTAATCCAAACGGCACGCTACACGCCGTTTTTGCCGATGAAAAACTGGCTTTATAAAAATTTTCTCGGCATGGAGATCGGTGAACATACCTCTTTTGCGTTGATGGTAATGCCGGATGTGATGTTTCCGGAAAAAATCAAAATCGGAAGAAATTCAGTGATCGGCTACAATACCACGATCTTAGCGCATGAATACTTGATTAAAGAATATCGTTTGGGGGAAGTAATAATAGGAGACGAAGTGCTCATCGGAGCCAATAGTACGATTTTGCCGGGTGTAGAAATCGGCGACGGCGCTATTGTTTCCGCTGCAACATTGGTCCATAAAGATGTGCCTGCCGGAGCTTTTGCTGGCGGCAACCCCATGAAAATCATTTTTACAGCTGAACAGATGGCCATGCGCCAACAAGCAGAATCCTGATAGCCAGTGTGCTTTCAGGATTTTTTTCTAAATCCTTGACGGCTGAAAGCGAAATAAGATAAAATAACACTACTTCACCTCTCTACCTCATTAGCGAACTAAAGCGTTATATCCAAAAATAGGAAGTGATTAAATGGCAATCCAGATGTTCGAAAAACCGTTAGGCATGCGGGACGACTTCCCGTTTATTGCAAAAAAGAAATCGGCATTGCGATCCAAAGGCACGGCTATCATGGAACAAGCAGGCTACGATATGCTCCAGACACCGACCTTGGAATACTACGAAACCATCGGCAAAATTTCGGCCATTCCCGACAACGCGCTTTTCAAGCTGCTCGACAGCCAAGGTGAAACCTTGGTGCTGCGTCCGGACATGACTTCACCGATTGCACGGGTGGCGGCTTCGAAATTATTGAAAGAAAAAATGCCGGTCCGGCTCGGCTATTATTCAAATGTATTCCGCGCTCAGAAACGCGAAGGCGGCCGGCCAGCGGAGTTTGAACAGATGGGCGTCGAGCTGATCGGTGACGATTCCCTTTACGCGGATGCGGAGGTCATCATTCTGGCCTCTACGATTCTGAAGGAATTGAATGTCGAATCTGGCCGGGTCGTCATCGGCAACACGCAATTATTGCATTTGATTTTACAGGACTTTGGGCTCGACAGCGGCCAGATCGAAGCTGTCCGGGAAGCGCTTGTATCCAAAAACAACGTCGGTTTTGATGAACTGGCGGATTACATGGATATGGATCCAGCGAAAACCGGGGCATTCAAAAAATTGATGGCAACATCCTCTTTGGAAGATTGGAAGCCGTATATCGATTATGCAAACACCCAGCAAAGGGCTTTATACGAAGACATGCTCAAGCTGGAACAAATTATCGCACGCAACGGCTTATCAGAAGCCATCACATACGATTTGGCATTTATCAGCCATATGACGTATTACACAGGACTGGTCTTTGAATTCTACGGAGCCGGAAGCGGGTTTCCGCTTGGCAATGGCGGCCGCTACGATGGGTTGATGCAACAATTCGGCATGCAGGTCGGCGCAACAGGATTCGGTCTTCGGATTGACCGGCTATTGGAAGCAGCAGCAGGAAGCACTGAAGAAGAGCGGCATACGCTGATTTTATTCGACGAACAATCAGAAGAACAGGCGCATCAGGAAGCCCAGGAGCTTCGCGCAAACGGGGCTCGGGCAACGCTGCAATATGCTCCGGCTGTGCGGGATACTGAAAGTTTCAATGCGCTGTTCAGTGAAGTCAGAAATTTAGGAGGCGCTTTTAATGGATGAATTGACGATTGCCATGCCAAAAGGCCGCATATTCGAAGAAGCTTATGAATTGCTGCTCAAAGCAGGGTACGATTTGCCGAAAGAGATTGATGATTCGCGCAAGCTTATCGTAGAAGCGCCGAACGAACGAATCCGTTTTATCCTGGCGAAGCCGATGGACGTGCCCGTCTATGTCGAACACGGCGTAGCCGATGTCGGCATTGCTGGAAAAGACGTCTTGCTTGAACTCGACCGCTCGGTGCATGAACTGCTCGACCTCGGCATCAGCCGCTGCTATATTGCGACTGCAGGGCTGCCGAATACGGAAATGAATGCAGTGACGCCGCGAATCGCAACGAAATATCCGAAAATCGCGTCCCGTTTTTACCGGGGCAAAGGCGAACAAGTGGAAATTATCGAATTGAACGGTTCGATTGAACTGGCTCCGATGATCGGCCTTGCAGACCGCATTGTCGATATCGTTTCAACAGGAAAAACCTTAAAGGAAAACGGCTTGGTGGAATATGAAGAAATCGTTGACATCACATCGCGTTTAATCGCTAATCCTGTTAGCTATCGGTTGAAGCAAGACCGCATCCGCGAACTTGTCGGCAAGTTGAGGGAGCAGGTGCGCAAATGAAGAAAGAACAGCTGAAATCCGGCATTTCCATCAGGCGGACGCTTGCTGAAGCCAGTGCGGAGCAGCTTACTGCGGTAAAAAGCATCATCTCGTCCGTACAGCAGGAAGGTGACGCAGCTTTATACCGCTTCACAGAAAAATGGGACGGCGTCAAAGTCGAAAATCTGCGCGTCAGCGCGGAAGAAATTGAAGAAGCGGTCAGCCGTTTTGAACCGCAGCTGCTGGAAGATTTGACGGAGGCGGCGGACAATATCCGTGTCTATCATGAATACCAGCGCCAGCAAGGCTATACGCATACCAACGGCGACGGATCTTATGTAGCGCAGCGTGTAACGGCCATTCCATCCGCGGGGCTCTACGTTCCGGGCGGCACTGCCGCTTATCCATCTTCGGTGCTGATGAATGTCATTCCGGCACAAGTTGCAGGTGTTAAGCGCATCGTTCTGGTGTCACCGCCTGGCAAAGACGGCAAGCTGTCGGACGGCGTGCTCGCCGCGGCGCATATTTTGGGGATCGATGAAATCTACAAAGTTGGAGGTGCCCAAGCGGTTGCCGCGCTGGCTTACGGTACCGAGTCGATCCGGCCGGTCGATAAGATTACGGGACCCGGGAACGTATTCGTCGCTTTGGCGAAGCGGGAAGTGTTCGGCGAGGTTGCTATCGACATGATTGCAGGACCTAGCGAAATCACCGTCATAGCGGATGATACAGCTTTTGCCGATGAAATCGCGGCGGATCTTCTGTCACAAGCGGAGCATGATCCAATGGCGACGGCGGTGCTTTTGACCACCAGCGAAAGGTTGGCTGATGCCGTTTCCGCAGAAGTTGAGAAGCAGCTCCGAACTTTGCCGCGGCAAGCGATTGCGGCGAAGGCGATTGCAGACCATGGCATCATCTACATCGGCGAAACGATGGAACGCCTGATCGAAGCCGCCAATGAACTGGCACCAGAGCATCTTGAAATCATGGCGGATGATGCGGAGGAGATCGCAGAGCGCATTGATAATGCAGGTGCGATTTTCATCGGACGTTTTTCATCCGAACCGATCGGCGATTATTTTGCCGGCGCCAACCATGTCTTGCCGACCAATAGCACAGCCCGTTTTTCGAGCGCGCTGTCAGTCTACGATTTTATGAAACGCACAAGCATCATTTATTATAGCGAACAGGCTTGGCAAAAGAACGAAGCGAAAATTGCACGGCTGGCCCGTCTCGAAGGATTGGAAGGGCACGCTCGGGCAGTTGAATCGCGTTCATGGAAAAAGGAGAATCGATGATGAGAAAAGCAGAAATCAACCGCAATACAAATGAAACGAAAATAGCTGTCACGTTTTCATTGGACGGCGAAGGCCAGGCAGACATCGCCACAGGCGTTCCGTTCATGGACCATATGCTGGACCTTTTTATCAAGCATGGCCAATTTGACGGCAGCATCAAAGCTGACGGCGATACGCACATCGACGACCACCACACAACTGAAGATATCGGCATTGTGCTGGGGCAGGCGGTCAAGGAAGCGCTTGGCGATAAAAAAGGCATCCGCCGCTACGGCAATGCCTTTATCCCGATGGACGACGCATTGGCTCAAGTTGTCATCGATTGCTCCAACCGACCTCATCTCGAAATGAGAGGGGATATCCCGAATGCCAAAGTGGGTACGTTCGATACAGAGTTGGTACGTGAATTCCTATGGAAATTCGCACTTGAATCGCGTATGAACGTCCATGTCATCATCCATTATGGGCAAAATACGCATCACATCATCGAGGCAGTATTCAAGGCATTGGCGCGTGCACTCGACGAAGCGACGAGCATCGATCCGCGGGTGAAAGGCGTGCCATCGACAAAGGGGCTGTTGACATGATTATCGGAATCATCGATTACGGCATGGGCAATCTTTTTAGTGTCGAGCAAGCATTGAAAAAACTCGATTGCACAGTCATATTGTCGGATGACCCGGCAATTCTGCTGGAAGCGGAGGCAATCATCCTGCCGGGCGTCGGGGCATTCCCGGACGCTATGGACTTGCTGGAGCAAAAAGGGATAGCTGGCTTTATCCGATCCTTGCCAGACAGAGGAATTCCGCTTCTGGGCATCTGCTTGGGCATGCAGCTCTTGTATGAAGACAGTTCAGAAGTGCGCCAAACGAAAGGCTTAGGACTTTTAAAAGGCGATATTCGCCGTTTCGATTTTGAAAAAGGCACGCAGCGGATTCCACATATGGGCTGGAACCGCCTGGAGTTTTCGCGGCTGCCGTATTGGTTGGATGAGCTGCAAGTGGATACGCATGTTTATTTTGTGCATTCATTTCTCGCTATCAACACGGACCCTAAAGAATTATTTGCTACGGCAAGTTATGGCAATGTAGATGTACCGGGAGTGGTTGGCACAGGATTGATCACGGGCATGCAGTTCCATCCCGAAAAATCCGGCGATTTTGGCCATCATTTATTAGAGCAATGGATTGCGAATGTCAGGAGGAACCCAGATGAGCAAGTTTCAGATTTATCCCGCGATTGATTTGCGCGGGGGCAAATGCGTGCGCCTGTTTCAAGGAGATTATGCACAGGAAACGGTCTACGGCGATTCGCCGGTAGATATGGCGAAAAAATTCGTCGAAGCTGGAGCCGAGTGGATCCATATGGTCGATTTGGACGGTGCCAAAGACGGCGTGCGTATCAATGATCAAGTGGTGATCGAAGCAGCGAAACTGCCGGTCCAAATACAAATCGGCGGCGGCATCCGGTCCCGCGAAGACATTCAATATTATCTCTCGAACGGCGTCAGCCGTGTCATCATCGGCAGTTTGGCAATCCGTAACCCGGACCTTGTCGTGTCGTTTATCGAAGAATTCGGAGCAGACCGCATTGTCATAGGCATTGATGCCAAGGACGGCATGGCTGCAACCGAGGGCTGGATCGAAACATCCGGCCAGTCTGCACAAGGCGTCGCTAAGTTTTTTACAGAACACGGCGCAAAGCATTTCATCTATACCGATATTGCGACTGACGGCACCTTGCAGGGGCCGAACATCGATGCCAATAAAGCACTGGTTGCTTCAAACGATGCCGGCGTCATCGTTTCCGGCGGCATCGGAACATTGAACGACATCAAGAACGTCAAAGCAGCCGCAGAAGACAGCCCGATTTCAGGCGTCATTATCGGCAAGGCGCTTTACGAGAACCGCTTTACGCTCGAGGAGGCGCTGTCATGCTGACGAAACGCATTATCCCGTGCCTGGACGTCAAAGAAGGGCGCGTCGTCAAAGGCGTCAGCTTTGTATCTCTCCGCGATGCCGGGGATCCGGTGGAGCTTGCGCGTTTCTACGACAAGCAAGGCGCGGATGAATTGGTGTTCCTCGATATTTCCGCTTCCCACGAAGGCAAGGAAACGATGGTCGAAGTCGTGAAGACTGTTGCGACGGAATTATCGATTCCGTTTACAGTTGGCGGCGGCATCCGTACGCTTGAAGACATGAAGCGCATGCTTCGTGCTGGGGCGGATAAAGTGTCACTGAACACCGCGGCGCTCGACCGTCCGGAACTGATCAAGGAAGGCGCCGATTATTTCGGCTCTCAGTGCATCGTTATCGCAATCGATGCGAAACGAAGCGGCGACCATTGGGATGTCTATACGCATGGCGGCCGCAACAAGACGCATTGGGACGCCGTGGAATGGGCGAAGAAGATCGTCGAAATGGGCGCCGGTGAAATCTTGCTGACAAGCATGGACAAAGACGGTTCAAAAGACGGCTTTGACATCGAGCTGACAAAAGCGGTTCGCGATGCAGTGGAAGTGCCGGTCATTGCGAGCGGCGGTGCAGGGAACCGGGAGCATTTTGCAGAAGTGTTTAAACAAGCTGATGCCGATGCAGCACTGGCGGCATCGATTTTCCATTACAAAGAAACAAGCGTCGCAGAAGTGAAAGACTATCTGCGGAAAGAGGGAGTGAATGTCCGATGAATAATGTGAAATTTGATAGCCAGGGACTCGTTCCCGTCATCATACAGAATGCCGAAACGAAAGAAGTGCTGACGCTCGCATACGCGAACGAAGAAGCGCTGGCGAAAACGATCGAAACGAATGAAACGTGGCTTTATTCCAGAAGCCGCAGTGAGCTATGGAATAAAGGCGCGACAAGCGGCAACACGCAAGAAGTGACGGCTGTGCGCCTTGACTGCGACGGCGATTCATTGATCTATGAAGTGATTCCAAACGGCCCGGCTTGCCATACTGGAGCAGAAAGCTGTTTCTACGAAACCTTGTCCGGCACGCCGAACGAGTCGAAGTCGGATATGTTCGGTGCACTGGCGTCGATGATTGAAAAACGCGAAATCGAAATGCCGGAAGGCGCGTATACGACTTATTTATTCCAAGAAGGCGTCGACAAAATCTGCAAAAAAGTCGGTGAAGAAGCGGCGGAAGTCATCATCGCTGCAAAAAACCGCGATTCAAAAGAATTGTCGATGGAGACAGCGGACCTCTTTTACCACGTTTTGGTCTTGCTGCAAGAACAGAAAGTCAGCCTGGATGCCGTTATTGATGTGCTGAAAGAGCGCCATGAATCAAAAACAACAAGTAAATAACAGGGAAATATGCTATAATAACAGCACATTTGAGTAAAGGAGCGATTTCATCGTTCCTTTTACTTTTTCGGAGGCATATTTTGGAGAATAAAAAGAAAAAACACAATGACAACCTTCTTTCATTCATACCGACAGGAGAATACTATTACAAAAAGGCAATGCGCGAGCTGCAGCGGGAACGGTATCCGAAAGCCCATAAATACCTGCAGCGTGCGACAGAATTAAGTCCACAGGATGCGGATATCTGGGTTCAATTCGGAATCGTGCTCATGGAGACGGGCGAATTCGAGCAGGCAATGGACGCGCTGCGCACGGCTCACGGGCTTGATGTGGACAAATCCGAAACCTTATTTTTCCTGGCAGAGGTCCACGCGCATCTCGGCATGTTTTTGGATGCCCGCAATTACGCGAAAAAGTATAGCGAAAAAGAGCCGCAGGGCGAATATAACGAAGAGGCTTTGGAAATCATCGATTTTGCGGAACAGGAAGACTGGCAGCTTTTTGATGATGAGGGTGAAGCACAGGATAGCGAATACTTTTATCAGCAAGAAAAGGCGCGCCGCATGATGGAGAAAGGGAATTTCCCAGAAGCGATTGAATTGCTTGAGAAGCTGGTGGAAGAAAAGCCTGATTTCTGGGGAGCGCATAATAATCTGGCGCTCGCCTATTTCTATGTCGGCGAAGCTGAAATGGCGAAAGCGTTGCTGCATGATGTGTTGAGACGTAATACCGGCAATCTTCATGCATTATGCAATTTAGCTGTCTTTCATTATTACGAGAAAAATGAAGAGCTAGAAGATGTTCTGGAACTCTTGAAAAAGATTCAGCCGTATGTCTTCGAGCACCGCTATAAACTAGGAGCAACATTTGCGTTGGTCGGCAAATACAAAGAAGCGTACCGCTGGCTGAGAAGCCTGCAAAAGCGCGGATTTGACGGCGACCCGGCCTTTTATTTCTGGCTGTCGCACGCCGCCTTCCATTCGGGGCATGAAGATGTCGCCAAACAGGCATGGAAACAATTGACGCAAATGGATCCGACCAAAGGCGGCTACGAACCGTGGGCCGATAATGGCGTGATGCCGCATGAAGACGCATTGGAGCATAACCGCGATTACCTCGTGAAAAAGCTTGACCATAGCCATAAAAGTGAGCGGCTATTTGGCATGTTCCTGCTGGGCAAGTCCGCCCATAAACAGGAAATCATCTCGCATCCGAATTGGCTCAAATCCGAGCAACCGTCCGTTATCGAAACATATATGCTCGGATACGCACTTGGGCATCCGTTTAAAGTGGAAGTGGCGGAAGAGCGCGCATTCAAGCGCGCAATGGAAGTAGCGGAACTGCTTTATGCCGAAAACGGCATGGTGACGGAACAAGGGTCTTATACTTTCCAAATGTGGTTCATGCTGGTTGAAAAGGCATTTGAACAGAATTACAACTTTAAAAATCCGAAAGCCTTGGCAGCAGCGGTCACCTATATGGTGAAGTCATCAAGAGACACGGCAGCGACGAAAAAATCCGTTGCCGCCCATTATGGCATTACGACTGCCACATTGACCAAATACGTCACAGAACTGATCCGTTTTTTGCCGCTGTTTGAATCATAAGCAAATAAGTTGCTGATAAGCGCGGATTCTTATACGATTTACTTACTGAGATTTAGGAGGCCATAAAATGACCGAAACTACGAATGTTTATGATGTTATCATTATTGGAGCAGGACCTGCAGGCATGACTGCCGCAGTTTACACATCACGCGCAAATCTGACGACGTTGATGCTAGAGCGTGGAATTCCGGGCGGCCAAATGGCGAACACGGAAGAAATTGAAAACTATCCAGGTTTCGACCACATCCTGGGGCCGGACCTTTCAACAAAAATGTTCGAGCACGCGAAAAAATTCGGAGCGGAATATGCTTACGGAGACGTCAAAGAAATTATTGACGGTGAAGAATACAAAACCATAATTACCGGTTCGAAAGAATTTAAAGCCCGCGCAATCATCATTACGACTGGGGCAGAGTACAAGAAAATGGGCGTTCCAGGCGAAAACGAACTTGGAGGCCGCGGAGTCAGCTATTGTGCAGTCTGCGATGGTGCATTCTTCAAGAACAAAAACCTTGTTGTTGTCGGCGGAGGAGATTCAGCAGTAGAGGAAGGCGTCTACTTGACACGTTTTGCGGATAAAGTGACAATTGTCCATCGCCGCGACGAATTGCGCGCACAAAAGATCATTCAAGACCGCGCATTCGCCAATGAAAAAATCGATTTTATTTGGAGCCACACAGTAAAAGAGATCAATGATGAAAAAGGCAAAGTCGGAAGCGTCACACTTGTTTCGACGAAAGATGACAGTGAACAGGAATTCGACGCGGATGGCGTGTTCATCTACATCGGCATGCTGCCATTGACAAAACCTTTTGCTTCGCTTGGCATTTTGAATGACCAAGGCTATATCGTAACCAATGAAAAAATGGAAACAAGTATTCCAGGAATCTACGCAGCGGGAGACGTCCGCGACAAAATGCTGCGCCAAGTAGTGACCGCTACAGGTGACGGAAGTATCGCAGCACAGGCTTCCCAGCATTATATTGAAGAATTGGTTGAAAAAATCGGCCAAAAAGCGTGATTTTAATCACTTCTTAATGGCATTGTCACACCGTTGTCATGAAGTGGTGCTAATATAGGAAGAGTAAATTGACCCCCTTTTTATAGAATACTTTGATAGACCGCTTTCCGGAGATTCCGGGGAGCGGCTTTTTTTTGTGCAGAATTATCCTTTTGAACATAGGCGTGAAATAGCGTTATTGGGCTAGTGGCGGTTAAATTATAAACAGTTCATGTTGACAGCTTGTTAGTGCTTGTTAATTTCTTTGTAGGGCATGTCAACGCCGAATTGGTGCGTGTTAAGAAAGCAATCACCGGAAACTTAGAGGTAGCTGGCTCCAGACGCCACTGTAATAGAGCCGCTTCGAAAGTTCATCAAAAACCCATTGCTCCTGTCTCTGTCCCTGCAACGCTGCGCTAGCTTCGGGACATGAAAAACCGTTGCATCGCTTCGCTAGCTTCGAGACATTAAAATGCGTTGCAGCACTTCGTGCTTCGTCGCAAAGTTCTGGCCAAATGGATTTGGCCAGAACTTGCCTGTCGAAGCTAACGGGCTCTTTCCGCTTTTCTTTTTTTGCATGACACACCAGGATAGATGTATAATGGAGAGAGTTTACAAAAGATACGGAGTGTCGATAGTGCAGCGAATAGCGAATTTACTAGTTGTCCGCAACGGACAAGTCTTATTATTAAAAAAACCTCGGCGCGATTGGTACGTTGCACCGGGCGGGAAAATGGAAACCGGTGAATCGATTTACGAAGCGGCAATCCGTGAGTTTATTGAAGAAACGGGCGCAACGCCATTGAATACGCATTTAAAAGGAATTTACACGATGATGATCCATGACGAAGGCCGGATTGTGGATGAATGGATGTTGTTTACGTTCGTTGCACACGGCTTAGAAGGAAAAACTTTCGAAGAAACGCGCGAAGGGCTGCTTGAATGGCATCCGGTTGAAAGCTTAGCGTTTCTGCCAATGGCCGAAGGGGACCGCACCAACCTTCAGTTTGCGGTGCACCAGGCGGGCATGCAATACGGCACGTTCCACTACACCCCAGAATTTCAGCTGCTGGCTGAGCACATACAAATTTCAACAGAAGAGGTGACACGCCTGAATGGAAAATCATAATAACGACGAAACTGAATTGATCATCATAACCGGCATGTCAGGAGCGGGCAAAACCGTGGCAATCCAAAGCTTTGAGGATCTCGGCTTTTTCACGATTGATAACCTGCCGCCTGCTTTATTGCTGACGTTCATCAAATTGATGAGAGATTCAGGAAAGTCGATGAAGCGTGTGGCTGCGGTCATGGATCTGCGAGGCGGAGATTTCTTCGACAGCCTGGTGGACGCCATCGATAACCTTTTGAAAGAACCGAAAGTTTCCGTGACCATCTTGTTCCTAGACGCTGACAATCAGACGCTCGTGAGCCGCTATAAAGAATCACGGCGTTCGCATCCACTGTCGCCCGGAGGCTTAGTGCTCGGAGGCATCAAAAAAGAGCGGGACATGCTGACGGATCTGCAGGGCCGTGCGAAATACATGTACAACACGTCAACGATGAAACCGCGTGAGCTGAAAGAACGGATCATGAAGGATTTCGCGACCAAGACCAGTAACGTATTCACGGTCAACGTCATGTCGTTCGGCTTTAAGCATGGAATGCCAATCGATGCAGATTTAGTATTCGATGTTCGCTTTTTGCCGAACCCATATTATATTGAAGAACTGAATCCGTTGTCCGGGCTCGATAAGCCTGTATCGGATTACGTGCTGCAATGGAGCGAAACCCAAACCTTGATCGATAAATTGACCGACCTGTTTGAGTTCATGATTCCCCACTACAAAAGCGAGGGCAAGGCACAGCTTGTCATCGCGTTCGGTTGCACAGGCGGCCAACACCGCTCGGTAACATTGGCTGAATACTATGGAAAATTATTAGCTGAAAATTATAAGACGATTGTTACGCACCGTGATGTTAAAACAAGAAAGGGCTGAGTGCATGGAAGATTCTTTGCGCCGGAAGCGTGTAGTTATCATTGGAGGAGGCACTGGCCTCTCCACGTTATTAAGAGGTTTGAAAATGTTTCCGCTCGATTTAACAGCGGTCGTGACCGTTGCTGACGACGGCGGAAGCTCTGGCCGGCTGCGCAATGATTTGGATATTCCGCCGCCAGGAGATATTCGCAATGTGATGGCGGCATTATCTGATGCTGAACCGCTCGTCGCGGAAATGTTCCAATACCGTTTTAAACAGTCCCTGGATTTGGATGGGCATTCACTCGGCAACTTGATGCTTGCCGCGCTCACTGAAATTACTGGGGACTTCTCGCATGCTGTTCGTGAGATGAGCCGGGTATTGAATGTCAACGGCACAGTGCTGCCAGCGGCCAATCAATTGGTGACGCTGCACGCTGAGTTCGAAGACGGCACAATTGTCAGTGGGGAATCAAAGATTCCGATGTACCTGCAGCCAATCAAGCGCGTGTTCTTAGAACCGCATGACGTCAAAACGCTGCCAGACACAATCACTGCCATCAGCAAAGCGGATGTTGTTATCATTGGCCCGGGATCTTTGTATACAAGCATATTGCCAAATCTTTTGGTCAAGGACATTGAACAAGCTTTGATGGCTTCGACAGCGAAGAAGATTTATATCTGCAATTTAATGACCCAGGCTGGGGAAACATATAACTATACCGCCTCAGATCATGTTAAAGCCCTATATGCACATGTAGAAAAACCATTTTTGGATGCAATTTTGCTCGATAAGATCCAAGTGCCGTTGACGGTTGCGGAGCGCTATAAGAGAGAACTGGCATCGCCAGTTGAGTGCGACGAGGAAGAACTGGAGAAAATGGGCCTTGAGGTTTACAAACAAAACATTACCAGTATATTCGGAAAAGCCGTTCGGCACGAACCGATGAAAGTGGCGCAGTGGCTGTTTGAATACGCCGGAGGCCTCGAAAAAGAAACACCGAAGCATCTGTATTTTTGATGTGAGGAGAGGGGGGACGGCATGTCATTTGCTTCCGAAACAAAAAAAGAAATGACCCAAATTGAAGTGGACGATTGCTGCGGCAAAGCCGAGCTATCTGCTTTAATCCGCATGAATGGGACTTTGTCGTTTTCGAATCGGCAGTTGAGCCTTGATATACAAACAGAAAACGCAGCGATTGCGCGGCGCATCTATACCTTCTTGAAACGTTTTTATCCAACATATCCGGTCGAATTGCTGGTCCGGAAAAAAATGCGCCTGAAAAAGAACAATATTTATATCTGCAGAATCAGGGAAGGGTCGAAGCATGTCCTGGAGGACTTGGCTATTATTTCGGAAGGCTTCCAATTTCAGCATGAAATTGATAAAAGCCTGATCGAAAAGACTTGTTGCAAGCGCGCTTATTTGCGAGGTGCTTTCCTGGCGGGGGGATCTGTCAATAATCCGGAAACTTCTTCCTATCACCTTGAAATCTACTCGCTTTACAAAGACCATGCGGATTCACTGGTCGAGCTGATGAATCACTTTCATTTGAACAGCAAGACCATTGAACGGAAAAAAGGCTTTGTAACTTATTTAAAAGAAGCAGAAAAGATTTCAGATTTCCTTAGTATCGCCGGAGCACATGTGGCATTATTGAAATTCGAGGACGTCCGCATTATCCGGGATATGCGCAATAGCGTCAATCGACTGGTGAATTGCGAAACCGCAAACCTAAACAAGACGATTGACGCGGCGCTGCGGCAAGTCGAGAATATCCGCTTTATCGACTCAGTAATTGGCATTGACCAGTTGCCTGAACGCCTTCGGGAAATTGCCAGACTGCGCGTTGAGTATCAAGATGTTACACTGAAGGAACTTGGAGAGATGGTTTCAAGCGGCAATGTGAGTAAATCGGGTGTCAATCACCGGTTGCGCAAAATCGATGAAATCGCGGAGCAATTGAGAAAAGGAGAAACGATTGGCCGGTAGCACCGCGCCAATCTTTCATATATGATTAAGTCCAGTTACGTTTTAGAGGAGGGACAGCATGGTAGAGAAACAAGTGGAAGTCCAATTGAAATCCGGATTGCAAGCAAGGCAAGCAGCTTTGTTCGTCCAAGAAGCCAACCGCTACAACGCGGATGTCTATTTGGAAAAAGACGAAAAGAAGGTTAACGCGAAAAGCATCATGGGCATAATGAGCCTGGCCATCAGCAAAGGCACGAATGTAACCATTTCAGCAGACGGATCGGATGAAGAGAAAGCAGTAAATGCATTGTCATCCCTAATCGAAAAAGAAGCATAAGAAATCCCGCAGCCTTCGAGGCTTGCGGGGTTTTTTCAACGTGTTGAGAAAGCTGCTTACTCTTTAAATGGTAAAGGGGGTATAGGTGCAGATATTCCGCAAAACAGCCCCGATAAAACATATGCTCCTGCAGCGCTGCGCTGCTTCGTCGCTACGCTGCCCCGCGGGAGTCGAAGCTGTTTTGCTACATATCTGGATAGCATGAAGAAATTGCAGAAATTTTATCTTTCATGATTTTAAAAAGTGAAATGATTTGCTATTAAGAAGGACCTTTGAATGAAGCGGAAGGCGGAGACTGAAGCCAGGCCCGCGGAACGCGTCCGCCTAGAGCGAAATGAAAAGATTAACAAGAGTTTCTCTACCACACAAAAAAATCCCGCAGCATCGAAAAGCTGCGGGATTTTTGTTTAGATATCTTCTTTAGTGTGCTGAGGCAATTTGCTGCGAGTGATGATTTGGTCGATCAAACCATACTCAAGCGCGCGCTCTGCAGTCATGAAATTATCGCGGTCTGTATCTTTGGAAATGACATCCAAAGATTGGCCAGTGCGTTCTGACAAGATCGTGTTCAATTTTTCACGAAGGAATAAGATGCGTTTTGCGGCAATCTCAATTTCTGTCGCTTGGCCTTGTGCTCCACCAAGTGGTTGGTGAATCATGACTTCAGCATTCGGCAAAGCATAGCGTTTGCCTTTCGTGCCTGCTGCCAATAGGAAAGCACCCATAGAAGCGGCCATGCCGATGCAGATAGTTTGGACATCCGGACGGATGAACTGCATTGTGTCATAAATCGCCATACCGGCTGTGATGCTGCCGCCAGGGCTGTTGATGTAGATCGAAATATCTTTATCTGGATCCTCAGCTTCGAGGAACAGCAGCTGCGCGACGATAGAGTTTGCAACATTATCGTCAATTCCGCTGCCCAGCATGATAACGCGGTCTTTCAGCAAACGTGAGTAAATATCATAGGCACGTTCGCCGCGGCTCGTTTGTTCAATTACTGTTGGAATTAAATTCATAGGTAATTTCCTCCTCATAATAAGGTATTGGCTAACTATACTGAAATCTTCTTCAGCTGTAATAATATCATACACATGATGGTCAATGAAGGTCAAATCTAACGAATTGAAAAAACAAGCTTGAAATGTTTTGTATCTCTGTATATAATAGAAAAGTCGCTAATAACGATTTGCCCTCGTAGTGTAATGGATCACACGTAAGATTCCGGTTCTTGAGATGGAGGTTCGATTCCTTCCGAGGGCATAAAATGAAAGCAGCACGCCTACTCCAGTAAATTGGAAAAGGTGTGCTGCTTTTTCTTTTGCTGCTGTAATTGCATGTAGAATATCCCGCCAAGCTAACCAAAATATCTGCCCGACACTTTACCAGAAAGCGGCTGCCGAATATAATTGGAGGAGTGAACCGGCCGAAACACAGGCTGCTTCTTTACCAGAAAACGAAGATGCCGGAACAGGTTTTTTTGGCCCTGCTTCTTCCTGCGGCGGAGCTGGACAAAGATGGCAACGAAAGAAGGGTGAACATGATTACGTTATTCACGCGGGCAAATTGTCCGTTATGCGATGAGGCTAAGCTAATGCTAAAACTGGTCCAGGAGGATTTTAATATCGACTGGACGGAAGTGGACATCGAAAGCGACGACGCCTTGCATGAAAAATACATGCTGATGATTCCGGTGATTGAGCGCAATGGCGAAACGATCATCTATGGCAATGTCGGATATATTGAATTATTGGAAGCGTTAGAACTTTAACGCTTCTTTTTATTTGCATTTATTGAAAAGCTCAGCTAAAATGAAATAAGTGGGACAGAAAAAAAGTATCGGGACGAAAAATGTCCCATGCGTAAGGAGTGAATTAATGGATCCATTAACGGAAGCGCAGAACAAGCTCGTGCCGGAAATGACCGACCTCCTGAAAAAACGTTATCAAATTTTGCAGGCTATCCAGAGAGAAGAGCCGATTGGCAGGCGCGCACTTAGCGAACTTGCCGGTATGAAAGAACGCGATATCCGCAATGAAACTGATTTGTTGCGTAGTCAGCAGCTGATAAAAGCAAAAACCGCTGGAATGGCTGTCACTCTTCAAGGTGCAGCTGTTCTGGAAGCATTAAAAGAATTCATGCGTGAAGTTTCCGGACTTTCACACATGGAGCAGCAATTGAAATCCATTTTGGGAATAGCGCGCGTGCACATCGTGCCGCAGGACAGTGATGAAATGCCGGCTGTTAAAGGCGATATCGGCAAAGAAGCTGCCCGGCTGCTTGAATCCAGGTTTGCTCAACACAAAATTGTTGCGGTGACCGGCGGCAGCACGATGGCGGCCATCTCGAAAGAATTATCCGCTGACAGGAAAGACAACGCGCTCCAATTTGTTGCTGCACGCGGCGGACTGGGCGAGGATGTCCTCCACCAGGCCAATACGATTGCATCGGCATTTGCCGCAAAAACTGCTGGCTCGGTCAAGACACTCTATCTGCCGGATCATCTCAGCGCGGAAGCGTTCGAAATGATGCTGCGCGAACCGGTCATCAAAGACATGATGGACAGTTACGACCGGACGGATATCGTGGTGCACGGAATCGGCAATGCCGAGGAAATTGCATTGCAGCGCAAATCTTCCAGCGAGGAAGTGGAGCATATCCGTTCCGGCGGTGCAGTAAGCGAAGCATTCGGCTACTACTTCAACGATCAAGGAGAAGTGGTTTATCGCATCCGTACAGCGGGAATTCAATTGGAGCAGGTCAAAAATGCCGCATTCATCCTGGCAGTAGCCGGAGGGCATTCAAAAGCACAGGCAATTCTCTCGTATTGCAAAATTGCAGCCAAGGGAACGGTGCTCGTCACTGATGAAGGGGCGGCCCGGCAAATAATAGAACTTACACAAAAACTGGAGGAATTATAAATGACTTTAAAATTAGCTATTAACGGATTCGGACGCATAGGACGCATAGTTTTCCGCCAAGCATTGATTCACGAAGAAGTGGAAGTAGTAGCAGTGAACGATTTGACAGACGCTAAAATGCTTGCGCACTTGCTGAAATACGATTCTATCCACGGCACTCTGGACGCTGAAATTTCTTCTGAAGGCGACTACTTGATCGTCAACGGCAAGAAAATCAAAGTCTTCTCAGAAAAAGATCCTTCTAACCTTCCATGGGGCGAATTGAACATCGATATCGTTGTTGAATCTACTGGATTCTTCACTGACGCTGAAGCAGCTGAAAAACATATCACAGCTGGCGCGAAGAAAGTCATCGTTTCTGCACCAGGCAAAAACATGAAAACTCTCGTTATGGGCGTTAACCATGAGAGCTACGATCCAGAACAAGACAAAGTGGTTTCAAACGCATCATGTACTACAAACGGCTTAGCCGGAATCTCTAAAGTATTGAACGAAAAATTCGGCATCAAACATGCGATGATGACAACGATCCACTCATACACAAATGACCAGATTTTGCTTGACTCACCGCATAAAGATTTCCGCCGTGCCCGTGCAGCTGCGGAATCGATGATTCCTACAACTACAGGCGCAGCAGTTGCAGTAACAAAAGTATTGCCGGAATTGGTCGGCAAATTGGATGGTATGGCAATCCGCGTTCCTACACCAAACGTTTCATTGATCGACTTGGTCGCGGAACTTGAAACTTCAGCATCTATCGAAGATGTAAACAAAGCGCTTAAAGAAGCATCCCAAAACGAATTAAAAGGCTTCTTGGAATACAGCGATCTTCCGCTCGTATCAAGAGACTACAATGGCGTAGAAGCTTCAGCAACTGTAGACGGCTTGTCTACTATGGCAATCGGCGACAACATGGTTAAAGTCTTGGCTTGGTACGATAACGAGTCTGGCTACTCAGCTCGCTGCATCGATTTGGCTCTACACATGTACAAAACGGGTTTGTAATCCCAAAATCATAGCTTAATTTCCGATGAACCTCTATAATGAAAGAGGGTAAAAGGGGTGGGGATTTACCCCGCCCCTTATTTTTTTATATGAACGGGAGGATTTTCATGTTGAAGAAAATGACCATGAAAGACGTGGACTTAAAAGGGAAACGCGTATTTTGCCGAGTGGATTTTAATGTGCCGATGTCTGAAGGAAAAGTGACAGACGACACACGGATTCGCGCAGCTGTCCCAACGATTGAATATTTGGTCGAGAACGGGGCAAAAGTTATTTTGGCAAGTCATTTAGGCCGCCCGAAAGGCGCAGTCAACGAAGACATGAGACTGGCAGCAGCAGGAGTCAGGTTAACCGAATTATTACATAAACAAGTTAAGAGCCTCGATGAATCGATCGGGGGAGGAGTGGAGCAGGAAATTTCGGCAATGGCCGAAGGAGATGTTATTCTGCTTGAAAATGTTCGCTTCCATGAAGGTGAAGAAAAAAATGATCCTGAACTCGCAAAAGCATTCGCATCGCTGGCAGACCTTTTCGTCAATGATGCGTTTGGCGCAGCACATCGTGCGCACGCGTCGACAGCTGGCATCGCAGAGCATCTGACCGCTATATCCGGCCTGTTGCTGGAAAAGGAATTGGATGTCCTCGGCAAAGCATTGTCTGAACCGGAACGTCCGTTTACGGCAATCATCGGTGGAGCCAAAGTCAAAGATAAAATTGGTGTCATCGACCATCTTTTGGATAAAGTCGATAATCTGATTATCGGCGGCGGCTTGTCTTATACGTTCAGCAAAGCGCAAGGCAATGAAGTCGGAAACTCACTTCTTGAGGAAGACAAGATCGACCTCGCCAAATCCTTCATTGAAAAAGCGAAGGAAAAAGGCGTCAACTTATACATGCCAGTCGATGTCGTAGTGGCAAAAGAATTTTTAAATGACGGCGAAACAAAAGTTGTAGGGATTTCAGAAATTCCTTCTGACTGGATGGGCCTCGATATCGGACCTGAAACCGCTAAAACCTATGCGGATGTCATCAAAAATTCGAAGCTGGTGATCTGGAACGGGCCTATGGGCGTGTTTGAAATGAGCTCATTCGAAAATGGCACCAAATCCGTCGCTCAGGCGATGGCGGAAACAGAAGCCTATACGATTATCGGCGGAGGAGACTCTGCAGCGGCTGTCGAGAAATTCAACGTAGCCGACAAAATGGACCATATCTCTACGGGCGGCGGTGCTTCCCTTGAGTTTATGGAAGGCAAAGATTTGCCTGGCGTTACTGCATTAACCGATAAATAGAAGGAGTGGTTTTGTTGAGAAAGCCGATTATAGCGGGAAACTGGAAAATGTATAAAACTTTTTCTGAAGCAAAACAATTTGTCGAAGAAGTGAAAGGCCTCGCGCCGGACGCGGACAAAGTCGATTCAGTTATTTGTGCGCCGGCGCTGTTTCTTCAGCAGCTGGCAACAGCAGCGGAAGGCAGCCCGCTTCAACTAGGGGCGCAGACGATGCACGAAGAAAAAGAAGGAGCGTTCACCGGCGAAATCAGCCCTGTGCAATTAGCGGATCTTGGCATCCAATACGCCATTATCGGCCATTCGGAGCGCCGCCAGTATTTCAACGAAACTGACGCTTCAGTAAACAAAAAAGTGCATGCCGCGTTTGCATACGGCATTACCCCGATCATGTGCGTCGGCGAAAGCTTGGAGCAGCGGGAAAGCGGTTCTACAGGCGACGTCGTCGAACAGCAAGTGGCTGAAGGACTGAAAGGCTTGTCAGCGGACCAAGCAGCTCAAACGGTCATCGCTTACGAACCGATCTGGGCAATTGGCACCGGCAAAACCGCCACAGCAGAAGATGCCAATGAAGTATGCGGCATTATCCGCAAAAAAGTGGCATCGTTATACGATGAAAATACAGCACAGCAAGTACGCATCCAATACGGCGGCAGTGTGAAACCAGCGAACATCGAGGAATTGATGGGCATGGAGCATATCGATGGCGCATTAGTCGGCGGAGCGAGCCTGGAAGCGGAGTCTTATGTGAAATTGCTAGAGGCGGGATTGCATGCGTAATACAGAATATCCAGTAGCGTTGATTATCTTAGACGGTTTCGGCTTCCGGGCAGAAAACTTCGGCAACGCAGTAGCTCAGGCGAAAAAACCGAATTTTGACCATTTGTGGAATAAGTATCCGCACGGCTTGCTGACGGCATCTGGTGAAGCGGTCGGCTTGCCGGAAGGGCAAATGGGCAATTCTGAAGTCGGCCACTTGAATATCGGCGCCGGACGGATTGTCTATCAGAACTTGACGCGTATCCATAAATCGATCAAGGACGGTGATTTCTTCGGCAATCCAGCATTCTTGGAAGCTGTTGCGAATGCCAAGCAAAATGGCACTGCACTGCATTTGATGGGGTTGTTGTCTGATGGCGGCGTCCACAGCCATTTTGAACACTTATTTGCGTTATTGAAACTAGCGAAACAGCACGGGTTGACTGAAGTTTACGTACACGGATTCCTGGATGGACGCGATGTCGGCCCTCAGACAGCATTGCAATATGTGCAAGAAACTGAGCACAAAATGGCTGAAATCGGCATTGGCAAGTTCGCTTCCATTAGTGGACGCTATTACGCCATGGACCGCGACAACCGCTGGGAGCGGGTTGAACTTGCTTACCGCGTGCTTGTCGATGGCGTCGGCGGAGCAGCGGAAAGCGCGAGCGAAGGAATTGCCAAATCGTATGATACAGGCGCTAATGACGAATTCGTCTTGCCTTTCGCGGTGACCGAGAACGGCGTACCGGTGGGCACGATTAAAAAGGGCGATTCTGTCCTGTTCTTCAATTTCCGTCCCGACCGTGCCACTCAATTGACTTCGGCATTTGTAAAAGAAGATTTCAATAACTTTCCACAAGGGCCGAATAAACCGCAAAACCTGACATTTGTTACATTTACCAGCTACACCGATGAGCTGCCTACGCGTGTTGCATTCGACACGTTGAATCTGGAACAGACAATCGGGGAAGTGTTGTCGGAAAACGGCTTGCGCCAATTGCGCATTGCCGAAACCGAAAAGTACCCGCACGTTACGTTCTTTATGAGCGGCGGGCGCGAAGATGTATTTCCAGGTGAAAAACGGATTTTGGTTGATTCACCGAAAGTAGCGACTTATGACCTCAAACCGGAAATGAGCGCTTATGAAGTGACGGACCAATTGTTGCAGGAGATCCATGATGATGCGTTTGATGCGATTATCTTGAACTTTGCAAATCCGGATATGGTGGGCCACAGCGGAATGCTGGTGCCGACAATCCGAGCTATCGAAGTTGTCGATGAATGCCTCGGCAGAATCGTCGAAGCGCTGCATGCAAAAGGCGGCGCCGCAGTTATCACAGCCGACCACGGCAATGCGGATGAAGTATTGACGTTAGAAGGCAAGCCAATGACGGCGCATACGACGAACAAAGTACCATTAATCGTTACAAAACCAGGCGTTGTACTAAGAAATGACGGTATTCTTGCCGATTTGGCACCGACTGTCTTGAAATTATTGAACGTTGACCAACCGGTAGAAATGACCGGAAAACCATTATTCTAAACTAAGGGAGCTGTTTTTAATGCCGATTATCACTGACATTCTTGCACGCGAAGTACTAGATTCACGAGGAAATCCTACTGTTGAAGTAGAAGTCTTCACAGAAAGCGGTGCATTCGGTCGAGCAATCGTACCTTCTGGCGCGTCAACTGGAGAGCATGAAGCTGTAGAACTTCGCGATGGCGATAAAAGCCGTTACCTTGGAAAAGGTGTATTAAAAGCTGTTGACCACGTAAATAATGAAATCGCTGCTGAAATCGAAGGGAAATTCACAGTGCTTGAACAAATTGCAATCGATCAGGCGATGATTGAACTTGACGGCACAGAAAACAAAGGGCGTTTAGGCGCAAATGCAATCCTTGGCGTTTCCATGGCTGTCGCACACGCGGCTTCAGATTACTTGGATATTCCTTTATACCAATACTTAGGCGGCTTTAACGCGAAGCAATTACCGGTGCCGATGATGAACATTTTGAACGGCGGCGAACACGCGGACAACAATGTCGATATCCAGGAATTCATGGTAATGCCAGTCGGTGCTAAAACTTTCCGCGATGCCGTGCAAATGGGCGCAGAAATTTTCCATAACCTGAAAATTGTTTTGAAAGAAAAAGGCTATAACACTTCAGTCGGCGACGAAGGCGGATTTGCGCCGAACCTTGGTTCAAACGAAGAAGCTTTGTCGACTATCATGGAAGCAATTGAAAAAGCGGGCTACAAGCCAGGCGAAGACGTATTGCTGGCAATGGATGTCGCTTCATCTGAATTGTATGATAAAGAAAAAGGCGTTTATAACCTGCCAGGCGATAACACGGTTAAAACTTCTGCTGAAATGGTCGACTGGTACGCGGAACTTTGCGAAAAATACCCGATCATTTCAATCGAAGACGGCTTGGATGAAAACGACTGGGCTGGCCACAAATTATTGACTGAGCGCATCGGCGGCAAAGTCCAATTGGTCGGCGATGATTTGTTCGTAACGAATACGAAAAAACTGGCTCAAGGAATCGAAGAAGGCGTATCAAACTCGATCTTGATCAAAGTGAACCAAATCGGTACATTGACAGAAACGTTTGATGCAATTGAAATGGCTAAACGCGCGGGCTATACGGCTGTAATCAGCCATCGTTCAGGCGAATCGGAAGATGTGACGATTGCGGATATCGCAGTTGCAACAAATGCCGGCCAAATCAAAACAGGTGCTCCTTCACGTACTGACCGTGTAGCGAAATACAACCAATTGCTGCGCATCGAAGACCAGCTTAACGATTCAGCACAATACCTTGGGTTGAAAACTTTCTACAACTTAAAGAAATAAGGCTTTAGCTGCAGCTTTCTTCTATTGCTATTGTCATATTTCTAAGTTTTTGGTAAACTAGGTCTTGTTGTGAAAGTTCTTTTCAGGAGGTGGAATTTATGCATACGTTGTTAATGACATTATTGGTCATCGTATCGCTCGCTTTAATTGTTGTTGTATTATTGCAATCAGGAAAAAGTGCAGGTCTTTCAGGAGCCATCTCCGGTGGAGCAGAGCAACTTTTCGGCAAGCAAAAAGCTCGTGGAGTAGACTTGGTCCTTCATCGGGTAACGATTGTACTTGCTGCCTTATTCTTTATTTTGGCTATTGCCGTAACTAAAGCTTAATGTAGACGTTTAAATCGCCTGACCATTTCACTGGTTAGGCGTTTTCTTTTTATAACGATATAATAATACTTACCTAAACAAGTTGAAGTAAAGAAGTATATGTTGAAAAACGCTTCGGACGCTTTGGGCTAGACGCGCCGCGCTAAGATATCTCTCGATATGGAGCAAAACAACGGAGAAAACCGTACTGCTCCTGTCTCTGCATCGCTGCGCTAGCTTCGAGACATTAAAGTGCGTTGCAGTGCTGCGCACTTCGTCGCAAAGACTTGCCCTCGCAGGCTTCGGGTAAGTCTTGCCCGCGGCAAGCGTAGCTGTTTTGCGGAATATCGACTATGATCATTGATTAGTTCAACTTATATAACAACTGTACAGTAGCCTATACTTGAAGTGTTCAATGAAAACTGAAAAAATGAATGGAGGATCTTTATGCGAGTTTCGCAGCCAAAACCATTTTTCTTTAAAGCAGGCCCCAGAGCGGTCCTGTTATTGCACGGCTTTACAGGGAATTCAGCGGATGTCAGAATGCTTGGCCGCTTCCTGGAGAAAAATGGCTATACGTCTATCGCACCTCATTACGCAGGGCATGGTGTCGAACCTGAAAAACTGATTCCAACAGGTCCAGAAGACTGGTGGCAAGATGTCGAATCGGCATTAAAGCAATTGAAAGAAGAAGGCTATGAAGAAATCGCAGTAGCCGGATTGTCGCTTGGTGGCGTATTCGCCCTGAAGATAGGGTATACATTTCCAATAAAGGGCCTTGTAACAATGTGCGCCCCCATGTACATGAAAACGACTGATTTGATGTACGAGGGCGTGTTGCAATATGCGCGTGAATACAAGAAATATGAAGGAAAAGACGATGCACTTATCGAAGAGGAAATGAAGAAGTTCCAGGAGCGCCCGATGGAATCTCTGCAATATCTCCGGGAACTGATTCAAGAAGTTCGTGGACAGGTGGATCATATTTACGCACCGCTCCTTGTAGTCCAAGGCTCATTGGATGATGTCATCGATACCGATTCTGCAAATGTCATCTATGACCAGGCAGAATCGATCCAGAAACACATCAAATGGTACGAAAAATCGGGACACGTCATCACACTCGATAAAGAGAAAGAACAATTGCACAAAGATATTTTAGAATTTCTTGAATCGCTCGATTGGAGCGAGTGAGATTTCGAATAGGAGGAATTGGGAATGAGTAACAATGAAATGTCGCTTGAACAGCGATTATTGGCGTTTATGCGTGAAGATGCATACAAGCCGTTAACCGTACAAGAAATTGAAGAACAATTCGGTTTTGAAGATGCAGACGAGTTTAAGGAACTTGTGAAAACACTGGTTAAACTTGAAGAAAAAGGGATGCTGGTGCGCTCGCGCGCTGACCGTTATGGCGTACCTGAGCGTATGAATTTGATGCGCGGGAAATTTATCGGCCACGCAAAAGGCTTCGGCTTTGTAGCATCGGAAGAGCCGGGTATGGACGATGTCTTTATTCCGCCAACAGAAGTGAACGGGGCAGTGAATGGCGATAAAGTCATGATCCGCGTGTCAGAAGGCTCGTCAGGCGACCGCCGTGAAGGCGCGATTATTCGCATTTTGGAGCGCGGCACGACGAAAGTGGTCGGCACGTTCCAGGATAACCGCGGTTTCGGTTTTGTCGTACCGGATGATAAAAAGATGAACATGGATGTCTTTATTGCCAAAGACGATACGCTTGGTGCAGTGGACGGCCATAAAGTCGTGGTTGAAATCACGGGATGGCCGGAAGGACGCAAGTCCGCAACAGGCATGGTGTCTCAGATCCTTGGCCATAAAAATGATCCAGGCGTCGACATTTTGTCGATTATCCATAAGCACGGCATTGAAACTGAATTCCCGCAGGATGTTCTAGACCAAGCGAATGACGTGCCGGAAGAAATCGATCCAGCTGACTTGAACAATCGCCGCGACTTGCGCGGGGAGCAGATCGTGACGATTGATGGCGCCGACGCGAAAGATCTTGATGATGCTGTACAAGTGGTGAAATTGGAAGACGGAACGTATAAATTAGGGGTCCATATTGCCGATGTCAGCCATTACGTGACGGAAGGTTCGCCGATTGACCGCGAAGCTTACGACCGGGCGACGAGCATTTATCTGACAGACCGTGTTATTCCGATGATTCCGCACCGCCTATCGAACGGCATCTGTTCGCTTAATCCGCAAGTGGACCGCTTGACGCTATCGTGTGAGATGATTTTCAACGATATGGGCGAAGTTTTGTCGCATGACATTTTCCAAAGTGTCATCAACACTTCAGCGCGCATGACGTACACGGACGTCTATGAAATATTGGAAACTGATAACCCGGAATTAAAAGAGAAGTACTCCGAGCTTGTGCCGATGTTCGAATTGATGAAAGATTTGGCGGAGGTTCTTCGTGGACGCCGCATGCGCCGTGGGGCAATCGATTTCGATTTCAAGGAAGCGAAAGTACTTGTCGATGAAGAAGGCTATCCAATTGACGTCGTTGTCCGTGAACGGACGGTTTCTGAGCGTTTGATCGAAGAGTTCATGTTGGCTGCCAATGAAACAATCGCTGAACATTTCCATCGCATGGAAGTGCCATCTCTTTACCGGATCCACGAAGATCCGAAGCCGGAAAAACTTCAGCGTTTCTTTGAATTCATTACAAACTTCGGTATCGTTGTTAAAGGCAGCGGGACGCAAGTCGAACCGAGTGCGCTTCAGGAAATCATCAATTCGATAAAAGATTCTCCAGAAGAAGCGGTTGTTTCGACGATGATGCTGCGCTCAATGCAGCAAGCGAAGTATTCGGCAGACAGCGTAGGGCATTTCGGTCTTGCGAGTGAGTTTTATACGCATTTCACCTCACCAATTCGCCGTTATCCGGATTTGATCATCCACCGCTTGATCCGTACGTATTTGATCAATAAAGACTTGTCGAAATCGACAATCATGCATTGGGATGCGAATATGGCTGACATCGCTGAACA
The DNA here is from genome assembly GCF_058268455.1 of Planococcus sp. TJ-302. NCBI lineage: Bacteria > Bacillati > Bacillota > Bacilli > Caryophanales > Caryophanaceae > Planococcus > Planococcus sp. TJ-302. The sequence continues at coordinate 92,594 of NZ_JBZDOI010000004.1, read as the reverse complement.
CACATCGTTGCGCGAACGCCGTGCTGTTGATGCTGAACGCGATACGGATGCTTTGAAGAAATCTCAGTATATGGCTGATAAAATTGGCGAAGAATTCGAAGGCATCATTTCGTCTGTGACGAATTTCGGCTTGTTTATCGAATTGCCGAATACGATTGAAGGCTTGGTCCACGTTTCTAATATGACGGATGATTTCTACCGTTTCGACGACCGCCAAATGATGATGATCGGTGAACGCACAAACCGCCAATTCCGCATCGGCGATGAAATCCAGATCAAAGTAATCGGAGTGAAACCTGAGGAATCTTCGATCGATTTCGAAATTGTCGGCATGCCGCAAAGCAAGCGCCGTACAAGCCGAGATGCACCGAAAGTGATCCGTGCCGGCAAACGGGACGGAGACGATAAAGGAAAAGGCCGAGGCGGCAAGCCAGGCGGCGGAAAACCGGGAAGCAAACCGGGAGCCGCTCCAGGGCGCAAACCGAAGAGCCAGAAGAAAAAGTTCTATGAAGGCGCCGCTAAACAGGGAGCCAAAAAGAAAAAGTAAAGATGCGGCTTTCAGGCCGCTCTTTTCAGATCAATTATGAGGTGAAATATTATGGCGAAGGGTGACGGGAAAGTAATAGCCCAGAACAAAAAAGCCGGATTCGATTATGCAATCGAAGAAACAATTGAGGCCGGAATTGTGTTGCAAGGAACAGAAATCAAATCTGCCCGCAATGGCAAGGTCCAGCTGGTGGATGCATTTGTCCGGATCCGGAACGGTGAAGCGTGGATTTCCAATATGCATATCGCACCTTACGAACAAGGCAATATCTTTAACCACGATCCGACGAGAGTCCGCAAATTGCTAATGCATAAAAAGCAGATCAACGAATTGATCGGCGTGTCGAAAATTCAGGGAGCGGCAATCATCCCGTTGAAAATGTACCTGAAAGACGGCTACGCGAAAGTGTTGCTTGGCGTCGGTAAAGGGAAGAAGAACTATGATAAGCGCCAGGACCTGAAAAAGAAAGATGCGAAACGGGAAATTGACCGTGCGATGAAAGAACGCAGCCGTTAAAGCTTGATGTCTGACCAATCTTGTCTTATACTGATGGTATAGCACTTAAGGCTGATCGCCTTTCCGTGTTCCTTTAATATGAGGGGACGTTACGGATTCGACAGGGATGATCTGGGCTTGGGTTGCGCGTCGGAGGGTCGGCTCCGTAAAAACGCGATTATAACAACTGGCAAAACAAACCAAAACCTAGCATTCGCAGCGTAAGCTCGGATCTGCTTTATCTATCTATCGCCCATGTGGCTAGGTAAAGCTCAACTTTAGTGGGATACGGCAGGCAGTGCCACTTGAGCTGCATGCAAGAGATTCTCAAGTTAGTGCCCAGGACGCCCGCTTATTGGCAGATTGAGGCATGAAACCCTAATAAGTAAGCTACACGCGTAGACGCTCAAGTAGCGGAGTTTCTGGACGCGGGTTCGACTCCCGCCGTCTCCATTTTGGAGAAAAAGGATTTTACGAAAACGCCAAAACCTATACTTTAGGTTTTGGCGTTTTTTTGTTGCTATTTTGCCTAAGCATCCTTGAAACACAAAAGTTCATCTTAGTGGATAAGTTTTAAGCAATATAAAAAAAGCTGAACTTGGATCATAGATGAATGACAGATCAAGTAGGAGTTCAGCTTTTCGAAAGAATCAACTATGCAGTTTTCTTATTGCTTCGGCCAAGGAGCATGATTCCGCCCGCTAATGCCAAAAGCATCCCAATCATTGTGTAAAGAGGGCCATTAGAAGCAGTAGTTGGCATTTCTTCACCAGCCATTTCTACTTGACCGCGAATTTCGCCTTCAGGATACTGCTCTGTATGGAGGTTTACATAGATATCACCTGCGACCATCGCTTTCGTGAAATCACTCCAGTTCATATCCCCCGCAAGGTCGGCTTCTGTTAGAGTGCCAGTTGCAACTTCACCGTCGTAATCCATCGGTTCTGCATTTTCAAATAACAATAATTCTACCGGTCCATTCTCTCCAGGGGGGCCGCTATGAAAATGGCCAGCAACTGTGTTGTCCAATCCATCGGCATTTACCGTAAATTCCAAAGACATGCCATCTTCGCTGAATTTTACAGTTGCGTCTCCGGTTGCGTTGCTTTCAACTTCCGCCGGTTCCTGGTCTGGCGTCATTTCCGCCATAAATTGCTGGCCTTCATGTGCAGCAAAAACCGATCCGGCAAACCCTGCGACTGCCAATACTGAAGCTAATGGTAAAGCCATGCGTTTTTTCATATATCAATCTCCTTCTTGCAAATTTCGCCCGTAGGCGATACCATATTATACAACACATTAATCTTAAAAATGTGAATTTTCTGATAAAATGAACATGAAATCCTGTCTGAAGACCTAAATTTTCCATATAATAAGTTATAGGGTAACGAAAATAGTTATATCCTTGGTAAACCTTTTCTGTATTTTACAGTTCACAAACTGATAAACTTTTCGAAAGCTGTAGAGTTCGTTAATGGAAATGAGAAGATGAAAAAGAGTCCTATTCTATTTGTTTAATGGGAGTGAAAGGCATTGAGACGAAAATTTGGAGTGATGCTCATATTAGCGGGGGTGTTGTTCGCCAGTTGGAACGGTTATGTATGGCTTTCAGAAATGTCTTCAGGCCGTGAATCCATTGATGAAAATGATATTGCAAAAGCTGTTGAAATTGACAAAGTAGAAAGCGGCAGCATCGATGTTAAGGCGCATATCAAGGAAGACAGACCGGCTGGCAAGTGGGAAGACCCTCTTAAAGAAAAAGCCATTCTCTCTTCAAAAAAAGTTGAAAAAACGGCAGAACAAAAACAGCGAAACTACGAGGAATACGAACGCGGAGAAAAAATAGGCTGGCTGCTGATTCCTTCCCTCGATAAGAAGTACCCATTGTTTTGGGGGACGGATGATGAGACGTTAACTCAAGGGGTCGGTTATCATGTTGGAAAATTCACCACACCTCCAGACGGGCAACGCCATACAGTGCTTTCTGGCCACAGGGATACGGTTTTTCGTGAACTTGGCGACTTGGATGTGGGCGATAAAATGTACGTGCAATTTGAAGACGTGCAGTATGAGTATAAAATAAAACGGACCTGGGTGACCGCTGCGGAAGACCGAACCGTGATTGTTGCAAAGGATAAACCGGTTTTGACATTGACCACCTGTTATCCGTTTACATTTTTAGGAGCAGCTCCCGATCGCTACATCATAGAAGCACCGCTTGTGGATATAACTAAAATGGAATCTTGATCATTTCCTAAAATTATCTTTGATCTCATGTGCTCCTATAAAGCTAGACAGGGTTTGCGAAGGAGAGAGGACGTACGATTGAATGAAAAAAAGCAGAAGACAGCGGAATTTTCTCCCGCTGTCTTCTGCTTTTATCTTTCCTTTAAGCTATTATTCTTTTGTAGTATCAACAAATGCACCGTACTGGCGGCGTTCGTGCTGCACCGACAGCCATTTCAATGTCGTGAACTCTTCAAGCACCCATTCGCCGTTAAAGCGGCCGAGGCCAGATTCTTTTTCGCCGCCAAATGGCATATGCGCCTCGTCGTTGACCGGTTGGTCGTTGACGTGGATCATGCCTGTGTGGATTTGGTGGGCGATGTTCGTGCCGTGATTGATGTTTGCGGAATGGACGGCTCCGCTCAATCCGAACGGATAGGCGTTGGCCATTTCAATGACTTCCTCATCGGTTTTGAAAGAAATCAGGATGGCTACAGGGCCGAATATTTCATTTTCAGCAAGCGGCATGTCGTTGGTGACGCCTGTCAATACAGTTGGCTCAAGGACATTGCCATCGGCTTTTCCGCCAAGGCGCAATTTTGCTCCTTGTTCAACGCTTGCTTCAATCTCTTTGAGGATCCGGTCGACTTGGCCGCGGTTGATCAGCGGCCCGACTTGGGTATCCTGATCCCTTGGATTGCCGAACTTCACGTTGCCTGCGCGGACAATAAACTGTTCTGCAAATCTATCGTAAATATCCTCGTGGACGAAAATGCGGTTAATCGCCATGCAGATCTGGCCCTGATGGTAAAATTTTCCAAACAATGCGGAATCGACAGCCTGGTCGATATCAGCATCGTTCAAAACGATAAAGTTGTTATTGCCACCGAGCTCCAATGCTGTTTTCTTCAACGCGCCTCCGGCAAGTTCGCCGATGCGTTTTCCGACAGGTGTTGAACCAGTGAAGGAAATCAAACGCGGTGTTGGGTGGGTAACGATGTCATCGCCAATTTCAGAGCCGCGTCCGACAACTACGTTCAATAAACCTTTAGGCAAACCAGCTGCTTCGAAAATGCTGGCGAACAGTAAACCGCCGGTTACCGGTGTGTCGGTAGCGGGTTTAATGACCACTGCATTGCCTGTAGCGATTGCCGGTGCGATAGAACGAATCGCGAGGTGCAACGGGAAATTCCAAGGGCTGATGATGCCGATGACACCCAATGCATTGCGGTACACACGGTTTTCTTTGCCTGCTTGCTGAGATGGGAGAATCTTGCCTTCCATGCGATATGGGAAGGTTGCTGCTTCTTTCAGGATGTTGATCGATGCCCCGAACTCAACTGTTGCTTTGATGACGGTGCTGCCAGCTTCTTTGACGAGCCAGTCGATGATAAGCTCTTTGTTTTCCTGCATGACTTCCAGCGCTTTTTCAATCACTGCGCGTTTGGTCTGCGGCAATTCTTTCGCCCATTCAATCTGTGCCTCAGCGGCAGCTTTATAGGCAGCATCCAAGTCGCTCTTATCGGCTGCTTGTGTAGTGACCAGTTCTTCGCCTGTAAAAGGGTTTGTATTTTTCATTTGGTTGTCACTTGAACCTGTAATCCACTCACCATTTATATAAATCTTGGAAAAATCGGTTTTCATTCAAAATCGTCTCCATTCTTTTGGGTTCCCGTTCTATTTATCATGCGTTAATAAAAAGCGGGTCCGTGTTAAATGCACCTTCTCTGTTTACCCATCCGGCTAGTTACTTTAAACAAGTTACACACCTTTCAGCCCATTAGCTTCACTGAACTTCATAAGTTTGACTTATTTTTGCCAGCATGCTAAATTGGATTTAATTAGAGATAACAAGAGTCTTTAATGTCTTTAAAATAAAAACTCAGGAGGCTCCTATGAAATATTCCAATGCAACGAATTATGCCTTGCACACGATGGTGCATTTGATGCGGCTGCCGCAAACGAGTACGATCGGCGTTCAGGAATTGGCGGAGATGCAAAAGCTATCGCCTACCTACCTGTCCAAAATTTTGACGAAGTTGACCAAAGCAGGATTGATTGAATCAATGACAGGCGTAAAAGGCGGCTACAAAATTGCCCGGTCGAAAAGCCGGATCTCTTTTTTGGATGTGATCAACGCGATTGAAGGAGACACGCATTTATTCGATTGTTCAATCCATCATGGCGAAGGCTGCCTGATTGAAAACGCCATGCGGCAGGCGGAAGAAAACATGAAAGCGGAACTGGAAAATACACTCATCAGCGATATTGTAAAAATGGCGGAATCCGCACAGCATAAAAAATAGAAATTGGAAGGAGGGAAAGCGATGATACTGGATTGTGCAGTAATTGGCGGAGGTCCGGCTGGGCTCAATGCCGCGTTGGTTCTGGGTCGGTCACGGAGGAAAACCGTTCTTTTTGATGACAATCAACCGCGGAATGCGGTGACTTCAGAGTCCCATGGCTTTATGACAAGAGATGGCATCGACCCGCAAGAGTTGAAAAGGATTGCACAGGAAGAACTGGGCAAGTACCCGGACGTGAAAGTGGAAAAACAGCGGGTACTGGATGTTGGCAAGAAAGAGGGGCTGTTTGAGATTAAAGCCACTGACGGAAAGGTCTTTCTGGCTAAAAAGCTTATTCTGGCAACCGGCTTTAAAGAAGTTCTTCCCGATACGATGAGAGTGGAAGAGTTTTACGGCAAAAGCTTATTCAGCTGTCCGTTCTGTGATGGATGGGAAATGCGGGATCGGCCGCTTGCGGTCATTTCGGAGAATGAAAACGCGTTTCACCTGGCGAAAGTCGCGTCGAATTGGACCGATGATTTGATTGTCTGTACAAATGGCAAATCTTTGTTGTCGACTGAAGAAATGAACAGTTTGGAAAGCAAGGGGATTCAAGTTTACGCAGAAAAAATTGCGAGATTGGTTGGCGATCATGGAGCTTTGGAGAAAATCGAATTTGAAAGTGGAGCGGCTGTATTGCGCGAAGGCGGATTTTTCACACCCCACTGGGTACAGGCGTCAGACATAAGTGCCTCGCTGGGCTGTAAACTGAATGCGCTCGGCGGCATCGAAACGGATGGCATGAAACGCACCAATGTAGAAGGTGTGTTTGCTTGTGGAGACACTTTGATGGCAGGGCCGTCACAGCTGATCATGGCAGCAGCCGATGGCAGCATGGCAGCAATCTGTGTAAACGCCGCTTTGATCGAGGAGAAATTCAAAAAATGAACGCTTGGAGGAATGAAAGAATGCATGAAAGTTCAAGCAAGCCTCACGAAACACCTCCTCACAAAGGGAAAATAGCGTATTTGGAAAGCCGCGAACGAAGAGGTGAATTTTCGCCAGAGCAATTGTTCAGCAAGATTCCATTGCAGCAAAGCGACAATGTGTTGGACTTCGGCGCAGGCACAGGCTATTTTTCATTACCGCTATCCAAAAAAGTGAATGGGAAGGTATACGCCATGGATATCGATCAAAGCATGCTCGACATCATTGGGGCAAAAGCGATAGAGGAACACATCACGAACATTGTGCCGCTCCACGCCGGAAGCGAAGGAATCCCATTGCTGGATGCATCCATCGATCTTGTCATCGCCTCGCTTGTGCTGCACGAAATCAAACCGCTGGCGCCAACATTGGACGCGATCAGCAATGTTCTCAAAGAAGGTGGCTTTCTGGTGTGCATCGAGCTTGAACCAAAAGGCGATCCGCTTCACAAAGCACCCCGAATCACGGCAGCCGGAATGGAAGAGGCGATAACAGCAGCAGGTTTGCGCATCACGGAAAAGTTTTTTCCAGCTGCATCGTTATACGTGCTGATTGCACAGAAAAAAGACGAAATGAAAGGTCTATTTTTTTAATTTAATTACGGATAACAAGTATCTTTAAAGTATCTAATTAACGGAAAAAACAGGAGGCAGCCGGATATTCCCGGATGCCTCCTGTTTTCAGTTCTCATCTTATTCTTGCGCAGTCTTCCAAAAGAAGACCCGGCCTTTAAATGCGATCAGGCTGGCTGCTGCCAGCAACAGGCCAGCTATCATAAAGACAGCACGGATGCCGAATGCATCCGCCAGCACACCCATCAATAAGGAAGCGACTCCGAAGGTTCCGGTGCCGATCGCACCGAGCGTCGTGAAAACGGTCGGCAGCGCATCCCTTGGGACGCTCGTCTGGATGACTGTCTGCTGCGGAATGTTCTTGAGCTGGCCAAATATGCCGACAAGAAAAGATAGGGCTAGCGCTAATAATGGCACACTATTCATTCCGAACAGCATCGTTACGGCACTGCTGAGAAAAGCACCGGCAAAAATGAACGTGCCGAGGTTCTTTTCAATCGATGCGGCAAAGCGCAGGCAAAGGAGGCTGCCACCGATCAAGCCCAAGAAGAAGGAACCGTTGATAAAGCCCCACCATTTCTCGTTCACCAATAAGGCGTCGCTGACAAAAACATAGAGGATGGCGGCAATCCACACCGTGCCAGCAATTGTCTCCAACACGTCCATCCAGGCAAGGCGTTTCAAGACCGGCGTCGAAGATACTGTCCGCCAGCCTTTGGTGATTTGCTGCCATCTTCCTTGCTCTTTGATTGGCTTTAGATTGACAGGCTCCAAAAGGCTTAATAACAAGCTGGACAATAAAAACAATCCCGCTGTTAACCACAGCAACTCGTCCGCTGCCAACCAGATCAACAAGGAGCTGCCGATAAACCACATAGCGGTCTGAATGCCTTGCGTCACGGATTCGGTGATGCTGTTCGCTTTCAAGAGCAGGCTGTTGTCCACATAAGCAGGTATCAGCGAGCGGGTGACTGGATTGGCGCAGCCATCAAGAAGCGCAATCAAAGCCAGCACGACGAACAACAGAATGTAATTTGCCATGGAGAGCTGAGGCAGCAGCAAAGCAAGCACAACCAACAAAGCTGTTTTCCCAAACTGGGATACTACCAATAGCCATTTCAAGTTGAAGCGCTCCATCAGCAGAGGTGTTAACGTGTTCGAAACAAACATGGCACCGGTAATCGTAAAAGGCACAAAAGCTGCTGCAGTTGCTGAGCCGGTCAATTCAAAGATGGCGTAGATGACGCTGACGATATACAAGATGTCGCCGGTATTAGCAAGAGACTGTCCTGCCAGCAGCAAATGGAAATTTCTATTCAGTTTCATGATTCTTATCCCCCAAGAGTTTAATGCGGATACTGTTTGATCAAGGGGTTATCAAATTGGACAAATAGTCATGAGCGATGTTCCTTTCAGATGGACGATAAATCTTGGGGGCATTTATCGTGCGTTTTTGTTATTTTCATTATACTTGAAACAGTTGGAAAATAAATGGCGAAGGAAGAAGATAATGGATATAGTGAAAAGTAAAAGGGATATTGAAACGGAGGTATATAGATGATTCAGCGTTCGTTGCAGTTAATGGGAAAACGGAACATGGCATGGCAGGAAAGCGAATTGCCGCCGCTCGGCAAAGATGAAGTGCTGATCAAAACAATCTCCACAGCAATCAGCATCGGTGCCGAACTGCCGCAATACGAACAAAGCGACGCTGCCGATCCGTTCCCTGTGTATCCGCGCAAAGTCGGCTACGAAAGCTATGGCAAGGTTGTGGCAAAGGGATCTTCAGTGAGCACTTTGAAAACTGGCGACAAAGCCATCGCTTTTTATGGCCAGAAAAACTTCGGCATTGTGAAGGCTGACAATGCCTTACCCGTCCCTGAACACATCGATTCCAGGACGGCGCTATTGGCCATCTTGTCGTGTGACGCGGCGAAGGGAGTGCGCAAGTTGAATCCCGAGAAGCAGAGCCGCGTAATGGTCACCGGCATGGGGACGATGGGGTTGCTCGCCGTCCATTATTTGAAAAACTTCTTTAAGGTCCAGCACGTGGATGTGATCGAACCCGATCGCAGCCGATGGAAGGTTGCGGAAACGTTTGGCGTCAACGTGATTTATTCGCCGGCTGACTGCCCCAAAGACCTCTATGATTTCGGGATTGAATGTTCCGCAATGACCGAAGGATTTGCTTGTTTGCAGCAAGCGCTAAAGAGCCAGGGAGAAATCTGTGTGCTGTCGGACGGCAACAAGGAAACGCTTTCGCTGCAGCCGGAATTCTTTGAGAAGGAATTGCGCATTGTGGGGTCAAGCGATGGATGGGATTACCGTGAGCACGCGCAGTGGTATTATGGAGCGGCGCAGGACACGCCTTATGTAAAAGAAATTTTTCAGCACGAGATCAATCATGCGGAAATTGAGCAATGCTTTGAAGAATTGTCCAAAAGGGAGATCAATCCGATTAAAGTTTTTGTAAGTGGCTGGGAAGGCTAAGAGAACGTGGGAGTTATAGATAGTGATTTGGGAATCGTTAAGAATTTTATGGGATAAACGCTTAAGGGCGCTTGTCCCACGGTTCAGTCTTGCCAATCACTGATTCGGGTTTTCTTGAGCGTACGGCTTCGATGACGCCTTGTGAAATTTCTTCATTTGTCAGCCATCGGGAAATTCCATTTTCTACTTTGAACCCTAACTGAATCTGATGATAAAAAACATGCTTGGGTGCTGCTGTTTTAGCTTTTAGGTCCTTCAAATTTGAACTACTGCCATTCACGTGGAAAAATTCCACGGGCTGAATGACCGGGAGCATTTCAAGTACACAAGGAATGACGTGCGGTCCGGTTGAATGCACCCAAGCAACGATTAATTCGATTGGACCATTTTTTTGTTGGATGCAGCGGATTTGTTCAGCCAATTCATTGGTTTTGGTGTAGTCAATCAAGACCGGTGTCAGCTGCGCAGGGTTTTGTTCCAATAAGCGCTACATCTTTTCCGGATTTCTGCCGTTTACAGACACTTGATAGCCATTTTTCGATAACCAAACGCATGCATTCGCAAGCATGCCAGTCCCACCGATGACCAATGCGTGTTTCATTCGCTTCACTCCTCTTCGCTTTTACAACAAAGGTGGCTTCAATTATTAATAGACAAGTATTTTCATTATACTATAATATTCAGGAAATTAATTGGATTAAAATGGAGGAATTGGATATAGTTAAAGATAGGCAGCAACTATTTTCTCGAATCAATGGAGCTGAAAAATGCCGTTAAAGTGATGAGGGCATATGTTTTATTCGTGAAAAGCGCGCTATACATATCAGAAGGTAAAACTGGAGTTGAGAAGATGTTTACTGTAAATGTTGAAGGTGCAATTTATAAGGATGAAAAGTGGCTGATTGTACGGAGAAGCGACAAAGAAGATCATGCACCGGGTGCGTTGGCTTTAGTGGGCGGCAAAGTAGATCAGGAAGGAAACTCGACCGATATTCTGGAACGGACATTGATAAGAGAAGTCGAGGAAGAAGTGGGGGTAACGGTTTCGAATCTTGCTTATGTCAATAGTTCGTCATTTGTCACAGATTCCGGCATTCCAGTCGTCGATATCGTGTTCCTTTGCTCGTATGAATTCGGAGCGCCATTCGTGAAAGATCCAGACGAAGTGGCAAGCGTTGGCTGGATGAGCACACAAGAAATTATGGACAGCGAAGAAATTCCAAGCTTTTTAAAGGTGAATATTGGCCTTGCTGACGACTTGGCGGCAAGAAAATTCGTTTCTATTTCGCATAAGTAACAACATTAATCTGCACTTTTCTTCTAAGCACGTACGGGGTTTCAAGAACGGAGCGATATTGTGAAAGAAAAAGGTACAACGCTTGTTATTGCGATAGGCAGTGTTTCAGGCGGAGGCAAGACCACGTTGACCAGCCATCTAATGCAGCGACTTGGAAATTCCCAAGCACTTTTCTTCGATGACTTTGAACTGGAGGGACCTGAGGATGTCCTAAAGTGGGTCGATGACGGGGCGAATGCGGAGGAATGGGACCTTACCCCGCTCACAAAAGAACTTGTGGAGCTGTTGGCACAACCACTCGATTTTGTCTTAGTGGATTTTCCTTTTGCTTACCGGCATTCTCAGGTGCGAGAGTTTATTGATTTAGCCGTGTTTATAGACACTCCATTGGATATCGCATTAACGCGCAGAATGGCCAGGGACTTCACTGGAAGTTCAGGTGATGACATCCTGCTGCAATTAAAACAATACGAAACTCAAGGAAGAAGGGCGTACTTGAAAATGCTTGATACGATCAAACCTGATTCTGATTTAGTGATAGATGGAACGCTTTCGATAAGCGAAATGGAAAAGATTGTTCGAGAGCATTTGGAAGTTATGCAGACACGGGTTAATCCAAATGGAATCTACAAGATATAGGAGATGGATGATGAGAGATCTGAGGATACAAAAGCTCGCTGAGTTGTTGGTTACCCACTCGATCAAGGTCCAGGAAAGCGAACATATTTTAATCCAATCGGTTTCAAAAATCGACTTGGATATTGTAAAAGAACTGATCAAGGAAATACATAAAGCCGGTGGATTTGCCCATGCAGATTTACGAGATGCCGCGGTTACGAGGCAATTGGTTCTGGGCGGATCGACAGAACAATTTGGGGTATTGGCAGAATGGGAAGTGGCGCGCCTTGAAAAAATGGACGGCTACATCAATTTAAGAAGTCCCGTCAACGCATCCGAGCTATCCGATATTCCAAGCGAGCAAATGGCGCTTTATGGGAAAACGTATGGCCAATTGCAATCGGAAGCCATCTACAAGAAAAAATGGGTGACGACTCGCTTGCCGAATCCCGCGATGGCGCAAGAAGCACGCATGAGTACAGAGGCATTCGAAGATTTTTATTTTGACGTCTGCACCATCGACTATAAGCAACTTTCAAAAGCAATGGATCCTTTGAAAGCCCTTATGGAAGAGACCAAACTGGTGGAAATCAAAGGGCCGGAAACGGACCTTTCGTTTTCGATTGAGAACATTGGCGTTATCAAAGGGGATGGCATGGATAACATCCCGGATGGAGAGATCTATACCGCACCGATCAAAAAATCTGTAAATGGAAGGATCACGTTCAACACTTCTTCGACGATGAACGGCGTGGTTTTTGAAAACATCTCGTTAACTATTGAGGAAGGGAAGATTGTAAAAGCAACGGCGAACCACAGCGAAAAACTGAATGCCATACTAGACACAGATCATGGGTCCCGTTATATCGGCGAGTTTGCGCTGGCCTTTAATCCGAAAATGCTGACACCGATGAATAATACCCTTTTCGATGAAAAAATTGCCGGCAGCTTCCACATGGCAATCGGCAGCTGTTTTGATGAAGCCGATAACGGCAACCAATCATCCATTCACTGGGATTTGGTTGCTATCCAGCGAAAAGATTGGGGCGGCGGGGAGATTTACTTTGACGGGAAATTGATTCGGAAAGACGGTCTTTTTGTAGTTCCGGAACTTGAAGGGCTGAACCCGGAAAATCTACTGCGCCAATAAAAAAAGAATTTGAACGAGAGAGTACAGAGTGAAATTATTTTCATCGTTATGAAATATAGCATCAATGCGTTGCAAAAGATTTAGGGAGGAGGGAATAAGATAGAGTCCAAGCTAATTATTTTACGTGGAAATTCGGGCAGCGGAAAAACAACAATCGCCAAAAACCTGCAGAATCATTTTGGCGAAGCGACGCTTCTGGTATCCCAAGATACGGTCCGGCGCGACATGTTGATGGTTCGCGATCGGGAAGGAAATATGTCAGTGGATTTAATAAGACAAATTGCTGAGTATGGCAAAGGCAGATGTAAGTTTGTTATTGTGGAAGGCATATTTGTGAAACAGCGGTATGTGGCGATGCTTAACGATTTAATCCATTTTTATGATGGGAACGCCTATGTTTATTATTTTGATTTGCCTTTTGAGGAAACAGTCGAGCGGCATAAGTCACGGCCTAAAGCACAGGCATTTGGGGAAGAGTCATTGCATTCCTGGTGGAGCCCAAAAGATTTCCTAGGAACAGCCGGAGAAATGAAGTTGACCCCAGATATGTCGCAGGATGACATTGTGAAATTCATTTGTAATCAGTTAGAAGAGGAATAGTAGCTTTACATGATGTGCAATGCCCGCTTGAATATTCGAGTGAGATGGGGGACTTATTCCGAATTCTACTTTAACCATTATTGATGAGGGCAATCATTATTCTTTTCTAAAGGAAGCGGAAAAATTCAAAAATACGTATAAATCATTCGTAAACGACTTGGCAGAATGATAGATGATAAAGCTGGCCAGGATTATTAACTAGAGAAAGGTGCGTGTAGGTTATTGGAGATTTCAATACATATGCTGCAAGAGGTTGATGCTCGAGAATTATTTAGATTCGAGATGGAAAATCGCGGATTTTTCGAAAGAATGATACCGAGCAGAGGAGACGACTATTATATTTGGGAAAGTTTTATAAAAAGACATCAAGTATTACTTAACGAACAAGTAAGTGGCCTTTCTCATTTTTACCTGATCAAAGACGAAGGTGAGAAAATTATCGGTCGAATCAATTTAGTGGATATCGATAATACAACGAATGCTGCAGAAGTTGGCTTTAGAATCGGCGAGTCATCTATCGGTAAAGGCATCGGTTATAAGGCATTGAACCTGTTGCTAAAGACGGCGTTAGGTATCGAGAAAATAACCGCAAAAACAACTACTGTAAACAAGGCTTCCCAAAAGGTGCTTGAAAATAACGGATTTGTTCAAACGGCTATAGACAATGAGGAGTTTGAAATGAAAGGCCAAAAGATGAAGTTCATTCATTATCTTTGGGAGAAAAAGAATTACACACCTAAGAAACATACGACAACTATCTAAAACAGAGGAAGATGTCATATGAATAATCGAAATTGGTTGATAGGTTTTGGGTTATTAATATTCCTTATCTTTGGAGGTGGTTTCTCATTCGTTTGATTCGGGACGGAGATTTTTATATCGCTGAAATGATCGGAAGCGTCATAGGGATTATGATTTTATCTATTGGATTTTTTTCGAAGAAGAAAAATTCAGCGATCAAATCCTCGGATTGGCGGATTAAATAGCGGTTTTAGCAAAAGGGGATTTGGATTGGCTTGTGCTGGTATTGCTCGAAATAGATATAGATACCAATAAAAAAGAGGAGGGGACAATGCGTAATATAGCATCGTTCCCTCCTTTTTGCTACTGAGCTTTAAAAAGACCAGAAGCTTTGGTGATCCTGATAAATTCGCCATCTTCATGTTTCTTCTCTTCCAGGAAAAGCCTAAACGCCGTTAATTTTTGGCCAGTTAATTGATCCTTCAATTCGGTGTGGCTCGATAGCAGATAAGCGATGAGCGGCTCGATCTCTGGAACTTTCAGCGCATCTGGAAACAGCTTCAGTTCTACTTGCGTGAAAAAAGGTGTTAATTGGCCGGCACCGTTTTCCAGTCCGAATGCTTTCGCGTTGTTGGTTGTAGTTGAAAAATCGAGTGAAGGATCAAATTCTCGGAGCAGCGTTCCAAACTCCATCAAATGTTTTTCACCAATCGTAGCAGCATACAACTTCCCGCCAGGTTTTAAGACCCGCCGGATTTCCTGGAAAGCTTTTTTTCTATTGGGCACATGATACAGCATGAAATTGGCGGCAACGATGTCGAAACTATTATCGGGATAAGGAATGGTTTCGATATTAATCTGCTCAAAATGAATAGCTGGCAAGTTCGTTAGTTTCTTCTGCGCATCCGCCAGCATGCCAGCAGAAAAATCGGACAGCACCACTTCCCAGTTCTCAGGAACGCGTTTTTCATTGTTGGCCCAAAACGTGCCATCTCCGCATCCGAGTTCCAGCAGTTTGCTTCCGGCTTCGATTTGATATTGTTCAAATAGCCACGAGAACCAATCCTGTTTGTTCACACTGTATAACTCGTGGAGTTTGATCCGGGCTTCTAAATTTGAAGCATCTTGGTATTGTTCTATTAACTCTTCCAAACATTTCCTCCTTTTAAAAAGTGCTTTCTTCCTCTGAATCGAAAAAATCGAATCTTGACTTGATTGATATGCTCATGCACTCTTCCCATAATACTATAATATTCTGTAAATTAAATGGATTTTAACAAGACGATTGGATATAGTATAGAAAGCTCTGTAATTCCCTTATTAAGTAAATTATGAAATGAGAAAAGATGAAAGGAGAAACGGCATGAATTATACCTTCCAACCGATGACCCAGCAACAAAGCGAAGAAATTGCCGATTGGCAGTACGAGGGCGATTATGCTTTTTACAATATGGATGCGGATGAAGACGATCTTTATGAGTTTTTGAATCCCTTAGAGCGAATGGATTCCTATTTTGCTGTTACAGAACGTCATAAATTGATCGGGTTTTATTGCTTCAAAGAAACCTCTGCCGGAATTATAGATATCGGACTCGGCATGAAACCCGGTTTCACAGGGAAAGGCCACGGTCTGCCATTTTTTAAAGCAGGGTTGGATTTCGCGATTGCTCGTTACCAGCCTGAAAAGTTTACGCTGGCAGTGGCTGCGTTCAATGAACGAGCTATTGCGGTTTATAAAAAAGCAGGCTTTCAGCCGGATGAAGTTTTTCTGCAAAAAACCAACGGCGGCCATTATAAATTCGTGAAAATGAAATTGGTTCTTGAGCCATAGAAGGCATAAAAGGGGGTTATGTAAATGGAAGTTTGGGATTTGGTAGACGGCTCCCGGAACCCAATCGGGAAACTGCATACGAGAGGCGAGGAAATCTTGCCTGAGGAATACCACATTGTCGTGGAAGTTCTGACCATTAACTGTGACGGCAAAATTCTCGTGACGCAAAGGGACGCAGCAAAAACTTATCCGTTATTGTGGGAGAGCACGGGCGGTTCCGTTAATGCCGGTGAGACCAGTTTGGAAGGCGCAATCCGAGAGCTTCATGAAGAAACAGGATTGTCCGTTAAAGAAGAAGATCTTTACTTTATTGGTGAGATGAAGCGGAAGAATTATTTCCTGGACAGCTATGTATGGAAAAGCAAAGAAAACATTGAAATCAGCGACTTGAATTTGCAGGTTGGCGAAGTTTGCGATGCTAAATTGGTGACTTTCAACGAGCTTGAGGAAATGAATGGTTTGGGAGAGGTTGTGCCGCCCCTGTGGGATCGCTGGGAGATATATGCTGAGAAGTTAGGTGGCGTCATTAAAACGTCTCCTGCTAAGAGCAATTTATAACATGTTGAATGGGGGGACAAATGGAAAAAGGAGTGAAGTTGCCATAGCGAGCAATTTGGTTATATCCATTAGAAAAATGACGCAAAATGATTATGCTGTTATGTCTGAGTGGCTAAGCACAAAAGAAGTTCTGGAGTTCTATGGTGATGTTGATTCTCCGTATACGGTAGAGCAAATAAAGCAGAAGTATGAACCGAGAATTAAAGGAGAAGTTCCGGTTTCTCCTTACATCGTAGAATTCAACCAAATACCAATAGGTTTTATGCAGCGTTATAAATTAAATGGAGAAGAACAAAAAGAATTCGGTTATCCAGCAAACTTGAACGTCTTTGGCATTGATCAATTTATAGGAGATCCAACATATTTTAACCAAGGAATAGGTACAATCATGATCCAGAAATTCTTGGAATACGTGTATCGAAATACAGATGCAGATATTGTTGTTTTAGATCCAGAGGTATCCAATTCACGAGCGATTAGATGTTACGAAAAATGCGGATTTATTAAAGTGAAAAAGATAAAAAGCGGATCTAGTTGGTTAATGGAATTTAAAGAGAGCGGGAGTCATCTTTGAGAAGAAAATTGATGTTTCTCAAAAGATAACTACCTAATCTGATTGGAGGGCAGCGCTTTGGAAAAGTTCTTATTCATATTCGGTCCGCAAGCGGTGGGAAAAATGACGGTTGGCCAAGAGCTAGCGGCCATGACGGGCTTAAAACTCTTTCATAACCACATGACCATCGATTTGTTGGAGCCGCTGTTTGCCTTCACTCCAGAGATGTGGAGCCTGACAACTTCTTTTCGCCGCGAAATATTCCAGTCTTTCGCCAAAAGCAATCAGTACGGAATGATTTTTACGAAAGTTTGGTATTTCGATCAAAAAGAGGATTGGGATGAGATTGAAAACATATGCGATATTTTCCAATCGCAAGGTGTGCAAATCTATTTCGTGGAATTGGAAGCCGATGTTGAGGAGCGGCTGGCGCGAAATAAGACACCGCATCGGCTGGAACACAAGCCGACGAAGCGGAATGTCGGCCAGTCAGAGCAGCATTTGCTGAGCAGCCTGGAAAACGGGAGATTGAATTCTGCTGAAGGTGAAATTAAAGCGAAAAACTATCTGCGCATCAACAATACGAATATGACTGCAAAAGAAGCGGCGTTTTTCATAAAAAATGAATTCAAGTTATAGAAAAGAAGTGCTAATGAAAAGCTCATTTGGATCGATGAGGAGATGCTCATAAAGGGCAAGATTGAATGAATCACACCAAAAATCATGGATTTCAATTTCTCGATTTTATTTTCACAATAGAGGAGGATATCCAGCTCTACTTACCGGTTGCAGGGTCTTTTGCGGTGATCAAATGTGCTGGGCGAGTTCTCATGGTTTATAACAAATGGCGGCAACAATGGGAATTGCCGGCTGGCAAAAGAGAAGGAACCGAAACAGCAAAACAATGCGCAGTCCGGGAACTATTGGAAGAAAGCGGGCAGGTTGTTGAAGGTCTGGAGTTCGTCGGTTTTTTGAAATTAAAACAGGTTTCGAATGGGAAGATTAAATTCAATCCCGTCTATAACGCGGTAATTGAACAATTGCAGCCGTTTGTCGCCAATGATGAAACTTCCCAAATCAAATTATGGGATGGGGTTGAGGAAATCGGCTGCTTCGATGAAATGGATTTGAAAATACTAGAATACATAGAGATCTAACAGTCCATATGCAAATTGCTTGTGAGAGGGGAAACGCGAATGGACGGAGAAAGGAAGAGTTGGAACGGTGCTGCCGCTATTATAATGGCAGAGGATAAGATGTTGATGATCAAAGAAAAAGAGTCCAAGGGTTGGAGCATACCTTCAGGCGGCATTGAAGACGGTGAATCTCCAGAGCAAGCGTGCATAAGAGAAGTTTGGGAAGAAACAGGATTCCACATTAAAATCAAAAAGCCGCTTCATGTTAAAAAGACAATTATCAAAAACTATAATGTGGCGCTCTATTATTTTTTAGGCGAAGTCACTGGCGGAGAAATTTTATACCACGATCCAGACGATGCCATTGAAGAAATTGCCTGGAAGACTGATATGGAGATGTCAGGTTTAGAACATGATTATCCAGAAGACCGAGACGTGCTGCTGTCCTTTTTTCCTGGCAACCCTTTGAAGGGATAAATTTTCAGCTCAATTGGAGGTGTTAAGATGGCATGGTTTGAAAACGTATTCCCTATATTATTTATTCTTATTTTTATGTACGGTTTGGCAAAACAACTTCAACAGTCTTTTCTGCTGCACAAAACAGTTTCACCAAGCAGTTCATTTAATAAAAGGCTGCTCATAGGAAACCATCTTTTTAGTTTTGCATTTGCAGGGTTTGTCATCATTCTCGTGTTAAATGCTTTGGTTTACACGGGAGCACTGCCTCAAACCCAGTCTGCAGGGAATATAGTCAGCCTTGCCGGTTTTCTTTTTGTGCTGCTGATGTTCGTCTTTAAATTTGCTGTTATACCTAAAAATCCCCAAGATTCTATTCCAACTATCCCAAAGAAAATTTAATGAAAACGGATAAGAATCGCGGCAAACCAAAAGGACAGAGAGAAGCTCTTGCTTGAGCGATTCTAACTGTCCTTTTAATAGCTGCACAATTTCACTTCATTAATTAAGGAAATATTCCCGGTAAATATAAAAGGTGAATCCTACCGCAAACAACAGATACACGATAGAACCGATGAAAATATAGGATCTTTCTGACACCGCAGCTTGCTGTTCCATTCGAATGCCCGTTTGCCCTTGAATCGACATATCCAAGTGGCGGCTCGCCATGCCGCCTTTGGATTTGAAAAAATAGATGACTGCTAAAGCTAAGCCCGCGAATGGAATAGCCACATCCAGGAAAGCGAGTTGGAGCAAATAAGCAGCTGCCCAGTTGCCCAATGCTAATGCAGCAATCGTAATGAGGACGATCAATAGTTTTTTCATGCATACCTCCATTTTGTATTTTTTGAAATAAATGTTAATATCCTTCCGTTATTTAATACGTTAATATGAGGAAGAGTTTTCAAAAGATTCCGTCAATAGAAAAAGGCATGACATAATCGTTGGAGCTGTAATTAATAGAAAGGAGCTTCGATTTGAATTTCGAAAATATCACCTGTTCAGCGGAGTTGGGAGTATTTATATCAGAAGTTATTGCGAAGGCCACAAGCCTGGTAGGTGAAGGGATCATCGGGGTTTATTTGCATGGTTCACTTGCAATGGGAGGTTTCAATCCAAGCAAGAGCGATATCGATTTAATCATCGCCACGGAGCAGCCGCTGGCAATTAAAACACAAAGAGAGTTGGTAAAGCTCTTTTTAAGCTATTCAAAAAAGCCTTTTCCGATTGAAATCAGTTTTTTGAACGTGTCCCAATTGCGGAATTGGCAGCATCCGACACCGTATGATTTTCATTTCAGTGAGTTTTGGCGGGAGCGCTACGTGGAGGAATTGGAAAAAGGAACATCAATTTACTTGAATGATGATATAAAGCTCGACAGCGATTTGGCTGCGCATCTGACCATTTTAAACAAATGCGGTATCTGTTTAAGTGGCAAGCCGATCCACGAAACTTTTCCGCCGATCCCGATATATGATTATGTTTCTTCCATTATTGCGGATTATGAAGAGTGTTTAGAAAAGATCCATGCGGATCCGGTTTATTGTATTTTAAATTTGATAAGGGTGTATTGGTTTTTAAAAGAAGGCGAGATTTCGTCGAAGAAAGAAGCGGGCGAATGGGGAGCATTAAATCTTCCTGTGGAGTTTCAGTCGATTGTTCAAAAAGCAGCCGAAGCTTATGGAAATAAAAGGTCTGAGGTTTTCTTTGCCGCAACTGACTTAATAAAGTTACGGGATTATTTAAAAAGGAATGTTGAAGAATTGCTAAATGATGTGGAATAACAGAGGAGAAAATGTCCAGATCTATTTTTAACTTGGCGGAGCTGTTTATTCGCTATTATTTTTAACACTTTACTTTGAAACAACCTGATTTCAAATTTTGATCTCAAGGAGGGAATTTATTGAAAAGAATACGATTAGCTGTACTTATGTCCTTTTTCTGTATTTTATCCACTTTGTCAGCATGTTCTTTGGGGAATTCACAAGCGTCATGGGCTTATTCATTTGTCGTATGGGATGGTTATATTTATCAAATAAGTGATGAATTTGTGCAAGAAGTAGATAAAGAGATTGGAGAAGTGACGGTTTATTCCGATAAAGAAGGAACTTATTCCGGAAACTTCTCCAATGAATATGAAAAAGGGACTGAGTATTATTCAATAACAGGAATTAGTACGGACGAGGCGATTGCAGTTAAAGAAAAAGATGGCAAATATCGAAAAGCAATCAGAGAAGGAAAATACAATAGCCAGTAATTGCAATAGACCAGCTTCTTTCTTATGCGGCCAATGAGCAAGATTAACGATATTCCTTAAAGGAGCATTCATTTAGGATAAATCGTTTCACTATCCCTAGGCAGCTTTTCAATATGCTTTAAATAAGGAAGGACATCCTTGCCGAACTCAGGCAAATCCAAATTCAGATTATTGGCTACATCCATAGCAAGATCTTTGAAAAGAGTACACATAGCGAACAATCCTGCCCACATATTTGGATAGCTCCCATCCGGATAAGTGAGGAGCAGTTTTTGCCACAATTCCTTATTCACATACTTTTCGACGTTTTTCCCGCCTTTTCCAGGAATGGCAGTAAAGCTGGTATTAATGCCAATCTGCCAGTTCAGCATCGTCATCAGCATATCCCGCACCGGTCCATCCATCATATTCTTAGCGAGCGGAAGCTCTTGCCGCCATAAAGCTTTGGCAATATATGTACTGACCCACCAAAACTCATTAGCGCAATCTGTAAACTCTTTCTGTCCGGGTTCCATAATACGGAACGGATTTTCGTTATTGATCAACATCGTGCAGAGCCGATCGTCTTTGTCCAATAAAATCTTCCGGGGTTCTTCCTTCGCCAAAGATTCTTTTGTAAATGTGATTGGCGTCAAGGTCAGGTCAATTCGGTTGCCGTCTGTAAAAAGCATTAAATAAGAAAAGCTTTCCCTTTTTTCTCCGGCAGGCGGTACAGCCATTCGATCAGGCATCTGCATCATAATTCTCTCCCCGAAGGAATCCACCCACGAATGATCTGCTAAATAGGGCTGCATGTCTTCAACATGATAAACGATGTCGTAGTCTTGGAAAGGATCTTTGACATTGTGAAGATGAACGCGTGAGCCATTCAGTTCCACCATTCGAATATTTTCACTGTCGGCTGCCTTCGCTAAAATCAATGACAGCATTTCTTCTTCGCTTCTCATTGTTAACCACCTCTTTGCAATCAATTGTTCCAGAATTTATTGCTTTATACAATCATTTATCAGGCAGACTTAAAAATAGGAACCCTGCTATTCATTCTAAATCTTAATTCCAGAAAGGATGATCCATTGCATGCAAAGAATCATCGGCAGAAAAATTGAGCTGACAGAAAACACGCCAGAAAACATGGGTGTCTTGTATTTCTGGCGCTTTGAAGAAAAAGAACAAGAAGCGAAAAAATGGAACGGGCCGTATATTCCTGAAAAGCTGATGACGAAGGAAGAGCATCGTGAAAACTGGATGGAAGAAGAAATTTCCGTAGGCGTGCCAGCTTCGATGGTCATAATGGCTGAAGGAAACGCAATTGGCTACGTTGGCGCCTATTGGATCGACATGAATACAAACTGGCTCGAAACCGGTATAGTCATTTACGACAAAGCTTATTGGAACGGCGGCTACGGAACAGAAGCCTATAAGTTATGGATAGATTTTCTGTTTGCAGCCACAGATTTGCATAGGCTCGGCATGTCGACGTGGTCGGGCAACGAAAGAATGATGAAAGTTGCTGAACGGCTCGGAATGACTTTAGAGGCGCGAATAAGAAAAGCCCGGACTGTCAAAGGAGAGTATTTTGATGCGATTAAGATGGGAATTTTAAGAGAAGAATGGGAAGAATTGAATGCCTGCGAATGAAAATTTTTATGAAAATGCAGTTTGTTGATTTCCAGTATTTACAATTCCTAAAATAACTGATAATCTTATTTAAATTAAGTTAGCGAAAAGCGTAGAAGAGAAGAGTAGGCGATTTGAACTTCTTTTAGAGAGCCCGGTTTGGTGGGAAAGGGCAGGAGCGGGTGGTTGAAACAAATCTCTGAGCACCATGGTGGAACCTGTGATCAACGTGGGGGATATTATGGCGGGTGCTCCCGTTACCGGGCTAAGGTATTCGCAGATTTTAAGCAGTACTGAATGAGGCGAATATGGTGACGTATTCGCAAATAGGGGTGGCACCACGGTTAGATCCCGTCTCCAAGGCTATTTGCCTTGGGGACGGGATCTTTTTTTAACATCTGTGGTGGGAGGAATTCGAGATGACGTTTAGAAGAAGACTAGAAGCATGGAAATACCCGGCCTTTCTGTTATTCGGTATTGGCACATCAAACTTTGGGGCTTGGGTTTACCTCATTGCATTGAATTTGATCGTGTTGGATATGACACAGTCACCGCTCGCAGTTGCTGGACTTTATATGGTCAAACCATTGGCGACGCTATTGACGAATACGTGGGCGGGCAGTGTCATTGATCGGATGAACAAGCGGGACATGCTGATCACGCTTGATGTTGTCAGATCATTGCTGATTGCCACGCTGCCTTTTTTTTCTTCAATCTGGGCGATTTATGCACTCGTTCTTGTTATCAATATGGCGGGAGCGATGTTTGAACCCGCATCGATGGCCTATATTACAAAATTAATCCCAGCGGAAAAGCGGCAGCGCTTCAATTCACTGCGCAGTTTGATCGATTCCGGCGCATTCTTGATCGGGCCAGCTATTGCAGGAATCCTGTTTATGATTGGCACGCCGACTGCAGCGATTTACATCAATGCAGGAGCGTTGCTGTTATCGGCGTTCGTTTTAACCAGGATGCCGAATTTGGAGAAGGGTGCTGCGCTTGCTCGTGCTAGCGGCAAGGGGTCATGGTCTATAATCCGGGAAGACTGGCGCATTGTGCTGAAGTTCAGCCGCACATCAAGCCGAACCATGCGTGTATTCATGCTTTTCAGCTTTATGGTCGTCATGGCGACGGCCATCGACTCGCAAGAAGCTTCATTTGCAAAAGCGGTGCTTTTCCTGACAGACAGCGAATATGGCTTTTTGGTCAGCATAGCGGGCGGCGGCATTATTGCGGGTTCGGTGGTCAATGCACTATTAGCTGAAAAGCTGAAGACCTATTTGCAAATCGGTTTCGGTTCTTTGATGGTGGCAGCGGGTTATCTGGTTTATGCCTATTCAAATTCATACGCTGTTGCAGCTACCGGTTTTTTCATCCTGGCATTTGCTCTGGCTTTTGCCAATACCGGATTCCATACGTTTACACAGAACAATATACCTGTCGAAGAAATGGGCAGGATCGTCAGCATTTATAGTTTAGCAGAAGCCTTTTTGATCATTATCGCTACTGGAATTGTAGGTGTGGCGGCGCAAGTGATTTCCGTACAGCCCGTTGTGATCGGTGCAGTATTCGCCATGCTGGCAGTCGCCATTCTGTTATTTATAGTTTGCGTGAAACAAGAGACTAGCAGCGCTTATCTTTGGAAAGAGGCAGAAATGGAAGAAGTAAAATGATTGCACAAGGTTTATTGATAAAAGGGCAAGAGATTATGATATCGAGATAAAAAGGCTATTCTAGAAAACTCTTCAAGAATATACGTTTCTTGCAGAAATTACCGGCGAGACATTAACACTTGATATAGAGAATGAAATGAACGAAGATATTGTCGACGCTGCTTGGATCGACATCAATGCTGTGGCAAATTTTGACCGTATCACCAAATCGCTTTTGGAATTATTGGCTGCACAAAACGATTTTTGACGGAGTTCAGGAATATCATTTTTTTCTTTAAAGAGAAGATTTATATATGAAAGTCTTGTTTTCACTCGAAATCATACAATTTAGCTCTGAAAAAATTCACCGTTTAAATATGACATGCAGTTGTCTTATTTAGAATGGTACAGTTAATTCATGAAGACGAAAGAGGTGCAGAAAGTGGAAAATCAATGCAAATGGCCGCAAGGCAGTGAAATGATGCAAGCCTACCATGATAAAGAATGGTGCAGGCCGAGCTATGATAATCGCTATATTTTTGAAATGCTGTCATTAGAAGGGGCGCAAGCGGGATTGTCGTGGAGCATCGTTCTCGCAAAACGCGAAGGGTACAAGCAGGGCTTCCATGATTTTGATATTGAATACTGTGCCAAGCTGACTGATGAGGAACTGGTCCATATCAAAGACAATTACGGCGTCATCAAACATTTGGCGAAATTGCAATCCGTTCGCAGCAATGCGCAAGCCATATTGAAAATCCAGCAAGAATTTGATGGATTCGCTGACTTTCTTTGGCAGTTTACAGAACACAAGCCGATCATCAACAATTGGGAAAGCGATGAGCAAATCCCGGCGCAATCGCCTTTATCTGTGGAAATCAGCAAAGCATTGAAAAAGCGGGGTTTTAAATTCATCGGACCGGTCACTGCCTATTCTTTTATGCAAGCGATCGGCATGGTGGATGACCATATACGAACTTGCCGTTTTCATACGAGCAATTTATAAACGAGGAGGATTAAAATGGACTTTACACAAGCAGCAAGCCGCTCGATGGCAATCAGAGAAGCTTATCATGGACTTGAAAGAAAACATCACGGCAGTGAATGGTCGGTAGAGGAAGATGCATTGGCATTTTTAACCGATGCTGCTTTAATTGGGCGTCTGGCAATGGCGCAGCAGGAAAGATGGCCAACGGGCCGCGACCCCAGTCCTGAATTATTTCATAAAATCGGGGAATCGATGTGGTGGTTGACCGTCTTGGCCGAGCGCATGGGAATGGACAGCAGCCAAGCGCTGGAACAGTTTTTGCAGAACAAAGAACAACAACTAAAGGGATGATACTTCAGGAGGCTTCGCTATGACCGTCAATCGGCATTTTGAGATCATTTATCTTTTATTGGAGCGAAAAAGAGTCACAGCGAAAGAATTAGCCGAGCATTTCGAGGTATCAACACGCACCATATACCGCGACGTCGATAGATTGAGCGGGGCCGGAATTCCCATCTACGCCAGCAAAGGAAAAGGTGGAGGGATTTCTCTCTTGGAAGGCTATGTGCTGGACTCGGCCTTTTTAACGAACGCTGAGCAAACGGATATCCTAACGGGATTAGAGGCGTTAGCGGCGATGGATTTTCCCGATTCGGAAAAAATATTGGACAAAGCTGCACGCCTTTTCAACCGGGGGACGGCAAACTGGTTGGACATCGACTTTTCTCCCTGGGGCAGCGGGACTGAAAAGAAACGCCTTTTTCACTTATTGCGGGACTCGATCATCCAACAAAAGGAACTCCAGTTTTCCTACGTCAGTTCAAAAGGTGAAAAAACCGATCGGCGCGTCGAGCCTTATCAATTGATTTTCAAACAAAGTTCCTGGTATTTGTTGGGATTTTGCGTCGAAAGGAACGATTTCCGCGTTTTCAAAATCAGCCGCATCCTAAGAGCCAATGTCACCGAAAACACGTTCATGCTGCAGTCTGTGACAGATGGCATCGGCAATGCGGAAGGGGCTGCTTCGCATTCGTCGATAGGGGTTACGCTGCGGATTGCCTCCCGCGGTGCTTTTCGCGTATTCGATGAATTCGATGAA
Organism: Planococcus sp. TJ-302; assembly: GCF_058268455.1. NCBI lineage: Bacteria > Bacillati > Bacillota > Bacilli > Caryophanales > Caryophanaceae > Planococcus > Planococcus sp. TJ-302. The sequence goes on along the minus strand of NZ_JBZDOI010000004.1, from coordinate 66,439 downwards.
CCGGAAATTAAGAGAAACGAAGATGGTTCATTTTCAATTCAAGCTCAGTTGCCGGACGGACCTTGGCTGGTCAGTTACTTGCTGTCGTTCGGTTCTTTAATAGAAGAAATCAGCCCGCAGCATTTGCGGGTAAGGATGATCAACGAATTGAACAGTTTCCGTGAAAAGCTTAATAAGCAAAGTTAAGGTTCGATGATTGTTTCAATAATAGCAGTCAAGCCGTTTTACGTGCAGGATTGGCGGGTAAATTACTAGTTGTATAGATCATTTAAAAGCATGTATCCGTTTGAAGGAGGCTATTATGGAATATATCAATTTAGGGAAATCAGGCTTGCGAGTGCCGAAGTATATACTTGGAACGGTTCCGTTCAGCGGGACAAACGGCTTTGAAGCAGCCGGCGACATCAAAGATGATCAAGCGCGCCGCATGGTGGACCTCTCGCTTGAAGCGGGCATCAATATGTTCGACACGGCGAATCTTTATTCAAAAGGCGATGCAGAGCGCGTTCTGGGATCAGCGATACAGGGGCGCCGCGACGACGTGCTGTTGACGTCGAAAACAGGATTTCATCTTGGCGACAACCCGAATGCGCGCGGAGCTTCGCGCCATAATATCCTGACGTCCATCGACCAATCGCTGGAGCGGCTTGGAACGGATTACCTCGATGTGTATTTTGTGCATTTATGGGACGGCCGCACGCCGATTGAAGAAACTGTGGAAACGATGACGAGCCTGGTGAAGTCGGGCAAAATACGCCATTGGGGCGTTTCGAATTACAGCGGATGGGCGATGGCAAGAACGGTTTCCCTCGCTGAACGGGATGGCTTTATTCCGCCGATTACACAGCAAATCTATTACACACCGGAAGCGCGCGAAGCGGAATACGAATTGCTGCCGGCAGGAAGTGAGCTTGGTGTGGGCTCGATGATTTGGAGTCCGCTCGGCGAAGGCTTGCTGAATGGCAAAATCGGACGCGGCAAACAGGCACCGGAGAATACGCGCCAAGGCGCCGGCTGGCCGGAGCCTTGGATTCAGGATCAGGAGCGCCTCTTTGATGTGATTGATGCGCTTGAAGCAGTGGCGGCTAACCACAATGCCTCTGTGCCGCAGATCGCCTACGCATGGGTGCGTGACCGTCCGAACGTCGGTCCGATTGTTATCGCAGCACGCAACGAAGAGCAATTGAAAGAAAATATTGCATCGTTTGATATCAAGCTGAGCCAGGAAGAGCATGATCTCATCGAAAAAACGGCGCGGCCTGCACCTCTTTATCCTCATTGGCACCGTGCGATGAGCTCATATGAGATGGGAAGTCCGTCTGAAATACCGTATTTGAAAAGCTTTAAACAAACGTTGGGAATCGAAGACTGATCGAACAGCTTCCCGGCCCGTCTTTTAGCCGCATATTAAATCGTCCTTATTGTTATGGTGCTTCCACAGCTTCCATTTACAAAAAAGGGACGATTTTTTTAAGCCGCTTGCTTATGCGGATAGCGGTGCATGTAAGCGGCGCCATCCGCAATTTTAAGGTATAGACGGTTTGACAATAGCTTTGATGTTCCGTAATATGAACAATTGTGATAAAAATCAGGAGGTGTACTATATGAAGAAAGTAACAAATGTATTCTGGATAGCGTTGGGTCTTGTCATTCTGGCAGTTGCCTACGGCGCGATAGCACCAGGAAGTTTTGCAGAAGTTACCGGGAATATAGAAGGATTCCTGACAACTTCGTTCGGCTGGTATTATTTATTAATTGTTTCGCTAATGGTATTGTTCTGTCTGTTCTTCTTAGTCAGCCCAATGGGCCAGATTCGATTGGGGAAAGACACCGACAAACCAGAATTTTCGTTTGGTTCATGGATTGCAATGCTCTTTTCAGCAGGCATGGGAATTGGGCTCGTCTTCTGGGGAGCGGCTGAACCGCTGTCCCATTTCGCGATTGACCCCGCTACCGCAGAGCCTGGATCGATAGAAGCGTTCCGGGAATCCATGCGTTTCACCTTTTTCCATTGGGGCATTCACGCTTGGGCAATTTACGCAGTTGTTGCATTGTCGCTAGCGTATTCCCAGTTCCGAAAAGGCGAACCCGGATTAATCTCCGCGACGTTAAAACCGATTTTCGGCAATAAAATGAACGGGCCACTTGGTGTTGCAGTCGACGTTATTGCTGTATTTGCAACAGCGGTCGGCGTAGCTACTACGCTTGGATTCGGGACCGTGCAGATCAATGAAGGTTTGTCCTTCTTGATCGACGGAATCCCAAGTAACAACTTTACCGTGCAGCTAATCATCATTGCCGTTATCACGGTATTGTTCTTAATTTCTGCATGGAGCGGATTAAGCAAAGGAATTAAGTACTTGTCCAACACCAATATGGTGCTGGCCATTGTCTTGCTTGCTTTGGTCATTATTCTTGGACCGACTTTATTGATTTTAAATACGTTCACAGATTCCTTTGGAGCATACTTCCAGAATCTGATGGGTATGAGTTTCCGCGCAGCACCGGTTGATGGCGAGAACCGCGCGTGGATTGATGGCTGGACCATCTTTTACTGGGCATGGTGGATATCATGGTCGCCATTCGTAGGGATTTTCATCGCCCGCATTTCAAGAGGGCGGACAATTCGACAATTTCTCGTTGGGGTTTTATTGATCCCGACTATAATCAGTTTCATCTGGTTCGCGGCTTTCGGCTCTACCGCTATGGATGTACAAAATAGCGGCGTCGATTTGACGGGCTTGCTGACATCTGAAGTGCTCTTTGGGGTATTCAATGAACTGCCGATGGGCATTATCTTGTCGATCATTGCCGTCATGCTGATTACGACATTCTTCATCACTTCTGCAGACTCTGCGACATTCGTCTTAGGGATGCAGTCCACGAACGGTTCGTTGAATCCGGCCAATTCGATCAAATTGATTTGGGGAATCGCCCAGTCGCTGATCGCTGTGATCCTTCTTTCTGCAGGCGGCTTGGATGCCCTGCAGACTGCGCTGATCATCGCCGCATTCCCGTTCTCGTTCATCATGCTGATGATGATGGTATCATTCTACAAAGCAGTTACACTGGATTACAAAGCAACAAAAAGAAAACGCTAAAACGAAAACCGCCGCTTCGGCGGTTTTTTGCTTTTTAAGCGTGTATAATAGAGAAAGTGTTTTTAACGAATGGAGGAAATCTTGTGAATGAAAAACCGCATGTTTTATTAGTTGACGGCATGGCGCTGTTGTTCCGCTCTTTTTTTGCAACATCTGCGGTCGGGCAGTATTTCCGAACGTCAGAAGGGCTTGCAACGAATGCAGTGCAAGGCTTTGCCCGCCATGTACTGGCAGCGAAAACGATGATGAAGCCGACCCATATGGCCGTGTGCTGGGACATGGGCGCTCATACGTTCCGCACAGATATGTTCGAGGGGTATAAATCGAACCGCCCGGCGCCGCCGGATGATATGCTGCACCAATTCGATTTAGCGAAGAAAGTCTCCGAGGAGCTTGGCTGGATGAATTACGGCGAAAAAGGAATCGAAGCGGATGATTTTATCGGCTCGTTCACGAAGCAATGGGAAGGCCAAGCGCAGTTCACCATTATCACAGGGGACAAGGACATGCTGCAATTACTGAACCCTTCAGTGGAGATTGCTTTCATGAAAAAAGGTTTCCATGTCTATGATGTCTACACAGAAAGCCGGTTCAAAGAAGAGTATGGCATTGAGCCAGGCCAATTCGCCGACGTCAAAGCGTTCATGGGAGATGCCAGCGACGGCTATCCTGGCGTTAAAGGCATCGGACCGAAAACTGCGCTGCAGTTAATCCAGAAGTACGAATCTGTTGACGGCGTACTGGATGCCTTGGATGAATTAAAACCAGCCCAAAAGAAAAAGATAGAAGAGCATAAGGATATGCTGCTGCTATCTAAGGAATTGGCGGTCATTAAATGCGATATTCCGCTCGATGTGTCGCTGGATGAAATTACGGTACCGAATTACACAAACGATCACGTTCAGCTCTTCGACGGCCAGGAACTGAAATTGCTGGCGCGGCAATTGGAGAAAAGCGTGCTGCCAGTCAATCCATTTGAATAGGAACGATTTTGACGAACGTCAAAAACTTCCGGTTCTTTTCATAAGAAACCGCCTGCAATCTGCTGGGGCGGTTTCTTTTTCCGTTGTCGTGGAAATACAAGATCAAATCATTTTCCCGCTCCTCGAAGCCGATCAGCGGAACCCAATGGTAATTGAAAAGCGGTTTTGAAAACCAGTTAAACGAAAACCAGCGGTCAAACTTCATCGCGAGAGGCCGCCCAGCCGCTAGTTCTTTTTTCGCTTCTTCAACCGAATGGATCTTTTCAATGCGATAGCGGCCGGCGGTCAGTTTGTTAAACTTCCGGACGAGGCGCCATGTGAACAGGCCGATGCGTGTCGTGCCAAGCGCGCCGTATAGCTCACCGGCGTTCCAGTCTTTTTTTTCATGATGGCGGAGAATGGCTGCCGCTGTGACAGGCCCGCACGCAGAACCTTGCCATTTCGCATCAATTTCCGGGTCATATTGCGACATGCCGTTAAAAGGGATGAGAATTTTCATCAGCACAGCCTCCAGCCGGGAGTAATGTAAGCTCTCTTTATAGGGAAGAGAGGCTTCGTTCCGTTTCAGTCAACAAGTTTTTCAAAGCAGCCCGGAATGTCGTGTAGACTTCAAGTTCCACTTGAATGCCAGCGTGGACAATTTCCCGCACGAAGCGTGGATTGAAGCCGACGTAAATTGGGCGAAGGCCCATCAACTTTAAGGCACTGTTCAAATGCGTCAATTCGTTCGCCAGCTCATTGTAGTCAAACGACTCTACGTCTTCCATGCGGACACCGGTAAAATCAAAAATCACACGTTCGGTTTCGCGGTGTTTCTCAGCATATTCGAGCACTTTTGAGCGGATCGTTTCAAAGCGGCCACGGAAGATGAAGCCGGCAATTGGCACCAAAATGGTGTTTGACAAAATCGACGGGATGATCGGCGCGGACATATTGTGTATGACTTTTTCGTAATGCGCAACTAGTTTTTTCAATTCTTGTATTTCTTTAGTTTGTTCCATGAGACACCTCAATGTATATGTTTGCTTCTATTATATCCTAAATACAGCCAAATGATGCACTATACGTAACGCAGGAAACCAGGTTTCAGAAGACAAGGTTTCAGCTTACTGATACTCTGCAAAACAGACCCGCTAAACATATGCTCTTGTCTTTGTTTCTATATCGTTGCACTAGCTTCGAGACTTAGAAGGGCTTAGGAGCGAAATGAAAAGGGCTGACGAGAATTTCTCGACAGCCCGGAATAGCGAATTCCGTAATCACTTTAGTAGACTTTTATTTTTCCTGGCTGGACAAAAAATCTGTCACGGATTCAGGGGATTTGGCATTCGCACTGTGAAGGTGGGCTGTTTTTTCACCGTTTTTGAAAATCAGCAAGCTCGGGATACCCATGACGTCGTATTTGTCAGCAAGCTCCGGAAGCTCGTCGCGGTTTACATCAAACCATTGATATTGATTGAATTCCTCGATGATCGGGTCGATGAACATATCCATGCGCGTGCAGTCAGGACACCAGCCAGCTTGGAATTTGACGATGACCGGCTCCGTGCCGCCGATGATTTCGTTGAATTGCTCGTTCGTTGTAATGGGTTTCATAAAATCTCCTCCTAATTAATCTTTAATCAGTGTACCTTGCAGATTGTCTTTCGAAAAGAAATTAATCTCAAGGTCCAGGAAATTTCTAACGATTAAATATTGCGAAAATAGAAAAAATACTTTAAACTAAGGACATAGAGAACGTTCTATTTTTTTTACTTAAAAAATGAATGAGGATTCATTCAAAAAATACTGGGAGGGTTTTCGAGTGGCATACCAAATTAAAAAAGCGGCCGTCATCGGTTCCGGCGTCATGGGATCGGGCATAGCGGCACACCTTGCAAATATCGGAATTCCGGTTTTATTGCTGGATATTGTTCCGCGTGAATTATCAACAGAAGAGCAAGCAAAAGGCTTAACTTTGGAAAATCGCCAAGTGCGCAGCCGCATTGCTGCTACAGCAGTGCAGAAATTGCTGAAACAAAAACCGGCGCCTTTGGCAGCGAAAAAGAACCTTCAGCTAATCACACCAGGAAACTTGGAAGATGATTTGGATAAACTGAAAGACGTGGACTGGATCATTGAAGTCATTGTCGAAAACCTGGATGTCAAAAAATCATTGTACGAAAAATTAGATGCAGTAAGGAAACCCGGCACGATTATCTCGTCCAATACATCCGGCATCAGCATCAACGCGATGGCGGAAGGGCGCACGGAAGACTTTGCTAAGCATTTCCTCGGCACGCATTTTTTCAACCCGCCGCGCTATTTGAAGTTGCTTGAAGTGATTCCGGCCCAAATGACATCTCCGGAAGTGCTCCAATTTATGAAAGATTTCGGTGAAGACCGTTTAGGCAAAGGCGTTGTCGAAGCAAAAGATACGCCAAACTTCATCGCCAACCGCATTGGCACATACGGTTTACTGGTAGCGGTGCGCGAAATGCAGAACCGCGGCTATTCAATCGGCGAAGTGGATTCAGTGACTGGGCCATTGATCGGCCGTCCGAAATCAGCGACATTCCGTACTTTGGACGTTGTCGGGCTCGATACATTCATGCACGTTGCGAAAAATGTCTACGACCAAACGACCGGTGAAGAGCAGCAAGTATTCGAAGCACCTGCTTTTATGAAGAAAATGGTGGAGAACGGCTGGCTCGGCGCAAAATCGGGGCAAGGCTTCTTCTTGAAGAAAGATAAAGAAATCCTGGAGCTTGATCCGGAAACCTTGCAATACCGGTCAGCCGGAAATTTAAAAACGCCTTCACAGGAAATGGCGAAGCAGCAAAAAGGCTTGAACGCAAAAGTAAAAATGCTTGTTTACGCAAACGACCGCACAGGCGAATTGCTGTGGAACTTGCTGGCTCCGACATTGCGCTATTCCGCTCAATTGCATGGTGAAATCGCTGATGACATCGTTGCCATCGACAACGCCATGAAATGGGGCTTCGGCTGGGAACAAGGGCCGTTTGAAATATGGGACGCAATCGGTGTGCGCGAATCGGCCGCTAAGATGGCAGATGAAGGACATGTGATTCCAGCGTTCGCACAAAGCTTGCTTAATAGCGGCAATGAAAGCTTCTATAAAGAAGAAAAAGGCGACCTTTATTTCTTCAATGGCACAGATTACACGGCAGTGCCGGTCAACAGCAAAGTGATCGACTTGAAGCGCTTTAAGAAAAAGCACGGCGTCTTGAAGTCGAATTCGGGCGCTAGCTTGATTGACCTCGGTGACGGCATTCTGCTGCTTGAGTTCCACTCACGCTCAAACGCAATCGGCTTGGATATCATGCAGATGATCAATTACGCAGTCGATGAAGTTGAGAAAAACCATAAAGGGCTCGTCATCGGCAACCAAGGCAAGAACTTCTGCGTCGGCGCGAACTTGGGGATGATTTTAATGGAGGCTCAGGACGACAATATTTTCGAACTGGACTTTACGATCAAAACATTCCAAAACGCGTTAATGAAGATCAAATACAGCTCGAAGCCTGTTGTCGTCGCACCGTTTGGCATGACGCTAGGCGGCGGTGCGGAAGTGGCGCTGCATGCAGCGCATATCCAAGCTTCAATGGAAACGTATATGGGGCTTGTGGAAGCAGGCGTCGGGCTGATCCCTGGCGGCGGCGGAAACAAAGAACTATATATCAAGCATTTGAAAGGCTTGCCGCATGGCGTGACATTTGATTACCAAAACGTTGCAAGCAACGTATTCGAAGCGATTGCGATGGCGAAAGTCTCGACATCCGCTGAAGAAGCGCGCGACACCAACTTCTTGAACTTTACAGACGGCATCAGCGTCAACAGCGATCACTTGATCCATGACGCGAAACAAGCTGCGCTTAATTTATATGAAAATGGCTATCAGGCGCCAGTACGCGAAAAAGTGCCAGTCACTGGCGAACCAGGCTATGCAACGCTTTTGCTGGGCGCAGAAGGAATGCACATCTCAGGCTATATTTCCGATTATGATTTGAAGATCGCAAAAAAATTGGCACATGTCTTGTCAGGCGGAAAATTGCCGTACGGCACTTTAGTTGACGAGCAATACCTGCTCGATTTGGAGCGTGAAGCGTTCTTGAACCTGGTGTCAAAGCCGAAAACACAACAACGGATGCAGCATATGCTGGTCAAAGGCAAACCGCTCCGGAACTAATAGCTTGATATTAAAGGAGGAAAAAGAAATGCGCGAAGCAGTAATCGTGGCCGGAGCAAGAACACCGGTCGGAAAAGCGAAAAAAGGCTCTTTAGCGACTGTGCGGCCGGATGATTTCGGCGCATTGGTAGTGCGGGAAGCATTGAACCGGGCAGGCTATGACGGTCCGATAGATGATTTGATCATGGGCTGTGCAATGCCGGAAGCGGAGCAAGGTATGAACATCGCCCGCAACATCGGTGCATTGGCAGGTTTGCCGGATACAACGCCGGCAGTGACAGTCAACCGTTTTTGCTCGTCAGGTTTACAGTCGATTGCCTATGCTGCCGAGAAAATCATGGTCGGCTCTGCGGAAGCGGTCATCGCTGGCGGAGTCGAATCGATGAGCATGGTGCCAATGATGGGCAATGTCATCCGCCCCAACGCAAAATTGGCGGAAACGGCACCCCAGTACTACATGAGTATGGGCCATACAGCTGAACAAGTAGCAAACCAATACGGCGTCAGCCGAGAAGACCAGGACGCATTTGCCGTCCGTTCGCATGAGCGAGCGGGTGCAGCAATTGCAGCTGGCAAATTCGATGACGAAATCGTGCCGGTCGAAGTGACCAAACGATTTGTCGATGAAAACAATAAATACCAGGAAAAAACGTTCATGTTCAAGATGGACGAAGGTGTGCGCGACGGCACGAACATCGGCGGCTTGGCCAAATTGCGCGCAGCCTTTTCTGCCCGCGGCTCGGTGACAGCTGGGAATTCGTCGCAGACATCTGACGGTGCAGGCGCATTATTGGTAATGGACCGGGAAAAAGCGGAAGCGCTTGGGCTTAAGCCTTTGGCTAAATTCCGTTCATTCGCGACAGGCGGGGTTCCGCCTGAAGTCATGGGCATCGGCCCGATCGTGGCAATTCCGAAAGCCTTAAAACTGGCCGGCTTGTCAATCAGCGACATCGACGTCTGGGAATTGAACGAAGCTTTCGCTTCGCAATCGCTGGCTGTTGTCCGCAACCTCGGCATCGACATCGATAAAGTGAATTTCAACGGCGGAGCAATTGCCCTTGGGCATCCGTTGGGCGCAACAGGGTCGATTTTGACCATCCGCATGATGAGTGAATTGAAGCGCCAAGGCAAGCAATTCGGCGTAGTGACGATGTGCATCGGCGGTGGAATGGGCGCAGCAGGCGTCTTTGAAATGCTATAGAAATTAACAGTGAACCAATAAAAACAAGGAGGAATTCACAATGGAACAAGAAAAAACATTGATCAAAGGCGGCAGTTTCCTTATCGAAGAGGCAGACCTTTCCCGTGTCTTCACACCAGAAGATTTTACAGAAGAACATAAAATGATTGCCAAAACGACCGAGGATTACGTCAACACCGAAGTAATGCCTGTCGTAGAGAAATTGGAAAACCACGAGTTTGAACATTCCGTGCGCTTGCTGAAATCAGCTGGCGATCTTGGCCTGCTAGGAGCAGACGTTCCAGAACAATACGGCGGACTTGGACTTGATAAAATCGCTTCAGCATTGATTGCTGAAAAAATGTCGAAAGCCGGCGGATTTTCAATCACGCACGGCGCACACGTCGGCATCGGTTCATTGCCAATCGTCCTTTTCGGCAACGATCAGCAGAAACAGCAATATTTGCCGCGCTTGGCGACAGGCGAAATGATCGCTGCTTATGCATTGACTGAGCCGAGTTCAGGGTCAGACGCATTGGGCGCGAAAACAACTGCTCGCTTGAACGAAGCTGGCACGCATTATGTGCTGAACGGGGAAAAGCAATGGATTACCAATGCCGGTTTTGCTGACGTCTTTGTGGTATATGCGAAAATTGATGGCGATAAATTCTCAGCGTTCATCGTTGAACGTGCTTATGCCGGCGTTTCAGTCGGACCGGAAGAAAAGAAAATGGGCATCAAATCTTCATCTACACGCACATTGATCTTAGAAGACGCGCAAGTGCCTGTGGAAAACCTTTTGGGCGAAGCAGGGCGCGGGCACATCATTGCGTTTAACATCCTGAACATTGGCCGCTACAAATTGGGAGTGGGCACAATCGGAGCTTCAAAACGCGCGATGGAAATCACGATTCCTTATACAAATCAGCGCCAGCAATTCAAGACGCCGATTTCATCGTTCAACTTGACTCGCGAAAAATTGGCGACGATGGCTTCTCACTTATATGCTGTAGAAAGTTCGGTTTACCGCACAGTCGGTTTGTTCGAAGACCGCATGAGTGATTTCACGGATGAGCAGCAGGCTGACGGCAAATTGGTGGCCGATTCAATCGCTGAATTTGCAGTTGAATGTTCGTTGAATAAATTCTTCGGCACAGAAACGCTTGATTACATCGTTGACGAAGGCGTTCAGCTTCACGGCGGGTATGGCTTTATGCAGGAATACGAAATCGAGCGCATTTACCGCGATTCCCGCATCAACCGCATTTTTGAAGGAACGAATGAAATCAACCGTTTGCTGGTTCCGGGTACGTTATTGCGCAAAGCATTGAAAGGTGAGCTTCCGCTGCTTCAGCACGCACAGAAGTTGCAAGAAGAATTGCTGATGATGATGCCAGAAGAAGTCGGCACAGAAGCTTTGGCGCAGGAAAAATATCTTGTCCGAAACGCGAAGAAAATCGCTTTGTTGGCAATCGGCTTAGCGGCGCAGACATACAGCACGAAATTGGAGCAGGAGCAGGAAATTCTCGTGAACATCGCCGACATCGTCAGCAATGTCTTCGCGATGGAATCTGTCGTTCTCCGCACAGAGAAAGCAATTGCGGCATCAGGCGAAGTAAAAGCGCAGCAGAAATTGCTGTACACGCAGATTTATTGCCAGGAAGCATTCGATAAGATCGAGAAAGACGCGAAAGAAACATTGATCGCAGCAATCGAAGGCGACAACCAGCGCATGATGCTTTCTGCATTGCGCAAATTAACGCGTTCGACGCCATACAACGTTATCGCGAAAAAACGCGAAGCGGCAGTCAAATTGGTCGAAGCAGAAAAATACGTGGTGTAATAGGGACCAACAGGCTCATTCGGTGAGCCTGAAAACGAAAAGAGGATTGGGCAGGGGGCCTAATCCTCTTTTTGCGTTATTCGGGAGGCACAAGCGAAGGGAGTATTTTACATCGACGCAGCGCCCGCGATTTGGTAAGCTTGGAAAAAAAGGAGGATTTTTCTTGATTACCTATTACGCATATCCGAAATGCACAACTTGCCGAAAAGCGAAAAAATGGCTGGACGACCAAGGGATTGAATACAACGAGATCAATATTGCGGAAGCACCGCCTTCAAAAGAGCAGCTCAGCGAAATTTATGGAGCGAGCGGAGTCGACTTGAAGAAGTTTTTCAACACAAGTGGCATGAAATACCGCGAGCTTGGCTTGAAAGACAAGTTGCCCCAAATGAGCGAAGAAGAACAGTTGGAATTGCTGGCTTCTGACGGCATGCTCATTAAACGTCCGCTGGCTTACGGCTACGACAAAGTGACACTCGGGTTCAAAGAACAGGACTTTGAGTCCAGCTGGAGATAGAGCAATTGATTTCTTGTATTTCCGATTTGTTTATGTCAAACTTAGATATGAGTAAACTACATAATATGGAGGGTTTTCGATGAGCACACCACTAGAACTTCGTTATTCAAAAGAGCATGAATGGGTCAAGGTAGAAGGCGCGACAGCACGGATCGGCATTACTGATTTTGCACAAGCTGAACTTGGAGATATCGTTTTTGTCGAATTGCCGCAAGTTGGTGACGAACTGAAAAAAGACCAGCCTTTCGGCAGTGTCGAGTCTGTTAAAACTGTTTCTGAACTTTACGCTCCAATCAGCGGAAAAGTACTGGAAGTAAACAGTGAGCTTGAAGACAGCCCGGAATTTGTTAACGAATCCCCTTATGAAAATGCGTGGATGGTGGTAATCGAATCCCCTAGCGAAGCTGAATTGGGCGAATTGATGACAGCTGAGCAATACAAAGAAATGATCAACGAGTAATTCCAAAGCGCCTTTGTGGCGCTTTTTTTATACACAATTCTGGACATACTTTCCGAGCGAGGTGTTGCTTTATGGAAAAAGTGATTGTGGTGGAAGGAATCAGCGATAAAGTGAGGATAGCGCCGCTTATTGCAGAACCCGTGACGATTCTTTGTACAAATGGTACAGTAAGTGCAACAAGGCTTGAAGAATTGCTGCTGCCGTTTGAAGAAATGGATATCATCATATTGGTGGACGCGGACAAATCAGGCGAGAAGCTGCGCAAACTGGTGAAGCGCGAGTTTCCGGAAGCCCGCCATTTCTATATCAACCCGAGCTACAAAGAAGTAGCTGCTACACCTATCCGCATCCTGATGGATATACTGATATCAGCAAACGTTCAAGTCAATAAGTTTATAGCTGAGGGATGAAACCGCATGAATGAATGGACACATAAAGAATGGCTGAAAGAGAAAAATACAAACGACGTGGCTGCTTACTACCTGTATGCGCCGATGTGCGGAACTTGCCAGATTGCTTCGAAAATGCTGGAGGTCGTGCAGGAACTGGTACCGGATCTGCCAATGGGAAAAGCAAACTTGAACTATGTGCAGGAAATCGCTTCGCTGTATCAAGTGGAAAGCGTCCCGTGCCTGCTCATCACGCAAAATGGACAGCTGAAAGAAAAGATTTACGCGTTCCAATCCGTACCTTATCTGTATGGAAAGTTAAAATCAGTTGACGTATAAATCCAGGCATGGTAAATTAAATTTCTGAAATTAATTAAATATCGTTACTCTTATTAAGAGTGGTGGAGGGAAGTGCCCTATGAAGCCCGGCAACCGTCATGAAAATGAAATGGTGCCAAGTCACGCGAAGCTGAAACTTCGGGAAATGAGAGATCGGTTCAACTTTTTAAGTTACCCTTCTGCTCATTTCTGCGCAGAAGGGTTTTTATTTTTGGATTAGGAGTGTTTATGGAATGATTGAACTTAAAAAGTTATCGAAAGTGTTCGATACGGGCAAAGGCTCGTTGACAGCGGTCGATGGAGTGGAACTGGACATTGCACCAGGCGAGATTTTCGGCATCATCGGCTATAGTGGAGCAGGCAAGAGCACGCTCATCCGTTTATTGAACGGATTGGAAAAGCCGACGTCGGGGTCAGTCGTCATCAACGGCCAGGACATCACAGCGATCAACAGCAAGGAATTGCGCAAAGCACGCCAGAAAGTCAGCATGATTTTCCAGCATTTCAATTTGCTGTGGTCGCGCACCGTCAAAGAAAATATCGAATTTCCGCTTGAAATTGCAGGAGTGCCGAAAGAAAAACGTGCTGAGCGTGTCTTGGAACTTGTGGAGCTCGTTGGACTCACCGGAAGAGAGAACGCGTATCCTGCGCAGCTATCCGGAGGGCAAAAGCAGCGCGTCGGCATTGCCCGTGCTTTAGCGAACAACCCGGAAGTGCTGCTTTGCGATGAAGCCACTTCTGCATTGGATCCGCAGACGACCGATTCGATCCTGGATTTATTGGTGGATATCAACAAACGCTTAGGATTGACCATTGTGCTCATCACTCATGAAATGCATGTCATCCGTAAAATCTGCCACCGCGTCGCCGTCATGGAAGGTGGACGCGTCGTAGAATTAGGAGACGTTCTGAACGTTTTCCAGGCGCCAAAAGAAAACATCACCAAACGTTTTGTTGCTCAGGTGACAGACACCGAAGATTCCCAGGCAACCATCAAGCATTTGCGCGAACTGTATCCGTCGGGTGTCCTCATCAAACTGGTATTCGTCGGAGACCAAACCGAGCAGCCGATCTTAACGAAACTGATTCGTAAATACCCTGTCGATATCAACATTGTGCAGGGGAATATCGCACATACGCAAAGAGGGGCTTATGGAACATTGATCTTACAAATAAAAGGCTCACAGCCTGAAATTGATGAAGCGATCGCTTTCCTTAATGCAGAAGACGTCCAAACGGAGGTGATGGCAAATGATTGAGTCATTATTCCCGAACGTCGACTGGAATGATATGTGGGAAGCTACGCTCGAAACCATTTACATGACCGCGATGTCGACATTTTTCACGTTTGTCATCGGTTTGGTGCTCGGCATCGTCCTATTTTTGACAGCACCGAAGCAATTATGGGCCAACAGCATTGTCAATTGGCTGACCGGTGCATTCGTCAATATTTTCCGTTCAATTCCGTTCATCATCTTAATCATTTTACTGATTCCATTCACGAAGTATATGATCGGAACGATTCGCGGACCGAACGCCGCATTGCCGGCGTTGATCATCGGTGCTGCACCATTTTATGCACGCATGGTATTGATCGCCCTGAAAGAAATTGACAAAGGCGTAATCGAAGCCGCCCGGTCAATGGGTGCAAGCACGTGGACCATCATTCGCAAAGTGCTGCTTCCAGAATCAAAACCGGCACTTATTTCCGGCATCACGGTGACAGCCATTGCCCTTGTCGGTTATACCGCAATGGCAGGCATCATCGGAGCCGGTGGCCTTGGCACCCTGGCGTTCCTTGACGGTTTCCAAAGAAGCCGCCAAGACGTCACACTTATGGCCACGATCCTCATATTGATCATTGTATTTGCCATCCAGTTTATCGGTGACCGTTTGACTGTAAAGTCGGACAAACGCTAATCATAAAAAACACATAAAAAGGGAGACTGACAACATGAAGAAATTTGTAGCAGGAACATTACTAACAGCATTCGCATTAGCGGGATGCGGAGCAGACGAAGGCGGCTCAGGCGAAGAGTCATCAACATTGAAAATCGGTGCATCGAATGTGCCGCACGCTGAAATTCTTGAACAAGCTAAACCGATTCTTGAAGAACAAGGCATCGAACTTGAAATCGAATCATACCAAGACTACATTTTACCGAACCAAGACTTAGAAGCAGGTGAAATTGACGCTAACTACTTCCAGCACGTTCCTTATCTGGCTTCACAAGTAGAAGAGTTCGGCTATGAGTTTGAAAATGCCGGCGGTATCCACATCGAGCCAATCGGCGTTTATTCTCAAGAATACGATTCTTTGGAAGAACTTCCAGAGGGTGCTACTATCCTAATGAGCAGTTCAGTTGCAGATCACGGCCGCATTTTATCTATGCTTGAAGCGCAAGGTTTGATCAAGTTGGATGAAGCTGTGGAGAAAACGACAGCAGAAGTCAGCGACATTTCGGAAAACCCTAAAAACTTGCAGTTTGAAACAGATTACGAAGCAGCAATTTTAGTGCAAATGTACGAGCAAGGCGAAGGTGACGCTGTATTGATTAACTCTAACTACGCAATCGATGCTGGCTTGAACCCTATGGAAGATTCCATTGCACTTGAAGATTCAGACTCACCATATGTCAACATCATTGCGGTCCGCAAAGGCGATGAGGACAAGGAAAATGTCCAAGCATTGGTCGAAGTATTGAAATCACAAGAAATCCAAGACTTTATCTTGGAAGAATGGGGCGGCTCTGTCGTACCTGTAGATTGACAAAAAGCATCCGAGAGGATGCTTTTTTATTTTGATAAAATAATGAAAATATTCCGCGTTTTTCTCAAACTATTCTATTTTTTTGCCTCCTATGATACTTTTGAATAATAATGATAATACAATTGTTCACATGGGGAGGACAAAATAATGAAGATTAAGTTTGGTTTGCTGCCAAGAATTATTTTGGCAATCGCTTTAGGAGTGTTAATCGGTTCATTTGCGCCTGAATGGCTGGCTCGCGTTTTTGCCACGTTCACCGCTATTTTCGGAAGCTTTTTGAATTTCATTGTTCCATTGATCATTCTTGGTTTTATCGCTCCGGGTATTGCTAAACTCGGAAAAGGCTCAGGGAAATTACTGGGGCTTGCCACATTTTTCGCTTATTTCTCGACAATAATTGCTGGCATTCTGGCATTTGTGGCATCAACGACAATTTTACCGAATTTCATGAAAGCCGGATCGATGAGCAACATCGATGATCCGGAACATGCACTTGCTGCATCGTATATCGCATTGGAAATGCCGCCAGTATTCGGCGTTATGTCCGCTTTGATTCTCGCGTTTTTGCTTGGAATCGGTATGGCTTCAACAGGTAGCAAAACAATGATTTCGTTCTTTGATGAATTCCAGGCGGTTATTGAAAAGACGATTTCATATGTAATCATTCCATTGCTGCCAATCCATATTTTCGGGATTTTCGGCAATATGGCATACGGCGGGGCAGTTGCTGAAATCTTGTCATTGTTTGCTGTTGTATTCGTCATGATCCTCATCCTTCACTGGATCATGCTCCTGCTGCAATACACGACTGCCGGTACCTTGAATAAAAAAAATCCATTCTTCTTGCTGAAAACGATGATGCCGGCTTACTTTACCGCGCTTGGCACCCAGTCATCTGCGGCAACAATTCCAGTTACCGTCCAGCAAGCACGCAAGACCGGAGCCAACGAACGTGTTGTTGACTTCGCAGTGCCGCTGTTTGCAACGATTCACCTTTCCGGCAGCACAATCACAATCGTGTCTTGTGCAGTCGGCGTCATGTTATTGACTGGCGAAGTGCCGGCTTTTGGCAGCATCTTGCCATTCATCTTGATGCTTGGTGTAACAATGATTGCTGCACCTGGTGTTCCAGGCGGGGCAGTAATGGCTGCTATCGGGCTGCTTGAATCGATGCTCGGTTTCGATCAAACCATGGTCGCACTTATGATAGCCCTTTACTTAGCACAAGATAGCTTTGGTACTGCAACAAACGTAACTGGCGACGGTGCTTTGTCAATGATCGTCGATCGCTTCACAAATGGAAAAAAAGCGTTGCAATAAAACCAATATTTCCTCTATTTCGACTTTTCTCCCAAATATATACAATCAGAAAAAGCTGTGCTACTATAACTTTGGATTGTAAGAAAAAGGGGGAAATATTTATGAAGAAATTACTGGTTATCGGTTTCTCAGTTGCACTTCTATTAGGAGCTTGCGGTGAAGATAAAACTAGCGGGGCTACTGAAGAAGCACCTGCAACAAATGGTGCTGCAAAAGAGGCAGGCACTGCGAAACAGGAAATGATGCGTTTCTACATGTCAGTTCCAAATACGATCAATGCAACAGATGCAGACTTGAACGCTTTTGAAATGGCACAGACAGAAGGCACATTGCCTAAAGCTGAAGAACTTCAAACAATGAAGGATGCAGCTAAAGCTTCAGCTGAAGAAACTTCCGCAGCAGTAGAAGGAATAGAAATTCCTGAAACGCTCGAAGAACAAAAAGCTGATATCGAAGCTGCACTAGCTTCTATTAAAGAGTCTTACGACATAAAAGCTGAAGAGCTGACGAAAGAAGCTTCTTTCGAAGCGGCAAATGCAAAATTCCAAGAAGCAGACGAGAAGTTCAATGCCTTATTGGAAGCGCAAGAGCTTAACCCTTCAAGCATCTACAACGAAGTAAGCCAATAAACAAAAGGTCCGGCATCTGCTGGACCTTTTTTTGTTCCTATATTCCGGAAAATAGCTGTGAAGGCATGCATCCAAGAATTGGAGAGAGGCCGTTGCGAAGAAGCTTGCGCGGCTGAAGCCGTGCCAGCGGAACGCGTCCGCCTGTCTCTGGATTGCTTTAGTAGCTTCGAGTCATGAAAATACGGTGAAGTAAAATGAAAAATTATAATCAAATTCTGAGACATTATTCTTAAAAAGAATAAATTTAGAATGGTTTGAATTTTCTGGTAATTCATAAGACAAAAGAGCCATTTTATAGAAGTTCACTAATTTTGGGTTTTATCTGGAATATCCGGGGTATACTTTACAAGTAATACAAACCGGAAAGGGATGAACCGCTATCGATTCAAATGGAATTGAGCACACAGAAAAAATGGAACAGGCTTTTAGGGATGTCCACGGATTTGGTATCGACGAATATCAAAACGACACTGACAAGATTATTGAAGTGGAACAACGGAGAGAACAGGATTATCGGCAGGGCCAACAAGTTGCCGCTCGTTTGGAACGTCAAGTACACAGAAATTCATAATAGACGAAATTGACACGGCCGGCGCCTTTAAGTGCCGGTTTTTTGTTTGCTTATTTCTCATTTAGCGATCAGTTATTGAAAATGCGGAAACAGGTTTGGTATGAGGGAAAAACCTCTTGAAATTAGGGCAAATACAGTATTTTAAATTGTTTGCCGTTGGTTTTCAGAGCCGATTTAAAGATTTGCTACAAAGCCCCATTTCATGTAAGATTAGAATGATACTAATTAAGAATGGAATTCCATTCAACATTAACTTTATGGAGGTATATACATGTCAACTTTGATCATTAAAGATTTGCACGTTAAAATCGAAGATAAAGAGATTTTAAAGGGTGTAAACTTAACAATTAATACAGGTGAAATTCATGCCATCATGGGACCTAACGGAACTGGGAAGTCTACATTGGCTTCTGCTATCATGGGGCATCCGAAATATGAAGTAACATCAGGATCGGTATTTCTTGATGGAGAAGACGTTCTTGAAATGGAAGTGGATGAGCGCGCACGTGCAGGCCTATTCCTTGGCATGCAATACCCGAGCGAAATTTCAGGCGTGACAAATGCTGACTTTATGCGCTCTGCGATCAATGCTCGACGCGCGGAAGGCGAAGAGATTTCATTGATGAAGTTCATCCGCGAACTTGACAGCAAGATGGAGACGCTTGATATGGACCAGGAAATGGCACAGCGCTATTTAAACGAAGGCTTCTCAGGCGGCGAAAAGAAACGCAACGAAATTCTTCAATTAATGATGATTAAACCGACATTCGCGATATTGGATGAAATCGACTCCGGACTGGATATCGATGCGCTTAAAGTTGTTTCTGATGGCATCAACCAGATGAAAGGCGAAAACTTCGGTTGCTTGATCATCACTCATTATCAGCGTTTGCTGAACTATATTACACCAGACCACGTCCACGTGATGATGCAAGGCCGCGTCGTTAAATCCGGCGGCAAAGAACTTGCACTTAAATTGGAAGCTGAAGGCTATGACTGGATCAAAACTGAGCTTGGTATTGAAGACGAGACAGTAGGACAAGAAGCTTAATTGGAAGGGGAGACTAACGTGACGGTTGAAACAAACTTAAAAGTGACCGAGCAGGACGTGCGCTCCTTCTCGGCTTCTAAATCAGAACCAGAAGAGTTTACGAACCTGCGCGTCCAGGCTTTGGCAGCTGCAGAAGTGTTGCCTTTGCCAAAACCGGATAAAACGAAAATCACAAGCTGGAACTTTACGGAGTTTCCGGTACATTCGACAGAAAGCTCAACGTATTCTTCATTAACAGAGCTTCCTGAAGAAGTGAAATCATTGGTTGATCTTAAACAGAAAAATCTTTATATCCAACACAATAATACGCCGGCATTTACGGCTTTATCTGATGACTTAAAAGCGAAAGGCGTCATCTTGACTGATATTTTCACTGCAATCCGCGACCATGCGGATTTAGTGGGCAAATATTTCATGAAAGATGCGGTTAAAGCTGAAGAGCATAAATTGACTGCATTGCACGCTGCTCTTTTGAACGGCGGAGTTTTCCTTTACGTTCCTAAAAACGTTGTAGTGGAAGAGCCTGTACAAGTTATCTTCATCCACGACGATGAGAATGCGTCATTGTTCAACCACGCATTGGTCGTGGCGGACACGAGCAGCCAAGTGACATATGTGGAAACATATATTTC
The DNA here is from genome assembly GCF_058268455.1 of Planococcus sp. TJ-302. Classification (NCBI taxonomy): domain Bacteria; kingdom Bacillati; phylum Bacillota; class Bacilli; order Caryophanales; family Caryophanaceae; genus Planococcus; species Planococcus sp. TJ-302. The sequence continues at coordinate 46,465 of NZ_JBZDOI010000004.1, read as the reverse complement.
GACAGTGCCGCATGCAAAAGGCCTGGCAAACATCGTCTCTGAAGTTATTGCAGAAGATAATGCACAAGTCACTTATGGCGCAGTGGATGTATTGGCTGAAGGCTTCACAACCTACGTCAACCGACGCGGTGTTGCAAAGCGCGACTCACGCATCGAATGGGCGCTTGGCATGATGAACGACAGCGACACGATTTCAGAAAACACGACTTTCTTGATCGGCGACAATTCTGTCGGTGATACGAAGACGGTGGTGGTCGGACGCGGTTCACAGAAACAGAATTTCACAACGAAAATCATCCACTGGGGCAAAAACTCAGACGGACAGATCTTGAAGCATGGCGTCATGAAAGATTCGGCGTCAGCCATTTTCAATGGCATCGGCAAAATCGAGCATGGCGCAACCAAAGCCAACGCAGAGCAAGAATCACGTGTGCTGATGCTTAGCCCGAAAGCGCGCGGGGATGCCAACCCGATGCTTCTGATCGATGAAGATGATGTTACAGCAGGGCACGCCGCTTCAGTCGGCCGCGTGGATCCGCTTCAATTGTTCTACTTGATGAGCCGAGGTATTTCAAAACAAGAAGCTGAACGTCTTGTTATTCACGGCTTCCTGGCACCGGTAGTACGCGTATTGCCAATCGAAGGCGTTAAAAAGCAATTGACGGAGGTTATCGAAAGGAAAGTCCGCTAATGATACCTAAAGAGATTAAAAGCTATTTTCCGATCCTGAATCAAGAAATCAACGGCCATCCACTGGTTTATCTGGACAGTGCGGCAACTTCCCAAAAGCCGGTGCAGGTGATCGAGGCGCTGAAGAATTACTACGAATTCGACAACTCGAACGTCCATAGAGGTGTCCATACACTAGGCAACCGCGCTACTGAGAAATACGAAGGCGCACGTGAAAAAGTGCGTAAATTCATCAATGCCCAATCGACAGAAGAAATCATCTTCCTGCGCGGCACTACCACAGCCATCAATTTGGTTGCACAAAGCTATGGCCGAGCAAATGTCGAAGAAGGCGATGAAATTGTCATCACTTATATGGAGCACCATTCGAACATCATTCCGTGGCAGCAATTGGCGAAAGAACGCGGAGCTGTCCTGAAATATATTGAACTTGAAGAAGATGGTACCATTTCATTGGAACAAGTTCGTGCAGCTATTACGGCCCGGACGAAAATCGTGTCCATGGTTTACGTTTCCAACGTCCTTGGCACGATGAATCCGGTAAAAGAAGTTGCGCAGATTGCCCATGAAGTCGGCGCTGTCATGGTCGTGGATGGAGCACAAGCTGCTCCCCACCTGAAAATTGATGTTCAGGAGCTGGACTGCGATTTCTTCGCGTTTTCAGGTCATAAGATGGTCGGACCGACCGGCATCGGCGTGTTATATGGTAAAAAAGCTCTTTTGAACGATATGGAACCAATTGAATTCGGCGGCGAAATGATTGATTTTGTCGGTCTTTATGACTCTACCTGGAAAGAGCTGCCGTGGAAATTCGAAGGCGGGACGCCGATTATTGCCGGCGCTGTCGGCTTAGGTGCAGCAATCGATTTTCTGAATGATATCGGCTTGAATGAAATCGAAAAGCACGAGCATAAAATGGCTGCCTACGCGATGGACAAAATGAGCGGGATTGAAGGGCTCGAAATCTACGGCCCAACAGATCCAGCAAAACGGGCAGGCATCGTCACTTTCAATTTGAATGATGTCCATCCGCATGATGTCGCAACGGTCTTGGATATGAGCGGAATCGCTGTACGCGCTGGCCACCATTGCGCACAGCCGCTTATGAAATGGCTGGACGTTTCAGCCACAGCCCGCGCAAGCTTCTATCTTTACAATGACGAGTCGGATATCGACCGTCTTGTAGAAGGACTGCGTTCAGCAAAGGAGTATTTCAACGATGTCTTCTAATAATTTAGATCAACTTTACCGACGCGTGATTATGGACCATTATAAAACACCGCGCAACAAAGGCACGCTCGACAAGAACAGTGTTAATATAGAAATGAACAACCCGACTTGTGGAGACCGAATCTTGCTGACGCTACAAGTCGAAGACGGCATTGTCAAAGATGCAAAATTTGACGGCGAAGGCTGCTCGATTTCCATGGCATCAGCTTCAATGATGACGCAGGCGGTCAAAGGCCAAGCAGTGGAAGATGCGTTAAAACTTTCGCGCATCTTTTCGGACATGATGCTTGGCAAAGAGTATGATGACTCAATCGACTTGGGTGATATCGAAGCTCTTCAAGGAGTTTCGCAATTCCCGGCGCGCATCAAATGCGCGACGCTTGCATGGAAAGCCATGGAAAAGGGTGTACAAAGCGAAGAAAAATCGTAACACAGAACGGAGGAACGGCGATGGCTAAGAAAATGCCAGAAATCGGCGATTATAAATATGGGTTCCATGACAAAGATGTCTCGATCTTCAGATCCAAACGCGGTCTGACGGAAGACATCGTCAGAGAAATCTCGAAAATCAAGGAAGAACCGGAATGGATGCTCAATTCCCGCCTGAAAGCACTAAAATTGTTTTACTCAATGCCAATGCCACAATGGGGCGGCGACCTGGCTTCATTGAACTTCGATGAAATTACGTATTACGTAAAACCATCTGAGCAGAGCCAGACATCTTGGGACGAAGTGCCGGAAGAAATCAAAGCGACATTCGACAAACTCGGCATTCCTGAAGCTGAGCAGAAATACCTTGCAGGTGTTTCTGCTCAGTATGAATCCGAAGTTGTTTACCACAACATGAAAGTCGAATTGGAAGACATGGGAATCGTCTTTAAAGATACCGGTTCTGCACTTCGTGAAAACGAAGACTTATTCAAGGAATACTGGCAATCAGTTATTCCAGCTGCTGACAATAAATTCGCAGCTTTGAATACGGCAGTATGGTCAGGCGGATCGTTCATCTATGTCCCTAAAGGCATTAAAGTGGAATCTCCGCTTCAAGCTTATTTCCGCATTAACTCGGAAAACATGGGCCAATTCGAACGTACACTGATCATCGTTGATGAAGGCGCAAGCGTTCATTATGTAGAAGGCTGTACAGCACCGGTTTACACGACGAATTCATTGCACTCGGCTGTAGTTGAAATCATCGTGAAAAAAGACGCATATTGCCGTTACACGACTATCCAGAACTGGGCGAACAACGTCTTCAACCTTGTAACGAAACGCGCTTTCGTTGATGCGAACGGTACAATGGAATGGATCGATGGCAACATCGGTTCTAAATTGACGATGAAATATCCAGCTATTTACTTGAAAGGCGAAGGCGCACGCGGCATGACCCTGTCGATCGCTATCGCTGGCAAAGGGCAGCACCAGGATGCTGGAGCGAAAATGATCCACTTGGCTCCAAATACATCTTCGTCAATCGTTTCAAAATCGATTTCGAAACAAGGCGGGAAAGTTTCCTACCGCGGAATCGTCCACTTCGGCCGCAAAGCCGACGGCGCGCGTTCGAACATCGAATGCGATACGCTGATTATGGACAATCAGTCTACATCTGATACGATTCCATACAACGAAATCTTGAATGACAATGTTTCTTTAGAGCACGAAGCGAAAGTTTCGAAAGTATCTGAAGAGCAATTGTTCTACTTGATGAGCCGCGGCGTTTCTCAACAAGAAGCGACAGAAATGATCGTAATGGGCTTTATCGAACCGTTCACGAAAGAATTGCCGATGGAATATGCGGTAGAAATGAACCGTTTGATCAAGTTTGAAATGGAAGGCTCTATCGGTTAATGGATTAATTAATGGCCCTTGGTATGGCTTTGCTCATGCCAAGGGCTATTTTTTTGGAGTTTTATTGTTACTGAATGCAACTGATGTAAATTTTTTTCGAGTTTTCTAATGAAAAACTTTGCAGTTTTACAGTCTGCTCGTGGGGTATATAAACCAAGAAAATAGAATACAAGGAGGTTTGTTGCACATGAGCCAAGCATTCGATGCATTGAAAGAAAAGCTTAGCAACGCAGACATGGGACAAGCAAAAGACGTAATCATACAAGCTAAGCAAGCTTATGAAGATGGTCAAATCAATGAAAATGAAAAAAATGAACTGATGGAATCTGCAAAATCTGTAATTGAAAGCAAAGGGATCGGCGGAATTTTTTAAGAGGCTGAAATGAAATATTATTTGGACAAGGGAGAATAGCCTTAAGCATACTGCTTGTATGCTTAAGGCTATTTTTATACGTTAAAATAAAAGCAGGAGCTTCTAAATTAAATCGATGATTGGGATAAAGAGATTGAGTTTGAACACCACAATAAAAGCCCGGCGCATCTGCGCTGAGCTTTTACTTTTTGATATTTTTCAATGCTTCCCGAATGCTTAACGGCTGCAGCGTAGAAGCGGCAACAAAATCTCTTACCCATTCCAGATCGGTTTTGGCGTATTCCCGCAGCGCCCAGCCGATGGACTTTTGGATAAAGAACTCTGGTGAATTGGCATGCTGTAAAATGATGCGGCTGAGCACCGCAGTGTCTGTTGCTTGCTTGAATTTCAATTGATGAAGAATGGCTGCCCGGTTGGTCCACATATTACTCGCGCTTGACCATTCAAACATTGCGGCAGCACCGGCATTTCGTTCATGTTGAATCACGTGCCCGACAATACGCGGCGCGATGGAATCGACACTGTCCCACCAGGGCTTGCTTTCCACCAGTTCGCGAAGAAAAGGCAGGTCATGGACTGATAATTGGCTTTTCATCTTATCGAGCAGAGCGATTGCAGCGTACTGGTACTCGCGTTCCGGAAACTTATATAGAGTCCAGACTTCTTCCACCAAGCGGTTTAGTTCCGGGAGTCGGCATTCCGCAAACTGTTCTTTTAGCAAAGCTTTCCGCAAAGGCGTTCTTATGCCCAGGAAAGTGAACTGGTTTCTCATATAGGCAGCCATCAGAAGGGCTAGGGTTTCATCACGGTGTGCTTCGAATTTTTCGGTAAGCTTGTTATGGTTCCAATCTGTTTTCATCTTTTACCATCTCCAGTTAGCTTTTAAAAAAGTGTAGCATATTCAATAGGTGGGAAATAAAACAATAGAGGATTTTAATGAAGCAGGGTGCGGTTTACATTGTATAGAAGAAATTGCTAAATGATACCCATTCACTCCTTATTCAGCAAAAGGCTGAAAGCCGACACAAACGATTATGAAGCGTCCTCATAAAAGACGTTCGTTTTTTTCTATGCTATCATAAAATAACAGTGAAAAATGGAGGCGGGACGATGATAAACGTAGGATTGACAGGTTGGGGCGACCATCCGGACGTCTACAGCCCGGATTCGAAAAAGACTGAAAAACTCATTGATTATAGTGCCCATTTCCCGATTGTCGAGCTGGATTCTTCATTCTATGCCGTTCAGCCGGCGCGCAACATCACCAAGTGGATAAATGAGACGCCAGATGGTTTTCAGTTCGTTGTGAAAGCCTACCAAGGCATGACTGGCCATCTGCGCGGGGAAAACCCTTTTGACAGTAGAGAAGAAATGTTTGAAGCGTTTCGCTTATCGATCCGTCCCATGAAGGAAGCGGGGAAATTGGCGATGGTGCTGCTGCAATTTCCACCTTGGTTTGATTGTCAGAAGGATAATGTGGAACAAATAAGAGAAATCACCGGCCATCTACAAGAGTTCGACATGGCGATTGAATTCCGCCACCAGTCCTGGTATGCGCCGGAATTCCGCGATAAAACGCTGGAATTTTTGAAGGAAAACAACTTGATCCATACGGTATGCGACGAACCGCAGGCAGGGGATGGTTCTGTCCCGCTAGTGGCAGCGTCGACGCGCGGTGACAAAGCACTATTGCGTATCCACGGGCGTAATGTGCACGGCTGGACAAATCCAGGCGGAGGCCAAAAGTGGCGCGAAGTTCGTTATTTGTATGATTACAACGAAGAAGAATTGCGTGAAATCAGCAGCGCGGTTGAAACCCTTCAGAAATCTTCCGAAACCGTTTATGTCATATTCAATAATAATTCCGGCGGGCATGCGGCTGGGGATGCCAAACAGTTCCAAAGCATGAACGGCTTGGAATTCAATGGTTTGTCCGCAAAGCAACTGGATTTATTTGAAGGAGGATTTTAATGGAATTTGTATTGCTGGCGATTGTAGGGTTGTTATCGGGCATAGTAGGAGCGTTGATCGGACTCGGAGGCGGGGTTATTCTGGTTCCGGCGATGTTGTTCCTAGTAGCCACTGTCGCTTTCTTCCCCGATTTGAGCCCTCAGCAAATCGTCGGTTTATCTGTCATCATGATGATTTTCACCGGCTTGTCTTCCACATTGTCTTATATAAAGGTCAAGACGGTCGACTACCGGAGCGCGCTTATCTTCTTTGCAGGGAGCGCTCCGGGTACAGTAGTAGGGGCCTTTGTCAATAAAGGGCTCGACCTGCCATCATTCAATTTGTATTTCGGCATTCTGCTAGTCTTCTTATCCCTATTATTATTGGTTAGGGACAAATTGAAGGTTGTCTACTGGTTTGTTGAAAACGGTAAAAAGAACACATTCACGGATTCGATGAACAAGGAATATGTTTATGGTTATCCAATATGGTTCGCTTTGCTGCTGACGTTCGGCGTCGGTTTCGCATCGGGGCTATTTGGCATCGGTGGAGGGTCCATTATGGTGCCCGCTATGATCCTACTGTTCTTGTTCCCGCCGCATGTCGCGGTTGGTACGTCAATGTTGATGGTGTTCTTATCTTCCATTATCAATTCAATCACGCATATTTCGCTAGGCAATGTGCCTTGGATTTATACACTTGCGATTGTGCCTACGGCGTACATCGGAGCTAAGATTGGTGCGTCATTGAACAAAAAGATAAAATCGGAGACGCTTGTCGTCATTTTGCGGCTAGCGTTGCTGATCCTTGGCTTGCGTTCGATTTATGAGGGATTATTCAGTATTTAAAGAGGTGCAGAACATGGGGGAAATTATTCATATTTATCATACAAATGATCTCCACAGCCATTTTTCACATTGGCCGGAGATCCGTGCCTTTTTGCATGAACGCAAGCGCTGGCATGAGGAGGCGGGCGATACATGCTTGATTTTGGATATCGGCGACCATGTTGACCGTTCGCACCCTTTTAGTGAAGGGACTGCCGGGAAAGGCAATGTGGATCTTCTAAACGATGCTGGCTATGATGCAGTGACCATTGGGAACAATGAAGGCATTACTTTGTCGAAAAAAGAATTGGACGAGTTATATATACAAGCTGATTTTGATGTGGTGGTATCAAATCTTTTCACCGCTGAAGGCCGCCGTCCGTCTTGGGCAAAACCCTCCGCAGTCGTCTCGACTGCGGAGGGCCGGAAAATCGGGTTGGTCGGGGCGACTGCGGAATTCACGCCTTTTTACAAGCGCCTTGGCTGGACGGTGTCAGATGCTAAGCAATCCATTGTTGAAGCCGCCGCAGAGCTGAAGGGGACCGTCGATTTTATCGTCTGCCTTTCGCATCTTGGTATCAGGGAAGATGAGCTGCTTGCAGAAATGTGCAGCGACTTGGATATCATCCTTGGCGCGCATACCCACCATATTTTCCACGAAGGGAAAATGATCAATGATTCGCTGCTCGGTGCTGCCGGGAAGTTCGGCATGTTTATAGGCCATATCACAATCGACCCAGTTACGGGGGAGCGGGAAGCAGAGCTGATTGAAACGGCCGATCAGCGCAGCAATGATGAAGGGTTCAATGACATGCTCATTGAGGAGGGCAAAATGCAGCTTAACGAACCGGTCTTTTACAACGACAAGCCTTTAAAGGCAGAGTGGTTCAAAGACTCAGAACTTGCTGAACTTTTCGGCCAAGCGATGCTGGAATACTCCGGTGCGGATTGTGCGTTGTTCAATGCTGGGTTGTTCATGGAAGATATGCCGCTCGGCGAGACAACGCGTTACGATTTCCATAAGATGTTGCCGCATCCGATCAATTTGTGCATGATCGAGTTGAGTGGTGCAGAACTGAAAGAAATCTTTCTTCAATCGTTGAACGCTGACTGGCCGAATATCGAATTGAAAGGGATGGGTTTCAGAGGGGCGGTTTTCGGCAACATGGTCCGCGTCAACTTTTCATTGGTCGGGCATGAGCTGCACATTGGCGGCCGCCGCGCGCGGCATGATGAAATGTTCAACTTGATCACACTAGATATGTTCACGTTCGGCTATTTTTTCCCGGAGCTGAAGCGTGCTCCGAAAACGTATTTCATGCCGGAATTTCTGCGCGATGTCTTTAGCCAATTTTTCCGCACTAAACCGGTGAAATGAGTGAATATTCGGAGTTGAAATTCATTTGATTTCATTAATATTGTGCGCTATGCTTTTAATGAATTCAATATCGATGGGTAGAGGCTGCAAGGCTTATCAGTAGGGTGCGGGGGTATGACATGGTTGCTCGCATACGAAAGGGGGTTTTGCCGAAGTTTCTTTTTCAGCTGTCACTGAAAAAGAGGCTGGGGTCATTCTGAACAAGAATGTCACTGTCGTCTGTGTTTTGCATAGACGAAGAGCTACAGGGTTGTTTGATGTTTTACCACACAGACGAATTGTAGAAGGCTGATTGTATCCATTGGGAACAATCAGCCTTTTTTTCTTACTTTCTCTTCCATCCTATTAAAAAAGGAGGAATTTAACATGGAAAACACTATTTTTTCGATTTTGCCGCCAATCGTGGCAATCGTCATGGTCCTGCTGACAAAACGTGTACTGTTGTCGCTTGGCGCAGGGATTGTCGCTGCGGCGTTCATTTTGACTTCTTTCGCGCCGGTACAAGCCGCTACGGAAATCTTCAATTCATTTGCCATCACGTTCTGGGACGGGGGGTTCAACGCTTATAACGTCTTTATCCTGCTGTTCTTGTTTTTGCTCGGAATCATTACCGCGTTTGTCAGCCTGTCGGGCGGCAGTATGGCATTTGCCGATTGGGCATCTGAACGCATCAAAACACGCCGAGGCGCAAAAGTGCTGACAGTCGTGCTCGGAATGGTCATTTTCATCGATGATTATTTCAATGCGTTGGCAGTTGGCCAAGTAGCACGTCCGATTACGGACCGCTACAAAATTTCACGCGCTAAACTTGCTTATTTCATCGATTCAACGGCTGCACCTGTTTGTGTTATTTCGCCTGTTTCCAGCTGGGGAGCGGCAATCATCGGAATCATCGCCAGCATCTTGTCGGCACAGACTTTTGTTCAGATGTCTGCGCTTGAAGCGTTCATCTGGATGGCTCCGATGAATTTCTACGTAGTCGCAGCATTGGCAATCGTCTTTTTCGTCGCAGTGCGCGATGTCGATTTCGGTGCTATGAAAAAACACGAAACACGCGCTATTACAACGGGCGAACTATTCGATGCCAAGAAAACAATTCCTGGGGAGATGAAAGAAGACTTCCCGGTCCATGGTCACGGCCGTGTGACTGATCTGCTTTTGCCAATCATCTTGCTGGTTGCAGGAACGATCGGGGCAATGATTTGGACCGGTTACCAGAATGCAGGGCAGATCTTGGATATCTGGGCAATTTTTGAAAACACGGATGTTCCTGCTTCTTTGATGGCCGGCGGTTTATTGGGTGCGATTTCTTCCATCCTATTGTACGTTCGCCAATTTAAACACAATAAAACAGCAAAAGCGTCTTGGGTTGGAAAAGGCATCTTTGAAGGCATCCGTTCTATGCTTGGAGCTGTGCTGATTTTGATTTTTGCATGGTCGTTGAGTTATTTGATTGGTGCATTGGAGACAGGACTGTATTTGGCTGATTTTGTTACTGAAAGCAATATGCCGATTGAAATCCTTCCTGTGCTGCTTTTCGTACTTGCAGGAATCATGGCCTTCTCAACAGGAACTTCATGGGGCTCTTTCGGGATCTTGCTGCCAATTGCCGGAAATATCATGGCACAAGCTGCACCAGAATTATTGCTGCCAGCACTTGCAGCGGTTTTGGCAGGCGCAGTGTTCGGAGACCATTGTTCACCAATTTCCGATACAACTATTCTGTCGTCTACCGGTGCAGGAAGCAACCATATGGACCATGTGTTGACTCAATTGCCTTATGCATTGACTGCAGCTGCTATAGCAGCGGTCGGCTACATCGTAATAGGTTTTACAGGTTCACTTCTATGGTCGCTACTGACAGTCATAGTCATTTTAGCAGTATTATTCCTTGTATGGTCAAAACGAACTACAATTTTAGAAAAACAAGCAAATAGCTAGTGGTTTTAAAAGCAGAGATCTTGGATCTCTGCTTTTTTATTATTGCAGTAATAGTTTTTAAGAAATTTTTTCCGGAATTATCTTTACTTTAGAGGAACCCATAGTTATACTAATTTTAGATTAGTCAATAATCTGAAAATAAACAAACTTCCTATTTTTCTGTAAGAAAAATGGAAGAAGACAAAAAAGGGGGAAGAAAAATGGAACGTTCGCAATGGGGCACACGCGCCGGTTTTATTTTAGCGGCAGTCGGCTCGGCGGTAGGTTTGGGGAACATTTGGCGTTTTCCATATGTAGCCTATGAAAATGGTGGAGGAGCATTCTTTATACCGTACTTATTCGCTCTGTTGACCGCAGGGATACCAATTCTAATTTTAGAATTCACCATTGGGCATAAATACCGTGGATCCGCACCGTTATCATTCTTTAGAATGGGCGGCAAGAAAATGGAGTGGCTGGGCTGGTGGGCAGTATTTGTCTCATTTGTCATATCCACCTATTATGCAGTTATCATCGCTTGGTCTATGCGTTACACGATTTTCTCATTCAACCAGGCTTGGGGATCAGACACCGAAGCATTTCTGTTTAACGATTTCCTTCAATTGACAGTGACACCAGGGCAAACTGGCGGAATAGTATGGGGTGTATTCATTCCGTTGGTGCTTGTATGGGCCATCACACTGGGAATTCTATTTGCAGGAGTTAAAAAAGGAATTGAAATGGCGAACCGTATTTTCATTCCGACATTGGTTGTCATCTTCTTGATCGTTGTTGTCCGTGCGTTAACGCTGGATGGAGCAGCGATGGGTCTTGATGCTTTCTTCAAACCGAATTTTGATGCCATCATGAATCCTCAGGTTTGGGTAGCGGCATACGGGCATATTTTCTTCAGTTTGTCTGTTGCGTTTGCAATCATGATCACTTATTCAAGTTACCTTCCGAAAAAATCGGATATCACAAACAATGCATTCATCACTGGATTTGCCAACTCGGCTTTTGAGTTGCTTGCCGGTATTGGTGTTTTTGCGGCACTTGGCTTCATGGCAAACCAGCAAGGCGTTGCAGTAGCAGATGTGGCTGCAGCGGGTGTAGGATTGGCGTTCGTTGTCTTCCCGCAAATTATTAATGAATTCCCTGGCTTTAATGGGCTGTTCGGGGCATTGTTCTTCTTATCCTTGACGCTTGCAGGATTGACTTCATTGATTTCAATCACAGAAACTTACGTTGCGGGCTTCTCTGAAAAATTCGGCTTGGGCCGCAATAAAGCCATCGCTATAGGCGGCGGTCTTGCGGCATTGATTTCTATCTTGTTCGCAACGCAAGGCGGACTGTTCTTCCTGGATGCTGCTGATTATTTCATCAACCAATTTGGTGTCGCAGCTATCGGCTTAGTGGAAGTGGTCTTGATCGTTTGGGTATTCCGCAAAGCGGATATGCTGAGAGACCATGCTAACGCTATCTCGGATATTCATCTTGGCGGCTGGTGGAAAATCTGCTTAGGCGTAGTAACTCCAATTGTTTTGGGCTATATGATGTTTGGTTTGTTGAAAACGAACCTTCTTAAAGAGTTCGATAACGACACAGGGAACTACGAAGGTTATACCGATACGTTCATCATGTTCGGCGGCGCTGGCGTAGCAATTGCCGCAATCGTTTTGGGAATTCTCTTCTCAGTCGGAAAATGGCATAAAGACCATGCTCAGTTCGACGAGCACAAATAAGGGGGACTTACACAATGTCAACTGAAGCTATTGTTGTAATGATCATTGGTATGGTCATCATTTGGGGCGGCCTGGGCGCAAGCATCGGGCACGCTGTCAAAAAAAGCAAGGAAGCCAAAAGAGCTGCATAATTCGAAGACCCGGAAGCGGTTGCGCTTCCGGGTTTTTATGTTGTCCGACAGTGCAAGGGGAAGTCAGGCATATTGTGGGCAAGTAGTCTTTATGGTACATTTGGAAGAGAAAAGCTGGCGTTTACAAAACCAACATGAATGGGGACGATGAACGTGTCTACAAAGCAGGAACATCTTAGAAAGCCCGATTGGTTAAAGATTAAGCTGAACACAAATGAAAACTACACGGATCTGAAAAAAATGATGCGTGAAAATAATTTGAACACTGTTTGCGAAGAAGCCCGATGCCCGAATATACACGAATGTTGGGGAACGCGGCGCACTGCCACTTTCATGATTTTAGGAGCAATCTGCACCCGCGCTTGCCGTTTCTGCGCAGTGAAAACAGGTCTACCGAACGAGCTCGATTTGCAGGAGCCTGAACGCGTTGCTAAATCCGTCGAGCTGATGAACTTGAAGCATACGGTCATTACTGCTGTAGCAAGGGATGATTTAAAAGACGGAGGGTCTGCAGTGTTTGCTGAAACGGTGCGGGCCATCAAACGTGCCAACCCGTTTACAACAGTGGAAGTGCTGCCATCGGATATGGGCGGCGTTTACGAGAACCTGCAGCGGCTGATGGAAGCGGAGCCGGATATCCTGAATCACAATATTGAAACGGTTCGCCGCTTGACGCCGCGAGTCAGAGCTCGGGCGACCTACGACCGCTCACTGGAAGTACTGCGGCGCGCCAAAGAAATCCGTCCAGAAATCCCGACGAAATCGTCATTGATGCTCGGACTGGGCGAAACCCATGATGAAATCCTTGAAGTGATGGATGATCTGCGTGCGAACGATGTGGATATCATGACAATTGGCCAGTACCTGCAGCCTTCGAAAAAGCATTTGCCGGTACAAAAATATTATTCGCCGAAGGAATTCAAGGAACTTTGGCAACTTGCAATGGATAAAGGATTCTCGCATTGCCAGGCAGGTCCTCTTGTGCGCAGCAGCTACCATGCAGATGAGCAGGTGAATGCCGCAGCCAAAGAACGCCAACGGCTAGGGGATATACAGACTGCAGCAGCAGATAGTTGATAGGTGGTGACAAAGATGTTCGTATTGGACCAATGGGAATATGAAGTCCTGATTGATTACCGGGATGGATTCCAGGAAGAGGCATTGAATGGCCGCTACAGTGAAATATTATCGAAATACGATTACATTCTCGGCGACTGGGGATATGGACAGCTCCGCCTAAAAGGATTTTTTGAAGACGCCAATCACAAAGCGACTTACGATACTAAAATCAGCACATTGCAGGATTATTTATACGAATACTGTAATTTCGGCTGTGCCTATTTCGTCATAAAAAAAGGTGGAAAAGCACCTGCTCCGGCAGAAACGGCAGCCCAAGAACAAGAAGAAATACACCAAACCTCCGAAGCGGAAGCTTGATCCGCCGGAGGTTTTTTCTATCCCTATGGTATGATAGAAAGAGACGGCAGCATGAAAAGAGCTTATTTTAATGGAGGGTTTTATATGTATTTTATCGACCGCAATAAGATAACGGAAACAGTGGGGTATATGAATTCGTTGCTTGCTTTATACGAAGAGAAAAAAGAATGGCCATCTTTTACTGAGCAGCTCGCCCTTGAGCGATTAGCTAATAATGTCATCGAATCAATCATCGATGTGGGGAATTCCATGATCGACGGATTCATCATGCGCGACCCTGGCAGCTACGAGGACATCATCGATATTTTGACGGATGAAAAAGTGATTGATGCTGATATGGACCAGCCGTTAAAGACTGTAGTAGAAGTACGCAAAATGCTCGTGCGCGAGTTTATGAAAGCAGACCATCAAAAAATCCATTCCGTATTGGATAGCAATTTGCCGGCATTGAAAAAATTCGGTCCTAAAGTGGAACATTATTTAACGCACGAACTGGGTCCTGTGTCTGCATTTCTTCCGGAGGCCAACGATGAAAAGTTATAAAGCATATTGCCTGGACCTCGATGGAACCGTCTACCGCGGAACCGACGCGGTGCCGGCAGCGGCTTCATTCGTCAAACGGCTGCAGGGTAAAGGAATTGAACCGTTTTTTGTAACGAACAATGCCTCCATGACCCAAAAACAATTGAACGTAAAGTTGCATCGTTTCGGAATAGACACCCTGGAATCACAAATCGTATCATCGGCAATAGCCGCAGCTAAATACATCAAACGCTGGTACCCGGGCCAAACGGTTTTTATGATCGGCTCGGATGGGCTTGAGCAAGCGCTTGACCAGGAAGGAATCGAGCGCGTAGAACAAGGGGCTGACATCGTCTTGATGGGGATTGATCCCGGAATCACGTACGGGAAATTGGCGCAAGCCTGCTTGGAAGTCCGCAAAGGCGCTGTCTTCTTGTCAACGAACAAAGACTTGGCTTTTCCTTCTGAAAGAGGATTTTTGCCAGGCAACGGGGCCTTTACAACACTCGTTTCAGCATCGACTGATGTTGACCCGGTGTATATCGGCAAACCCGAGCGCCATATGCTGGAAACGATTCTCCATGAATATGGATTCGAAAAGCACGAAATGGTGATGATCGGGGACAATTACGATACCGATATCCTGGCAGGCATCAATTATGGCATCGATACCATCCACGTTAATACCGGCGTAACGCCGACGGATAAAGTACTCGAAAAAGAGCATCAGCCAACTTACGCTCTTGAAAATCTTGATTTTTGGCGCATATAAAAAAGCCGCTGAAAAGCGGCTTTAAAACAACGGATTTTCTTCTATAAACTCATAGACCTTGTCTGTCAATTCTTCAGGAGTATCAGCTTCGACGATTTCGCCGTTTACCAAGGCATAAAGGCCTTCAGAACATTTTGTGCAATAGCTTAAACAGCCATATTCTAGAACGTCAAGATTCGGGTCGCGGTCCAGTTTTTCGAAAGACTGTTGTGCTCCATTGACAATATTGCTGATGCAAAATTCTACAATCGGTTTCATTTAGGTCACCTCACTACAACGAAATCCTACCTTTTTTTCAAGCGCTAGTCAATTATTTGATTTCGCTTAATGTATTGTGAAAGTCATCACAATCAGCTATACTCATATTTGAGAAATTATGCAGACAGTTAAATTACAAAGGAGATATTTATGCGAAAATTAGTCTTACTTGGAGGCGGATACGGCAATATGCGAATTTTGCTTCGCTTACTGCCGAACAACTTGCCGCTCGATACAGAAATCATTTTAATCGACCGGACCCCATTCCATAGCATGAAAACCGAATTTTATGCACTGGCTGCCGGTACGGCATCAGACCATGAAGTGCGCGTCGCTTTCCCGGAAAGCGACCGTTTGACGATCGTCAACGGCGAAATCACGGAAATCCTCTTGGACGAGAAAACCGTCTGCCTGGATAACGGCGAGCGCGTCCTCTATGACGACCTCGTCATCGGGTTGGGTTGCGAAGACAAATATCACAGCGTTCCGGGAGCTGACGAATTCACCTACAGCATCCAAACGATCGGCAAATCCCGCGAAACGTATAAAACCTTGCTGGGCTTGCCCGCTGGAGCGGTAGTCGGGGTTGTCGGAGCAGGGCTCAGCGGGATTGAGTTGGCGAGCGAATTGCGTGAAAGCAGGCAGGATTTGAAGATCAAATTATTCGACCGGAGCCCGCGCATCCTCCGCGACTTCCCGGAACGTCTAAGCAATTTTGTGAAAAAATGGTTTGATAATAACAATGTTGACGTTGTTTCCAATTCCAACATCACGAAAGTCGAGCCGAAAATGCTTTACAATCACGAAGAAACGATTCCTGTGGATGCAGTAGTTTGGACTGCTGGCATCCAGCCGGTCAAGCCGGTGCGCGATTTGAACCTAATCTGCGACACCACAGGGCGCGTCCTGATCAATCAATACCATCAATTGCCGGAAGACGAGCACGTTTACGTCGTCGGCGATTGCGCGGCATTGCCGATGGCGCCTTCAGCGCAGCTCGCAGAAGAACAAGCCGAACAAATCGTTAAAATATTGAAAGCCGTCTGGAGAAATGAAGCGCTGCCGGAGAAAATGCCGGAAATCCAGCTAAAAGGCTTCCTTGGCTCACTCGGCAAAAAACAAGGCTTCGCTTATTTGGCCGATCGCACTGTGACTGGCCGCATCGCCCGATTGATGAAATCAGGCGTATTATGGATGTATAAATGGCATAACGGATAAGAATAAGAAAAAGCGCCCAAATTTTGGGCGCTTTTTGCATGCATTTATTCTGCTGCTGCAAATCCGTGCTTTTCCAGTTCTTTGTAGACTGGCTTCAATTGCACATAGCCTTCACCGACAACTTCGCCTTCCACAAGCACAAGCGGATAGAAAAATTCATCATCAAGGATGCGCTGGACATACTCTTTGCGGTGTTCTTCTGTCTGGGGTTTCTCAATATCGATATAGGTAATTGAAAATGGCTGTCCATCATATTTACGGGCTATGGCAGCCTGCAGCCATTCGTAGGTGTCTAAGGATGACGGCGCGTTTACACAGCTGGCGCAGATTACATCTGTTCCATATACTTCAATAGACAATTCTTTCGGCATTTTGGTAGACCTCCTGTGAATTCATTAGTGGCTTTTTCCTCTCAATCACATTATAATGATTATAATGAAAGGAGTCGATATAAATGACTGAAGCAATGATGGAAAGCCAAGTAATGGAAGTCCTAGATAAATTGCGTCCATTCCTTTTGCGTGACGGCGGTGACTGTGAATTGGTCGACATAGAAGATGGCATCGTAAAACTCCGTCTGCTTGGCGCATGCGGAAGCTGCCCGAGTTCGACAATTACATTAAAAGCGGGGATTGAACGTGCGCTGATGGAAGAAATTCCAGGCGTCGTTGAAGTAGAACAGGTATTTTAATGGAGAAAGGGCCTATGAGGCCCTTTTTTCTGTATATGGCATAAGCGCATTCGCTTGTAGTGGCTTGGCCGATATTGATATGATAAGAAGAAGGAGGGGATACGTATGACACAAGTTGTCGAAATAACTGAAGCAGCTTCTTTCCAAGTAAAAGAGATGATGCGCCATAACGGTGAAGAGGATTCGTTCCTTCGCGTCGCGGTCAATGGCGGCGGCTGTAGTGGCCTGACATATGGCATGGGTTTTGAAAAACAGGCGAGTTCTGAAGACGATCAATATGAACAGTATGGCATCCCGATTTTGATTGCGAAAAATGATGCGCCGATTCTGCAAGGCACTGTCGTCGATTATAAGCAATCATTGATGGGTGGGGGATTCACCATTGAAAACCCGAACGCCATCGCTTCGTGCGGCTGTGGGACATCTTTCCGCACGGCTACGAAAACAGGTACACCTGAAAACTGCTGATAGAAATGTGGCTAGCAGCCTTCTTCGCAATTTTAACTGCGAAGAAGGCTTTTTTGTATTTATGGATATTGGAGCCCAAGCTTGGACAGCGAAATTTCAAAAGATGGCGGAAGCTTGACGGTCTGTTGATGCAAGGGAGCCGACTGGGCAATCTGCAGTTGAAATAGGGTTGTAAAAGGTCTAATATAAGGTATAGGAGTTTGTATGAATTTATAGGACTCATCCAAATAAGTTATTCCGTTTTAAAATTCGATTTGAAGGTGGTTGCGATTTCATTGAAAAGACCGTCAATATTAGTATTGGGAGCAGGTTACGGTGGTTTGACTACTGTAGTGAATCTGCAAAAAGTTCTCGGCACAGATGCCGCGGACATTACATTGATCAACAAAAACGAATATCATTATGAAAGCACATGGCTGCATGAAGCTGCAGCTGGAACTTTGCTTTCTGACCAGGTCCGCTATGATATCAAAGATGTAATCGATAGCGTGAAAACGAAGTTCGTGCAAGCGACTGTTGAAGCAATCGATGTAACAGGCAAAAAAGTGACAACTGACAACGGCGTATTTTCCTACGACTACCTTGTCATTGCATTAGGATTCGAAGGGGAAACTTTCGGCATTCCTGGCCTTGATAAGTACGCTTTATCAATTGCCAACGTAAAAGCTGCCCGCTACATCCGTGAGCACATCGAATTCCAGTTCGCGAACTGGTCTACAGATGACGTGAAAGACGACAGCCGTTTGACAATTGTTGTCGGCGGAGCTGGCTTCACTGGCATCGAGTTCCTTGGTGAACTTGCGAACCGCGTACCAGAACTTTGCAAAGAGTTCGACGTACCCCGTGAAAAAGTGCGCGTTGTCTGCGTAGAAGCTGCACCGATGGTATTGCCAGGATTCGATCCTGAGCTTGTCAGCTATGCAGTAGGCAAACTAGAATCAAAAGGCATTGAATTCTCAATCGGCACACCAGTTGTCGAAGCGACTCCAGAAGGCGTAAACATCAAAAAAGGCGAAGATCATTTCGAATTCATCAAAGCCGGCACTGTTGTATGGGCTGCTGGAATCCGCGGCAACAGATTGATTGAAGAGTCAGGCATTGAAAACATGCGTGCGCGCGTTAAAGTCGACAAAGATCTTACAGTTCCAGGCTCTGATGATGTATTCGTCATCGGCGACTGCGCATTGATGATCAATGAAGAAACAAACCGTCCGTACCCGCCAACTGCACAGATTGCAATGCAGCAAGGGGAAGCGACTGCGAAGAACATTGCAGAAATGATCAAAGACGGCGAAACAACAGAATTCGTCCCTGATTTAAAAGGTACTGTTTGTTCATTGGGCGATGACGATGCAATCGGCGTAGTCTTCGGCAAAAAAGTAACAGGCAAACGTGCTTCATTCATGAAGAAAATGATTGATAACCGTGCACTTTACATGGTAGGCGGCGCATCATTGGTCATGAAAAAAGGTAAATTCAACGTATTGAAATAAGCTGAAGCTCCCGTAAATGGGAGCTTTTTTTGTTAAAGGGGTTTTATTGGCATGTCAAAACACAAAAGAGGCAATGTCTGGCTCGGTGCCGCCGGCCTGGTCATCAATTCGAATAAAGAGTGGCTTGTCGTAAAGAAGAGATACGGTGGGCTGCATGGCAAATGGTCGCTCCCGGCAGGGTTTGTGGAGCCGCGAGAAACCGTGGACCAGGCTGCTTTAAGAGAAGTGAAAGAAGAAACAGGCATCAGTTGCCGCCTGATGGGAATGGTCGGCTTTCGGAGCGGCGTTATCCGCGAAGAAATAAGCGATAACATGGCGATCTTTCTGCTGCAGCCGATAGATGAAAGCGAAAGCATCACAGTCCAAGCAGCCGAACTGTATGAAGCGGCTTGGATGACGCCGGCTTCGCTCGCTGAAGAAGGGCAGGCTTCTGTCATGCTTTATGAAATGGTCAACTACGTCCTGGAAGAAGGATTTGAATCCATTGAAGACGTTGATCCGGGTGACATTTTCGGCTATTCGACTTACAAATTATTTTTTAAAAAATAGAGAAAAACTATGGATAAAACGTGAATATGAAAGAAAAAAGGGGATGTATCCGTTTACATTCCTTTTTTTATACTTGCATAATGAATTGGACCATGTTATATTATCAGAATATTACAAACAAAACAGGAGGAGGTGTTTCGAATGAAGATATTTAAAAAATCTAAGCCCGGCAACCACTGCCCATATTGCGGAGGCAAAGGCTACTTCCAATTGAGATTGGGAGGTTCAGAAACGTGCTCCTGCTGTTCAGGATCTGGTAAAAAGTAAGGCTAAGCAAGCGTATGCGGGGATTCCCCGTGTACGCTTTTTAAATTTCTGCACGCTAAGCATCCATATTCGTGACAAACCGATGAACTCTGGTTCCGGACATTGAAAGCCGTTTCTATTTCGGGTAAACTGATGGAAGGAATATCGGAGGTTAGAAAAGATGGACACTTCATTTAGTATTGTACAATTGATGATTTCGGTTTTACTATTCTTTGTTATGTTTTTCGGCATTGGATTTTTGCTTAATATGTTATTGAGAATGACATGGCTGATGGCGATCGTTTATCCGATAGTCGTGCTGCTGATTATTGACGATGTCGGCTTTTTCGATTATTTCACAAATCCAGGCGAATCATTCACCATGCTCGGCAACACATTGATGTCGTTGACAGCAACCGATATCGCGGTTCTATCCGCAGGTATGGCAGGAGCAATCACGTCAGGCATTGTCATGAAAGTCCTGCGTAAAATGGGCTATCAAATGTTTTAAAGTTTTTTGAAAAAAAAGCGCCGACCCAATTGGGTTGGCGCTTTTATTATGTTGGTACCTTTTCATTGCGCTTCAACGTACTTTCATGTCTCGAAGCTAGCGCAGCGATGCAGAGACAGGCGGACGCTTTCCGCGGGCATGGCCTCAGCCGCTTCACTCACTGCGTTCGCTCCAGGGTCTTCGACTCGCGTCGCTCTGTCACTTTGCTCCGTCACTGCTCCCGCTGGAGTCGCCGCCTTCCACTTCATTCAAAGGTCTTTCTTAATAGCGAACTACCTCTTTGGATAAAGAATTTAAAAGTTACAAAGTTTACAGTTTCTAGCTAATTCCTCGATATGGAGCAAAACAGCGGAGACGCCTGCGGGAAAGCGAGACAGCCGAGACCCCGCAGGGAGCGAAGCGACTGAGGAGGCTTGGCGCTCGCCCGCGGCAAGCGCAGCTGTTTTGCGGAATATCGTTAAATAACATCTAGCTGTTCTTTACTGAACCAAACCATGTATCGCAAATGCGATCGCGATGCCGGTCAATGCGCCCATGAATACTTCGCTTGGCTTGTGGCCGAGAAGCGTCTTGAGCTCTTTGATTTTTTCCTCTTCCGCTTTCTGGGACCAGCTTCTCGTTTCATTCATGAACAAGTGCAGATCCTGTCGCAGCTTGTTGATGGTCAACGCGTGCTGGCCAGCTTGGAAGCGGACGCCTGTCGCATCGTACATCGTAATCACCGCAAACATCGTCGCAATTGCAAAGATGGTTGAATCCACGCCATGCTGAATGCCGACGGAAGTGGTGAGGGAAGTGACGGCTGCGGAATGTGAGCTCGGCATGCCTCCTGTAGAAGTGAAGAGGCTCCAATTGAGTTCCCGCGTTACTGCGTAGTGAATGGGGATTTTTACAAATTGGGCAAAAAGGATAGCGAATAAAGCAATCATCAGCGGAAGATTTGAGAAAAATTCCATCCAGTACACAACCTTTCCTAATCCATTAATGCTTTCAGTATATCATAATTGCCTTTTTCTCTTAATGGAAAATATTTCGTTTTACGAACGACTAGCCCTACCAAATTAATGCTACACTTGAATGGAAAACAACATAAAGGGGGATTTAAAATGGAGTTTACAATAGTAAATGATGCTGCAGCGTGTGAAGCGGATATTTTAGTGGTGGGATTGACCCGCCATCCGGAAAATACGAAAAACTGGCAAGGTTTTTCTGAACGGTTCAATGGCAAACTGGAGGACTGGACCAAGCAGGGTCTTTCCTTCGATTTGAATTCCATAGTCGCTTATCCAACATTGTCTGGTTCGATTCAACGGGTTTTATTCGTTGGATTGGATGACCGAAAAAAATTGACAGAAGACATTGTTCGTACGGCATTTGCACTCGCTGGAAAAGAGTTGGCGAAGAAAAAAATCCGTCACGCGGCTGTGTATTTGGACTCGTTTCAAAATGATGCAGTGAATGCTGAGAACGCCGCTTATTTGGCAGCAGAGGGCATTACGATGGGGACTTATAGCTTTGATGATTACAAAACGTCATCAAACGAAGCGGACGTGGAAGTGGAAATGCTGTCGTTCTTAACGGACGGCAATGAAGAAGAAGTGTCAGCTTCTGCTTTTATTGGACACGTTTTTGGCCAATCGGTCAACGAAGCGCGGACATTGGTCAATATGCCTGGCAATTTGTTGACGGCGACAATGCTTGCGGACTACGCCAAAGAACTTGGAGACACATATGGCTTCGAAACAGAAATCTTGGGCAAAGCAGAGATGGAAGAGCTGGGGATGGGTGCTATCCTTGCTGTCAATCAGGGTTCTGTCGAAGAGCCGAGGCTTATCGTCTTGAAATACAAAGCGACAGACGGGTTCGATGATCCGCTTGCGCTTGTCGGAAAAGGAATCACGTTCGATACCGGCGGTTACTCGTTGAAGCCGAAAGATGGCATTGTCGGCATGAAAGGCGATATGGGGGGAGCCGCAGCTGTGCTTGGCGCGATGAAAATTATCGGTGAATTGCAGCCAGAAAAAAACGTGGTTGCTGTGATCGCTTCGACCGATAATATGGTTTCAGGGAATGCGTTCAAACCGGATGATGTTATTACATCACTCAGCGGCAAGACAATTGAAATCCTCAACACCGATGCAGAAGGGCGCCTGGTGCTAGCGGATTCCGTGACGTATGCCAAGCAGCTTGGCGCTACAAAAATCATCGATGTGGCAACGTTGACCGGCGGTGTCATCGTGGCGCTCGGCAACGACAAAACAGGGGCATTGTCGAATGATGACGAATTTTTCGACGCGTTCATGGATGCAGCAAAAGAGACAGGTGAATTTGTCTGGCGCTTGCCGTTAACAGAAAGCGACAAAAAACGCATTCGCAAAAGCGATGTAGCCGATTTGAACAACTCGCCAGGCCGCGATGGCCACATGATTTTTGGAGGAGGCTTTGTCGGGGAATTCACGGAAGGGACGCCGTGGATCCATTTGGACATCGCTGGCACTTCCCACGCAGCTTCAGCACATGACCTTGGACCGCAGGGCGGAACAGGCGCAATGGTCCGGACACTAGCGATGCTTGTTGAGAAAATGGCTGAACAGCAATAAACAAAAAAAGAGTTGGCAAGCGATTTTCGCTTGCCAACTCTTTTTTTGTTTATTTAACGTCTTTCGGTTTCTCCCGCAATACTTTCATATCATCTCGCACCGTTTCTTTAGCCAACTCAGTGCCTGACATATAGGCAGCACGGCCGATTAAATGGCCGGAAACTGGGGACGTGATGAAAAGGAAAGCGATGGCGATGATCAATTGGGGATTAAAATGGTCTTCAATCAGCAAAAAATGGAGAAAGGTTCCTGTCAGTATGCCCAAAACGCCAAGTGTTGCACTCTTAGAAGCCGCATGGGTCCGAGTGTAGACATCAGGGAGCCTGATAAGCCCCAAGGCTGTAACGACGCTGAAAATGACTCCTACGCTAATGGAGATGACGATTAATGAATTAACGATTAGGTTTTCGATCGAAAATCACACCTCTCTCAATAAACTTCGCAAATGCCACCGTCCCAATAAAAGCAAGGATGCTCAGCAAAAGAATAATTGCAAGGAAGAACTCGGTTTCTAAAATAAGTGACAAGAGCGCGATAATGGAGACAAGCGCAACTCCTAACGCGTCTAGTGCGACAATACGGTCAGCAATGCTTGGCCCTTTAATCAGCCTGAACAGCAGCCCGACAAAAGCGACACTGATTATGAGCAAGGAAACCCAGTAAAATGTCATCATGAGCGGCTCACCTCCAAGATTGCGCGTTCAAATGTATTTTTTATCGAAGACACGGCGTCGTCGATATCTTCAAAATCGATGGCGTGGATGTATAACTTTTTCTGGTCATCAGATATGCCGAGAACGAGCGTACCTGGCGTCAATGTAATCAAAGCAGCAAGCAAGGTGATTTCCCAATCTTGTTCCAATTCGGTCTCCAGCTCGAAAATTGCTGGCTTGATGTCCAAGCGCGGCTGGATGACCAATTTGAACACTGCAAAACTCGACAGCACCAATTCTTTTAGGAACAGGAAGAAGAGGGATATGACTGCCCAGATTCGATGGAGGTAAAGCCTGCTTGAGAAAAACCTGCGCATCATGACAACGAGCAGGAGGCCAACCAAATAACCGATGGTGAAACCGGCGGGAGTAAAATTGTCCGTTATGAACATCCAGACGCCGGCCAAGAAAAAATTCAACAATATTTGCAGGGACATGGTCTTCTACTCCTTTAATACCGCATCTATATAGATGGATGGATTTAATAGAACTTCTCCTGCACCTTGAAACAGCGGCATGAACATTTCAGCACCGGCTCCAAGTACGACAGTAATGATTACAAGGACGACTGTCGGTATTAGCATTCTGCGGTAAGTTGTTTTCTCCAGAGGCATTGTTCCTTTAGGTTCGCCCCAGAATGCATAGATAAAGATTCGCATAGCACTTAGCAGCACCAGCAGGCTGGTCGCTAAAATGACGATGCTGCCCCAGAAATGGGGGCCTTCAAAACCGCCTTGGACAATCAACAATTTGCCAGGGAATCCACTGAGCGGCGGAATGCCTGCCAAACCAAATGCGGCAATCAGGTAGACCCAGCCCAGGAATGGATAGGTTTTCATTAAACCTCCCATTTCCCGAAGGTTGGTCGTGCCGAAAATGACCGCTACGATGCCGACAAGGAAGAACAGCGCGGCTTTGATGAGCATGTCATGGACTAGGTAGAAAATCGATCCATTGATGCCTGCCTCATTCAATTGGGATACGCCAAACAAGATGACGCCGACAGCGATGATGATATTGTAGATAATGATTTTCTTTACATCGAAATACGCGAGAGCTCCGACACAGCCGGCGAGTATAGTCAAAATCGAGATAATCGCCAGCAGTTCGTGCGTGAATCCGGTATTCATGATGAAAAATAAGGTGTATGTACGCATGATCGCATAGACGCCGACTTTCGTCAGCAATGCGCCAAATAAAGCCAATATCGGCGTAGGCGGAGCGTAATAAGAGCCCGGCAGCCAGAAGTAAAGCGGGAAAATGGATGCTTTAAATCCGAAGACCACTAAAAACATGACGGCAATCAAGGTTAAAATGCCCGTGGATTCGATTTGCGGTATTTTGACTGCCAAGTCGGCCATGTTCAGCGTGCCAGTAACTGAATACAAATACGCGACTGCTGCTACAAACAATGCAGAAGAAATGATGTTCACTAGCAAATACTTGATGCTTTCCCGCAATTGCGGTTTTTCGCCGCCGTGGACAATCAGCATGTAAGAAGACATCAACAGAACTTCAACGAAAACGAATAAGTTGAAAATATCTCCTGTCGTGAACGCGCCATTGACGCCGACCAGCAAGAACATTACAGCCGGGTAGTAGAATGAACGTTCACGCGCCACGCCGATTGTCGGGATGCTGTATAAAATCACAAACAAGGTAATTAAGCTTGCACTGAGCACTAGCAGCACAGAAAGCAGATCGGATACCATGGAAATTCCGAATGGTGCCGGCCAGCTTCCTAATGTAATGGCTTGGACGCCGTCATTTTGGACTTTTACCAATAATACGATAGCTGCGATTAAGGTAGCCGCCGCACCGGCAACTGCCGTGGACCGCTGCAATGAAACATTTTTTGGGAAGAACATCAAAACGATTGCAAACAACAAGGGGATAATGATGGGGAAAAGAAGCAAATTACTCATAATCTTCAGTTCCTCTCATCAAGTTCATATTGTCTGTGCCAAGTTCCTGGTATGCGCGGTAAGCAAGCACCAGAAAGAATGATGTCACTGCAAACGAAATGACGATTGCAGTCAAAATCAAGGCTTGGGGCAGGGGATCGGCATAATCCGATACGCTGACGCCATCCGCCACGACCGGCGGAGCCAATCCACCGAGTCCGCCCATCGTCAACAGCAGCAAATGGGCTCCGTGGCTCAAGAGTCCGGTGCCGATAATAATGCGGATCAAGCTTTTAGAAAGCATTAAGTAAACAGCTGCCATGAACAGAAAACCGATGACAACCGACATGATAACTTCCATTATTCATCCTCTCCAATCGTTTGAATAATGGTCATCGTAACTCCGACAACAACCAAATAAACTCCTAAATCGAACAACGCGGCAGAATGCAGCGATGTTTTGCCGAATAGCGGCAGATCAAAATAATCATAAGCGTGAGTGAAAAAAGGAACATCAAATATGATTGACGCGCCGGCTGTGCCAAGTGCAATCAGCAAGCCGATCGCAATCATGGCAACGTAATTGAGCGGAAGAATCTTTTTCACAGTATCCAGATCAAACGCCAACATCAGCAAGACGACAGCGCTCGCTGTCAGCAGGCCGCCGACAAAACCCCCGCCTGGCGTATAATGCCCGGCGAAGAATATATGGACTGCAAACAGAAGGATGATGAAAATGACAACCTTCGTAGCCGTTTGCAGCATAACATCATTTGTTTTCATGGTGGCCCTCCTTTTTGCTCAATCGGAGCTTAATCATTGTAATGATTCCGATTCCAGCAATACCGAGAACGGCAATTTCAAATAAAGTATCAAATCCACGGTAGTCAACGAGTATGACGTTGACAATATTTCCGCCTCCGGCTTCCGTGTAAACTGTTTCTTTGTAGAACTCGGAAATGGAAGGAAGGAGCTTCTGTGAATGCGCTGATAACGCAACCAATGTCATTGTAACGCCGACTCCGAGAGCGATTATCGCATTTCCGACTTTAAAGCTGATGCGTTCCTCTTTTTTGCTTTTGATTGGCAAGTGGTAAAACGCCAGCAAGAACAACGCCACGGAAATGGTTTCGATGACCAATTGTGTCAGCGCCAAATCCGGTGCACGGAATATGACAAAGAACAGCGCGACGGAGTACCCTACCGCACCTAAAGCGACAATAGCGGTCAGTCTCGACTTCGCTGCAATCGTCGTGATTGTTGCGGCAACCAGAGCAATGGCGATAAAGATTTCATACAGGCCAATCGGCGCCAAATTGCTGGTATCGAAAACAAATGCATCAACCAAATACAGCGTGCTGAGCATGATCAATACGAAGAAACCGAACATATAAGCCAGGTACGAACGGATAAAGCCTGTCATGTAAATGGCGGAAAAGCGCTTGGCACCGTTGTTACTCAGATACATCATAAAATTGTACAGGCTGTTAAGCGAAAAAGTTTCCGGCATTTTGTCATAGACAGGTTGCCATTTCCGCAGCAGCCAGAACAACAGGCCGCCGACAGCGAAAATGCCGAGCGTCATAAACAATTCAGTGTTAAAGCCGTGCCACGCGGAAACATGGACATCCACTTGATCCGGCGAGCTGTAAAGGAATGGTTGAATTGCCAACACTGCCGGTTTGACGATCCAGTCGCCGACAACATTTGGAATAAAGAATATCGCGATAACAAGCACTGCCAGGATTGCTGGGGGGATGAGCATACCGATAGGTGCTTCGTGCGCAGGCTTCGGCAACTCTTCCGGCTTGTGTTTTCCTGTGAACGTGTGAAGCACGAAATACAAACTATAAACAAACGTGAAGACACTGCCGACCCAAGCGATGACAGGGAACAACAAGCCCCAGACATCCATCGAGAACAGTTCGAACTCGGTAATGGCGAGCATCGCAGTCAAGAACGTCTCCTTGCTCAGGAAACCGCCGAACAACGGAACGCCGGCCATCGACAGCGAGCCGATCATGGCAATCGTGAAGGAAATCGGCATCAGGCTCATCAAGCCGCCCAATTTGCGGATATCGCGCGTCCCTGTTTCGTGGTCGACGATTCCAGCAACCATGAACAGACTGCCTTTAAACACTGCGTGGTTGACCAAATGGAATATGGCGGCGAATGCCGCATATTTAAACACTGTGCCAGCCGCGTCTTCTACATGGAATCCCATTGCGGAAGCACCGAGCAAGCTCATGATCAAACCCAATTGCGAAACGGTTGAAAACGCCAGAATCCCTTTCAGGTCTTTTTGTTTAAGGGCAAAGATTGATCCCCAAATCATCGTAAACAACCCGACACCGGTGACAAGCCAAACCCAAAGACCGGAAGCGGCGAAAATCGGCGTAAAACGCGCTACCAGATAAAGACCGGCTTTTACCATCGTCGCCGAATGCAAGTACGCGCTTACAGGAGTAGGCGCTTCCATGGCATCCGGAAGCCAGATATAGAATGGGAATTGTGCAGATTTCGTAAAGGCACCAAGCAAGATGAGCACGAGCGCCCATAAAAAGAACTCATGCTGCACAAGGTCCGGTGCTTGAGCGATAAGCTCGCGGATTGAATAAGTATTGCCCATGATGCTGAGAAGCACAAAGCCTCCAAGCATCATCAAGCCGCCGAAGACGGTGATCATCATTGACTTTAAAGCCCCGAAGCGTGAACGGTCGCGTGTATACCAATAACCGATCAGCAGGAATGAGGAAATGGAGGTAAGTTCCCAGAAAAGGTACAACGTAATCATATGGTCGGATTGGACGACTCCGAGCATCGCGGTCATGAAAATCAATAAGTAAACGTAAAAATTATGTAATTGCTCGCGGTTCTTATCCAAATAAAAGATTGAATATAAAACGACCAGCGCACCGATCCCTGTTATCAACAAAGAAAACAGAAGGCTCAATCCATCCAGATATGCGATGAATGCAATATCCAAGGAAGGGATCCATTGAAATTCTGAAGTGAAAGTTCCGCCTTCCATCGTTCGTGGAAGGTAAGAAGCGTAATAGGTGAATAAAATCACGGGAACAATCAAGACAAACCAGCCCGTATGGACGCGGCTAAGTTTTTTGAACAGCAGCGGAATCAGCAGGGCTGCGAGTATAGGTAAAAAAATTAAAAACACGAGTGACAAATGAATCCTCCTTTCAAGCGGTTACATGATGGGTTTCTAGAGAAATTATAACGTACATCCAATAAATTTGCACCGTTCGGCATTTGCTGCACGGCTGTTGCTGCAAGGATTTCCCGCTTAATGAAATAGGAAGAAACTCAAATAAAGAAATTGAAAATCACAGTCGAATTTAGTCGAACTTCACATTTTCCTACACAGATTAACAATCGTATACGGTTTTATTCCGGAATGAAAAAAACAGATTTCCTATTGGAAATCTGTTGCATCATGTGGATTTTAATTCCTGCTCAAGAAGGACGTCTTCAAAATCTTGTTCCGGTTTGGCGGTCGTGTATTTTAAGAAGATAAACGAAATCAAGAATAACGAGCCGGTGACGATAAAGACAGCAGGGATTCCGATAAATCCGCTGACGACGCCACCGAACATCGGGCCGATGATATTTCCTAAAAAGCGGAAGCTGGTATTGTAGCCCATAACTTCTCCTTGGATCTCGATAGGCGCTTCGCGTCTCATCAATGCGGTTGTCGTCGGAATCATGCCGCCGACGGCAATCCCGAACAAGAGCCGGAGAATCATCAATTGCCAAAGCTCTGTGACAAAAGCTTGCGGAATGATGAACACGAATGCGAGAATCAGCAGGAAGGTCAGGACTTTTTCGTAGCCGATCTGATCACCAAGCCTTCCCCAGCGCCGTGCGAATAAAAGATTGCCGACGCCTGTCGCGCTGAAAGTGATGCCGGCAAGCAAGGCGACTTGTGTGCTGTCGGTCAGATGAGCGACATAAAGCGACAACAACGGCTGGATGCTAAAGTTGCCAATCTGGATCAACGCGGTGATGATCATGACATTGAACAGCAATCGATGGTGAAAGATGCCTTGGATAATGGTTTTGCGTGCATAAACGTGAGCATCCTTATGCTTCACGCGCTTCACTTCTTTAAGGCCAACCATGACAATAAACGCCGCTAGCGCAATGACGCCGGATGTAATAAGGAAGGTATACGTAAAGCCGAATGTATCGGCCATCAATCCGCCGATTACCGGTCCGAATAGGGTCCCGGATACGCTGCCCATCTGCAGCGTGCCGAGCGTTTTGCCGGCCGTTTCCTTCGAAGTCTGAGAACTGACAAAGGCCAAGGAAGTCGGGATAAAGCCCGTCACCACGCCCATGAACAAACGGATGAAGAATAATTCATGGACCGAATCGGCCGTCCCCATTAAGAAAATACTTGTGGCAATCCCAAAACAATTGATAATAAGGATCGGCTTATAACCATATTTATCAGCAATCCGTCCCCAAATGGGTGACATGAAAAGTGCGGCGACAAAAGTGACGCCAAATACGAGGCCTGCCCAACGCTGGACATATTCCTCGGAAAAATTCCCGAGCGATTCGATATACAGCGAAAGAAAAGGCATGATCATGGTAGTACTTCCGGCTACCAGGAAATTGGAAATGATAATAATAAGGAAGTTCTTTTTTTGTCTTTCCATCCGGAGTCCCTTCTTTCTGATCCGTGAACCTGCTCCTATTATATAGTATTTCGCTACACGAAAAAAGAGCTGGGAATTACATGCCTATTCCAAATATTATATGATAAAATGTGATGGGGTGAATGATATGAAAATGAAATTGACAGCAGCAATTATGCTGGCTGGCTTTTTGGCCGCTTGCGGCACAGAAGAACAGCAAGCACAGCCAGAAAAGGCTGAAACTGAAACAACCGAACAGAACCAAGCGGCAGAACCGGCAAGCGCGGATATCTACCCGCAGCTATCCGATGAAGTCGCAGACAACGAAGAGTTGGTAGCAATGGAAACGTCGATGGGAACAATCAAAATAAAATTATTCCCGGACTACGCGCCAAAAGCGGTTGAAAACTTTCTGAGCCATGCGGAAGAAGGCTATTACGATGGTTTATTATTCCACCGTGTCATTGAAGACTTTATGCTGCAAAGCGGTGACCCGACAGGCACTGGCGGCGGCGGAGAAAGCATTTACGGCGAATCGTTCGAAGATGAATTCAGTGACAACTTATTGAACCTACGGGGCGCTTTGTCGATGGCGAACGCGGGTCCCGGAACGAACGGCAGCCAGTTCTTCATCGTGCAAGCAAAGGAAGCTCCTGCTGATAGCGTCTCTTCAGACCGACCGGATGGAGTGAAGCAAGCGTACGCCGATATGGGCGGAACGCCGTGGCTTGACGGCAAACACACTGTTTTCGGCCAAGTCATCGAAGGCATGGACGTGGTTGACGCTATCGCGGCAGTCGAAAAAGTACAGGACCGTCCGGTAGAAGATGTCACGATCACTTCAATTGACGTGCTATCCAAATAACTTTGCAATGACTCAAAGCAGCCGACACATGATTAAGGGAAGAGTTCAGGACATAGGCTCTTCTCTTTTTTTGCTTATGTGCTATTATGGCTGTTAATACTATGGAAATGTAAGGTGAAAACAAATGGGAATGAGTGAAATGAACAGAAGAGCCGCGAGAGTCTTGGGGGAATGGGATCCTTATTCAATTGGCGAGGATTTGTACAATACGGAAATTGTGGAAGTTGTAGCCCAATTGCATGTGCTCGACGATCCATCCGATTTAGCGAAACAAATTCAAAGCATCTACCAATTCACATTCGATAAATGGATTCCTCTAGAACATTGCGTCGCCATTTCCTATAAGTTGCTGGCTTTAAAATACGAAGCGAAGTGCATTATCTAATAAAAAAAGCTTTCGGCTAATTAGCCGAAAGCTTTTTTTATTGAGCTGCTTCTACACCGTCCAGCAAATTGGATGCTGGCACTTCAAGTGCATTTGAAAGTTTCAAGATGGTCTGTGTAGATGGCACTTCTTCACCGGATTCATAAGCTTGGAGCCTAGCGACGCCGATTCGTGCTTTCAACGCTAATTCGTCTAGCGACAAATGGCGTTCTTCACGAAGGAACTTTAACTGTGTGTGCAAATCTTTCTTCATATAAATACACTCCTTTGCAAAATGTTGCATGTAATTAAGTGAAGTATACCATAAACTGCCTGTTGGAGTAGATGGGATTTATGGCAGTTTAAAAACAAATAGGTGCTTAGAAAATGGATAGGATTCCTTGGATAAAGACGACGATAATGGCTACAGGAGCAACGTAGCGCACTAATGCGCGCCATACTTGGAACCAAACTGTCTGCCCAGGCAATTCTGTTTCAGCTTCGTGCTTTTTCAATACATAGCCGGCAAAAAGGGCAGTGAATAATGCGCCAATCGGCAAGCCGATCCGGCTAGTCAAAATATCCATGAAATCGAAGAATGTATAGCCGAACATGAACGGCTGCGACATAAGACCAAACGACAAAGCGCTAGGTATGCCGAAAAGGAAAATGACCAATCCGTAAAGCCATGCTACGCGGACGCGGCGATCGAATTTATTTTTTACGATGATTGAAACGCCGATTTCAAGCATGGAGATAGATGAAGTCAACGTGGCGAATAGCATGAGCACGAAGAAAATGATCATCAGCAAACCGCCCATGAATAATTGGTCGAAAATGGCCGGAAGGATGATAAAGACCAATCCAGGCCCTTGATCCGGTGTATAGCCAAGTGCGAAAACGGCTGGGAAAATGATAAGTCCGGCCATGATGGAAATAAGGATGTTCAATCCGGCAACGCTGACAGCGGAACGGGAGAGATTCTCGGATTTCGACAAATACGATGCATAAGTCATCATA
Source organism: Planococcus sp. TJ-302 (assembly GCF_058268455.1). Lineage (NCBI taxonomy): Bacteria > Bacillati > Bacillota > Bacilli > Caryophanales > Caryophanaceae > Planococcus > Planococcus sp. TJ-302. The sequence continues at coordinate 14,087 of NZ_JBZDOI010000004.1, read as the reverse complement.
CCCGCAACACCGACGCTCAAGGAGAAGAAAGCTTGCCCGAGCGCAATTAAAGCGGTTTTGAAATTAAAAAACGACCAATCCGGAACGAACATGAATTTGACGCCTTCCATGGCACCGTCCAATGTCAATGAACGAACCATCAAGATGACTAGGAAAATTAACAGTCCTGGCATCATGATTTTGCTGGCGCGTTCGATGCCGCCCTTGATGCCGCCTTGGACAATCCAAATTGTCAGCAACATGAAAGCTGCTTGCGCAAGGATAACTTCTAGCGGGTTTCCGATGATGCCACCGAATAATTCAGCGAAATCAGCGTCGCCCAGATTCGATAACTGGAACAATAATGAGCGGCCAAGATAAGAAAGAATCCAGCCCCCGACTACACTGTAGAAAGATAAGATGATAAAAGAGAAAAAGAGTCCAGACCAACCGATTAAAAACCATGGTTTTCCTGGTGCCTGTTTTTTTAATGCGCTGACAGGATCTGCCTGTCCGCGTCTGCCGATGACGAATTCAGCCAGCAAGATCGGCAAGCCGATTGCCAAAGTGCTGATGATAAAGAGCAAGATAAAGACACTGCCGCCATTTGCACCGGTTTCATAAGGGAACTTCCAAATTGCCCCTAAGCCGATTGCACTTCCCGCTGCTGCGAGGATAAAGCCGAGCTTTGATGTCCATTGATCACGTTTCTGCATTTTCTCACTCCTAAACTATTTGGATTTTTTAATTCTACACGACCCTTCTATAAAAAAATAGAGACAATTTAAAGCAAGGGCATATTATTGTGTATAATAATTAAATAAAGGAAGAAGATTGAATATTTACGCAAAAGAGGTGGGTTTTAAAATGGATGCCAAGCAACAGGTGAATCAGATTCGAAATGAGCGAGAACAGACGACATCGGAATGGACAACGCGATTGCTAGGACAAGTCATGCGTTTCGGCTTTCAAAATGGCGTGCCCGCAGACAAAATAAATGCATTCCAGCAGGCGGTTTACAAGGATTTTTCTTCAGCGGCATTGGATATACAAGAAGAGATGGACGTTCAATTATATAAAGCGGCAATTTCGAACCTACATCCATTTACTAGAGGTATAGAAGCTTCGGAAGAAATATTCCGCTTTCCTGAAGACCGGGAAACTCACAAAGCAATCTTGGAGTTGGATGCGCCGGAGCGTATTGTGTTGACTCTGCATTATTTGCAGGGTAAACGGCTGCAGGACATCAGCAGAATAATAGGGTGCTCGGAACTGCAGGCACAGGAAAGCATGCGGGCCGGATTGCTGCAATTACAAGAGAGGCTGGACGTATCGGATACTGCAACAGCTGAAAAACGCCTTGAATTTGCCGCGAAGTCTTACAGCCGCATCGAGTTCAGCTTTGCGGAAAATGAGGAGGCGGAAGAAAAAATTCCGCAGCTTGCTGAAACTGTCCCGATGCCGGCGCCAGTTTCCAAACGCAGCAAAGTGCTCCTCGCCACAGCCGGGCTGTTTTTGGCAGGGGTCATCGGCACTTCTTTTATAATGGACAACGCTAAACCGAATTTGCCACTGACAGCAGCTGAAGCGGCAAATGAAAATCAGATCACCGTTGAAATGCTCGATGGCTGGAAGAAGCAGTACAATGAAATCCGGGAGTCATCTCCAAAACGGCTCGGCATTAATGAAAAAACATACACCCAGTTAGAATACGTAAAAAAAGCAGATGAGCAAATGGAGCGCTTGTTGAGCAATCAAAATGCCGAAAAAATGAAAAATGAGCAAAAAAAGATGCAGCGGCAAGTGGACGAGTTGATGTTGCAGATAGAAACGCCAAAAAAGATGGTGCTGCTTTTTAGCGACGCATTCTTATCGAGCGCTGAAACGCAGAAATTCCTGGTTAATTATGCGCTGAAGTCTAAAGAATTGATGATGCTGTCGGAAGAGGTTTTGCTGGCGAACGATATGGAACTTGCGAAAGTTGAGGTTAACGGCGAATTGTCTGCTGAAAAATTGCTTGCAGGGCGCAGCGAATACTCGGCAGATGTCCAAAACCTGCTTGACTCCCTTGGCGAACGCGGCTTGACGATTATCAAGCATCCGTTGGAAGAGCGTTTTATCATGCGGAGGGATACAGAAGCGCTGCATGCGAGCCGCTTGCTCAGTGTCGATTACGAAGCAATCAATTACGTTGGACTATTGATGGAGGAACCATATTTTGATGAAAGGGGACTTTTGCAGCCGCTCGGCCACATGCCGTATGTTCTTACCTCACTTGAAGGCCCTTTGCTCGAAGCCATGGATTCTTCCCCTTTATACCAGGATTTCGAATTAATTTTTCAGCAAGCTTTTTTTCTGACGCTGAAAGGCGGGGAAGGGCAATCGGTATTTGACAGAAAAGGAATTGTAAAAGAAGAGTATCAAGATGCATGGAAGCAGTTGGCGCATCAAGCCGGCAATCCGTTGATTTATGTGATGATGCCGATTGTGGAAGAAATGGAAGCGAGCGGTTGGACGAGTTCTGAGAGTTATGATGCGCTCAGCCATGACACCATCATGGAAGCAATGGAAATGGAAAGAGCCGGCAAGCTTGCAGCTAAATTGCCGAATGGCGAAGTTGCAATCGAACAGGAAATCATTCAATTGGACCAGCATGATTACACATCGATTGACAAGCTTTACAAGTCATTTTCAGCGCAGCACGACCTGGAATTACTGAAGAATGTTCCGCCGCTTGATGTGATGCTGCTTTTCCAGCATGCCAATTCTCGCGGAGACGCTGTAACGATGTGGCATCTGCTGTCGGAGGAATCGAAACCGGAGCTCGCTGAATACAAGCGAGTATGGCGTCAGCAACGCGACTTCAAAGATTACATCCGGTGGATCGAAGTGAGTGAAGATCAAATTACACGGGTAGGAGCCAGCCTCTTTTTGTATCCGGTTTTTGGTCCGAAAGAAGAAACAAGCTACCTGACATTTACGCCAGGCCTTATCATGGACGGTAATGCAACATGGCTTGTACAAAATCATCTGTATGAAGACTATGACTTGAGTGAAAAAGAATCGCCTTATATAAAAAACGTGGATGGCTTGTACAATGAATTCAAAGGGAACTTAGACGAAAAAGTGCTGGATAAAGCTTCGCCAGGTGAAATCGGCGGGTTGCTTTTGAAAGCCTACGAAGAAAAAAACTCGGATATGCTCGCTGCGCTTTTCGAAGAAGAGGCGCAAGGCATGGATAATCTTATGATGCAGCTCGAAGGAAGGGGCGTTCCGGCATTTTCTGCGGCGATGAACGTTGCTTTTTACAGCGATCCATTTTACAACAATGGCGGCAGAGAAAATGGAACCTTCCAATTCGAAGGTTCAAGCGAAGGCGCCGACATGAACATCAGCCAATTAACAATGGTCAAAACCCCATCAGGCTGGCGTTTTGGAGACTTGAATATGTATTGATTTTACTCTGCTGTCCATTCTGTGCTATAATTTACAGATGCCAATAAGGTGTACAGGATAATTAGATAAGACTAGGAGCGGGTATAAAATGACAAATTTTCAAACAGGCGACACAGTAACAGGTAAAGTAACAGGAATTCAGCCATACGGTGCATTCGTAGCATTGGACGATCAGACTCAAGGATTGGTCCACATCTCAGAAATCACGCACGGCTATGTTAAAGAAGTTAGCGAATACTTGGCAGTTGGCCAAGAAGTTAACGTTAAAGTTTTGGAAGTTGATGACAAATCTAAAAAAATCAGCTTGTCAATCCGTGCACTACAAGAGCAGCCACCAGCAGCTCAGCGCACTGAAAAACCAAAACAATCTCTTCAATCACACGTAAACGAAAGTGATTCTGAAGGATTCAACTCTTTGAAAGACAAAATGCAAGAGTGGATCAAACGTTCTGGTCAGTAAGAAAAGCGGAAGCGGCCGCTTAGGTTTGACAGGCATAAGACAGACCGGCGAAGTGGCGCTTTTTGCCACACAGCTGGGATGGCTTATGACCCGAGAACCTGGCCGCTGGAGCTAGACAGTAAGAAAACAGAAGCGCTTAGGCGCAACAAAAAAACGAAGCGCAGACACTATGTCTGCGCTTCGTTTTTTTTGATTTTCCGCAATCTATATTGCAGGTTTTGCCGGCTCATGCCAAGTGCGGCAGCAGCTTTCGTGACATTGCCGCCATGGAGGTCCATCGCTTTCTTCAGATAATAGCTTTCCGCTTCCTGCAAATAATCATCGAGCGGCAGCAATTCCTTGCCGGAATGGACGATGAAGTCCTCAGGGTTTAAAGCATGCTTGTTCATTGTTTTCCATTTAAAATGCTGTGGGAGCAATTCTGCCGTAAGCGACTCTTCGGTGGTTAAAAGAGACGTCGCTTCGTCGAGCAGCAATTCAAGTTCCTTTAAATTGCCTGGCCAATCGTAGGACAAGAACATTTCTTCGGCTTCTTTCGTCAAACTGCGTACCATGGAACCGAATTTCATGCGGTGCCTGGACAAATAATCATAGACAAAAGGCATAATATCTTCTTTTCGGTTTCGGAGCGGTTCGAGTTGGATGGTCATAGCTGAAAAGAAATAATAGAGTTCTTTCGACAATTTTTGTGAAGCGATCAGCTCCACTGGATCTTCACCGACACTGGCGATGAAATAAGTGTTCTGATTGGAGAGCTCTTTCGCCATCTGCAGCAAATGGGATTGCAAAGGCAAGGGCAGCAAGTCGATGCGTTCGCAATAAACAGTTCTGTGCGGCGTATCTGCCAAATCTTCCTGTAGCCGGTCGATCAATTCACTATCGGTGCCGTGGCAATACAAGGTGAATAGCTGGCCGCTGGAAGAAGATGCTGAATGGATTGACTCAGCGATCAATTCTTTTCCAGTGCCGGATTCGCCCACCAATAAAACTGGCAGCTTTAATGTCGCAGCTTTTTCGGCTGTCTGAATCACTTTTCTCATACTCTCCGAAATTGCAGTGATGCTTGAAAACGTGATCGGCTCTTCGTATCTTTTAAGCGGCTGGTAGACGACCTTTTCCAGCTTTGTGACATCCCGGGACATTTCAATGGCGCCAACCAACACATTATTGCCGAAGACTGGATGGGTGTCGTTGATGGTGGTGATTTCCTGGCCTTTGCGGTTCCAATACGTCTGTTTGACATTTAAGACTGCTTTTCCAGATTGCAGCACCTGCAGCAATGTGCTTTCGTGGTGATCAAAACGAAATAATTCAAGCAGTGAACGATCAGCCAATTCTTCGTAATCGAACCCTTCAATTTCTCTCATTTTTTGGTTATAAAATATCGTCTTGCCTTTCAAATCAATCGCGTGGATGCCGACTGCCGCGTGTTCTGCAGCGAAATGGTAGAACGGCAACAAGTCTTTCTCAACGGTTTTCAAAAAATCACCTCAAAATATTTTTAACTTTTTAATAGAAAAGACTTGATTAATGCAACAATCTTTTGCATTATTATATATGTAAATAGAATATAAGTGCAAACTTTTTTTGCGCTTGTATCAAATCCAAGGAGGATTCACATGATTCCCTACAAACACGAACCATTTACAGACTTCTCAATTGAGAAAAACCGTACTGCCTACCTAGCTGGACTTAAAACAGTTGAGGCATATTTAGGCCAAGACTACCCTTTGGTTATTGGTGGAGAACGCATTACAACAGAAGACAAAATTGTTTCATTCAACCCTGCTAATAAAGAAGAAGTGATCGGCCGTGTTTCTAAATCAAATAAAGAATTAGCTGAAAAGGCTATGCAAAGCGCTCTTGAAGCATTCAAAACGTGGAAAAAAGTAAAACCGGAAGTTCGCGCTGATGTTTTGTTAAAAGCTGCAGCGATTGTTCGCCGCCGCAAGCATGAATTTTCTGCGCTTCTTACAAAAGAAGCAGGTAAGCCATGGAACGAAGCGGATGCTGATACAGCTGAAGCAATCGACTTCTTGACATACTATGCTCACCAAATGCTTGAAATGAAAGACGGCATGCCAATCCAGAGCCGTCCAGGCGAAGACAACCGCTACGATTACATTCCTCTTGGAGTAGGCGTTGTCATTTCTCCATGGAACTTTGCTTTTGCGATCATGGCAGGAACGACTGTTGCTGCAATGGTTACAGGAAACACAGTTTTGTTGAAACCAGCTTCGACAACTCCAGTTGTAGCTTATAAATTCATTGAAGTTCTTGAAGAAGCGGGCATGCCTGCAGGCGTCGTCAACTTTATTCCTGGACCTGGCTCTGAAGTAGGGGACTACTTGGTAGACCACCCGAAAACTCGTTTCATCTCTTTCACTGGTTCAAAAGAAGTTGGCCTAAGAATTGCTGACCGTTCTGCAAAAGTGAATGAAGGACAAGTTTGGATGAAGCGCCTGATTGCTGAAATGGGCGGGAAAAACACAATGGTAATCGATAAAGAAGCAGATCTTGAGCTTGCTGCACAATCGATTGTCAAATCTGCATTCGGTTTCAGCGGACAAAAATGTTCTGCAGGATCACGTGCGGTTGTCGTTGAAGACGTTTACGACGAAGTTCTTGAACGAGTCATCGAATTGACGAACGAATTGACAATCGGCAACCCGACTGACCAATCTAATTACATGGGCCCTGTTATTGATTCAAACTCATACAAAAAAATCATGAGCTATATTGAAATCGGCAAAGAAGAAGGCCGCGTTGCTGCGGGTGGAACTGGCGACGATTCTAAAGGATTCTTCGTGAACCCGACTGTCATTGCTGATCTTGGACCAACTGACCGCGTAATGCAGGAAGAAATTTTCGGACCGGTTGTCGGCTTCACAAAAGCGAAAGACTTTAAAGAGGCAATCGATATTGCCAACAATACGGAATACGGCTTGACTGGCGGAGTTATCACAAACAACCGTGAACACCTTGAATACGCACGTGAAGAATTCCACGTAGGCAACTTGTACTTCAACCGTGGATGCACAGGCGCAATCGTCGGCTACCAGTCGTTCGGCGGATTCAACATGTCTGGAACTGACTCAAAAGCTGGTGGACCGGATTACCTGGGTCTTCATATGCAAGCAAAAACAACTTCTGAAATGTATTAAGAATCACTAGGTGGTATAATTATTCATTAAAAGGCGGACTTATTAGTCTGCCTTTTTTAAAAAAAGGAGGAATTTTAATGACAAAAACTCAAGAAATTATTGAACAAACAGAAAAATTCGGTGCACCGAACTATCATCCGCTGCCAATCGTCATCACTGAAGCGGAAGGGGTTTGGGTAAAGGATCCGGAAGGCAATAAATTTATGGACATGCTTTCAGCATATTCCGCTGTCAACCAAGGCCACCGCCATCCGAAAATCATCCAGGCATTGAAAGACCAAGCTGACCGCGTTACATTGACTTCACGCGCATTCCATAACGATATGCTGGCTCCTTGGTATGAATTGATCTGTAAAATTTCTGGTAAGGAAATGGCTTTGCCGATGAACACTGGTGCAGAAGCTGTAGAAACAGCATTCAAAGCTGCTCGCCGCTGGGCATATGACGTAAAGGGCGTTGAAAAAGATCAAGCTGAAATCATTGCTTGCGAAGGCAACTTCCATGGCCGTACGATGACTGCTGTTTCTTTATCGTCAGACCCTGATTATAGAAGAGGCTTCGGACCGATGCTTCCAGGCATTAAAATTATTCCTTACAGCGATTTGGAAGCATTGAAAAATGCAATTACGCCAAACACTGCTGCATTTTTGATTGAGCCGATTCAAGGCGAAGCGGGCATTGTGATGCCAGAAGAAGGCTTCTTGAAGGCTGCAAGAGAATTATGCCGCGAAAACAACGTATTGTTCATTGCTGACGAAATTCAGTGTGGGCTTGCGCGTACTGGTAAAATGTTCGCTTGTGAATGGGAAGATGTTGAGCCGGATATGTACATATTGGGCAAAGCACTTGGAGGCGGAGTGTTCCCGATTTCTTGTGTCGTCGCTGACCATGAAATCTTGAATGTCTTTAACCCAGGATCACACGGTTCGACTTTCGGCGGAAACCCGCTTGCTTGTGCAGTATCAATCGCTTCGCTTGAAGTGCTGCAAAATGAAAAGTTAGCTGATCGTTCGCAAGAACTAGGCGAATACTTTATTGGCAAATTACGTGAAATCCAACATCCCTCTATTAAAGAAGTGCGCGGCCGTGGATTGTTCATCGGTATGGAATTGACTGAAGCAGCGCGTCCTTATTGCGAACAACTGAAGGAACTTGGTTTATTGTGCAAAGAAACGCATGATACGGTTATCCGTTTTGCTCCGCCATTGATCATTTCAAAAGATGAACTTGATTGGGCAATCGAACGTATTCAAAAAGTATTTTCAAATTAATGACTTTCTAGCACGCAACAAGCTGGATATGTTACACTAGTTTCGAGTAATTACTATTAAATATAAAGAGGCGAATTAAAACAATGGCTGAAAACTTGAACTTGTTGACGTCAACTCAGAACGTTATTAGAACTGCGTTGGATAAACTCGGATACGAAGAATCGATGTATGAACTTTTAAAAGAACCTATGCGTATTATGGAAGTTCGAATTCCAGTTCGCATGGACGATGGAAAAACAAAAGTGTTTACAGGATTCCGTGCACAGCATAACGATGCAGTCGGGCCTACAAAAGGCGGAGTGCGTTTCCATCCTGACGTAAACCGGGAAGAAGTTATGGCGCTTTCTATGTGGATGACATTGAAATGTGGAATCGTCGATCTTCCTTATGGCGGAGGAAAAGGCGGCATTATCTGTGACCCGAGAGAAATGTCCATGCATGAAATCGAGAAACTGAGCCGCGGCTATGTCCGTGCCATCAGCCAAATCGTGGGGCCGAACAAAGACATTCCGGCTCCGGACGTTTTCACAAACTCGCAGATCATGGCGTGGATGTTCGATGAATACAGCAAAATTGATGAATTCAATTCACCTGGATTCATTACGGGGAAACCGATTGTCCTTGGTGGATCTCAAGGCCGGGATAAAGCGACTGCTCAAGGTGTAACCATTGTTATTAATGAAGCTGCTAAAAAACGCGGCCTTGAAATTAAAGGCGCTCGGGTAGTAATTCAAGGGTTCGGCAATGCAGGAAGCTTCTTAGCGAAGTTCCTTCATGATCAAGGCGCGATAGTTGTCGGAATTTCTGACGCTTACGGCGCATTACATGATCCGAACGGCTTGGATGTTGAATATTTGCTAGACCGCCGCGATAGCTTCGGTACGGTGACAACGTTATTCGATAACACGATTTCAAACAAAGAACTGTTTGAATTGGATTGTGATATCCTTGTTCCAGCAGCGATTGCCAACCAAATTACAGCTGAAAATGCACATGATATCAAAGCTTCAATCGTCGTGGAAGCGGCGAACGGGCCAACAACTTCGGAAGCAACGAAAATTCTGACTGAACGTGGAATTCTCCTTGTGCCGGATGTATTGGCTAGTTCAGGCGGAGTAACAGTTTCGTACTTTGAGTGGGTTCAAAATAACCAAGGTTATTACTGGACGCAAGAAGAAGTGGATGAAAAGCTGACTAAAAAACTGGTTGATGCGTTTGAAAATGTCTACAACGTTGCTACTACACGCAATATTGATATGCGTTTGGCCGCTTATATGGTTGGAGCTCGTAGAACCGCTGAAGCTGCACGCTTCCGTGGATGGGTATAAGATGATAAAAGATCGTTCGGGTTCTTCCCGAGCGGTTTTTTTGTGTTTTAATAGGGAAATCTACATAATAGAAAAAGAAGAGGAGGATGATTAGATGAATGCATTTTCATTTCACAACCCGGTTAAGTTAATTTTTGGTAAAGGGCAATTGAAAGAAGTTAAAAAAGAATTACCTAAATATGGTAATAAAGTCTTGGTAGTTTATGGTGGAGGCAGCATCAAAAAGAATGGCCTTTACGATGAAGTAATTGCTACTTTAGCTGAAGCAGACCTTGAAGTTTTTGAATTAGGTGGAGTAGAACCGAATCCACGGATTTCGACTGCGCGCAAAGGCATTGAAATCTGCAAAAAAGAAGGCATTGATATGCTTCTGGCGGTAGGCGGCGGTTCTGTTATTGACTGTACGAAACTGATTGCATGCGGCGCAGCATACGATGGCGACGCGTGGGATTTCGTATCACGCAAAGCTCAGCCTAAAGAGGCATTGCCGTTCGGCACTGTTCTGACTTTGGCGGCAACAGGTTCAGAGATGAACTCCGGATCGGTTATCACGAATGAAGAAACACAAGAAAAATACGGCTGGGGAAGCCCATTGTCATTCCCGAAATTCTCAATTCTTGACCCTACTTATACGATGTCCGTGCCTAAAGACCATACGGTATATGGCATTGTCGATATGATGTCCCATATTTTTGAGCAATATTTCAATAATGCCACAAACACACCCGTACAGGACCGGATGTGCGAAGGGGTATTAAAGGCAGTAGTTGAAACGGCTCCGAAATTATTGGAAGATCTTCAAAGCTATGAGCACCGTGAAACGATCTTATTCGCAGGAACGATGGGATTGAACAACTTCCTGCAAATGGGTTATAACGGAGACTGGGCTACACACAATATCGAACATGCCGTTTCGGCAGTTTACGATATACCGCATGCTGGAGGCTTAGCTATTCTATTTCCGCAGTGGATGCGCCACAACATCAAAGTAAATCCAGCGCGCTTTGCGCAAATGGCTGAACGTGTCTTCGATGTTGAAAGAGAAGGCAAATCGGACGAAGAGGCGGCATTGGAAGGAATCGAGCGCATGAGCGCATTCTGGACGTCCCTTGGAGCACCTACACGCTTAGCGGATTATGAAATTGATGGCTCTAAGATAGACTTGATGGCTGAAAAAGCCATGGTCTACGGAGAGTTTGGCAATTTCAACAAATTGCAGGGCCAGGACGTAAAAGAAATCTTAACAGCTTCACTATAAAAAAAGATTGGGCACATTATGTGCCCAATCTTTTTTTATTTGGTTTGCAATGTTGTTAAGGATTCAGGGCGCTTGCTGACATGCGTCCAATGCGTTTCACCATCGTCCGCGTCAAGCGACACAATAACATCGTCAACATTTGGCTGGTTCAAAAGAATATCAGCTAAACGGTCTTGCAAAGCATCTGCTTCGGCTACGGTCAGCGATGCATCGATTTCCACGATTGTTTTCACATGAAGGAATTCGCCTTCTTTGACAACTTCAAGTTTTTTGATATCTCTAACAGCTGGTTGATCTGTCAGGATGTGAGCGATATGATTTACCATCTGCTCATCAGTTTCTCCGATAGCGCCGCGTGCATTGTCTAAAAATACTTTGGTTACTACATAGAACATCATCAATCCGATAGCGATAGAAGCGGCACCTTCAATTGCAAGGAAGCCGGTATAATGTGCAATCAGAATGGCTACTAATGCCAAGATGCCGCCTGAAGTTGCAACTAAATCTTCAAGGAACACGAGTTTAGTCGCGGGTTTAGCACGATTCAAATGTGAGAAACTTGTCGTGAGGGGAGCAAGTGCTCCGCCTTTGACGCCGGCTTCATGCAAAACTTCCTTGCCAGCTTTGTAAAGGACAAATGTTTCCAGGAGGATGGCAATAATCAAGACGACAACACTGATAATAAATCCTTCAGCTTCTACTGGATGCGTCATCTGGTGCCAGCCTTCGATAATCGTTTCATATGCCATGATACCGACAATTAATACGGCACCAAGAAGAACGATATTGAGCAATCGGCCAAAACCATTTGGAAATTGTTTAGTCGGCGCTTTTTTAGATAATGCGGAACCGATGAAGACGAAGTATTGATTTGCTGCATCGCCGATCGAGTGCATCGTTTCGGCGAACATCGCCACGTTTCCAGTAAAGAAGAACGCGACACCTTTCATAATTGCGATAAAAGTATTGATGACTGCGGCGAATAAGGACGGCTTGTTCCCGCCTTTTAATAATGTGAAAAATTCTCCCATTCTCTTTCCTCCTTAATTGATCAGCTCAATATCAACTTCCTCGACCTTATTGATGGCCATGATTTCTTGATATAGGCTTATTGTTTCTTTGGTGTGATAGTAAGACACTCTCATCGCCAATTGATGGAGGATACTTCCGTTATCGCTTTCCTGATGGAAAATTGAAAGCGATTCGATAATCACTCCTTTTGATTTTATCTCTTTTGCGATGATAGGGAAAGACTCAGTGTCGGAAACGAAAACTTTAATGCTGGCCTCCACCATACGCAAGCGCTTTGGGCCGAATTTGAATAGGAGAGGGGCTAATGCTTCGATACCGAAAAGAATAATGGCTACTGCGAAAAATGCCTCAATGTAAAAACCGGCTGCCACGGCAATGCCGATTCCCCCAGCTCCCCAAATCATCGCAGCTGTCGTCAATCCGGATATCGAATCATTGCCGCGCTTAAGAATGACACCGGCGCCAAGAAAACCGATGCCCGAAACGATTTGGGCGGCGAGCCGCAGTGGATCCATTGTAATATTGACGCCTTCATTCTCACTGCCTTCAGCAAGGTAGGCAGTTTCAATCGAAATGATTGTCAGCAGACAGCTGAATGTGGCAATCACTACGCTTGTCTTCAACCCAACCGGCTTCCTTTTCAATTCCCTTTCAAGTCCAATGACTAAACTTAGAGCGGCGGCGATCAACAGCTTGAGGAAAGTTTCGTAGGAGGAGATGTGAAGTGCATCCAGAAAATCCATTTAATGTCCTCCTTCCATAATGCGGGATTGATAAAGAATTCGGAAACTGTCAAACTGAAAGAAGTTAATTTTGTTTCTTATAGTTTGGCACACCAACCGAAAAGGGGCTTCGCCATGGAAAAACCAGCAATCAATCCATTCATCCCGATCATCATCGGTGTTTTTTCAGTTGCACTCTCAGCGATATTCGTGAAAATGACATCCGCTGATTCAGGAGTAACAGCTTTCTATCGAATGCTTTTCTCAATCCTAATCATGAGCCCGGTATTCTTAATGAAATATACCCCGGAAATTAGGAAGCTAAGCAAGAGGGACTGGCTATTTACATCAATAGCAGGAATTTTTTTAGCATTTCATTTCATCTTATGGTTTGAATCGCTGAATTATACATCAGTCGCTAGTTCAACAGTGCTGGTTACGCTCCAGCCGCTATTCGCTTTTGCGGGCACATATTTTTTCTTCAAAGAGCGGTTGTCCATTAAGACACTTGTTTCCGGAGCAATCGCAGTCGCCGGCAGCGTGCTGATCGGTTACGGTGATTTTAAAATTAGTGGGATGGCGCTTTACGGAGATATGCTAGCGCTGATTGCCTGCGCATTAATAACAGCTTATCTGCTTTTTGGCCAAGATGTTCGAAAAAGACTCTCACTGGTCACATACACGTTTGTCGTTTATAGCGTCAGCACGATAACGTTATTCTTCTATATCATAGTTAAGGGCGAGTCATTTGGACCCTACCCAGCTTCCGAATGGATGTGGTTTTTGCTGCTGGCGATTATTCCGAACCTGCTGGGGCACACGCTTTTCAATTGGTCATTGAAATGGGTGAGTACGAATGTCATTTCAATTGCCATCTTGTTTGAGCCGGTAGGAGCGGCAATTCTGGCATATTTCATCCTTGGGGAACTTCTCAGCGCGTCTCAGATAATAGGTGGGAGCATTGTACTGGCGGGGATCATTTTGTTTGTCGCGGACTTCAAAAAAATTAAATCCAAGTTTTTTAGGGAAAAGGCTTGATTTAATTTGCTCTACGGTTTATATTAATACATGTCCTTAAGACGCCTGGAAAAATATTTTAAAATAGTATTGACTTCCAGTCGCCAACAGGATATATTGATAAAGTCGCCAATGAGCGCGGCACAAACATGAACCTTGAAAACTGAACAGCAAAACGTCAACAACACGCAACGGCCGCGCAAAACGGCCCGCGCAAAACTTACTGATCAGCATCACGCAGATCAAAAGCGAATCGTGCGTCTTCGGACGGCGATCGCCAGCAGTATTGAGCAATCAACACTACTCTATAATGGAGAGTTTGATCCTGGCTCAGGACGAACGCTGGCGGCATGCCTAATACATGCAAGTCGAGCGGAACGTCGGGAGCTTGCTCCCAACG
>NZ_JBZDOI010000003.1:0-346828 GCF_058268455.1 Planococcus sp. TJ-302 | reverse complement strand
TGTATTAGGCATGCCGCCAGCGTTCGTCCTGAGCCAGGATCAAACTCTCCATTATAGAGTAGTGTTGATTGCTCAATACTGCTGGCGCATCGCCGTCCGAAGACGCACGATTCGCTTTGATCTGCATGATGCTGATCAGTAGTTTGTGCGCGGGCCGTTTTGCGCGGCCGTTGCGTGTTGTTGACGTTTTGCTGTTCAGTTTTCAAGGTTCATGTAATAAATTTGGAGCGGGTGGGGGGAATCGAACCCCCATCATCAGCTTGGAAGGCTGAGGTTTTACCACTAAACTACACCCGCATATAATAGAAGGAAATAACTTAATAATGAAATTGGCGCGCCCGAGAGGACTCGAACCTCTAACCGCTTGATTCGTAGTCAAGTACTCTATCCAATTGAGCTACGGGCGCTTATAAGCGATATGGTGCGGCCGAGAAGAGTCGAACTTCCACGGGATTTCTCCCACTAGGCCCTCAACCTAGCGCGTCTGCCATTCCGCCACGACCGCATTAAATTATTTTTAAGGACAAATTCCATTGTACAACATACAAGATATTAAGTCAATGTTGTTTTCCGATTTGCCTTAACCGCAATTCAAGCTGGCATTCAATTATCTTCAAGTTAAAATTGGCTGGGGTACCTGGATTCGAACCAGGGCATGACGGGATCAAAACCCGTTGCCTTACCGCTTGGCTATACCCCAATAAATGGCGGTCCCGACCGGGATCGAACCGGCGATCTCCTGCGTGACAGGCAGGCATGTTAACCGCTACACCACGGGACCATTTGGTTGCGGGGGCAGGATTTGAACCTGCGACCTTTGGGTTATGAGCCCAACGAGCTACCGAACTGCTCCACCCCGCGACAATAATATAGTAATACTTTGTTTCTCTTACGCTTGTTTCGTAATGGACACCTGCATCGGCTTGCGCCTGCTTCGGTGTTACTGCGCCGTCTTCGTACGGCTTGTTGCTCCACCCCGCGACAATAATATAGTAATACTTTGTTTCTCTTACGTTTGTTTCGTAATGGAAACCTGCACCGGCTTGCGCCTGCTTCGATGTTAATTCTCTTACCCACTCGCTTGCTTATGTATAAAAGAAATGACCCCTACGGGATTCGAACCCGTGTTACCGCCGTGAAAGGGCGGTGTCTTAACCGCTTGACCAAGGGGCCGAATGGCTCCGAAGGTAGGACTCGAACCTACGACCATCGCATTAACAGTGCGGTGCTCTACCACTGAGCTACTTCGGAATAGTGCTGCCAAGTGCTGTTTAAGTACTTGTCGACTTTTTCTATTATAAAGAGGCTTTAGGGAATCGTCAACACTTATTTTCCCACATCTTTTTCGGCAGCAAAATGGCGCTCCAGGCTGATGTAATCCACCGGAGACGCAATCCCGTTTTCCACTCTAGGGATTTATCGGCCCAACACCGGATTCCTAATCGCCATTCAGCAATGCCACATTATTTTATCGCCAGTTTTCCGGAGCACTTGCCGCAGCGATAACGTTCGACATTCATCCGGATTTTGCGCTGGTACTCCGTGCTGCACGCAATGCATTCGTAAATATAGCGTTTGGCCGCACGCTGATTCGCCCGTGGCACAACTGCGGAACAAAACCGCGGTGATCCCGTCCTTTTCAGCAATTCCCGGAAGTCCGCATCGCGATGTTTATAGCCGCGCCCTTCTAAATGGAGGTGGTAATGGCACAACTCATGCTTTATGATGCCTTCCAATTCGGCATAGCCGAATTTTTCATATGACTTAGGATTGATTTCGATATTATGGGAACGCAATAAATACCTGCCGCCTGTCGTGCGCAAACGCGAATTGAAAACTCCCTCGTGGCGGAAAGGCTTTCGGAAAAAGTCGTTGGAGATTTCTTTGATAAGCTCGGTCAGTTCCTGATTGGTCATGGCTAACTCCTTATTAAAATCGTTATGTGTTCGTCCTGCAATTCTCCTGCACCTGAATGTTACCGAGCATAGCACAGCTTTTATAAAAAATCAGCAAAAAAGAGCCGGTCGATTGACGGCTCTTTGAACTATATTTTATTATTCTGTCTGATCTTTCGGCTGCAGCATTGTTAAGGCAATACGCCCTTTGTCTTTCTCGACTTTCTCGACCCAAGCGGTGACGATATCACCGACAGCCACTACGTCAAGCGGATGCTTTACGAAGCCTTTTTTCAATTTCGAAATATGGACGAGCCCATCCTGCTTCACGCCAATGTCGACAAACGCTCCGAAATCGACAACGTTCCGTACGGTGCCTTGAACTTCCATGCCCGGCAGGAGATCTTCCATTTTCAAGATATCATTTTTCAATAAAGGCTGCGGGAACTCATCACGCGGATCGCGGTTCGGCTTTTTCAGCGCATCCAGGATATCCTGCAACGTGATTTCTCCGACGCCCCACTTCTCGCTCAGCTCAGCCAGCTGTAGAACCGATAATTTCTCTGCAGTTGCTGGTGTGCCGACTTCGTTCTTGCCTGCTCCCACCAATTCCAATAACTTTTCCGCTACAGCGTAGCTTTCCGGATGGATACCCGTGGCGTCCAGCGGGTTCTTGCCTTCAGGAATCCGCAGAAATCCGATGGCTTGCTCATACGTTTTAGCCCCCAGGCGCGGAATCTTCTTCAACTGGGCACGTGATGTAAAGCGCCCGTTCTCGTCCCGCACCTTGATGACATTTTCAGCGACCGTCTTGCTTAGCCCAGCGACGTACTGCAATAAAGACGCAGAAGCTGAGTTGACATTGACGCCAACTTGGTTGACCGCTGTTTCCACAACGAATGTTAATTGATCCGCCAGTTTTTTCTGAGAGACATCGTGCTGATATTGCCCGACGCCCACCGCTTTCGGATCGATTTTCACAAGCTCTGACAATGGATCTTGCAAACGGCGGGCAATAGAAGCGGCGCTGCGCTCTTCGACTTGGAGATTCGGGAACTCCGTGCGGGCAACTTCAGATGCAGAATAAACGCTCGCTCCCGCTTCGTTGACAATGACATACGAAATGTTCGCATCAGTTTCCGCGAGAAAGTCCGCAACAAATTGTTCCGTTTCACGCGAAGCCGTGCCGTTGCCGATCGCCATGATCTGTATCGGATATTTCGATACTAGGGCTTTCATCGTCCGCTTCGCTCCCGCTTGGTCATTTTTCGGAGCATGCGGGTAAATGACCGCGACTTCCAATAACTTGCCCGTTTCATCAATGACCGCTAGTTTGCAGCCGGTGCGGTAAGCCGGATCGACCCCAAGTACCATTCTATTTTTCATTGGCGGCTGCAATAAGAGATTCCGCAAGTTCTCTGAAAAGATGTGGATTGCTTGAGTTTCCCCTTTTTCACTGAGCTCGGTGCGGATTTCACGTTCGACTGAAGGCTGGATCAAGCGCTTGTAACCATCTTCGATCGCCTGTGCCACGAATTCTGCAGACGGGACACTCGATTTAACCCATTTGTTTTTCATCAATGTCACAATCCGGTCGGTCGGCGGCTGGATTGATACGCGAAGGACGTCTTCTTTCTCTCCACGGTTAATTGCCAAAATACGGTGCGGCACGATTTTGCTAATCGCTTCTTCGTAGTCGTAATACATTTCGAAGACCTGCTTCTCGTCCTCATGGCTCTTTTTGGCGGCCGTTAAAATCTCGCCATCTTTGCGCGTCATGTAACGTGCCTTTTCCCGAATATCCGGATCATCCGCAAATAATTCCGCCAGAATGTCCTGTGCGCCTTGAATCGCTTCATCCGCGGTGGCTGCTCCGGTTTCTGCAGCGACAAATTCAGCGGCCTTTTTCAACACATCGCCGGTTGATGCTGACAAGAGCCAATCCGCCAACGGTTGAAGTCCCTTCTCTTTCGCGATTGTTGCTTTCGTCCGTCGTTTTTGCTTATATGGCCGGTAAAGGTCTTCTAAGCGCTGCAATACCGTTGCCGATTGAATCGCCTTTTCCAGCTCATCTGTCATTTTTTCCTGTTCAGCGATTGAACGGATAACTTCCACTTTCCGCTGCTCCAGGTTCTGTATGTATGTATAACGATCTTCAATCGATTTAATCTGCACTTCATCAAGTGAACCGGTAGCTTCTTTGCGGTAACGGGCTATAAACGGAACCGTATTGCCGTCATCCAATAACTCAATAACTTGTTTGACCTGATCTGCGCGAACGCTGGTTTCTTTGGCAATCAACGCATGGATTTTCTGCATGTCCACAAAAACACTCTCCTTCATTTCCTTGAAAACGGATAAAATTCAATCAGCTTATAGCGCCTAAACAGATGCTAGCGCTTTTCTTACTGTCCAGCTCCGGCACCTTGCCCCTCGAGGTCGCTTCAGCCTTTCCGAACATGGCAAAAAGCGCCATGATCGGCAAGGCTTCCAGCGCTTGTCGGGGCAGAACAGGTGCCTGTGCTTTTCTTATTTTACCATAAAAAAAGAAGCCTACTCATTTGAGGAGGCTTCCTGCTATGAACGTGGCGTCGTCGCCTGTTTTGATTTCTCGGAGAATATCGTAATAAAGGCGCTCAGGAATTCCCGCCCGTCTCATCATCACTTTCGGATTCCGCAATTCCACTCCATCAGAATGGATAAGGAACAAGTCATCTTCAACGTAAGTGTAGAGTTGGGTGCGCAATTTCTGTGGGCGTCCTGATAAATACCCCATTACCGGCAATGGATAAATCATTTCATCCGTCCCTTTACGGTAAAGGTAGAATCGGATATTTCCCACGCAAGTGTATTCCAGCGTCTTCTTTTTGAAGTCCACTTTGAAAATTGCAACTGCCGCGCCTCTTTTTTGCACCATCAAATCGTTGAAACGCCCCATGAGGGAGTCGATCGATTCGTGGTGATACTGCTCTAGAATTTGCGGAATGACCTGCGACGATTCACGCGCCACGGGGCCATTCCCGAGTCCATCGGCTACTGAGCAAATGAAATAATCGTCCGTCAGTACAGTATGGTAGCTGTCGCCGGATTCATAATTACCATGTTTTGCTTCATTAAAGATACAAGCTTCAACGTAATGGTGTTTTATAGTCTCCACTAGGATACTCCACCGGCAGCCAAAATGGCTTCTTGCAATTTTTTAATCGCTTTGCGTTGCAGACGAGACACGTGCATTTGAGAAATCCCCAGCTTATCACCGGTTTCTTTCTGGCTCAGCTGCTCTATGTAGGTATACTGGATGATCTGCTTTTCTCGTTCAGAAAGCACATTCATCGCATTCGCTACAAGCATGCGCTGATCCGCTTTTTCATAGCCATCGTCCTCTTGCCCTACAACGTCAAATAAAGTCACGGTACTGCCATCGGAATCAGCTTCAAGAGAGTGGTCCATAGACAAGGCCTGATAACTCTTGCCCATCTCCATTGCTTCAAGCACATCGTCTTCTTCCACATCCAGGTATTCCGCGATTTCCCACACTTGCGGGGAACGCTGAAGTTCCCGGGTCAGGACTTCGACAGTTGATTTGATGCGGGGTCCAAGTTCCTTGATACGGCGTGGAACATGGATCGCCCAAGTTTTGTCACGCAAAAAACGCTTGATTTCGCCGATAATTGTCGGCACTGCGAAAGCTTCAAAACTCCTGCCGAAAGATGGATCATAGCGGCGAATTGCTCCGAGGAGCCCTAACATCCCGACTTGCGCAATGTCTTCGTGGTAAGATTTACCATTTGAATATTTGCGCGCTATTGATTCCACCAGCCGCTTGTAGTTCATGACAAGCATTGTCTGTGCTTCTTCATCTTCCGTTTGTTGATAAGCCTCGATCCATTCAAGCACCTGCTCTTTGGTCGGCTGATTAGGATGAGATCGTTTCGACATCCTCTTCCACCTGCTCTCCTCCAACATACTTAGTCATGAAGACCGTGACGCCTTCCTGATGATGGACTTTTACTTCATCCATCAAAGTTTCGATCAAGTATAGGCCAAGACCTCCTTCGCGAAGAAAAGCCCCTTCCTCCTGATCGTGATAAGGACCTACTTTCGCCTTTGTTTCTTCAAAATTGAAACTTTGGCCATGATCCGCTACCATAATTTCAATCTTATCGCCGTAAAGCGCACAGCCAATGACAACTTCGCCTTCTTCGCCTTCGGAATAAGCGTGCTGGACTGCATTCGTCACCGCTTCACTTGAAGCGATTTTCAAATCTTCAATATCGTCGAACGTAAAACCAATGCGGCTTGCTAATCCCGAAATCGTCAAACGGGCCACACCGACATATTGCGATTTTGCAGGCACTCTCATTTCAACATAATCGAAAGGACGCATATCAATTACCACCTTTTCCAACTGATTCGATGTCCATGATTTCGCCCAAACCAGTAATGTCGAATAAACGTTTCAAACGTGTTGAGAGACCTTTCAGCTTCACATGTCCGCCTTTAGCATTTACCGACTTATAGAATGCCACGAAAACCCCTAATCCAGTACTGTCCATATAATCAACGCCGGAAAGATCCAACACTGCATTCAAACCTTCTTTATGGTGATGCATTTCCAGTTTTTCACGGAGAACAGGCGCTGTGTGCGCGTCGATTTCGCCGCGGATAAAACCTGTTAATGTATTGTTTGATTCTTCTAGCTCAACTTGAATATTCATCTATTATGACACCCCTGTTTTATCAATATTTCATTAAATTAAAAAAGCCATCGTAAGTCTAATTACCACCTTCCGGCGGTTTTTAAACATACTTCAGACTTTTTTATAAATCACCAACGTAAAGTCGTCCGACAGCACGGCATTCTGCATGCGTTCAAGCGCGTCGTAAACATACTGGACGATCACTTGAGCCGGTTCATCCTTTTTCTCTTCAATCATTTCGAAAATGACTTCACGCTCGATAAACCCTTGATCCGTCCGGCCTTCCGTCACGCCGTCCGTCATCATGATGACCATATCATTTTCTTCAAGTTGGACCGTATGCTCTTCATATGCCGCAGAAGGCGATACGCCCAGTAAAAGGCCTTTGGCGTATAATTCACTGAACTCATTGGTTTTCGCACGATACAGGATAGCCGGCTCATGCCCGGCCGAACCATATGTCATTTGCGCGCTCGCCGCGTCGTATTTGCCATAGAACATGGAAACAAACATCGAAT
Organism: Planococcus sp. TJ-302; assembly: GCF_058268455.1. Taxonomy (NCBI): domain Bacteria; kingdom Bacillati; phylum Bacillota; class Bacilli; order Caryophanales; family Caryophanaceae; genus Planococcus; species Planococcus sp. TJ-302. The sequence continues at coordinate 339,715 of NZ_JBZDOI010000003.1, read as the reverse complement.
CGTCGATGCTTTTCTCAACGACCCGGTTGATGACACCCAAAACCTCGGAAGGATTTGCGGGTGAATGATTGAGGCTATCCATGCCAAATTTGACCATGGACATGCAGAGGGCGGCCGGGAGCCCTTTGCCGATAACATCTGCAACGGCGATTCCGGCATGGCCTTCTGCGTCACTGATGAAGTATATGTAGTCCCCGTTCATTTTCCGTGCGGGAATTGATAACAGACCAATATCCAAGCCATCCAAGGCAGGCAATTTCGTTTTCAGCAAAGTCTCTTGAACATTTGCCGCCAAATCCATCTCCACCCTGATTTCTTCCTGCCGTTGCAAGAGGCTTTGACGCTCCTGCAAAGCAAGGCCGTAGTTAATCATCATTTCAACCAGGAAATCAAAAGAGTGCCAAACCACTTCAGGTAAGTCTTTGTAAATTTCCTGCATCGCCGCCTTATGGACGCTGATGACTTCTTCCGGAGAAATGTTTTCAGAAATAAGCTGCCTGCTGAAATTCTGGCCGACATACAAATTCTGTTCTGACTGGCGCTGCATATACTGATTTAAAATCTCTTTGTATTGATTTTCGATTTTGTGGACCATATGTGCCCCCCCTATCGAAGCCATTTCGTAGCTCTTATGTCTGTCCCTTCTCCCGGGATCGTTTCAATCTTAAATTCATCCATTAACCGTTTGACGCCTGGCAATCCTGCACCTAATCCTCCAGAAGTAGAAAATCCGTCTTCCATCACTTTACGGATGTCGGGAATTCCGGGCCCCTGGTCGGCAGCGATTATCAAAATTCCCTTGATGCCATTTTCCATCAATTGTTGAATTTCAATTCTCCCTTGTCCAGCGTATAAATAAATATTGCGGGCAAGTTCGCTGATCGCCGTCGTTATACGCGCTTGATCGACAGTGCCAAAACCCAGCTCTTTTGCAACATTGCGCCCGAGCTGCCGTGCTGCAACAATATCCCATTCCGTTAAAATTTCCACCGAAGACTGGTTGCTCATTATTAAGCCTCCAATTCCAGTTGAAGTTTATCCAGCCCATTTTCTAGATCAAGGGCTGTCATAACATCTTCAAGTCGAATTCCTAATTCGATCAAAGTGATAGCCACTGCTGGTTGAATACCGGTAATAACTACTCGCGCTCCCATTAGGCTTGACATGCTAATGACGTCCCCTAAGACTTTTGCGATAAACGAATCGATGAAATCAACAGATGTTAAATCAATCACAACTCCACGCGCGCTTGTTTCGTGCAACTTATTCAATAGATCTTCCTGAAATTGGATGGCTGTCTGGTCATCCAATTCCCACTGGATGGAAACGATCAATGTATCTCTTAGTTTTAAAATTGGAATCCGAAAATTCATTGTTCATCAACCTCCACGATTTTGCGATTGGTCCAAGCGAGTGCTTGTTCTACACCACGCTGCAACGTGCTTGTAGTCGTAAACTCATTCAAATTAATGCCCAGCGTAACAATCGTTTGGGCAATTTCAGGCCGTATTCCCACTAACATGCATTTCGCGCCGACTAACCGCACAGCGTCTGCAGCTTGAATGATATGGTGCGCCACCATCGTATCAACTACCGGTACACCGGTGATGTCCAGAAGGACCACTTCCGCGCGGTGCTTCACAACGCCTTCGAGCAAGTTCTCCATAATTAGGCGCGCGCGTTCCGTATCGATTGTTCCGACAAGCGGCATGACCGACACTTTTTCAAATACAGGGATCAATGATGCCGACAATTCCTGCAAAGCGATTTTCTGCAGGGTTACAGTACGCTCCCATGTTTTCGAATAGGCAGCGACTGTGCTGTCGCGGATCGGGATGATCCATTTATTGAATTCTTTGAAGAAGTCGCGGAAATTCTCCTGCGTAATGAGTCCTGCTCTTTCCATCCCTTCAAAAACCACTTCGGAGAAATGATCGATCGCTTTAGTAACAAACGTCATCGACCAGCCAAGGCGTACTACTTTTTCTGCAAAATCGTTTAAGCGGGTTTCATAAGCCTGGTGGCTCTCTAAAAGATTCGACACCATCAGATCCGCGAATTCCTTGCTCGTCTGGTTCATCAAATCCGTTGGCATCACTTGGAAAGAACGATCATTTTTTTCGTTCTTCATAAGCTCCTGCCATTCGGCGATTATTTCAGTGTTATTTTCTTGAATATATCTAGCCATTTGCTTATTCATCTTCTGTTGTAAACCTCCCTGAACTTCCATGCAGTGAACACATCCAGTTACATTTTAGATAATCTATCTTTATATTGTATCGGAAAAAAGTTTTTTTCACATCTTTTTTGTCGTCAAGCCTGCAGATTCTTACGGGATAATAGAAAAAACACCTGAAAGGATAAACTTTCAGGTGTTTTCGGAGTATGTATGCTTAGAACTTAACAAGACCGACACTGATTTCTAGTGCCTCGTCAACTTTTTCCATTAACGCTTCATCGAGCTGGGTGATTTTATCAGTCAACCGGGATTTATCGATCGTACGCAATTGTTCAAGCAAGATAACCGAATCACGCTCAAAGCCATATTTCTTGGCATTGATCTCAACGTGAGTCGGCAATTTCGCTTTCTGGATCTGCGCCGTTATCGCTGCAATAATCACCGTTGGGCTGAAACGATTCCCTATATCATTTTGTATAACCAGCACCGGCCGGGTCCCACCTTGCTCAGACCCGACCACTGGAGATAATTCTGCAAAAAAAACGTCTCCACGTTTTACAATCAAATTGTCAACCTCCGCTTACGAGTCGCACGGTCGTGTGCTCCGCTTCATACTCCGCGTGAGAACATTCACAAGCGATGGATAAATTGATTTGTGACATCTCCACGTAGCCTTTGATCATTGCTTCTCGAATATGATGTGAATCGTATATATTTTTGGTTACCCTTTGGGTGGAAACGTAAACATAGTCGCCGCGCTCCTGAAACCGTTCATCTGAATGTGTTGTCAGCTCTGACATCAATTGTTTAGGCAGTTTCACTACCACTTCTCTTGGCTTCGATTTCTCGTACACAGCCCTACACCTCCGAAAAATACCGTTCTTTCATGTCTCACCCTTTCATCTTAACATCTAAGATAGCTGGTGAAAAGACATTGTTGGGATTTCGGTCTTTCAAACATACACTCTCGGGACTCTTTTCGTTAAAATACAGGGGATTTCATAAGGAATCGTGCCCAGTTTATCTGCCCATTCATTGATGCGTATTTCCTCTTTGCCTTGTTTTCCGAACAACTGGACTTTCTCTCCAACCGGCAATTTTTCAGGGACGCGGATCATGCACTGGTCCATACAAATGCGCCCGACAATTTGCGCCCGCTCGCCTCTCACCAGCACATCCTGCCCTTGGAGGCCGCGCAGCATGCCATCAGCATAACCGATTGGCAATGTAGCGACCCACTCATCTTCTTCACAGCGGTAAGTGCCGCCATAGCTGATGGCTTCTCCCGCTTTCACCTTTTTGATATGGACAATTTCAGTTTCCAGGCTCATGGCCGGGACTAAAGGGAAAGCCATTCTTTCTTCTACATAGGCAGAAGGAGCGATTCCGTACATTGAAATCCCCACCCGCACAGCACCATAAGCAAGATCGGGATGCATGAGCGAGGCCGCGCTATTCGATACATGGACCAACACATTAGGATCATCGAGCTGGCCGATGATCCTTTTCATGCGCTTGACTTGCCGTTCAAACAACTCTCCCGTCTCCTCATCCGCGGTAGCGAAATGGGTGAAGATGCCTTCAAATACCATCGAATGGCGCCGAATTTCCGCTATCGCTGTTTCCGCCTCTTCTGCGTCTACGCCGACACGCCGCATGCCCGTATCAATCTTCAAATGGATTTTCAATGGAAGAAACTCCGGATTTCGGGCGGCTGAAGCGGTGCTCAGCCAGTCCAGTGAAATAGCCGCCAGGGCAATTTCTTCTTGCTGGGCTACTGGCACAAACGATGCGGGCGATGCCCCCATTACAAGGAGTTTTTCCTGAAACCCGTTGTTCCGCAAAAACAGTGCTTCGTCCGGCGTCGCTACCGCCAACAGTTTGATGCCCGTATCTACTGCCCGGCGCGCCACTTCCAGTACGCCGTGCCCATAGGCATCCGCTTTTACGACAGCCATTATTTCCGCAGCGCCCAGCCCTTTTTTGAATGACGCCAGGTTTTTCTCTATAGCACTTAAATCAATAACCGCTTTCGTCGGCCGATAATTTTCCGTCATACTCTCACCCCGATTGATTAAGATTGCAAAAGAACTTGTGCAGCAGCGTAGTCTTTTGTGTGGGTGATCGAAACCAACCCATTTTCCCGCTGCTGATAAAATAAGCAGGGCTTCCCTTTTTCGTTTTTGCGGATTTCAATATCCTGAAAAGAACAGGATGCACCGATGCCTGTGCCATTGGCTTTCCCGAACGCTTCTTTTGCCGCGAAACGGCCAGCCAAAAATTCAGTTTTACGCGTGCTGGACAATGTTGCATATTCAGTGAGTTCACTTGTTGTCAAAACCCGTTCGCGCAGCTTCGGCGACTTGGCGTCTATTCTCCGGATGCGCCCAAGTTCGACAATATCCAGACCAATTCCAATAATCATAAATGTTTCTCCTTTCAATCGCAAACCTTAAAAAGGTATAATAACATGTATGAAAAAGAGGTGACTACATGTTTATCCGCACAGAAAGTTTTTCGCAGTATTTGCGTATGTATCCTGTTGTATCTACCTTGCTTGCCATCAATATCATTATCCATGTGCTAGGATGGCTGCCAATCATTGGCGAATTAATTTTCAGCTACGGTGTCGGCGCCAATTATTTGATAGCTGAAGGCCAGTGGTGGAGATTCATCACGCCGATGTTTCTGCACGGCAGTTTTATGCATTTATTGTTCAATATGTTTTCGTTGTTCCTGTTCGGACCAGAACTTGAAAAGCTGATCGGCAAAGTCCGCTTCTTGACGGTTTATGGATTGGCGGGGCTTTTTGGTACCGTAGCTACATATTTCCTTGAACCCTTGGACTACTTGCACGTCGGTGCGAGCGGCGCGATCTTCGGTATTCTTGGCGCTTTCGCGGCATTGCTGTATTACGGACGCCGCGCGTTGCCGCAGTTGAGACAAATTATACTGCCAATCATCGTGATAAGTATAGTGATGACTTTCTTGACGCCGAATATTAATGCCACTGCGCATATCGCAGGGATGATTACCGGTTTCCTTGTTGGATTAAGCTATTTCCATCCAAAAAGGATCGTCAGCTGGAAATCGAAAAAATAAAAGTCAGCCGGAGAAAAATTCCGGCTGACTTTTTTCATCTTCCGGCAGCGGCCGGCTTGATGGTTCGTACCAGGCCATGATGCGCTCAGCATCGCCTGTATCCATATGATTGATGCGCGAGGAAGCGCCCATTATCCCGGATTTTATCGTTGCCTCAATGGAAGCCAATTGCTTGCGCCGCTGAAAATAGCTTTGCGTGACATCAACCGCCTGCACACGCCTCTTCATCAAATAGAAGGAATGTTTGCTGAAGCCTCGAAACTGCATCGTCAACTGCTTGTCTATCAACGCATACCCCACTGTCCGATGCTGCCACATTCCGAGCCCAATGATAATCGGCACCAGCAGCAGACTAAAGAGCCCATACGGGTAAAAGAAATAGCCTATTGCCCCAATAAGCGGAGCCAGCCATATGAAATCGAGCCGATAGAAAAAACGGACACTGCGTTTTGGCGCGCCTGTAAGTTTCGGGTTCCACTCTGTTTCCGGGAATAATTCCGACAACACCGGCAGCATCACTGATTTCTTAGCAAGCGGGAAAAGACGGATTTTCTCCTCTTTATCGCCCAGCGAACCACCTGCACTTTCTACAGTCACCGTTGCATAACCAAACCATTCCCGCAGAGGATTTTGAGAAATTTTGATTCCCTGCACCCGTTTAAACGGCACCGAAATTTTCTTTTTCTCAAGCAAGCCGCGTGTAATGTAGATATTATTCTCATCCGCTTGAATGGTGAACTGGTAATTCGCGAAAATCGTCAGGAATACGGAAATGACCCAGGCAATCGCCAGCACTATAAAGACAGCCAACGAGGCAATTAAATAGCCAAAACGCAAGAACAGCATAACCTCTTCATAAAGTGCTTCGTAAGGAATCAAATCCGAAAACTGCGACAGGAAAACCGCGACAGCCGATAACACCACTCCGATGCCGCTTGACGTCGTCGCCAAAATCACCAGTTCTTTGAGCGTCATGCGATAAAAAACGCGCGCCCCTTTTTTCTCCGGCATTTCCACGGGAGCAGTTTGCACTTCTTCATCACTTGGCGCTTGTTGACGAAAACCTCTCTTCGCTTCTTCCATCTTGCTTGCAATGCGGTCGGCGTCTTCGCGGTTAATCGCAGTCAAAACCGCTTCTGACTCTCCAGCTTTGCCGGAACCCGCAGTTTCAACCTTGACTTTGACCAAACCGAACAGCCGATGGAAAATCCCTTCGGTGTAATTCAGGCTTTGGATCCTGTCAAAAGGGATATAGCGCTTTTTCTTTACGAACAAGCCATACTCGATACGCAATTCTCCGTCCTCAAACCAATAAACGAAGCGCTTCCACTTGATAATTCCCGCCACTAACATGAAAAGCACGACAACGATGCCGACGAAAAAAGGGATCAGCCCTTGCCATCCTTGGGTAAACATCCCCGATACGCCGCCGTCTCTGAATAAATTCACGCCGAATACAACGATAAATGGCACAATCAGCTCTTTCAATGCTTTTAGGAAGTTCAAAAATGCGGACAACGGATGAAGTTTATAACGGGTTTCAGACATCATCTTCCGCCACCCTTGCCAAAACAGAAATCCTGGCTCTCAACTCATCCGCTTCTTCCGTAATCAATGCCGGAATCGTATGCACTGTTGCTGCTGTAGAAATGGAAATTTCAGCCAAATTATACTTGCGTAAAATAGGGCCTTGCGCCGTATCAACATGCTGCACGCGAACCATCGGCACCAGTGTGCGGCGAATAATGAACAAACCGTGCTGCAATTCGATTTCCTGCTCACGCACTTCGTAGCGCCATCGCTGCCAGCGAATTTTCGGAAACAGATAAATAAGCAAAAACCCGAAAAGTACAATAATGCCGGCGTATGCGGCGTAAAGCCAGGCCGGCCACTCAAAGAAATAAGTTAATGCCGCTGAGCCTGCAGCCACTAATGCAATGACGAGCGTTTCAATTAAGCCATAAAGCCGCCAAACCGTCAGCCCTTTTCTTGAAATTTGATTTTTTGGTTGATTGTTCACTTGCTGCACCCCATCTTTCAGGCTATCAGTAAACTTTCGATAGCCTTTTCATTTCGCTCCAACGTACTTCCATGTCTCGAAGCTAGCGCAGCGTTGCAACGCACTTTCATGTCTCGAAGCTAGCGTAGCGTTGCAGAGACAGAGACAGGCGGACGCTTTCCGCGGGCGAGCGCCGAGCCGCTTCATTCGAAGGTCTTTCTAAATAAACCACTTCTTTATAAAATAGTGTAAGACATAATCATTTCAGTTTCTTGCAATTAATACGTAGTAAAACAGAGCAGATTCCTAGAGAGCAACGCAGCGATAGAGACAGAAGCATACGGGCTTGCGGGGTTGGTTTGCGGAATACCAATCCACTTCACAACATAATGATTTTAGCTCCTTTTAAAAGTACTCCACTCTCGCTTCTCTCTATATTACTATACGATTCATGCATTGATGCGTTTCAGTCCATTGTACATCAGTTTGAAAGCGCAAAAAAGGCGGATGCGAAAACAGTTTCCTGTTTCCGCATCCGCCTTCTATTTCAGCTTACGCTTTTCTTATAATCTAGCTCCAGTGCCGAGCTCCTCGGGACATAAGTCAACCCAGCTGTGTGGCAAAGAACGCTACTTCGCTGGTCTGCCTTATGCCTGTCGGAGTTGAGCCGGCATTTACGCTTTTTCTTCTTAAGATTCGTGACGGCGAGTGCGTCCTGGACGTCCTCCGCCGCTTGTGCTGCCTTCACGGCGTCTTGTTGCGCCAGATCCACCAGCTCCAGTGCCTGAACGGCTTGAAGATGGACGGCCTGATCCAGTTGAACGGCTGCCTTTATAGCCTCCGCCACCACTGCTGCGTCCGCCTTTGCCTTTATAGCCTCCGCCTCCGCGGGATGGCAATGGGCGCTCTTCCGAAATTGATACTGGTGTATCTTCCGGCTCTTTAGTCATTGTTTTAAGGGCCGCTGCAATCAAATCAACAGCATCAAACTTCTCAAGCATTTCTGCCGCAAATTCACGGTAGTCGCCTAAGTTGTTTTTCTCAGTCATTTCTTGCAATTGTTCCACAGCAACGCGTTTTTGGCCTAGTACAGCTTCATCAGCAGTTGGAGGAATCAAAGCTTCCATTTTTTTCTTAGTTGTGCGTTCAACGATGCCCAAGTAGCCCATTTCACGTGGTGTTACAAACGTGACTGCGACTCCTTTTTTACCTGCACGGCCAGTACGGCCGATACGGTGGACATAGCTTTCAGGATCTTGTGGAATATCAAAATTGTATACGTGTGATACGCCTGAGATATCAAGTCCGCGAGCTGCTACGTCAGTTGCAACCAAGATGTCGATTTTGTTTGCTTTGAATTGCTTCAAAACAGACATACGTTTTGCTTGGCTCAAATCGCCGTGAATTCCTTCAGCCAAATAGCCGCGGATGTTCAAAGCATGTGCCAATTCATCAACCCGGCGTTTTGTACGGCCGAAGATGATCGCAAGTTCTGGTTGTTGTACGTTCAAAAGACGTGAAAGGATATCAAATTTTTCGCGTTCTACCGATTTAACGAAGAACTGCTCAATATTCTCAACAGTCATTTCTTTTGATTTGATTTTAACGATTTCTGGAGTCTTCATGAATTTCTCTGCAATGCGGCGGATAGCATCCGGCATAGTTGCTGAGAACAACAATGTTTGGCGAGTATCTGGCACGCTTGACATGATTGTTTGGATATCTTCAATGAAGCCCATGTTCAACATTTCGTCAGCTTCGTCCAGGATTAATGTGTTTACATTGTCCAATTTAAGCGTACGGCGGTTGATATGGTCCAAAAGGCGTCCTGGTGTACCAACGATGATGTGTGGACCGTTTTTAAGTGCACGGATTTGACGGCTGATTTCTTGGCCACCGTATACTGAAAGGATGCGCACGTTTTTATCTTGGCCCAGTCTGTACAACTCTTCTGAAACCTGAATTGCTAATTCGCGAGTTGGCGCAATTACCAATCCTTGGACATTGCCGTTTTTAGTGTCGATTTTTTCGACCAATGGAATACCGAATGCAGTTGTTTTACCAGTTCCCGTTTGGGCTTGTCCGATAATGTCCTTGCCTTCCATACCTAGACGGATTGTACCTTCTTGAATCGGTGTTGCTTCTTCAAACCCCATGCGTTTTACGGACTTTAAAGTGGTTTCGCTAATATTTAACTCTGAAAATTTTACCAAATGTTTTCAATCTCCTTTTGTCTTCATCTTATTTACAAATGGTGTACATTTTAGATGAAATCGTGACAAAGTCGAGCCTTTATGAGGAAGTTTCACGTCGAAAATCATACTCTGTAGTTTTAAGTCAGAGGGGATGTGTGAACAGAAAAAGCTCGGGCGTTGCCGAGCGGTCTGATCGGCGGGTTTTGATGCCCAATAAGTAGAACAAACCGTTTTGCTCAAAAAAATACTCTTCACAAGTGAAGAGCGTTCCAAAAATGTATCCATTGCTTTCATTAGAATAACACGATTTTTAAGCACTTGCAATCAATACGCAAAGGTTCTAATAATCAGTTTACTCTGTGCCTTTCTTCATAAATGCCAAAACCCGCATGAACCAATCCTCGCAGTCCTCGCTATAACAAATCATATGCTTCCCTGTTTCTGAGCGGATGATCTGTTTATCTTCAGAAGCGATATTGTCGTAGATAAAGTCCGCAGCCGATACCGGCACCACCCCATCCTTCATCCCCTGCACAATGCAGGCGGGGATATGGATGTTCTTGTAATATGGTTCGATCAGTTTGACGACCTTCAGGAATTCCCGCGTCGACAACATTGGCGTATTGATGAGTTTGTATTGGTAGCGCTTATAAAACTCATTTTCCGCTAAGCGCATTTTCGCGGCATCCGATAAGGCGCCTTTGACTTCTTGCAATAATTGCGCTGGGCTGATGTATTTGGCCGCTGTGCTCAGCAGCACAAGGCGGTCGATTTTATAGCGCATTGCTAAATACATCGCTATCAATCCGCCCATGGAAAAACCGACAATGATAATTCGGTCGGAAGATTTCTTTAGTTCACGGAGAGCCAGTTCTGCTTCCATCAGCCAGCTATCCGCTGTCATATTTTTCAACGCAAGCGTGTCGCCATGCCCGGGAAGAGTGGGGACCGAGATGTTCCAATCCGTCTGTTTCTCTAAAAAATCAGCGAACGGCTGAACTTCATATGGACCGCCCGTAAAGCCGTGGATGCACAAGACACCAGTTTTCAAGCCGTTCTCCTCCATTTCAATTTGTTGCAAACGGTTCGATGACCTTTTCAAGCGCCATGCCGCGTGAGCCTTTTACCAGAATGATGGAATCCGCTGAGATGCGTTCTTTTAGAAATTCGATGATTGGCGCATAATCGTTTTCGCTCCAAATCACTTCACCAGAAAACGAAACCGTGAGTTTGTCGCGCAGCCACTTCATGCGGGGGCCAAACAGGCAGACACCCGAAATATCGTCGGAAATCAATTTCGCCAATGCTTCATGATAGTTCTGCTCATTGTCGCCAAGTTCCAGCATATCGCCAAGCACCAGCCATTTGTTTTCTTTCATCGTCGTCTCACGAAGGAAGTTCAATGCGGCTCCCATTGAAGAAGGTGCTGCATTATAAGCGTCATTGATGAACGTTGCGCCGTTGTCCGCTTGGATGATCTGCATGCGCATATCTGTCAATGCCGCGTTTTTCAAGGAACGGCGAATTTCTTCTTCAGTCAGCCCCGCTTCAAGCGCCACTAAAATTGCAGCTAACGTGTTCTTAACCTGGTGTTCACCAAGGACTGGAATCGTGAATGCTGCATCAATGATGCCGCTGACCAAAAAGCTGCTGCCGTTTTCAGTAGCTTTGATGTTCGTGACAGCCAATTCGTTGTTTTCACCGAAGCCGAATGAAACCGCCTGCGGGAATTCTTCAACAAACGGCAAAAGCAAGGGCTCATCGCCATCATAAAAAAGCTTCCCATGGCTTGCCATGCCAGCGACGATTTCAAACTTGGCCTGGGCGATGCCTTCGCGTGAACCGAGGTCTTGCATATGGGCTTCGCCGATATTCGTAATGATGGCGTAGTCCGGCCGTGCCAGTTGGGATAAAAATTCGATTTCTCCAAAGCCGCTCATGCCCATTTCAAGGACGGCGAACCTCGTATCTTCATCGAGCGACAAAATGGTCAATGGCAAGCCCAGTTCATTGTTCAAATTGCCTTGCGTTTTCTGCACCTTGAAATACGGCTTTAATACACTTGCCACCAAATCTTTAGTGGATGTTTTGCCGTTGGAGCCAGTGATGCCGATGACCATCGTCGACAATTCGTTGCGGTAAGACCGCGCCATTTCCTGCAGCGCAATTTTGCAGTCATCGACGATCAATAGCGGCACGTCTTTCGGCGGATTCGGCTCATCGCGCTGCCAGAGGCTTACTGCTGCTCCCGCTTCGAAAGCCTGGCGGACATATTGATGGCCATTGACATTTTCTCCGCGGAACGGCACAAACAGATCGCCCGGTTTCAACGTTCTTGTGTTGATCGACACCCCTGTAACAACAACGCCTTTAAAGTTCGTTTTTATATCCAGCCATTCGGCTAGTTGCTCAATCTTCTTTTTCATACAATGTCTCCACTCAATCTATTTTTACTTGCAACATCTGTTTATCATTATAGCGCTCAATCGCCAAATCAATCAGACGCTCAATCAAATCCGGATAAGCAAGCCCCGTATTTTCCCATAATAGCGGGAACATGCTGTATGGCGTAAATCCAGGCAACGTATTGACTTCATTAATCAAGATTTCGTTCTCAGCAGTAACGAAGAAATCTGCACGGACGAGCCCCGAGCAGTCCAATATCTTAAACGCTTTTTTCGCAGATTCCACTAATTCCGCATAAACGCTTTCCGGCAATTCAGCGGGAATGATCATTGCGGTATTGCCGTCTTTGTATTTGGCTTGGTAATCATAGAACGCTTTTAGCGGCTTGATCTCGCCCGCAACTGAGCATTCCGGCTGGTCGTTTCCGAGGACACCGATTTCAATTTCACGCGCCGTTACGCCTTGTTCGACGACGATTTTGCGGTCGAACTTCAATGCCTCTTCCACTGCTGCAGCCAATTCTTCTTTATTGTCCGCTTTGCTGATGCCGACGCTTGAGCCAAGGTTTGCAGGTTTGACGAAGACTGGCCATTGCAATTCAGCGGCAATGCGCTCAACTAGCGCTTTTTGGTTCCGCTGCCACTCACTGCGGATAAAATAGACGTATGGGGTTTGTTTCAATCCAGCAATTTCAAATAATTGCTTCATGACCACTTTATCCATGCCCGCTGACGAAGCTAATACACCATTGCCGACATACGGCAGGTTCATCACTTCAAGCAAGCCCTGCACTGTACCATCTTCACCATTCGGTCCATGCAGCAACGGGATGATAACATCTAAAATTTGTCCGCTTTCTGCCGGTAAGAAGCCGGATATATCATTCGGGGTGGATGCACCCTGGCCGATTTGAAGCTGTTCAATCGAATCAACCGGCCCTTCGAGCAAGGACCCTTTTCTCCATTCCCCTTCTTGCGTTATATAAATCGGATATACTTCGTATTTTCCGAAATTCAAAGCTTTTGTAACCGCACGGGCAGTGGAAAGCGATACTTCATGCTCTGCCGACTTGCCTCCATATAATAAACCGATCTTTTTCTTCATCAGTAAACCTCCGCTATTGTCCATTTGTTGGGCACCTTGGCGCTTTCCCTATGGATTTCTTTTTTTCATAATGCTTAGTTTATCACGAACAGCTGGAGACGAAAAATTTTTTCCGGTTTGATGCCAAAAAAAGAAGCAATGCTCAGAACCAAGCATTACTTCCATTGCTTCAATTTGCGGTCGAAGACGATTTTGCGGTCAACGTCCTGTTTGATGTATCCCTGAATATCCGACCAGAACTCATCAAGAAACGAAATTTCTTCTACCGAACGAATGTGCAGTTCGATGGTATTCTTTGTTTTTTCCGGATCGGCAAGCGAAATCAAGACGCCTTCACGGTAATCATTCTTAAGCGTATTCAGGAGTTCCAGCGGCAATTCCGGTATCAAGTCCTTGGATTTGCGCCGCCAAAAATTTTGACCATTCGCTTCTCTGCGGATCACTTGAGTGAAATAATTGCCCACCAATTCGTTCAGCCGCTCCAAGTAGCGGAAATAAATTTTGGTCGTCTGCTCTTCTTCGCTCGAGAGGTAGACGAATTCGTTTTGTAAAGTGGCGTAAAAAGGCGGCCGTACCGCTTCTTTTTTATGGCCGATATATAGAAGTTCCGCCTGCTCTTGAGGAGACAGTGAATTCAGCTGCTTTTCATTTTTGAAGTCGATCCAGCAAAATTCACTTTTCTTATTGCCCAATCCTTTGCGAAGTTGTGAAAATTCTTCCTGTGCGACAAACTCCAAATATGTATGCATATTGAAAGAGGCATCATCATAGCTATGTTTCAGCAGCAAGAGGTTCTTCGGCATTTTCATGGCATCCAGAAATTGCGCGAAGGTAAGACCGCTGAAAATGGCGAATCGATCAGCTTCGTTCAAATAAATGTATAAATGCTGTATATAATAATCCGCGTTCAGCGGTTTTTTGACCATGTCCCCCACTCCAATCTCCTTTTTCATTATACGACCAATCTTTTGAAATATGAAACATCATAGCTCTATTTTCGTCATTACTTTTGGTATAGGCATATTTTCTGTGGATGCGCTATAATATTAACCGACTCTCAATCTAAAAAAGTACAGGTGAACTCAGATGCAAACAAACAAGAGCATTGCTGATCGCATCGATTGGTCGCTCGCTTTTATCTTATTCCTCTTCTTTGTGGTCAGCTTGATTGCAATTTCTTCGGCTCAGACTTCCGGCCAATATTTGACGAATTTCGTGCCGCGCCAAGGGATTTTCTACATAATTTCCATTTGCATGATTGGCGTGCTGATGTATTTCGATTCAGAGCAATTTAAAAAGATGGCTTATTATTTATACGCCTTCGGAATTTTCATCCTCATTGTGCTAATGATCTCCCCAGACGGCCCCGGCCAGATTGCGGAATCAGTAAACGGTGCAAAAGCTTGGTTCCATTTGCCTTTTTTCAATCTGCAGCCGGCTGAATTCATGAAAACCTTCTATATACTCGCGCTGGCGAAGATGATTTCTTCCCATCATGAGAAGCATCCCCTAAAATCGCTGCAGACCGATTTCATGCTGCTCGGCAAAATCGCGTTGATGTTGAGCGTTCCGTTAGGATTCATCCTGCTGCAACCCGATTTAGGGACGTCGCTCGTGTTCATCGCCATTACACTCGCGTTGACGGTCGTTTCCGGCATCTCTTGGAAAATCATCGCGCCAAGCTTTGGCGGCGTCGCGGTAATCGGCGGCAGCCTGTTGTGGATGGCTGTCAATATGCAGGATTTCCTGTCCGACAATTTCGGTCTGAAACCGTATATGTTCGAACGGATCTATACATGGCTTGACCCTTACGCCTATGCAGAATCAGGTGGATATAACCTGATTGCCGCCATGAATGCCATCGGTTCCGGAGAAGTGTTCGGAAAAGGCTATCAAGGGCGCCAAGTCTACGTGCCGGAAAACCATACCGATTTCATCTTTACGGTCATTTCGGAAGACTTCGGCTTTGTCGGCGCCAGCGCTGTCATCATTCTATTTTTCATGCTCATCTACCATTTGACAAAAATCACGTTGCAATTGAAAGATGTCTTCAGTACGTATGTATGCGCAGGAATCATCGCCATGATTACATTCCATGTATTCCAGAATATCGGCATGACTATCCAGCTGCTGCCGATCACCGGCATCCCGCTTCCATTCATCAGTTACGGAGGAAGCTCGCTGATTGGGAATATGCTCGCACTCGGCATTGTCTTCAGCATGAAATTCCATCACCGGAACTATATGTTCGGCAATGATAAAGAAGGGGATTAAAAAACTCCGGCGCATCGGCGCCGGAGTTTTTTAATGGATTATTGGATTTGCGGATTTTGCGGCAAAGCCAGCGCCTTCAATAACTCTACACGTGATTTTGTGATTTTGGCGTGGATTCCCAGTTTCGATAAATTTGAAACGATTTTGCGAACTTCTACGTCTTTCGCCATCCAGATCACCTCTTTATATTATTCATACTATTATTGACGTTTTGCGCCATTTCTAGTTTCGTATGTAACAGCTAAATATTTGACTTTTCTGTGTCTACGTATATAATACCATCTTTCAAAGGTTTTAAACTTTTCATTTTGATGACATTGTGAATAAATTGTTAATTGTTTCATTTTTCAAGCCGCAAATGATAATATGAAGACAGAAATAGAGTGTTTGACACATTCTCTCAAGCATTAAATCCAAGGAGGAGTTAATAATGACCGAACAAATCACATTGCCTGTAAACGGCATGACGTGCCAACATTGTGTAGGGCGTGTCGAGAAAAACGTTTCTGCATTGCCCGGTGTCGATAAAGTGGATGTTTCTTTGGAAAATGATACAGTGGCTGTAGCATACGATAAATCGGCAGTTTCTGTTGAACAAATCACCGAAGCGATTGAAGACGCAGGTTATGATGTCGGTGCACCAAAAGCGTAAAATTCAATAAAGCCATGAAAAGCGCGTCGGTTGGAGCCGGCGCGCTTTTTTGTATGGGCTGCCCTGTCCGATCTTTATTTGTCGTTCTCCTGAAACAAAGGTAAAATGAAGGCACAGCCTCTTCAGAAAGCAGGAAGTATACATATGAAAAAAACGATTTTATTGTTGATGTCGGTCCAGTTTTTTGTGTACTTGGGCTTCGGCATCATAATCCCGGTTCTTCCGGAAGTCATCGTGCAGCAAGGCTATGGCGAAATCCATGTCGGCGGCTTGATCACAATTTATGCGCTTGCCTCCTTTTTCACCGCTCCTTTATGGGGCAGGCTATCGGATAATACAGGACGCAAACGGCTCATTTTAATCGGGTTGGCAGGTTTCAGCCTGAGCTTTTTTCTGTTCTCGCTATTCCTCGATAACCTGGTGCTGCTGTACCTTTCACGCATTATCGGCGGGCTTTTCTCCGGAGCGCTTTATACGGCAGTAACAGGCTATGTAGCCGATATCACAAGCGATGAAGACCGCAATAAATACATGGGGCTGCTCGGCATGTCCATCGGCCTCGGATTTATCTTTGGCCCGGCCATCGGCGGCTTGCTCGGCTCGATTTCGTTATCGCTGCCCTTCACGGCTTCGGCTGTCCTAGTGCTCTTGCTGATGGCATACGCGTCGCTCGTTTTAAAAGAGCCAGTGCGCCAAGGCGAAGCGGTGAAACGGAAATTGATGCCGAAAGGAGCAAGCGTCCTTTGGCAATACCGCATCCGCTATTTGTTCCTGTTTTCGTTTTTGGTGACTTTTTTGCTTGCCGGCCTCGAGTCGACGTTCCAGCTGTTCCAAATCGACCAAATTCAAATCACACCGCTGCAGCTCGGCTATTTGTTCATCGCTAGCGGCTTGGTGGACGCCGCCATCCAAGGAGGCGTTGTGCGCCGTATTAAAGACGGCAAGGAAACGCAGTGGATAATCGGGGCGCAGATCGTGACGGCTGCCGGCCTTTTCCTGTTGCCGTTCACTACGAGCCTAGTGTTTGCCGGAGTCGCGTTAAGCATCTTCACCGCCGGCAACGCCTTGGCTCGGACAGCGATCGTATCGCTGACATCCAAGGAATCAGGCGGCAAATACGGCACTGCGGCTGGCGTTGCGTATTCGATGGATAATATGGGGCGCATCATCGGACCGTTGTTCTTCACATGGCTGCTGACGATGCAGTCCGGCGCAGTCTATTATTTATCCGGGACGCTGGCATTGCTTGCCATCGTGCTGGTTGTGCTCTTTAGAAAATCCGCCAACTCTTTGCGGACCGTGGAAAATGGCTGAACTTGAAATAACGGCCGGCCGCTGCAATGCATGGCATCTTAAAATAAATAAAGAGGGACGGAAAAATCACTGATTTTTCCGTCCCTCTTTTTGTTTGGATTCAGTTTTTAACGGTGCTGTTAATACGGCGTTCCGCCATTGATATGCAACACTTGCCCGGTTACATACGACGAATCATCCGATGCTAAATACACATATCCCGGCGCAAGTTCATCCGGCTGCCCCGGACGGCCAAGCGGTGTGCTTTGTCCGAATTTCGCAACTTCTTCCGCGGCAAATGAAGCTGGGATAAGCGGGGTCCAGATCGGTCCCGGCGCCACCCCGTTTACCCGAATGCCATCTTTCGCAAGCGACCCTGATAATGCACGGGTGAATGACAGGATAGCCCCTTTTGCAGAAGAATAATCGATCAGTTCTGGCATGCCTTGGAACGCTGTAATTGAAGTGGTATTGATGATTGAACTTCCCCGCTGTAAATGTTCGAGCGCGGCTTTCGTCAAATGGAACATCCCGAAAACGTTCGTCCGGAATGTCCGCTCGAGCTGCTCGGCCGTAATGTCTTTCAAAGATTGCTGTACATGCTGTTCGGCAGCGTTGTTGACCAGGATATCCAATTTTCCGAATTCGTCCATCACTTTGCGGACAGATTCCTGGCAAAATGCTTCGTCGCCGATGTCGCCGGCAATGAGGATGCAGCGCCGGCCTTCTTGTTCGACCAGCTTTTTCGTCTCTTCAGCATCTTCGTGTTCATCCAGATACATGATGGCGACGTCCGCACCTTCTTTCGCGAACGCTACAGAAACAGCACGGCCGATTCCGCTGTCGCCTCCGGTAATCAATGCTGTCTTTTCCGGGAGCCGATGCGCTTTTCCTGCGAGATTCCCTTTGAAATCCGGGCGCGGTTCCATTTCGCTTTCAAATCCAGGCTGGCGTTCCTGCTGCTGCGGCGGTAAGTTCTTGACCTTGTCTTTTTCCATAGTCCGATTCACCCTTCCGTTTTTTATGTCTTTGGAATTTTTCCCTGTACCTGCCAAATTAAACATTCCGAAAAGAAAATCCCATCCGGTTTGCCAACAGCGGCAACAGAGGGGATTTCCGGATTCAAATGGATTTAATGCACCGGCTTTTTCTGCAATCCGTCGGCGAGTTCCGGATACGCTTCCCTGACGATGTTCGGCCGGATCATGTAGGCAACCAATCCGATCAGGCAAAGGCTGCTGCCGAGGACGACGTATTCCGCTGGGACTCTGTCATATAGAAGCCCGAACAATAGATAACCGAGCGGCATCATGGCCATCGCCATCGATTCGAGAATGCCAAAGACTCGGCCGCGGTATTCTTCTTCGACATCTTTTTGCATCATGACGCCGATGGGTGTATTGACAAAGACGTTGGAAATGCCGAATGCAAACATCAGAACGAGGAAATAAAACACATTTGCTCCATACGACATGTCCAGCATCACCGGCAGTGCAAGGCCTGCTAAGATAATCGACATCGCGAACAAGGCTCTTTTGGAAAACAGCAACGGGTACTTCACTTCTTTGCGCAGCGAAAAGTAGATGGAAGCAAACAGCATTCCTACAGCAACCATGGCCTCGATAAAGCCGAAATGCACCGCCTCTACTTTCATTTGCTGGACGGCGATAAACGGCAAACCGATCATCAACGCTGAGAAAAAGAAATTCAATCCGATGGCCGTGCTGACGATGACCATGATGACGCGGTTCGTCTTCAAATATGCCGCGCCTTCTTTCATGCTTTGCATCATGGATTTCTTATCTTCTGCCGCTGCTTCAGCTTTTGCGCTGAATAATTTAAAATCCATCGTTGCTTCCAATGCCAGCGCGAGCAAGTAGCCCACTATCTGGATGAGCAGAAAGACGTTCATGGAAACGAAACCGAATAGCATGCCGCCAACGACTGGCCCGCCGATTGCAGCAATCGACAGCGCCGACTGGTTGAAGCCAATGGCTTTTTGGATGCGTTCCGGATCAATCAAATTGGCAATCGAAGCAGAGAACGTCACGCTTGCGAACATCGAGCTGACGGATAGCAGCGCTGTTGTCGTGTAAATTGCCGGCAGCGACAGCCCTTCAGCCGCGCTATAGAGGAGCAGCGCCCCTACAGCCAATGCACTGGCCAGCTGGGAAACAATCACAATCATCTTCTTGGAATATTTATCGGCGGCATAGCCCGCAAATGGCGCCAGTATCGTCCTTGGCAAAATGCTGAAGATCAAATTAATGGCGAAATTGGCGGCGGATCCAGTTAATGCCAACACATATAAGCTGATGCCGAACGTGTAGACGCTGCTGCCGAACGTCGAAACGAGCTTGCTGATCGTAAAAGTATAAAGGTGATAAGTCGCTTTGCGGATGGCTGCTGATTGAGTCATTTTTTCATCCCCTTGCCCTTTGTTTAATTTAATTAAACAAAATGTATCATTCTTTTACTGGCATTACAAGCGAAAGTTTAATATATTTAAACTATTACAAAAGAGGTGATCTCGTGGAAACTCTCGGAGAACGCATCCGCAGTTTGCGGAAAGCAAAAGGGCTGACGCTGCAAGCATTGGCCGGCAGCTCGATGACCAAAGGAATGCTCAGTTTGATCGAAAACAACAAAGCAAACCCTTCAATGGAAAGTTTGTCTTATATTGCCGGGCAATTGGGCGTTGACCGCAATGAATTGCTCGCTCAGGTTCCTACTGCAGAATTGCGCGAATTGCTGCAAGATGTGGAAAAAATGAATAAGAAGGAAATATACGAACCGAAAAACCTCCAGCCGATCATTGAAAAAATTGAGCCATACGCGGATAAACTGCCTTTTCGCTATGAGTCGGCAAGGCTTCTTGAAATCTACAGCCGCTGTCTTTATTACGCGAAAATTCCCGCATGGCAACAAACCTTGGAACAAGCGGAAGAGATGTATGAAGGGCTTCATCTCATGAACAACAGCGCCGATGTCCATATGTTCAGGGCGATGACCAAATTCCAGCAACACGACTACAGGGAAGCATTGCGAATGCTTCAGGCTTCGCGCAAAGCGTTCGAAAAACGCGACGCGGTGCTGGACTCATTGAAGAAGCTCGATTTCGACTATTTAGAGGCAATTCTTTACATGGCCATCGGCGAACGGGAAAACGCCTTGCGCTTGATGGCTGAAGCGCTCGATTATTCGAAGCAGTACCAAATCTATTACCGAACCGCCGATTTCTACCGGGCATTAAGTTTTCAGGCGATTTTAAGCGGAGACATTGAAGGCATGCAATTCAATATCCATAAGCTCCGCTTGTTTTCGGAGTTCTCAGAAGACAAGAATAACGAAGAAGCAGCAGATTTGATCGAAGCGCATTATTATAACTCCTTTGTCCATGATTATGAAAAAGCGACTGCTATCATCGGAAAACACCAATTTGAAGAACAAGATGAAGAATGGGCGCAGTTTTACCTCGAAAAAGGCAAAGCGCTCTTCGGTATGGGCCGTTTTGACGAAGCACTCGGGTGGCTAAAGCGCCATACCATATCCGAATTTTTGCACCACCCCTATGATTTATCGATGAATTACGAAAAAGACGCTTATATGGCTTTGATTTATGAGCAGTTGGGCAAACACGCTCTAGCAATCGAACACGCGATTATCGCCAAGGACCTGATCGAGCCAATGCCGGATTTGCCATACAAGACATTCATTCTCGATATCTATAAGAAAATCGTTCAATAGAAAAAAGCCTTCGCGGACCGCGAAGGCTTTTTTCTATACGTGCTGTTTTATTGCTGCTGAAAAACTTCCGCAATATTGTAAAGCGCCAAGTCGATATCGAGCGGAATGCCAAGCGCAAGTTTAGCCAATTCCCTTCCCAGGAAAGGCCCCGCTGTGAGCCCCGACGCACCAAGGCCGTTCGCAGCGTATAAATTCGGATGCCCCGGCACTTGGCCGATAAATGGCAACGCGCTCGCTGTTGCTGGACGGAATCCGGTTGCTGCTCCCGTCAGTTCACAAGCTGCGAGCCCCGGAGCGGCATCGAGTGTTTTATCCAAAATATGATGGATGCCCCCGGCAGTAAGCTTCGAATCGAAACCCGCTCCATTTTCATGGGTTGCTCCCGCCACAATTCGCCCGTCTTCAAAGGGTACAATATATTGTCCGTACGGTACCATCGCGACCGGCCATGTACCTGTATCTTGCCCGCTGCTTTGCAAATGCAGGATCTGCGCTTTCTGAGGCACGACGTCCAGCGCCAAGCCAAGCGGCTCGAATAATTCCGAAGCCCATGCCCCTCCTGCGGAGACGATGCTGTCAGCATAGAATGCTCCCGCTTCAGTCTGTACACCTTCCACCTTTTCACCGGCGAGGATCAGTGAAGCGTTGCCCGTAATCTTCGTCGCCCCGAGTTTCACCGCAGCGCGAACCAGCGCTTCACAGATCGAGCGGCCATCGACTCGTGCGGCGCCGCTGACGTAAAGCGAACCGTAGCGCTCTGTCGCAAACGGAAACAATTCACGCGTCTCTTCCGCCGATAGCCTTTTCACTCTTCCCATTTCTGGTGCATCTTCCAGACGCTCCATAGCTTTCGCTTCCATCTTGTCGAGTTTGCTGTCTTCATGGATGCTGACAATGCCCACCTGCTTGTAGCCGGTCTGCGTTTCCCCGAGCTCTTCCAGTTCCCGGATCAGCTTCGGGTAATACGCTGCACCCCCTTTAGCGAGGCCGTACCAAGCCTGATTGCGGCGCTGGGAAATCCACGGACAGACGATTCCTGCCGCAGCACTTGTTGCCTGTCCGGCATCGCCGCGGTCGATCAACGTGACAGCCGCTCCCGACTTCGCTGCGGAATACGCTGCGGAAGCCCCTAAAATACCTGATCCAATAATGATGATTGATTGCATGTATACACCTGTTCCTTTAAAGTCTTTTGCCTTCAGTTTACTGGAGAACCTCCTTATACT
Source organism: Planococcus sp. TJ-302 (assembly GCF_058268455.1). Lineage (NCBI taxonomy): Bacteria > Bacillati > Bacillota > Bacilli > Caryophanales > Caryophanaceae > Planococcus > Planococcus sp. TJ-302. The sequence continues at coordinate 317,538 of NZ_JBZDOI010000003.1, read as the reverse complement.
CAAACGGCCCACGTTGAATTTTCAGCGTTTCGGATTTGATTTCAAGGATTCAGGGTAAAACAAGCTATAGAAAACCTTGCAAAAATCGAAGGAGGAATAAACAATGGAAAGAAGTGCATCAACCGAGAAAATCTTGCCGGTGACTTCATTTAAAAGTGGATCCGGTGTTGAAATGACGCCTGACGTCTACTGTTACACGATTCAAGTCGCCAATGTATTCTTTATCGGCAATCCTGCTGTCAGCAACGAATGGGTGCTGGTGGATGCCGGCATGCCAGGCACAGCAAGGCGCCTGTTGAAAGAAGCCGAAAACCATTTCGGCCCCGACCATCAATTAAAAGCGATCATCTTGACTCACGGCCATTTCGACCACGTCGGCGGATTGATCGATATCCTGGAGAAATACAAAGTGCCCGTTTATGCGCATCCGCTTGAATTCTCCTATTTGAAAGGTGCTACGGATTATCCGGAGCCGGATACTACTGTAGAAGGCGGGCTGGTTGCGAAGATGTCCTGGGAATTCCCGAACAAAGCCATCGACATTTCAGCCCATCTGAAAGAGTTGCCAGCGGATGGCACAGTGCCGGAAATGCCGGGTTGGAAATGGCTTCATACGCCGGGGCATTCTGAAGGGCATGTATCGTTGTTCCGGGAAAATGGGCGCGTACTGATAGCGGGTGATGCGTTCACGACCGTCAAACAGGATTCCCTTTATAAAGTGATGACACAGAAAAAAGAAGTTCACGGCCCACCTGTCTATTTGACGACTGATTGGCGCGCTGCTTGGGAATCAGTAACGAAGCTCGCCGACTTGCGCCCGCATATTGCTGGTACTGGCCATGGCAAGCCTATGCAAGGTTCCTTGCTCGCGAGGGGCCTTGTAGACCTCGCAAACAATTTTCAAGAACAAGCGGTTCCCAAATATGGCAAATACGTAAATCGCACAAAAGAATAAAATACTGCCGGAAACTCCTTCTTCTCAAGGATTTTTCGGCTTTTTCTTAAAAAACAAACATTTCCGAAAATTTTTCTTGAAATTATGTTTAGCGTCGCGAAGTAAAGGGAATAATAATAACCCAGTCTCCGTTTTTACGCGAAACTGAGTTTTTTTGGAATGGAGATGAATTCTATGAGTAGAAAGGCGCTATTTATTTCCGACCATGGCGATCCACTTGCCAAACTTGGCGGCAAACAAGCTGGCGGCCAAAACAATTACGTTAAACAATTGGCATTGGCACTTGAAGAGAAAGGCTGGCAAGTAGATGTTGTGACCCATTGGTGTGACGCAGCAGCCCCTCAAATTGAAAAATTCGGCACTGCATGCCGGGTAATCCGTGTAGAAGCTGGTCATAAAGGCTTTGTTTCAAAAGATGAAATGTATACCATGCTCCCTGACTTCTATAAAGATATGAAAAATATATTGGCTCTTGAAAGCTATGACATGATCCACACCCATTACTGGCTGTCTGGATTGATCGGCAAAAAGTTAAAAGAAGAATTCAATCTTCCTTTTGTCCATACATCCCATTCACTAGGCTGGGCGAAAGCCAAAGCGACAGGCATTAAAGATGCTCGCCGCATAAAAGCTGAACGGGCTATCTTAAAAGCCGCGGACCAGGTTATTGCTACTACGAATAACGAAAAACAGCTTATCCAGGATAAAATCGTCTCCCATTCTCCCATCAAAGTTATCCCCATCGGGGTTGACCAAGCATTCAAAGTGCGTGGAATCCGTACACATCTTAGAAAAAGCGCCGGTTATGAGACGCCCCTCTTTGTCTTTGCCGGACGCTTGGAAGAAACAAAAGGCATTTTCACGCTATTGAAGGCCTTCCAGCTGCTTGTGAAAAAAACCGCACCGGAGTCCACTCCGCGCCTGCTTATTGCCGGCGGTGAGGAAGACGCCATCGATCCAGCAACTAATTTGCCGTTGGACGATGACTTGCGCAATTCATTGGCTGGGATTGAAGAATACGTCGAGTTCCTTGGGCCTCAGTCACAAGACGAACTGGCAATGCTGTTCAATATTGCAACAGCTACCATCGTACCGAGTTATTATGAATCATTCGGTATGGTCGCTGCGGAAGCGCAGGCATGTGGAAGCCCGGTCATCGCCTCAGATGTAGGCGGGTTGAAAAACGTCGTGCAGGATGGCGTCACTGGACTGCTCGTTGAGACCAAAAACGAAATCGACTTGGCCATCGCTATGGAAGTCCTGTCCGTCAATATTCTTTTGACAGAACGATTGAGCCGCCAAGCAGTGCGCATCGCAAAAAAAGATTTCGATTGGGATTCCATTTCCGATCGCGTCAATTCAATGTATGAGGTGATCATCAGTGCACGCAACAAAGCATATATTAGCGACAGACCTGGACGGGACATTAGTTGGTGATCCCCAGGGGCTTCAGCAGCTGCTGGATTTCTATCAGCAGCAAACGTACGATGTAACATTGATCTATATTACGGGGCGCTATTACGATTCCGCATTGTCACTGATCCGGCAGGAAAATTTACCGATTCCCGACCTCTTGGTAACCGACGTCGGAACCAGCATCTTTAGCGGCAATAGCTTTACAAAAGATCTCGAATGGGCTGGGCTGATGCACGATAATTGGATGCCTGAAAAAATCGAAGAAATCGCCGATTCGATACAAGGCCTGACAAAACAACCGCTGCCGCTCGAAAACCGACGCTCGTATTTTGTCGAGGACCCTCAGCCGGTCGAAGAATTAAAAAGCAAGTTGCAAAGCTTCAGCGTTCCACATAAGCTTATTTTCAGCGGCGGTCGCGATGTCGATGTATTGCCTCCTAAGAGCGGCAAGGGGCAAGCACTCCAATTCATTTTAAAGAAATACCGCATTGAAGACGCTAAGCTTTTGGTAGCCGGCGATTCAGGCAATGATCTGGAGATGCTGACACTCGGCTTCCCTTCTGTCATTGTCGGCAACGCACAGCCGGAACTTCTTGAAAGTCCGGAACATCCCCAGATTTTCCGCGCCACCCGGCATTGTGCGGGCGGCATCCATGAAGCTTGGATGCATTTTCATGGCGAATAACCTTCCTTGGCCGGAACTGGCTTCGGAAGGTTATTTTTATCCACGCATATTGCGCCTGTCCGAGTATTTATTTGTTTTTTTATATAATTCGTTTATATTTAGTAGAAAGGCAGTTTCGTGTTTTACCGGTTAATCTTTCGGAATCCCTTACATATCACGCCTTGATTCTGCCATGAACAGGAGGAAATTGAGATGAGTAAAACCGCGAATTTGCAAAAAGAGTCCATGGTCATGCTGAAAGAAACAAGCCGGACTTTTTTCATCCCAATCAATTTTTTAGAACCCACTTTAAAAAAAGCCGTCGCTTCGGCGTATTTGTGTATGCGGGCGATCGATGAAATTGAAGACCATCCCGAACTCGAGGATGGAGCGAAGCAAAAATTGCTGCTTGAAATTAGTACGATGCTCAAAACCACATTCGACCGGGATGCCTACCAAGCTTTAATCTCCCCTTACCTTCACCTTTTGCCGCCAGTTTCCCAGAGGCTCGCTGACTGGATCAGTGTCTGTCCGCCGGAAATCGTCGAAAAAGTTAAGGATTCCACAGCGGTGATGTCTGCAGGTATGGCAAAATGGGTTGAAAAGAAATGGGTCATCGAAACAAAAGAGGATTTGGACGATTACACGTATTATGTAGCCGGCCTCGTCGGAACGATGCTGTCCGATCTATGGAAATGGTATGATAATACCGATACTGACCCGGAACTCGCCATCGGATTCGGACGCGGCTTGCAGGCTGTCAATATGCTCCGCAATTTTGATGAAGATTTGGAGCGCGGCGTATCGTTCGTCCCTAAAGGCTGGACGCGCGATGATATGTACCATTATGCTTACGAGAACTTGGCGCAGGCGGACCTTTACGTCAAACCGATTAAAAACAAGCGTATTCTGATGTTCTGCAAGGTTCCGCTGGCATTGGCGCATAGTACATTAAAGGCATTGAAGTCCGGCAAAGAAAAGATGTCGCGGCAGGAAGTCGAAAACATTGTCGATCAGCTAAAACAAGAAGAGCAAATAAACTAACATCACAAACGCATTCAATCTTTTTTGAATGCGTTTTTTATATGTAGATTCCTGCAACAAAAATAGCTGCGTTTATTTTTTAAAAAATAGGAAAAACAACTTACATAAGATGCATAAATTTTTTATCAATTCATACGAATAGTCTATACTGAGTTATATAGAAGCTATTTACACTTATCGGAGGGAAATCATGACTGCATCCATCATCGGTATATTAACCGCAGCAATTTTCATCATCAACGTCTTCCTGGCTGCCGCCCTCGTTTTTCTTGAACGGCGCGACGCCACATCGACGTGGGCCTGGATTCTAGTCTTGTTTTTCATTCCCATTTTCGGGTTTTTCATCTACCTGCTGCTTGGCAGAAAACTGCGCAAGAAAACTCTTTTCAAATGGGAAGGCCGTTCGCGTGTCGGAATCGAGTCCTTGATCAGCCACCAAATGGATGCACTTCACAATGGGAAATTCGTATTCAAAGATCCCGCCGTCCGCAATTACAAGGACATGGTCTATTTGCATTTGCGTAATAACGGTGCCGTTTTGACCCAAGACAATGACGTGCGCATTTTTAACGATGGCCGGGTAAAATTCGATTGTTTAATGCAGGATATCGAGAGCGCCAAAGACCATATCCACATCCAGTATTACATTTTCCGTTTAGATGAATTGGGGACGCGCGTCGTGGACGCCTTGACCGCTAAAGCGAACGAAGGCGTCAAAGTCCGGCTGCTTTACGACGATATGGGTTCACGCAATCTCAGCAAACGCCATTTCAAGGAATTCATTAAGGCGGGAGGCGAAGTCGAGACGTTCTTCCCTTCCAAATGGCCGATCATCAATCCTCGGCTAAATTACCGCAATCACCGAAAAATCGTTGTAATTGACGGCCGCGTCGGCTATATCGGCGGCTTTAACGTCGGTGACGAGTACCTTGGGCTGCATAGACGATTCGGCTACTGGCGCGATACCCACTTGCGCATCGAGGGAAGCGCGCTGCATCCGTTGCAGACACGGTTCATCCTGGATTGGAACCAGGCATCGTCAAGGCATGACATCGAGTATGATGAGATCTACTTCCCCGCCATTCCAGCCAAAGGTACGACAACGATGCAGATTGTCTCGAGTGGACCGGATGAAGAATGGGAACAAATCAAGGACGGATATTTGAAGCTCATCAATATGGCGAAAAAATGCATCTATATCCAAACGCCTTATTTCATACCGGATCCAAGCTTTTACGACGCTATTCGGATTGCAACATTGTCAGGAATCGATGTGCGTATCATGATCCCCAACAAACCCGACCATCCTTTTGTCTATTGGGCGACCTATTCATACGCAGGTCAAATGCTGAAAGCAGGGGCACGCGTCTACGTCTACAATAACGGCTTCCTCCACACGAAAATGATTGTCATCGACGATTCTGCTGCGACTGTCGGGACAGCGAATATAGATGTAAGGAGTTTCAAGCTCAACTTTGAAGTCAACGCCTTTATCTACAACGAGAGGGTGGCGCGCCAGCTTACAGCGCTCTTCCACCAGGACGCGGAGCTCTCCAATGAACTAACTTATGACCAGTACTTGGAGCGGACACGCATGATTAAAACCAAGGAATCGATTGCACGCTTGCTGGCACCGATTTTATGAAAACAAAAAAGACGCTTTCGGATTCTCTCCGAAAGCGTCTTTTTCTATTGTTTACTGCACACCTAAATATTGTTCCAATGTAATGCCTTTGGCAAAAATTTCTTTGGCCGCTGCATTGCCCACAAAACGGAAATGCCACGACTCGTGCATATAGCCAGTAATTTTTTCCGAGCCTTCCGGATAGCGGAGAATGAAACCATATTTATGGGCGTTGGCTTTCAGCCATTTGCCCCCTTTTGTCGCGCCGAATGATGCAGAAGCCCAATGCTGCTCCTGACCGGCTTCACCGATATCGAAGGCAAGGCCGGTCTGGTGCTCTGAAAATCCAGGGCGTGCGCTGTAGCGGTCTGCCGCTTTCGCTCCATCTTTTGCAGCGTATCCTTCATAAAGCTGTTTCTGGCGCGCGAATTCACGGTAAGTGCTGAATGCATTTAAACTGATGCCTGCGGCCTGCGCATCTTTTTTCATTGTTTCAAAAGCGGCGCGGGCTTCCTTGCTTTCACCGGGCGCGTAACTCTGCGGCAGCGGATGCTGTTTGTTGGCCAGTAAAATATTATTGATGTAAGTCGGTTTTGCCGGGAGTTTGATGCCATCCTGGTAAGTCGTAGCATCAGCAGGCTGTTGTTCTGCCGGTTCCTCCTTCGGTTCCTCTGCGGCGGGCGGTTCTTCCGCTTTAGGCTCTTCAGGCGCAGGTTTTTCTACTGCAGGTTCCTTCGGCTTAGGCTCTTCAGCCGGTGGTTCTTCTACAACCGGAGGCTCTTGCTCTTTAGGTTTTTCAGCAACTGGCTCTTCCGGTTTTTCAGCAACGGGTTCTTGCGCGCCCGCCTCTTCTTCAGGAGCTTCCGTTTCTTCGGCTTGCTGCCCTTTCAGCGCTGCAAAGCTCCGTTCGGCGTCCCATCCATTGGCGTACAGCCAAGATCCGGCAATCAGCAACAATGCGAGCAAGCTGCCTACGCCCCATTTTATATAAGTATTCTTTTTATCTTGGCTATGTGAATAACGGGATTTCATCGGATTCCCTCTTTCTTTCAACTTCTTTATTATTTTACCATCCTTGCTGCTGAAATTCTCCTCAAACAAGTGAACATTCGTTATACTTTATCATAGACTTCCAATAGATACGAGGTAAAATATGAACAATCAAAAATGGCTTTCTTTAAACTTCTTCGCCTTCTTCTTCACATGGGGCGTATTCCTTCCCTATTGGACAGGGTGGCTGACAAATGAAAAAGACATGAGCGTCTCGGCAGCCAGTATCATCATGGGCGCCGGCATGATTGCCCGGTCTTTATCAACGCTCTTATTCTTTCCGATTATGACGCGGCTGTTGTCGCTCGGCCGCCTTATGCAAGTTCTGGCAATCGCTTCAGCAATCCTTATGGCATTGTACATACCGGCAAATTCATATACCGCGTTGTTCATCATCACGATCGCCTTCAGCTTCGTTTACCCGAACCTGCTTCCGGCAATGGAAAGCGGCGCGACTGTCCTGATGCAGACTGACCGCATCCATTACGGCAAAAGCCGTTCTTTTGGTTCGCTCGGCTACACGATCGCATTGCTCATTGTCGGCGCTTTGACAGCCGTGTGGCAGGAAAGCGCTATTCTCTGGGTTATGCTGTTCGGCCTCGCCTTCATGGCCATTACGCAATCCGCCGCTTCACCGATTCCTCTGCAGATCAAGCCAGAGCCTAAGCATGCGGCAAGCAAGGGCGCCGTTAAGCAATTGCTCCAATCCAAAGCGTTCTTGACGATACTTGGCATTTCAACTTTGCTGCAGGGCGCACATGCAGCCTATTATAATTACGGCTTCATCTATTTGCAGGATCTCGGCGTCAACCCATTTTACATCGGCATCGTGTTGAACGTCGCCATCATTTTTGAAATCATCTTTTTCAATAAAGCCGATACGCTATTCCGCAATTGGAGCGTTTCTTCCATGTTCCTTTTGGCTGCCATTGGATCAACAGTGCGCTGGATTTTAATCTTTCTGTTTCCGTCAGTCTGGGTTTTTGTGGTTTCCCAAGTTTTTCACGCCATGTCATTCGGCGTAGCGCATTTCGCTTTTATCCGCTTTATCTTCAAAAATCTGCAGCCCGTCCATATCCCAACGGCGCAAGGCATGTATGCCGCAGTCGCGATGAGCTTGAGCGTAGCGCTGTTGACCATCATCGGCGGCTTCCTATACGAAATTTCCCCTGGCTTAGCGTTCCTTGGCATGGTAGGTTTTTCAGCTCCCGCCATCGTTGTCGTACTGCTAACAAAAAAGAAATTCCATTATTAATAGCCACTACCCCCATACCCTTAAAGGCTTTTACGAATAAATGTGCACAAACCTCTTGAAGGAGCTGGATATTTTGAAACGAATTTCCGAAAAAGACATCTTGAATCTCATGCACCAATTGGATGTTTTGCTTGAAGAACGCAAAAAAGAAAGATACACCCATAAAAATAACGCTGCCGTCTGAACTCTTGCAGCCGCATTTTAAAAACAGCACAGCCAAATGGCTGTGCTGTTTTTATGCAAACTATAAAATAATAGTCGCGAGAACGACGAAAAACAAGACTACGAATATAGCGGACATGCCGAGCATCCATTTCGCTTCCCGGTCCATCCCTTTTGCTTTCATCTGCCGATAGCGGATGCCATTCGTCAATACGAACATCACCGTCATGAACAACACAGCGAAATCCAAATCTCCCATTACGATAAAAACGAGCGCGGCAATACTCAATGCCGCAATCAATAGCCCCTGCAAAATCTTGCTATTCAATAGGTTCAACTCCAAAAAAGAAAGCCGGCAAAATTTGCCGGCTCTTCCTATTATTTTTTCTCTTCAACAGACTCCAACGCGATTTCTGGATGATCTGAATAGAACTTCCGTCCGATGAACGTCTGGAGAATCAACAGAACACCACCGACTGCCCAGTAAACTGGCAATGCGGCCATCGATGTGAAGGAAACGAACATGATCATAATCGGCGAGAGATAGATGAAAAACTTCATCTGCTTCTGTTGCTGTTCCGGCATTGTCCACATGGAAACTTTTGCCTGGAAGAAATAAACCGCTCCGGCTATAAGCGTCATTGCGATATCCGGGCTTCCCAAGTTAAACCAAAGGAATTCATGTGATTTCACATCCGGCGAGTATAGGATTGCAAAGTAAAGGCCCATGACGATCGGCATCTGGATGACGACTGGCAAACAGCCCATATTTAACGGATTGACGTCATGCTTTTTATAAAGCCCCATCATTTCCTGCTGAATCTTCATCTGCTCTTCTTTATCTTTCGTTGCTTTCAACCGCTTTTGGATATCTTCCATTTCCGGGCGCAGCTTATCCATTTTCACCTTCATGCCTTGTTGGCGCTTGTATGTGCGCAGCATAAACGGCATCAAGACCAAACGGATGATGACCGTGATGGCGACAATCGCCAAACCATAGCTGCCATTGAACAGATTCCCTAAGTAATCCAAGGAAAAATCAAACGGTGCTACGAAAAGCTTATAGAAAAATCCTTCTTTGTTCTCGACTGCGGAACAGCCACTTAATAGTAGTACTGATATCGCCAATAACGACAGCAATGTAATTTTCTTTTTCAATTTAGTCACCTTCACCTTTTTCAACTATAAAGAAGTATACCTATATGCCGGAAAAAATTCAATCGATGGCTCAAAAAGCAGCCACTTTCTTGCGGCCTGTGACAATATTAAGGCTGCGCAACCCGGCACATCAACGGTTGGAGGCAAGAAAAAAAAGGAGAATTGATTCTCCTTATTTCGCGTTTGGCAAGTTATAGCGGAAGTATGGAATATGCTGGCTGTCACGGAACTGCTTAGGTGTGACGGTCGTATATTTCTTAAAGATCCGAGTAAAATAGCTTTGATTGCAGAAATGGAATTGCTTGGAAATATCAGAAATGCCTTTGTCTGAATGGCGCAGGTAATACTGGGATTCTTCTACGCGGCGGACATTCAAGTACTCGACAAGCGTAATGCCCGCATGTTCGCGGAAGATGCGTGACAGATGGCTTGTTGAAATATTGAAATGCTTGGCAATGTCTTCGACCGACAAATCGCGTTCAACTTCATCATTGATGAACATCACGACTTTGTTGACCGTTTGATGGCCGAAAGAAGGCTGTTTGCGTTCTGAAATAACCGATGTAAAAAATTCGATCAGTTCATCCGCTACATACAGGAATTCCGAATCGTTCATATGCTTTTCGACCAACTCTACACATGCCACGTTAAAAGCAAACGCTTTTTTTGGAGGCACCCGCATTTCATAGAGTTTGCGAGCCATTACAGACGAAAGTACTATGTAATAGTTTCGCACTTGGCGAATCGTTTCTTTACCTGAACGTAAAGCAATCAAATCAATAAGCGATCTCAAGGTTTCTTTTGCACGCTCTTTTTCAAGATGGTGAATTTCATAAATTAATTGTGTCTCTATTTCAAAAAACTTATCCATACCTTCATACTGACCAATAGTCTCACTTTCACTCATGAAAATCTTGGAAATAGTTTCTTGAATTGTTGGCATAGCAATCATGTTCATTTTTTCCCCGTCTTTCTTTGTACAAGTTTTTGCAGTCGTTATTCCTACTATATACTGAAATAGTCAATAAGAACATAGCTCAGTGCATAACTTTTTATTTTTTTATGTAATTGTCATAATAATATCTTACCTTTTTACCCCTAATAAAGGAAATAAATTACCTTTAGATATACTTTTAATATTATTATAATTCAAAAAAAGCTCTAATTAATACTTTTATTTCAAATAATTGTAACATGAACTTAAAAGACCAACCCTTTATTACAAAGGGCTGGCCTTTTCATGATATAGTTTTATTTGTCTTTATCAGGTGGCACTAAAGCACGGATATGGCGTGGCAGCACTTCGATGACAAAAGGCGTAGCGCAACCTTCATCCCCATCAATATTACAATATAATGGTTCATTCGTCCTGATTGAAACTTTCGTTGTCTTAATAACTTCCACTGCTGGATCATTGTCCAGTTTTCCAACCAGCATATTGCCCGCAATACGGATGAATGCGGGCAATGCTGCGTTTTTAATGATATAGAGATGCAGCAAGCCATCGTCGGTTAAAGCTTCTGGCGCCAATTTCTCAAATCCGCCTACGGAGTTCGTTAAAGCGACTAGCACGAGCTTCGCCTCTCCTTCGAATTTCCCATCATCGTACTCAATAGTGAAATATTGTTCCGTATCTTGAGTGATGGCTTTAAGGCCTTCGATGAAATAAGCAAAAGCACCGAGCTTCGTTTTTTGTTCCGGAGAAACTTCGTAAGTCGATTCAGCAACCTGTCCAAGCGCCAAGATGTTCATGAAGAAATGGTCGCCGACTTTTGCAATGTCGACCCATTTTTCAGAACCGGTCTTCAATGCTTCGATCGCTTCCGACGGATCCAATGAGATATGGAGCGCACGCGCAAAATCATTTACTGTTCCCAAGGGAATCAGTGAGAACAATGGATGATGCTCCTGCTCAGCTAAGCCAGAAACCGCTTCGTTGATCGTGCCGTCGCCTCCCATTGCTACGACGAAATCATATTCTTTTTCGCAGGCCTCTGCAGCGAAATCTGTTGCATCTCTCGCCTTTTCAGTTTCTCTGGTGTCCACGCTGTATCCCATCTCTTCGAGCGTCCGTTCCACTTGTTCCGCGTAATCTTTCGCCTTCTCTTTGCCTGAAGAAGGATTTAATATAAACATCGCTTTTTTCATATACTAACCTCCGGTGCTATAATGTGAATATATCTTTCTTTACCCTAGTCATAAGCATTGTTAATCCCTATCCTTTTTTATTTTTTCCGCGGCTGCGTTTGCCGCTCTGCAAAAAATGCCTTTCCTAACCTGAAAAAAATCAACAATGTCATTCTGCAGCCTTTGATTTTGTGAAAGCGAGTGAAACCGGTGCGATTCTTTATTTATATCATCATCTTCTTTGCCTTTTTTGATCTTTTCGCACAGTTGCCTATCATGAGCCCGCTGGCCGTTTCTCTCGGAGCTTCACCTTTCCTGGCTGGCCTTGCCGTTGGAATGTATTCGCTTTCGAACATCATCGGCAATATTGCGTCAGGTATTTTCTCAGACCGAAAAGGGCCTTTCGCCATTCTCGTCGCGGGGTTGGCCACAACCGGCGCCGTGCTTTTTTCCTATAGTCTCGCTGACGGACCTTATAGCCTGCTTGCGGTCCGTTTTATGCACGGCCTTGCCGCGGGGCTGACTGTCCCCGCGGCCTTCACTTACTTGGCGAACAAGACCGTACACAGCAAGCGCGGCAAAGGCTCGGCTGTGTCAGGTGCTTTTGTCGGCCTTGCTGCTATCATCGGACCTGCGTACGGTGCGATTCTGGCAAGCCGCACGAGCGTTGCGGAAACGATGGCAACGACCGGTGTGTTGCTGCTGGCGCTGGCGATCTGCGCGTTCTTTGTGCTAAACCGCAAAATCGTCCGGAAAGAGGCTGTTGCTGAACAGCCTCTCCCTTTTTCACGCATTATCCAAAACCGCGGCTTGCTGCAATCTTTTGCGGGTGCCTTTTTTCTGATGTTCTCTCAAGGTGTGCTCGCTTATATGCTGCCGTTGAAGATAGAAGGGCTTGGCCATCCACCTGAACTGAGCGGCTTGCTGCTCAGCGTTTTCGGCTTGGCGGCGATCCTCGTTTTTCTGTTGCCTGTAAACCGGATCTTCGATAAAGCGAAGCCTCTCTATACGCTGATTGCGGGCTTCAGTTTCATGGGACTCTCGTTGTTCCTGCTCAGTGCGGCTGAAACTGCGCCTTTGCTCTACGCCATTATGTGTGCGTACGGAATCGGCTTTGCACTATTGTTTCCATCTATCAATTCGCTGCTTATCGATTCCACCGAGCTGTCGTCACGCGGCAAAGCCTATGGCCTGTTTTATGCATTCTTTTCACTTGGTGTGGTCGGAGGTTCCAGTTTTACAGGGATGCTTGAACTGAATGCGGACGAAGGCTTTATGCTTAGCGGCACTGTACTGATAGGCGCCGCATTGGCAAACGCTTTGTTGAGCAAAAGGTGAACAATGCAATACCCGGAATTTTATGGCACAAAAAAAGGATGGTCCGAAAACCATCCTTCCTTTTACAAATTGTCTGTATTTAACCTGTTTTCAGGCGCTATTGTTTCTGTATTCTCTGATTTCTCTTCGCTGAAATCATTTGATGACAACTTAAAGTCCTCGTCTTTTACGTCTTGCTTCTTGTCGTTATAATACTGCGCGCCGCTCAATCCGCCTTCACTGACCATCTTGTTTTCACGCTGCTCAGTTGAATCTTTTTTGGCTTCTGTTTGTTTTCCGTCGCCGTTTTCCAAGTTTTGAGATTCCATATACGAATTCACCTTCGTCTTTGCGTTATTAAAAGCCTCTGTGGCTTTTTGCCGATTTTCTGGTTTCTTGAAATATGCATAAGCGCCAGCAGCCAATCCTGCCCACAATATGCCTCTTCCGCCGCCTCTTTTGTTCACCATGTGCCTCACTCCTTTTTATTTAACTGTTATTTAATTTGTATACCCTTTTTCCAGAAAAATAGTCTTCCGCTAACCAGTGATGGCGTTAGATTTTATTTTTTGGTCAATTTCATGTCTATATGAGGAATGCCGTCTTCATCGTATTCCTCTGAAATCGGCACAAAACCGAATGATTCATAGAAGCCTTTCAAGTAAACCTGCCCTTGAAGCTGAATCTCATTGGCTTTCCATTCCATTAAAATATAATCGATCGATTTTTCCAGCAATTGTTTCGCGAGTCCCCTGCTTCTGGCATCAGGATGGACAATTACTCGCCCAATTGATGGCAAGTCATATTTTACGCCTCCTGGAACAAGCCTGGCGTATGCTAAAGTACGGCCATTTTCCGCATATGCCATATGGATCGATTCTTGATCGAGGTTATCCAACTCAGGGTATGGACAATCTTGTTCAACAATGAACACATCGACCCGCAACTTTAGAAATTCATAGAGTTTCCTTGCTGTTAGTTCATCAAAATGATAGGTATTCCAGTCCAAAACTCCTCGCCTCCCTTTCCTTCTATTATTCCACAATGGTGGCTATTCAGCGCTAATTTTGATATGATTACGAAAAGAATTTTTGAGGTGATCACATGATTCGTACAGGCACGATTGAAGATATTGCTTCTGTCCAGGAAATTGCTTATGTCAGCTGGAACGACACATACGAAGGCATCATTCCCTCCCCAGTCCAAAAAAGTTTTTTAGATAAATCCTATTCTACTCCGATGATGGAGATGCGATTGAAAAAGACGATTGTCCTTGTAGCGATACACGAAGACGAGGCAATCGGCTTTGCCAACTTTACAAAACTCGATCAGGACGGCGATGCGGAATTGATTGCCCTTTACTTAAAACCCGAATACCAACGGAACGGCTTCGGCAAGAAATTGCTCGACAGCGGGCTGTCACGTTTGTTCGACGGTTCTGAACTCTCTGTTTATGTAGGAAGTGAGAACGAAAAAGCCAGAAACTTTTATGCAGCCAATGGATTTGAGTTCGTGGAAGAATTTGAAGAATTGTTCGAAGGCCATCCGCTCAAGACCGCGAAATACGTTTACGATTTAAAAGTGAAGACGCCCGCCCTTTAATAGCCGGGAAATAGCAAAAGATGCAACGGAAAATTCCGTTGCACCTTTTTTGCGTTTGCGGCTGATTTACAAGCAATTGTTATAGCGGGCGATACGGTGTATCGTCGTTACTGTCTTTGCTCAGGCGCTCATCCGCGCGGCGTTTTAAATCTTCGCGCTCAACAAAATCGTCTCCGGTTGTTCCCGGTTGTGGCTGACGTGATTTTTCTTCCATGACGCGCTGCTGTTCGTCTTCACGCAGCCTTTCTTCACGAATGCGCTGCTCGTCGTGGCGGAGCGAATCCTGGTCACGCAAGCGATCGTTTTCACGATACTGACTGCTGTTATCCTGTAGATCTTTTCCGTTGCCATTGCGTGCTTTGCGTACAAAACACATGATGGCAGCGATGTAGAACAAGATTGATGTCAGCGACATAATCCCTGCAAACAATCCAGCAACGATAAAGAATACTCCTGCCATATTCGGATTGGCATTCTTGCCGAGCTTGCCGATTGCCAGGAATGCGAAAAGCGTACTGATTGCCAGAAGCCCGACAAGCACCCACATGACTACGTCAAAGCTTGCCAATAAGCCATCTATAAGTCCCTGGACATCTCCCCCATCTGTCAGGGTCGGATCTGACATGATCTGTTCTTCAAGGAATTGGCGGAATTCCGGGTCGTTCTCGACATTCCCCAGACTGAAAATCGAGAAAATGATAAGTGCAATTGCTAAAAGGTTAAACACAATGCCGATAACGCCAAGTACTTTTTCACCAGCTCGGCTGACGTCTTGCTTTCCATTCATATAATCCACCTCTTTCATAAATTTCCCCTTATATAGATAGAAAAGGAGTTTAACAGTTCCCTTAACTAGTTCCCTTAATAAAATTAATAAAACCTGTTTAAAAACTTCGAGTCCGGGTAATTTATTAATATCAAACAATTGAAAGGTGATGAATAAAATGGAAAAAAAGTTAATTTTTAATCAAGCAGATTTTATGTACGGCATAGGTGGCGCTTCAATCTTAACAGCTATCGTCTCTTTGATGACAGGACTATAATTCGGAGGTTGAAGATGATAAATTACATATTGAAAACATAGAAAAGCAATCCACTAAATTACATTAGAGGATTGCTTTTTGCGTGCTTACATTTTCACATCATCGTATTCTGGGTAACGGTCGAAAGCAACGGCTGCATAAGAACAGACCGGCTCGATCTTATAGCCTTTCTCGCGCGCATATTGGGCAGCGCGGTCCAGCAATTTCTTAGCCAAGCCGTGATGGCGCAGCGTTTCCTCAACGAATGTGTATTCAACGACCATGACATCCGACATTTCCGTCCATGTAATTTCGCCGACGTTTCTGCCTTCATCCTCCAGGTGGAATGCAAATTCTTCCTGGCCCAATTCCTTCAATTTAAAATCCACTGTATCGTCCCCTTCCTGCATTTATCCATTTATTGCTAGCGGTCGCAATGAAGCCTCGATCTGTTCCCGCTTCGGCTCAAGGAATGGCGGCAACGCCAATTTCTCGCCCAGTGTTTCCAGCGGTTCGTCCGTTGCGAAGCCCGGTTCGTCTGTCGACAATTCGAAAAGGATGCCATTAGGTTCGCGGAAATAAAGCGCTTTGAAATAATAGCGGTCCACTTCCCCTGACGTCATGAAGCCTTTCGACAACAGATAGGCATTCCATTTGCTATAATCTTCGTATGTTTTGACGCGGAACGCAACGTGGTGGACACTGCCTCTCCCTGGGCGTTCAGGCGGCAGGTCTGTACGTTCTTCTAAATGTATTTCGCCAGCGGGTCCGCCTTTTCCTGTTGAAAAAACCAAAATATCTTGCATGCCTTCCACTTTCGGTGGATAAGAGCCTATTTGCTCAAAACCTAAAATCTCTGTCAGCACTTCTGCTGTTTTTCCGCTTTTGCGGACTGTCAATGTCACCGGCCCTAAGCCGACAATGGCAAATTCCTTAGGGATTCCCGCTTTGGTCCAGGGAATGCCGTAGGCGATGCCGGTTCCATCGTCCACGGTGAGCATGAGGCGCGACCCTTCGAAGTCTTGGAACACCAAGGTACCGCGACCGAAGGTTTCGCTTATTTCCGCATGGGGAACGCCGAATTCATCGAAACGTTTTGCCCAATAGCGAAGTGCTTCACTGCTTTTTACACGCAGTGATGTGTTGCTGATACTGGAAACCCCAGGATACGTTCTGCCAGCCATCGGAATATCGAAATAGGTCATATCCGTGCCCGGTGTCCCGACCGCGTCCGCATAGAATAGATGATAGGAAGATGTCGAATCCTGGTTGACGCTTTTTTTAACAAGCCGCATACCTAAGATCCGTGTAAAGAAATCATGATTTTGGTCTGCATTTGCAGTAATTGCAGAAACGTGATGAATGCCTTCCAATTTCATCGTCAACACTCCTTTTATCTTGAATTCGAGATATTGATTTTATGATAGCAAATTCTTTTTATGCTGGCAAGAAAGCCATCTTGGTCGGAATAGAAAAAAACAGCCCCGGAATTCTGTTGTACAGAGTTCCAGGGCTGCCTCTATTTTCACCATCAGCTTACTAATCCGCGGATGCCGTCAATCAATTTATTGAAGAAATCTTTTACACTTTGCCAAAAGCCGTCGTCATTGACGACAGTGCCAATTTTGTCTTCGATCGTTTTGCTCAAATCTTCAAGCTGTGTAGACCATTGCGAGAAATCAATATCAAGCTTGCGGATGCGGTCCATCAGATCCACCAGCAATTGGCGGTCTTCCGGGCTTAATTCAATCTGCAGTTTTGACAATTGCTCTTCTACAATCGCTTCCACTTCCTCGCGTGTAGCGGGGTTTTGCTCAGCGATCTGCTTTTTGATTTCTGTCAGCAATTCGCTGACTTGTTCATCGCCGACACCTTTATCTGCAAGTTCCGTGGCAACTTCGAGTTCATCATTGGCGACATCGGTCCGTTCCGGATCCAATTGTTCGCCGTTCACTTCATACGCTTTGTAAATTCCGACAAGCGCAGAATGGCCAGTTACCGCTTTCGGTGCAGCCACTTCCACTGTCGCATCTTCAATTCCCGCTGTCAGCATAGCGTTGGCGTACATTTCAGATGTAACCTGTGTAATGTTATCCGGCGTCACGATCTGGATGACCAGGCCTTCGCCAGCTTCCTTGCGAGTGATTTTAGCGGACGAGTACATGCGTGCTCGCGGGTCGCCGTCTTTGATGAAAGTGATCAGGTCTTCTCCTGTCACTTCAATTTCTTCCACTTCAGCTTCTTCCGCAACGCTCAGGCTACCCGCAACGCTTTCTTTTTCAGCATCGGAGAGATTGCCGCCGTAAACGACGATCGGAACCCCGAATTTTTCATTTATACCTACGTTTGCTGAGCCAACTTGCGGCGCCAGCAAGGAGATTGCCAGTATGATGGTGATGATTGATATCATTTTTTTCATTTTGATTGCCCCTTCCTCCAAATTAATACGCTTTTAATTTGAAAAAGTTGCATCAGCGCGTTAATTTCGTCCAGCCTTCTTCTTGGATGATTCTGCGTTCTTTGTACAATCGGCCCATGGCACGCTTAAATGCGGCCTTGCTCAAGCCGAACATTTCAAAGATTTCGTCTGGTGAAGATTTGTCTGTGAACGGCATTTTGCCGCCGGATTCCTCTAAATAGCGCAAAATCATTTCAGCATCGTCCGACAGGCGCTCCTGCTTGCGGGGAAGCAGCGAGCCGTTAAGCGTACGATCTTCTTTGACGCCAATAATGCGCACTGTCTTTTCTTCCCCAAGGCGCGGTTCTTCTTCGCGCTCTGTTTCATGGACGAAAACGCGGTACATTTCCGGCACTGTGAGCATGAAAGAGCCGACCGGCAACAAACGGTAAGCACGCGCCTGCAAGTCTTTATTGAATACTTCTTCAGGAGCCGGCGCACTGAGCTCCAGCACCGTCTCTTCTGTCGCCAATCGGCCGTACAAGTCGCCATAGCGGTCTGTACGCAGCGTCATGAACAAATGGTCGCCTTGTTTCGGCCATAATTCCTGCACTTGCGGAAGGTCCGCAGGCAGCACGTAGACTTCGCGCGTCGTGCCGATATCCACTACTGCGCCTTCGCGCGGAGATACTTTCAGCACTTTCGCCCAGCCGTAGACGCTTGGCAGAATATGCGGAATCATCGGTGTCGCCGCGATGCCGCCTTGGCGGTTGCGATACAAAAATACTTCGATTTCTTCCCCGACTTCCTGCCCTTCTTCGATTTCTGAGGCGTTCATGAAGACTTCATCGCCAGAACCATCTGATAAAATCCATAGGGAACTTGATCGGTCTTTAATTTTTAAATTCGCTTTCAATCCTGGATGCAAACTCATAATGCAGCCTCCTTTTAATTAACTTTCTTTTTGGTCGTTCTTCAGCTTTTCCAATTCAGCGATCAATTTCGGATGGTCCTCGAGCGTTTGGACCAAATCCGCGATTCGGTCAATTGAATTCCAGCTTAAATGGTGCTCGATGCCTTCAACATCCCCATAAATGCGTTCTTCTTCCACGCCGATCAGCCGCAGGAACTGCTCCAGCAAATCGTGGCGCTTCAATAAACGCTTGCCGAGTTTCTGTCCTTTTGGCGTCAACACCAGGCCCCGGTAGCGTTCATAAATCAAATAGCCGTCTTTATCGAGTTTTTGTACCATTTTGGTGACGGAAGATGGCAGTACTGACAGGGCTTCCGCAATATCTGATACTCGCGCATACCCTTTTTGTTCAATTAATGCATATATTATTTCAATATGGTCTTCCATACTTGGAGTAGGCAAAGTCAGTTCCTCCCTCACATAACTTCCTTCAGTTTACTATACCGCCACCGCTGAAACAACTGAGCTTCCACCAAGTCTGCGCTGTTCTAATATTCTGGATGTTTATCCTTAGAAAGTCTGGGGTAAATATTACTATCTCAAGAGAAAGGTTAGGTGAAGAAACATGGCGCGTATACTTTGGATTGTTTTAGCAGTTATTATTGTTATTTGGTTAGTAGGATTTTTAATGGACGTTGCTGGTGGTTTAATCCACATTCTTCTAATTATTGCGGCTATCATTTTAGTCATCAACTTAGTTTCAGGAAGAAAAGGCTTATAACAGCTCTACAACATAAAAAAAGGCCGGGACATTTGTCTCCGGCCTTTTTTTATGCTTGAGAAACTCTCAATCGCCTTATCATTTCGCTTCAGGCGGACGCGTTCCGCGGGCCTGGCTTTAGTCTCCTCGTCGCTACCGCTCCTGCGGGGTCTTCAGCTCAGGCTTTGCCCGCTGGAGTTGCCGCCTTCCACTTCATTCAAAGATATTTCTTAATAGCAATTACTTCTTTATTAGAAAAAATGAAAGATACAGTTCTCTGTAGTTACTTTTGG
Source organism: Planococcus sp. TJ-302 (assembly GCF_058268455.1). Lineage (NCBI taxonomy): Bacteria > Bacillati > Bacillota > Bacilli > Caryophanales > Caryophanaceae > Planococcus > Planococcus sp. TJ-302. Next base: position 297,778 of record NZ_JBZDOI010000003.1, on the reverse strand, counting down.
TTCTCCAGATATGGAGCAAAACAGTGCCGACTCCCGCGGGATAGCGCAGTGCCGAAATCCACTCGGGCGTCAGCACGAGTTAGTTCGGCGCAAGCCCGCAGGAAAGCGGTGCTGTTTTGCGGAATATCGATTAACAAAGTAATCTTTATTGCTTAATTTTCGAATAGACGCATGTATCGCGCAAGCGATTTTTGGATATTGCGTCGTTGCGCAAAATGCCTTCGAGCTCAAAGTTGAGGCGAACCGCTACAGCGCGGCTCCGGACATTTTCCGGATCGCAGCGGATTTCTACGCGGTTCGCTTCGAGTTCTTCAAAAGCGAATCGGGTGATGCGTTCCACTGCTTCCGTCACATAGCCTTTGCCTTCAAAACGGTGGTCAACCCAATAGCCGATTTCGAACTTCCTGACTTCCCAGTTGATGCGGTGAAGCCCGGTCGAACCAATGAATTCCCCGGTCTCTTTTGAAAAAAAGTGCAGACGCAGATCTTTGCGCAGCTGGAAGTTGGCGGCAGCTTCGATGAGCACCGCTTCTGTCCGTGCAAGTTCCGGCGGATCTTCTGCGAAAGGCAGCCACGGGCTGAGCGATTCCAACGAATGCAGCACGGCATCGTAGCATTGCTCGGCATCTTCTCTTTTCGGCGCACGAATCAGCAGCCTTTCGGATTCAAATTCATCCGGAAAGTCGAGCAGAATCGGATTAAATTGCGGCTTTTTGGCACCGACGAGGGCATCATCCCAATGGACAGGCGTCGTAATGCCGGCTTGCCAATCCTCGCGCGTCAATCCGTATGTCACCGCATCGTAATAGCGATTTTCCTTCGGCGAAAACCAAGCTTGGCGGATATGCGCTTCTTTTGCAAAGCCCGTGCGTTCAAATGCTTTTCGCATCGCAAAATTGTCATGCCGCGTATTGCCTTCGAGGCGGATTTTCTTCTCAGGAAGCGAAAATACGAAATCAGCGACCAACTTCAATGCCTTTGGCCCGTAGCCTTTGCCCCGGTAAGGTTCGGCAATCCGCAAATCGAATAGTGGAATATCATCCTGCAAATCAAAAATTTTCACAAGCCCTACCTGCTGGCCTTCATCATTTTCAATCCAGAAGGTGCGGACTTGATCTGATTTATAGCCGCCTCCTTCGATTGTCTTCTCAATCAATGCCCGGACCGGATGTTCTTGCCCGTGGAACGGCCAGGAATTAGTAGTCATGAATTCAATGAGCTGCTCCTGCTCTTCTATCGTCCATTCAGTCAACTTCAATGCGATATCCCCCAACATGCTTTTACTTCTGTATCTTCACGAGGCGCAGGGCATTCAAGATGACCAGCAGCGTCGCGCCCATATCGGCGAAAATAGCAATCCATAAGGTCAGCCATCCCGGAATGATCAGAAGCAAAGCGATAATTTTCAAACCCAATGCGAAAATGATGTTTTCCTTTATTATACGCAAAGTTTTTCGGCTGAGTCGAATCGTATATGGAAGTTTTTCAAGATCATCCGCCATCAAAGCGATATCGGCGGTTTCCAATGCCGCATCCGTGCCTGCTCCGCCCATGGCGATACCGACGGATGAAGCCGCTAAAGCCGGGGCATCATTGATGCCGTCGCCGACCATCGCTACGCGGCCGTATTTATCCTGCAGCTCTTTGACAGCCGCTAGTTTTTCTTCAGGCATCAAGCCTGCTCGAACATCCGTGACGCCGATTTGGCCGGCGATCGCTTGCGCAGTTACCGGGTGATCTCCTGTCAGCATGATGGTTTCTTCAATGCCCATATCCTTTAAGGCCTGAATGATTGCCGGGCTTTCGGGACGGATTGCGTCAGCCACCGCCACCGAACCGATCAATTCCATATCCGAAAAGACGGCTACCACTGATTTTCCGCTTTCCTGAAGTTTTTCGTACGCCTGCGGGACAGCGAAACCAAATTCCGCCGCCCAGCCGAGGCTGCCGACATAGACAGGCACCCCGTTGACCGAAGCTGTTACGCCTTTGCCAGTCACTGATTTAAAAGCCGTGATGCTGTAGACCTCCGGAACACGCCCGGTAATAGCGCGAGCCAGTGGATGTTGGGACATCGCTTCGACGGAAGCTGCAATTTTCAATACTTCTTCTTTGCCGTAGCCTTCCTGCGCATAGACATCCGTCACTTCGGGATAGCCTTTTGTCAAAGTACCTGTTTTATCGAACGCCACTGCTTTGATGCGGCCCGTTTCCTCTAAGTGGATGCCGCCTTTGATTAAGACGCCCTGCCGCGCTGCGTTGCCGATTGCCGTGACAATCGCCACTGGGGTCGAAACGACAAGTGCACACGGACAGCCGACGACAAGCACCGCAAGCCCCTGATAAATCCACAGCTGCCATTCGCCCGTTACGAATCCGGGAACAAGCGCCACTAAAAAGGCGATGGCAATGATTGCCGGTGTGTAGTATTTGGCGAATTGGTCGACGAATTTTTGAGACGGCGCTTTTTCGGCTTGCGCTTCTTCGACAAGATGGATGATTTTCGCGATTGTTGTATCTTCCACGCGTTTTGTCACCGTGATTTCCAATGCACCTTCTTCGTTTATCGTTCCCGCAAAGACCTCATCTCCCACCTCTTTGGAAGCAGGTATTGATTCGCCGGTGATGGCTGCCTGATTGACTGAACTTTCCCCGCGCAGGACATTGCCGTCCATGGCGATTTTTTGGCCTGGTTTGACAATCATGACGTCGCCGATTCGGATATCTTCTGTATCCATTTCGATAAGCTCACCGCCGCGCTGAATCAAGGCACGTGCTGGTGCAAGATCCATCAATCCCCTGATCGATTGGCGGGCTTTGTTCATCGAGAATGTCTCCAGCACCTCACTGATGGCGAATAAGAACACAACGACTGCACCTTCACGCCATTCGCCGATGATTGCGGCACCGATGATTGCGATCGTCATCAGCGTCTTCATATCGAATTGCAATTTCACCAGATTACGCAGACCCGTCCCGAACATATGGTATCCCCCGACCAGCATCGATCCTGCAAACAATGCGATGGCTGCCGGATCTGTTTCAAAAGTACGGAGCGAAATAGCAATCCCGGCAATTAAAAGAAGGAGTGAAATGGCCGTTTCAATGGTCTGGCGCCGTTTGTAAAATGGCACATGGACAACTTTCTCCCGCTCTGGAAAAACGCGGATATGGTCGAATGCGCCTGCCTTTTCAAGTTCCTCAATCGAGACGTTGCCGTCGACCGTGAGTTTTGATGCGCCAAAATTTAATATGACATCCTTCGTTTGGGGCAAGCTGCGGATGTTCTTTTCAAACTTCGCTGCACAGCTGGTGCAAGAAAGGTTTTCAAGACGGTATGTCTTTTGCATTGTGCACACCTTCTTTCGCATGTTCATGGGCGATTGTGACGAGCTGATGGACATGGCTGTCTGACAATGAATAATACACTTGTTTGCCTTTTTTCTGGGATTTCGCTAATCCACGTTCACGCAAATAGCGCAAATGATGCGACGCAGTGGCCGTCGAGGAACCAATAACCGCAGCGATATCGCAGACGCACATTTCTTCTTCTATAGTTAATGCATAAGCTATATTCAAACGGGTTTCGTCTGCCAGCGCTTTAAAGAGATTGGCGACTTCCGATAAATCCGCCATATGATTTTGGACGTTTTCCACTACTTCAGGATGGACTTTCGTGACTTCGCATATCTCTCTCACAGCAATTCCTTCTTTCATTCAAATGTATATTTGATTGTTACTGCCAGTATAATTCTTCAGCTGGCATTAGTCAAACCACGGTTTGAATGAAGATTTCGGGCTGTGGCACGTGCCATTTACTTTAGCAAACAGCCCTCCAGAAAAGGATTATGCTGATTTTTGTCGAATAGTTCATCAATATCCGGACAATTGTTAGGGGGAATTGGCATGTACCAGAAAATTCTAGTGGCGGCAGACGGCTCGGATCATTCGATGCGCGCCGCACATGAAGCAGTAAAGATGGCGAAAGCAAACCCCGATGCCGCAGTCACGCTGCTGTATGTCATCGATTATGAAAAAGCGCGCAACGAAATCCTCCACGGCCAGAGCAGCGACGAAGTCCATTTTGAGCGCCGCAAGCATCTCGCACCACTCGAAGCGGTCTTCCAGGATGCTGCAGTGCCCTTTGAGACAAAGACGCTGCACGGCACACCAGGCCCGACCATCGTCAAGCACGCCAACGATACAGGCTACGACATCGTATTTATCGGCAGCCGCGGCTTGAATGCCCTTCAGGAGATGGTGCTCGGCAGCGTCAGCCACAAAGTCGCAAAGCGCGTCCAGGCTCCAGTGATCATTGTAAAATGAAACGGAAAACAGCAGCCCGTGAAGATGCCGGCTGCTGTTTTTGTTCCAATCAAAGAAAAAGAGATGGTGATTTCATTGAAAAAAGGAAATTTGAATTCAATTGCCGATGTCGCCGGCGTAAAAGTCGGCCACACGACACTCGAAGAGCGCTTGTCTGAGAACGAATCCGTTTGTACAGGCGTCACCGCCATTTTGCCGCATGCCGGCAATTGGTTTGAAGAAAAAGTATCCGCCGCGAGTTTCGTGCTGAACGGCTTCGGCAAAACCGCCGGGCTGGTGCAAGTCGAGGAGCTCGGTGTTCTTGAATCGCCGATTATGTTGACGAATACCTTCAGCGTCGCTGCTGTGCTGCAGGGGACAATGGACTGGATGCTGCGTGAAAACCCGGCAATCGGCGATTCGACCAGTTCACTCAATATCGTCGTCGGCGAATGCAACGACAGCTATTTGAACTCGATGCGCCTTATGGCCGTGCGTCCGGAACATGCCCAACAGGCAATCGGCGCCGCCACGACAGATTTCGCGCAAGGCGCTGTAGGTGCCGGAAAAGGCATGATCTGCTATGGCGTCAAAGGCGGCATCGGCTCCGCTTCACGCATTGCGGAATTTGAAAGCCAAAATTACACGGCCGGAGCTTTGGTACTGAGCAATTTCGGCCTTAAAGAGGAAATCGCCATCGCTAACTGGCTGCCGGATCTTCCCGCGCCCCAAAAGCCGGACGGTTCTGTCATCATTGTAATTGCCACCGATGCACCACTCGACAGCCGGCAGCTAAAGCGCCTGGCGAAACGCGCGGCGATTGGGATGGGGCGCACCGGAACCCATATTCACAATGGCAGCGGAGACATTATCATCGCATTTTCAAACGCTGAACGCATTCCTCATAAATCGACTTCCGCGCTGCAGCAAACAACACTCTTGCGGGATGACCATCCACTGATGGCCGAACTGTTCAAAGGCGTTATCGAAGCGACTGAAGAAGCGGTCTACCAATCGCTGCTCCACGCCGAAACCACAACCGGCCGCATGGGACGGACCATTGAAAAAGGCACCTTTCCTCAAGCTTTTTAAATTTTAGCAACCATGGAAAAAAGCCGTTCCTTTTGCCGGAACGGCTTTTTTTCGTTAATGCAGTAGATGATAGCCGACGCTGAACAATACAATACCGCTCACTAGCGTGGCTCCGAGATAAGACGCCGCTTCGAGCAGGCGGCCGTCTTCAAAATCCTTGACAGCGTCGAGCGCCATCGTGGAAAACGTCGTGAAGGCCCCTAAAAAACCGGTCATCCAAAACAGCGAAAGGCTGCCTGCACCGATAAACAAGCCGAGCACCAACGAGCCGATACTGTTGACCAGCCACGTTGCAAGCTTCGGCTGTTTCGCCCCTCGTTCAGCCAATAAGTAAAATCCGTAGCGGGCAATCGCTCCTAAAAAGCCGCCAAGTGCGATGCCGATCATCCCGCCACCGCCTTTCTGCCGAACCTCAGCCCTATCGCAGCTGCTCCAACAGAAAATGCCGTCATCCCGACTGCAAGCAGCAAGCCGTTCGTGAACGAACGTTCCATCAGCCGGAACCATTCAGCGGTAAATGCCGAGAACGTCGTAAACGAGCCGATTAAGCCGGTCGACACAAACAAGCGGAAAGAAGCAGACTTTGCGTGGAAGCGACCTGCAACAAAGCCAAGCAATAAGCTGCCAAGCAAGTTCACGATCCATAAGCCAGTGAAAGAAGACACCCCTTCGTAGATAACCGCTCGCAACAGCGAACCCGCCATCCCTCCGAATCCGACTGCCATTAAATTCTTCAAGCCTACCGACCTCACATCTTTTTCTTTCAGTATAACTTATTCAGGCGACAATCTTAAGACCGAACCTTGCACTTCTCCTTTAAGGAGCGTTTCATGGAATTTCCCTTCTGCCCAATCGTCTACTTGATTATGGAAGAAATCCGACTTCATATGCCCGCTCAAGCCCGGTCCGACGATGTGGTAAGCGCTTGATAAATCGCTTAGATCAGCGACAAAGCGCCAAGACGCCCCGTGATCAACATTGCCTTCGCCATCAAAACCGGCAGCCTGGACTGTGATGTTAGATCCGCCAATAGGAACTGGGTCCGGATTCAGGAAGCCCTCGAAAATCGGCGACGCACCTGCAAGCGGATGAGGGAATGTCAGTTTATGATTGTCTCCCCATTGCCAATCGCCTGCATCGTTGCCGAATTCTTCTTCAATATCGCCAAGAGCTGTTTCAAGCGAATCCTCCAGCCATTTGCCGGCGCCTCCATATTCCGATACCCATGCCCCTTCGTTGCCGCTGAATGCGTCGCGCATCATTTGATCGGTAATGTGATTTTTGCCCGGCAAGAGGCTGAAGACATCTTCAGGAAATTCATCAGCCAGCATCGTTACTGGCAGCTGCTTCATCCATTTATGGAAAACTAGCGGCTCCGCAGCCCCTTTGCTATCAACTTGATCCCATTCCGCCATCATTTTGAACAATTCGTCGTGTTCATCAGTCTTTTCTTGGACGGCAGCCATCATGTCCTCTAAAAATTCGGCCGCATACAGGTTTTTCTGATCCATCTGCAGCGCCATCATATCTTCTTTCGTCAGATCATCTTTTGACTCCAGCACCTCTGCTATGCGTTCATAGCGGTACGGCTGTGCCCAGAAATCCGTGATGTGGTAATCGTACGAACTGTTGACGACTTCGTTATTGGCCGTCGCGATAAAACCGCTCTCCGGATTCACGGCAGTCGGCAGTTCATCAAACGGCACATAACCATCCCAGCCGTATGCTGACGAATCGCCGGGCACCGGCAATTGGCCGTCGCCTTGTTTGCGGATCGGAATCCGGCCATTCGCTTTATAGGCAATTGTTCCATCGACCGATGCAAAAACGAAATTCTGTGCCGGCGCCTGGAAATCTTCTAACGCTGTTTCGAACTCTTCCCAATTGGAAGCTTTATTGAAACTGAGCACTGCCTGAAGCTCCAATGTCGGTTCATGGGCGGTCCATTGCAGTGAAAACGACGCGTTCGGATCTTCGTCTTTGTACAACACATCTGAAATAATCGGCCCGTGGCGCGTAACCGCCACTTCAAAATGCACCGTCTCGCCGTCTTTCACGTTGATCGGCTCGTTCCGGATTTCTGCCTGCTCCCACACGCCATCATAGAGAAATTGCGTCGGATCTTCCGGATTCGGGGTTTCAATATATAAATCCTGGACGTCCGGGCCGACATTCGTCACTCCCCAGGCAATTTTTTCGTTATGCCCGAGAATGATGCCGGGAATTCCTGCGAAAATGACACCGCTGACGTTCTGTTCCGGCGACTTCAAATGCATTTGATACCAGATCGACGGTGTCGACAAACCAAGATGCGGATCATCCGCGAGAAGCGGCAAGCCGCTCGCCGTCTTGTCACCCGATACTACCCAGTTATTGCTGCCATTGAATTCCGGCGGGATGACTGAAGCATCGAATTGCCCAGCAACTTGCACCGGCTGCTTTTTGTTTGCCGCAATGATTGACGGCGCATCTTCCGGGTATTTGATGAAAATCTCTTTCGCTTTTTCTTCCGGGAATTCGTTCAGCGCCCAGTGCCTGATGGCAAGCGATGACCAGTGCCCACCGAGGTCATATGCCATGAATTTGCCAATCGTCAACGAATCAACCGGCGTCCAGGGTTCAGGTTCGTAGCCGAGAAGCGCAAATTCATAGCTCAGCTTGCCGTCCTTTTTCGCTTGTTCCATGAATGCATTGACGCCTTCTGCGTACCATTCCAACACTTGCTGCGCCTCTGGTTCATAGCCGCTCCATGATTTTTCAGCAGCGTCGCGAAGGCTGAATACCCGGAAGAATTTATCCCGGTCCACTGCCGCCGCCCCTACGACTTCCGCCAAACGCCCACTAGCCTGGCGCCGCGACAAATCCATTTGGAAAAGCCGGTCCTGCGCTTGGACAAAGCCCTGCGCACGGTACAAATCGGCATCCGTCCCTGCTTCGATATGTGGAACGCCGATTTCATCGCGCGTCACTGTCGCACCGCCATCTAAAACGCTGACAACCATTTCCCCCTCCACTTGCGGGCTCGACTTCCCTATGTAAACGTTTACAAAAATTAACGCTGCGGCTGCCAGTACCACCAAGCCGCTCACTATACCCACAATCCATTTCAGCAGCTTTCGGTTCCCTTTCTGTTTACCCACTTGCTTTTCCCCCTTAATTTTTCTTCTCTGATGCTATATCATTCGACCGCCGGAATAAAAATCCTTTATTCGCAAGGAATTTACGGCGCAAATTCACTGCCACAAAATAAAAAGCCCGCAAACTGCGGGCTTAATGATTGATATCTTCTTCTCCAAGCACCATTTTCACTTTCGGCACTTGTTTCTTTTCTGTCAGGACGTACAGGACATCGCCCACTTTCAATTTCGTTGTGCCCGTTGGCATGACCAATTTTCCAGAGCGGATGATGGCACTGATCAAGGTTTGCTTGGGCAGGCCGATGGTTTGCACGAGCTGGCCGGCGAAAGGAGATTTAGCCGTCAGTTCAACTTCCAGCATTTCCGCATTCGCCTTGTCCATCGAGATCAGTTCCAGCGAATGAATCCGCTTCGGCAACGGACGGCCGTTCAAGGATAATTTTTTGGCCATGAACGGAATCGTCGACCCCTGGATCAATGCTGAAGTCAAGACGATAAAGAATACGATATTAAAGAATAAGTAACTGTTTTCGACGCCTGCTATCATCGGGAACGTTGCAAGCACGATTGGCACCGCTCCCTTCAGGCCAGCCCACGACAAGAACAGCTTCTCGTTCAAAGAGTAGTCGAAGAACGCGGTTGAAACGAATACTGCGATTGGACGCGCAATCAAAATCAATACGAATGACAGGACCAACCCCCTCCACATCAAATCCCAATCCAGCAGCTGGCTAGGGAATACCAGCAAGCCGAGCAGGACGAACATGACGATTTGCATCAGCCAAGCCACGCCCTCATGGAAGCTGATGATGGAATAGCTTTGCGTCAATTGGCGGGTTCCGATGACCAATGCCGCCAGATAAACCGCCAATAACCCGCTGCCGTGCATCATTGCAGTGGCACTGTAGATGAAAATTGCAAAGCCTGCTGACAGCACAGCGTACAATCCGGAAGCATCCAGTTTGATGCGGTTCAATGTCCAGGAAGCCAGGTAGCCCAGCACTACTCCAAACACTGCACCAAGACCCATTTCAAGCACGAAACTGCCGATCATTGAACCGATGGAGGAGTCTGGCATCATGATTAATTGGATAAATGCAATTGTCAAAAACATGGCCATCGGATCGTTGGTACCCGATTCCGCTTCAAGTGTGGAAGAGATTTTAGACTTGACGTTTTGTCCGGCTAACACGGAAAAGACTGCCGCAGCATCTGTAGAGCCGACAATCGATCCCAGCAAGAACGCTTCAAGCCATGTGATATCGAGGATATAATATGCAGTAGTTGCTACGATCGCAGTGGTAATCATGACACCAAGAGTCGCCAAGGAAAGTGAGCCGCCCATGACCGGCCGGATATGTTTCCATTTCGCTTGCAGTCCGCCTTCAAAAAGGATAAAGATCAACGCGACAATTCCGACCAATTGCGCGATTTCGGCATTGGAAAAGTAAATGAGGCCGGTGACATCGCTGCCCAAGAACATGCCGATAATCATGAACAAGACAAGAGACGGCACTCCGGCGCGCGCAGATACCTTGGTCATCAGTACGCCAGCCAGGAGGAAAATGCCTCCCATCAAAATTAAACCATTCGTCGAAAAATCGATCATAGGACACCCCCTGTGGTTTTTATGTTGGTTTATTGTACCATAATTTTAGGGCATTAAAAAAAGCGGAGCTCTGTAAAAGCCCCGCTAATCAGTCATATCATGTCTTCTCCAACAATCTTCACTTCAAGCTCTAAATCGATGCCGAATTTTTCTCGCACCGCCGATTTCACCATTTCAATCGTCTGGATGTAATCATCAGCTGTCGCATTGTTTTTGTTGACGATAAATCCAGCGTGCTTCGTCGATACTTCCGCACCGCCGAAGCCCCGCCCTTGAAGTCCGCTTTCCTGGATCAGCTTGCCGGCAAAATTGCCCGGCGGACGTTTGAAAACACTGCCCGCTGATGGAAATTCCAAGGGCTGCTTCGATTCGCGCTGATACGTCAAATCGACCATCTTCGCATCAATCACCGCTTGGTTTCCAAACTCCAAGCCGAATTCAGCTGATAACACATAATAGCCTTTTTTGGTTATGATGCTTTTTCTATAGCCTAATTCCATATCCTCTTTCGACAGCACCAGCTTGTCGCCTTCCGGGGTCAAAACCGTCGCTTGGAGGATGATGTCTTTGATCTCGCCGCCGTACGCGCCTGCGTTCATCGCCATAGCGCCGCCGATAGACCCTGGAATTCCACAAGCGAATTCAAAGCCGGTCAATCGGTTCACTGCCGCTGCTTTCGATACTTCTTTAATATGCGCGCCGCCTTGCGCATAAACCGTAGTGCCTGTAATGCGGATTGCATGAAGGCTTTTCAGGTTCAGCACAATTCCGCGCACGCCGCCATCACGAACGACCATATTAGAGCCGTTACCGAGGAGCAGCAAAGGAATATTGTTTTCATATGCATATTTAACAGTGTATGCTGTTTCATCTTCAGTTGTCGGTGTTACAAAAATATCAGCTGGCCCACCCATACGCGTCAAGGTATGCAGGTGAAGCGGCTCGTTCATTTTCACGTGATCATCGGCCAAAAAGCGGCGAAGATCCGTTAACCATTTTTCTTTCGTCATCCCAAGCAAATCCCTTCTAAACTTTTCGCTTTTAATAGTATCTAATTTTCTTGCCCTTTTGACAAGGGATAGCCTTATGTTCCGTTCTAAAGACCGATAAATTAAATATCTCGAATTAAAGAGTTTTTAATTAAAGACTATTGACATCGAGATTTTTAGCCCTTATAGTTGAAAACAGATACATTACTATTAGGAGGAACAATAACATGAAAAAATGGACAGTAGACCCAGCACACTCAGAAATCGGATTTTCAGTAAAACACATGATGATTTCTAAAGTAAAAGGCTCATTCACTTCATTCGAAGCGGAAGTTGAAGCGAACGAAGAAGATTTGTCTGGAGCTTTGATCGATTTCAAAATCGACATCACAAGCATCAACACAAACAACGAAGACCGCGACAATCACTTGCGCTCTGCTGATTTCTTCGATGCTGAAAACCATCCGCACATCATTTTCACAGCGAATGACATCGTGAAAAAACACGATGAATACGAATTGACTGGCGACCTTACGATTAAAGGCGTTACGCGTCCAGCCACTTTTGAAGTGGAATACGGCGGCAAAGGCACTAACCCTTGGGGCGTTGAAGTTGTTGCCTTCAATGCAGAAAGCAAAATCAACCGCAAGGATTTCGGCCTGACTTGGAACCAAGCACTTGAAACAGGCGGCGTACTTGTCGGCGAAGACATCAAAATTTCATTGGAATTGCAAGCAAACCCAGCATAATCCAAACAAATTAAAAAGCAGTGCGGAAAATTTTTCCGCACTGCTTTTTTATATGGATCCGGGTTCTTCCATCTTATTCAAAGGTTTCACGGCGGGGCCATTGAGCACTTCTCCACTAAAGGAGAAGCGTGAACCGTGGCACGGGCAATCCCATGACCGCTCGGCGTCGTTCCAATGAGTTTCACAGCCCAAATGGGTGCATGTCGTATCGACTAAATGCAGCTGACCGTACTCATCGCGGTAGCCGCCGGCTTTTTTGCCGCCAACTTTCACCAAGCCGCCTTCCCCATTCGCCAACTCCTCGACGGTTTTCGAAGAAGACTGCAACTTCCCTTTCACTAACTCCTTGGCCACTGAGGTATTGTCTTTGATGAAACTGAGGGCATCCACTGCTTTCAGCTTCGTCCGCGTCGGATCGAACAGGTCCGCATACGGATTCGCTTTCCCTAAAATGTGGTCCGCGAGCAGCATGCCGGCAGCTGCCCCGTTCGACATTCCCCATTTATGGAAGCCGGTAGCGACAAAGATATTATCGTATCCTGCGGTGATTTTGCCGATATAAGGGACCGTATCAAGCGTCGTCATGTCTTGTGCAGACCAGCGGTACGGAATTTCCGTAATGCCGAAATGTTCATCGCCAAAATGCGCCAAATTCTCGTAATGCTCAATTGTCGGCGTTTTGCTCTTGCCGGCCGGATGCCCGTCGCCTCCGATGAGCAGCAATTTCTCGCCGTCGATGCCTGTCGCGTAGCGCAGCGATCGGGACGGAGCATCAACGCTGATGTACATGCCATCCGGAATCGGACCGGTCGAACGGGCGGCAATCACGTAAGATCGTTTGACGGACAGCTTTGAGAAATACAAGCCATCGGCATCGTTGAATGGATAATGCGTCGCCACTACCACTTTGTCGCAAGACAGATGCGACATGTTTTCGGTTTGGATTACCGGATCGTCTTTGCTTAGGATTTTTTGCGCGCGAGTGTGTTCGTAGATTTTGCCCCCAAGGCGATCAATTTCACTCACCAGTTTCGCAAGGAATTTCACCGGATGGAATTGCGCTTGGCCTCGCATCACCAAGGCTTCATCCACTTCAAAAGGCAACTCCATTTCCGCTTCCACTTTCGCCAAGCCGCCCTTAATGCCTAAAACTTCATACGCCTCCGCTTCTTTTTTGATCAACGCCGCCCCATGTGCAGTATTCGCGTAAAGGAATGCATCATGATGCGTCAAATCACAAGCGATGTCGAGCTCTGCTGCCAAATCTTCAATGAATTTCAAACCGCCCATATTGGCGTCGTAGTACAACCGGGCTTTTTCTTCCCCCATCAACTTGATCAATGGAGCATAATAGGGACCGTGTTGTGCCGTAATTTTAGCGGTTGTGTAGCCGGTGACACCGTCAATCAGTTTGCCCGCATCAATGAGCGTCACTTTTTTGCCGGCTTTCGCTAGTAAATAAGCAGTGATTACACCTGCTATGCCTCCGCCGACGACCCCAATCTCCGTTGACTCATTGGCTTGCAAAGCCGGAAAGCTTGGGACTTCCTTATACGTTCTCCACAAAGATTCCATATGGTCTGGCAGGCGGCTCGAATGTTCATTTGTTGACATGCTATCCCTCCTAAAGACGTTTTACTAGATAACTACCCTGTCCTCTTCTTTTTAATCAGCAGACTGGCCGAGCTTTAGCAATTGCGGCGTAAAAAAACCGGAAGCGCATTTGCGCCTCCGGTCTGTCATGCCATTCAATTATGCTTTAATTGCTTGCAGGCTGTTGGCCGCGTCTCTTACACGCTCCATGCCTTCTGCAATAATTTCATTTGCACGCTCTGGATCCAACGCATGCCCTTCGATGATCACTTCATTGATGTCCTGGATACCAAAGAAGTTCATGATGTTGCGGATATAATTTACGCTCATTTCGGCCGGAGCCATTTCCGGCGTAGAGTAAATGCCGCCGCGTGCGTTAAGGATGATAACTTTCTTCTCTGGAACAAGCCCGACAGGACCATTTTCAGTGTATTTAAAAGTCATGCCTGCACGGTTGATGTAATCGATGAACGTCTGAAGAGCTGCCGGAATCGTCATGTTCCATAATGGGAATGCGAAAACAACTAGATCTGCATCCATGAAAGCGTCCATTGCTTTAGAAGAAGCTGTCAAAAGGCGCTGTTCAAGATCGCTCATTGGTTCAGCCTGAGCTGATTTTTGCATCGCATCAAAGAAATCCTGGCCGAAATAAGGCATATCTTCTTTGAAAACGTCAAAAGTGCTGACGTTGATGTCGTTGCCGATTTCATTCATGAAAACCTCATACATTTTACTTGAAACCCCTTCGCTTGCAGGGCGGTTGTTTGCTTTTACGACTAATACATTCATTTTTTGAAAAGCTCCTTTTTACTAATATTATTATTCTCGAATTTGAGATAATCAAATTATAATAAAAATCGAGGGTTAATTCAACTTATCTGCTCACGAGTCACATGAATCGCCAGTGCAATATGAAGTCTTTTTTTGTCCCATTGGCTTTAGCTTTGGACGGATGCCTTCTTCGTCCGCAATCTGGCGGATCGAATCGACAAAAGCTTGCAGTGGCTGTGCGCCGGATATCGCATATTTGCGGTTGATGACGAAAAACGGCACGCCCTGTACACCGATTTGGCGCGCTTCCGTGATATCTGCTTCCACTTCTTCATGGAACCGGTCGGAAACCAAAATGCTTTCAGCCTCATCCCTAGGCAGTCCGGCTGCTTCCGCCGTTTCCGCTAAAACTCCATTATTGCTGACATTCTTTCCTTCAACGAAATACGAACGAAGAAGAAGTTCCGTCAAATGCGCTTCCTTGCCGTGCACTTCTGCCCACTTCACTAAGCGGTGGGCCGCTAGCGTATTGCCGTTCATCATGCCATCGAAATTATATTCAAGTCCTACTGAGCGCGCGTGAGCCGCAACGCCTTTCGTCATTTCTTTTGCCTGTTCAATAGTCGCACCTGTTTTAGCAGCTAAACTTTCATATGCCGACACTGTCGAATCAACGGGTGCTGCCGGATCTAATTGATAAGCTTTGAACGAAATCTCAGCTTGTGAATGAAAACCAGATTTTTCTAGAGCCTGCTCCAACGTACGCTTGCCTATGTAGCAAAACGGACATACATAATCTGACCAAATTTCAATTTTCATAATTTCACCTCACGCATTACTATAACAACGAACAAAACTCGGCTCAATGTTTTTGCCTGAATACATCGAACGAAAGAAGTAACATATTGAAACTCGCTTCGGTCGCTTTGGGCAGTGCAAAGACGATTGCTCCTGCGCAAGCTCGTCGCAAAGGCGTCGCCGGAAGTGCCCGGCACCACCTTGGCTCCCGCCATGAGTCGAGAAGAACACTCGTCTCATGGCTAAAACCCTTCTGCTTCTGCATCGCTACGCTTGCTTCGAGACATTAAAGTGCGTTGCAGTGCTGCGCACTTCGTCGCAAAGACTTGCCCTTGCAGGCTTTGGGTAAGTCTCGCCCGCGGCAAGCGTAGCTGTTTTGCGGAATATCGATTATAAATATTCAGTAATTCAACTATTTTATATCTTATATCTTCACCCAGGTGCAACCTTCTGCAGCGTGCAGCGTCCTATTGCCTATGCGCGTTGAACAGAGTTCCAGCTCATTAAAAAAACTGACCCCCGGAGGGATCAGCTAAATGCTTCTGTAATGACCGGTACTATCTGCTTTTTGCGTGAAACGACGCCTGGCAATAAAATGCGGTTGTCGACAACACTTGACTTGAAAGCGCCTTCGATGATGCCCGCTTTGCGTCCTAAGACGATGGCGACCGAATCATTGTTCAGGATATCTGTAACCACAAATGCGAATAGATCCAAGTTTTTGCGTGCAATTTTTTCGTTCATCAGCACTTCCAGTTCTTTCTGGCGGCTGATTACTTCATTGACATCGATGGCATTGACTTGAGCCACTTCAAAGCGGTGGTCGTTGGCTTCGAATTCTTTTGAATCGAGCGACATCAAGTCTTCAAGTGTTTTGTTGCTCAAGTCCGCGCCAGCTTTCAGCATAGCAAGACCGTATTCCGCTGCATCAACATTCGCGATTTCAGCAAGTTCGCGCGCAGCCTGCAAGTCCTGTTCTGTGCAAGTAGGCGACTTGAAGAGCAATGAATCTGAAATGATCGCCGACAACATAAGTCCGGCGATATCAGACGGTACTTTAACTCCATGTTCTTTGTACAGCTTCAAAATGATTGTCGCTGTACAGCCAACCGGTTCGGCGCGGAAGTACAATGGATCGACCGTTTCGAAATTAGCGATGCGGTGGTGGTCCACTACTTCGAGAATTTGGACGTCCTGGATATCGGCTGCGCTCTGCTGGCGCTCGTTATGGTCGACAAGGATGACTTGTGAAGCTTCCGCTGCCACCTTTTCAACAAGGCGCGGCTGTTCGAATTTGAAATGTTCCAATGCGTAGAGAGTTTCGTTATTGGCTTCGCCCAAACGAATCGGTTCCGCCGGCATGCCCAGCTGTTTTTTCAAATATGCATATGAAATAGCCGAACAAATTGAATCGGTGTCCGGATTTTTATGTCCTAAAACAAGAACGTTTGACATTTTTTAACCTCCTGAATGGTGTTGGTTTCCGAAATAATTTTAACACAACTGGAAGCTTAGCCAAAATACAATTGAATTTCCCAAATGCGCAAAGTTTTTAGGCGCATTAGCTAAGCCGATTTTAAAATAACTTTCTCAATTGTCTACTCAATTAAGAAAACTTGAATAACCTTGATTTTGCTGAAATCCAAGAACAGATTTTTGTTGAATTTGCATTATAATTTTATATCTATATACCTAATTAACTAAATAATATAGTAAATTAAAACCCCTTTTTTCGTACGATGAAAAAAATTTTAAGAAAAAGGAAATAATTATATACATTTTAATAGGACAAATGATATAATCACCACAACTAATTTTATTCTTTTCAAGAAAGGAGCGTTTAGATTGACTATAATTTTGGAAAAAAAATACATCCCTTTGGCCGATTATTTTGCTTCTGCATCATCTCAAAAAATTACATTGTCTTTTACCGAAATCGAACAAATTATGGGGCAACAATTGCCCAATGCCGCTTATTTGAACAAAAGTTGGTGGAAAAAGACCAAACCGCCTGCTAAGCATTTCCACGCTTGGATGGATGCAGGCTATTATGTCAGTGATGTAATGACGAACCGCTTTGTCACTTTCGACCGGATCAATCCAGCTGAAGGCGACGGTTCAACGCCCGGCAATGAAGACGTCCTGCTGATCCGCCAAGCGGAACACGGCGATGCCCGTTCATTGATCGCCCTCCAGAAACTGGTCGAAGGCGAATCCGAGTATATGCTTTATGGAAAAGATGAACGCATCCAATCTACCCAGAGCATGCGCAAACAGATAATCGAATGGAAGCAGCAAGGCCATTCCACTATCTTCATCGCTATCTTGAATGGTGAACATGTCGGTTACTTGATGGTCATCGGCAATACAGCCGCACGCGCAGCCCATCGTGCAGCTATCGTCCTGGGTATCCAGAAAAGCGCTCAAAACAAAGGGCTAGCCACTTCTTTACTGGAAAAAGCGGAAAACTGGTCAAAATCAAAAGGCGTTAACCGCCTTGAGCTGACAGTTGTCGAAGAAAACGACTCCGCCCGCAAACTGTACGAAAAATCGGGCTATAAAGAAGAAGGCATTCGCGAGAAAGCATTAATGATCAGCGGCAAGCCTTACAACGAAATTTACATGGCTAAATTCCTGGGCTGACCGCTATCCAACAACTGCAAAGTTCCAATAGACTAAACAAAAAGATAAGGCAAAGCGGAATCCGCTTTGCCTTATCTTTTTTCTTTTCGGCTTTGCGCCGACCTTTAATTGAGCAACAATAGCGACAGGTATAAGCCCGTCAGCGTGATGAAGAGGATCGGAACCGTCAAGATGATCCCAACTTTGAAATAATAGCCCCAACTGATTTCGACGCCCTTGGTTTTCAGCACATGGAGCCACAGCAAAGTTGCCAGCGATCCGATTGGCGTGATTTTCGGGCCTAAGTCCGAACCGATGACGTTGGCATAAATCAGCGCGTCGCGCATGACGCCGGTCGTATTGGTTTCGGAGATGGCAAGTGCGTCAATCATCACTGTCGGCATATTGTTCATGATCGACGACAGGATTGCGGCGATGAAGCCCATTCCGATTGTTGCCGCAAACAGCCCATGGCTTGCCGTCCATTCGATTGCCGTGGCAAGGACTGATGTCAGCCCCGCGTTGCGCAGCCCGTAGACGACGACATACATGCCAATCGAGAAGAACACGACTGCCCAAGGCGCATTTTTCAAGACCGTCATCGTTTCAACCGCCTTGCTTCTGCGGGAAATTGCCAAGAAAATGATGGCGACCGCCCCCGCGATGAACGAAACGGGAATTCCAAGCGGATCGCTGATAAAATAGCCGACTAGCAGGACGCCTAGAACCACCCATGATAGATGGAACATCTTGACGTCTTTTAATGCAGCGGCCGGTGTTTTCAAAGCTCCTTCATCAAAACGCGCCGGAATGTCTTTCCGGAAATACAAGTACAGCACCAGCATGCTTGCCCCAACACTGAACAAATTCGGCAAGAACATATTCAAGGCGTATTGCGCAAAGCTGATGTCGAAAAAGTCAGCGGAAACGATGTTGACCAAGTTGCTGACGACAAACGGCAGTGATGCCGTATCGGCGATAAAGCCGGACGCCATGATGAATGGCAGGATCATCGAATCCTTGAATTTCAGCGCGCGCACCATCGCCAGGACAATCGGTGTCAAAATCAACGCCGCTCCGTCGTTGGCGAATAACGCGGCAACTACCGCTCCGAGTGCAATGACCAGCAAGAACATGCGGATGCCGCTGCCTTTGGCGTAGCGCGCCATATGCAGCGCAGCCCATTCGAAAAATCCGATTTCATCGAGGATCAACGAAATAATGATTAATGCGACAAATGTCAGCGTTGCGTTCCAGACGATGCCGGTCACTTCCCAAACATCACCGAAATCAACAACGCCGACCAGCAAAGCAACAACCGCTCCAGCAATTGCAGACCATCCGATCGACAGCCCGCGTGGCTGCCAAATAACAAATACCAAGGTAATCAAAAATATCAAACTGGCTGACCAAATATCCACTTCTAACACAACTCCCTATTCACAAATTACTTTTTTTCCTTCTGCAACCAAGGTCGCCACTGTCCGCTCCGGTTCCGGAAGCAAACTCAACAAGTGGATGAGCATCGGATACAGCGGGTGGCGGATATTCAGCGACCAGATCGTCCAACGGCCGCGTTTTTCTTCGGTGACGAGTTCCGCTTGCTTCAGCTTGCGCATATGCTGGCTGATGGCAGGCTGCGTCATATCAATCAATTCCGTGAATTCGCAAATGCACAGCGACTCCGTCATCAAATATTTTAAGATAAGCATTCGGTTATGGTCGCCGATTGCTTTCAAATAAGATTCCATTTGAAGATAATCCATTTTTTCACCTTCTTTTATTCGTACTTTCCACATTATATAAGTGTTTGCTTATAAGTTCAAGGGGGGAAAACGCAATTAGTTGCGGAAAACCGGTGGTTACTTGCGATATTTTTGCTTACTTGCAGCAACCCATTCTTTACTTGCGGCAAACGGAGATTTACTTGCAGCAGGCCCTCTTCCACACCCCACGCGACCGTTTCGAGCCAAATAAAAAAAGCCCCGCAATCGCGGGGCCCCACTCCATTTCATTATCCCAAGTTTTCTAGCAGCTTCAACGCTTCGCGGTTGAAAGCCGGCAGGTCGTCCGGTTGGCGGCTTGTCACCAATTGGTTTTGGCAAACGACAACTTCCTGGTCGACCACTTTTGCGCCGGCGTATTCCATGTCCGTTTGAATTGACTTATAGCCGGTTACGTCGCGATCTTCAAGGGCACGCGCTGAAATCAGCAATTGCGGCCCGTGGCAAATGGCAAAGACCGGTTTTTTCGCGTCCATGAACGCTTTTGTAAATTTCACGAAGCGGTCGTCCGCGCGCAATTGATCCGGCGAAAAGCCGCCCGGCAAGAACAATGCGTCAAAATCGTCCGGGCTGACTTCGTCAATGCCCTTGTCAATTGTCACTGTGGCTTCGCCTTGCTTGCCAGTCACCTTTTTCCCTGCATCCTTTTCAATCGTAAAGACTTCATGGCCCGCTTCGTTGAACGCTTTCGTCGGCTCTGTATATTCCACATCTTCAAACATGTCGGTAATTAACGTTGCAATTTTCGCCATCATCTTCCACTCCCCGTTTATTTAGTCTCCCTTACTATTCCACGAGAAAACCAAAGTAAACACGACGATTAGCGGAATTTGGAAACGAACGGATTATCCTGCTCCCAAAAACGGTACGGGTAATGGACAGCTTCCTGCGAATTGGCTATGCCGACCCTTGGGCCTTCCGCAATCGCGTGGACGGCATCGCCTTCTGCGATATACAGCGGGCGCTCCGTGAAATGATGGCCGTAATACTCCATTGTGATGCCCATCGCTTTCGTAAGCTTCCCAGGGCCGCTCGTCCATTGCTTGATCGGGAGATGTTTGCCGCGCAGTTCCGCCATTAAATCAATGCCTTCTACCGGCTCAACTGCGCGGATCAAAATCGCACGCGGCGTATCCAGCGGCCCACTGACGACATTGATCAGCGTATGGGTATGCATCTGATACGTATAGACGCTTCCGGCTTTGCCGAACATGATTTCCGTGCGCTTCGTGCGGCGGTTGCCAAAACTATGGGCGGCACGATCTTCCGCTCCCATATAGGCTTCCGTTTCAACAATGCGGCCAGCGACTATTCCAGCTGGCGTTTCGTGGACCAATAGCTGGCCCAGCAGAGAACGCGCCAATTCAAGTGTCGGCGCTTCAAAAAATTGTGCAGAGACTGGTGTGAACATAAGTAAATCCCTCCTACCCGGAATTATACCGGACTCGGGGCCGTCACCGCTTCTATGAGGGGTTTGATGTCATCGATTTTATTGTCGTAAAAGGCTTGGACAATCGCGCTGCCGACAATGAACCCGTCAACGTCTTCGCGCAGCAGATCGACGTGGTGGACTTTGGAAATTCCGAAGCCTGCGTAGACAGGCACTGGGCTCTTATCGCGCACGCGGCGCATGAATTCCCGGACATTGTTTGACATTTCATCCCGTGCGCCAGTGATGCCGGTCACTGTGACAGCGTAGACGAAACCTTCCGCTTCCTGCAAAATCGCCTCCAGCCGCTTTTCAGTCGTCGTCAACGTGACGAGCTGGATGAGCGCAATGCTTTCTTTTTTCAAAAATGTTTCGGCCAGTTGTCGATGTTCATAAGGCAGATCCGGGATGATGACGGCAGAAACACCCGCTTTTTTCGCTTGCTTGGTGAAGCGTTCCACACCGAATTTGATAACTGGGTTCAAGTACGTCATGATGAGCAGCGGCACTTTCACTTCGAATGTCCAACCTGTCATTTCATCGAGCACCTTTTCCAGCGTCACGCCTTCTTTCAACGCCCGGTTGCCCGCTGCTTCAATCGTCGGTCCATCCGCTACGGGATCCGAAAAAGGAATACCGATCTCGATCGCCGTAACGCCGGCCTCCTGAAGGTATTGGACTTGCTCTTTCAGCCGCTCGAGCCCTCCGTCGCCCGCCATGATATAGGCCACGAAGGCTTTCTCACCGTTCTCCTTCAATTCTGACAGTCTGTTCATGCCAACCCCTCCAATTTCTCCGCGTAAGTCGCCATGTCTTTATCGCCGCGCCCGGAAACGCAAATGACCAGAATTTCGTCTTTGCCCATCTCCTTGGCAGTCTTCTCTGCCTGCGAAATCGCATGCGCGGTTTCAAGCGCCGGAATGATGCCTTCCAGCCGCGAAAATGAAACTACTGCTTCGAGCGCTTCTGCATCGGTAATCGCTTTGTATTCCACGCGGCCGATGTCCGCAAGATAAGCGTGCTCTGGTCCGATTCCAGGATAATCCAGGCCTGCGGAAACCGAATGGGCTTCCAGCACTTGGCCGGAATCCGATTGCAGCAGTTTCATGAATGCGCCGTGCAAGACGCCTTCCGTACCTTTCGTCATCGTTGCCGCATGCTTTTCAGTTTCTGTTCCTTCTCCGGCCGCTTCGACGCCGATCAACCGCACCGACTCGTCTTTCAAGAACGGATAGAACATGCCGATGGCGTTGCTGCCGCCGCCCACGCACGCCAAAATGGTATCCGGCAAGCGCCCTTCGTGCTCAACAATTTGGCGTTTCGTTTCTTCGCCGATGACGCTCTGGAAATCCCGCACCATCGTCGGGAACGGATGCGGCCCCAGCGCAGAACCGATCAAGTAATGTGTATCTTCCACATTTGTGACCCAGTAGCGCAGCGCTTCGTTGACTGCATCTTTCAATGTTGCACTGCCTTTTGTCACGCTTTCAACGCGCGCACCCAGCAATTTCATGCGGAACACGTTGAGCTGCTGGCGCTTGATGTCTTCTTCGCCCATGAAAATGACGCAATCCAGATCAAACAGCGCGCACACTGTCGCTGTTGCAACGCCGTGCTGCCCGGCTCCTGTTTCCGCAACAATTTTCCGTTTGCCCATGCGCATTGCAAGCAGGGCCTGGCCGATCGCATTATTGATCTTATGCGCGCCTGTGTGGTTCAAATCTTCGCGCTTCAAATAAACTTTCGGTCCGCCCCACGCTTCTGTTAAACGCTTCGCATACGTCAAAGGCTGTTCGCGCCCGACATATTCTTTCAGGTAATGATGGTATTCTTTTTGGAACTCCGGATCGTCTTTCACTTCCGTGTAAGCATCTTCCAGTTCTTTGACGGCTTTCATCAAGGTTTCTGGAACAAATTGCCCGCCGTATTTACCGAAAAATCCAACTTTCTCTATTGTCTCCTGCATCGAATCACCCTTCGCTTTCTGAATAAAACGCTCTATTTTCACT
This sequence comes from Planococcus sp. TJ-302, assembly GCF_058268455.1. Classification (NCBI taxonomy): domain Bacteria; kingdom Bacillati; phylum Bacillota; class Bacilli; order Caryophanales; family Caryophanaceae; genus Planococcus; species Planococcus sp. TJ-302. The sequence continues at coordinate 274,891 of NZ_JBZDOI010000003.1, read as the reverse complement.
GCATCTTTTATGCCTTCAGTTTCTACTCCACTCGAGACATCCACCATGAACGGCCTTGTCTGGGCAATTGCCGCCGCCACGTTGTCCGGATTTAATCCGCCGGCAACAATCAGCCGGGAAGAGTCAATGCCAGCCCCTGCCAATAGCGTCCAGTCAAATACATGGCCGCTGCCGCCGCGGTAATCCGTGCCTGGGGCGTCCACCAAAACGAAATCGGCAACTGACCGGCCCAGCTTTTCAGCATCTGTCGCGGTGCGTATCGAGAAAGCCTGGACGACCGGCACCGAAATCGCCTGCACGAGTTCATCCGGTTCATCGCCGTGCAATTGGACCATCGTCAACGGCACTTCACGTACAGTCCGTTCAATTTCTTCAAGCGCCGCATTGACGAAAACACCGATTTTGTCGACGCCTGCGGGCACGTGCTTCGCTAGCTCTGCCGCTTTTTCCACACTGACCCGACGCTTGCTTGGAGCAAAGACAAAACCGATGGCGTCTGCTTGTCCAGCCGCCTCAACATGTTCGGGCTCCATGAGACCGCAAATTTTTACTTTCGTCATTCCGCCGCCTCCTTTGAAGTCGCTTCCTGAATCCAGGAGCCAGGGTCAGCTGTGCGCATCAGCGCTTCGCCGACCAGCACGCCTGTAGCCCCGCAGCCGAATACAAACGCCGCATCTTGCTTTGTTTGCAGGCCACTCTCACTTATCAGTACACGCTTGCCGTCTCTCGGGAACTCTTTTGCCAATTCTGCCGTCCGCTGGAGCGACACCTCAAACGTCTTCAAGTCCCGATTATTGATGCCGATCAATTTTGCGTCCAATTCGAGTGCGCTTGCGAGTTCCTCGCTATCGTGCACTTCAACCAGTACTTCAAGCCCTAGGGAATTGGCGTAGGCATACAGCCGGTGGAGCTCCTCTTTTTCAAGGGCCGCTACAATGAGCAGGATAATGGTCGCTCCTGCCGCTTTCGCCCGATTGATTTGAATCTCACTGACGATGAAATCCTTGCACAGGACCGGAATCGAGACCACTCTCGCCACTTGGCGAAGATCCTCGATCGATCCTTTGAAATAGCTCTCATCGGTCAATACCGAAATCGCCGCTGCTCCGGCCGCTTCGTATTTCTTTGCTTGTGCGACGACATCCACATTTGTGGAAATATCGCCTTTCGAAGGAGATGCGCGTTTGATCTCCGCAATGACTCCCCGCCGTTCTTGCAAATGGGAAATCAACCTGGTTTTCACAGGAAATTGTTCTTGTGCCTCTGCCGTTTCACTGTATCCTTTTATCTCCAAACGCTTTGTTTCGATGATTTGGTCCAAGATCGTCATACACATACCCCCGAAGTTAATCTATGAAGCTCGAAAACCCGAGCTGTTTCTCCTGACAAAATCGATTTCCGTGCCTGGTGCACGCCTTCTGCAATGCTTGCTGCACGGCCGCTTGCGTACAGGCATGCGCCTGCGTTCAATGCGACCGTGTCAAGGTATGGGCTTTCGTTTCCGCTCAGTACATCCATGAAAATTTCTGCATTGCGTTCCGGCTCTCCGCCGCGTATCGCTTCGATCGGCGCAACGGCAAGACCCGCTTCATTTGGGTGGAACGTCATCGGGTGTTTGCCGGTTTCATCAAAAAAGATCAATTCATTGGTTCCTGCAAGCGACAATTCATCCAAGCCTCCCGCACCGTGGACAATCACTCCGCGCTTGCGGCCTAAGCGCATGGATGCGTCGGCCATCGGTTCCATCATGTCCCGGCGATAAACACCGGTCATTTGAACCGTGACAGGCAGCGGATTCGCGAGCGGCCCCACCAGATTGAAAATGGTCGGCGTGCCAATGTTTTTGCGGATGTCCCGCAATTTGCCGAGCGCCGGATGGATTACCGGGGCGAACAGGAAAGCGATTCCTGTTTGTTCAAGCAAGCTTGGAATTTTCTCAACGTCCGAGTCGACAGCGATACCGAGCGCTTCCAGTACATCCGAACTGCCTGTTTTGCTCGAGACGCTGCGGTTGCCGTGTTTTGCCACTGTCATTCCGCTGCCCGCTAAGACGAACGCCGTCAAGGTGCTGATGTTAAAACTGTATGACCGGTCGCCGCCGGTTCCACAGACATCCACCAGTTCCCCGGTTATTTCCGGCAGCACGATGGCTTTCTCCCGCATCGCCTTTACCAACCCAACCAGTTCATCGGCCGTTTCGCCTTTTTCGTGAAGTCCGATCAAAAATTCCTTGATCTGCGCTTCTTCCATATCTCCGTTCAATAAACTGCGTGATTTTTCCAGCATCTGCTGTTCTGTCTTATTCTCTGCTCTGCTCATTTTCCAGCTCTCCTCAACTCGTTTTTAAATGCAAAAATCCCCGCAACCGGACAGATATCCGGTTGCGGGGACGGGTTAAACCGCGGTACCACCACGCATTAATGCAAATTTTGCACTCACTTAAAACAGGCTCTTCGCCTTTCCCTTTAACGCAGGGCCTACGTCTGCCTTACTCGCTTCCGCTTTCTGGCCAGCTCTCCTAAGTCCATTCGCGCAAGTGATCCAATCAGCTTCCACCAGCCGCTGACTCTCTAAGATGAATCTCCTTGCCTACTCGTCTCAATCCTCGATTTGTACACTCTTCTATTCTTAACTTTTCTGGGCTCTTCTCTCAAATAGACTTGCCGCTCGTTCAACAAGTTGTTCCTCATACTAAAAGGTTTTGTTTATTCTGTCAAGTCATATGTTTTTATATTAAGTTGAACTAATAAAATATCATATTAAAAATCGCTTCGGACGCTTTGGCCAAGGCTCTCGCCATGAGCCGAGAAGAACACTCGTCTCATAGCTTCGCCTAGCCCTTTTACGCGCCTTCGGTGTAATATCTCTCGATACAGAACAAAACAGCGGAGACGCCTGCGGGAAAGCGAGACAGCCGAGACCCCACAAGGAGCGAAGCGACTGAGGAGGCTTGGCGCTCGCCCGCGGCAAGCGCAGCTGTTTTGCGGAGTATCGTTTATGAATATTCACTAGCTCAACTTATATAGCGAATAATTTTCTCACCCGTAATGGCCTGCCATATCTTTGCGCAGCGCGGCTTTCAAAAATTTCCCGACAGACGTCTTCGGCACTTCCTTCAGGAATACCACATCGTCCGGAACCCACCACTTGGCGAATTGGCTTTCCAGATACGCCAATAATTCCGCCTTCATGGCGTCATCTTCCCGGTAGCCTTCTTTCAGCACGACGCACGCCAATGGGCGCTCGAGCCATTTTTCATGCGGAATGGCTATGACTGCGGCTTCAAACACCGCTTCATGGGTCATCAACGCGTTCTCAAGGTCGACCGAAGAAATCCATTCGCCTCCGCTCTTGATCAGATCTTTTGTGCGGTCCGTCAATTTGATATAGCCGTCGGGCTCGATGACCGCGATGTCGCCGGTATAAAGCCAGCCATCACGGAAAGCATCCGCTGTCCGTTCATCCTTGTAATATTCATCCGCGATCCACGCGCCTTTGACGTTCAACTCGCCCATCGTCTCGCCGTCCCACGGCGCTTCGCCGTTTTCATTGACAATGCGCACTTCAAGCCCGGGCATCGGCAGCCCGGCCATCGCCCGGCGCTCGATGCGTTCATCCATCGACAAGTTCGCCATCGCGGAAGTCGTAACTGCCAAACTGACAAGCGGAGAAGTTTCTGTCATGCCGTAGCCGGTGACGAACGGTACGTTGTATTTTTCTTCAAATGCACGGATCAGTCCTTTCGGCGACGCTGAACCGCCGCAGATGATCATGCGCAATGTGTCGATATTGCGCGGATTGGCTTCCAGTTCTTTCAGCACGCCGAGCCAGATCGTCGGCACGCCCGCGGTCAAGGTGACATTTTCCTGTTCGATTAAATCCAGCAGCATCCCTGGTGCAAATCCCGGACCCGGCAGCACTTGCGTCGTGCCGAATAAAACGGCAGCAAACGGCAGCCCCCACGCATTAGCATGGAACATTGGCACGATGGACAGTGCAATGTCACGCTCTGATAATGCCATGGAATCCGCCATGCCAAGCGCATAACTGTGCAGCACCAGCCCGCGATGCGTATAGACGACACCTTTCGGATTGCCGGTCGTTGCTGACGTGTAGCACATTCCCGCGGGCGTATTCTCATCCAGATCTTCCGGGAATTCATAACTGCCGTCTTCCGCGGCCATCAATTGTTCATAGGAATGGACATTTACGAGCTGCGTTTCCGGCAATTCCAAGCCGTCTTTCATGATGACGAAATGCTTGACCGTCTTCAGCTGCGGAGCGATTTTTTCAATCAGCGGAAACAAATCATGGTCCACCAGCAGAATGTCATCTTCTGCGTGGTTAATGACATAAATGATATGTTCGGGAGACAGGCGGATATTGACCATATGCAAAATCGCGCCCGAGCCTGGTACGCCGAAATACAATTCCAAATGCCGGTGGTGATTCCAAGCGAAACTGCCGACTTTCACACCGCGGCCCATGCCGATTTTTTCCAACGCCGCGGCCAATTGGCGCGTACGCTTCGCAAAATCTTTATACGGTATGCGGTGGATAGTGTTTTCTCCCGTCCGCGAAATGATCAATTTCTCCGGAAAATAACGTTCAGCCCTTTTGACGAATGAAGACAATAATAACGGTGCGTCCATCATAGAATACCCAGCTCCTTTTCAACATTTTTCATTCTGCGTCTGCTGCTTGCGGTTTTTGCGCGCCTTGAACTGCGGGTGGTTGAAGCGTTCATGCGCTTTCAACACCGGGGCCAGGCAGCAATCAATTGTCAGCGACGCCTCATACCATTGCTGCCACGTCCGCTCTTTGAAAAAAGCGGCAACTTGTTCATGCTCCAGGCTTCCCGGCGCCTTTGCGCTCCAGCTCCACCATTCAGGACGGTCGGCAAATTCACAAAAATTATGCCAGAATTTCTCTTCCAGCGCCCCAAGCGTGACGTAACGTCCGTCTTTAGTTTCGTAAATCGCGTAGCTGATGCGGGAACCGCCAATTTCAGGAATTCCGCTTTCGGAAACTCCCCGGCTTTGATAAATATCGTGATTGCCTTGGAATTCGGCCATCACTTCGGCTAAGGCAATGTCCAAATGCGCCCCTTCGCCTGTGCGGAATTTCCGCAGCAATGCTGACAAAATCTGTTCCACAGCAAGAAGCCCACCCGTATAATCCGCAAATGTATTGGCCGGATGGACAGGGCGTCCGCTGGCATCCGAAATCTGCTCGAGCGCACCGGATAATGCCATGTAATTCAAATCATGGCTGCCGAGAAGCGCGAGCGGACCGGTTTGGCCGTAGCCTGACAGCGAGCAATACACCAAATCGGGCTTGATGTGCTTCAAAGTTTCATAGCCAAGCCCGAGCTTCTTCATGACACCGGGACGAAAGGTTTCCAAAAGGACATCCGCCGTTTTTACCAACTCGAGCATTTCTAGAAGCCCTTTTTCCGACTTCAAATCAATGGCGATAATGGTTTTGCCGATATTGTTGGCTTCATGCACGAAGCCGCCGCCCATATATCGGGCGGGATCACCTGCCGGCGGTTCGATTTTAATCACTTCAGCCCCCATCCGTGCCAAGCGCATGCCGGCATACGGACCGGGTACATAATAGGTCACGTCCAGCACGCGGATCCCTGTCAGCGCATTGTCCATTTACAAGCCCATCCGTTTGGCAATGATCGTCTTCATGATTTCATTTGAACCGGCATAAATCGCAGCTACCGGGATATCGCGGTAGCGCCGCGCAATTTTGTATTCCTCCATATAGCCGTAGCCGCCGTGAAGCTGCATGCATTCGCCGGCAATCTTTTTGGCTGTATCCGTCAGCCAGTATTTCGCCATCGATACTTTTGACACGATATCTTTGCCGGCCATGTGGTCCTCAATGAGCGATTCCAGAAAAGAATGGCCCAACTCAATTTCCGTGGCCATTTCAACCAGTTTAAACTGTGAATTCTGGAAAGAGCCGATCGGTTTGCCGAACGCTTTTCTTGATTTGACGTAATCCAAGGTCATTTCCAGCATATCTTCCGAAGCCGTCTGGGCAGCAAGCGCTACGACTAGACGCTCTTGCTGCAATTTTTCCATTAAATATGTAAAACCTTTGTTTTCCTCGCCAATGAGGTTTTCGGCCGGCACGACACAATCCTCGAAATACAGCTCAGACGTGTCCTGCGCGTGAAGCCCGACTTTATCGAGCTTGCGCCCCTTCGTGAAGCCTGCCATTCCTTCTTCCACCATCAGCAGCGAAATCCCGCGATGCTTCGGCTCCGCTTTCGTGTCCGTTTTAACCACTACGACCACATGCGTAGAATTGATGCCGTTGGTAATAAAGGTTTTCTGGCCGTTGACGATGTAATTGCTGCCATCGCGTACGGCAGTAGCCGAAATGTTGGCCAAGTCTGACCCCGCACCCGGTTCGGTCATGGCGATTGCGGTGATGAATTCACCCGACACACAACCTGGAAGCCAGCGCTGCTTCTGGTCTTCCGTGCCATAGGCTTCGATATAAGGCACAGTAATGTCATTATGAAGCCCGACACCCGTCAAACTGGCGCCTACCCGTTCCATTTCCTCACCGATAATCACCGCGTAACGGAAGTCGAGGCCGAGGCCGCCGTATTGCTCGTCGACTTGCGGACATAAAAAGCCCATATCGCCCAAGCGTTTCCAGAAAGACTTCGGTATGAGGTGATCCTTCTCCCATTGATCGTATTGCGGAACCGCTTCTTTCTCCAGGAATTTGCGGAGCGATTTGCGGAACATTTCGTGCTCTTGTTCTTCGAAACGATATTTCGCCATTGCCATTTCCCCCTGTCGTTTATTTCGGCTGCATGCGGATTGCTCCGTCAAGACGGATCACTTCACCGTTCAGCATGGTATTTTCCAACATGCTCTGCACCAATTGGGCATATTCTGCCGGCCGGCCGAGGCGCGCCGGAAATGGCACGGAACGGGACAGCGACTCGATTGCGGCATCCGGCAGGCCGTCAACCATCGGCGTCTGCATCAATCCTGGCGCAATCGCCAGGACGCGGATGCCATCGCGCGCAAGTTCGCGCGCAATCGGCAGCGTCATTGACACCACGCCGCCTTTCGAGGCGCTATAGGCAGCTTGCCCAATCTGTCCTTCAAATGCAGCTACTGAAGCTGTCGATATGATGACGCCCCGTTCCCCTTCGTCATTCGGGGCGTTATGCTGCATCGCCGCAGCCGCCACGCGAATGACGTTGAACGTTCCGACCAAATTCACTTGGATAACTTTTTCAAATTGGCTCAGGGCAATTGGTGCACCTTTTGAAACGACCTTGCCAGGTGTCCCGATTCCTGCACAATTGACCACTGCATTAATCGATTCAAAGCGTTCTACCGCTTCCGCAAAACTCTTTTCCACTTGTTGCGCATCGGCCACATTCGTCTCAAAATAACCGACCTTTTCTTCCCCCAACTCAGCAACCAGTGCCTGGGCCCGTTCTTTGTTCAAATCAAAGATGGCCGCTTTTCCGCCGCCTGCTGCAATACGGCGGACTGTCGCTTCACCAAGTCCCGAAGCCCCTCCAGTCACAACCGCTTTCACATCTGAAAATTTCATATTTGCTGCCCCTCTCTCCTATAAACGTTCAATGATTGTCGCGTTCGCCATGCCCATCCCTTCACAGATTGCCAGCAACCCATAGCGCCCGCCACTTCGTTCAAGCTCATGGAGCAGCGAAACCATGAGTTTCGTGCCGGTTGCACCAAGCGGATGACCGAGCGCGATGGCGCCGCCGTTGACATTCAGTTTCTGCGGATCCCCGCCGATTTCCGCCAGCCACGCCAATGGCACCGGAGCAAAAGCTTCGTTCACTTCATAACGGTCCATATCGCTGATTTCCAGCTTCGCTTTTTCAAGCACTTTCTGCGTTGCGGCAATCGGTCCCGTCAGCATCAATGTCGGATCAGAACCGACGACTGAACGGGCAATAATGCGGGCTTTTGGCTCTAAGCCGAGTTCGTCCGCTTTTTCGCGGGACATCAATAATACCGCCGATGCTCCGTCGCTCATTTGGCTGGCGTTGCCAGCTGTAATGACGCCGCCTTCTTGGAACACCGTCTTCAGGCCAGCCAAAACCTCCATTGTCGTCCCGGGCCGCGGCCCTTCGTCAATGGATACTAAGCGCTTCTCCCCGTTCTCGCTTCCCACTCTAATCGCCGCAATTTCCTTTTCGAACGCGCCGTTGTCGATGGCCCGCTGCGCACGCTCGTGGCTTTCAACCGCGTAAGCATCCAATTGCTCCCGCGTAAAACCCCATTTTTCCGAGATGCGTTCAGCCGACAGCCCTTGGTTGATGATTTCGTATTGTGCGGCCAATTTTTCACTTGGCTTCGCCTCTTGTACATTCGAGAACATCGGCACGCGCGTCATGCTTTCCACCCCACCGGCAATGACGATGTCCATATCGCCTGACAGGATCGCTTGGGCCCCGAAATGGACCGCTTGCTGGCTCGAGCCGCATTGGCGATCGATTGTCACACCCGGCACATAATCCGGGAATCCCGCTATCAAAGCTGCTGTCCGCGCAACGTTGCCGCTTTGTTCACCCACTTGTGAAACACAGCCTAAAATCACATCTTCCACCAGGCCTTTTTGGACGCCGGCACGTGCTACCAATTCTTCTAGCACGAGCGCCGCTAATTCATCCGGACGTGTTTCTGCGAAGATGCCTTTGCGGCGTCCGACTGCCGAACGCACCCCTTCAATAATGACCACTTCTCTCATTTCTTCACCCCATCTATCTTTATTAAATCGCAAGCATTCCCAATTTCCTGAATTGAATGACTATTCACTCATTAAAATTATTGTACAAGAGTTCATTAGCAAATGCCATACAAAAAATCCCGCAGAAGTGTCTGCGGGATCTGTGCATTATTCTTCGATTAATCCTTTTTCCAGCAGGAACTCGCGTGCAACATCGCTGGCGACTTCCTGGTCAACGTCCACTTTCGCGTTCATCGCGAGCATTTCCTCTTCAGAAATCTGCCCTGCCAAACCTTTCAGCACTTCTTCAAGTTCTGGATACTCTTCAAGCGTATCCATGCGAACGACTGGTGCCGCGTCATATTTCGGGAAGAACGATTTATCGTCTTCGGTCGTTTCCAAATCGAATAATCCAATTCGGCTATCCGTTGTAAAGGCTGGGATAACATCCACATCGCCATTTTTCACTGCTTCGTACATGATTGCAGGGTCAAAGCTTTCAGTTGCGGAGAAATTGAACGGATACGTCTTGATCATGTCATCGAAGCCGTCTCCTTGGCGTTCATAAAATGGATGTGGAGCGCCGAATGACATATCTTCCGTCTTGGAGATCTCAGCAAGTTCGGAATACGTTTTTGCATCATAACCGCTGTCTTTTGAATACGCCAGCGTGTAGCCGTTCTCGAATCCAAGAGGTTCGAGCCATGTCGCGCCTAAGGTTTCTTCATATCCTGCGCGCACACGCTCCAGCACTTCTTCCGATGATTGGCCAGGCTTTGACTCTTCTTTCAATACATCTTTCAGCCCTGTGCCCGTATATTCGACGTACATGTCAATGTCCCCTTTTTCCAATGCCGGGGTCAATATAGCAACTTCACCGAGACCATCCTCGTACTCTACGGTATACTCCGAATTCGCTTCAATATACTGCCCGAGAATATGGGGCAAAATGTATTGCTCTGTCCATGGCTTGCCGCCGATGACAATCGGATCCGATGCGCTTCCGCCCGAATCGCCGCCGCATCCTGCTAAAACCGCTGATGCCGCCAATAAAACCACTGCTGCTGATTTCTTCATTTCTTTTCCCCCTTAAAGTTTCAATCCTTTTGGCGTCGCCCGCTTCTCAATCCATTTTAGAACCTGATCAAAGCCAATGGCAAGCAAAGCAACCGGCAGAGCTCCTGCCAGCACTAAGGAATTATTATACGATTGCAAACCGCGGTAAATGATGTCGCCAAGGCCGCCTGCACCGACGAATGTGGCAAGTGTGGCGATGCCAACTGTCAACACGGTTGCTGTACGGATGCCCGCCATAATGAACGGCAGCGCCAACGGCAATTCGATTTGCCGCAGAATCTGCGTGCGCGTCATACCCATGCCTCTTCCCGCTTCAATAATTGAGCCGTCGACACCGGTGATTCCTGTATACGTATTGCGCAAAATCGGCAGCAGCGCATAAATGATCAGCGCAATCAATGCCGTAGGCGAACCGATGCCGAGGATCGGCACCAGGAATCCGAATAGCGCCAAACTCGGAATCGTCTGGAACACTGCCGTCACTCCGATGATCGGCTCGGCGTATTTCCGATAGCGCGCAATGAGGATGCCCGTCGGCAAAGCCAATGCCACCCCGACTGCCACAGCTACGAAAGACAAATAAATGTGCTCCAGAAACGCGCTTTGGATCATGTCTTGACGCGTCGACAATGTATTGAGGAAATTATTCATCCGACCACACCTGCTTCCTTGCGGAGCGCCGCTCTTAGCAAATCATGTTCCGAAAGGTAACCGATAACGCGGTCTTCTTCCACCACTGCAAGCCGGCTATGCTGGCTCTTTTCAAGCTCATGCACCGCTTCTTCTATAGTTGCGCCGGAAGAAATCTTCTGTGCGTCGCCGCTCCATTCAAGCGCAAACAAGCTGGCAAACTCTTTCAATTTCTTCTCGCCGAATACCCGCTGGCGCTCGATCCGTTCCGTGCCGATAAAATTCCGTACAAAATCATTGGCAGGCTCAGCCACCAATTCGTCCGGCGTGCCAATCTGTTCTACTTGCCCGGCACGCATGACCACGATCAGGTCCGCGATTTTCAGTGCTTCATCCATATCGTGCGTAACGAAGACAATGGTTTTTTGGATTTCCCGCTGCAAGTTCTGCAGTTCACCCTGCAGCTGTTCCCGGCTGATCGGGTCAAGCGCAGAAAACGGTTCGTCCATCAGAATGATGTTCGGGTCGCCCGCAAGCGCACGCACTACTCCGACGCGCTGCTGCTGCCCGCCGCTCAATTCAAGCGGATAACGCTCCAAATAAACTTCCGGATCTAGTCCGGTAAGCGCCAGCAATTCGCGCACGCGCTGGTCTGTCTTGTCTTTTGCCCAACCCCGCAGCTTCGGAACAAGCGACACGTTGTCAGCAATCGTCATATGTGGAAACAATCCAATGCGCTGGATAACATAACCGATCGACCTGCGAAGCTCAACTTCTTCTAAATCAGTTATCGGCTTTTCATCAATATAGATTTCTCCTTCACTCGGCTTTTCCAGTTTATTGATCATCTTCATTAACGTGGTTTTGCCGCAGCCACTGGGGCCGATGATGGCAGTCAACCGATGAGCTGGCAATGTGAGGGATACCCCTTTCAGCGCTTCCGTGCCGTCCGGAAACCTTTTTGTAACGTTATCAAAGCGAATCACTGCATCCGCCCCTTTCCACCCGATTTCTTAATGCTTATTTCTTTACCCTTATTCAAAGCGCACTACTCCTGCACGAACCTTATTTCGGCAGTGCTTGAAGCGATTTGATTTTCTTGGTCAACTCGTTGAAGCGGCTGTCGAGCGCGGCATATTCTTTGTCTCCCGGCTTCATGAAACTCAGTTTGCCGAGAACCGCTTGGCGCTCCGTCTCCAATTGCAGAAAATCGCTTTCCACATGTTCAGCTTTCTTGCCTAACCATCGGGCATAACCGCTTTCGTATTTCACCAGTTTGCCGTTTCCGAACACCAATAGCCTGTCTGCCAGCCTTTCCATGAAATAGCGGTCATGCGTGGCGATTAAAAGCGTCCCCGGAAATACCGCTAAGGTCTTCTCCAATTGCTCTCTCGAAGGAAGATCCAAATGGTTTGTCGGCTCGTCAAGCACCAGTACATTGCATTCAGCGAGCATGAACTCCATCAATTTCAACTTCACCCGCTCTCCCATACTCATATGGCGGACAGGTTCTTGCCAATGCTGCCTCCCAAAGCCCAAATTATCCATCAAAGTCCGTATTTGGCCTTGCCGTTCAAAACTTGAGGTTTCGAACAAACGGGCTGGTGTTTCATCTTCCGGCAAATCCAAAACATCTTGGCTCAAATACCCCAACTTCATGCCCTCCGTCCGCCAGAATTCACCCGTATAGTCCATTTCTTCCATCAACATACGAAAAAAGGTGGATTTCCCGCTGCCGTTTGCACCGACCAGCCCGATCCGTTCTCCATGCTGCACAGTAAAGGACGCGCCGCTGAACAACACCCGGCTGCCAAAACTTTTTCCGACATTTTTCAACTCCATTATACGCCGGCCTTTTTTGGCAGCGCCACTGATTTCAAATTTCACTTCTGCATCGCCCTCAGGCTGGTCTACGCGCTCTTTTGCCAGCTCCGCTTCCAGCCGCTTGCGCTTGCTGCGGATCTGGACATCCATCCGCTTCGCTTTTGACCGGTAAAACTCCTTAAATCCGTCCTGCTTTGTAGACTCCGCATGCGCTTTTCCGGACCATGACTGGAGTTCGGAGAGTTGTTGTTCGACACTTGCAATTCGGGCCTGCTGCTTGTCGTATTTCCGCTGCTGCGTCAATTTCCGATGTTCTTTCGCCTTTCGGGAATCGCTGTAATTCCCTTCGCATGCGATAAGATTCCCGTCTTCTATTTCCCAGATGTGGGTAGCAACTTCATCCAAAAAATAACGGTCATGCGACACGATGAGCTGCGTGCCTTCATACTTTTTTAATTGGTCTGTAACAAGCTTAACGCTTTCTGCATCGAGGTGGTTCGTCGGTTCATCCAGCAGCAGAACATCCGCTTTTTCTGCCAGCGTACGCGCCAAACGCACTTTGATCGCTTCTCCTCCGCTGAGCTGAACGCGCTTTTCCGGAACGTTCCATTTCATTTCAAATTTCCGGCTGTCTATAGTGGAGGCGTTGTATTCCAATTCGCCATCTCCCTGTTTCATATAAGCGATTGACGGTTTTGCACCCAGCCACCGGATGCCCTCTCCCCCTTTAGCCACCGCTTTCAGAAGCAGCGATTTGCCGGCTCCGTTCGCTCCCGTAATCCCGATGCGTGCCCCTTCGGGAATTTCTGTCCGGACGTCTTTCAATACCGTTCGGTCGCCGTATTGAATGGATAATTTGCTTATGATGCCACGTATGACCATAGCGTAATGCCCCCTTATATCGAGGAATTAAAAAATCCCTCCGATTTACTAGTCGGAAGGATTCGCATGCCCAAATAAGCCGCCAAACGGCGGAAAACCTTTTTTGTAAAAATGGGCAGACGAATCCAATTTCTGTTGCGCCAAACTTTTGGCTTTTAAGAAAAAGGATTAGTTATCCATCGGCCACCCATCTTCCCTTCGGTTTAATAAATCCATACTATCACATTATTCTTTCTATTTCTCCTCAAACTTCAGATGCACCGGGTTCGCAATCTGCTCATAGCCAATTTCCCGGTAGATTTTATTGGAGGTCGGGTTGGCAAGATCTGTATACAGCATGACGAAATCGTATTCCTCCAGCAGCTCCTCAGTCACCTCGGCGACCAGTGTCCTCGCGTAGCTCCTGCGCCGGTATTTGGCCGGCGTAAAAACGAACGACACCGTGATGCCATGCTTCGAAGGACGCGCTTTCTTCATGCACGACACCATTTCTCCCCGATCCTCCCAAACGAAAACTTCTTTGCGTTCCAGAAATTCATCTATTTTCCGGGCTGCTTCCGCCGGCGTTGAAGCGGCGATGCCGGTATCCCGCTCGAACAGCAGCATCCATTCTTCTAACAGCGGCGCATCCTTACTGCTTGCGACGCGCCACGTGCCCGGACTTTTCGCCAGCTTCCGGTTCACTGAATCGGCGCGGTACAAGCCCTGGTTCATCACTTCTTTGGGCATTGTCCCTTTTTTGGCGGACCAAGCCCGTGCGAAGGCTTCCGCCGTCTGGCGATCGCCAATTATGGAATCCACCCAAATTCCCGAATCCATCAATTTTTCGGCAATGTTTTTTTCAAGTCCGGCATGCCCATTAAAAGTGATCAACTGCAAAGGATGAGGAGGCGTCATCAAGCACACCGCCGCAATTTCGCCGTTAGTTTTCGCAATTCCCAAATAATATTCCTCATATCGCCCTTTTTTGATCTGCTCCAAGATTCCAATGAACAAACTATATTCGTCTTCCCGTTTATATAGCAGCGCCTCAACCTGCTCTGCAAAGGCCATAGCATCGCTGTACATTTCCCATTCCATCCCGCTCACTCATTTCTCTAAAATCTTTCTATAACATCTTAATTGGCTAGAAAAAGGGAATTTCCTTCTTTCTCTTGCATTTTAATAAGCCGATGCAAGTTTTTTGGCTTTGCACCCGCCACAATTTCCAAATCAAGCACAAAAAAACCGTCCTTCAGCTTTGCCAGCTAGAAGGACAGTTTCGATGCTTCTATTCCAATTCCATTTGTTTTGTTTCAGTTCCAAGAAACGCTACGGCCATTGCACCGATGATGATGGCGACGCAGAAAATCGCAAAAATCCAGCCCACACCGTAATCAGCAGCCAACATGGTACCGACCAAAAGCGGTCCAAGAATACCTCCGATACGGCCAAATGACGCGGCCATGCCTGTCCCCGTCGCACGGATGACCGTCGGGTATTGCTCAGGTGAATAAGCATAAAGCGCTCCCCATGCCCCAAGATTGAAGAAGGAAAGGAAAATACCCGCTCCGATGAGCATGCCAAGGGTTTCCGCGTTGCCGAACACCAATGCGCTGGCCGCGGTTCCAAGCAGATACGTGACGAGCACGAATTTTCTTCCCATGCGTTCGATCAGCCAAGCTGCAGAGAAATATCCCGGCAGTTGTGCCAATGTCATGATGAGAACGTATTTAAAGCTTTGGATCAGCGTGAAGCCTTTCAATATCATAACGCTCGGCAGCCATAGGAACATGCCGTAATAAGAAAATACGACCATAAACCAGACAACCCACAGCATAATCGTCGGCCGCAGATATTTTTTAGACCAGACTTCTTTGATATTGGTCGATACAGAACGCAAAACATTCTTTTTCGCCGTGAATTGAGGAGAATCTGGTAAATTGATGCGCAAATACAACGCATAGAATGCCGGCAATGCCGTCAACAGCAAAGCTACCTGCCAGCCGTATGAAGGAATGATGAAATAAGAAATGATGGCCGCCAACAACCAGCCGGCTGCCCAAAAACTCTCGAGCAGCACGACGACGCGCCCGCGTTCTTTCGCCGGCACACTTTCAGAAACAAGCGTTGCAGCAACAGGCAGTTCTCCGCCAAGCCCCATGCCCACGAAGAAACGCAAAACCATGAACGCTGCGAGCGTTGTGGTGAAAGCGGAAAGTCCGCTTGCTACCGAGAATAATAAGAGCGTAATGATGAAAATCTTTTTTCTGCCCACCCGATCCGCGTAGATGCCGAAAACGAATGCTCCGACCGCCATCCCAATGGAGTTTACACTGCCAATCCAGCCCATCTGCTGAACCGACAAATTCCAATCCACTTTAAGCGCGGCGATGACGAACGACAAGATGCCGACATCCATCGCGTCAAATAGCCAGCCTAATCCCGCAACGCCCAATAATTTATTGCGCGAAATTCCAGTGATATTTTTTTCAGCTAGTGTAGCCATTCTAATCCCCCTTGTCTTTACACGTGTAATGCAGTGTCTTTACACCAATACTATACTCCTAGAATTTGTGCGCCGCAACAGTAGTGGAAATGTTTAACTTTTCGGAAAAATCAGTCCTGATTTTGGCGTTAAACACAAAAACCTCTTTATCCCTTACCCAGGGATAAAGAGGCCTACGCTTCCGGTGCATTTATGCCAACAGCACTAGGCTCAAAGCCATTACTGCCATACCGGCAATTAACCCATAAATCGATAAATGCGCTTCGTCGTAGCGTTTAGCTGCAGGCAATAGTTCATCCAGCGAAATGAAAACCATTAACCCTGCCACTCCGGCGAATATGATACCAAACAGCGTATCGCTCAAAAACGGCATCAAAATCAGCCATGCTACAATCGCTCCAATCGGCTCTGCTATGCCGGACAAGAAACTATATTTCAACGCTTTGCGTCGGCTTCCTGTCGCGTAATAAATCGGTACCGATACGGCAATGCCTTCCGGTATATTGTGGATCGCCACCGCAATAGCGATGGCAATACCAAGTCCTGGATCCTGAATGGCTGACATAAACGTCGCAATGCCTTCCGGAAAATTGTGGATCCCGATTGCCAATGCAGTGAAAATACCCATTTTCCGCAGCCGTGCGTATTCGTCGTTGGTCGGCCCTTCATCCATATCCTCTACCGTCCGCACTTCATGCGGGTTGCCGAGCTGCGGCAAAATCCGGTCAAGTATCGCCATGAAAATCATGCCGCCAAAAAATCCGGCAATCGTTAGCCAATAGCCCGCCGTATCGCCATGAGCACCCGTCAAAGAATCTTTCGCTTTAACAAAAATTTCAATCATTGATACATATATCATAACCCCTGCCGAAAAACCAAGGGATACCGACAGAAATTTCGTGTTGGTCCGGGATGCGAAAAAGGCGAGCAAACTGCCGATCCCTGTGGCCAATCCCGCGAATAACGTCAAGCCGAGCGCAAATAATACCGTACTGTCCATAATCTCGACGTCCTTCCGTTCTGATGATTAAGGTTATTGTACGATAAAAGTTTCCTGCCCACAACTTTTTTTAATGAAGAAAAATTTCCCATTATTCTTACTTATCCTCGTATGCGCAACAGTTCCCCGAGCTTCAGCCAATCCTCATCCTTCAACAAGCGAACCGGCGGATTATAGAACACACTGGCCGGATGGAATGTCGGAAATAGGTGATAATGCTGTTCCGTCTCCATAAACCGTTGATTTTCCTCGTCCCACTTTAAAATCGGCGTTTCCAACAGCACACCATGCAATTGCGTCACTTTCGCCTGAGGACCGATCAAACGCTGCAGCCCAACATTGCCGAGCGTTACGATCAGTGGCGGATTGAGATCATGGATTTCAGCGTCCAAAATAGGCGCATGGGCAATAATCTCTTTTTTAGTGGGCGCACGGTTGTATTTTCTTTCGGTTAAAGAGCCGTCCCGCTCTTTTTTGCTCCCCCATTTATACGGACGGCTGCGCACCGCGCTTGTGATGTAAACGTCCTCGCGCTCCAAACCGACGCCGCCAAGCGACGCCATCAATTCTTTTCCGGCCCTTCCTGTAAATGGAATCCCGGTTTCAATCTCGTTTTCGCCCGGCGCTTCCCCTACCAGCATTAATGCCGGGTTTCGCGTACCGCGGCTCCTGACAAAGCCGTCGACCGGGAATCCCTTTATGCGCTCTACCCCTAGCTTTACTAATTCATCTGATAATTCATACATAAAAAACACCTCGATTTTCTGTTATTCATTTTTAATGTAAGGTTTTCTAACGTTAATTAAAAATAAAGCTTGCATTGTCAGAATACATTGATTATGATGTTAACAAACCTAACACGAAGGAGGAGAGAACATGAAAAAGATCGAAACCATTATCCGTCCCTCGGTTTTCGCTGACGTCCGCCAAGCATTAGCGCTTGAAGGCATAGATGGATTGACCGTCACTGAAATCGCCGGCATCGGTAAACAGGAAGGGCGCACTGGCCTGTTCCGGGGAAATGCCTATACCATGGAATTTTCACCAAAAATAAAACTGGAAATGGTGGTCGATGATTCCAAAGTCGAAGACATCGTTCAAGCGCTGCTCGAGTATGCCGCTACTGGCGAAGTCGGAGACGGCAAGATTTTCATCCTACCGGTTGAAGAAGCTATTCGCATCAGAACAAAAGAACGCGGCACTATTGCCGTCGGATAAGGAGGAAATCAAATGGAAGCAGTCCAAAGTTCAGTAGATATGTTATGGGTAATGATTGGCACGATTTTGGTCTTTTTTATGCACGCGGGATTCGCTATGCTGGAAACCGGCTTTACCCGCTCCAAGAACACCTTGAACATTTTGATGAAAAACCTCATTACGGTTGGCCTCGGTTCTATCCTGTACTTTTTTGTCGGATTCGCCTTGATGTTCGGCACCTCGGCTTTCGGCATGGTCGGCACTGACGGGTTCCTGCTTGCCGGCCGTGAAGACATCAGCTTTTTTGTTTTCCAGGCGGTATTCGCTGCCACTTGCGCCACTATCATCTCCGGCGCGGTTGCAGAACGGATGAAATTGTCTGCTTATATCATGCTGACTGTGGCAATGACCGCCGTCATCTACCCGATTGTCGGGCATTGGGTGTGGGGCGGCGGCTGGCTTTCCCAAATCGGCTTTATCGATTTTGCCGGTTCGACCGTTGTGCATTTGACTGGTGCGACCGCCGCATTCGTTACAGCTTGGAAATTAGGGCCGCGTCTTGGGAAATACAGCGGCAAGATTGTCAACTCGATTCCTGGCCATAATTTGCCGCTTGGCGCACTTGGCGTCTTCATCTTATGGCTCGGCTGGTTCGGTTTCAATGGCGGGAGCACTCTTGCCGCCGATCCTGAACTCGTGCCTCCAGTCATTTTGAATACACTGCTTGCTGCATCAGCCGCAGTTATTTCTACAGCTCTTTATACCCGTTTCCGCTACGGCCGAATCGACCCTTCATTAACAATGAACGGGGCGCTTGCAGGATTAGTTGGCATTACCGCCGGCGCCGCCAATGTATCGTTCCTTGGGGCTATGGCAATCGGCCTTCTGGCTGGCATCATCATGACAGAAGCAGTCCGCATCCTCGACTCCAAAATCCGTGTCGATGATCCGGTCGGCGCCATCGCTGTCCATGGTGTAGGAGGCATTTGGGGAACTATCGCGCTAGGCTTCTTCGATACGTCAGGCGGGTTGCTTTACGGCGGCGGTGCAGAAACCCTCGGCATCCAGACAGTCGGCATTCTGGCTGTCATCGGATGGACTACGCTAGCATCCGGAATCGTTGTATACGCCGTCAATGCCATCTCGCCGATCCGCGTCTCTGCTGAAGAAGAAGAAAACGGCTTGGATTTTTCCGAACACGGTTCACAAGCATACGCTATGCAAGACGTCCTTCGCGGTTCAACTCCTTCCGCGGAATCATTCGCTACACGCTTGAACCGCATGGGCGAACGGCCAAGCACATCCAAACCTTAATCCCATCCAAAAAGCAGGGCTTCCGATAATGGAAGCCCTGCTTTTTTTATCTATTCTGCAGCTTTTTGCAGCTTTTCAAAGCGGTGTTCCCGGAACTCGTACCAGATAGCGACTGCTACGAATAATGTATACCCTGCGCACCAGCCGGCCAGCACGTCCGAAAAATAATGCTCGCCTCCAGCCACACGGGAAAGCCCGATCCCGGCAACCAGCCCTATCGCCGCAAGCCACACCAGCCATTTCCCAATTTCAGAAACCATGTACGTTGTTATGAAGTAAGCCGCTGTGAAAATATATAAGAGTCCGCCCATCGCATGCTCGGACGGGAAGCTATAGCTTTCCAGCTCTTGCGGCACCGGTGGGCGATCGCGGATTAACGCCTCTTTCAGCAGGACGTTCAACGCCTTTCCAGCTCCCACGGTCAGGAAAACAAAAAGCATCGCCCGGTAATTCCGGTGGTGGAACCATAAGTATAAAATCATGGCCATTCCCACTACGAAGAGCACCGGATCTTCGCCAAAGACCGACAGGCTGCCTAGCCACGCTAAACCATAGAGCTTGTCGGCAGCCCAGGCATCAATTTCTTTGAATTCCGGTGTCGAGTATGCCGTAATGATTGCAAAGAAACCAATTAACGTAGCCATTCCCAACGGATAAAAAATACGTCGCATGACCCCACCCTCTCCCTGTTGCTTCCATCTATTATAGCCCAATTTATCTGACTATTCAAAAACACCAAAAGACTCTCATCACTTTCCATGTTCTTGCTTAATTATAAAAAAGGCCATAGACATCCCGGATTTAGGGATTTGCCTACAGCCTATACAGCACGCTTTCTATTTTTATTGCTTGAATGCAGATTCCACGTCAGTGACCATCTGGCTCACCGATTGCAGACCTCCGCCTGACAGGTACCAATAATCCGGATCCAAGTAGATGATTTTCCCATTTTTATAGGCATCCGTTTTTTGCACCAATTCGTTTTCAAGCGAATCTTTCGCGCTGGCTTCATTGCCCACCGCGGCATTGCGGTCCACAACGAAAATCATACCAGGATTTTTCTCCAGAATGTATTCGAATGAGATGCTTTGTCCGTGCGTCGATACTTCCAGTCCTTCGTCCACCGCTTCTACACCAAAAACGTCATGGATAATGCCAAAACGTGAAGATGGCCCGTACGCACTGACTTTCCCTTCATTCGCCAAAACAATCAACGCTTGCGCTTGGGAACTGCTGACCGTTTCTTTCACTTGTTCAATCTGTTCAGTAATCGCTGACAGCTCTTCTTTCACTTGCTCTTCTTTATGGAAGATTTCCCCGATCAATTCCATGTTGCCCGTGAAAGATTCCATGTAATTATCGGTATCGACTGCGATATGTACAGTCGGTGCAATTGCTGCGTATTCTTCATACATGTCCGCTTGGCGCCCGGAAATGATGATCAAGTCCGGTTTCATTGCATTGATTGCCTCAAAATCCGCTTCTTTCAATGTCCCGACGTTCTCATACTTTTCCGTGTCCGCGTATTTATCAAGGTATGCCGGCAATGATTCCTGCGGGACACCTGCTGCTTCTATGCCCAATTTGTCCATGGTATCAAGAACGCCGAAATCGAAGACGACGACTTTCTCCGGATTTTTTTCAAAAGTCGTTTCGCCCAATTCGTGCGTTACGGTCATCGTCTCTTTTTCCTGTGCTTCAGCTGTAGCCGATTCTTCCTTTTCCCCAGCGCCGCATGCTGCAAGTACGCCAGCCACCAATAACGCCATTGCAATCAATAGCCATTTTTTCATCTCAATCAAACTCCCTTTTTTATGTATTATTTTTTAAAATGCAATTTACGAATTGAAATAAACACAGATCCGGCAATTGTCCATCTGCTGAATCGGGATGTCCATGTCATAGATTTCCTTCAACGCCGCAGATTGGATGATTTCTTCGGTAGTCCCGTCTTTAACGACGCGGCCATTTTTCAGCGCCACGATACGGTCGGAATAGACCGACGCAAAATTAATGTCGTGAAGCACGATGACGACAGTTTTACCAAGGTCGTCGACGAGGCGGCGCAGGATTTTCATGATTTGCACAGAATGCTTCATGTCCAAATTATTGAGCGGCTCGTCGAGCAGAACGTAATCAGTATCCTGCGCAATGACCATGGCAATAAACGCACGCTGGCGCTGGCCGCCAGACAATTCATCCAAATAGCTCTGCTGCATGCTTTCCAAATCCATATAGCCGATTGCCTGGTCGACCATTTTCTCATCCTCGCCATTCAAGCGACCTTTCGAGTACGGAAAGCGTCCGAAAGACACTAGTTCGCGGACGGTCAAGCGCACATCCATGTAATTCGATTGCTTTAATATCGATACGCGTTTCGATAAATCGTTGGCTTTCATTTTCTTCGTATTGGTGGAATCGATAAGTACTTCTCCAGTGTCCGCGTCAAGAAGCCGGCTGACCATGGAAAGGAGCGTCGACTTCCCGGCACCGTTCGGCCCGATGAATGACGTGATTTTGCCGCGCTGGATATCGACAGAGACATTCTCGACTACTAGTTTTTTCCCATATAGCTTTGTTAATTCCCGAACTTGGATCATTTGGATCGACTCTCCTTCAATAATAGATAGATGAAGTAAATTCCACCGATGAAATTGATGATGACGCTAAGCGTTGTATTGAAAGTGAAAACCCGCTCGACGACCCATTGCCCTCCCACCAAAGCAATGATGCTGATGACGATAGCGCCTGTTAGGTGCACCGAATGCTTATACGATTTGAAAAATTGATACGACAAGTTCGCCACAATCAGCCCGAAAAACGTAATCGGCCCCACAAGCGCGGTCGCGATGGCAATGAGCACAGCCGACAGCACCAACATCCCTTTTACCAAAGAATCATAATTGACACCCAAATTTACCGCTGCGTCACGCCCAAGCGACAAGACGTCCAATGACGCGTTATGGCGCCAGGCAACCGCAACAAGCACGGCGACAAAAGCAAGTGAAGTCCAAACGAGGTCCGCGTTGACGTTATTGAAGCTGGCAAACATCCGGTCTTGGACCATCTGGAATTCATTGGGGTCGATCAGCACTTGCAGAAACGTGGAAATGCTGGAAAAGAACGTCCCGAAGATGATGCCGATCAGCAGCAGGAAATAGATGGGCTGGTTGCCTTTTTTAAACAGCAATCGGTAGAACAGCAACGCGAAGACCACCATGACTGCAATCGACAACAGGAAATTCACTTGTTTGTTGAGAATCGTCACGTGGTCGGAGCCAAGAAAGAAAATCAGCAAAGTCTGCAGCAGCATATACAGCGAATCGAGGCCCATCACACTCGGCGTCAAAATGCGGTTATGGGTGATGGTCTGGAACACGACCGTTGCATAAGCGATCGCCACACCCGTCAACACCATCGCAAAGACCTTGACTCCGCGCCGCGGCAGCGCATAATCGAAACTGCCGTTCAAGTCGTGGAATAAATACAACGAGCATGCCGCCAAAGCCAAGCCGGCCAATAAAATCATTTTATGTACGTTACGCATATGCCCTCCTCCTAAACAACAGGAACAGGAAAATGGCGCTGCCGATGACGCCAACCATCAAGCTGATCGAGATTTCGTACGGATAAATGAGCACCCTGCCCAAAATGTCACAGAGCAATAAGAAAATCGCACCGAGCATCGCAGTATGGGGCAATGTCTTTTGCAAGTGGTCCCCTTTGAAAATGGAGACGATGTTCGGGATGATGAGCCCGAGAAACGGGATCATGCCGACCGTCAGCACGACTGTCGCCGTAATCAGCGCAACCAGCACCAGGCCGACATTAACGACGCTGCGGTATTTCAAGCCGAGGTTCTTGGAAAAATCCTCCCCCATGCCGGCGACCGTAAAGCGGTTGGCATAAATATAGGCGATGATGAAAACAGGCACGCTGATGTAGAGCAATTCGTAGCTGCCTTTCATGATCATGGAAAAATCGCCTTGCAGCCAAGCCGACATGTTCTGGATGACATCCGCCCGGTAAGCGAAAAAGGTGGTGATCGAAGACAGAATGTTGCCGAACATCAACCCGACAAGCGGGATGAAAATCGCATCCTTGAACTTGATGCGGTCCAAAATCTGCATGAAAAGGAATGTCCCGGCAAGTGCAAAAGCGAACGCCACAACCATCTTTTCCAGCATGCTGGCATTGGCGAACATAAGCATCGACACCAAAATTCCAAGCCTTGTGGCGTCGAGCGTCCCGGCCGTCGTCGGGGAAACGAATTTATTGCGGCTCAATTGCTGCATGATTAGCCCTGCCATGCTCATCCCAGCGCCCGCCAATAAAATCGCAACCAGCCGCGGCAGGCGGCTGATCAGAAATATCTGCGTTTCCTCCGACTGAAAGTTCAGCAAATCAATCGGGCTGATAGAGCTGACCCCGACAAATAGAGAGACGAATGACAGTATGATCAATATGGGTATTAAAATACGTTTCTTCATAACTGCCCCTCATCTTAGATAATTAAAATCTCAGTAAGAATGATAATCATTATCACTTACCAACCTTTTTAGTATATCATGAGGAAAAGAACAATCAATAGTTAATTGAGAATTATTTTCATTTAAAATTTATCATAGAACTAGCTATCTACATTCACTCCGGACGCTTTGGGCAGAGCAAAGACGATTGTTTCTGTCCCTGTCTCTGTCCCTGCATCGCTACGCTAGCTTCGGGACATGAAAGACCGTTGCATCGCTTCGCTAGCTTCGAAACATGAAAGTGCGTTGCTCCTGCGCAAGCTCGTCGCAAAGGAGGTGCCAAAAGTATTCGGCACCTCCTTGACTCCCGCAATAAGCCGGGAAGAACATCCGCGGCAAGCGAGGCTATTTTGCGCAGTATCAATAAGATGAAAAAAACGACAATTACTTCAGAAAACGAAATAAATGTCGTTTATTCGCTTGAATTGGCTTATACTTTTCCTTATGACAAAATTTCCGAGGTGGTCCATCAATGAGATTAAAGCAATTTTTCAAGTATTATAAACCGCATAGACGGCTTTTCATCGTCGATTTCACGAGCGCAGTCATTGTCGCCATTCTGGAATTGGCTTTTCCTGTCGCTGTCCAATGGTTCATCGACGACCTGTTGCCAAGCGGTGAATGGAATACGGTTGTAACAGTCAGCGTCCTGCTGCTCGCGGTGTTCCTGCTTAGCACGTTCCTGCAATTCGTCGTCAGTTACCTCGGCCACGTACTCGGCATCAATATCGAAACAGATATGCGCGAGGAATTATTCACGCATGTGCAGCGGCAGTCTTTCCGCTTTTTCGACAACACCAAGACCGGCCATGTTATGAGCCGCATCACCAACGATTTGTTCGATATCGGCGAACTCGCCCACCATGGCCCTGAAGATTTTTTCATTGCCATCATGACATTTTTCGGTGCATTCGGCATCATGTTCTGGATCAATCCGAAACTCGCTTTGGTCACGCTGATCGTTATTCCGTTCTTGATTTGGCTCATCACATACTGCAACATCAAGATGAACGGCGCCTGGAGCAGCATGTACGGGAAAATCGCTGATGTCAATGGACGGGTAGAGGACAGCGTTTCCGGCGCCCGCGTCGTTCAGTCTTTCACCAATGAAGAATTCGAAATCAGCCGTTTCAAAAAAGACAACGGCCGCTTCCGGGTCGCAAAGATTGTCGCCTATAAAGTCATGGCCGCAACGCATTCAAGCATCTATATGATGACCCGCCTTTTGACACTGCTGGTTCTCGTCTATGGAGCTTGGCTTAATTACCAAAACGAATTGTCCTACGGGGAATTGGTCAGCTTCGTGCTGTTTCTCAATGTACTGATCAAACCGATTGATAAAATCAGCGCATTGCTGGAGCTTTATCCGAAAGGGATGGCCGGCTTTGGCCGCTTCCAGGAATTGATGGAGCAAGAACCCGAGATTTTGGACCGCCCCGACGCTATCGAAGTCAGCGGATTAAAAGGCAATATTCTTTTCGAAGATGTCCATTTCGCTTACGATGGCCATAAAAGCGTGTTGAACGGCATCGATTTGTCCGTGCGATCCGGCGAAACCGTCGCATTTGTCGGGCCATCCGGTGCCGGCAAGACGACGATCTGCTCGTTGATCCCGCGCTTTTACGACATTCAAGAAGGCAGCATCACCATCGACAATATTGATATCCGCGACATGACGATGCATTCACTGCGTTCGAATATCGGCATCGTGCAGCAGGATGTCTTCTTATTCACCGGTACCATCCGCGAAAACATCGCTTACGGAAAACGCAATGCCAGCGAAGAAGAAATTCTGGCTGCAGCGAGAAAAGCCCATCTGGAAGACTTCGTCCGCAAATTACCGGACGGCTATGAAACGCAGATCGGTGAACGCGGCTTGAAATTGTCAGGCGGCCAAAAGCAGCGCTTAGCCATTGCCCGCATGTTCCTGAAAAATCCGCCGATCCTGATTTTGGACGAAGCGACGTCCGCACTCGACACGGAAACGGAACGCATCATTCAAGAAGCACTCGCCGAACTTGCGGAAAACCGTACGACACTCATCATCGCGCATCGCCTGGCTACCATCCGTGACGCAGACCGTGTGATCGTTGTCACCGAAGACGGCATCGCGGAACAAGGCGGCTACAGCGAGCTGCTTGAGCAAAACGGCATTTTCGCCAATCTTCACCGCATTCAATTTCAAAATTAACGATTCTTTTCTTCTTGAAAACCTGAAAACAAAAAGGAGCACCTGCCAATGCTGGCGGGTGCTCCTTTTATTTATTTTCCGATGACGAATTCTTGGAAGCGGTCATAATCCACGCTGCCAAGTTCTACTTTGATGACTGTGCCATTTTCTTCGTATTCAGTATCCAGTATGGTAGCTGAATCGCTCAAATAAGCAACGATGTCCCCTCTGTCAAAAGGAATGAGCATCCGGCATGTTACATGCCCGGCAAAAATATGCCCCTTGATTTTCTCTAGCAGTTCATCCAGTCCTTCGCCTTCTTTAGCGGACATCCAAAGCCCGTCGCCGCTGATTTTCGGATAAGGGACACCCGCCAAGTCCGACTTGTTATAAATAAACAGCGTCGGTATATTTTCCACGCCGACTTCATGCAAAGTGGCGTTTGTGACATCCATCATGTGGCGGTATTCGTCATTCGACACATCAACGACATGCAATAGCAAATCCGAGTTGCGTGCCTCTTCCAGCGTTGAGCGGAAAGCTTTCACCAGATGGTGCGGCAGCTTGCTGACAAAGCCTACTGTATCCGACAACAGAAAATGCTTATTGTCTTCTAGCACGATTTTTCTTACCGACGTATCGAGCGTGGCAAACAGCATGTCTTTTTCAAACACTTTTTTCTCTTCGCCCTGGCCCGTTTTTGCCAATAAACCATTCATGATCGTCGATTTGCCGGCATTTGTGTAGCCGACTAGCGAAACGACCGGCGTACCTGTGCGGGTCCGCTGTTTGCGCTGCGTTTCGCGCTGTGCGCGGATGTGCTCCAATTCTTTATGGAGTTTCGATAACTGGTCTTCGATTTTACGGCGATCAAGCTCCAATTTTGTTTCACCGGCACCCCTATTTGAAAAGCCGCCGCTGCTGCCTCCTCCTTGGCGTCCAAGCGAGGCACGCAAGCCGACAAGGCGCGGGAGCATGTATTGCAACTGAGCCAATTCGACCTGCACCTGTGCTTCGCGAGTTTTTGCGCGGCGCGAGAAAATATCCAGGATGAGCATTGTTCGGTCAATGACTTTGCATTCCAGTTCTTCTTCAAGATTGCGGATTTGCGATGGCGACAATTCATCATTAAAAATGATGAGGTTTGCTTCTGCTTCTTCATAAAACGCTTTGATTTCTTCGACTTTCCCTTTTCCTACATAAGTAGCGGGATGGATGCGATCTAAATTCTGCATCACTTCCCCCACCACTTCAACCTCGCAGGCTTCCGCTAAATTGCGCAGTTCTTCCATTTCATACTCAAAATGGAGATCCTGCTGCAGCTGAACTCCCACAAGAATCGCTTTTTCAATCAATGTATCCATTCGTTTTCCTCCTCAGCCTGCGGAACTCTTTCCCTTTATGACAAAAAGAAGAGTTTCCACTCTTCTTTTAATGCCATACATTCCGTTCACTTTTGCTGTGCTTCTCTTATCATATATTCCCGTTCTCCGGAACGCAATAAACCCCTTCTTCAAAAACGATGCGTTTTGTGCCACCGACAAGGCGCACTTCTTCCAAGCGTTCTTTGTTGCTTGCTGTTTCACGGAACTCAAAGCGGCAATTCGCCGCTTTCAGCTTGCCTTGCAGGATTTTGCGGAACAGCCTCTCGCTTTCCGGAACATCATGAACACCGAAAATACAAACTTCGACATGGAGCTTTTCATTGGCAGATCTGATGGCATTCCTTTCCCGCAATGCTTCATACCGCTCCCTGTCGCTTTGCTGCCACTCGATGAAAAACGGGGCCGGAAAAGCGTCTGAAACTTCTTGTTCGATAAAGAGCATTTTCCAACGGATGGTTTCTCCGGTTCCAGTTTTGCGTTCCGCATCCAATACGCCTGTCGTTTCAAATCCTTCTTCCCGGAGCCGCTTGTTTAGGCTGACAATATCATCAGTCCTTAAGCAAATCGTCCCGAACCCTTCCCCGTCATGCAACAGCAGTTTTGTCAACGGATGGTCGGCCCGCTCGGCAACCGAACGATCCGCCAGCGCAAGCCATTCGATGTAGCAATCCTTCATATAAAACAGCGCGTTGTGGGTGCCCCACTGGATATGCTGTCCACCGGGCGCAGCATGGAAACCGTAAGACTCCCATGCTTCGACAGCTTTTGTAGGCTCACTCCTCGTAAAATGCACAATATGATCTAAAAACATTGTTCCACCTCTTTTTCATTATCCTTCTTAAAACTATATCCAAAAATCAAAAGAAAACAAAAGCTCCAGCCTTCTTTTATAAAGGCTGGAGCTTTGCAAATATTATTATTTAACAGGTTTTTCTTTGATAAGGCGTTCAGTTTCATTGAATTCTTCATCAATTTCAGCATTTTCTTTGTATGTCGCCAAACTTACAGCGACTGCAACAATAGCACACAAGAAGAATCCTGGAATAATTTCATATAGATTAACGGCAAATTCCGCATCTAGCATATCCCAAATAATAACGGTCAAGGCTCCGACAATCATTCCGGAAAGTGCGCCCCATGTAGTCAGCTTGCGCCAGAATAATGATAACAGGATAATCGGCCCGAACGCGGCTCCAAATCCGGCCCATGCATAAGCAACCAAATCCAATATCGTGTTATTCTGCTCCCAAGCAAGGAAACCTGCTATTAAGGAGATGGCTAAGACCGCAAGACGGCCCAATAAAACGTATTTTTTATCAGAAGCGACTTTCTTAAAAGCGATTTTGTATAAATCTTCTACTAATGCAGAAGAAGTTACAATCAACTGGGAAGAAATAGTGCTCATGATTGCCGCAAGTACGGCGGCCAGCATAAAGCCGGCAATCAATGGATGGAAGAAAATTTGGCCCAAGACGATGAAGACGCCTTCCGGATCAACCAATGTTGCATCCGGGTTTTGTTGGAAATACGCAATACCGACTAAAGCAGTCGAAACAGCGCCGATTAAGCTTAAAATCATCCAGCTGATACCGATGCGGCGAGCCTGTCGAACTTCTTTCAAAGAACCAATTGCCATAAAACGGACGATGATATGCGGCTGGCCGAAATAACCCAGCCCCCAAGCAGCAGCAGAAATGATTCCGATAAGCGACGCGCCTGTCAGACTGAGCATTGCCGGATCCACCGAGCGGATTGTATCCGCCGTTTCCGCAAAGCCGCCTGTTTTGAAAACGCCGATGATCGGAACCGCAATCAGTGCCAGGAACATCATTAAGCCCTGTACAAAGTCCGTGTAGCTAACTGCTAGAAACCCTCCGAACAAAGTATAGGCAACGACAACCCCTGAGACGATCAGCAGGCCAAGGTGGTAGTCAAGGCCGAAAGAACTCTCAAAGAAAACTCCTCCTGCAACCATTCCGGACGACACGTAAAACGTGAAGAACACAAGAATGATGATGCCTGAAACAATCCGCAGCAAACGCGAAGTGTCTTTCAGGCGGTTTTCAAGAAAACTCGGAATCGTGATTGAATCGCTTGTAACGAATGAATAAATTCGCAGTCGTGGAGCAACGAAAAACCAATTTAAGTAAGCACCTATAACTAGGCCAATGGCAATCCACCCTTCCACTAGACCGCTGACATAGATGGCACCGGGCAAGCCCATCAAAAGCCATCCAGACATGTCTGCCGCGCCGGCGCTCAAAGCACCGACCGCTGCGCCAAGGCCGCGTCCGCCAAGCATGTAATCTGTCAAATTCACTGTCTTTTTGTAAGAATAATAACCGATCCACAGCATTAGAGCCATATAAATAGCCAAAGCAATGATTTGATACGTAGTATCTGACATATTCCATCTCTCCTTTCGTCTATAGTTTATCATTTTCTAAATTTATTAACAGCAGAATTTTGTTTTGACGTTGCTGAAAATGGGGAAATTATAGCCAAGGAGGCGATAGCCATGCCGTGGGATAAAAACGATTACCCGGATTCATTCAAAAACTTGAATGCCGATGTGCGGAACAAAGCCATTGAAATAGCGAACGCCCTTTTAAGAGAAGGCTACGAAGAAGGACGCGCGATTCCGATTGCCATGGACCAGGCACGGAAGAGCGTCGAAGGCGGAGAAGAGAAGGTTGTTTTTGAGATCAGGGCTCATGACGAAGGTTGGCAGCTTAAGAAAAAAGACAGTAAAAAGGCGCTTTTGATCGAAGACACCAAAGAGGACCTGATGGGCGAAGCGAAACGATACGCCAACAAGCACCACGGTGAACTGCACATTTATACGAAAGATGGTTCCCTCGAAGAGAAATTATACGAAACCTAACGAAAAATCCGCTGCCTTCATAGGCAGCGGATTTCTTATTTAAACCAGCCCTTTTCCTTGAAACGGGAAATGGCTTCGATGCGGTTCCCTACTTCCAGCTTATCCAAAATCGTTGAAATGTAATTTCGAACAGTGCCAGTGGTGATAAACAATTCTTTTGCAATCTCTTTGGTGCTTCTGCCTTCTGCAATCAATTCCATGACCTGATTTTCCCTTTCTGTCAGCGGATTCGCATCCGCATATGCAAGGTCGACCAGTTCCGGCGCGTAAATACGGCGCCCCTCCATAATCGTACGGATTGAGGCAGCCAAGTCTTCACTCGGGCTGTCTTTCAGCAAATAGCCGCTGACCCCTGCTTTCCGTGCCCGTTCAAAATAGCCGGAGCGGGCAAACGTCGTCAAGATAATTATTTTGCATGGCTCGTCTTTCAGCGCCTCTGCAGCATCCAGCCCGCTCTTGACGGGCATTTCGATGTCTGTGATGACGATATCGGGCTGCAGCTTTTTGACCAGCTCAATCGTCTCTTCACCGTTCGTAGCTTTTCCCACGACTTCCATATCTTCTTCAAGGTCGAGCAATGACCCGAGCGCTCCGAGCATCATGCGCTGATCCTCTGCCAATACGATCCGTATCACACCAATTCCTCCTTCGGCTTCTGATAAAGAATGACATTCGGAACACGGATGTTCAAAGTGACGCCATCCGCCTTCTTGATTTCCACGCTGCCATTGACGAATTCCAGGCGTTCGCGCATTCCGGCGATGCCATTTCCATGGTTCCAATGAGCGCCTTCGATGCCGACGCCGTCATCCTGGACCTGCACCAGGATTTCTTGCGCATTCTGCTTGACCAGGATGCTGCAACGGCTTGCGCTGCTGTGTTTGACGACATTCGTCACCGCTTCCTTCAGACACATGCTCAGGACATTCTCCACCAATGGCGGCGTGTTGTGAAGCTTGGAATTTCCGTGCAATACAAAATCGATATCTGCCGCTTTCAGGATCTGCTGGATCCGCAGCAACTCGTCTTCAAGCTTCGTGCCCCGCATACCCGATACCAGTTCTCGCACTTCTTTCAAAGCTGTTCGCGCAGTTTGGCGGATATCATTGATTTCATTCATCGCAGCTTCGGGATTCCGCTGCATCAACTTTCCGGCAAGATCACTTTTGAGCCCAATAAGCGACAGTTTCTGCCCAAGCGTATCGTGCAGGTCGCGGGCTATCCGCTCACGCTCTTCGATGACAATCAATTGGGAAATCCGTTTGTTGGCATCTTCCAACTGGCCTTCCAGCTTTTCACGCTTATGACGGTTGTAGGTGTTGAATGGCAGCAGGATAATCCCCAAAATACTCAAAACAATAAAGGGCAATTGAGCGGTGTAGAGCGCTTCGTGTAGTATAATCCCGATTGTCACCGCCAGGATGGTGGTCCCGATATGAATGCCGTAAACAATGAAGAATCCGACTTTGTTACGGATATTGCCGACAAAAAACGCCAGGAAAATAGCCAGATACACATAACCGAACATAAAGATCATGCCAATGTTAATCGCTATTTCAGCGCCAATCCACACATACATGAATCCGGTTTTCGAGTTGAATGACAGCCGATACGACAAAAAGAACAACCCTAACAACAGGATCCCCAATGTAATTTCCAGCGGCGATGAAGAACGAAAGATGAAAAAGAATGGCAAGATACAGAAGATTACCCAGGCATATAAGCTGAGCCATGGGTTTTTCGGAAATATTTGGTACCAGCTTTGCATAATCTCGCCCCTCGATTCACTATTATTCTTTATCATATCAAATAATGGAAAAAAGAAAAAACCATTCATCAGAATGGTTTTTTCTTTAAGTGATTAAGCTGCAATTTTGTTTTCGTTCAGCAAATGCTTGATGTCACCGAAAGTGACAAATGTTTTGTTTTTTGCATCATATAATTTAAAGCGCAATGATTTAAGGCTTGATTTGATTGTAATTGTTGTCGCTTGTTGAAGCGGCGGAGTGGATTCATGCGCTTTTTCCAAATTGTAGTTCGGAACACGCGGGCTTAGATGGTGCACATGATGGAAACCGATGTTGCCAGTTACCCATTGAAGCACTTTTGGAAGTTTGTAATATGAACTTCCTTCTACAGCCGCTTTCACGTAATCCCATTCGCTTTCATCTTCAAAATACGAATCTTCGAATGTGTGCTGTACATAGAACAACCAAATGCCCAATGCTCCTGCAATAAACATTGTTAATCCTTGAACGATCACAAATGCCTGCCAACCGATTGCCCAGATAAGCAATGAGTAGATAACGACTAGGGAGATGTTGATCAAATACGTGTTATTGCGTTCTTTTTTGCGTGCATCTTTGCGGTTGAAACGGCTGGAAATTAAGACT
The DNA here is from genome assembly GCF_058268455.1 of Planococcus sp. TJ-302. Classification (NCBI taxonomy): domain Bacteria; kingdom Bacillati; phylum Bacillota; class Bacilli; order Caryophanales; family Caryophanaceae; genus Planococcus; species Planococcus sp. TJ-302. The sequence continues at coordinate 242,370 of NZ_JBZDOI010000003.1, read as the reverse complement.
AGGAATAGTGGTCCAATACCGAACATTACCAATGGGTTGCGGTACATGCGGTACTTGAAACGTACCCACTTTGAAGCTTCGACGTACTCTTCGATTGTCATGACCCAAATATCGCCGACGCCGCGTTTGTCGAGGTTTCCGCTTGAAGCATGGTGGATAGAGTGCTCGCGTTTCCATTTTTCATAAGCGAAAAGCGTCAGAATGCCCGTAATCGTACCGACTACAGCGTTCGCTTTTTTGTTTTTGAAGAATGATCCGTGTGTGCAGTCATGGAAAATGATGAATGTGCGGATAACGAATCCGGCCGCGATAGCTGAGAATCCGACTGTCAACCAAATCGAGATATCCAATGTCAAGTAAGCCAAAACCCATGAAATGATGAATGGCGGAATGGTGTTCATTATTTGACGTACACTTGCTTTTACGTCTGACCCTTCAAAAGGGGCGATGAATTTTCGCAATTGTGCTGTTTTTTCTCTGCTCATATTCTTCCTCCTACTATCCATGCTCAAGCGGCTGGATAACTTATTATCCTAATCATAAAGATTCTGCACCTGACAAATAAGTCATAAACGCCTGTTTCCTACATGACACTTGTCATGTATTTCGCAAATCTGACTTTCTGCTTTTTTGCAAATGCATTCCACTTGGGCTAAGAAGAAATATTGGAAAAAGGAGTTTTCCGTGACCGGCACGCTAACAATCATCATAATCTTTTCAATCCCTCTAGTCGCTAGTATCGGTTCCTACTGGCTCAAACACGCCGAAATGAAAAATCAATGAATCGGGGAAGAGCAGGAACTCAAAAAAATTAAACACGAAAATTTCATCCTGGAAACTGAGAAGCTGCGCTGAGAATTTGAAAAGATGAAATGGGAACAGGAGCAAAAAGATCGGAATTTGTTTCAGAAATAAGGAAAAGGCATGCCGCTGGTCACACGCGGCATGCCTTTTTCAGGCAAAAACATCCCTTTCAATTTGTTTCAATTCATAGAAATAAGCTTTTTTCCGCATCAAGTCGCTATATGTCCCGCTTTCAACAATCCTTCCGTTGTCCATGACAATGATCTGATCCATCTGGCTAAGGGCAGCTAAATCGTGGCTCACGACGATGAAAGACTCGCCTTTGCCGCGGCTGAAAAGTTCCGAATAAATGGCTTGGGCAGTGACGCTGTCTACCGATGAAACCGGTTCATCAAGCAGCCAGAGCGGCTTTTTCCGAATTATTGCCCGGGCAATAGCCAAGCGTTGCTTTTGGCCGCCCGATAAGTTTTGCCCCTTTTCTCCGACTTTCATCGACAGCGCCAATTCATCCAGCTGAACCTGCGACAGCGCCGATTCCAATTGTCCATCGGACGCCGATTCATTGGCAATCAGCAAGTTGCTCTTAATCGTCCCAAAAAAGAAATGGTTTTCCTGGAGCACGACATTCATGCTTTTCCATACTTCTTCTTGGTCTAGTTTTCCAAGCGCACGTCCGCCAAGGCGAATCGTTCCTTCGTCCGGCTCTAAGATATTCAATAGGAGCTGAAGAAGCGTCGACTTACCTGAACCGCTCGGGCCCACGATTGCTGTTTTCGTACCCGGCGAAATTTGCAGTGAGATGCCACTTAAAGCCGCGCGTTCTTCCCCCCTGTAAGTGAAGTTAATGTTGTCCAATGTGAGATCAAACGGCCATTCCGGCGGCGGCTCTGTCCCTTTCAAGACGGGCGCGGCTGGCGCAACTTCATTCAGACGGCTGGCCGCTTTGCGGTTTTCTTCGAAATGAGCCGGAAATGCCGCCATCGGCGAGACATTCTCAAATGCCCCCAACGAAATCATCACCAGCATGGCGAGGTATAAACCATCCAATTCGCCTGCCGCTACAAAATACGCGCCGAGGCCCAGTACAAAAAATGACGCGAGGAGTGCAACCAATCCATTCACCGACTGGCTCAGGTTTTCTTCAAGCCCCTCTTTGCGCTGCTGGCCTCCATAATGACCTGAGAAATCCTCTAGCTGCTGTTGCTTTTGTTCAAGCCGTTGGTGGATCTTCAAATCGCGAAAGCCATATAACAGCTCGGCCGATTCTGTTGAAAGCGCAGCGCGGCTTGCCCGTGCAGCATTATTGATAGTCCGTTGCCGCAGTGCAAAGAACGCCGGCACCGCAAAAACCGTCAAGAATGCACCGATAGCAATGACCGCTGCGATTCCAATAGAGAAAAAGGCGCTAAAGAAAATCGTGCTGAGAAATACAAGAAGCAGTACAATTGGCGGGTACAGGACGCGCAGCAGAAAATTCTGCAGGCTCTCAACATCGCCGACAATGCGCGCCAGCAAATCACCGCTCCGGTACTGGCTAAAAATGCCTGGTGCCAACGGCGATAGTTTTTCAAAAAAGGACGAACGCAAATTGCTGAGCATCGTGAACGTTGCACGATGGGAAAACAACCTTTCCGCGTAGCGACTCAAAGCAGAAGCCAATCCGAACAGTTTTAAGCAGGCACCCATGACGATTAAAATCGTCATCTGCGAAGTCAAAGCCGCACGCGAAATCAAGTAGCCGCTGGAAGCCAGAAGCGCGACTCCTGCAACGCCTGCCAGAAAGCCGAAGAATACCGCGAGCGTCACATCTCTTTTTTCGCGGAGCGTCAAAAGGATCATTTGTTTCAATCCGCTCATTGCAGGACACCTCCAAGTTGCGCTTCGATCATATTCCGGTACAGAGGCTCAGAACTCAATAATTCCGTATGCGAGCCGGCTCCAGCAAGTTTTCCGTTATCAAGAACGATAATCATATCCGCCTTTTTGATCGTGTGGAGCCTGTGGGCGACGGTCAATACAGTAGCCCGTTTGCCGAGCTCAGCCATGGATTCTTGTAAAATCCGTTCGGTTTTCAAGTCCAGCCCAGTTGTCGGTTCATCGAATAATATGAGGGACGGCTGCTTTAGGAATGCACGCGCCAAAGCGATGCGCTGTTTCTCCCCTCCGGACAAGCCTCTGCCCGCTTCGCCTACCGGGGTATCGAGTCCTTGTTTCAAAGACAGGACCATCTCAGCGATTCCCGCTTGTTTTGCAGCTGCCATAATTTCTTCATCGGCCACATTCCTTCCTGCGCCCAAAGCGATGTTCTCTTTGATGGATCCGGCGAATAAATACGGATTTTGGGAAATATAACTCATTTGGCTGAACCAAGACTGCTCTGATATGTTTTGCCTATCCATTCCATTCACCAGCAGGCGGCCGCCAGTCAGCGGCAGCAAACCGGCTATCGCATGCAGCAGTGTTGTTTTGCCCGACCCGCTTTTACCGATAAAAGCGACATTGCTGAACGCTGGAATCTGCAGTGTGGCGGGACCAAGAGAAAATCCACTGCCGTACCGGAATTCCAAATCATCCAGTTCCAACACACCGGGGCCTTGTGCCAATTCAGTGTTGCCGAAGCGGACCGGTTCGGTCTTTTTCGTTAATTCCTCCGATAACCCGCCAGCCGCAGCCGCACTGCTTCTGCCAGTATGGAACGCACTCCCGAAATCTTTCAGCATATTGAAAAAATCCGGCACGAGAATCATGACGAAAAACGCTGTAAAGAAAGTCAGGCTGTCGAATACAACAAGGCGCAGCCCGATTTCAAGTGCGATGATTCCCATGCTCAACATCGAAATATATTCCAGCATCAAAGAAGACAAAAATGCGGATTTCAGCACTTCCATCGTGGAATCCCGGAAATCAAGACTGCTCTTTTTGATGGTTTCTTGTTGGCGGTCCGCCTGTCCCATCAGTTTCAATGTAGTGAGGCCTTGAAGAACGTCCAAAAACGTTCCTGAGAATTGTCCGAGCTTTTCCATTTGTTCATCCGCTTTTTCTTTTGTGCGGATTCCCACGAGCGCCATGAATACCGGGATAAACGGTGCTGTTACTAAAATGATCAGCCCCGTTATCCAATGCTGGTAAAAAATGACCGCAAGCAGCATGATCGGAATGATATAAGTTTGAATCATTTGTGGGATATATTTGCTGAAATAGCCGTCTACTTCATCGACTGCGTCCATGAGCAAACTCACTTTCCGGCCCGACTGGCCATGCTCCGAAGCCAATAGCGGATCTGCTGCAAACGAAGAAATCAGTTGCCGGCGCAGCTTCAATTTCACTTTAGCCGAAAACTCGACTCCTGCACGGCCAATTGCGTAGCCACAGAAGGCGCGCAGCAAAATGGCGCCCAATAACCCATATAAATAAGGTGTGATTTCTGCGAACGCAGCATCTTCAAGAAAAACGCCATTGACGGCAAGCACAAAAAACAATGCTTGCCCGACCATTGACGCTCCTTTGGCAATTGATGCTGCCGTAAGCAGAACCATCCATTTTTTCTGTTCAAATGCGAGCTGTTTCAACTCCATTGTCCCATTCTCCCTTTCGATTGCCCATGCCTCTATTATAAAGCAACTGTCCTGTGTTGCCGTTCCCCGCGCACGGCTCTAAGAGATAATTCTCCACTTTGTTACAGCAGCGTTCACAAACTGCCGATTTTTCACCAAAACACGAAAAAAGCCGCTGGACATCCCAGCGGCTTTCAAAACATGATTTATTTTTTTGTGGATTCGTATCCTGGCGGTCTTTCAAGAACGGCATACAAAAATGTGATATCTTCTCTGATCTGCGATTTCACAAAGTCATTGGCACATTTCCGATACTCATGGCTAAGCTTATTCAGTTCGTATTCAAAAACTATTTTTTCTTCATTTGAAATCACCGATAACACCCCAGCTCATTGTAGTTGGAAAAGTCGTTCTTTATACATACATTCATCAAGCAATCATATCAAAAATTAATATTGAACGCTATTAATTAGCAGTAAATTATTCATAATATCAATAACAAAACAGAATAACCAATTATACCTAAGCAAAAAGAAACGAAACTGCTTTCACGATCTTCCGGCAATTCTTCTTTCATGACGTTGAGAATAATACCGCCTGCAAGCAGCGCAGTGAGAATCGACACCGTCAATTCGCTGACTTCCGATAACAGGCCGAAAACCCATCCAATCAGGATCGCAGCGGCCAGAAGCCATCGTCCGTATTTATCGTATTCTTCTTTATGCGCCGCCCGCAGCCCTTTATCATTCGTGATAAAGTGGACGCCCATTGCGATGAAAAAGAACAGCATGCCCCAAGCAGAATCGTAATGTTCACGGATCAGCAAATAGCCGATCAAGGCATTGTAAAGTGTGAACGAACCGATATGAACCCAAAACACTCCGGCTTCCACCCCTTCTTCGCGGATGTCAGCCTGCCGCCGCTTAGAAGATTTCACCATCTGTTCCAGTCCATAAAAGATGATGAGCCCAAGCATGGCGACCACGTAAATATGGCTTTCTAAAAAGCTCCATCCTTCATTTCCGACTTTGCCTTCCAACTCATCCTGAAAAACACCGAGTTCTGGAAGCAAGTGCAGAAAAACATAAGCCACGGATATTCCTCCCGCAATCGACAGAAATCGGCTTCGCGGCAAGACTTTCATGAGCTTCAACTTCTTTGAAAATATATGTATAAATACAAAACCGATTACAAATAATAAGCTGAGCCATTCCACAGCCTCCAGCTCCTTTGTCCACTAGAATAATTACAGGCAGACCCTAGCCGAGTCCGCCTGATAAACCAAAATATGCGAATTCTTTGCTTTCCTTAAATATTGTTTACCCCCGACTTAGCTTTCTTTAAACAACGACCTTTCCTATCTGAATTAAAAAAGCAGGAAAACCCGGAAATGCTCTCCCGTTTTCCTGCTCAAATTCACACTCCTGTTCTCCGACTGAGTTCAGCCGCTTGCTCCCGCAGCTTGAATTTCTGGATTTTGCCGGATGCTGTCATCGGATAATCCTTCGTGAATTCAAAGTAGCGCGGTATCTTATGGCGGGAAATTTTGCCGCTGCAATATTCTCGCAGCTCCTCAGCATCAAGTTTTTCGCCTTCCTTGAGGATGATCCACGCCATCAGCTCTTCTCCGTACTTCTGATCCGGCACCCCTACGACTTGGACATCCTGGATAGCCGGATGGCGGTAAAGGAATTCTTCGATTTCGCGTGGGTAAATGTTCTCGCCTCCCCGGATGACCATGTCTTTCATGCGTCCGGTTATGGCAATATAACCGTCCTCGTCTTCAACTGCGACATCGCCCGTATGTAGCCACCCATCGCTGTCGATGGCATTGCGGGTCGCTTCCTCATTGTGGTAATAGCCTTTCATAATATGGTAGCCTCTCGTGCAAAGCTCTCCCGGGACGCCGGCAGTCACGCTCTCGCCGCTTGCCGGATCGATAATCTTCACTTCGACTTCTGCATGAGGCTTGCCTACAGTCGCCACCCGTTTTTCGATGTCATCGTCAGCCCGCGTCTGCGTAATGACTGGAGATGACTCGGTCTGGCCGTAGGCAATGGTGATTTCCGATGCTCCCATATCGCTGATCACTTTCTTCATTACTTCAATCGGGCACGGCGAACCGGCCATAATGCCTGTACGCAGGGAAGAGGTATCAAACGATTCAAAATCAGGATGGTTGAGCTCGGCAATGAACATCGTCGGTACGCCGTGAAGGGCCGTGCATTTTTCATCCTGGACCATCTGCAGCACTTTTTTCGGTTCAAATTGTTCGGCAATGACCATTGTGGATGAGTGTGTCACCGCTGCCATCGTTCCAAGAACGCAGCCAAAGCAATGGAAGAATGGAACCGGAATGCACAGACGATCTTTCTCAGTCAGGTTCATCGTATCGCCGACTAGTTTTCCATTGTTGACGACGTTCAAGTGCGTCAGCATGACACCTTTTGGAAAGCCTGTCGTACCGGAAGTGTATTGGATATTGATGACGTCATCCGGCTCCATCGACTCGAATCGGCTTTTCAGTTCTTCATCTGAAACGCCGCTCGCGAAAGCTTCAAACTCACTCCAGGTATAAATTCCGGGATAGCCCCTTTCGGACATGACGATGACCCGTTTGAAATGGGGCAGCCGGCTGCACTCTACTGCTCCTTTCTCAGCCTTCTTCAGCTCCGGGCATACGGTGTTCAGAATGTCGATATAATTCGAGCCTTTAAATTCTTCCCCTAAAATCAAGGTCGTCGCATCGGATTGCTTCAGCAAATATTCCAATTCACTCGCCTGGTAGCTTGTGTTGACAGTCACAAGTACGCCGCCCATCTTGCCCGTTGCAAATTGGCTCAGCAGCCATTGCCGCTTATTATCCGACCAGATGGCAATGTGCTCCCCTTTGCTGATGCCGATTCCCATGAATGCCTTTGCGAGGCGGTCCGTTTCTTCGTCGAATTCCCTATAGGTTTTCCGGATGCCATGCTCCGGATATACATACGCCTCTGTGTCAGGATGCAGCGCTGCTTGCTCGCGCACGACTTGGCCGACCGTCTTTTGTAAAATAACCATTTCCATACTCCCCCTTTATGTAAACGTTCTCAATCCACTTCTGATTTTATCACAAAATTCCAAATTATGTGATTGGCGGAACCCTCTCTTTGCTGAACGCTCCAATCGCCCTTTTCCAGCCAGCCATGATAAAATGGAAGCATTATGTGCAACGAAAGGAAATCTAATGGACATCCAAACTATGAACGAACAATTGTCAGTCCGCATCAGCCGGAGAGAATTGGTAGCCGGCACAATCAGCCAGCCGCGCTTAAAATCAAATGACATCAAACGCATTAAACTGAAGCCTGTGGAAATCAAAAATCAATACTTCATCCAATTCGAATATCAGTATGAACATATATTGAAGCATGAAAACCTGTCTGTGGATGAAGCGGCAACGAAACTTGAATCTTTGTTCGAAGATTTTCGGCAAGGACTCTTACAGTTCACGGCAGAAAAAGTGCAACTTCAATTGTCGAAAAAGTTCAAAGTTTCCTGGAAAGCTGAAGGGACGGCGGAAAAATCCGCTGAGCTTTCACATAACCGCAAAAAACACTATTTGCTTGAGGACGGCACCCCTTATCCATTCCTGGTGCGCCTCGGCGTCCAAAACCCGGATGGCACCGTAAAAAAACAAAAATACGATAAGTTCCGCCAAATCAACCGCTTTATCGAGTTTATCGATGATGCGCTTGACCACCTTCCAAAAGACCGGGCGGTGCGGATTCTCGATTTCGGTTCCGGAAAATCGTATTTGACGTTTGCCTTGTATCATTATTTGCGTGTTGAAAAAGGGCTCGACCTGCGTGTCACCGGACTTGACTTGAAAAAGGAAGTCATTGAAGAATGCCAGCGCATCGCCGACGATCTTTCATACAGCCAGCTTGAGTTTTTGGTCGGCGACATCAACGATTACAACGAGGAATCGGCTGTGGACATGGTTGTCACGCTGCACGCTTGCGATGTGGCTACGGATATGGCCTTATCGCGTGCCGTGAAGTGGAACGCCAAAGTCATCTTAAGCGTCCCTTGCTGCCAACATGAACTGAACAGCCAAATCGACGCGCCGGAACTCGGGCTTATGCTCCAGCACGGCTTGATCAAAGAGCGGTTCAGCGCACTAGCGACTGATTCCATCCGCGCAGAACTGCTGTCGCTTGTCGGCTATGAAACGCAATTGATGGAGTTTATCGATATTGAGCATACCCCGAAGAACATTTTGATCCGTGCCTATAAAACTGGACGCAAACCGGCGGCCGGCCAATTCCAGCGTTACAAGGAATTTACTGGACTGCTTTCCGCAACACCTTTTCTTGAAAACGAATTAAAGGAGCTCTTATGAAACGGAAAAATCTTGTCAACGGCATGGTCCTCGCCTTCTCGGTCGTCTTGATCCGCTTTATCGATGTCCGGGTATATGATATGAATCTCTTGGTGACTTTATTGCTCACCGCTGCCCTTATTTTCGTCTTGATGAAAGTAGTTGACCGGGTCCCGTCACTTGACGAACCGGTTTCCAAACGTACCGCGGCGATTACCAATACAATCGTCGTACTCACCATCTTTCTGGCATTTTTCGTCTTGGGTCTGTAAACGCAAAAACCGCCTTCCATTTGTGGAAAGGCGGTTTTTTTATGCGCTCCGATTCAAGGGCGATTGGAATTAGGTTCTTCATCCGCTTCTTTATCTATGGTTTCCAGGATAAAACTTTTGACGGGTTCCAACGTCAATTCCAATCCGCTTGTCTCCAGATGGTTTTGGAGATAATCGAGCTGATGCTCTTCAACTGCGTCAGACTGGAGATTCAACACGTTGTTTATGTAGAGCATCCCTTCATTTGTGGCCATAGGCGCAGGAACACCTTGCTGTTCCCGCTTTTCCACTTCTTCAATGCCGATGGCCAAGCCTTCATCGATCAATTCTTTCATCAATTCCGCGTAGTGCTCCTCGCCCAATCCTTCAGAAAGCTTGGCGTCCAGCCCCTTCACTTCGTCTAATGAAGCACCGCGGTAATATTGGGCGTAATACGCCATCAGCACTTGTTCTTTGTCCAAAAGCTCCGTCATGGAAATCCCTCCAGTAAATATCATTTACTGCCTTATTCCCTTTTTCGATGGGCATTATGCGTGCGCAAGAAGGATTCAGCCTTGAAAATCAAACCTAGCAAAACAGTTCCCTTTATTTATTGGCCATCCAGTCCAGTAAAGCCTCGGCCACCTGGTCTTGCTGCTCAAACGGGCCGATGTCAGCAGGCAAATCGTTTTCCTGCTCACCGTATAAGCCGAATTGGGCATGATTGCCTCCAGCTATCTCGACAAATTCACTGTTGGCTGAGAACAGCATCTGACGCTCTTTGATGTCTTGCGGAACCGTCAAGCCGTCGTTTTCCGCAGACACAGACAGCATCGGCAAATCGCTCAACGCAAAATCGCCGGTTGGGTAAGACGCCAGAAAGTAAAGGCCTCCGAGCTCGTCCTGATGTTCTTCAGCATACTGGGCAGCGGCTACACCGCCAAGGGAATGGCCTCCGATAAACCATTTTTCGACTGCCGGATGGGCTGCGATCACTTCGTCAGCTTTGCCCGCAGCGAGGATTGGAAATTTCAGCGGCATGTCCGGTATGGATACCGTGTAGCCTGCCGATTGCAATTTTTCAGCCAGATAGGCGTATGCAGCAGTTTCCACTTTCGCTCCTTGGTACAAAATGACACCTTTGCCGTTCGTTTTTTCCGGCCGGAAAATAAGGCCGGATTCATCCCGTTCGAGCGCATCAACATCCACGCGTTCTTTGAGTTCCGCACTTGGTCCATAATCGAATTGTGCATAAATCATAAAACCGGCAATTGCCGCCAAAAGCAAGGCGATAGCTGCCAGCAACAGCCGGACGCTCCATTTCACCATAAGTTCCAGCTCCTCACTGTCCCTTTAATACGCAAGACCTACCCGGCGCCGCATGAATTCCGGATGCTCGAGCAAGCTATAGGCAAAAGCAGCCGTGTCACCCACCGTGATCTCCTTGCCGCCTTCTGGAAGCAGCCCCTCTTCTGTGCGGTAATTGCCGCGTGCTTCGCCGTCCGGAAGGTAGGTCGGGCATACGACCGTCCAGTCCAAAGCGCTTTTTTCCAGCTCGCGGTACATCTTTTCGTGTTCTTCCGCCGCAAACGTCAATTTGCGGTTGGAGTCGCCGCCTTGATAGCGCAGCAACCCCGGCGACAGCCGGCTGTCAAGGATGCCCGCTGTGCCGATTGCAATGATGCGGTGAACGCCGTGCTTTTCCATCGCCTCCGCAATCAATGGTGCAGCTTCCGAAAGCGTTGTTGTGCGGTCGGTTCCGATTGCACTGAAAACTGCTCCAGTGCCGGCAACCACGCGTTCGACGTCTTCAAATTTGCGCACATCGCCGACAATCATTTCTAAATTCGGATGTGCTTGTAGTGTTTTTGCGCGCACGAGCGCTTTGACGCCGTGGCCATCAGCAAGGGCCTGCTTCAGAATCTGTCCGCCGACACGGCCAGTCGCACCGAAAATCGCGATTTCCATAGGTATCCCCCTCATTTAAAATGATAGCCTTTTTTCGCCAGCACGTCTTTGATGTCCGGACGCTTTGGCTTGCTCAGGAACTGCGCCATCTGCTGCGTCCACGTCGCTTGTTTCTGGTTCGTGCTGCGCGCTTCGTAATAGTTCTGAACAGTGGCATCGTATGCCGGCAATAAGCTGCTGTATTTGGCTTCGTCGTAGTCATTTTCATGCAAAATCGCTTCCACTGGCAAACGCGGCTTTACTTCATTGGCTTCATTCGGCACACCGAGCGTCAGCCCGTAAACAGGAAAAACGCCTTCAGGCAAGCCGACCAAGTCGCTGATCGCTTCCATATTGTTGCGCACGCCGCCGATATAGCAGATGCCGTAGCCTTTCGATTCCGCTGCAAGCGCCAGATTTTGTGCCAGCAGCCCGACGTCCGTCACGGCGACAATCAGGTTTTCTGCTTGGTCGAAGACAATCGATCCGCCCTGCAGTTCCGCTGCATGCTTCAAGCGGTTGTAATCAGCGCACATCAACAGCACTGCTCCAGCGCCTTCCATTTGCTTCGCATTTTTGGACAATTCGCCGAGCTTCTTGCGCTTGTGTCGGTCCGTCACCCAAACAATCGAATACGCTTGCACAAAATGAGAAGTTGCCGCATGCTGGGCAGCCTCGATCAATTCGCTTAGCTCCTCCCGGCTCAATTGCTTGTCTTTGTAATCACGCACTGACGCGTGGGATTTCATCAATTCAATAACCATCCTGCATTGCCCCTTTCCAGTCTTTCCTCTATCCTATCAAAAACTTTCAGCAGATACCCTCGCGACGATTTTTGGTACAATAAAAGAAGAGGGGTGAAACGATTGAAACAGCTTAAAACCGCTTTTTCCGTTCTTTTTTTATTGGTCCTTGGCGGTTTTTCATTTATATGGATTCAAAGGGAAATGGAGTTTCGCGAAGAATTAAAGCAACGCCCGATGCCTTCGGGCTTGCATCCCATAATCGAAGAAAAGCGCGACGAACTCATTCGCCTGGCTTCAGCAGCCGGCATCGACATCATCATCACCGATGGGTTCCGCTCGCGCGATGAACAAGACCGTCTGCATGCCCAGGGGCGGAGTGCTCCGGGCAATGTTGTGACACAAGTGCAAGGCGGCGGTTCGTATCATAATTACGGGCTTGCCATTGATTTTGCTTTGCGGGACGGCAACGGCGGCGTCGTTTGGGACATTGAGCGCGATGCGAATGGCAACGGCCGAAGCGACTGGTTCGAAGTGGCCGCAATCGGCAAGGAGCTCGGGTTTTCATGGGGAGGCGATTGGCGGCGATTCAAAGATTACCCGCATCTCGAAATGACGTTCGGCTTGTCGATCAATGAACTGCAAGACGGCTACCGACCAGAAGACGTCACCAACTAGTTCCCTTGTAACGCTCTCCCGGCTGCTTCGTCTTATACAGTAAAGGGGCGATGCCGAATGCGAAAAACACAGTTTCTTTTAATGATCGGCTTTATGTTATTGGCAGGATGCGGTGCGCAGGGAAACTCGGGCGCAAAGGTCGAGGACTCTAAGACAATGCCTGTTGCCGAAACCACGGAGGGCGAGTTCATCTATCGCCTTACCGCGGAGAGCGATACGTTCGAAGCGGGCGGTCCAATCAGCATGTATGCAGAATTGGAGTATACGGGAGAGCAGGAAAGCATCGACATTTATCACGCCGCTTCACCATTCTATTTTCTCCTGCACGAAAAAACACGAAATTTCGAAATCCCTTATCCCATGAACGAACCGCTAATCATGACGACACTCTTTAAAGGAGAGCCGCTTCGTGAAGACTACCGCGGAAGTGGCGGCTACTCGGAAGAAGACCCGAAGGAGTATCGGGAGTTTATCAAAAAAGTGATGGACGGCCAGTTTCCTGAAGGATTCTACGAAGTGGATGGGTCGGCCAATTTTTTTACCGGGAATCCAGAAGCGGACAAGACTGATTACGATATCCACGCCGCCATCAGTTTCAAAATTGTTGAATAGAATGAGAAACCCGACCGATTCCAATGGAATCGGTCGGGTTTTTTTGGATGCAGATGCATTGCTTTTGGGAAATTCTTAATTACTTATGGAATCTGCCACTTTACCTGCGACAAACCGGAATCACTTGCAGCAAATGGCTCGTAACATGCAACACAACTTGATTTATTTGCAGCAGCTGCATTTCCCGTCTGCAGCACCTACAATTCCTGGCGCAAGGCTTGAATCACATCGATTTGCGTCGCTTTGCGCGCCGGACGCCAGCCTGAAACCATAGCGACCCCGATGCTGATGGCGGCTGAAATAGCGACCAGCTGCCACGGAATAACGGAAATTAAGATGTTGAAATCCCCCGTCTCTTCTTCGCCAAGCGAGCTCATGACAATCATCGGCACTAGCCAGTTCGCTAGCATGCTAATGCCATAGGCAATGATGATTGCCAGGACGGTGCCAATGATGCCGATTGCGGCACTTTCCATAAGGAATAGACGCTGAATCAATTTCGGTTGTGCGCCAATCGCTTTCATGACGCCAATTTCACGCGTGCGCTCTGTCACAGCCATCGTCATCGTATTGAAAATCCCGATCGAAGCGATCAAAATTGCAATTGTGCCGACAAAAATCAAACCTGCTTTCAATAGCGTGAAGAACATGTTCATCGAACCCAACTCTTCCGTAACGGAATAGACATAATAGCCGTCTCTTTTCAGCTTTTCAGTAATGCCTTCTACATACTGCAATTCGTCCGCATAAACGAGCACTTCACGCGGGGGCTCTTCGGTTCCCAAGCCTTCCGCAATGGTTTTGCTCCATGATTCATCTGCATAAATCGAGCTGTCCATCATCCAGTCTTTTGCCGGCTCTTCCGTAACTCCCGCTACCGTGAATTCCCAGACAACAGGCTCTCCTTCTCCTTCATACGGCTTCAGCTCAATTTCAAAAGTCTGGCCGATTAAGCTGCCGGCAAAACCAGCCAACTCTTCCCCTTCCGCAGCGTTGGCCTGTTCTTCCTGGATCAATAGTGAGCTTGCAAAATGATACCCTACAAGCACTTCCCCTTCCGTTGAAGGCATCGCGCCTTCCGATAAAGCGAGCCCTGCCTTTTCTTCGTTTCCAAATTGGACAAATACCAAATCAGCATATGCGCTGCGCTCACCCAAGCGGGCCTCCCCTTCAGCCTGCGGCCGGCTCCGTTCAGCTACTGCTTTGACGTGTGGAATTTCGCGCATCGCTTCAGCTTCTTGGGCCGTTATCGCGCTGTCCGACTCTTCTTTGCCGGGCACTTCAATTTTGGTCACTGTACGGTTTTGCAAGATATCATCCGACAAGGTTTTGTGAAGGCCGAATCCGACCGAAGCCAGGACAATCAGAAAAGCACAGCCCATTGTTGCCGCTAGTATGGTCATTGTTAACCGCAATTTATTGCGTTTCATGTGCTGCCCGATAAACCCGAGCTGATCTTTAAATTGCACGGCGCTGTCCCCCTTTCACCAATTTGCCATCATGCAGCTGATACTGGCGATGGGCAATTCCTGCCACTTCATCATCATGGGTGATGATCACGAATGTTACTCCTAGGTCGCGGTTAAGCGTACGGATCAAGTCCAGTATTTCCTGTTCTGTTTCAGAGTCGAGGCTTCCGGTAGGTTCATCCGCCAGAATAACCGGCGGATTGGTGATCAACGCGCGCGCAATGCTGACGCGCTGCTGCTGGCCGCCTGACAGCTCATTCGGGTAATGCCCGGCGACTTCTGACAAACCGACTTCCGCCACCAATTTTTCCACCGCCGCTCTCCGCTCCGGCGCTTTCATGCCTTTTATCTTCAACGGCAGTTCAATGTTCTCAAAGGCATTCAGCCCCGGCATCAATTGAAAGCTTTGAAAGACGAAGCCGAAATTCTTCAGCCGGAAATCTGCCATTTCTGTTTCTTTCAGCGAAGTGATTTCTTGCCCCCCGACTTCAACCGCTCCTGATTCAGGCGCCATGAAACCAGCTAGAATGTTCAACAGCGTCGACTTGCCGGAACCGCTTTTCCCCAAAATAGCGGCAATCTCCCCTTTTTTGACGTGAAGCGTAATCCCTTCCAGTACAGGAATTTTGCGTTCATCCCCTTTTTTGCCAATAGCAAAAGAATGGGATAGCATGTTAATTTCAATCATTTTTATGCCCCTTTCTACTTCCTGCCTTTAGTATAAGAGGAAAATCTTAACAAACAGTACTGCCTTTTCTGAAGAATTCCTTAAGAATAGAGTAAGAGCCACGGAATAAGGGTAATGGAGTACTAAGTATTTAGTCATATAAAACCTTATATATAGCGGAATCGCCGCAGCATATGCATATATTTCGCAAAGGGGGCCAAGCATATGGAACACATTGCTGTTGTGATTCCAGCATATAAACCAGGCAGCAATTGCCTCGACTTGATTCAGGACATCCTTGCTGCCGGTTTTCCGCACGTCATCGTCGTCGATGACGGCAGCGGTCCCGCATATGCCGGTTTTTTCGATTCCCTTCTTTACATTCCGCAAACCACTGTACTGCGGCATGCCGCAAACCAAGGGAAAGGGCGCGCCCTTAAAACCGCATTCCATTACATACTCAATGAACAATTGCCGTTCGACGCCATTATCACTGCTGATGCGGACGGCCAGCATCTAGTTTCGGATATGATTAAACTGAGCCGGGAAATGGCCGAAGAACCGAACCATGTCGTTCTTGGCGCAAGGGATTTCGACCATAAGGAAGTGCCTTTCCGGAGCCGTTTCGGCAATCGTTTCACCCGCCTGCTGTTCAGGCTGTCCACCGGAACCGTGCTGGCCGATACCCAGACCGGACTTCGGGGCATACCGGTCAAATACTTGCCCCGGCTGCTAGGCGTTCTCGGCGAGCGCTTTGAATACGAGATGAACGTCTTGGCCGCATTGAAGAAAAACTACATTCCGATTTCAGAAGTCAGCATCCAAACCGTCTACCTTGATGCCAATAAATCGTCGCATTTTAATCCACTCAGGGATTCATTCCATATTTATAAAGTGTTCCTGCTTTATGGCATTTCCGGTGCCGCTTCGTTCGTGCTGGATATCGGGCTTTACTGGATTTTCATCCAGCTGCTGCGCGACGAAGCTCCCGAGCTGTTCATCATTTTCGCGACCATCGCAGCACGTGTGCTGTCGTCGCTGTTCAATTATTACATCAACCGCAACAAAGTGTTCAAACAAGGCAGCCGCCAGTCATTTTACCGCTATTACATGCTGGCCGGTTTTATCATGCTTGTATCTGCCGCTTCTGTCCATCTACTCTATGCTGAATGGCTTGGCCGCGGAGAAATCATTCTGAAAGTGATGGTTGACACCGTGTTATTCGTTTTCGGATTTGTCGCCCAGCGTGCCTGGGTATTCCGCAAAGACTAAAAAAGACCGCTGCCCATAAGGGAACAGCGGTCTTTTGCTTATGCAAGCTCTAACAAGCGCTTGAGCTCTTCCTTATTTTCTTCAAATCCAATAAAATGGCGGTCCAGCCTGCGCTTTCCGAACAGGTCTTTTTTATAGAAAGCGAACAACGGTACGATGCGGCTGCCCGAAATCTCTTTCATGTCCTTCTCCAATTCCGGCTCCGCTCCGACATCCTTGTGTTCGTAGGAAATGCCATTGGACGCGAGATAGGACTTTGCATCCTGGCAGTCGCTGCAGGTTTGGCGCGTATACAGTACCATTTCCATTGCTTTGCCCATTTTCTATCCCCTCCATCAAATTCTGTTTAGGCGACCGCCGGTTTGAAGCCTTTAAGCCTCAAGGCATTGATCAATACCGAAACTGAACTGAAACTCATTGCAGCGCCGGCAATCATCGGGCTCAGCAGCGGGCCTCCGAACAGATAGAGGATTCCCATTGCCACTGGAATGCCAAGAATATTATAAGCGAAAGCCCAAAACAGATTTTGTTTTACGTTTTTGATCGTGGATTTGCTCAAATCCACCGCAGTCAAGACATCCATCAAATCACTTCTCATCAGCACGATATCCGCTGATTCCATTGCTACATCGGTACCGGAGCCGATCGCAATGCCAACATCCGCCTGTGCCAATGCCGGAGCATCGTTTATGCCGTCTCCGACCATCGCCACAATCTTGCCTTCCGCTTGAAGCTTTTTCACTTCATCCGCTTTATCCTCAGGCAGAACTTCACTGAGGACACGGTCCACTCCAACCTGTTTAGCAATTGCTTCAGCGGTAAGCTTATTATCTCCCGTAAGCATAGCGACTTCGATGCCCATCTTTTGCAGCTTGCGGATTGCCAATGTGCTCGATTCCTTAATCGTGTCCGCTACTGCAATCACGCCAGCTAGCTTCCCTTCTGAAGCGATGAACATCAACGATTTGCCTTCACCAGCCAAATTGTCGGCTGCCTCTGATAGGGCGCTGAGCGAAATGTTTTGCATGCCCATCAATTTCCGGTTGCCGATCGATACTTTACGCCCATCTATCTCGACTTCTAGGCCGTGGCCTGGAATCGCCTTGAATGACTCGCCTTTGGCAAGGACGAGCTCTTTTTCAACTGCTGCTTCAACAATTGCTTCCCCAATAGGATGTTCAGAACCTTTTTCAGCGGACGCCGCAAGCGCCAGCAATTGTTCTTCCGTTAATGTGCTGTCAGCCAACACGATATCAGTTACTTTCAATTTTCCTTCTGTGATGGTTCCTGTCTTGTCAAATACGATTGTTTGTACTTTATGGGTGGTTTCCAGCGCTTCACCGCTTTTGATCAACACGCCATGCTCTGCACCTTTCCCGGTGCCGACCATAATGGCTGTCGGCGTCGCGAGGCCAAGTGCGCATGGGCAGGCGATGACCAATACGGAAATCGTGATAGTCAGTGCAAAAACAGCCGTCTGTCCGCCGAAATACCAGACCAGACCTGAAATCAATGCCAAAACGATGACGACTGGCACAAAGTAAGCCGAGATGATGTCCGCCAATCGGGCAATCGGCGCTTTCGATCCCTGTGCATCTTCCACCAATTTAATAATCCGCGCGAGTACCGTGTCTTTCCCGACTTTCGTCGCACGGTAGCGGATTGCACCATTCTTGTTAATACTCGCTCCGACGATGGCATCTCCCGGGGCTTTGTCGCTTGGCAAGCTTTCACCGGAAATCATCGATTCGTCGACGGAAGTGTGGCCTTCTGTAACGATTCCGTCCACCGGCATTCTTTCACCCGGCTTAACGAGGACGATGTCTCCCACTTCCACTTCATCGACAGAGATTTCGCGCTCTTCGCCGTCTCTGAAGACGACAGCGGATTTTGGCGCCATGCCCATCAATTTTTTGATAGCCTCTGACGTTTTGCCTTTTGACAAGGCTTCAAAATATTTCCCTAAGGTAATCAGTGTCAGAATGACTGCAGCTGATTCGTAGTACAGGTTATCGGCAGCGTGCTCGTCGCTTGCAAACATGAATGCCGTAACAACCAGGCTATAAATAAATGCTGCACTCGTTCCCAACGCGATAAGCGAGTCCATATTCGGATGTCCTTTAAATAACGTGCGGAATCCGACTGTGAAGAATTTCGCTCCTAGTATCATCACCGGAATGGTCAAAAGCAGCTGGATCATCGCAAAGTTCGTATGGTTGATCTCTGGATCGATGATTGCCGGCAACGGCATTCCGAACATATGCCCCATTGAGATGAGCAGCAGCGGTACGGTCAAAGCCGCGGACATCCAGAATCTTCTCCACATCTCTTTTATGTGCTGCTGCTTTTTTTCCCGGTCTTCATCAGCGGAATCGATTGCCGCTTCATCATCATGCGCTTCGTAGCCGGCGTCGCTGACCGCCGCTTTTATATCCGAGATGGCCAGGACTGATGGATCATAGCGGATCACCATTTTTTCGGTGGCCATATTGACGTTCGATTCGGCCACTCCCGGCAGTTTGCGTGTCGCTCTTTCAACGGCTTGCACACAGGAAGCACAGGTCATGCCTTCAATCACAAAACTTTTCACTACGCTGTCGGTGCTGGCTTTATACCCGGCTTTTTCGACAGCATCCCGGATATCCTGCACAGAAACAGCGGCTTCGTCATACACGACTTTCACTTTTTCAGTTGCTAAATTGACGTTCGATTCGTCTACTCCCGGCAATTTATTAACCGCTCTTTCAACGGCTTTTGCGCACGCCGCACAGGTCATGCCTTCTACATTCAATGTTTTTTCCATCACGCTCTCAACTCCTTACATTTTAATGGCAATTTATATTGTAGTCTTTTTTGCATTTGCATTGGCCAGGAATACAATTACACGGAACCGTATCTACGGCTTCGCCTTTTTTCGCGTCCAACGCTGACTGCAGCAGCCGGATATCTTCATGGCTGAGCAGTGCTTTTGAAATCATGTCGGCGATTGTCTTGCCGGCTGCACGGCTGCAAATTTGGCCGAATAACCGGTCTGTAGCGCTTTTCACACTGCCTTCTTCGCTGATGCCGGCTGAATAAATGAATTTATTGCCTTGCGATACTGCCAGCAGCATTCCTTTTTTTACAAGGCGTCCGATAAACGTTTTCGTCGTTGCCGGTTTCCAGTCTTTCTTTTCCTGGAGCACTTCAATGATTTCTTTGCTGGTTGCTTGCTCGAGTGTCCAGACGACGCGCATGATTTCCCATTCAGCGTCTGTAATTTCCACTTTCTCTTCTATCATCATGAAAATCCTCCTTCGTTTACATTTGTAATCGATTTATTTTAGTTTACATTTGTAATCATTTATTGTCAAGCACTTTTTCTAAAAAAAAAACTGCGTTTCCATTCTGGGATTTCAGAACGGACACGCAGTTTTTCATTTCAGCAAATCAAGCTGTGGATTCTCCCGTGGAGCGGCCGATCGGTACCATTGATAGCAAAGGATGATGATTAAAGCCAAGTCTATGGCATTTCCGCCATAGTACATCAATAGCGCACCCGCCTCACCATCCGCTTTTCCGACACCATCCGGCGGTGTAGCGTATATCAGTTTTGCCAGGATTTTATGCGCGGCCAACGCGAGAATCAAGACTGCCGAACGCAAGATGAAGCCAGAGCGGTGCGGGGCTATATCGACATAAATGATGGACATTGTGAACAGATAACCTGCTAAAAAAACGTGGAGATGGATGAATGCATACAGCCATTCCGACCCATGCATCGCTTCGAAAAGGCCCGTCAAGTAAAGCACGTATAATCCGCCGATGTTCAAGAAGGCCGCGGTCACCGGATGGCTGACAAGCTGTAACCGCCGGCTTTTCAATAACCGGGACAGCCTTCTAGCTGCAGGGATGCTCAGTGTCCTTAATAACAATGATATCGGCTTTGCGTAAAGCAGCAGCAGCGGTACCAACATTCCAAGCAATAAATGTGCCGCCATATGCGCCCTGAAATTCGAATGTGCCAGTTCAGCAAGCGGCCCTAACAGCACGGCTGCAATCGCCGCTAGCCCAGCATCCCAAAAGACATACCGGTGAAGCGGCCATTTCTTATATTTTCTGCCTGTCATAAAAGCAGCTAACGGATACAAAACGAAAAGTGCGGTAAGCATCACAAATGCCGCCGCTTCAAACCCTCCGAAAATCGGCTCGGCATGGTCATGTACTGCCATTCTATCACCCTTCTTTCGCCGCGGATTTTTTCGACTGCTTCAAAAGGGCAATACCGATAACACTTAAAACCGCTCCAAAAAGATTCCACGCCAGATCATACGGCAGCAACTCAACACCATACCGAATTTGGTGTGTTTGTAAGACTTTGTGATCGATGATGCCGTCGAACAGCTGAAAGCCCCCTAATCCTAGGAAAACCGCAGCCACCCATCTTTTCATCCATACAGCGCTGCGCCTTCTGAGATCCGCAAACAGGAACAACCCGCCAATTGCCGCAAACCAGGCAAACGAATTCAACAATCCGTCGGCAAATATCCCAACGCGCGGAGTCGATAAATCGTAGAAATGATGCCATTGCAGCAATTGGTGGAAAATCACTTCATCCACGAACGCCATCCCTCCGATGCCGAACAGTAGCCCTGACAATAGATTACGAGAAGCGTATTCCGTGCGAAACTCTCCAGAATTATGCGCCTCTACTCGTTCCGACTGGACCTCCATCAAATCTCCTTCTTTCCTTTAGGATTTCTAAAAAATACCCTTCCGGAAAATCTTCAAACTCTTTCACTGGCCATGCGCCCAGGCAATGCGCGGGTCAATTTGGCGCGACATCCGCACCATGACCGGCTCGAACCCAAGACGCGGCCAGAAATAAGCAGCCAGGTGATTGGCCGTGCGCCAGTCGGCAAAAATATACTCGAAGCCGTCTTTCTGCAATTCCGCAAAGCAATGGTCGGCCATCGTCCTGCCCACTCCCCGCCCCCGCAGATTTGGGTTGGTCGATGCTGCTGGCAGCTCGATGCATTTTTCAGGAATGACCAGATTGTATGGATCACCGTCTTTGTAATAAACATGGAATCCCGCTACCTGCTCTCCCTGTTCAGCAATCCAGACATAGGAATTCTCTTCTTCCGACAGTTCCTCATAACCCTTTTTCACTTCTTCCATCGTTTCTTTCGTGATGGGGTTCCAGGATGGCGCAGCCGTTTGGTGGATGCTGTTCCACAAAGCCATCTTCTTATACAACTGCACATCCTCCGGGGTGCCTCGACGGATCTTCAGCGGCGGTTGGGGCGCAATTTCTTTCGGTTCGTATTTATCCAGCGGCAGCAGCGCGTATTTTTGTTCAAAATAAAACGACTGATCGAGCCATTCATTCAGTAATTTTTGTTCCGCAAGCGGCACCATCAATGCATGATGGAAATAGCCATTTTTCACCCATTCCGCACCGGCATCAGCGTAAAGAAGCCTTACCAGCCGGGGATGCTCATTTTCACTGACTGCAATCGATTCGTAGCCCATCCACACGTAGCGCCCACGTTCAGCGCTTTCCTTGAACTCGTAAAGCAAATAACCGATAACATCGATGCCACGGACTGCGACAATGCCGCCGACATAAGGACGTTCCAGCATTTTGCGGATCACGCTTTCCGCTTCATCGATTTCTTCAAAACGCGCAGGCAGATAAGGGAAAGCCTTGCGTTCGCGTTCCTGCCTTTTCGCCAGCAGCACAGCCATTTGGCGAATATGTTTTTCTTCCATTCCCATAAACTGAATCATTGCCCTCACTCCTTGGTTTGAAGTTTCACATCAAGCATATGGTAATTTCCATTTATCACTTTATCGCCGAGTCTGACCGGCACCGCTTCGACAAAAATCGGTCCGTCGATGACCACCGTGTGAAATTCGCCTTCTTCGCCGCAAGGATCAATGCCGATCGCTTCCAGTTCACCGATCAGCTCTTCCGTGAATTCCCGGCCAAGAAATGCCGCATCCATCCGCGTCGTATCCACTACGGTAATGACTGCCTTAAAACCCGCTCTCACCAATTCCAGCAGCAAATCTTTGCGGGGCTCCTGCCACAGCGGATGGCTCGCTTCCATATTTGCTTCCGCGCTCACTTTCAGCACCCATTGCAAATGATCTTCCAAATCGATATCGCCATAGACGCCCATATCGATTCCTTGGGCCTTAAAGCTTTTTAGCTGGCGAATAAATTCTTCTTCGTATCCCGCCCAATCCGCTTTGCCGATGACAAGCGGCAATCCCATCCGTTCGGCCTGTGCTTCCATGACTTCCAACGGCAGGCCATGCGACCGCGACCGCACCCCGTCCGGTTCAAACATCGTAAACAGCGCCAGCGGCACATTGCCGGCCACCACTGCCCGGTAATACGCTAAAGCTGAATCTTTCCCGCCGCTCCACGACATCATAAATGTTTTTTGCATAATGCACCTCTTTTGTTCTGATTGTTCTTTCCGCTACCTACTTCGACGCCCGCCGAATAAAACCCTGCGCGGGAAACTCTGTTTTGAGACTGTTAAGAAGCTACTTATTGCCTTTTCACTGCGCTTCAACTCACTTTCATGTCTCAAAGCTAGCGCAGCGATGCAGAGACATGGACAGGAGCATGTGTTTTAGCGGGGCTATTTGCGAAATATCGGTATCCAAATCACCTTAACAAATGAAAAAGGCTATCGAGAATATCTCGACAGCCCTTTCTCTATATTCAGTTTCCAACCATGTTCTCCGGACGGACCCATTCATCGAATTGGTCAGCCGTCAAATGGCCGCTTTTCACTGCGGATTCTTTTAAAGTCGATCCATCGTTATGCGCCTGCTTCGCGATTGCAGCAGCTTTTTCATAGCCGATATGCGGATTCAATGCCGTTACCAGCATCAACGAGTTGCTTACGTGGTTCTGGATGACATCCAGGTTCGCCTCGATGCCAACTGCGCAATGATCGTTGAAGCTGATCAAGCTGTCTGTCAACAAGCGCACAGACTGCAGGAAGTTATAAGCGATAACCGGTTTGAAAACATTCAATTCAAAATTCCCTTGGCTTGCAGAGAATCCGATTGCCGCATCGTTGCCCATTACTTGCGCCGCTACCATCGTCAGTGCTTCGCTTTGTGTCGGGTTGACTTTCCCAGGCATGATCGAGCTTCCTGGCTCGTTGGCCGGGATTGTGATTTCGCCGATGCCGCTGCGAGGTCCGCTGGCAAGCCAACGGATATCGTTTGCGATTTTCATTGAGTCAGCCGCAAGCGCTTTAATGGCGCCGTGCGTATAAACCATTTCATCGTGGCTCGTCAATGCATGGAATTTGTTTTCTGCTGAAACGAATTTCGTGCCGACAGATTCGCTGATGAAGTCAGCGACCGATGGACCGAATGTCGGATCCGCGTTGATGCCCGTTCCTACAGCCGTTCCGCCAATGGCAAGCTCACGCATATGTTCTACGCTTTCACGCACCATACGTTCGCTCTTTTCAAGCATATGTCTCCAGCCGCTGATTTCCTGGCCCAATGTCAATGGCGTAGCATCTTGCAGATGCGTACGGCCGATTTTGATGACGTCATTGAATTTCTGCGCTTTCTCATCAAGCGTCGCCTTCAATTTTTGGATTGCCGGGATCAGGTTTTCCGTTACCGCTAAGACACCCGCCACGTGCATTGCTGTCGGGTATGTATCATTCGAACTCTGTGACATGTTCACATCATCGTTGGGATGGAGTTTTTCCTCTGACGATTGTTCCTCCAGGATTTCATTTCCACGGCGCGCCAATACTTCGTTCATGTTCATATTGGACTGCGTACCGCTTCCTGTCTGCCATACGACAAGCGGGAAATGGTCGTCCCATTTGCCTGCAATCACTTCATCCGCCGCTGCGCTGACCGCTTGCATCTTCGCTTCAGAAAGTTTGCCCAATTTATGGTTCGCTTTAGCAGCCGCTTTTTTCAGTTCCGCAAAGGCCATAACGACTTCATGCGGCATACGCTCTGTGCCGATTGCAAAGTTTTGGACGCTGCGCTGAGTCTGAGCTCCCCACATTTTGTTCGCTTCTACTTGAATTTCACCAATCGTGTCCTTCTCTGTACGATATTGCATTCCATTCACTCCAATTCAAAGTCGTTTATAAAGCTTCTCTTCTATATATAAACACAAGATGGCAGGAAAAAGTGATTTTCCGCAGTGAAATAAGCTATTTTAGCCCTTGGAAATAACTTTCGATAATCTCTTCATCTGAATGCGGCACAAACTCCCCGCGTATCTTCTGAGCCCCATTGATGCAGCCGCTCGACAAGAGGATAATGTCATCTGGGCCGCTCGCGCGCAATGCGGCCACTACCGCTTCACGGCGGGTAGGAACTGGCACAACTTGCTGTTTGTAAGGGACAGTGAATCCTTTAAGCACTTCATTGACGACGTCGTCCGGGTTGTTGAAGTCGGGATGGTCGACCGTGACGATAATGACGTCCGCCTTTCCTTCGGCCGCTTTTGCCATTTTCGGCATTTTCCCAAAATCACGGATGCCGATGCCTGCGATAAGCGTGATCAAACGCTTATGCGGCAACTTCTTCACTTCGCGCATGACCAAGTCCAGCGCGACTGGTGTATGCGCATAATCCAAAATGATTTTTCGGCCTTCCGGGCCTGCAATCATCTGGAATCTGCCTTCCACTTGCGGCATTCTTGGCAGCACTGAAATGATTTGTACCATTGAAGCGCCGGACAATAGAGCTGCTCCGATAGCAGCCGTCAAATTGGCCGCATTGTATTCACCGAATAGCGGCACCTGCACATCAAAGACCTGTCCTTTGTAAATAAGGTCGAAGCGCATTCCCATTCCTGCGCCTTCAAGCCTCGTCCAGATCAGATCCGCACCTGAATCTTCAAAATGGCTGTAGGTCAGGCCAGGATAATTAACCACCGCTAAAATATCCTGCGCCATTCCTTTATCATCCAAATTGATGACGGCATTTTTCGCCTGGCTGAACAACAACAATTTGCTTTTCAGGTAATGTTCGAATGTTTTGTGGTATTCCAGGTGCTCTTCGGAAATATTGGTATGGATGGCTACATCGAAATTGATGCCTTCCACACGCTTTTGGTCCAGTGCAATCGACGAAACTTCCATTGAAACCGCTTGATCGCCGTGAGAAGCCAATTGTGAAAAAATCTGATGGATATCCGAAGAAATCGGTGTTGTGGGGGTGCTTTTTTTATACGGGAACTTTCCATCGGAATTAAAGACGCCTGTCGTGCCGATGAACCCGCAAGCTATCCCGAGCAAATTAAATAGGTTATAAACATATGTGGCTGTTGTGGTTTTCCCATTAGTTCCAGTAACTCCGACTTTGATCAACCGGTCTTGAGATCTGCCGTGAAAAAGGATTGAAGCGTGTGCAAGCGCATGGCGCACATCTGCTACTGCGACAAACGAAACGTCTGGATAAAGCGGAACGTATTTTGACAACGCCGCCAAATCGGAGCCGATGATCGCCGATGCCCCTTTTTCCAATGCCTCTGGGATGTAAAGATGGCCGTCTGTATTTTCTCCAGTTACGCAAAAGAACGCCGCGCGTTCTGCCGCGTCTGCGGAATTATATACAATCGAACTGATCTCCTGCTTTTCAGGACCAAACTGATCAATGATTGAAAACTCCGGAATATGGTCGAATTGTATATTCATTGGACACCTCTTAGTATAGAATTAATGCGTTTTTTGAAATTCCCTCCAATATAGTCATGACATTATTCTATCATTTCCCTTCCCTACCGCAAACCGTTTCTTCCCTACTTCTATAATTATTTGTGATTCCATAGTCTTAATCAATTTTATTCAGACAAACTTACAAAAATACCCATTAGAAAACCAGCAAAAAAGCATTATCGCTTATTGCCGGCTTTGCATTAAAGAACAGGTTTTGCAAATTGAATTTCATAATAGCCTTTGGTGACCAGAAAGCCGATTCCTGCATAGCCTTCTTCGAGCAATAACTTCTGAGTCTCCAAGTCATCGATTTTGGCAGCCGTATGGTCCGTGTATTTAGGAGCAGGGTTTTCCAGGTCCTTAACCAGGATGTAACGCTGCATTCCATCATATTTCTCTTTAAAGGCGCCAATGTGCATATGCTGGGAAAACTTATCCTTGAGGCTCGGAATATTCATCGGGGCCACAGTGCAGCAAACATATCGGAACTGCTCTTCCATCTTCGGCAGTTCTTCCATGATCACTTCCGCCAATTTCTGTTGGAGCCTATTGCCGCGGTATTCGGGCAGCACCACCGAAATTTCCTGATAGATGACATGCGGCAATTCTTCCGCCGGCAGCCCGAGGTCATAGCCTAGATGCTCCTCATCGATTTCCGGAATGAGCAGCGCCCTGAAGCCGATCAATTGCCCTTCGGCGAATGCACCGACCAGCAACCCGCGTTCGTTCAATATGAAGAGGAATTCTTCTGTCGTCAGTGGCTGCAGCACCGCTTTATCCGGCAGCGAGTCAATGACCTTCTTTTGGACTTGTTCGATAATCGGCAAGTCCTCCAAATACAGCCGCTTCATATACATTGGCTGCTTTTCATGCAATTGCTGGTTTATGATAGTCCCTTCATATAGATGCGTCATGGCCATTCTCCTAATCGTCTAATTTATACCTTAAGAATAGCACGTCCCCGAAAAATCATCTTGCCTTTTTTCAAGCGGTTGGCTCCTTATCTACTGTTTTCAGAAAACCCGCTATTTCTTTTTTGCCAGATAACAAGATCACCTTATTGCCATCGCGAGCTTCCAGGAAATTGCGCATTCTGCTGCGCATTTTCACTTTTCGCGCTGCATAGGTCGTCACGATAAACTTGAGAAATTCCCATTCCATCTTTTCCGGGCAGCCTTCCCCCATGTCAGGCCGGGTTTTCCCGACATTCGACAGCCAGCGCTTTAAGACACGGTACAGGCATACCCGAAGCGGCAACTCCAAATAAATGAAAGTATCAGCCTGAGCCATGCGAATATCGAAAGTTGAAGAATAATTGCCTTCAATGATCCAGCGTTCCCTTTTGACGATATTGTGCTGCACTAACCGAAACTCTTCCTTTTCCGCTTCTACCCAGCCCGGCTTCCAATGATAGGCATAGAGATGGTGGACAGGCAGTTCCAGTATTTCTCCAAGCTTTGCGGCAAAAGTTGACTTCCCAACTCCCGCAGATACACCAGCAACAATTATTTTTTTCATCTTTCAAGGCCTCCTTTTCGCGCTTTACCGCATATTCCGTGCGGTTTTCCGTACAGAATGTAAAGAGTAAATTATACAATTTCATCATTTGGCTTGCAATATGTAAAAACCCATGTTATTCTTAGGAAGAATTATTTTTGTTCGGATAACTTTTTATAAAGTGTCAGATGTCCATCTGCAAGATTTGAGCAAGGATAGTAATACAATGTATGCTCACGCATACGAGGAGGAAACACACATGGAACAAGGTAAAGTAAAATGGTTTAACTCAGAAAAAGGATTTGGCTTCATCGAACGCGAAGGCGGCGACGATGTATTCGTACATTTCTCAGCTATCCAAAGCGAAGGATTTAAATCTCTTGACGAAGGTCAAGAAGTAACTTTCGACATCGAGCAAGGCCAACGCGGTCTTCAAGCTACTAACGTACAAAAAGCTTAATTCTAAGCTACCTATTTCAGGCCCTTCTTCGGAAGAGCCTGTTTTTTGGTTCATCAAAAAAGCGCAGCCTAAGGGCTGCGCTTTTTTATTGCGTTGGATTCATTTGAAAATACCATTGGAACCCTAAAAAAATCAGAATAATCGCAAGCAATGTTCCACCAACGATAAAAATCGCTATTTTTTTCCCTTCCATGCCTTCACCCCATTTTAAATTAGATAACCGATGTCATTTTTGTTCAATCAATGACCGTTCAACAAGTTTCCTCGCTTCATCTGCTCCTTCGCTGTGATTGGATAACACAGCAAGGATAGCTCCAGTTTCAGTATAATAGGCTGACTGGAAGCTGACGCCCGGATCCCCTCCAGTGACAAAGTATTTTTGCTCGCCGTCACGCGAAATCCAGACGCCGTAGCCATAATCATTGTAACGGCTCGATGCATGCGGCTTAAGTATCGTAGCAAGCATCTCCTCGGACACCAGCGACCCGTCCATTAAACGCTCCCAGAACAAAATCATGTCCCCCGCTGTTACGAAAGCGCCGCCATCCGGTCCGCCTTTAATTGGAACCGCATAATGGTTCGTCCGCCAGGAGTCGGCTTCACCAATGTAGCCATAGGCCGTTTCAGAAGGCAGTTGGTCAAGGCTGAAATACCCGGAGCCTGCCATGCCCGCCGGCCCAAAAATCCGTTGTTCTACAACCTCTGTAAACGGCTGCCCTGTCATTTTCTCAACCACCAGTCCTAGAGCGATAAATCCGGCGTTATTATACTGGAATTGTTCGCCCGGTTGAAAAAGCATCTCTTTTTTATGGAAAAGGGGTATGAAATCCGAAGCAGATTTCATCAAATACATCGGATGTATTTCCCAGAGCCCTTCAAAGCTGCCGTTTTGCTCTTCATCGAAATAATCCGGAATTCCAGATGTATGTGTCAGCAATTGATGCAGTGTCACATCGAAATGAGGAAATGCTTCCGGCAGCAATGACGACAGACGGTCTTCAAAAGTAAGCTTCCCTTCTTCAACCAATTGGCATATCGCCACAGCCGTGAAGATTTTGCAGCCAGATGCGATGGCAAAACGGGTGCCCAGCGAATTCGGCCTTTCATTTGCGCGATCTGCAAAGCCTTTAGCAATCGTCCAAAGCTGATTTTTTTTCAGCAGAACAATACCCGAAAACCGTATGTTCTCAAGCTCTTCTTCAACAGGCTTGGACGGGCGCGTCTCCAAAAAATGCCCTTCTCCGTCAATTTCAATCTGGCGCCCATCCACCAGCTCAATTGCCAATGGATGAACCTCGCTTTTTTGCTTTGAAAAATACCATACACGCTTTGGAGCCACCAGCAGAATGAAAGCATCGCCTTGCCCGAGAAAATTCAATGCTTTCGCTTCAATCCCTTTATTGCCGCGCACCGGAATGTCCATATCCTCCAACTGCTCCCCGACCCTTTCAACGAACGGCGTCGTGATGCTCACTTCACTGATGTTGAGCAAGGAGTCTATCGTGAAGTCGCCCATCCGGTCAACGTTCCGACGGCCGATAAATTCAACGACATTGCCCCCGGGATCCTGGAAGTAGAAGGCGTCGGCATTAAAGTTGGCGTAGAAAACTTCGTCCATGCCTTCCTGCCGGTTCAGCGCAACCCGCGAAGCAGCCCAGCTTTTGGCTAACGTGAACTGGTTGCCGGGAATATTGAATGCAAAATGGTAGACAGCTTTCCGCTCCGATTCTTTAAAGATCAAGGTGGAGCTGCCAATCGCCAATGTGAAGCTGCCATTGTCTTCTTCGACAATCCGGAATCCCATCTGGTATTCGTAAAATCCCTTCATTTCTTCTAATCGGTCTGTAAATAAGGTCACTTTCTTGAACATGAAATCACCTCTTGCTATTAGCATACCGAATGTTTATCCATTTTTCCTCTTTTTACATCAAACTATTCTGGCCATCCCGTTGTCGGACTCGCGCTAATCCCATCTTTCGGACAATAAAAAAAGGAGCATCATGCCCCTTTTAATGCTCCAGTATATTGCAGTTCTGACAAGTCTCGGCCGTCAGCCGCCCCAGCCAAAATCGCTTCCGCTCCAGCCAATGTTTCTTGCAGCGAAACCGATGCCGCTTTTTTCCCGCTGAACTCTTCTGCTACAAACAAAGGCTGGGTGAAATACGCTTCAAGCCGCTCGCCTCTGTGATAGATTTCCCTTTCGCTTTGTGGAATCCGCTCTATTCCATGGGCTGCCGCGATTGAACGCAATTCACGGTAACGGCGTAAAGTTTTTTGTACACGCTGACGAAGCTGCAGATGCCGTTCACTCACCTCTGCTTCTTCGAGAATTGAGGAAGCTGACTGCAGCGGACTTAAAGCAGGGTATTGATGCCGCGCCGCCAAATCCGCATCTAATTGCCACAGCGTTTCCAGCGGACCGAACGGAAAATCATCGTCAACCACTTCGCCGGAAAGATCTACCAATAGCGTCGTTACGGCTTGCCCTTGCAAGCCGTCCTGCAGCTCGAATAATTGTCCTGCATCGATGCGCCCTTTATCGGTGACGAGCACTGCATTGTCTCCGTATCGCTTTAAAAGATCCAAGGTTTCTGTGACCGAGCTGCTTGCATGGTCTGCCAGCTCCACGATGCCTTCAAGTTCCGGATGGAGGCTTTCAGGCATCCAATACACAGTTTTAAGCTCTGATCCTTTGAAGCGATGCAGCAATTCTGCGATGATGACGAGCTGCCCCATTCCGGGTCTTGCCACAATCCCCGTTGTACCGCCTTTGACAAGCGGTGCGAAAAAATCAAATGCTTTAATCTGCGTCTCAATCATTTTCATCTTCTCCCCTCGAATGATCAATTCATCAACTGTGCAATTCGCCAATTTTGCAAGGCCTACCAGCGTTTTGACTTCCGCTTTCCCCAAATCGATTTTACCGGTGCAAAGGTTTGATACAGTCGCAGATCGAATCCCGGCCTCTTTTGCAGCCGTTGTTAAATTGGGGACACGTTTTCTCAATAAAGCACAATTCAATCTGATTTCATCCATATTATCCCTCCTATTATTACTTTTAATAGTAATTAAAATTACTTTAAAGCGCAAGTTTTATTTTAATAAAGCTAATTCTTCTTTTTCTGATGATGCAGCATTGCCATCAATACCTTGCCTCTTTTTATTTTTTTGCATAAAAAGAAACCCTTCCACATACGGAAGAGTTTCAAAGCCATTCGTATTCAAGCCGGACCATGTCCACGCATGGGATGCCGTTCTCGACAATCGGCTCCGGGTAATTTCTTAGAAAAAATCCGCGGTCTATGGACACCATCCGGAATCCGCATTTTTGGTATAGCGCCAGCTGGCCAAGGCTTGAATTGCCAGTGCCGATCACAGCTTTGCGAAACCCCAGGCGTTTGGATTCTGCTAAAGCATGGAAGATCAATTTTTTTCCAAGCCCTTTGCCGCGAGCATTTTCAGCCACCGCAATGTTTTTGATCTCGATCACGGTTTCTTCCAACGGGAAGAGAACGAGCGCTCCGGTAAAGCCTTCGCTATTTTCCAAGACGTAGACCCGGCTTTCAGCGCAATACGAACGGACCAATTTTTCTGAAGGATCCGCTTCAAGCAATAACTCCATTGGCAGCGGCTTTTCTTTTCCGAGCAGCCGGATGTCCATTATTTCGGTTCTTTGAACCCTTGTTCGAGCAGGTAGTCTTCTGCATCGCTAAACGTGCCGAAGGTTTCCTCGAGGTTCTTGCCCGTGTAAAGATTCCAGAACGGCTCTTCGTAGACCAGGTCCAATTTTTCATTTTCCCGGTTTGTCCATGTCTTGTCGTAAGGCGGCTCCGGTTCAAGCGACAGGTAATCGATTGAGTCAGCGACAATGCTGTGCAGCTCTTTTTCCGAGAAATCGCGGATGTTGACGAAACCTTTATTGTCCGCTTTGTATTGCGGCAAGTTGCCGACATAAACAAAGCCGTTGCCGGTTGGATGGAGATGGTAGACGACGATTTTCTTGTCGTACAGGCTATCTTCGTAATGGAAGTTCACGCGTTTCATCGACACGTCTTTGCGTGTCAGGTCTGGAAACGATTCAATGATTTTCAGTTTTTCTTCAAATGTAAGCACGTTGGAAACCCCGTTTCATTTAGTCAATATATTTTTAGTATACCACGGCATGGCCCATTCCCCCATTAAACAGAAAAATGCCGCCCGAAGGCAGCATCTCTCTTATTTTGTACGATTTTTCATGTTGAATGGCCACCAAACGCCGCGGTCGAATGAAACCGAAATTGCCGGTATCAGAAGCGGCAATACGATCAAGCCGTATAAAAGCAGCCCGGTGATGACGATTGTCGCGATCTGGACAAGGCTGAGGACGCCTGAAGGCATCATAGCGCCGAAAGTCCCGGCGAGGATAATGGCTGCCGTGATGATGACCGTCCCCATCTTCGCCATGGAGATTTGCATGGCCTCCCGGACGCTGATGCCATTTTCCGACTCTTCACGGAAACGGTCCAGCAGGAAGATGGAATAGTCGACGCCAAGAGCTACCAGCATGACAAAACCGAAGAACGGGACAGCCCAACTGATGCCGTCATAGCCAAGGGCATTGACGAAGATCAGTTCAGCAATCGCGATTGACGTGTAATACGTCAAAAGCAATGAACCGATCATGTAAAGTGGCATGATCAGCGAACGGAACATCAACGCCAATACGACGAACAAGCTGACCAGCATGATGAGCACAGTCTTGCTGAAGTCACTCGACGATACATCCTGCAAGTCGCTGTTGATGCTAGCGATGCCACCGTATGCGATGTCTGCTTGTTCCAGTGGCGTATCGACAATACTGCGCTCCACAGCAGCTTTGATTGCAGCCGTTGTTTCAATGGCTTCCGGTGAATAAGGGTCATCCGCTAAGATAACTTCCATTTTAACGCCATTGCCATCCGCAAAGGTATAGCGTTCCAAGACTTGCTCAAAATCAGCATTATCCAAGGTGCCTTCCGGGATAAATAGCCCTGTAGCGCGGACAGATTCACTTTCACTCATATCCGCCATCATCGCCACAGCTTCTGTTAAGCCATCCTGGATTTGCAGCAAGCCTGCATTCGAAGCACCGACTCCATCTGCCAGCTGCGTCAAGCCGGAGCCGAGTTCGCCCGTTTGGCCTGCTGCATCTGACAGCCCTTGCTGGACTTGCACCAGCCCGGCGCTGATTTGCGTCAATGCCCCGACAGTCTGTGGAATATTGCTTGTCTGTTGCAGACCTTGTGAAACTTGGCCCAGCTGAGCGTTCACTTGCCCAAGCCCTGCTGCAGCTTCACCTAATCCGCCAGCGTCTCCCGCTTGCGCACTGATGCCGGACAAATTGGTTTCGATATCAGCCAGACCCGACTCCACCTCGCCCAAGCCGTCCCGCGCTTCTTCCAGGCCTTCCGCCAAGGAGCCGATTTGCTGATCGGCGTATAGGTCTTCAATAACCTCTCCGGTCGGGCGCGTGATTGCCCGGACCGCCTCAACACCTTCAATTTTTTCTATTTCTGAACTCAGCGACTCGAAATATGGCACAATCGCTTCTTCAGCCAAAATTTCATCCGACTCGATAATCACTTCAACCGGCAGGGAATCCCCTTTTCCGAAGCCATTTTCTATGGCGCGCAAGCCTTTGACCGATTCGTATTCTGAACCGATTTCATCGACTGTATTGAAAGACAATGCATTGTCGTATGTGAATAATAACGGTACCGTAATGGCTGCTACAACAAGCATCGACAGCAATGGGCGGTTGATTGACAATTTGCCCATCCAGATCCATAATTTACTGTCTTTATGCGAAGCCGATTTTTTTGCCGGCCAGAATAATTTATGCTTGAGCAAAGCCATGAAGAATGGCACGACTGTGAACAGTACAATGAGCAGGACGAAAATCCCAACTGCTACTGCAACAGCAGATTTGAAAATCGGAAATTCCGCAAAACCGATGGCAAAGAACCCGATAAATACAGCTGCTCCGCTGATCAACAATGTACGGCCGGCAGTTTTGTAAGTATTGACAATTGATGTTTCCACGCTATGCCCCGCTGATAATTCTTCTTTATAGCGGCTCAAAAGAAGGATGCAATAATCCGTCCCGATTCCGAAAAGAATCGCCACGAGGAAAATCTGTGTGTAATTCGACACCGGAAACCCGAACCAGTCAATGAAGAACGCCACAATCGATTGGCTCAGCAGATAAGAGATGCCGACTGCCACGAGCGGTATAAACGGGGTGACGATAGACCGAAAAACTGCAAGCAATAAGCCGAAGATCAACACAACCGTGATGATTTCCGTGCGCTTCAAGCCTTCCTGCGCACTGATGTTCACGTCATTATTAATAATGGCTTCACCGGTAACATAAGCGGTCATGCCTTTCGGAACAATCAACTCGCGGATATCTGCAGCAACTGCATTAACTTCTTCATCCGTGCCGTCGACCGTTACCGGCATCAAAACTGTCTTACCGTCTTCCGATACCAATTGCCCTTCGAGTTCCGGGCTTTCAACCGGATTCAGCACACCTGTGACAGGATCGCCAAGCGCTTCGATATTCACAACCATACCCGATAGTGTTTCACGCATCAGGTCATCCAATTCGCCTTCAAGCGGCATGACCAGCGAAATTGTCTGAGCTGAAGCCCCTGCTTCCGCTAAAATGGTCGCTGCCTGCTGGGAAGAGGCTTGTTCTGAAAGCTGGAACGATCCCGCTTGTTCCGCCTGTTCCGTTAAATTCGGCGCCAACAGGAACAAAGCCACCGTTAAGACGATCAGACCGATCATGATTGGCCATTTCAATTTCAATATTGTATGCATCCTTTACACTCCATCCGTTTTGATAATATCTTTCAGCTTGCGGAACGTCGCCAGGAACTGGTCGATTTCTTCATCATCGATTTGTTGGCCGAATAGTTTTTCAATGTAATTCGTCAGCACGGTATCCGATGCCGACAGCACCTCTTCGCCTTTCGGGGTAAGTTCGAGCACCTTTTCCCTGCGGTTCGGCGTTTCAACAATCTGGATCAGCCCTTTTTCCAACAGCTTTTTGATGCGGCTTGAAATGGCGCTTTTATGTACTGCCTGGAGGACCGCCAACCTGCCTGACGTGATCCGCTGCTCCCTGCTGATCAGTTTGAGCATTTGCATTTGTTCAGGTGAATATTCTTTCCATAACGGATCGTCAATCGACTTTATGACACGTTCGGTGCCATAAACCATTACTTCCGTGAATAAATCCACCGCTTCTTTAATTCTAGTGTCCATAATAGTTTACCCCCTCAACTAAATAACAGTTTAGGGGGTAAACTATTTTACGTCAAGACAAAAGATCGAGAGGGACAAAAAAATTCACAGCCGACGAACTTCAGTTTTCTTTCGTCCTGATGAATAGAAAAAAGCCGCCGAAAGCTTATCGGCGGCTTGAAGAAAAACGATTCTCCCTCTTATGTTATGGACATAGGTCCATCTTGAGACCTTCGCGTTACACTTCTTTCGTAGCTGTATGCCTAATGTCTCTGCGGCGTGCGTAAATGTTCTTGGCAATGGTTTTCAGAACGGCGTAAACCGGAATCGCCAGAATGATCCCCCACAAGCCAGCAATATTCCCTGCAGCCAAAATTACTGTAATGACTGTCAACGGGTGAACGTCAAGCGCACTGCCCATCACTTTCGGCGTGATCAGGTTGCTTTCGACCTGCTGCGCGATAAGCATGATGATCATCACATAAACTGCCATGATCGGTTCTTGCACCAGTGCAATGATAATCGCCGGAATGACCGCGATGTATGGCCCAAGGAACGGGATGACGTTTGTTGCCATGCCGATGAGCGCGAGGAGCAGCGCGTATTCCAAACCGATGATCAAGTAGCCGATCAACAGCATGATGCCGACCAGGAAACTGACAAACAACTGGCCTTGGATATAGGCTTGCAGCGTTGCATCGATATCGCTCAAGGTTTTGCGAATCCATGTTTTGCGTTCGCCTTTGAAAAATCCGGCCATAAACGGCGCGAATTTATCGTGGTCGAGCAATAAGTAAATCAAGAAGAACGGGACCAGCACAAGCGTGAATACGCCGGAGATGAAACTTCCCAGGAATGCCAGCAGCCAAGATCCTATATTGCCTGCCCATTCCCCGATTTTCCCTTGCATGCCATTGATCTGTTCTTCGATTGAATCCGGCAGGCGATCGCGCTGGTTAAACCAGTACATGCCGTATTCTTCAACATCTGCAGCAATGCCAGGTGCGTTGTCGACCAGTGAATTCACCTGTTTGGAAACCATCGGGCCTACCATGGCGTAAAGCAGATAAAACACCAGGATGATCAACAGAAGAATGACGAGAACCCCAGACCAGCGGGGAAATTTCTTCTTCTCCAATAAGTGGAGAAGCGGACGGCTCAGATAAAACAGCACCCCTCCCAATAGCAAGGGCACAAAAATAGTTTGTGCAATGATGAATAATGGATCAAATAAGTCTTGGACCTCTATGAATAATCGAATAATGACTAAAGCAAGGATAATTCCAATTCCTACTTGAAACCAGAGTTTACTAGTCAAAAAAAGCTCACTCCCTTTCTTACATTTGAGTATACCCAATATATCACGAAATGCGTCCTTTTTAGCGAGCGAACTTTTATTGCTCATGAACGTCAAGAATAGTTGGCTCCAAAATCGCCATAACGGAGGAGGTATTCGATGGAACAATTATGGCTGACACTCAAATTTCTGCTGCTGGGTTTATTCCAAGGGCTGACGGAACCTATCCCGATTTCCTCCAGCGGGCATTTACTCATTGCACAATATTTTTTAGGTGTAGAAATCGAAGGAAGCACGTCAACATTCGCGTTGCTTGTCAACAGCGCCTCGCTTATAGCTGTGTTGATCATTTACAGCACTGATATCCGTCGGTTAGTCACCCACGGCTTCATGTATTTCACGGTCAAGAATGAAGAAAACAAAAGAGATTTTATGTTCCTGCTCTACCTGATTATTGCGACCATTCCAGCAGCCATCATCGGATTACTGTTCCAGGATGCCATCGATGAATTGCTGTCATCCGTCGCGACGGTCGGAACAACTTTGGTCATCACCGGAGTAGGGCTCTGGCTGATCCGCAATATGCGGGGGAAGCGGAAAGATGGAAGCTTGTCTGTAAAAGACGCTTTGATTATCGGGGGTGCGCAGGCTGTTGCGCTCATCCCCGGCATCAGCCGCAGCGGTGCGACCATCGTTGCGGCCATGGCCCGCGGCATCAACCAGGAAACCGCATTGCGCTTCTCGTTTTTGCTGTTCATCCCGATCAGCCTTGGCGGCGCTGTCCTAAGCATCAGCGACATTGTCAACGATCCAAATCTCAGCCAAATGGCTGTACCATACATAATGGCGTTTTTAGGATCGCTTGTCGCTTCCTATTTTTCTTTAAAGTGGTTCATGAATATTATGGCCAAAGGGCAATTGAAGTATTTTGCACTTTATTGCTTTATCGTAGGGCCGCTTGTCATCTTGGCATGGCTCGTATTGAACTGATGAAAAAAGCACGGCCATCTGGAATGATGGCCGTGCTTTTTTATCGATTAAAGAAGTTGGCTGTAAAATACGGCTGCTTGTCTGAGTTGAATGCTGCTCCGACTCCAAGATAGCCGAAATCCCGTTTGACGATGTTTTCCCGGTGTCCCAGCGAATTCATCAGTCCTTCATGCGCAAAGATACTGCTATACTGCCCATATGCTAAATTCTCGCCTGCAACAAAGAATGTGATTCCGTCATCGCCCATGCGATCGAATGGCGACTTGCCTTCCAAATTCGTGTGGCTGAAGTATTTATTGTCGGCCATGTCTTCGCTATGTTTGCGTGCAGTTTCTTTCGCCGCCTCATCCCATTTCAAGAGCGGCAGCTCTCGCTGGATGCGCGCCGAGTTTGTCAACTCAAATAACAGATATTCATATCCTTCACGCACTTCATCGTTCGGCTCCGCATAAATCTGTGGACGGTTTTCTTCAAGTCCGCCGTCGATCACTTGGATAGCCGTCACTGTATTCTCTTCATGAATATCGTAGAATACAGTGATATAGATGGAGTCGATTTTAAAAACGTCGTATTCTTCCCGTGTATCCAGAATGTACTGGACGTTCCCTTTTTGCAGGCTTTTAAGCGGAATGCCAAGTGCCGATCGAACTTCAGCTCTTTTCGACTGCATCGTTATCCCCCTCGTAGAGGAAATGAGCGCCTGATTGGTGAACATGCCGTTTACTTTGCCTTCCTGGTCATATGAAAGCAATACATAGTTTTGATAATCCTGGTGGTAGCTATGCCAATCAGTGCCATATTCATTGCGCATCAACCGAAGCGGCAGGCCCACTTTCACTTGCGCCTCTTCTTTCGTCATGCCAAGCGTAACGTTGTGGACAGCAAATAGCGATTGTGTTTCATCAAGAGCCGGTTTAGAAACCGCTATGGGCATTTCCGCGGAACTGCTTGCGACAAATGACTGCAGCTGGCCGCCTAGTTGTAGCGTGAATTGTTTAGCCTGAGTTAACGCGTTTTCAATCGCCGGACCCTCTTTGACCTGATCCACCGCCCGGTCAATCGGCGCCAAAAAACCAAGGTCTACATATTCACTTGCTTTGTCTTCCCATATGGGCCGCGCCATAAA
Organism: Planococcus sp. TJ-302; assembly: GCF_058268455.1. NCBI lineage: Bacteria > Bacillati > Bacillota > Bacilli > Caryophanales > Caryophanaceae > Planococcus > Planococcus sp. TJ-302. The sequence continues at coordinate 203,661 of NZ_JBZDOI010000003.1, read as the reverse complement.
AACAAGCACTAGCAGAATCAGCAGCCAAAATAATTTCCGCAAGCATATCCCCCCTTTTTCTTCAGTTTAAATGGAAACGCGATTTCCAGAAAGCATTAAGCTTTTTCGATACAGAAAAACCCTTTTACGTTATCGGCAAAAGGATTTTCCAAGGGCTGCAGCAGCAAGTCATTAATCTGTGATAGTGGTTTTTTTAGGTGAGCTGAACAACAACGTGAAGACCAAGCCGGCCGTGAAAGTGGCGGCGCTTAGCGCAAGTGTGCCGGGATCTGATGAAAAACCAGGGAAGACGACAAACAACGACCCTACTATCAAGCCGATGATCGCAGCATACGTGACATATGTAAAATGCTCCAGCAAATACTGAATCGCTTTGCTGCTGACGATAAATCCGGCAATAACACCGGCGCCGATTGCCATGGCGATCGGAATGTTAAGCGTCGACAGCGCGTTAATGGCGGTCGAATAAACGCCGAGCAGCAACAGAATGAACGAGCCGCTGATTCCTGGAAGCAGCATCGCCATGCTGGCAAGCCAGCCGGAGAAAAACAGCAGGAAGAAAATCGGGACGCTCAAGCTGGTGATCGGTTCGACATTGTCATTCGTTTGAATAAAGGCAGTAGCGGCAAGCGCTGCGCCGATCGCAATCAAAATGAACAAATGGCGGCGGGTGAAATTCTTTTTAACTTCCGCCTGTTTCATGATGTAAGGGATGACTCCTAAGATCAATCCCATGAAAAAGAACTGGGTCGCTTCGTAATGCTGGTGAAGCAGATATTCGATGACCCGGCTGAAAGCCAGGAGCGTAATGCCGATTCCGAGGCCCAGTGGGACGAGAAAGCCCAATTGTTGTTTCCATTCGCGGCTGAAAAATCCGCTGATGGAAGACAATAACCGGTCATAGATTCCAAGTATAAATGCGATTGTACCTCCGCTGACACCAGGTATCAAATCACTGATGCCCATCAAAATGCCGCGGTATATATTTTTCCATTCCATTATTCAAATCTCCTTATCAAATAAAGTTTCCTTCCTTGATTATAGCGTTAGTCGAAGAGAAACTCACCCTAAAAATGGAACTAACCGGCAGTTTTCTCCACTCTATGTCCAAAACTGGAATTTAAGCTTCTACAGGGAACCTCGTAGCTGATGGTGCGTCCTTACTATCAGCAACTCTAAAAAGGCGGAGGTTATCTTTATGAAGGGCTTCCTTTCACTTCTGGGCATCACTTTGATCGTCGCGGCATTCGGCTTAATCCTTTTATCTTTCTCAGACAATCCTCTTGAAGAACTGAAAAAACAAGAGAGAATGTACGCATATATGGAAACGCGGCAAAACCATGCAGCAGATCCGGCACTCAGCTTGCCATCCTCAGCTTCATCGAGTGAGCGTCCGGAAATGCTTAAATTCGATTTCTCCCTGAACAACGGCAAGAGCTGTGAAAATCCGGCTTTTACGCAAAAAAAGGCTGGCTCTGATTGATAGAGCCAGCCTTTTCCTATATCGTCAATCGGATGATATTGCCCGATGGATCGGCAGTTTCAACATATCCGCCGCGTTCGTCAACTGTTGCGCCAAGTGCACGCAGCCGTTCCGCAATGCGCTGCCGCTTTTCTTCGTCTGCCAGTACCAGTGTGTAGTAGCCTAGTCCCGCTTTTTCCCTCGGAAGCGCCGGAATGCCGGTGCCGTTCCAGACGTTCAGCCCGATGTGATGGTGGTATTTGTGGTCAGCCAGGAACAGCGCCTGCCCCCCCAGTGATGACACCACTTCAAATTCCAGAGCATTGACATAAAAATCTTTCGCTTTTGCCAAATCCGCTACATGAAGATGAATATGGCCCATGACGGTTTCTGCAGGCGTGCCTTGCCAAGCCGTTCCTGCGCTCTCTGCAGCCTGGACAAGGCCAGCCGCATCAATCGGATCAACCGTCATCGCCACTTCACTGCCGTTCCAATCCCACTCTTCGGGTTCGCGATCGCGGTAAATTTCAATTCCGTTGCCCTCCGGATCACTTAAATATAACGCTTCACTTACTAAATGGTCCGATGAACCCAAACGTGCGCCTTTATTGTGAAGATGAATCAGTATTCTACCCAAGTCTTCTCGGCTTGGCAATAGAATGGCAAAATGATAAAGGCCTGCGTAGCGCTGGTCTTTCTCCTCTAGCCCATCCACTCCCTCAAGCCTTAACAAGCTTTTGCCTCCCGCTCCAAGAACCGCTGAATCCACTGAATGTTCGAGCACTTCAAACCCGATAATATCGCGGTAGAATTCGACCATTGCTTTTAGATCAAGAACCTTCAGACCGACTTCCCCTACATAAGTGATAGGTTTTTCATGAAAATGCATAATATTATAGCCTCCAATTTAGTTACTTTATGTAACCAATTATATTTTAGGAACCTTAATGTGTCAAGTAACTAAATTCCTTTAATCCACAAGGTAATTGTGTTATTATAAACGAAAGGGGTGACAAGGATGGATACAACTATTATTTGCCCGCGTTTCGAATCTGCGATTTCACTTCTCAGCCAACGATGGACAGGCTTGATCATATACCAACTATTAAATGGCCCTCAAAGATTCAGCCACTTGACCGAAGTAATCGGTATAAGCGGACGCCTATTGTCTGAGCGCCTGAAAAGCCTTGAAGCAGCCGGTGTCGTCACACGAAAAGTTTATCCGGAAACGCCCGTCCGGATTGAATACGAGCTAACTGAAAAAGGATTTTCCTTAAAACCGGTCATGGATGCCATTCAGGATTGGTCGCAGGAATGGGTGGAACCCGTTAACGCAAAATAAAACAGCTTATCCGCTAAAAGGATAAGCTGTTTTTTCTCGCCCATTATTTGTTCGAGCAGTTTTCTTTGATTTAAGCGTCCTAAAATGGAAATCCTGGATCAGAGAGCTTGCTGCTCCATGATGTGCTTTAGGCCGGCGTGCGCCGTGCTGAAGATCGGGGTGCCGCTTTCTAGTACGACAATGGACATCGCGAGCTTCGGGCTGATTCCCACCAAGATGCATTGGGTTCCAATCAGTTTCAAACTATCAGTCATCATCTGAATCTGGTAACGAATTTCGTTTTCGAATTCCGTAATGCCACTCAAATCGAGCAGTACGTACTCAATATTTTTATTGGAACATTCCATAAGCACAGTCACCAGTAATTCATCGGAACGGTTTCTGTCGAACTCGCCGATCAGCGGCAATGCAATCGTCTTCTCCCATATGTTCAAAATCGGGATCGACAGGTCTTTGATCAGCTGTTCACTGCGTTTTAGTTCTTCAGCTTGCGTGGTTACGTCCATCAGCATGACGATGTATCCGGCAATTTCGTCGCTGGCTTTGATCGGAGTGATGACGATGTCCGTAACAACGGCATTGCGGATGTTGATGCGGGCACGATGCCCTTCCGTCAGCCCGTCCATCAACTTCCGCTGGCGGCCAGGCTGCAAATGGAAATCGTCCATATTCATGCCAATCAATTCTCGGCAATCCTCAATGCCATATAAAGGGACGACGCCCGACAACAGCCGATGCGCCTCCGTATTCATCCAGCGTATTGTATAAGTGTCGTCAGCGATTATAATCGTTTCCCCAATATGATCCAGTGCATTCAGCAAAGATATATTGTCTGGTATTGTCCCGATTGCGGTCATATATTCACCTTACCTATTCCTCTTTTTCCATCTCTATTCAGTATCCCATACCTTCCGGCGTATGCGCCACTTTTTGCGGCACTTTCATGTCACCGATGCGGCCTTCTTTTTTTCTTTAGCGAATGAATAATTGCCATCAAAGCGCTCGATCGATTGATGGCTGAGCCAATACGTGATTGGGAATAATTTATCCAGGAAATAACGGTCATGCGAAACCGCGATGATGGTTCCTGGAAATCCGCTGAGCGCCTCTTCCATCACTTCTTTCGCTTCCAAATCCAAATGGTTCGTCGGCTCATCCAAAATCAATAGATTGTGGTCCAAGTGCATAAGCTGTGCAAGACGGAGGCGCATGCGCTCTCCGCCGCTCAATTGGCGGACGGGCTGAAATACCATATTGCCGAAAAACAGGAATTTAGCGAGTATGGGCCTTGCATCATATTCAGAGACCGCCACTGCGTCACGGAATTCTTCAATGACGGTACGCCCATTATCCATTTCGAGCGTATGCTGCGATAGGTAGCCGACCGACAGCCCGCTTCCCAGCAGAATATTTCCGCAATCCGCCTCTTCACTTCCCAGAACCATATTCAGCAGCGTTGTTTTTCCTGTGCCGTTTGAGCCGACTACCGCCACACGTTCCCCGAAACGCACATGCAAATCCACTTCTTGAAACAACAGCCTGTCGCCGAACTCTTTCCAGACCCCTTCCAAGCGCACGACGTCTTTGCCGCTTCGTTCTGCCATCTGAAAATCGAGCGCCATCTGTTTTTTTGACAACACAGGGCGGTCCAGCATTTCAATACGCGCCAACGCTTTCTCGATGCTTTTCGCCTGCCGGTGCATGCCGGCATTTGGTGGATTGGCGCGGTTTGCCCATTCTTTCAAACGTTTGATGGTTTCTTTCATTTTTTTGATTTTTTTCTGCTGGTCCTGATATTGCTGGAACTCGATCAACAGGCAGGCATCCCGTTCTTTGACGTATGCCGAGTAATTGCCTTTGTAATGGATCAGGTCGCCTTGGTCCAGCTCCCAAATGCACGTTACTGCTTCATCCAGGAAATAGCGGTCATGGGAAACCATGACGATCGTCCCTTTGTAATGGGCAATGAACGAGCCGAGCCATTCGATCGCTTCCAGATCAAGGTGATTGGTCGGTTCATCAAGCAGCAGTAGATCCGGCTCCTGCAGCAGAAGTTTCGCCAAAGCGACCTTGGTCCGTTCGCCACCGCTCAGATGCCTCAATAATTCGTTTTTCAATTGCTTGATTTTTAGGCCGTTCAGCACTTGGTCGATCCGCATATCGATGTCATAGCCGCCATGCAGCATAAACTCTTCTTGCAATACGCCGTATTTGCCCAAAATGCGCTCCATCTCTTCCAACGATGCTGTTTCCATCCCCTTTTCCATTTCAGCCAAGCGTTCCCGTGTTTTTAACAATTCGGCAAACGCCGTTTGAAGGAGCTGCTCGACCGTCCAATCCGGTTCTTCATCCGGTGATTGCTTTAACAAACCGACGCTGCAGCCTTTCTTCCAAGTGACGGCACCTTCTGTGGGCTGGAGGATTCCTGCAAGCACGTTGAGCAAGGTGGTTTTGCCTTCACCGTTGCGTCCGACAAGGCCGATTCTCTGCCCTTCAGGGACTTCCCCTTTTATATGATTAAATAATTTCTGATTTGCAAAATGACACATGATTTGTTGGAATTGGCTAATTATCATCGTTCTCTTCCTTTCGGTTGAAGAGACGCGCGCAATACAAAAAGGCATGCAGGGACGCATGCCTTTTGCTTAAATCCGATTGCAGGCAGATGTCTCTTACTGGTTATTTTCACTCCATGCAGTTAGCTGAAAAAGGACAGACTTATCCTGTGCATGTTTTTTAGTGAAAGTAACGCCATGAAGAATGTAAAGATATTCCTGACATTCAGTCATGCGCTTACCAGTTCGAATCATCATACCCACCTCCTCGTTTCATTTCCTTAATCATAAGGGAAAGGGTTTTTTCCGTCAACGATTATTCAGAATTTTTATTTTTTTCGAAAATAACCTTACCTTTTGACCTTTTACTTACAGAGCTCGTTCAAAACAGCTGGATAAAGGATTAAAATAAGGGCAACAAGGGAAATAACGATAATAAAAGGCGAAAGGCGGCGGATACCGTGTCCATGTATTCAAGAATCGCTTTTGACAACAACACACGAAAAGTGGAGAAAGCATTGAAGAAATACGAAGACAAGAAAACGGAAGCTCTCGTTTTGCTGGCGGAAATTGATTTGCTGGAAAAAATGGAAGATGTGAAAGAAGCTGAATTGTGGAAGCGCCAGTCAATGAAAGAAAAGCTGGTTGCTGTGGAACGCCTGCGGAAAGACTTGAAGAACCAAGTAGTTGATTATATTGAAAAACACGGAAATCAGGATCTCCAGCGCTATACCGAGCTTCTGGAAGAGCTTGAAAAAGATAAAGCGCATTATTAGTGGGGAGCTATTCCCCGCTTTTTTTCGGCTTACTCAATTCCGGATTTTTCGCTTTTAAAATATCGCCGGTCCACCCTCTTCTTTTGAAGAAAAGATAGAGTGCTCCTGTTGAAACGACTATGATGACGAGCGACACCAAGTAGCCGAAGGTCCAATAAAGTTCAGGCATATTCCTGAAATTCATGCCCCATATCGCTCCCCAAGCCATCGCCGGGGTAAAAAGGGTTGTTAAAACCGTCAGCGTTTTGATGATTTCGTTCCCACGGTAGTTGGCGACCACATTCTCCATGTCCACCATGTTCTTAATTTCTTCATGATAGGAATTCACTAAAATGACGCAGCGTTCAATCCCCTGCGACGTGCGATAAAACTCGATACCGTTATGGACATCTCGCCCGAATGTTTCCGGAATGGCCATTTTGATCTCCGCAAAACCTTGGATCAGATGTTTCCACAACAGGATTTCATGCCGCAGAACCGATATTTTATCCAAAGTTTTGCTTTCATTCTTTTCACTGATTTCCCACAATAGATTGCGTAATCGTTCTTCGAACTGGTCGATCTTATGGAGAATGGAGCTGACCATATGCCCAAGTAATACCATCATCAGTTCGATGGTGGTGGCGGACGCTTCCATCTGTTTCAGCAGGGCTTCTTTGTTCAAGTCGGCATCTCTCTCAAAATCCAATTGGTTCGTCACCAGGATATCCCTCGACAAATAGAAGTGGAATACATCCAGTTCCCCTTTATCATGCTGGCTTTGCCGGTAGATGAGCGATCCCCAAATGCCTTCGCGGCCTTGTTCAACTGTATCGTTGTGGAGGATATTCACCACTAAATCTTCGGAATCCTTGATCCACGAATGCATTTTGTAATGGTCAGGCAGGAATTTTAGGAAAGCCTCGTCGCCAATTGCCCCTTCTTCTTGCCATACCACGTTTTTAAATTTGTATTGCGGCATATTCTCTCCCCCTTTGATGCTCCAAAATTCCATTCTTATCGAAAAAAACAAGCCGAAAAACGGCTTGTTTTATTCTTTTCGAGGCTGCTGATCTTTATATTTTTCATTCGAATTTTCTTTGTATTCCAAGTCACGGTCAGGCATGGGATCTATTTCTTTCTTTTCAGGCATATCGCGGCGCGGTTCAACTTCTGGAATTAGTTCTTCCCCTTCATGCTCTTCCTTGCCTTTTTTCATATGCTCCCTCCTCAACTTTCGGTTAGCCTTAAAATACCCTTTCCACTCATTTTTAATCCTTTTCAGTTTTCAGCAATGCCTCGATTAAAGCCCGGTCATCCGGGTAAGCCATGTTCACATCAGCCAGCTCAGCGACAGGTTTCCAGGCGACGTCCAATATCAACCCGAACGGATCTTCGACATTGATTTCTCCGCCCGTTACTTCCACACGGAAATAATGCACTTCGAATGATATAGCCGAATTTTCGTATTCCCCTTTTTTTACAGTCAATTCCTCTTTCACTTCGACAATCAAACCCGTCTCTTCAAAAAACTCCCGCTCACAGCACGCGCTCAAACTTTCCCCTGGTTCTGCCCCGCCTGCAGGGACGCCCCATTTCCTGTCATCGTCTTCAGGCATATTCTGCTGTACAAGCAGTACCTCATTTTTATCATTGACGCATATTCCGGCTGCGCCTTGCCAATTGGACATTTCCATCATTATTCCTCCGTTGCTTCTTTATCGATCTAGAGAGATCTTCTTTTCCCTTTAACATACTAAAAAGCGACTCCTACTAGCAAGCCGCTTTTCATATCATTGCATTGTTTTCGAATATTGGCTATCCAATGTAAGACCGTGGGTCGCATCCGGAAGTCCAAGGTCTCCCGAGAAGCCATTGGCCCGGTAAAAAGCGTCAGCGTTCGCCGAATCTGTCCTCACAACAATTTCCTTGAAATGGCTGCGCGCGTGATCGACGATTTTTTTCAAGAGCTTCGTTCCAATCCCTTGCCTGCGCGCCCCCGGCGAAATGTAAAACCGCCGCAGCCGCCCAACACCGTTTTTATCTGAATAAGGATCCCGGTTTATGCCGCCAATTGCCACTAAGTGGCCATGCTGATCCCATGCCCCGTATAAGATTTCGCCTTCTTTATTGAATGTATTTGTCCCGTCTTCGTATTGGTCGACAAGCCGCCGTAAAAAGCGGTACCCTTCCGCTTCACTTTCTTCCACCAATTTTGAGACATCGACTGATTTTAAATCTGTGACTTCTTTCAATTCAAGTTTCATGCCGCTCCTCCTCATCCTGGTCTATGCTTGCTGCCGTTCCTCTTTCAGTGTATAGAAAATAATCGACGGGCGCCACTATAATATCAGAATTTTCTTGTTTTTCACCTTTTGTTCAAACTAAGTAAATCCCATACAAAAAACCTGCACAAAATTTTCTGTGCAGGCCCATGTTCATACAACGGATTAAACGGCGGAAGATTCCACGTTCGCCTTGCGCCCTTCCATTTTCCGGACGATGTAAATGCTCGTTTCGTATAGCACCGCCATTGGAATGAGCACCAAAAGCTGGCTGATAAAGTCCGGCGGCGTAATCAATGCTGAAACGATCGCCAGGACCAGATACGACCATCTCCTTACTTTTTTCATTGATTCTGACGTCAGCAACCCGATCGATGACAGGAACAACGCCACAATCGGCATTTCAAACAACAGGCCCAGCGGGATTGTTGTCATGATCAGGAAATGGATGTATTCGCTCGCTGAAATCATCACCGCAAAATTGGCTGCGCCGAGGCCGACCAAAAATTGATAGCTCAGCGGGTTGACGATAAAATAACCGAATCCAACTCCCAGTATAAAAAGCAATAACATTGCCGGAGAATACAGGCCGATGAATTTCGATTCTTCTTCTTTCAATCCGGGTTTGACAAACTGCCATAAGAAATGGCAAAGGAATGGAAGCGACAAGCCGAGTGCCAGCGTCAAAGAAATCGATGTATAGAACTTGATGACTTCAAGCGGACCCAGAATGACGAGGTCATGCCCTTTTACCACATAAGGAAACCAGAAATTCAACGTCGAGAAAACGACGATCAGGAAGAAGCCGAAAACCAGCAGGCTTTTGATCAGCTGTTTTCGCAAATCGCCCAAATGGTCAATCAGCGACTCTACATGGTCTTCTTGTGGAGGCGGTTCTGAAGTCGGCGGTTTCTGCGGCGGCTCATTGGAAAGCTGTTGGACGGTCGGCATCTCTTGTTCATGAGGCTTCTCAAGTTCCACATTCTTTTTCGACAACGGACTGATTAATTTGCGTTCTCCATACGGATCCATTTAACCACCTTCATAAGTTTTCGGATTTTTGCTCTTCTTTCTTCGCTACAGGCTCTTCGTCATCATCCATCAGCCCTTTAGTGGAGCGTTTGAATTCCGAAAAAGTCTTGCCGACAGCTCCGCCAATTTCCGGCAGCTTTTTCGGCCCAAATAAAATAAGGACAATGACCAGAATAATGATCAATCCTGGTACCCCAATTGAAGATAATCCACCCATATTGCTTTTCCTCCTTCATTTAAACGAGAGATCCCCCGTTTTTACTGTAATTGATGATTCCTTCTGCACAACGGTATGCCAATGCTCCGACAGTGCCTGTCGGGTTATAGCCGCCGTTATGCGCAAAATTCCCTGCACCGACAACAAATAAATTCTCCATGTCCCAATGCTGCAAATAGTTATTGACGACGCTGTTCGCCGGATCGGCTCCCATAATCGTGCCTCCGGTATTATGCGTTGTCTGGTAAGGAATAATATCGTAATCCGATATCGGATTGCCGCCTGCCACTGTTTTCGCGCCCATTTCCTGCATAATTTCGGTCGCTTTTTCCGTTAAATAGGAATGCAGTGCACGATCCTGGTCGGTGAAATTATAAGTCATCTGCAGCAACGGAACTCCGTAGATATCTTTATAAGTGCCATCTAGAGCCAAGTAATTCTCTTTATGCGGCATCGAAGCACCTTGTCCGCCTACCCCCAATGTCCGCGTGAAATTTTCGATGGAAGCTTTTTTGAATTCCGCTCCCCACGAAGGCGTGTCTGGCGGAAGCGGGTTGAAGAGAATCGGCCGGCTTCCAGTCTGAGTAATGGATAAACTGGCGCCGTGGATGAAATCCAAATCACTGTGATCGAAGTTGTCTCCGTTAAAATCATCGACGGTCATACCGAGCGCGCCCGCCCCCATGAACGTGTTCATCTGTTCATCAAAAAATCCACTCGCTCCTGGAAGAATCTGATAAGCGTAGTTTTTTCCGAGCGTCCCTCTCCCGGTGGCGGGGTCGTATTGCTCGCCAATTTGCGAGACCATCAGCAATTTGGCATTGTTGAGCATGTAGCTGGTTAACACGACCACTTCCGCCGGTTGGATGAATTCCTCAAAAGTGATGGTATCAATATAACGGACCCCCGTGACTTTATCGCCTTCTTTCATGACCTCTACAACATTCGCGTTGAACTTGATTTCATAATTTCCCGTTTCGCGCGCCGCAGGCACAACTGTGATTTCAGGTGAAGACTTGGCCCCGTATTCACAGCCGAATCGTTCGCAGAAACCGCAGTATTGGCAGGCATTAATCTGTTGTCCATCCGGATTTTCGTACGCCTCTGAAAGGTTGGCTGACGGAATCATGAATGGCGAGTATCCAAGATTCGTTGACGCTGTCTCAAACTTTTTCAGAATTGGTGTCTTTTTCATCGGCGGCGTCGGGTATTCGCTGGAGCGCTTGCCCCAAAATGGATTTTTGTCCTCACCCGATATGCCAGCCGTTTTTTCAAAGCGATCAAAATAAGGTTCTAGTTCATCGTAAGTGATGCCCCAATCCTGCAAAAGGTAGTCAGCTGATAGTTTATTGCCATATTTTTGCTCGGTCATCGTCTTGATCTGGAAATCATAAGGCAGAAAACGCCAATTTTGCCCATTCCAATGGGTTCCTGCACCGCCAAGCCCCTCGCCTAGCAGGAAAGACCCCATCTGCCGCATCGGAAGCGCGCGCTGATTGCGGTTATTGCGGAACGTGACAGTTTCTTTTGATAGATCCTGCATCAGTTCATAGCGCACAGCATAGCGAAATTCATCGTGGACAATTGAAAAGTCTTCTGTGCTACGTTCTTTTCCGCGTTCAAGGCCTACTACTTTCAAGCCTTCCTTGGTGCATTCTGCAGCGATGATGCCGCCTGTCCAACCCACGCCAACTGTGACCACATCGACTTTATCCAAAGTTGTGACCATTGCAGTCCCCCCTTTAACTTAATTTTTCATCCCCAGTGAATGGGGTTCGATCTCGACGAAATCTTCGCTTTCAATATCATCGATATAGGCTGCCTGATGTCCCGGGAACCCTTTCATCTTCCAGCCTTCCATATTCTGATTCCCACCATAGATAGGGTCGGCATAAGCTCCTTCGAGCGTTGCCATCCGCAAGAGGCGGAAAAAGAACAGCGCGGAGACGCCGCTCATTTGAATCTCATCTTCCTGGAATGCCGTCAAGATTTCATCCATTTGCCCGGCTTCTATGTCCACGAAGTTGGCATTGAAACGCGATTGCGCCTCTTGTTGCATAATTTGCAAGCCTTGGCGGAACATTTCGTTCCGTTTCAGCCGACTTTGATAGCCCTGGGTCATTTCGCCTTCCAGAAATGGCCCTTGCATGTATTCTTTGGAGTTTTCTCCGTACGCCCCGGCAAGCTGGCGATCGATAAAATATGGAACACCTAAGCCAATTGCGCCTGGACCTAAATCATCTTCCGGAAAAATACGTTCTGTCGCTTGCGCAAGGATTTGAAATTCCGTGTCATTCTTGAAGAACATCAACCCCCTTACGCCGCCCGCAGCCCCGCCTTCACCTGTCACTGGCGCTTGTCCCGGGGCGGCGGTGTCATTGACGTTCGCGCCAATCAGCCCTCCGATTATGCCGCCGCCGATCAAAGCGCCGGCTGCAATGCCAGAAGTCTTTAAAAAGTCACGCCTAGAATAGTTCTTTTGTTCTTTTGCCATTTCCAGACCCCCTTATCGATTGTAGATATACTATTCAGAATATTGCTTATTTAACCATATGTAAAGCATTAACCGGAATTAACATAAATTATTTGATATCTATATTAAAAAAATACCCCTTCACGCACTGCGATTCCGAAAGCAGATTTTCATCTAGCTTTCCGATGCGGTTCGTAAGGGGTATTTTTTGCATATAAAAAGCCAAGGGAAGATTCACCTCGGCTGTATAGCTATAAATATTAGTCTAGAACTTTGATTGTGATGTTTTTACGGCCCCAATCAAGTGCTGCGCTTTGAGATGGAATGAATACATCAATCTTATTGCCTTTAATCGCGCCGCCTGTGTCGCCTGCAATAGCAGTTCCGTATCCTTCAACCCAAACTTTAGAGCCTAGTGGGATAACAGTCGGGTCTACGGCAATCACTTTTTGGTTCGGATTAGAACGCAAGTCTTGCCCTGTAGCAGTTGTTCCTGAGCATCCTGCGCAATATGCAGTGTAAGCCGTAGCTGAAACTGTCATTTCTTTGCCGGCTTGCTGAGTTGCTGGAGCAGGTGCTGCTTGTGCTGCTGCCGGTGCAGATGCTTGCACTGGAGCTTTAGCTGGTGCTGCTGCTGGTGCTGCTGCTGGTGCAGATGCTTGTTTAGGCGCTGCATTACCCGCTTCTAATGTAAAATCTTGTCCTGGGAAGATTAAATCGGAAGACAGTCCGTTCCAACCCATTAATTGATCAACTGTTACGTTATTTTTCTGTGAGATACCCCAAAGAGTATCACCTGACTCTACTGTATACGATGAATGAGCGCTAGCTGTGCTTGCTGCGCCTACACTTAATACTGCGATTGCAGTTAGTGTAACGATTTGCTTCTTCATAAAATGAAATTCCTCCTTTTCACTAACAAATAGCATCATAACACCTGAGCATTTCAGAACGATGACAGAACGTCGGATATAAAATATCAATTGCGTTACGTAAAAGTGATATATATTACAGTCTGTAATGAAGCAGAAAATTCATTTTAGATAAAATATAGTTTAGGGGATGTAAGAGAGGGAACAATCTAATGTTTAAGATATTTATATGGATTGAACTAAAGATGGAACTTAGTGAACATCGATTTGGGCACGGCTCCGCTGGGTAAGTACTTGGAGAAATAAAAAAGCTTATTGGTGTCTGCTATTTTTACTCCGCATCCATAACCAAAATCTTTAGTTCAACTTATATACTTCAAGAATAAAGGGGGAAGAAAAATGAAAAAAGTGACAATCGTTTTCTGGGTTTCCCTTGCGCTTTGTCTAAGCTTTGTAGTTTGGGGGTTTATCACGCCTGAGGGCTTTAATGAAACAACTGGAAATCTGACAGCTGCTATTTCCGAAACGTTCGGCTGGTATTACCTGGTCACCGTGTTCCTAATATTGGCGTTCTGCATTTATATGATTTTTTCCCGCTACGCGAACATCAAGCTTGGCAAACCGGATGAGGAGCCTGAGTTTTCTTTGCCATCTTGGTTCGCCATGCTGTTCAGCGCGGGCATGGGAATGGGATTGGTGTTCTGGACTACTGCAGAGCCTATATCCCACGCTTTCATTAGCGCCCCGCGCTCTGAAGTCGGATCGCCAGAAGCCGTTTCAGAAGCGCTTCAGTTCTCTTTCTTCCACTGGGGCATCCACGCCTGGGCAGTATATGGAATCGTGGCATTGGTACTCGCCTATTTCAAATTCCACAATGGCGCTCCGGGGTTGATCAGCGCGACGTTGACACCTTTGTTCGGACACAAAGCGATGTCTGGCATCCCTGGCAAACTAGTGGATATCTTGGCGGTCTTTGCGACAGTCATTGGCGTCGCTTCTACGCTTGGGTTCGGGACAGCCCAATTGAATGAAGGCCTGTCGTTCCTTTTCGGTACGCCGAACACATTCGCTTTCCAGCTTCTCATCCTGGGAGTCTCGACAATCCTATTCATCGGATCCGCGTGGTCCGGAATCGGACGCGGCATCAAATACTTGAGCAACATTAATATGGTGCTGGCCATCATCCTGCTATTGCTGATGCTGTTTGCCGGACCGACCCTTTATATTCTCAACTCGTTCACAGCCGCACTCGGCGGCTACATGACCAATTTCTTCGACATGAGTTTCAACATAGAGCCAAACAATGAAGAAAGACGCGGATGGGTTAACGCCTGGACGGTCTTCTACTGGGCGTGGTGGATTTCATGGGCGCCATTTGTCGGCATTTTCATCGCCCGCATTTCTAGAGGACGCACCATCAAAGAATTCATGGTCGGCGTGCTGTTCGTGCCGTCGTTGGTCTGCTTTATCTTTTTCGCAGTATTCGGCGTATCGGCATTGAACCTTGAAGAAAATAATATTGCCAAAATTTCCGAGTACAGTCTTGAAACAGCGACATTCGGCATGCTACAGCATTATCCGCTTGGTACATTGATGGCGTTCATCACCTTATTCGTCATCGCCATCTTCTTCATTACTTCGGCAGATTCTGCTACATTCGTGCTCGGCATGCAGACGACCGGCGGCATGCTGAATCCGCCTAACCTTGTTAAAATCACATGGGGCCTCATCCAAGCGGCTGTTGCCGCAATCGTCCTTTACACAGGCGGTACGCAAGGATTGCAAAACGCTTTGATCATTGCGGCCCTGCCCTTCTCGATTGTCATCTTGCTGATGGGCGTTTCATTCTTTAAAGTCATTCAAAAGGATCCGCTCATCAAAAAACGCAAACGGACATAAAAAAATCAGCCATCGCGGCTGATTTTTTTTATTTAAATACGCTTGTGCTGTGGAGAGGCTGGATTTTCGATTTCGGATCCAGATAGGCTTTCGCGTTGTTGATAGCTGTCGGCGCTTCTCCGAACCCTACTGCGATCAATTTCACTTTACCTTCATACGTGGCAATATCGCCGGCTGCATAAATCCCCGGAATACTCGTCTCCATTTTCGAATTTACTACGACAGAGTTCTTCTCCATCTCCATGCCCCATTCCTTGATTGGGCCGAGGGATGTAATATTGCCGTAATTGACGATAACATGATCAGCTTCGATGCGCTCTTCGTTGCCTTCTTTGTCGACAAGGACAAGTTCACGGAGATGGCCATTTTCGCCAACCAATTCTTTTACGCCATACGGTTTTTTGACTTCCACTTTGGAAGCGAGCAATGTGTCGATATTCGCTTCATGGGCAGTCATCTTTTCCCGTCGGTGGCTTAATGTAACATGTGACGCTACATCTTCCAGCATCATTGCCCAGTCGACCGCAGAATCGCCGCCGCCCAGAACTACGACTTTCTTGCCGCTGAACAATGTCAGATCTTTGACTCCGTAATGAAGGGTTTTTCCTTCAAAAGGTTCTGAACCATCCACGCCAATCTTGCGCGGCTGGAAAGCTCCGACTCCGGCAGTCAGCAATACTGCTTTTGTAAAATGGACATCTTTATCGGTCGAGATTTCAAAATAATCTTCTTCCAGACGTTCGACAGTGGAAACTGTCTCTTCCAGACAAATTGTAGGATCGCCATAATTCGCCTGGACCACCAAGCTATCCACAAGATCCTTGGCCAATACTTTCGGAAACCCGCCGACATCATAGATAAATTTATCAGGATACAGCTCTGTCAGCTGCCCGCCAAGCTGAGGTAAACTATCAATGATCTTCACTTTCATTTTGCGCATGCCGCCGTAAAAGGAAGCAAACAATCCGGTCGGACCGCCGCCGATAATCGTAATATCAAAAATTTCGCGTTCTGCCATGTATAACACTCCTAATCTGCTCAATAATTATATCCTATCATATTATGCCCTATTTCACGCAATCAGACTAATGATTGAAATTATGGCGATATGCGGATTTTATCACCAGCATTCCTGCTGTTTTTTCCTTATACTGGCCAATAATACGCTCGGCTCTGGCCACGTTATACAACTCAATTAGCTTGCAGCAAACAAGCAACATGCCGTGCCGGAAGAAATTGTGGAGAAAAGCGCGGCGAACCGGAGGAATTTGCAAAAGCGGTAGTTTTTCCCGCCTCTTCCGCATACACTTGCCTGACAGGCCAATCTCTCCTTATTGACGACAGCATGCTGAAATCCCTGAAATAGCCATATGATTATACAGACAGGAGAAAAATCGATATACTTGGGAATGTACAAATTGAAAAGGAGATGTTGTAAATGACGAAAAAAGGACATATCCACATGGAAAATGGCGAAGTAATCGAATTCGAACTTTTCCCGAACGAAGCACCAAACACAGTTAAAAACTTCGAGGATCTTGCAAACTCTGGTTTTTATAACGACGTAACTTTCCACCGCGTAATTCCTGGTTTCGTTTCCCAAGGCGGAGACCCTACTGGAACTGGCGCAGGCGGCAGCGGCAAGAACATCAAATGTGAAACTGAAGGAAACTCGCATAAGCACCAAGCAGGCAGCCTTTCAATGGCACATGCTGGTAAAGATACAGGTTCAAGCCAATTCTTCATCGTCCATGCACCACAACCGCATTTGGACGGAGTCCATACTGTTTTTGGCCAAGTGACTTCAGGCCTTGAAACAGCAAAAGCAATGAAAAACGGCGCTAAAATGACGAAAGTCCACGTCTTCGACGAAGAATAAAACAGGAAACCCGGTTTGGATATAAATCCAAACCGGGTTTTTTTGATCGCTCTTCACTTTTCTAAGTTCTTGATATATTTATTCACAATATCGTCGTACGTGCCGTCATCTTTCAATTGCTGCAGGCCTTCATTAATTTGTTCCAGCAGTTCGCCATTTTGCCCTTTTAAGACTGCAATGCCGTACTTTTCATCGTTCAAGCGTTCTCCGACCGTTTTCAGTTCAAGATCCCGTTTGGAAATTGCATAAGCAATCACAGGGTAATCTTCTACAAAAGCATCTGCATTCCCGTTTGCCAATTCCAGGAACATTGAAGGACTATCCTCAAAATAAGAAATTCGATAGCCGTACTTCTCACGGTTTTCACCAACAAATTTTGACCCAGTCGTCCCGCTCTTAACAGCAATGGTTTTCCCATCCAAATCTTCCAATGTTTCAATTTCGCTATTGTCCTGAGCCGTAACCAACGTTAATCCTGCATCAAAATAAGGCTCCGAGAAATCCAGAATCTCTTTTCGTTCGTCCGTAATGCTCATCCCTGCGATTGCCAAATCAATCGTGCCTTCTTCCATTGCCGGAATGATTCCTACAAAATCCATCGGACGGAATTGAATTTCAAACCCCTGGCTTTCCGCAATCGCTTTAATCAATTCGATGTCAATCCCTTGGTATTCCCCGCCAACTTGAAATTCGAAAGGCGGATAACTGGTATCAATGCCTACTGTATATACTCCTTGTTCTGCACTTCCGCTTTCTCCCTCACCTTCTCCTCCTTCTTCTTCAGATTCTCCGTTCTGCTGTGCGCACGCTCCTACGATAAGAATCAGTGTAAAAAAAAGCAGTAAAAAACTGATCTTTTTCATTTTTCTCACCTCTCATCGTACCATTATGTACCTTCTAAATTTAACACATTTATCTGATAATTAACACTTTTTTGATTAATTTACCTGGAAATTTATACTTGTGAAGCATGATGCATTATACGCTTTATTGTCAGTCAAATACGCTCTGTTTACGGATAAATACGCCCTATAAGAGCGAAAATACGCTTTTTGCGCTTTCCCAAATAAAAAAAGCATGCCCATGTTTGGGCATGCTTTTACAATACTTTGCTTAGGAACGCTTTAGTGCGTTCGTGTTGCGGGTTGCCGAACAATTCTGCTGGCACGTTCTCTTCCACGATATAGCCGCCGTCAATGAACATGACGCGATCGCCCACTTCACGGGCAAAACCCATTTCGTGCGTGACAATGACCATCGTCATCCCTTCGACCGCTAGTTGCTTCATAACGTCGAGGACATCGCCGACCATTTCCGGGTCAAGCGCCGATGTTGGTTCGTCAAAAAGCATTATTTTAGGGTCCATCGCAAGTGCGCGGGCAATTGCAACGCGCTGCTTTTGGCCGCCTGACAATTCGCCCGGGTAGGCATTCGCTTTTTCACGTAAACCGACTTTATCGAGTAGCTCATATGCTTTTTCGGTAATGGCTTTTTTGTCGTTTTTCTTCAGTTTCATCGGTGCGAGTGTAATATTTTCCAATACGCTCTTATGCGGGAACAAGTTGAATTGCTGGAACACCATGCCCACATCCTGCCGGACTTTATTGATGTCCACTTTCGGATCGGTAATATCGGTTCCTTCGATATAGACATGCCCGCCAGTAATTTCTTCAAGCCGGTTCAGACAGCGGAGAAACGTACTTTTTCCGGAGCCGGAAGGACCGATGACGCAGACCACTTCTTTTTCTTCAATCACTGTGCTCATGTCTTTCAGCACT
Organism: Planococcus sp. TJ-302; assembly: GCF_058268455.1. Lineage (NCBI taxonomy): Bacteria > Bacillati > Bacillota > Bacilli > Caryophanales > Caryophanaceae > Planococcus > Planococcus sp. TJ-302. Next base: position 185,112 of record NZ_JBZDOI010000003.1, on the reverse strand, counting down.
TCAATTTTTCCGAAGGATTTTTTTAAGTTTTCCACTCTGATCATAGTCATCGCAATACAAACTTCCTTTCTGCAAAGCTTGCCAACATTGAGAGCAAGTAAATAACAATGAAGTAAATGACTCCAAGGGTCAAGTAAATCGTAAAGGCTTCAAAAGTCTGGCTTGCTTGAATGCGCCCTTCCTGCGTCAAATCGGCGATGCCGATAACCGACAGCAATGAGGTGTCCTTCAATGAAATGATTGCCTGGTTTGTAATGGTCGGCAGCATCCGGCGGAAAGCCTGCGGCAAGATGATGTAACGCATATTTTGAGTAGCGTTCAATCCAAGCGAGCGCGCTGCTTCTGTCTGCCCTCTGTCAATAGACTGGATGCCGGCACGGATAATTTCCGAGAAATAAGCACCAGCGTTGATGGCCACTGTGACAATCCCGGCCGTTGTATTGTCCATCGAGAAAAAGCCAAGTGAATTGAGACCAAAATAAATGAAGAATAACTGGACGATAAACGGCGTTCCACGTATCGCATCAACGAAGAACTTCGCAATCCAGTTTAGGATTTTGAACGGGGCCAAGCGAAGCAAAGCCACGATTAATCCAATAATAAAACCAAGAATGATTGCAATTATGAAAATATACAGCGTAACTTGCAATCCTTCCATCAAATACGGCATGGCATTCCTAATCGTATCCATTTCCACGTCTCCTTTATATACAGAGAAACTTTAATCGGCAGAAAGTAGATTCACCTCTGCAGATTTCCAGCTAATCCAATCAAATCTTGGCAACAGTTCGCCAATAAAACCGGATAAAAAAATGCAGCGCGCTGCTGCGCGCCACATGTAACCCATTTATTCGGCGATGTATTTATTAAGAATTTCATCGTATTCTCCGCTGTCGCGAAGTTCTTTAAGACCCGTATTGATTTTTTCAAGCAAATCAGCGTTTTCGCCTTTCAATACAGCAATTCCGTATTGATCGCCTGTCAAACGTTCTCCGGCAGTTTTAAGGTCTAAACCGCTTTCAGAAATCGCATAAGCGATAACCGGGTAATCTTCAAGAAGTACATCGGCATTGCCGTTTGAAACTTCTTGGAACATCGATGGACTGTCTTCGAATTGAGCTACAGTGTAGCCATATTTCGATTCGTTGTCCATAGCGAATTTAGAGCCTGTCGTACCGCTCTTCACCGCTACCGTTTTGCCTTCTAAATCTTCCAAAGACGTAATGTCGTTATTGTCTTTGCTGACTACCAATGACAATCCTGCGTCAAAGTATGGATCCGAGAAATCCACTACTTTTTTACGCTCATCCGTGATGCTCATGCCGGCAATCGCCACATCCAATTGGTTTGCTTGAAGAGCCGGGATGATGCCGCCGAAATCCATTGGTTCGAACTGGATTGCAAATCCTTGGCTTTCCGAGATGGCCTTAATCAAATCAATATCAATCCCCGTGTATTCTCCGCCTTCTTCAAATTCAAAAGGTGGATATGTTGTATCGATCCCTACTTTATAAGTCTTTTCTTCACTTGAGCCTTCCCCGCCGCCTGAGCCTTCAGATGAATCGTCTGAGCCGCAAGCTGCTATAACAAGCATCGTTGCCAGAAGAACAAGCAGTAAACTAAACTTCTTCATGTTGTTGGTGCCCCCTTTGTCTCATTTATTAAAATACTAGATGTAGTATATCATAAAGTCTTTCTTATCAGAACCTTCCAAAGAAATTAAACAATGCTATTTTTTTCCCTACTCGTTCCCTGCTACTTTCTGCGAGATTGCACGCTTTCTCCGCAGACGGTTGAACAGGCGGAAATTATGAACGAGCGTTTTCAAAACGGCGTACAGCGGAATTGCGATGAGGATGCCGATAAAACCATAAAGCGCCGCGGCAATAAGCAGCAAGAGAATAATGGTCAGCGGATGGATGTTCAGCCGGCTGCCCATGATGTTAGGCGTGATTAAGTTTCCTTCAATTTGCTGCACAGCAAGCAGGACCAAGATTACCTTGAATGCTGTGATTAATGGATCGCCGCTCATTAATGCGACAAACAGTGCCGGCACAACTCCAATGATCGGACCAAGAAACGGAACGATCGTCAGAAGCATTGCAAAAACCGCCAGCAACAGCGCATAATCCAAATCGATGATCAAATAACCGATGAACATGAGCGTACCGACTGCCGCCGCGACAATCGCCTGGCTCACAATGTAATTCGACAAAGTTTCATCCATATCCCGCAAAACTTTGCGCCCTTCCGGCTTATGGTCTTCTGACACGTATTTCATCAAATGCGGCACAAGCTTGTCATCGTCTTTCAATAGAAAGAATAAGATGAATGGCACCACAATCAGGACGATTGCAGCATTCATCAAAACGGTCAAGACATCCATAGCATTTTTCATTAAATTATCGGAATACTTTTCAGCGTAACCGAGCACGTTGCTTTTCAGCTCATACCCTGTAAAGCCTAAAAATTCGAAGTTGGATACTGCGTTGTCGGATTCCTCCGTCATTTCTTCAACTGTTTCCGGTGCGAGCTCTGCCAAGCTTGCCACTTGTTCTTTGATGGTTGGACCAAAAAAATACAAGACTGCAGATGTGATTAAAATGAATAGCGAAAATACCGTAATAATGGCTGCAATCTTAGGGATAAAACGCATCAATAAATGTAAAAAAGGGCGGATCAGGTAATACAGCAGCCCAGCGATAAGAATCGGGGCAAAAATAGTGGTAAGCACCACTTGGAATGGCCAAATAGCGTAGTCGATTTTTCCAAGGAAAAAAAGGATGACGACCACCAGCAATGTGCCAGTGGCATATTCAAAAAAAGGTTTCTTAATCCACATGCTTTCTGTTCCTCTCCCTCTAGCAACTTTTCCGCACTACAGCGAATCGGTAAATATACTTTCTTTCCCATAATAGCATTGCTGCGGCTTCGGCGAATGCCTAAAAAAGAACATAAAAAAGAGCGAAAGCTTTACGTTTCCGCTTTCGCTCTTTGCGTTGTCATTTGTCTTCTTCTAACTCTTTCATTTCACGGTGAGTTTGAGGGAAAGCATTTGCCTGCCATTCTTCACGGTAAGCCGAATCCAATTGCGAAAGCCCTTTTTCAGCCGGGTCTGTATCGGCTATGACACTTTCGCGCTTATCAACTTCTGAACTATTTCTCATATCGATATCTTTTGGCACATTCAATTTATTTCGTTCCTGAAGTGCTCTAAAAGCGAAAATGCCGGCTCCGGCCGCAAGTGCGCTTCCAATAACTGAATTCAATGTTGATTTTCTCATAATAAATCCCTCCAAATAAAATGCTGAATAACGTTTCTTCTTGTTTGTATACCCTGAAAACAACTTTTTAACTGTTTTTGCGGAAGAAAAATTTTGGGGGCACATGGAGCGTACTTAGCAGCCAGCAGGGGGTATACTAATTTTAGATAAAAAAAAGGAGGGAAAATGCGTGAGCGAGTCGTTAAGATTTACCGATTACAATCAATTTCTTTATGCTCTTTATCATAAAAAGCACCCTTTCTTTGCGACTGCCCACCGCGGCATGTGGGGAAAAGCGCCAGAGAATTCGTTAATTGCTTTCGCCAACTGCATCCAGCACCATGTCTATTTGATCGAAATGGATCTGCAGCAGACAAAAGACGGACATGTGGTGATTATGCATGACGACACAGTCGACCGCACCACAAATGGCACCGGCAAGATTGCGGACCTCACTTTAACCGAAGCCCGCCAATTGCGTTTGAAAGAAGGAGCCGGGGGCAAGCATGCCGCGCTCACGGAATGCCAAATTCCGACCATTTATGAAGTGCTGTCACTCGTGAAAGGCAAAGCGATGATTAACGCAGACAAGTCTTGGGATGACCGTTTTGAACTTTACGAGGCGCTTGAACAGACGGATGCATTCGATCATGTGCTCCTTAAAAGCAGGCAGCCGGTCGATGAAGTCCTTGAGTTTTTCCATTCTTGTGAGAAAGCGGTGCATTATATGCACATCATCACTAACGAAAACCTTGATCAGCTGGATGAGCTATTTGAACGCTTTCCGCCCGTGGCCATCGAAATCCTTTTTCAACACGATTCGGATGTGGTGCTTTCTGAACCTGTCCTGTCAAAAATGAGAAACCGCGCCAATCTATGGGTCAACTCATTGGACGATGGCGAGAATGCTGGCCATAACGACGCCTTGTCATTGATAGATCCCGAGCGTGGGTGGGGATGGCTTTTAGACCGCGGCATTAATATGATCCAGACCGATTACCCTGAAAAAGCGCTCGCGTACGCGCAGCATCGATTGACCGGCAAAAGCTGATTCCAGCTTTTCCCTATCTTTTATTGAGCATTTATTAAATGTCAAATAATTATCAATAAATACATTTTAATGTTATAAATTTTCAGTTTTAATGATATAATTCACTTAAATAAGGGAGGGATTTTCATGAAAAACATCCTGTCTATTGCAGCGGCTGTCGTCCTTGCATTCAGTGTTTTTTCGGTTCCTGCCAAAGCGGTTGTAACATTCGATGACTTTTTCGCCACCGATCCATTTGCGTTCGAAGTCATCTATTTACACGAAATGGGGATTGTCACCGGCTATCCGGATGGAACGTTCCGGCCCAATAATCCTGTCACACGCGCTGAAGCCATCACAATGATCGGCCAAGCATTGAAGCTTGACGGAACCCAGCGAGCCACATCGTTCAAAGACGTGAGTGCCTCGCATTCAGCTTCCGGCTTTATTGTTTCCGGTGTTGAAGCAGGGATTGTCAAAGGCTTTCTTGATAAAACGTTCAAACCGGATGCGCCTGTGACGCGCGGCCAGGCGGCAGTAATGCTAGATCGGGCTTTTGAATTCGCCGATGCCCCGGACACCACGTTTAAAGATGTCAAACCGCGTAAAAATTATTTTGACGCGATTTCACGTCTGGAATTCGCTGGTGTAGTGGAAGGCTATCCGAATCATACTTTCAAGCCTGCCAAAAACATTAGCCGCGTTCACTTTGCCGCATTCCTGGCGCGCGCCTTCGAACCGTCTTTTGTTCCTGAGAAGCGCGAATTGCTGAATGATGCCAATGACATATTGGCGGATTTAAAAGCCAAGAACTTTGAAAACGTGTCTGATTATGTCAGCGCAGATGAAGGAATCGTTTTCTGCCCTTATAGCGGCGGCTGCATGGGTGACGACAGCGGTATATCCTTCACGAAAGCCGAAGTCGCGAATTTCATGGAAGATAAGGAAGAGTATTTATGGGGTTATCAGGATGGAAGCGGTTTTCCGATTGAATTGACACCGGCCCAATATTACGATGAGTATTTGATGGATGCCGCCTACACCGCAAAAGAACGCTACGGCATCACCAAACAGCCGATGACGATGGAACAGATCCATGAACGTTTCCCAGGGGCGACCATCGTCGAGTTCTATTACCCAGGCACCCAGCAATATGATTTCATGGATTGGCAGAACCTCAATATGGTCTTTGCCAAAGACTGCAGCGGCGAATGGCATTTAATCGCCATCGTCAATAATCGCTGGACCATTTAGCCAAATTCAAAAGCGGACACAGCGCATCAAGCTGTGTCCGCTTTTCTTATTCTCCCGCTCTTTTTTCGAGCAGCCCGACCAATGCGTGTTCAAAATTATCATTATGTTCCTGCCGGCGCTTTTTAGGGCCCTTCATGCGACCGCCGCTCTGCCGGATTTTTTTTGCTATGTGGCGCCCATGGAGAAGTTGGTCTATATTTTCATCGGAATAAATGCGGCCGTTCTGGTCGATTGGCACTCCTCTTTTTGCAAGCACCATGGCCGCTAAGCCGTAATCCTGCGTCACGACGATATCACCTTTGTCGACTTTATTGACCAAAACGAAATCCACCGCATCTGCGCCTTTTGAAACAGTGACCGTTTCTGCTCCTTCTCGCTGCATGATGTGCGCCGTGTCGCAAATCAACAAAACCGGAAGCCCGAATCTCTTTGCTGCCGCTATTGTCAAATCCACGACTGGGCACCCGTCAGCGTCAATCAGCACTTTTGTCATTTCTGTTTCCTCCGCTCCGCCAATTCATCGACCATTTTTTCTGCTGCCCGACGGTAAAGGTTGCTGGTATGGACGAGTGATGCGATAAGCAATACCTCTTTAAGCTCATCCGCATCCTCCATGTCTCGGGCTTGGTGTTCCGCTTCTTCCGACTGTTTATGAAAAATGCCTTTGAAGATTTCCACATTGCTTTGCTGAAGCTCCAGGAAGCTGGCATAAAAGCTTTCCACATCCCATTCATTCTGCATGGCCTTTTCATTGACGCCATCCAACACTTTCTTAACATCGTTGATGGATAATACGCTTTTCATCTGATAAATCAAGCTGATTAACATAATATGGTTACGTGAATATTTTTTATTTTGAATCGGATAAAATATTTTTCCTTTGGCATAATTGTTGATCATCGTTTTTGTTAAGATTTTTTCTTCGCTATTCCGTTTAGCATCTGCGAAAATTTCTTCAAAAAGCTGGATCACTTGATCAATGTATAATTCGATTTTCGGTATATCATCGGCCAACACCTGTTTTTCTAAAGCCAGGCTGTTCAGCCATTCCCCATTTTCCTGCATCCGCATTCACCTTCGTTGCTTTATTTGATACCGTAATTTTACCCTATCATCTCAAATTCTCCAAACTTGACCTCATAAATAAATCAATGTATCATTATATGTAGTTTCAATAACTACTTTAGAAGAGGTGCATATTTACATGCGTACTTATATCCGTGAACCATTCAACGCATTATCCCATTTAGCAGGAGCCGTACTATCTTTCATCGCTCTTTTGATGATGGTCATTAAAGCTTCATACAACCAAGCTCCTCCTATACACTTAGCCGCAGTCCTGATTTTCGGCATCAGTCTGATATGCCTTTACTCGGCATCGGCGATTTACCATAGCGTCAAGGCGAGCCCGAGATTCATCGCATTTTTGAGAAAGCTGGACCATTCGATGATCTACGCCTTGATCGCAGGATCGTATGCGCCATTTTGCCTTATCGCTTTAGAAGGCACGCTTGGTGCCGTGTTATTCGCATTGGTCGCGGTTATCGGCTTGAGCGGCATTTTCTTTAAAATGGTGTGGTTCCATTCCCCGCGCTGGCTTTCAACCGTCCTCTACATCGCCATGGGTTGGATCATCGTTTTTGCAGTCGTGCCATTGGCTGGCCAATTGTCGCTTGTCGGCTTGCTGCTGCTGATAGTGGGCGGCGTCCTTTATACAATCGGTGGTGTCATCTATGCGCTGAAACCGGAAATTTTTTCACATATGCGCCTCGGCTTTCATGAAATCTTCCACTTATTCATTTTAGCCGGCAGCTTGTGCCATTTTCTTGCCGTTTATTTTTATGTACTTTAATCACTCTCTCCCATGTTCCGAATACTGGAACATGGGCTTTTTTTACCGATTTGCGGAAGGCGGTTACACGATAATAAATTAAGTGTTATGATAACTCAAACGTTTCGGAAGGGGCATTAACAATGACAGACTTATCAGCAGCAGATGAAAAAACTGCCGAGAAATTATTTCAAGCCTATGTACATAAGCAGCAAATTGATAAAGAGCAAATACCAGGGGCATTGGACAAACAGCAGGCATACGGTATCCAGCATGCGCTGACGGCGAAGAAAATCCATTCCGCCGGTGAAGAGTTAAAAGGCTATAAAGTGAGTTTGACCAGCCCCGAAACACAAAAGCTGTTCAATTCGACCACTCCGCTATACGGTGCGTTGATGTCTTCTGCATTGTCAGGCGGCATTATCAACCTGGCAGGGATGTCTTCACCTTTGATTGAAATCGAATTGATCTTCATCGCCCAAGAAGATTTGTTCCCCACCGACAGCGTCGCTGACATCCTTCAAAAGACCGTTGTCTGCCCGGGAATCGAAGTGCCAGATTCACGTTTTAATGACTGGTTTCCCAAAATCACGCTTGGCCAAGTGATTGCGGACAGTGCTGTCGCCGGCAAAATCGTTTCTGGTGCGCCGGTCTCTTCTGTCACCTATGAGGGGTTGGCGGATATCCAAGGCGTGCTCCGTCTCAATGGTGAAGAAATTGCGTCCAATAGCTCAACTGCAGTACTGGGGCATCCGGCGTTGGCAGTGAAATGGCTCGTTGACGAGTTGGCTCTGCACGGCAATACATTGAAAAAAGGGATGTACGTGTCCTCCGGAACTTTTATCTCTCCAAAAAAATTGGAAAGAGGCTTTTATACAGCAAGCTATGAAGGTCTCGGTGAAGTAGCGTTAGAGGTTGTTTGATAAGAAAGGACGTTACGGCCGTTTGAAGATCAACATAAAAAAACCCTTTTCCTCGCCGAGGAAAAGGGTTTTTTGCTGCTTTAAATAAGGATGCCCTGCTTTTTGGCGTCAAACGTGAGTTCATCGCGGAAATCCGGATGCGCGATGCTGATCAGGCGTTTCGCCCGTTCGGAAATCGATACGCCGTGCAGGCGCGCGATGCCGTGTTCGGTCACGATATTATCAACATCATTTTTCCCGGTCGTGACGACGGAGCCTGGTGCCAGCTGGAGTTTGATGCGGGAGATGGTATTGTTCTTAGCTGTCGATTGCATGCAGATATAGCCTTTGCCATTTTCCGCAAAACGCACGCCGCGAGCAAAATCGATTTGGCCGCCGCTTGACGAATAATACTTGCCGCCAACCGTTTCCGATGCACATTGGCCAAAAAGGTCCACTTCGGTTGTCGCATTGATGGAAACGATGTTCTTCTCTTTCGCGATTTCCCTCGGATCGTTAACAACGCTGACCGGCAGGAATTCCACAACCGGATTATCATCGATGAAATCGTATAACTTTTTAGAGCCGTAAGCGAAAGTGGCAACAATTTTACCGGTATGAGTAAATTTCCGCGTGCCGTCGACCGCACCGGATTTAACGAGATCGACGATGCCGTCCGGCAGCATTTCCGTATGGATCCCCAGATGGCGATGGTCTTTCAGCATGCTGATGACCGCATTCGGCACCGATCCGATACCAATTTGCAGCGTATCGCCATTCTGGATATCTTCAATGACAGATGCTGCAATCAGCAAATCTTTGTCGCCGACCGCAGGAGTATTTTCTTCCGCAAGCGCTTCGTTGTGTTCGATGAAACCGGCAATTTGACTAATGTGGATTTGGTTGCGCCCGTAAGTTCTCGGCATGTGTTCGTTGACTTCCAAAACAAACGGGACCTTGCCGACAAATTCAGCGACGTAATCCGCCTGCGTACCGAACGTGAAGTAGCCGTGTTCATCCATTGGCGATGCCACTGTCATGATCATCGACATTTTCGTCACTTTTTGCAGCATGCGCGGAACTTCGTGGAAATTATTCGGTACAAGTTCCATTTTCGCTTGCTGGTACACTTTCCGGGTAGCGCCACTCAGGAAATACGACACATGCTTCAAGTGTTCAAACTCACCGTTGATATAGCGGCGGCTGCGCAAAGCAAGCATCTGATGAATTTTAACGCCTTGCAATTTTTCTGCATGGTCCTCCAGAATATCGAGCAGGCGGACCGGTTCGCCGTTGGCAATCGGCACGATGATGTCTGAGCCAGGTTCGATCAAACGGATCAGTTCTTCGGGGTTTAATTTTTTCGTCATGGTATTTTCACTCCTGCTTTTACAAATATCTTTTTACTTTACCACAGCTTCCGGCCCTTGCCCATGAAACTTTAGCGGCCCTTTCTAGCGATGCTGTAAACGAATCCGCCGATGCCGAATGCCGCCAGAAGCCCCCATACAATGAGAAGCATCCCTTCCCAAGTGCTTTGCCCTCCATTTTGATAACCATAAAATTGCAGAGCAAAAAAAGCGGCGCTGACCAACGCAATAACGCCAAAATAAATCAACCGCGTTTTCAAACTCCATTTTTTCATATCGCTCGCCCCTTCTTGTTCTTTTTATGGATGCCTTTATTTGATGACAAATTTCGTCCGGCTAAAGCCTTCTTTTGATTTATGCACTTCCAGGATGGCTGGAATGGCCGCTTTCAGTTCCTGGACATGGGAAATGACACCTATGATGCGGCCCGATTTTTGGAGGTCGATCAATGTGTCAATCGCTTTATTCAAAGATTCTTCATCAAGCGACCCGAATCCTTCATCGATGAACATCGTGTCAATCGAAACATTGCCTTGGAAACTCTGGATGACGTCTGCCATGCCGAGCGCCAAGCATAACGATGCGTTGAACTTCTCGCCGCCTGACAAAGTTTTTACGTCCCGCGTCTGGCCGGTATAAGCATCATAGACATCAAGGCCGAGACCGCTTTGTTTGCCGCGCGCTTCCTGCCGGTTGCTGCGCATCAGATAAAACTGGCCGTTTGACAGATTTTTCAAGCGCTCATTTGCGGATTGGATGATCTGCTCCAAATACTCAATCTGCAAATAGCGTTCAAACGAGATTTTTAGGCTGTTCTGGCCGCGGACCATGTCATGGAGGTCGGTGATGCGGTTCATTTGTTGTTCCATCTCCGCCGCTTTACCGGAAGCCTGAATGATTTTCGCCGTTAAACCGGCAGCTACCGATTTCAAATCCTTGCTTTGGTTCCATTCGCCAAACGCCGCTTCGTATTCCGCTTTCAATTGGCTAATTTCAAGTTCCAAGAGGCTGAGATCCGATTTGGCCTTGCCTGAAAGTTCTTCCCGCAGCTCCTTGGCCTGCTGTTCTGCGGTATGGAATGCCTGCCTGAATTGCTGGTTCGAGCGCTGCAATTCCCCTCGTGCCGCTTCCGGCATTCTCGCCTGCTGGTACGCTTCTTCAGACTCAAACTCGGATTTTTGCAGCGCTTCACGGTATTGCTGCAGCGCCGTCTCTTTTTTAGACACGGCTTCCGCTGCCGCTTCGCTTCTATGCACAACCGCAACAGCAGCAGCGGCGACCCGTTCTTTCCCAAGCTGCAAGCCTTTTTGCGCATTTTCCCAACTGCGCTCCAGCTGTTCTTTCTTATCTTTTATGCGCCTGATTTTTTCGCTCAATACCGCCATGGTCCGGACTTCCTCAGGAATGGACAGCAGGCGCTGTTTAAAAACAGCCTGGGCTGTCTCGAAAGCGGAAACCTGCAGCTGCGTCTTACGGGCAAGCTCTGTTTTGCTGGTTTCCAATCCACTCGCTTTTTCGGTTTTCAACGCAAGCCGCTCTTTCAGCGTCCGCAGCTGCTGCTTATCCAAAAACAGTCCTTTGACTTCGCTATCCAACTCACGCCGATTTTGCTCCAGCTCTGTGTGCAGCTCTTGCGCTTTTTCAGCAGCCAAACCTAGATCCGTCACTGTACGACGTTTTTCGATCAGTTGCTCTTCTATGGAATTCGCTTTTGCCAGAGCGTCCCGGTATTGCCCGTCCACCAAATCCAGATTCGCCTTCGCTCCGTCCAAACGGACTTTCGGCACTTCTTCATGGTGCCCGCCGTTTTCTTTGGCAGGATGCTCGGTGCTGCCGCATACCGGACAGGCTTCTCCGTCATGCAGTGCAGCAGCCAACACTTGCGCCTGATTACCGAACCAGCTCGCTTCAAGAGCCTTATATTCTTCTAAAGCCGCTTTGTAAGCAGCCTGTTTGCTGCTGTTTTCAGTGATGTGGCGCAGCTGCGCTTTTTCGAGCGCCGTTAATTCCATCAGCACGCGGCATTGCTCATTCAGCACGGAAAGCACGGCCTGTTTGTCATCAAACGTTTCAAGCTTCGTTTCGAGCAAAGCGATGTCCGCTGCCAATTCTTTGCACGCTTCTCTTTCGGCCAACCATGCTGCTTCAGCTTTTTTCTCATCTACTGCTGATTTTTTTGCAGCAGCTTCCATTTCCGCCAGTTCTCTTTGCTTAGATGCAAGCTCCTGAACTGCTGGCAATAAACTCTCCAGATGCATCAGCTGCCGCCGCACTTCATGGCGCCCGTCTTCCTGCTCCAACTCATGCGCAAACACTGACTCGGCAGATGCCAAAGCATTCGCTGCCTGCTCTTCCGCTTTTTGCGCATCGGCAAATAGCCGTTTTTTTTCAACTTCGCTTTGCTGCAGCTCCTTGAACAGATTTTCCAGCCCTTCGATCAGGCTGGCCCGCTCCGCTTTTTGTACAGCGCGTTCTTGTTCTTCAATAGAAGCAAGCTGTCCATCCAGCTGCCCGAGACGCCGTTCTTTCTCTTCCAGCTCGCCAATCCGGTCATTCCACTTTTTCGCTTCGTAATAAGTAGCCTGTTTTTCGCCATGCTTACTAAACACCGCTCCATAGCGCTGCTCATCCCGAAGCTCTTTTTCGCTGTAATGAATTGTTTCGCTGTCCAATCCATCCAGCACTTGGTGGATGTTGATGTGATCGCGCTGAATCAGCTCGAACAACTCGCTTTCCCGAGCCGGCAGTGCTGAAGCGATGCTGCTGATATGGCTTTTGAGCATCCGCTCTTCAACGCCGTAGGCTTCTGACGCTGCGTCTTTTTTCTGTTTCAATCGCTCGCTGATCATTTTATACGGCTCGGTCTTGAAAATTTTGCGCAAAATCTCTTCTTTATTGTCCGTCTCGGAAGTCAATAGCTTCCTGAATTCCCCTTGCGGCAGCATGACAATCTGGCTGAATTGGTTTTGCGTCAAGCCCAGGAGGTCTTCCACTTTGCGGTCGATTTCAGAGACGATTTGGCGCTCCACGCATGGGACTTCCCCGTTCTCCGTAATTTCAAAAAACTCATAGCGGTCGCCTGTTGCGCTTTTATTGCCCGCTTTGACATGGCTCATCTGGCGCAGGATGCGATACGTTTTTCTATGTATCTCAAACTCCATTTCCACGCTTGTGTGGGTGTTGCCGTCAGCAAAATCACTGCGCAAATTACGTGGTTCAGCACGGTCGGAACCGCTCGCGGAACCGTAAAGCGCGAAACTGATTGCATCGAAAATCGTCGTCTTGCCGGAGCCGGTGCTGCCGGAAATGACGAATAGCTGATTGCCTTTCAAATCGGCAAAATCAATCGTTTCGCTCCCTTTATAAGGTCCAAATGCGGTCATTTTCAGTTTTAAGGGTTTCATTTTTTCACCTCCGCTTTGACGCCATCTTCTTCGTGAAGAAATTCTTCCAACACTTCTTTAAAAATCATTTCTGTCTCTTCAGCTGCTCGCTCGCCTTTCACTTCTTCGTAAAAAGCATGGAACAATTTCAACGGATCCATCTCCCGGCGCGAACCGTTGTCGCTTTGGAATCCTGCGCCCCCAGCCAGCTTCCGTTCGACATGCATCGCATTCGGGTAAACCGACCGGATTTTTTCCATCGGATAAAGAATCGGCGTTTCATCCAGCAGCTTGACGAAAACATAGTCTTCGTTGACCTCATGGCGCAGCAAATCTTCTATAAAGGCTTCGACAGTCCGCATATCGCGCTTCGGCAGCAGCAATTGTTTTTCAGTGGTGACGTTTCCGTCGCCATCGATGTCGACCACGAGAAAACCTTTTTGGTGGCGTTCTTCCGAAATCGAATATTTCAGCGGAGACCCCGCGTAGCGTATTGTTTCATTCAGCACATGATGTGCTTGGTGCAGATGGCCGAGTGCGGTGTAATGGAATGCCGCGAAGTGGCGTGCTTCCACATGCTCCGCTCCGCCGATCGACAACGGCCGTTCAGAATCGCTGGTGTTTTCCTGCTGTTCGCCATGCGGCGTCACGAAGGCGTGGCCAACCGCAATATGGCGCGCAGCCGGATCAAGCGATTGTGCGATATTCAGCGTCAATGCTTCTGCAGCATCGTTGTGTGAGCGGATTCCCGGATTTTCAAGTGCATAGCGAACTTGAGACGGATCTGCATAAGGCAGCAGGTGGATGTGGACTTCCCCAAACTCGTCCGCAATCACTGCAGGCGCATGGTCTTTTGCCACATGGCCCGCGATGTGGATGCCGTTTTTGCGAAACACTCGGCTCCCGAAATTCAGGCGTCCTGGGCTGTCGTGGTTGCCGGCAACTGCAAAGACCGGCGTGTTTAATTCAAGGACAATTTTTGCAAGGGTTTCGTCGAGCAGGTTGACAGCCTCGGTCGGCGGCACGGCACGGTCGTATAAATCACCTGCGATGATGACGCAATCCGGCCGCTGTTCTTCAACTGCAGCGATAAACTGGTCCAAGATAAAACGCTGGTCTTCTGTCATGTAAACCCCTTGGACCAGCTTGCCGAGATGCCAATCGGCGGTATGGAAAAATTTCATATTCAAGCTCCTCTCTTTTTCTGAAAAGAATATATGTTCGTTCCATTATACACGAAATCAAATTGCTTGTTTGCTCCGCATTTATACTCTATAATAAGAACAAACGTTCTATTAAGGGGTGAAAGCCAATGCGCGCGCAGATTTTAAAGGCATTCAAATATCAGCAGCTTGTGGACATCATGTACATGGCCAACGACGGAACCATCAGCAAACGACGCATCAAAATTTTCAAAGTCAGCGGCGAATCGTTTCAAGCTTATTGCTTCCTGCGGAATGAAAAACGGACGTTCAAAATAGACAACGTCTTGTCGCTGATTCCCGTAACGCGCAAGGAACGCTTAATCATTTGATGGATGCCAGCGCCGCCATTGCGAATATTTCCAACCCGTAAACCCCAGCTATCTCGTGATGGCCGGGGTTTTCCTATGATTTCGGAAATACCCTCTATTGCTGAAGAAATACGCTCTGCAACGGCCAATATACACTTTACTGAACTTGAAAAAAGCCCCATAGTTGGCGAAATACGCTTCTCACCGGATTTTATTCCAATAAAAAAAGCCCTCGAGGGGCTTTTTTCATTGATACCATGCTCCGACAATCGGATAATCGAATTTTTCGTTGTTCAATGCTTTGATAATGCCCATAACCGGCACGATGATTGTCATCAAGCCGAAAATGATCAGCATCGGAATGCCGATGATGACAAACATCAACAAACTTGAAATGAACAGCAACACGCCCATGGCGAGTTGGAACAGCAATGCCTGAATCGACAATTTCTTCACTTCTTGGTCGCTCGTAATCAGGAAAACGATAAACGGCACTAAAAATGGCGCAAAGAACGCGCTGGCGTGGACGAGCACTTTCAATCCTGTATTTTCCATCCTATTGACCTCCAGTCAATTTTCTTGCTTCTGGTTAATTATACGGATGGGCGGCTGAAAAGTTTCAAGAAGTTATTCACTGATGCGCAGAACGACTTTGCCGAATTGCTTTCCGGCAGCCAGGTAATCAAAAGCTTCCTGAGCTTCGTCCAAAGCAAAAGTCTTATCGACTATCGGAAGCGTCTCGTATTGTTCCATATGGGCGATCAAGTCGCGGAGTTCTTCGCGGCAGCCCATTGTCGAACCGAATAACTGGTATTGCCCGTAGAAAAAGCTGCGCAAATTGAAATCGACATTGTCTGAAGTCGTCGCGCCAAAGATGACGATGCGTCCGCCTTTTTTCAACGCTCCCAACGACCTGTTGAATGTCGCGCCTCCGACGCTATCGATGACCAGGTCAACTGTTTCATCCGCTAATTCTTCAACCCAGTCGCTGTCTGTGGCAATTGCGCGGTCCGCTCCGATGCGCAGCGCATGTTGGCGCTTTTCTTCGCTGCGCGACGTCACGACTACGCGGGCTCCAGCGTTTTTCGCGAACTGGATAAGGAATGTCGCCACTCCACTGCCCGCTCCCGGAATGAACAAAGTCTGCCCTTTTTCCAATTGTCCTTTTGTGAAAAGCGCTCGGTAGCCCGTCAGCGCGGGCAACACTAAGCCCCCTGCTTCTTCCCAGCTCATATGCGCAGGTTTGCGTTCGATCTGCTCTGCGGAAATTGCGATTTTCTCCGCGAACGTTCCGTGATCCGGCATGCCGAGAATATCGAATTCTGCTGGCGGCGCGTCACTATTCTTAAACCAGCGCAATGCAGGATTGATGATAACTTCTTCCCCTTCGGAAAAATCCGCTACCCCTTTCCCCACCTTTTCAATGATGCCCGCTCCGTCAGAACCGATCACCAACGCTTCAGGATTGTCACCGTAGCGCTTCAAAAGGCCAAGGTCGCGGCGGTTGATGCCCGCTGTTTTCAAACGGACAACCACTTCGCCGCTTTTCGCTTCCGGCTCTTGCATGTCTTTCAATTTAAATTGCCCTGCTTCCATAACGAATGCTTTCAATTGCGTCACCCTTCCGTGAATTGTCGACTGAACAGCTCCAATTGCTCCATGCTGATGATATCCTGCGAGAACAACGGAATAAAAATCAATTCCTGCTTCGGAAATGTTTCTTTGATCAGCTCCAGATATTTTTGTTCATGCTTTTTCCGCTCCATCAAAAACTCGCCATCCGCCTCTTCAGGCAGCACCTTGTTAATGATCAGCGTCTTTACGTGCAGATGGTATTTATGCAAAAGCTCCAAGGCTTTTTTCGTTTCCAGGATCGGCAGGCGCTCCGGATTCAGCACAAAGATGAAGCCGGTCTCCTTTTCATCCAATAGGATGTCGCGTGCTTTTGAAAAACGTTCCTGGCGTTCACGGAGCACTTCGTAAATCGGATCTTCCCGCGGCTGGCCGTCATTCAAGAGTGCGGTGTAATTTTCGTTCGTTTTCCGCCTTTTTTCGAGCAGCCCTTCTATCCACACGCCCATCAATTCAGGCAGTGTCAGCAAACGGATAGTGTGCCCGGTCGGCGCCGTATCAAAGACCAGCTTATCAAAATTTTTGCGCTCTTCCAAAATGATATGGATCAATTTGTCGAACAACGCCGCTTCATCCGCGCCTGGTGATGCTTTGGCCGTATCGAGCTGGCGATTCACTTCCTCCATCATGCTCGTATGGACCGTCCCTTTGATATTGGCTTTAACCCCTTTGATGTAATTATCTGTTTCGATTTCCGGATCAATTTCAAGAGCAAAGAGATTGTCAGCGATTTCGATGGTCTTGCCACCGATTTCACGGTTAAAGATGTCGCCGACATTATGTGCCGGATCAGTCGAAATCAATAAGGTTTTATTGCCTTCCTTAGCCGATTTCCAGGCGATTGCGGCTGCCGAAGTTGATTTTCCGACCCCGCCCTTGCCGCCGACAAAGATGATGCTTTTTGTTAAGACATCCATTATTTCCCCTCACTTCCTCAATGTTCAACAGCAGCGGATGCCGCTTAAAGGAGACTTTTCCATTCCCATCCGCAAGTGCCAATCGTGAAATTCTTCGATCATATACGGATACAATTCAAGCGTGTAATAGTAGACAGGATTCGGGATTCCGAGCATTTCCGAATACAGCATCAACAGGAACATGTCATCTTCAGCACGCAATTCGCGCGCGATTTCGGTGCGGTGCGGCAATTCCAAGACTTCCTCGTAATAAGCGATCAATTTTTTTAGCTTATCAAGCATGTCTGCACACCTCCTTCTTATGTATAAAGAGAAGGGATCACAACGTACATGATCCCTTCCGGCAGTCAAACCAGTTTATTCAATCTCTTCAAATCCAGGATCTTTTTTGCTGAGCAGCGCTTGTGCCGCTGTCAAGATGATCCACAGTGTAAAGACGAAAATGATAGCTCCGAAAACAAAGAGCAATGTATTAGGTGAATCTGCATACCAAGCCCACTGCAGGAATACCTGCTGGAACATCGCCCAAAGGGTCATGAACATAAGGAAAATCATCGGTATGATAGTGATCATATAATTTCGCCCGAGTTTTCTCAGCCAGATCGAGATCAGCAGCAAACTGATGCCGGCAAGCAGCTGATTGGCTGTACCGAACAGCGGCCACAGCAAGTATCCGCCTGAGCCGAAACCGTTCGGCCCTTCCGGAATCAACACAAGTGCTGCACTTGCCACAACAGCGATTGTTGTCGCTACGTGTTTTTTCTCCAATGAAGGAACATTGTACTCGACGCCCAGTTCCGAGATGATATAGCGCATCAAGCGGACAGAAGTATCGAGCGTCGTTGCAGCGAATGACACGACAATGATGGATACGATAGTCGCCGCGACATCACCAGGGATCAGCAGCCCTTCAGCCAATTTCGAAGCCCCTTGAATGAATGCCCCAAGGCCAGCTCCACTTGATGCCTGGAAGCTGCTGTAAGTCGCAAAGAATGTTTCGCGGTCCGGGAAGAAAGTAATAACAGCAATGATCGAGATCAGTGCCAGAACCCCTTCGCCTATGGCCCCTAGATAGCCGACAAAACGGGCATCGGTTTCTTTATCCAGCTGTTTTGATGAAGTCCCGGATGACACAAGTCCGTGAAAGCCGGAAATGGCGCCGCAGGCAATTGTGATGAATAACAGCGGGAACCAAGAGACATCTGCGTCAGGGTTTGACATTGGCGCTGTGATTTCCGGATTCGTGAACAATAGGCCAAGATATAGAATGGCCAATCCGACGATCAATTGATGCGAGTTGATAAAATCTCGCGGCTGGAGCAATTGCCAGACCGGCAACGTAGAAGCGATATAAACATAAATCATCAAGATGATGATCCAAATAAAGAACGCTGTTGAAATTGCGCCAAGGCCGAATAATCCTGCGCCTTCTTCCCCGCCCATATAGCGGACCAAGTCGATTTGCAAGAAATCTATCTGGCTCGAAATGACAGCAGTGAAGTACATGACCGCTAACGCGATAAGCGAAGGGACCAGCATTTTCTTGTTTTTCTTATAAACCGCATGGCCGATCCAAACTGCCAATGGAATTTGGATGAATACCGGCAATACGCTTGCCGGGAATGAAATGAATAAGTTCGCGATTACCCAAGCGAATACGGCATTGACCATAAGCACAAGGATGAGGATGATAAAAAGGAACAATATTTTTCCGCGCTGGCCGATTAGGCGATGTGCCAATGTTCCGACCGATTGCCCTTTATTGCGGACTGACAACACCAAAGTTCCAAAATCGTGGACTCCCGCTGCAAAAACTGTTCCCAGCACCACCCACAAAACGGCAGGCAGCCAGCCCCAATAGACAGCGATTGCCGGTCCAAGAATCGGCGCCGCTCCTGCCACAGATGTAAAATGATGTCCCCACAAGACAAATTTATTCGTCGGGACGAAATCCACGCCATCTTTGTACTTATGTGCCGGTGTCACGTAATTGGGATCCAATTTGAAAATCTTCTCCGCTACGAATTTCGAATAAAAACGGTAACCTAAAATGAATACAAAAATTCCGATTGCCGCTAACGCGATTGCATTCAAGCACCTCAACTCCTCGTCATTTTTTCAAGCAAAGTGCACGCTTGTTCTTCAAGCATAAATAACTTTCAGAAAAATGTAAACGTTTTCAGAGTAATTAATCAATTATTCCGTAAATTCATTTCGTAAATTTTTAATTTCGTATAAATCGCATCAAGAACTGGCACGGCGATTTTTTGGGCCAATGCTTTTTCCAAAAGGTATCCTTGGAGGTGGTCGGCTTCAATTGCCTGTCCCTTTTCTATGTCCCGCTGCATCGATGATTTCATGCCAGGCTGCAACGAATTGATCTTAGCCAGCTGGTCTTCTGCAATCGTCTCTTTTACAGGTGCACCGATCGCTTTCATCACCGATACAAGCTCATGCAAGAGGGCGGAAATGGTGCGCTGGCCGGATTCCAAATCGCGGATGGGGCCAATCGGCGATTCCATTGCCGCAGTGATGCCGGACATCGCTGTGATGAATAAATATTTATGCCACATGTCCTGTTCGATATTCGCGCTCAAAGCAAAATCTGCTTTTGTGCCCTCGAACGCTCCTTGCACTTCGAGGATGCGGGCTGTCTCTTTTCCTGATCGCTCTCCGAAGACTAACTGATTCATCGGGCTCGTCTGGACGATTGTACCGTTTTCGTCGAGCGTAGTTTCGATAAAGCAAAGTCCCCCGAGCACCCGCTCTTCCCCGAACGCTTCCACTAAGTCATCGACATGTGAAATCCCGTTCAATAATGGAAGAATCATTCCTGTTTCTCCTACAAACGGGCGAATATCTTCGATTGCCGCTTCCAGCTGGTAGGCTTTCGTCGTCAAGATGACCAGATCAAAGGGCTCGCCTTGCCGCTGTGCAGTAATCAGTTTCGGAACCAGCTTCACATCGCCGTTCACACTATTGATATTCAAGCCTGTCTTTTCGAGCTGCTCTTTCCTGCGGCTGCGGACCAAGAATGTGACATCCTGTCCAGCCTCCATCAGCCTCGCTCCAAAATAACCGCCGATTCCTCCGGCGCCCACTATTAAAATTTTCATCTTTATCCTCTCCCTTCGCTATATTGTCTCATTATTCTTGCAAATACCCAAAAGGTTTTTTCAACAGGCCCATTCAAAAAAGACAGAACGCCTATGCGCCTGCCCTTTCCGTGTGTCAATTTTCTAATCCGTTCCAATTGATTTCGCCTCAACAGTTTCTATCTTTGCAAAAACCGGCCGCTCCTTCTGCCCCTTTTAAGGCTTGAGTATGAGTTTGCCGATCGTCTTCCGGCCCTGGAGCATTTGATGGGCGTGCGCCGCTTCTTCAAGCGGATAACTCCCACCTATCGTCAATGTCAGTTGCCTGTTCGCCATATAGCCGAGCAGCTCTTTGAAGCTCTGGTGGAACAACTTCTGTTTGCGCATGATCTGCGGCAGGAAAAATCCGATGACGGATTGGTTCTTGCGCATTAATTGGCCTGGATTGAACGTGGCTTGCTGGCCGCTCGCCGCTCCAAAAATCACCAGACGGCCGAACGGGGCGAGGCATTTCACCGTTTGGTTGAAGACATCGCCGCCGACCATTTCCAAGGCGACATCAACGCCTTTTCCTTCGGTAATCTCTTTTACTTTCTCCACCCAGCCGTCTTCCGAATAATTCACCACATGCGTAGCGCCCATCTTTTTCGCGTGCGCCAACTTTTCATCAGTGCTTGCCGTAGCGATGATTTTGCCTGCTCCGAAGATTTTTGCCAATTGTACAGCAATTGCGCCCACTCCGCCAGCCGCCGCGTGGATCAACACGCTTTCGCCCGGCTCCAGGCGGCCCATTGTTTTCAGGATATGATAGGCACTCAGCCCTTGCAGCGGCAGGGCAACCGCTTGATCAAAGCCGACATTATCCGGTATCGGCGTCAACACTCGTTCGTCGACCGCAGCATATTGCGAATAGCCGCCGGATTCGATGAGCGCCACCACGCGCTGGCCTTTGCTGAAATTCCGGACTTCGCTTCCCGTTTCCACAATAACGCCTGCCACTTCCGAACCCGGCACATAAGGAAGCGTCGTCGGAACGACATACTGCCCTTCGCGCCTCGCCGTATCTGCATAATTGATGCCGCTCGATTTCACTTCAATCAAGACTTCGCCGCTCTTTGGCTGCGGTTTTTCTGCGTCGCTCCATTTAAGGACATCCGGTCCGCCGAATTCTTCAAATTTGATGACTTTCATTCCGTTCCTCCTTATGACGTGTATTGTTCCGCCGATAGTATTTTCTGTGCAATGCTGCGTTTCGCTGCTTTGGCTCCTGCACGCTGAAGCCTGCTCAACTCTTTCGTTATGACAGGAACATAATCATGCAGTTCTCTTTCAGAAGCCGTGCCTTGAAGAAGCTTGCGGGCGTTGATTTCAGTTTCGAGCAATGCTTCATCTACCAGCGCGTTTGCCAGCTTAGCCTTCAAAGCCTCCTGCTGTTCGCCATTAGCCTCCATCGCTTTTACTGTTCTCAAGACAGCCGATTCAACAGCGAACAAGGTAATGGCAATATCCGCCAATTTCATCAGTGTTTCCTGTTCATCCGCTAATTGGGGGCCATACGTCCGAGATGCGATGCCTGCACATAGCAGAAAGACGCGGCGAATCGCTTGTACCGCTTCTATTTCCCGGGAAATAACACTGATTGATCCGACTTTAGGCGACTGAATTTCTTCAATAGCCTTGGCTGCAGCGGCTTCAAGCGGCACTTGCCCTTTTGCAGCCGCTTTAAAAAGATTCCCTGGAATGAGCAGCCTATTCACTTCATTGGTGCCTTCAAATATACGGTTGATGCGCGAATCGCGGTAAATCTGCTCAATTTTATATTCTTTTATAAAACCGTAGCCCCCGTGCAATTGAAGCGCTTCGTCGGCCACAAAATCCAAAGTTTCTGAACCGTACACCTTGCAGATGGCGCATTCTGTTGCGTATTCCATCATCCGTCTGGCGGTAAGGCCATGGTCCCCTGAATCATACAGCCCTTCCAATGCATCTTCGAGATGCCCTCCTGTTCGGTATTGCAACGATTCCGCCGCATAAATCCGCATCGCCATGTCCGCGATTTTTTCTTGCGTTGCAGTGAAATCCGCAATCGCTTTGCCGAATTGACGGCGTTCTTTCGTGTATTTCACAGCTAGCTCCAAAGCGTATTTGGCTGCCCCCATCGTAGCCGAACCTAGGTTATAACGCCCCAGATTCAAGACATTCAAAGCGATGACATGGCCTTTTCCGACTTCGCCCAGCAAATTTTCAACCGGCACTTCGCAATCTTCGAAAATCACAGCACGGGTGGAAGACCCCTTAATACCCATTTTCTGTTCTTCGGCCCCAAGCGCCAATCCTGGAAAATCCTTTTCTACGATAAAAGCCGTAAAGGCACTATTGTCCACTTTTGCGTAGACGATGAACGTATCGGAAAATGCCGCATTCGTGATGAATATTTTTGTGCCGTTCAGCACATAATGGGTCCCCTCGCTATTCAGCGTTGCCGTCGTCTGGGCTGCCAAGGCATCCGATCCCGCATTTGGCTCTGTCAGGCAATACGCTCCGATAAATTCACCGGAGGCAAGCTTCGGCAAATACCGTGCCTTCTGATCAGCAGTACCGAAATAAGTGATCGGCAATGTTGCGATACATGTATGATTCGAATGCGCGACGCCATAGCTGCCGGCTGGGCCCAACGCCTCTCCGACGATGCCTTTGCTGATTTTATCCAAACCGAGTCCGCCGTACTGTTCTGGCACACTATGCCCCAGCAAACCAAGTACCCCTGCTTTATCTAATAAAGACTTGACCAACGTAAAATCCTGCAGCTCGATTCTCTCGTTATGCGGCCGCACTTCGCTTTCCAAAAAACGTTTCGCCGTCTTGTAAATCATTAGGTGTTCTTCTGTAAAATCTTCGGGAGTGAACACCTGCTTAGCAGCCGACGCTTCATATAAGAAGCTGCCGCCCCGGTATGCCAAAGTTTTATCACTGAACATTTCCGTCTGCCTCCTTTTTCTTCGCCGTCTTAAGGGCGTGGTGAATGAGGATTTTTACGAACGGGGCAAGCTGCGCAAACCGTTTGTCAGCGGTTTGCCCTTTTTTATACCGGTAATAAATTTGCTGGCAGATAGCTGCCAATTTGAAAGTTGCGAACGTCACATAGAAATCGATATTCGATACGTCACGTCCGCTTTTTTCCGCATAACGCTCGATAAATTCCTGTCTCGTATAAAACCCTTCCGTAACTGTCACTGGCGCTTTCCCAAAGCCTTTCTTCAATGCTTCCGGATCATCCGCTTCCATCCAATAACTCATTGCCGCGCCAAGATCGGCTAGCGGATCGCCGACAGTCGTCATTTCCCAGTCGAACAAGCCGGTAATTTCGCTGAAGTCTTCGGAAAACATGGTATTGTTCAATTTGAAGTCGTAATGGATGATAGCGGGTTCCGGCGATTCCGGAATATGCGCAAGCAGCCAACTGGCCAACTCTTCCGCTTCCGGTATGTCGTCCGTTTTTGCGCGTTCATAGCGGCTGATCCAGCCTTCCACTTGCCGTTCCATAAAGTCCTCGGGTTTGGCCATCTCAGCGAGTGGCGTTTCTGTGTAATCTATGGCATGCAGCTTCACTAGCTGCTCCACCATCAACTCTGAAATCCGGCGCCCCAAGTCAGCGGACGGCTCAACGCCTTCCGGAAAATCCGTATCGAGCACGAAGCCGTACCGCCTCTCCATGACAAAAAAAGGGCTTCCGATGATTTCCGGATCATGCGAAAAAACATAAGGCCGAGGTGCAGCCGGAAACAAAGGATGCAGCGCCGAAAGAATGGTGAATTCGCGTTCCATATCATGGGCTCTTGGCGCTACAGGTCCAAGCGGCGGCCGCCTCAATACCGCTTCCCAGTTGCCAATAGCTAATGCATAAGTCAAATTCGAGTGCCCTGCGCCGAATTGCCGGATTTCCAATTCACCTTCTGGCAACCCTTTAATCGATTTTTTCAGAAATTGATGCAGTTTGGCGTTGTCCAATTCCTCACCTGTCCGCACCGCAATCGTACCGTTCGAAGTTCCTGCCATTTCTTACACCTCTTCCACAAACTTTTCAAGTTGGCTGCGGATTGCGCTTGGAAGGCGTTCACTTTTCTGATTTTTAAAATCAAAGCAAACAGCCCCTGCCTCGCCTTCCGCAATCAATTGGCCCGTTTCAGCATCCTCAATCCGGTGGCCGGTCATGAAACTCGAATTACCGATTTTGGTGATAAATGAACTGACTTTCAACTTCTGGTCAAAAAATGCCTGATTGTTGAACGTACAGGCCGCAGACAGCAAGATGACATTCCACTTTTCAAGCTCCATCTCGAACCCCAGTGCTCTGAACAATTCAATCCGGGCTTCTTCCAAATAAATGAAATAACTGATATTGCTGACATGCCCGAGGGCATCTGTTTCGCTGAAGCGGACCTTTACCGTGATTTCATGTGCTGCCATCTCTGCTGCACCCCTTTACCTGTTTTTGAATTGCGGTGTTCTTTTTTCGATAAAAGCCTGTACGCCTTCCCGGACATCGGCAGTCTGAAACACCTCTTCGAATAATCCGGCTTCGAGTTCCACCCCTTGTCCGACTGTCAATTCCATCCCTTCGCCAACCGCTTTTTTGATGCGGGACAAAGCGGGAAGAGAAAAGCCGCCGATGCGTGCCGCCATTTTTCTGGCAGCTTCCATGCCTTGGCCTTTAGGGGCTACTTTGTTGACCAGGCCGATTTTTTCCGCTTCTACTGCAGAAACAGCTTGCCCTGTAAACATCAATTCCTTGGCTTTCGATTCTCCGACAAGGCGCGGCAGACGCTGGGTTCCCCCTCCGCCCGGAAACAGCCCAAGCGTTATTTCAGGGAGTCCAATTTGGGCATGTTCCTCGGCAATCCGAATATCGCAGCAAAGCGCCACTTCGCATCCCCCGCCGAATGTCAGTCCGTTCAGCATGGCAATCACCGGTTTTTCAAAGCGTTCAATCCGATTTAAAATCTCATGCGTTTCCATGAACTTGCCCTTCAGTGCAGGCTGCCCGATCAGGTTCGGGAACTCTTTTATATCTGCGCCTGCGGCGAATACGTTTTCCCCTTGGCCGGTTAGAATAACCGCATTAACACTGGCGTCTTCTCCCAACTCGCCGAACGCTTCATCCAGCTCTTTGAACACTTGGCTGCTGATAACGTTCATCGGCGGATTCGCGATTTTGACCACCGCATAGCCTTCCCGTTTTTCTATATGTACAATTTGCGCCATTCCTCTTACACCTCAACTTTCTGATAATCGTAAAATCCTTTGCCCGTTTTCCGGCCCAGCTCGCCATTATCCACTTTTTCTTTGATGAATCCTGCTGGTTTGTCCGCAGGGTCGCCAGTTTCCGCGTATTGTTGCTGCATGACGTCGTAGACGATATCAATGCCCGATAAATCCATCAGTTCAAACGGACCGATGGGATGGCGCAGCGCTTTTTTGACAATCAAATCGATTTCCTTGAAATCCGCTATGCCGCCTTCATATAAATGGAGTGCTTCTTTTTGAAGCGCCCCCAGCAAGCGGTTCGCTACAAAGCCTGAAATTTCTTTGCGCAATAAAACGCCAGTCCTGTTTATGCGTCTGCAAAGCTCCAGTGAAGCTTGGGCTGTCGCTTCCGATGTTTCATCGCTCATGACGACTTCCACGCAGTCCATGACCAGCGGCGGGAAAAAGAAATGCAGGTTGCAGACCCTATCCGGCCGCTCTGTCGCTTCAGCAATCAGCGAATTGACGATAGTCGAACTATTGGATGCCAAAATGGCGTGAGGCGGTGCAAGCTGGTCTAAGCGTTCGAAAATCCCGCGCTTTACATCCAATTTCTCAACAACTGCTTCGATGACATAATCTGCGTCCCCAGCTGCAGTCTCCAGACTTTCAGTAAACGACAAATTGCTGAATGCGGTGTTTTTTTCTTCTTCCGTCAACTTCTTTTTGGCGACCCATTGATCCATTATTTTACGGAGCGCGCCTTCCGCTTTGGCCAATGCTTCAGCATTGACGTCGTTCAATGCTGTTTGGAATCCGCCCAACGCACAAAGCATTGCGATCTGCTGGCCCATCTGCCCTGCTCCGACGACGCATACTTTAGTGATTTGAAATTCTGCCATGCCCTTTTTCCCCCTCGCTCATAATGCCATTCAAAATCATATCGCTGAAAATTTCAGCGAGCTTTCCAGCTGGAATGCTGCCGCCCGGATTGAACCATTGGTAGCTCCAATTGGTCGCGCCCAGAATCGCGAATGCCGCCATGTCTGGCTGGATTTGGCGCCTGAATTCCCCGGACGCCACGCCTTCACGCAGCACTTCTTCAATATTCATGCGGAACTGTTCCCGCTTTCTTTTCACAGCCTCTGCATTGTCTCTTTTCAGGTGTCGCATTTCCCGGAAAAACACCCGTCCGCTTGGGCCATGCTGCTCAATGTCGCCAATCAGCAAGCCAATGATGCCGGTAATCTTTTCGCGGCTACTTGCCTCCGACTGCCGGATAGCCTCCTGCCGCATAAGCAAGTCGCCGATATAATCCGAGTGGATGTCCATCAGCAATTGCTCTTTGCTTTGAAAATAATAATAGAACGTTCCTTTCGTCACGCCAGCAGCTTCGACAATGTCTTGCACTGATGTCTCGCTAAATCCCTTTTCTTCAAACAACCGGATGCTTCCCTCTTTCAGTTTCGTTTTCATCCCAAGCCCCCGCATTCTAGATGGCGTGCATGCCGCCGTCGACAATGATGACATCACCTGTCACGTAATCCGAAGCTTTAGATGCCAAGAACAGTGCGGCTCCTTTCAAGTCTTCTTCTGTCCCGAAACGATTGAGCGGCGTCAGGTCCAATAGCCCGCTGCCTCCTTTTTCAATGAGCCCTTTCGACATCTTCGTCGGAAAAAATCCAGGCGCAATCGCATTGACGTTGATATTGTGCTGGCCCCATTTAGCAGCCAAGTCTTTCGTAAACGTGATGACTGCTCCTTTGCTGGTATTGTAGCCGATGGTGTCCATCAAACGCGGATCAATGCCGCCAAGACCCGCGACAGATGCGATATTGATGATTTTCCCGCTGCCTTGCTTGACCATCGCTTCGCCCGCTGCCTGGCTCATCAGAAATGTCCCGGTGATATTGACATCGAGCACTTTGCGCCAAGCGTCAAGCGGCATCTCCAGCACAGGAGCTCCCCATGTCGCGCCTGAATTATTAACGAGAATATCAATCGTCCCAAACTCTTCCAGCGTTTTCCTTACGACGTTCTCCACATCTTCCGGTTTGGTGACGTCGCATTCCAGCGCCAATGCCCTTACACCTTTTGCTTTCAGTTTTTCTGCCATTTCTTCGCAAGCTTCCACTTTCCTTGAGCACAGCACCACGTTTGCTCCAGCCTCTGCAAAGCCTTCGGCAATTTGCGCACCGAGCCCTCGCCCGCCCCCTGTCACGATAGCCGTCTTGCCATTCAATTTAAAAAGATCCATTACGTTCATTGGCCATTCCCCCATCCAAATTAACCGTTTTCCACATACTAACTAGTTGGTATGTTCAGAATACTTAATTTAATGGTACCGTTTTCATTTGATGATTGCAAGACCGGCGGAATTTATACGGTCATATAGAAAAAAGGGCTGTCCAATAAGTCGAATAACAGACTTATTGGACAGCCCTTTTTTCTACCGTAGGGTAAGGGAATACTATTGCTCCTGTTCCTGTCTCTGTCTCTGTCTCTGTCTCTGTCTCTGTCTCTGTCGCTGCATCGCTGCGCTAGCTTCGACGCAAAGGAGGTCCCCCGAATCACTTTTGGGGCACTTCCTTTATTCCGGCAAAAATGCTTGCAGCCTTTTCAAGTCAACGTTGCCGCCAGACAGCACCACCGCAGCTTTCAGATTCGCGCCTTTCAATTCCCCAAACAGCAGCGGGGCTGCCGCCACTGCACTTGACGGCTCCACGAGCTGCTTGGTTCTTTCCGCTAAAAATTGGAACGTTTTTTTAATGTCGGCTTCAGACACTAATAGAAGGTCGTCTAGGTATTGCTGCAAAATCGGGAAGGTCATGGCTCCGGGTTGAGTTGTCCGGAGCCCGTCCGCAATGGTAAAGCTTTCCGGAATCGATGTGATGTGCCCGTTTTGGAGCGACAGCCACGTATCATTCGCCTCCTTAGGTTCTACGCCGATTACCTTGATGCCGGGATTCACGTTTTTCACAGCTGCCAGAATGCCGCTTATCAATCCGCCCCCTCCAACTGGCACCAGCAACACATCGAGCCCCTCCACTTGCTCGAGCAGTTCGAGCCCGATCGTTCCTTGTCCCGAAATGATGTCTTCATGGTCGTATGGCGGAATATAAATGCCGCCTTTTTGCGCAGCCAATTGCTGCGCTTTCGGGATCCTGTGAGCTGAAGTCGAGCCGCAATAGACGACTTCAGCGCCGTACGATTCAATGGCTGCCACTTTAACCCGGCTGGCATTTTCCGGTACGACGATGACAGCCGGAACACCAAGCTGTTTTGCTACATAGGCTACCGCTTGTCCGTGATTGCCTGAAGAAGCAGCAGTAATCGACGCCGCTCCACCCCGCACCGCGTTTTTGACAGCGTTAGCAGCTCCCCTGATTTTAAAAGAACCGGTTTTCTGCAAATGCTCCGCTTTAAAACAAGTCCTGTTGCCGCTTGCCAGATCGAATTGTTCAGAAGTCAAAATCGGTGTGCGGTGGATAATATCCGCAATGTTCACTTGAGCCCTTTTTACACTTTCGAGGTCCACCATGGTTAACGCCTCCTTTTATGCCCTCATTTTAACACAACGCAAAAAAAGAGTAATCGATGTGTATTGAATCTAAGTTGTTTCGCAATTTAGCTTTATTATTGTTGCCCAGTGGGTAGTATATACTGATAGAAGAATGCGGAAAGGAAGGTTACAATGATTAAACGTTTAGTGGTGACCGGCTATAAGCAGCATGAGCTCGGCATCTTTGACGACAAAAACCCCGGCATACGCATCATTAAAAAAACCCTTAAAGACCGGCTTCGGGTGTTTCTGGACGAAGGCCTTGAATGGGTGATTTTAAGCGGCCAGCTCGGCGTAGAGACATGGGCAGCGGAAGTCGTGCTTGATTTGAAAGAAGAGTTTCCTCACTTGCAATACGCCATCCTCACCCCTTTTGTCGATCAGGAAAAGAAATGGAATGAATCTAAGCAAGAAAAATACCAAATGATCTTAGAGCTGGCGGATTTCCATCGCAGCCTCACCAACCGCCCATATGAAGCGCCATGGCAATTTATCGAGAAAAGTAAGTTTTTCCTCCGCAACTCGGATGCCATGCTCATTGTCTACGATGAGGAAACGGACGGTTCCCCAAAATTCACAAAACGGGATGCCGAAACTTATGCGGAAACCCATGACTACAAAGTGTTCACCATAACGGCGGATGATTTGCGCATTGCCGCTGAAGAAGAACAAATGAACGAATGGGACTGATCGACCCGACCTTATTGTTTGACCTGATGTTGGTTTATCGTTACGTTTACAAGTCATCTAGAAAATATCCACAGAAGGAGAAACTATGAAAAAAGCTTCGAAAGTCTTTTACATCGCATTCACTTTAGTCATCTTGACCGTCGCATTCGGCGTCATCGCACCCCAAGCCTTTGAAAAAATTACAGGCGATATCCGTTCTTTCATCGATACAGGATTCGGCTGGTATTATTTAATGCTTATGGCTTTGATTTTAATCTTCACATTCATCATCATCATCAGCCCTTACGGCAAAATCCGGCTCGGCAAAGATTCAGACCGCCCGGAATTCTCGACCATTTCCTGGATTTCCATGCTGTTCTCGGCAGGAATGGGGATCGGCCTCGTCTTCTACGGAGCGTCAGAACCTCTTAGCCATTTCGCCGTACAGCCGGCCACTGCTGAACCAGGCACTGACGCCGCATTCAAGGAATCCTTGCAGCGCACATATTACCATTGGGGAATCCACGTCTGGGCAATGTACGGCATCGTGGCATTGGCACTCGCCTTCTTCCAATTCCGTAAAGGAGAGCCTGCGTTAATTTCATCAACACTGAAGCCGATTTTCGGCAAAAAAATGGACGGCCCGCTTGGCACCCTCGTAGACGTACTCGCTGTTTTCGCAACCGTCTTCGGCGTGGCCACTTCACTCGGCTTTGGCGCTGCTCAAATTAACGGTGGGCTTGCCTACCTATTCGATGTACCGCAGTCTTCAACCGTGCAATTCATCATTATCGCTGTCGTAACCGTGCTGTTCATCAGCTCTGCATGGTCCGGGCTCAACAAAGGCATCAAATACCTGTCCAATATCAATATGATACTGGCTGTTATTCTACTGATCTTGATGCTTGTCCTCGGTCCGACATTGCTGATTTTGAATATGTTCACCGAGACTTTCGGCAATTACGCACAGAATTTAATCAGCCTGAGTTTCCAGTCAGCGCCGCTTGATGCAGAAAACCGTCAATGGCTCAACAACTGGACAATTTTCTACTGGGCTTGGTGGATTTCCTGGGCGCCGTTTGTCAGCATGTTCATCGCCCGTATCTCGAAGGGCCGTACGATTCGCGAGTTCCTGATCGGCGTCGTCTTGACACCGACTATTTTCGGAGCATTTTGGTTTGCAGCTTTCGGCACAACCGCCATCGACTTGCAAAAAAGCGGAACTGATCTGGCCGGATTCCCGCCGGAACAAACTTTGTTTGCGATGTTCAATGAAATGCCTCTCGGATTCGCTATGTCGATCGTCGCTATATTGCTGGTCAGCACGTTCTTCATCACGTCAGCTGACTCCGCAACATTTGTTCTTGGCATGCAGTCGACAAAAGGGTCGCTGCACCCAAGCAACCAGATTAAGATCCTTTGGGGCATTGCGCAATCCGCAATCGCGGCCATTTTACTCGCTGTCGGCGGATTAGCCGCTGTGCAAAACACCATCATCGCAGCAGCTCTGCCGTTCTCGCTGGTCATGATCTTAATAATTGTGTCCTTGTTCAAGGCTTTGAATACTGAGATGAAAACAAACAGGACCCGTAAATAAAAAGAGCTGTCGAGAAATTCTCGACAGCTCTTTTTTACGTTCCTTCCGTCCGCCTTTCATGGGAAATGGAATATGCCAGTGAACGGAATGCGAGAATCCGGTCTTCCGAACATGCTATTCCAGGGACCATCACTGTTGGATCAAAAAGAATGTGGTCATCCCTCAGCTGATTGCGGCTTATTTCCAAATGCCCCGCGACGATTTTCCGCCGTTCTTTCGGCCATTCTTTTGTCGGGTCTCCCGTCGGATCTTCCGGCTCGCCGATGATGACGTTCAGCCTGAAACCGGCCGGCCCGTTTTTCAGACGGCTTTCAAGCTCTTGTTCAAAATGCCCCCGTCCCATTGCTTTTGCATCTTTCGGCGATAATGTCGCCACTCCGGCGTCTGGCTCCCACTCGTATTTGACAGGTGTGCGGCGCCCTTCCTGGTCGATGAAATAAAATGCATGCATAGAATAATAACGCCCTTTGGCAAAGCTTGCCGGCGCATGCATTTTCCGCAATACTTTAATAGCCGCGCGGCTGTCCGGGTATTTGATCAGCAATTTTGCTATTGCAAACAGCCGCAGCCTGCCTTTTTTGAGCGATTTCGCAATGCCGAGCATTTCGGTGAAGGTTTCCGGTGTCTTGGCGAAAAAAACCGGCGCATTGACGCCGACAATATTCGTCAGCTCTCCACCGGGCAGCTGAAACTGCACCGCCATTCCTTTGACCGGCGACATGGCGTCGGTCCATACCGGATCCGGTGAACTGTGCGAAAAGCGTACGGCCGCCTTCGTTTCCTCTCTTGCTTGCAGATGCGCCGCTGTTGTCAAATGAGCCACATCTCCTGTAGCTGTGAACACTGCTTCATAAATGACACCGCGCGCATGCGCCCGCCGATAGCCATTATGCTTGCCGAAAACTTTCTCAATGCGGTCGATGGCCATTCCAGCCAATTGCTTTTTCTCCATGCTATCACCTCTTTATTAAAAGCTATACCCGCTCATGAATAATTTTAAGTATTTCGGGAATACTAAAGAAGGCATATTTTTCAGAGGAGGAAATCACATGGATATCAAACATAGCGAAAACAAGTTCACGATTGTAAAAGACGGCGAAGAACTCGGCGTGTTGTCATATGTTCCAAGCGGCAACGTTCTGACGGTTGACCACACGGAAGTCTCGCCTCATCTTGAAGGCCAGGGAATGGGCAAAAAGCTGGTCGAGCATGTTGTAAATTATGCGCGCCAAGAAGGCAAATGTATTGACCCACAATGCCCGTTCGCCAATGGCGTTATCGAAAAGACTCCGGAATTCCAGGACGTCTTGCAATAAATCATCGGACATCCGCCAAGAGCGGATGTTTTTTTATGCCCTTTGCCGGACGTCGTTTCAATTGCGGCTATACGGGAAAACCAAGAGTAATAGCGGAATAGAAAGGGGTTTTAGTTGTGGATATGTCGCTTGAAGAAGCCATAAAGAAACACGCCCTGCCTTATCGATCTTCCGAAGACTTGAACCGGATCGTTGATGCCATCGGCAATTCCAAAATCGTTTTGCTCGGAGAAGCGACCCACGGCACTTCCGAGTTTTATACAATCCGTGCCGAATTATCCAAAAGGCTCATCCAAGAGCGGGGTTTTTCCATCATTGCCATTGAAGGCGATTGGCCGCCTTCCTATGTAGTCAACCGCCATGCCAAAGCGGATAGCGATGCGGACCAAGAAGGCCGTGAAGTGCTCCAGGCTTTTAATCGCTGGCCGACCTGGATGTGGGCCAATGAAGAAGTAGCTGATTTTATTGAATGGCTGCGGCTGCACAATGGTCAAAGCGCACAGAAGACGGGGTTTTACGGCATCGATCTATATAGTTTATGGGAATCGATGGAGGAGATTATCCGGCACCTCTCCGCAGCCGGTCCTTCCGGAAGCCATCTGGAACTGGCAAAAAAAGCCTTCGCCTGCTTTGAGCCGTTTAGCCGCGACCCGGAAAAGTATGCGAGGTCTTCCATCCATCCATTTAACCGGTGCATCGATGAAGTCGACAAGCTATTGTCAGCGCTGCGACAAGACGAAGCACTTTATAAAGATGAACCCGAAACCGCGCTCAGCTTGAAAATCAATGCACTCGTCGCCAGAAATGCGGAAGATTATTACAGCGCGATGGTGCGGGACGACACCTTGTCGTGGAATGTCCGTGATGGGCATATGGCTGCAGCCATAAACGAAATTAGGGATTCCCATGGCAAGGATGCGAAAATCATCATCTGGGAACACAATACTCATATTGGAGATGCCCGCGCCACTGATATGCACAGAGAAGGCATGGTCAATGTAGGGCAGTTGATGCGTGAACAGCAGCATGCCGAGGGTGTTTTCGCGGTCGGCTTCGGCACTTATATGGGCTCAGTTATTGCAGCAAAATCCTGGGGTGCGCCTTTCCAGAAGATGCGCGTTCCTCCCGCGCGCCTCAATTCGTGGGAGGAATTGCTTAACCGCACTGGCGCCCACGACAAGCTGCTGCTTTTCGGCGATGACAATCACGCCCTATTCGACCGCTGGGTCGGACACCGTGCCATCGGCGTCGTTTACCATCCGGAATATGAAGCGCATGGCAATTACGTACCATCGAAAATATCCCAGCGCTACGATGCCTTTATTTTCATCAATGAAACAACAGCGTTGACTCCGATTCCGATTGAAGAACCGAATTTATGACAAGTATCTCTTTGGGAGGAGAATACGATGGACAAAAGACGAGGTCTTATGCTGATTACTGCCACCGTCCTGCTGATTGGTCTGGCTTTGCTGCTTATTACGGGAACTGGGTTTCTTGATAAGCCCCAAGGCTCCAGTGCACCAGAGAAAGAATCCGAGCCGCCTGCTACAGGGGAAGTTTCCGAACCTGTAGAGGAACCCACCCTTCCAATTGAAGAGCGCTTCCCTGCTGAAAAGGAAATGGTGGTCCAAGTGGAAGGTACCGAAGAAAAAATCACCGGTCGCCTGAATATCGGAAAGAATGAATCTTATATCATATACATCGATGAAGAACGCTATAAAATGGTGGCCGGGCAAGAAGCGGATCCCGACATGATCATTCCCAAAGAAGCGCTCCCGAAAGGCTATCCTGAAGTATCGATGGCAATCCTGCATACCCCTGACACTGCCCCGGCTGAACAGACCGCGGAGCTTGCCGAACAATTAAAAGCTTCTTTTCCAGACTTGAAAGAGGCGGAAAGAGTCGAGGAACCTGTCCAAGGCTTTCTCCTTCATGGCATCGCAAATGGCGGCCAGGAATGGGATGACCCAGTCATCCACGCTTACGTTGTCAGTGACGGGCAGCAAGGCAGCTTTACCCTGACGGAAAAGTATTTCCTGGAAGCCGCTGAAGGCCACGGTGCCCGATTCTACTCGATCGCCAAGGAATTCATGGTAGTTGCAACTGAATAATGGCGAAATAGCTTATGAGGGACCCCTTCCATTTCCGGGTTAGGGCAAAAAAATGCGGACCGCTTTGGTCCGCATTTTTTCATTATACTAACTCATCCGCTCCTGAATTGAGGGAATAAAGGAAACTCCAATTATCCGCTTTGTATAATTGGCTGAATGTCATCTTATCGCCTGTACCCATTGTGGCTACATCTTGTTCAATCGCCACGACCATAGTGGTTGCGCCATTTTCAAGATTCAGGTAGACATCCCCTATAGAAGGTTTGATGGCATTCTTTTCTTTCAATTCCTCTTCCAGCCCTGCATCTTTTTCAAGTTGCTCTGCTGGCACTTTGGATTTGTCATAATAAGCGATATCGTTGCTTCCAGACACTTGGCCTGGCGCCATGACGAAAAATTCTTTCGCTTTAACCGTATTCTGGCGAGTCGTGATAACGTCTCTGCCTTCCACCAATTCAACTCTCTCGAATTCATTCAGCGCATAATGATCGGTATAATCCGGATCCGGCTTCGAGATGAAAATATAGCCGCCCTGCTCTGCTTCAAGGTCTTCACGCAATGTATAGCGCGTCCCCATCAGCATGAACGAATCCATGTGTTTCGGCTTATAGAAGGTCACATCTTCCGCTTTGCTTTCAAACTGCTCCATGTCTTTGATCCGGTACATCAGCACCGACTTTTTAGCCAATGGCTTTACCGAATACACTTTATGCAGCTCGTTGTTGAAGTAGACGAATTGTCCCTTCCTGACTTGCAATAATTTCATGTTATGCCCTCCGATCTCAGCTTTGCTCTCGCGTTTATTCTAGAGTAAATGAACATAGAAGTCCATGCATGTACTCGAATTGGCTGTTTTGTTATAGTAGGACAAGGAAACAAATTGCAAAGGATGTGATGAAAATGGAATTCGAAAATCGTGAAGAATACATTATCAAAAAATACCAGCAAGATGAAAACACCATGATCCAGCTGTTTGTCCACTGGTGCGCAGCCCGCCAATTGGACCCTATTGCACTTTATCAAAAAGCCTACCCCCATCAGGAAAAGAACCCGGCTTTGCTTCTCGCTGTAGAAGAATCCGCTGCCGAAATGGAAGAAATCGAGGTCGGTGATGACACGATGCTGGAAATCCTTCAGATGTTCGGCAACGACGATCTGGCCTTCGCTGTTTCCGAGGAAATCAGTAAAACGCCGCGCAAAAAATAAAGATCCAATGCGTTTCGCATTGGATCTTTATTTATGTTTTTTCCGCAATGCCTTCGCTTTGTTTTCAATGGAGCTTGTCCGCAAATTCTCATAGCGATTCGACGCTATATTGCTATAAATTTTATCGAGATAAGAATCATCGTCTTTGGTTTCTTCCTCTGTTTCTTCTTCTACCTCTTCTACTTCTTCCACTTCTTCTGTTCCCTCCGGTTCAACCAATTCTTCTTCCTCTCGCTTCTTGTCCATTTTCAACGCCCTTTCTTGTTATTCACTTTATTACTGGGTTTTTCCCGGATAAAGCAGGCCTTAAACAAAAATGAGAAGGCACCATCTCAAAGAAACGGTACCTCCTCCATTAAACAACAGCCTTTGCGCCTTTCAGTTCTTTGCCAAGAAAATTCGCCAATTCCAGCATGCCGTACTTGCCGTATGCTGCTTCAGCATCTGCATTGTAATTTGTATTGGTGTTCACATCATATGTGAAAATATCCCCCGCGCTATTACGAATAAATTCGATTCCTGCTACCGCAATATTATTTTGGCGCAGAAACTCTTCATATTTAGCGATGATCGGGTCATTGAATCCTTCAACCACTTGGAATTTCGGTTTTTCTCCTACTTCTTCGCCAACCGGGCAGAACAAGTCATCAATTCGGCATGCATCTGCCGGACAGAGTTCGAAGCCTTCTGATGTATCCACTTGCACCGCATAGACAAACTTGCCGCCGACGAATTCACAGCGGGTGATAAACGGTTCAGGCGCCTGAATGTATTGCTGGACCAGTGTGATGCCATCAATCGACGGTTCGAATCCGCCGCCGTCCAAGTATTCATGCAAAGCTTCCATTGAATGGAATAATTGCACGCCGAGTCCTTTTCCGGCACGGTTGTGTTTAATAATGAATGACGCTTCGCCCAACTTTTCTGCCGCTTTCACGATTTGCTCCTTGCCGTTTGCCGCAATTGTTTTCGGCGTATGGATGCCGGCAGCGTTGAGTGCCATGTATTGATTCACTTTGCTGACTTCCAGACGCAGCGCGCGGCTGCCGTTGAACACTTTGCGCCCGTGGTGCTCGAGCCAGACAAGCACGGATTCCGTCAATTCCGGCGCATAGCGGTGGCCCCGCGTATGCGATGAAGCACTCATACGGCTGTAAAATACACCTTCTGGCGGCGTTTCGTTCAAATCCACCAAGCCTTCATCGATAAACCAGTTCTCGTAAGGCAATTCCAGTTCATCAAGCCGCTTGAATAAATGCGTGGTCCATTCTTCGTTTTCATGAATGACGTATATTTTTTCAGTCATCGTCTTCCTCCTAATTCGAAAGCGCTTGTAGCGCTTTGCGTTTTTCTTCCACCAGTGGCATCACTTTTTGGGAAAAGCGCTCCATCTCTTCCAATTGCGGAGAGAATTGCAGCAGCAATAAACCAAGCCCCGCTTCTTCATAAGCAAGGATGCGATCGGCAATTTGCTCCGGCGTACCGATCAAGTTCGGCCGCAGCCCTCGGTTTGAAACGGAATAGTCTTCCAGTTTCACTTGCTGCTCCAATTGTGATTTGCTGACAAAATCATTATACCCGACATAACCGCTGGCATCTTTCATGTCTACGATACGGGCGTATTCTTCTTGCACTTCTTCTTCCGTATCGCGGCATACCACGTAAGCTGCCATGCCGAACGATTGCAGCGGCTCTTTCCCTGCCGCTTGGCGCAGGCTTTTCATATCTTGGATTTTCATATCGATTTCTTCCACGGTACCGCCATGCATAACATAGGCGTCGCAAGACTCGACAATCGATTTTTTGCCACGCGGGCTTTCGCCTCCTGCATACAAAATCGGATTCGGACGCTGAACAGGTTTCGGCTCAAGACGTGCATTCTGGATGTCGTAGTATTTCCCTTTAAACGAAAACTCTTTTTCGCTCCACATGCCTTTGACAACTTGCAGGAATTCATCGGTTCGGTCGTAGCGTTCGTCATGTTCAGTAAAGTCGCCGCCGTATTGGCGCGCTTCTTCTGCCCACCAAGCTGAAACCACATTCAATGTAAAACGGCCATTGGAAATACGATCAATATTGGCAGCCATTTTCGCTGCAATGGCCGGGTTATGGAAAGCCGGCCGAATCGCAGTCATGATTTCGATTTTTTCCGTTACCGCCGCCAAGGCTGCTGCAGTCGACCAAGCTTCAAGGGAATCAGCTTCCATTCCTTTTATATCATTCAAATTCAATTCAGCAATTAATGTTGTGTCATAGCCCCATTGTTCAGCCCTCTGCACTACTTGTTTCGCATACTCAAAAGTTGCTGGCATGTTTTCATCTTCCACATTGCGCAGCCATCCGCCAAAAATCGGTAACCAAAAACCATACTTCATCTATGATCGCATCCTTCCGCATCTTACTATCAAAATCGTGAAAACATTCACTTTATTTAACAGAATAAATTGATTATATAGCAAACCTACTATTCTTACTAGTAAACTAGGTTATTAATGCAAAAAAAGCCCATCCTATCAAGATGGACTTTTTGCGCTGTTAAAATCGGTTCAATAAGATTCACTGATTCGCAAAAGAAGCCGGCATAACTACTGCTACTACTTCCCCTTTCGCACAGAGCACTTCTCCCACAAACACTTCGACAGCCACTTTGAATTTCTTCGGATGGATTTCTTCCACTGTCCCAACCGCTTTCAGCACTTGCCCATCAGGTGTCGGCTTCAAGAAATCTACATGCAGCGAAGCAGTCACAAAGCGTGGAGGCTCTTTACCGCTTCCGGGTTCAAAGCCATTTTTGCGGTGCAGCGCAAGTGACGCGGAACCCGTGCCGTGGCAATCGATCAATGACGCAATCAGGCCGCCGTACACGAATCCGGGAATCGCCTTATGTTGCGGACCGGGTTTATAGTAGGTCACTGTCTCGTTGCCGTCCCATCCCGTGCGGAAATGATGCCCTTCCGTATTCAGCCGGCCGCAGCCGTAACACCAGGCAAAATCTTCTGGATAGTCGTCTTGAATAGCATGTACGATTTCTTCTATCATCGGTCTCCCTCATTTCTGCGGAATCCGTTTATGTATGCATGTTGTTCCGCTTATTTCCACATTTTACCACAGCAACCCGAAATCATCTGATTACTCTGACTAGTATCCATTAATTTAAGGCAAAGGAAAAAGCATGACCCTTTTCATCAGGCCATGCCCTTCCTTTTACCGCCCCTCGAATTGTTCCCTGGAGGGGATCGCACGCGGAAAATTTCTATTCAATTCTTCTACAATGTTGATGCCTGACGAAATTTGGTAACCCTCGCCAATGCATTGTGTTGCGCTAACTGTCATTTGCCATTAAGGCTTTTGCTTCGCATGTACCTCTCAGCGAAATTGGTGTTTCTGCAGTTAGACGTACTAGATGCACTTCCACAAAAAACTTACTGTTTACTGATTTGACACTGTCTGGATAGAAACCTTGTGTTGCAGTTGGTCCCTGACAAGAGTTGCATATCGCCAGTAAAGCAAAATTTTCCGCCAAGGCTGTGCAAGTCATCGTCTGGATGCGTTCATAAACTTACTTCGCTTATACGCGTTTCCCTACGTTATTCCGCCTTGTACTTCATGTATTCCACGTAAACATTTTGTTAAACCTATTTTTTAGAATTTTTTAATAGATTCTAAAAATATTTTTACAATCGCCTTGACGCTCTATATACTGATAGATAGTTCGATATCCGTAATATGTAGAGGAGAGATAATATGGTTAAAAGTTTGCCCCTGCGCTCAGAGGTACCAACAGAAGAAAAATGGGATTTAGCTAGTTTGTTTGCATCCAGCGAGGAATTCGAGCCTGTGCCAGAAGCGCTTGAAAAAGAAGCTGAAGCTTTCAGCGCACAATTCAAAGGAACGTTGGCAGAGCCAGCTCTCATCGTTGAAATGCTGGAAGCCTATGCTGTTTTATATGAAAAGATTACGCAGGCAGGCGCTTATGCAAGCCTATCGCTTAGCACTGACCAATCGAACGATGAAGCCCAGATGCGCGCGAGCCGGTTCGGTTCGGCAGCCGCGAAAATCGGCAGTCAGCTGTCATTCGTCGCAAGCGAGCTATTGGAACTTCCAGAAGCCACATTGGAAGCGGCTATCGCACAAGCACCGCCTTTTGAAAACTACTTGAAAAAATTGCTGCGGCGGAAACCGCATCAATTGCATCCTGAAGCTGAAAAAGCCTTAGCAGCTTATTCGGCCACTTTTAATGCTCCTTATGGGCTTTACAACACAACAAAGATGCTCGACGTGTCGTTTGATGATTTCGAAGCAGGAGGGCAGAAATATCCGCTTAGCTACGTGTCTTTCGAAGGGGATTGGGAGGCCGAAACCCGTACCGATCTTCGCCGTGCGGCATTCACCGCCTTTTCGGACAAACTTGAGGAATATCAGCACACGGCAGCCAAGACTTACGATATGGAGCTTCAAACCGAGAAGACAACGTCCGATTTGCGCGGCTACGACTCCATCTTCGACTATTTGCTGTTCGACCAGGAAGTCGACCGCTCGCTTTACAATCGCCAAATCGATTTGATCATGAAGGAATTGGCGCCGCATATGCGCAAATACGCCAAATTGCTACAGCAAGTGCACGGCCTCGACAAGATGACTTTCGCCGATTTGAAGATTTCGCTCGACGCTTCATATGAACCTGAAATCACTGTCGAAGAATCAAAAAAATACATTAACGAAGCCTTGGCTGTCATGGGTCCGGATTACTTGGAAATGGTGGAGCGCTCCTACTCGGAACGCTGGATCGATTTTGCTCAGAACACAGGAAAATCGACAGGCGCCTTCTGCTCGAGCCCGTATGGAAGCCATCCTTACATCCTGATTTCCTGGACCGGACGCATGAACGAAGTTTTCGTGCTTGCACATGAGCTTGGCCATGCCGGCCATTTCCATAACGCCAACCGTGAACAGAACATCTTCAACGCCCGCCCTTCGCTTTACTTTATCGAAGCGCCTTCCACAATGAACGAAATGCTGGTCGCAAACCACCTGCTCGCCAACTCGGACGACCCGAAATTCAAACGCTGGGTCATTTCTTCAATTGTCGCCCGGACCTATTACCATAACTTCGTCACCCATTTGCTTGAAGCAGCCTACCAACGGAAAGTATACGAACGAATAGATGCTGGCGAAAGCGTCAATGCGGGGATTCTCAATACAATCAAACGCGGAGTTCTTGAAGAATTCTGGGGCGACGCGGTCGAAATCACTAGCGGCGCGGAACTGACATGGATGCGCCAGCCCCATTATTATATGGGCTTGTACCCGTATACATATAGCGCAGGGCTAACGATTTCAACCCAGGTTTCCAAACGCATTCTGAGCGAAGGCCAACCGGCGGTCGACGAATGGTTGAACGTCTTGAAAGCCGGTGGCACGAAAACCCCAGCTGAACTCGCTCAAATGGCCGGAGTGGACATTACCACCGAACAGCCGTTGCGCGACACGATCGCCTACATAGGCGGACTGATCGATGATCTCGTTTCACTGACAGAAGAAATAGAAAAGGCATAACGCATTAAAAGCTGCCGAAAAAGCTGTTTCATCAGCTTTCTGGGCGGCTTTTTTAGCCAAACAAAAAAGCCCTGATTGCTCAGGGCTTTTTGTCTGGGCGGTTTTCGGCATCGCCGGCATCCGCTTTATGCTGTTGGGTTGTCGCTTCTTCGCCTTGCTGCTTATTGGCAGGTTCCTCAGCTTCGTTATAAAACGCAGGATAGCCCTGTTGTTCCAATTTCTGTACTTCTTTTCTTGACGCTCGGATCAGCAACCGGACAATGAATATAGACAATACGAAAATCACCAAAATTGAAATGATCCCCGGAATGTACTCTGACTTATCTTCAGGAAAATATAGAAATTCCATGTTTTCGTTTCCCGCCTTTAATGAGTGAATTTCTTTTCATTATACAGGATTGGCTTTTCCTGCTGGGCATTGAACGTGAACATTTAATGGCAAACTGCCTCAATGCCCTTCCGACACGACCGTGAATCGTTTGTTCAAGTGGCGCGGATGCTCGATTTCATCTACCAGTGCCACCGCGTAATCCGGGTAACTGACATAGCTTTTGCCTTTGGAATTGAACGTGATGCTGTCTTCGCCGATCTGATAGCGTCCTGTCCGGCCTCCGGTTGGGTCGAAGAAAGCCGCCGGGCTTAGAAATGTCCATTTGATGCCTTCAGAAGCTTCCAAATCGGAAAGGTTCTGCGATTGCCCCGCGGCAATCGCTTTAAAGGCGTCTGGAAACTCGGGCGTATCAATCAGCCGCGTTGTCCGGGCCTCATCGACAAACAAACTGCCGGCGCCGCCAACGACGATCAAACGGGTACCGGGAGCCCCTTTCATCGAATCAATCAAACTTTTCCCTGCTACAACATGTAGCCGGGCTTTTTCCGGGGGAACGCCGAACGCATTGACGACCACATCAAACTCCCGTAAATCTTCAGTAGTCAGCTCATCAATGTCTTTTTCTAAAACTGCTGCTCTTTTTTCAACCAGCTTCGAGGCGTCACGCACTATCGCTGTGACGTCATGCCCCCGCAGGAGCGCTTCTTTCATAATAAACCCGCCCGCTTTTCCTGTTGCTCCGATAATCCCGATTTTCATGTCTACCGCCTCCATTAATTAGAGTTGATCTACAGCTTCTTTCAAGATTTCAAACGAACGCTTTCTCTTGTCTTGATCATAAATATACGATACTGCCATCAATTCATCAATCTGCAATTCTTCAATAAACGGTGCTAACTGGCGCGCAATCGTTTCTTTGCTTCCGCTGAATGTATACTGGGCCATGCCTTGCACCATATTTTCTTCAGGGAAGGTCCATCGGCCGTCCATTGTTTGGACTGGCGGCTGCAAGGGATTCTTAGTGCCGCGGATGACATTCAAGTAAAACATTTTGCTGGAAGTCCCGAGCATTTCCGATTCTTCATCCGTTTCAGCGGCCACTGCGTTGACGCAAACCATTACGTAAGGGTTTGCCAGATATTCAGAAGGTTGGAATTGGCTGCGGTAAATCTGCAGCGCCTGCTTCAGCTGCTGTGGCGCAAAATGCGCTGCAAACACATACGGCAAGCCGAGGCGTGCGGCAAGCTCTGCGCTTGAAGTGCTTGAGCCCAAAATGAAAATCGGCACTTCTGTCCCCACTCCCGGATAGGCATGGACCATTCCTTGGTGTTCAAGCGGCTTCAAGTAATTCTGCAACTCCACTACGTCTTGCGGAAAAGCGTACGCAGTTTCCTGTGAAGTGCGGCGCAGCGCGCGGGCAGTCTGCATATCGGTTCCAGGTGCGCGGCCCAGCCCTAAATTGACGCGGCCCGGATGCATCGTTTCCAATGTGCCGAATTGTTCGGCTACGACGAGCGGCGTATGGTTCGGCAGCATGATGCCGCCTGAGCCGGCTTCAATCGAGTTCGTGCTGCCCAATACTTTGGAAATCAAAATCGATGTAGCTGAACTTGCAAGCGTTGGTGTATTGTGGTGCTCGGACAGCCAAAATCGGCGGTATCCAAGTTGTTCGACATGCTGTGCCAAGTCCACCATGCTGTCAATTGCCTCTTTTGCTGTTTGTCCTTGTGAAATGGCAACCAGATCCAAGACGGATACTGGCAATGTTTTTATATTTTGGTCCATTGTTAAACTTCCTTTCAACGAAATCTAGTTTAACAATAAGACTAATATATCTCGAAGACAAACTATCTGCTTGCCTTGCTTCTTGCGAAAGCTTTTACAGATTTTTGCTTTCGCCAATTGCGGCAAATTGCGCAGTGCCACTGTAAAAAGAGCGGGCCGCTTCCAAAATTTCGTTGCAGTCGCCGTATTGCGGCAGATGCGTGAGCCACAATTCGCGGGCTCCTGCACGTTCAGCAAGCTCTCCGGCCTGTTTCCCGCTCAGATGGCCTTTGATGATGCCGACGTATTTTTCATACAGGTTCGCTTCAGAGACCAGGAGATCCACGCCTTCCGAAAACGCCACCAATTCTTCTTTCCACTCTGTATCCGCTGTAAAAACGACCGATTTCCCTTCAGCAGTGAATTTCAACGCCAGGCAATACACCGGATGAATCGTTTCACAGAACGATACTTGCCAGGGTCCGATTTCGATTGTTTGTTCGGCCTGAAGAGCCACCCCTTGCGTCACTCCTTTATAGGACAGGCTATCGAACAGGGCTTTATCCCGGTCGTGCGCATAAATTGGGAAAGGCGTCCGCCATTCTTTCAATTGCATGCCGACCATTGCCGCGTGTTGAAGCACACCAATGTCCGCTACGTGATCCGGATGATAGTGGCTGATGACCGCCGCATCAAGATCTT
Source organism: Planococcus sp. TJ-302 (assembly GCF_058268455.1). Classification (NCBI taxonomy): domain Bacteria; kingdom Bacillati; phylum Bacillota; class Bacilli; order Caryophanales; family Caryophanaceae; genus Planococcus; species Planococcus sp. TJ-302. The sequence continues at coordinate 140,861 of NZ_JBZDOI010000003.1, read as the reverse complement.
TCAGTTCCGTATAATTTTGGACAGCCGCGAGCACACCGCTGCCGCAGTCGACCAAACAGCGAAAACCATCCTGTTCAAGTAGAAACGACGAGGTCGCTTCATTTTTATTGGGGTAGCCTCCCCATATGCCGATTGTGGTGATTTTCAAAAAATCATTCCTTTCTGCCAACGCATTTTTTCCATTATAACGGATTCCACCGATTCCCACCTGTTTACAGCTAAGGGCAATGGGTATATAAAGTATGTATTTAAAACCCATTGGAGGGATTACTATGATAGTAAAACTGACGGTTGAAAACGCATTGCAAGCAAAAAAGGAAATTGAAAAGTTGGAGAGCCAAGGATACGATGATGACAATATCTATCTTTTTGCTCACGACCCTAAGCGCCAACACGATATCGCTGACGCATTGGACGCGGAAGATCCGGATTCCGGCTTTATGAACAAACTGAAAAACCTCACCACTTCACGCGGCGATCAATTGCGTTCTGAAATGCAATCTGTCGGATTGACTAAACAGGAAGCCGACCAGTATGAAGAAGAATTGGACAAAGGCAAACTTCTCATTGTCGCTAAAAAAGAATAACAGCAATACCAGCCACTCCTTTGGGAGATGGCTTTTTTTATGAAATAGTTTAAAGCGATTATTAAATGCTATTCAATTCTAACTATTGCAACACTTTACTTTTGAATAACATAAGAAAAACCCACTAGTAAGATTGACACACCAACGATTTATGCCATCCTCATCATTGTGCCTCGTACACATTTTTGCTATATTTGAATAAGGTTAATTTTCCAAATTATTTTATAAGGGGACATTCGATGAAGAAGAGTTTTAAAATGGCAAGCGCTTTCATTGGCATCATTGTAGGAGCGGGCTTTGCATCAGGACAGGAAATTATGCAGTACTTCACAAGTTTTGGCATCCTCGGAATTGTAGCAGCACTTATCTCGACTGCGCTGTTTGCTTACTTAGGCATGAATTTAACACGTTTAGGAAGCCGGATGCAGAAAGCATCCCATAAAGAAGTGGTCTATGGCATCAGCGGCAACATCGTAGGCCGCCTTGTCGATTACATAATTATTTTAACTTTGTTCGGTGTAGGTGTAGTTATGATTGCCGGAGCGGGTTCAATCTTCTCCCAGCAATTCGGCTGGTCGCCGGTACTCGGAAGCACCATCATGACAACTCTTATTCTCATGACAATCATGCTGAACGTGGATAAAGTTATCGCCATCATTGGCAGCATTACCCCATTTCTTATACTGATGGTAGTAGGCTTGACGATATATAGCCTTTTGACAATGGATCAGTCGTTCACGGCATTGGATCCGATTGCTAAAGAACAGCTATCGGCTATTCCAAACTGGTTCCTGTCTGCCATCAATTACGCGTCGTTCAATATCGCCGTGGGAGCTTCGATGTCCATAGTCATGGGCAGCACGGAAAAAGATGAAAAAGTAGCAGCGCGAGGCGGTTTGCTTGGCGGACTTGGACTGGGTGTTTTAATTCTCCTCAGCCATTTGGCCATATTCTCGAAAATCGATGTTGTCGGCAATTCCGAAATGCCGATGCTGCAAATTGCCAATGACATCTCCCCTGCATTAGGGATATTCATGTCTATCATTTTGTTCGGCATGATCTTCAATACCGGTGTCAGCATGCTGTATGCATTTGCTGCACGATTCTTTCAATCGGGCACATCGAAATTCAAGATTTTCGTCATCGTCATTTGCGTAGCAGCGTTCGGCCTAAGCTTTGTCGGCTTTACCGAACTCGTCAATATGTTCTACCCGGTTGTGGGCTATCTCGGATTTTTCCTGGTCGCCGCTTTAATCTGGTCAGACATCAAAAAAACGGGCAAACCCGAATTAGCAGCCGAATAAACCAAACCAAGCCGCCAAAGCATGCTATACATGCTTTGGCGGCTTTTCATGTTATGGTTTTAGAAACACTTGCCGGAAGGAGCTTTTTATGGACTCGTTTATAAAAACACCTCAGCAGCAAAAAATAATTGAGGAAATCCATTCCTTGCAAGGAGCGTTCGAAATGCGGGAACCCCAGCTGGATGCCATCGGTTCATTTCCTCACCAAAATATACAGGATTTGAAAAAAATCGATTACCATACGCTAACGCTGCCTGCGGAATACGGCGGCCAGGGCTTCGGCATATACGAATACATATTGGCCCAGGAAGCGATCTCCGAAGCTTCTGGCCCCACCGGTCTGGCAATCGGCTGGCATAATGGCATTGTTCTCGAATTTGCCGAGAACCGCCATTGGCATGCCGAACCAGCCAAATGGCTGCTTGAAGCAGTAAAAGGAGGCGCTCTCGTTAATACGGCAGCTACAGAAAGTAATGCAGGAAGCCCCACCCGCGGTGCATTGCCGAAAACCACAGCGGTTCGCGACGGCGATTACTTTATCGTCAATGGCGAAAAAATCAACACTTCGATGGCCCCGGCGCTCGATTATATATTCGTCACGGCCAAAGCTGAAAGGGACATGGTGCTGACGGTGGCTATACCCAAAGATACTCCCGGCGTCTCGATTGAAGAAACTTGGGATATGCTGGCCATGCGGGGAACAGCAAGCCAGACTTTGGTGCTCGAAAACGTCCGGATTCCTGCTTCCTACGTTTTAAAAACTGCAGCCGCGAAAGCTCCTGCCAAAGGCTGGCTTCTGCATATTCCGGCCTGTTACATCGGGATCGCCGCTGCCGCACGGAATTACGCGCTCCAATTTGCTGCATCTTATATACCGGCTTCACTCGGCAAGCCGATTTCAGAAACGCCAAGCATCCAAGGCCTTATCGGAGAAATGGAACTGGAGCTCGCAACAGCCAGGCACCTTTTATATGGCACAGTTGAGCGCTATGAACATGCAAAGGACAAGGGTGCCATGCAGTGCCCACTTGATGCAACCAAAATAGCGGTTACACAAGCAGCCATCGGCGTGGTCGACAAAGCCATGAAGATTGTCGGTTCCCGCGCCCTTTCCGAATCCAACCCCATGCACCGATATTATTTGAACGTTCGCGCAGGCCTTTACAATCCCCCGATGGAAGATATGGTCAAAGCGCAGCTGGCACAAAAAGCGCTAACCATTTTTCATCACACTGATAAGGAGTGAACAATTATGGGCATACAGATCCATTTGAATGATCATATTTTCGATGCGCTGAATTTTTCAGAGGAGTCGACCATTGATCCCACCAGCCAAAAATTGCGCCGTAAAATCATTTTTGATTTCAAGGTTACAAGCGAAAGTTACCATGATGTTGCCGTGCTGCTCTATGAAATGGAGTTTCATGTGTGCATACCGGAAAAAGACTTGGATTTCCAAGCAACCATCTCAAATTATTCAACATCGGTCACGAACCTTTACTTGGATGGCCAAGTGGCTGACTATCATCTGGAATTGATTGAAAAGCCATAGCAGTCAGTCTTTAGAAAACGACAGAAAAAAAAAAACAGGAAGCGGGCAGATTTCACATGCCGCTTACCTGTCTTTTTTCATTCACTTCTCTTAAAGCGGCTTTTACCGCGTTTCGCTTTCAGCCTTCTCATCAACGCTTCCGCCTTGTCCTCTTTTGCCGCTGCAGTCTCCGCATCCAGCGCAATCGATCTGATTTCTTGGCCTTCCAATTCAATGTCGAACCAGGAATGGACCTGGCTCCCCTCAGGCAGCCAGGCTGCGGGCAGGACGATTTCCCTCTGCAGCTCTTCTATCAAAATGACTGCCAAGCAGCCGTCTTCAATCCGATCGAGCATCCCTTTCATCCCATCATCCCCCTATGCATGCCAATCCTTGTTCTTCTATCGCGTCAATCTTCCCTTGCCCAATGCCTTTGATGCTATCCAACTCTTCAATCGTGTCAAACGGCCGTGCTTCTATAATGGCTTCTGCCAGCGCAGTGCCAATCCCTTCGATTTCCTGTAGCTCAGCGGACGAAGCGATATTGATATCAATGCAGCGGTTTTTCCCTTCCACAGTGATGCCGTCTTTTTCGGTCAATACTTCATAGGAAACGCCATCCGTTTCAATGCGGACAGTTCCGTTGACATCAGTGCCATACACTTTGGCTCCAGCATTTTCAGCGGCAGCAATCACTTCTGCGTGTGGATGGCCGTATGAATTGTCGATGCCTGCACTGTAAATAGCTACTTCAGGACTGACAGCTTTCAAAAACGCAGTTCCGCTCGATGTATTCGAACCGTGATGGCCCAAATGCAAAATTTCCGCGTTCAGCTCAGCACCGCTATCGATCATTTCCTCCTCTTCTTTGACGCCAGCATCGCCTGTCATGATAAAGCTTACGTCTTTATAAGTGAGTTTCAAGGAAATGGATTCCTCATTGCCTTTGCCTGTCACTTCAGCAGGGTGCAGCACTTCGATTTCCATGCCGCCGACATCAAACGTTTCCCCGGTGCGCGGTTCATAATAATCGATGCCATTCGCTTCGATGGCTTCCAGTGCACGGATAAAGGTATCTGACGTTCCGACATTGCCCGACAGCCACACTTCGCTGACTTCGAATTGTTCAATTATCTTATCCAGCTGCCCGATATGATCCGAATCGGGATGCGTGCCGACAACGATATCGATTTTGGACACACCCAGCTTTTCCAGGTAATCGACGGCATCGGTATCATTCCAGTTTCCTGTATCGATCAATATCGCGTAATCTTCAGTTTCGAACAAGGTAGCATCCCCTTGGCCGACATCAATGAAATGCACGGTCAATTCGCCGGCGCTCTTTTCCTGGAACGACGGCTTTTCCGTACCGCTATCGGCCGGTGCCTTTACACGTTCAAGGCATCCCGCCAATAACAGCGCCATGACAAGTATACCGAATAAAAATAGCCATTTTTTCTTCACAATCGCTCTCCTCTTTCCTTATGGAAATTTTACCATATCAGCCCTTTTGCATTCTCGCACAAACACTTTTATGGCAGAAAGAAAAGTGGACACAGCAAAAGGGAGGATGGTTCTGAATTTCTCCAAAACCGTCCTCCCTTCTTTTAAGATGACATATAATCTCCACCGTTGATATGCAGAAATTGTCCGGTCATATAGGAATTTTGCGGATCCGCCAAGAACACGAATGCTTTCGCAAGTTCATACGGCTGTCCTGGCCGTCCGGCAGGAACATCCTGTCCGAATCCCTCCCCGATATCGTCGTATAAAGCTCCGAAGGTTTCCGGGATCAACGGTGTCCAAATAGGTCCCGGCGCAATGCCATTCACCGCAATTTCCTCGCGCACGAGCCGTCGCGCAAGAGCACGGGTCATCGACACAATCGCGCCGTTTGCGCCCGAGTAGTCGATCAAATCCGAATGTCCACGGTACGCATTGATGGAGGCGGTATTGATGATGCGCGACCCTTTTTTCATATGGGGCAGCACGGCCCTTGTGAGATAGAGCATGGCGAACGCTTTAATTTCAAAGGTTTTCAGTATATTTTCGTCTTTCAAGTCAAGCGGTGACGTTTCCGGGTATTGGTATCCAGCATTATTGACCAGAATATCAATTTGGCCAAACGAGTCCAACGCAAACTGGACCAGCCGGCTGCTGTTTGCCGCTTCCCGCAAGTCGCCGCTTTGCGCCACCGCTTTGCCCCCGTAACTTTCTATGAGTTGGATAGTTTTCAGCGCACCTTCCTCATCGCCCAAAAAGCCGATGACTACTTTTGCGCCTTCTTTGGCGAAGGCAATAGCAGCCGCCTGGCCGATGCCGCTGCTGCCTCCGGTAACAATCGCTACTTTCCCCTCAAGAATACCGCCAGCCTTATAATCTCTCAAATCGGTGTTATCAAATTCTAAATCCGCCATACTTAACCTCCTTCCCGCTATAAAAGGTTGCTTGACACCCTGCTGAGTTGCCATACTTCATCCGAGTATTCCTGTATAGTGCGGTCGCTTGAAAAAATTCCGGATTGCGCAATATTGACTACAGACATCTCCTGCCAAGCCTGGCTGTTTTCAAAGGTACTGAGCAATCGCTCATGGGCTTTTTCGTACTGCAGGATATCTTTCAGTACGAAGAACGGATCATTACAGTCGACCAGCTGGTTTCGGATTGCGGATATATTTTCCGCACCGTCCGAGAGGCCGCCGTCCAATAATTGTGCCATTACTAGCTGCAAGTCCTGCTCGTGCTGGATGATATCCGGCGGATAATAGCTTTGTTCTTTTTCAAATTGCATCACTTGCCGGGCAGTCAATCCGAAAATGAATGCATTATCTTCCCCGACTTGTTCCACAATCTCTAAATTTGCGCCATCAAAGGTTCCTAAAGTTATGGCGCCGTTCATCATAAATTTCATATTGCCGGTGCCTGACGCCTCTTTCGAAGCAGTCGATATCTGTTCACTGACATCCGATGCCGGAAAGATTTTTTCCGCCTTGCTGACGCTATAGTCTTCAATAAATACGATGTGGAGGTGCTTTTTCGCCAACGGATCGTTATTGACTTGTTTTGCAATGGTGTTGATGAGTTTTACCACTTGTTTGGCGTAATGATAGCTAGGGGCTGCTTTGCCCCCAAAAATGAATGTCCGAGGGTAAGGACGGAATGACTGATCCCTTAAGATGCGGTTATAAAGCATCTGAATATGGAGGATGTTCATCAATTGGCGTTTATAGCCATGGATTCGCTTGATCTGAGCATCAAATACTGATTCAGGATCCACAATAATATCCTGATGCGTTTTAATGTAATCTGCCAGCTGCCGCTTTTTGGCAAGCTTTACCGCTTGAAGATCCTGGAGGAATGCCGGATCCTGGCTGAAACGATTGAGTTTATGCAATTTGATCGGCTCACGGATCCACTCATCCCCGATAGCCGACGTGATTAATCCGGACAACTCCGGATTCGCTTTCAAGAGCCAGCGTCGATGGGCAATGCCATTCGTGATGTTATGGAATTTGTGGGGAAAATGATCGTTCAGTTCTTTCATTTCACGCATTTTCAGAATTTCGGTGTGCAGTTTAGCGACGCCATTTACTTTATAACTGCCTACCACAGCGAGCGTCGCCATATGAACGACGCCATTTTCAATGATGGCAAGCTTTTTGCGCCGCCACTCATCTAACGGCTCCTGCTGGGTTTTTTCTTTGAAGCGGCGGTCTATTTCCTGGATAATCATATACACTCTCGGCAATAGCCGTTCCAGCAAAGAGCTGCTCCATTTCTCCAAAGCCTCTTCAAGGATTGTATGGTTCGTATAGGAAAACGTATGGGTCACAATCCCCCATGCTTCTTCCCATTGCAAGCCTTCTTCATCCATTAAGATGCGCATCAACTCCGGAATCGCCAGTGCTGGATGCGTGTCATTGATTTGAATGGCGACATGTCGCGCTAAATCACTTAGTGGGCAATCGCGATTTTTGACGATTGTCTGGAGCGAGGCGCTGCATAGAAAATATTGCTGCTTGAGGCGCAGTATTTTTCCCGCATCTAAGGAAGCATCAGGATATAGCCGGTCGGTCACCGCAGCGATTTCCTGCTCATACAGCGATCGCTGTTTGCCTTTAGGCAAAGGGCGGCTAGACACTTCCGCTTGCCACAGACGCAATGTGTTTACAGTCTTTCCCGCAGCTCCGACAACCGGATAATCATACGGCACCGCTTTGATCCATTCCGCGTCCTTCAAAACAGGTTGTAACAGATTGCTTTCAAGGCCGGGTTCAATGAAACCGAAAAAAGGGATGTCCAACGACAATTCTTCTCTTCTGATGCCCCAACCCTCTTTTTCCTCAATCCAGACAGTCGGCTGTTCTGTTTGAAACCCGTCGTGGAAAATCTGCGTGAACAAACCGCCCTTATAGCGCAGGCCGCAGCCATGCCCCGGCAGTTGGAGAGAAGCCAATGAATCCATAAAGCAAGCAGCCAGGCGGCCAAGACCCCCATTACCCAAACCGGGTTCAGGCTCCAGCTCTTCGATGGCATGCAAGTCGAAGCCAAGTTCTTTCAGACCTTCCCCTACGAATCCATGCACATCCAAATTCATCAGGTTCTGTCCTAAAATCCGCCCCACTAAAAATTCAATGGAAAAATAATATAATTGCTTGCGCTTCTGATCTTTGTATTGTTGATTCGTCTTCTCCCAGTCATCATACGTCCACTCTTTCACCATAGCCGTTAGAACCGAATAAACAGTTTGCAGGGACTCTTTGTCTTCCCGTTGTTCGAGGCGCGCCACAAAACTCTCTTTGAACCGCTCTTTTGAACTGAACATCCCCATCCTCACCTTTCGGCAATCACATTATAGGCCTCAGCATAGATTTCCGCAGAACGCTTCCATGAAGAATCGCGCTGCATGCCATTTTTTTTGATGACTTCCCAATGTTCCGGGTTCTGATACAACTCCAACGCCCGCTCCAAAGCTTCTTCAAAGCTTTCATTCGCAGAAAAATCACTTAAAAATCCATTGCCAGTTTGTGCTGCGACGTCGTATTCGACTACCGTGTCTTTTAATCCACCGGTTTTATTGGCGACGGGGACAGTGCCGTAACGCATCGAAATGAGCTGGCTCAGCCCGCACGGTTCAAAATGAGATGGCATCAGGAATATATCGGCTCCCGCGTAGAGGAGATGGGCGAGGTCCTCATCAAAGCCGATGTATATAGCCACTTTTTCAGGAAACTCTGTGGCTAGGCTTTTGAAAAGCTGAGCAACTTCTTCATCACCAGATCCCAGCAAGATGAATTGCACATCCCTTTCCTTCAACAGCTTCGGCAGCAGCTCCTGCAACACGTCCATCCCTTTTTGTTTTGTGAGCCGGGAAACGATAGCCAATAACGGAATATCCCCCCGTACCGGAAGCTTGAATCTTTTTTGGACGGCGCGCTTATTGATCGCTTTTCCTTCCATCGAAGTTTCGTCGTATTCCATTTCAATCACCAAATCGGTAGCCGGATTGTAGAACTCGGTGTCCAGCCCGTTCAAAATGCCAACGAGGCTTTCGCCCTTCTCCTGCAGCAAAGTTTCAAGCCCTTCGCCGTAGCGGGCAGTCAAAATTTCATCTCGATAAGTCGGACTGACAGTCGTCACTTGATCAGCAAACAAAATTCCCGTCTTCAGGATATTAAAATATCCTTTCCACTCGGCGGTCCCGTCCTCGTAATACGCGCCATCCATTTCATATTCCTCGGTCAATACGCTTTTCGGCGAATTTCCTTGGAATTGCAAGTTGTGGATGGTCAATATGGTTTTTATTTTTTTGTTCATCGCCTTGTAGCGCGAATCTTTCTCCATCAGGAATGGGATAAGGGCCGTGTGCCAATCGTGCAAGTGCAAAATGTCCGTTTGCTCTCTCTGGTTTTCTACGATTGCCAGTACTGCGCGGCTGAAGAACGCGAAACGCGTATGGTCGTCCGGTTGGCGGTAAATCAGATCCCTATCAAAATAGGCGTCGTTTTCAACGAAGATGTAGTCGACTCCTTTCAGCTCATAGCTGAAGGTCCGGCAACGGTGATTCTGCCCTTTGAAAGGCACTTCCACTTCTTCTCCCAACGTGAATTCCTTTTGGTATTCTTGTGGGATCAAACTGTATTTCGGCAAGACGACCGTCACTTCACAGCCAATTTCCACCAGCGCTTTCGGCAAGGCACCCAATACATCTGCCAAGCCCCCCGCTTTTACAAAAGGCACACATTCTGCGGCCGCCATTACAATTTTCATCTGACTTCCTCCTTCAAAATCCGTTCCCCTTTGCGCAGCACAATCGGCTCTTCCGCTGTGCCTTTAAGTACTGTCCCCGCTTCAATAAAGACATTTTTATCAGCGATGACATAGGCCAAATCGCAATTTTCTTCAATCGTGCATTTCTGCATGATGATACAATGGTCAGCCTTCGTATTTTCCTTGATAACGACAGCCCGGCTGATGATGCTGTCGACGACAGTCCCTCTGATCGTCGACCCATTTGCCATTAACGCGCGCTTCACTGAAGAACCTTTCATATAACGCGTAGGTGGTTCGTCTTTCACTTTTGTGTAAATCGGACGTTCCGGCAGAAACAGTGCATTGCGTTTTTCCGGCTCCAATAAATCCATGGATGCTTTGAAATAACTGTCGATAGAATCAATGACAGCGCAATAGCCCTTGTATTCATAGACACCGAATCTATAGCTGCTTTTCTTCCTTCTGACACAATCTTCCACACTGAACACCTGGTTTTGGCGGTAGTTCTTCAAAAACTCAATGAGCAGGCTTCTCTTCAGGATATAGCTTCTAAGCGGCTGGCCATTGCTCACCGCTTCCGTCACATCCGCACCGGACTCGATATGCGATTCCAACATGTCTTCATAATCTATTTGGGAAACCGTAAAACAGTTTGTGATCACTGCGTATTCCTGGCGGCTTCTTTCGAAAAAGACCATATGCTCTTCCAGCGCTGCAAATCCCCCTACGCTCATTTGGCCACTGTCTTTAGTGGACACAGGCAAGAAGAATAGACCGTCTTTCCGGCGATCAAGGTCCCAGCTTTTCCCTCTTCCGATATGGTCCATCAACGAAACAAACGGATAAGAAGGGAAAACGCCTACGGATGTGATGCCCGAATTGACGATGTTGGATAAAGTGAAATCGATGAGCCGGTATCGCCCAGCGAACGGGATGGACGCAGCTGACCGGTATAAGGTCAAATCTTCCAGACCCGGCAATTTTACAGTGGCATCAATGATTGCAACTAATTTCATACTTCCGCACTCTCCTTCCATTCATCGATTATCTCTTGCGTCAAAAGGATGATTTCTCCTTCTGGATCGCCAATTTCAAAGTTTTCCGGGATCATCAGGCCAGGCGGGATAATCGTTCTTGCTAATTTCGCACCAGAACCGATGACTACACGGTTCATGACAACGCACTCGTAAAGGGATGCGCCTTGTTCAATGTGGACTTCCTGGAAAATGATCGATTTTTCGGCTTTGCCTTCAATGACGCAGCCTTCGTTGACAAAGACTTCCTGCAATTCTCCTGTTTCCGTCACAACTTGAGGCGGCAATTGCCGATTGGAGGAAAAGATTCGCCAGCCCGGATCATGCAAATTTAAACCTGAATGGGCGTCCAGCAAATCCATATTCGCCTCCCACAGGCTTTCAACAGTCCCGACATCTTTCCAATAGCCCTTAAATGGATACGCGACTAATTTTTCGCCTGCTTCGAGCATCAACGGAATGATGTTTTTTCCGAAGTCATGGGAAGAGTTTTCATTGGCATCATCTATAGTCAAATATTTTTTCAACTTTTGCCAATTAAAAATATACACGCCCATCGAAGCCAAATTGCTTTCTGGCTCTTTTGGTTTTTCAACAAATTCCGTGACATTCAAGTCAGCATCTGTATTCATGATGCCAAACCGGCTTGCTTCATTCCATGGTACTTCAATGACCGAAATAGTGGCATCCGCTTTATGTGATTTATGGAAATCCAGCATTTTTTGGTAATCCATTTTGTAAATATGATCACCGGACAGGATGAGGACGTATTCAGGGTCTTGTTCCATTAAATAAGTAAAGTTCTGGTAAATGGCATTGGCGGTGCCGTTATACCATTTGATGCCGTCCATTTCCGCATATGGAGTCAGCATGGTTACGCCGCCGCTTCTTCTGTCCAAATCCCAAGGTGTTCCAAGCCCTATGTAGCGGTGCAGTACATGGGGCTGGTACTGGGTAAGCACACCGACCGTGTGGATCTCCGAGTTGACGCAATTCGATAAAGGAAAATCGATAATCCGGTATTTTCCGCCAAATGGAATCGCCGGCTTCGCGATATTATAAGTCAATGATTTCAAACGGCTTCCCTGGCCGCCAGCCAGCAGCATGGCAACTACTTTGTTTTTCAAGTTCATCCACTCCTATCTTTTTTTGTTTTCCAAACACTCATTGTATAAGCGGGCAAGTCGATGGCTATGGAATAATCCTGTCCATCCCAAGGCTTTTCGCGGGCATTATGAACAGTTCCGAGCCGCGGTTCCTTGCCGCCATAAGCGGTGTCATTCGTCGTAAAAATTTGTTCGTACGGGAAATCAGCAGGGACCCCCACTTCAAATTTGCTATAGCTGCGGTCCGAGAAATTACAGACGATGATACATTCATCTGCCGGAGCCCGCCCCCTGCGGATAAACGCAAGAACGCTTTGCTCATGATTATGCGGATCCAACCACAAGAATCCATCCCGGACATCATCAAGCTCATGCATCGCTTTTTCCGTCCGGTAGAAAATCAGCAACTCTTTGGTGAACAGTGCTATCTGGCGGTGGGCTTTATAGTCGAATAAAAACCAATTCAACTCAGGCTGGAATGTCCATTCTTCGTCATGCCCGAATTCCTGCCCCATGAAAAGCAATTTCTTTCCGGGATGAACTGCCCAAAAACCAAGCAGTAAACGCAATTGCTGAAACTTCTCTTCCAAATCTCCTGGAAACTTATGGAGCAAAGATTTTTGGCCATCCACCACTTGGTCGTGCGAAAAGATTGAGATATAGCGTTCCTCGTAATAATAGGTCAATGCGAAACTCAACATATGGTGGATATCTCTCCGTTCAGTGGATGGGGTCTGCATATAGCCTAGCGTGTCGTGCATCCAGCCGAAGTTCCATTTATAGTGGAAGCCGATCCCGCCATCTTCGACTTCGCCGGTTACCTTCGGATAATGCCAGGCATCTTCGGCAATGAGAAGCGCTGCGGGATGCTGCTGGCGCAAGCGGGTCGTCAATCTCTTCAAAAAAGATACCCCTTCTTCGTTGGGAACCCGGCCCTCGTCATTCGGCACATACAGCAGCTTCATCAGCGCATCCATCCTGAACCCGTCAAACTTGAATTCTTCCAGCCAATAATTTGCGCTTGATAACAGGAAGCTTACAACTTCCCCACGCCGAACATCGAAGTTCAATGTGCCCCATTCCGGGTTGAACCGCCGCCCCTCGCGAGAATCCTCGTAGAGAGCAGTGCCGTTGAACAATGCGAGTCCGTGAATATCTTGACAAAAATGCCCTGGCACCCAGTCCAGAAAAAGACCGACTCCATTTTCCGCACATTTGGAAACGAAAAATTTCAAGTCATCCCCTGATCCGTATCGGCTTGTCGGCGCAAAATAGCCGGTTGTCTGATAGCCCCACGATTCATCGAGCGGATGCTCGGTGATCGGCAAGATTTCAATGTGGGTGAATCCCTGCCTTTTAATATAAGGAATCAATTCACCTGCCAATTCACGGTAAGTCAGGAATTTTCCGTCTTTTGCTTTTTTCCATGTGCCGATGTGCAGTTCGTAAATCGCCATAGGTTTTTCAAAATGCCCTTTGGACTGGATCGTCTTGTAATTCAACGCCGATTTGGACCATTCGTGCTTGGAACTTCCAGCAACTACGGAACGATTAGCCGGCCTGATTTCCCCGGCGCGGGCAAAAGGATCGGATTTCGTCAAGATTTCCCCCTGAAGGGTTTCGATTTCATATACGTAAACGGCATCTGCCATTCTCCGGGGTATCCGGACCTGCCAAATGCTGACATCTTTCGGATGATGTTCCATCGGGTATCGATCGTCCAGTTCTCCTGCAACAGAGCTGCAAAGAACCGAGACACGCTTTACGCCCGGTACCCAAACGACGAAAACTGTTTCATCTTGATAAGCATGAGACCCAAAATATAAATAAGCGTCCATCATGCGCCCATTGTGGAAATCTGCTAATTTTTCATCCGTTAGCTCTGTTTTGCCATTGCCCAAAAAAACACCTCCCAAAACTGGCGCATATTATCCGCATCGTCATCCCATATTCCGGACTCTGTTCATTCGCTTTCGATTCCATTTTTAAGCGCCGCTGCGCCCCCTAATCTGACCGCTGCGGGTATACATGTCTATACCCTGATTGCACCTTAAATGCACTCCAGAATACAGCAAATATATAGATAATAGTATTCTGCACAATAGGCAATAAATCCTTGTAAAAAATCGGAATTTAAAAAAGTATTGAAATTATAGGAAGCAAGGAGCAGATTCTTCTTCACTTTTCGTTCTTAATATTTACACATAAAAAGCATTTCAAGGTCTTGTCCGATGGCGAATATTGTTCTACCCTTAAGGCATGCGTGTTTAATAATAGAAAGGATCTGGATCAATTGAGCAAAAAATTCTGGATTATTGCGTTCTTGCTGCTGCCCTTTGTGCTCGCCGGGTGCGGCAATGGCATTGAAGACCCCCTTAATTGGGAAATAGAAGATTTCACTTATACGAATCAGGAAAACGAAGAATTCAGCCTCGCAGATTTAGAAGGCGAAGTCTGGCTGGCTGATTTCATCTTCACGAATTGTACGACTGTGTGTTTACCCATGACTTCGAATATGGTGGAGCTGCAAAAGCAATTCAAAGAAGAGGGCCTCGACATTAACATCGTATCTTTCAGTGTAGATCCGCTTGTCGACAAACCGGAAGAATTGAAATCCTATGCTGAAAATTACGGTGCTGATTTAGCATCGTGGAATTTACTGACTGGCTACACCCCGCAGTCCATCGACAAATTCGCTATGGAAAATTTCCGCACTATCGCTAGAAAACCGGAAGATTCCGACCAAGTGCTCCATGGCACGGAATTCTATCTCGTGGATAAAAACGGGGTCGTCATGAAAAGCTATAACGGCGTCAATCCTGTTGTCGAAGATATTATCTCTGACGCAAAAATCCTGCTGGCGGAGGAATAGGCCTTGAACAAGAAAACTGTATGGGGGGCCGCTATTATCCTGGTATCCGCAGCCTTGATTGCTTTGCTTTTCTTGCCGCGGGAAAATAATCCATCACCTGATGAGCGTGTGGTATTGGAACACACATACCGCACATACATCGCTCCTTCATGCTTTGAAGAATCAAATCCCACTAATTTCATCGAAGACAGTACACTCCAACAAGCGCGTGAACTCGGCTACCCGCCTGACACCGCTTGTACAGAAAAGGCATTTCAAGGCAATCATGACAGCTTCTTCATCGATTTCCTGAAAGAGCTGGAAATTCTGAAAGATGGCACGCCTGATTGGTAAGAACAAAAGCGGACAGCGAAACGGCTGTTCGCTTTTTTCCGCTGTCGGCAAGCATCCAATCCCAATATTCAGTCCAGCCCTTCACCACTTTTTTCAGCGTGTTCCCGCATACCTTATACAAACCGGCGCTTTCGTATGGACCGGTTTGCCATGAAGCTGCGGCATTCCCGCATCGTCAATCTTCAGCACCGTCAGAGACCCGGATTTTTCATTGGCGGCGATAAGCCATTCATTGCCAGGGGCCAAGGCGAAATGGCGCGGCCCTTTACCCCCGGTTTCTGCGAATCCCAATGCATTCAATGTTCCATCTTCTTCGATCGAGAAAGCGGCAATGCTGTCATGCCCGCGGTTTGAAGCATACAGGAATCTGCCGTTTTCCGAGACCACCAGTTCTGCGCTAGTATTCTGCCCTTGCCAGCGTTTGGGCACGAGCGATAGGGCCTGCAGCTTGTCGATGCCCGCCCCTTCCCTGATTCCATAAACCGCAAGCGTCGAGCTCAGTTCTTCCAACGCGTAAAAAACCTTCAGAGATGGATGGAAAGCCACATGGCGGGGCCCTGCACCGGGCGCCGTTTCAATAATACGCTGATGTTCCAGCTTGCCGTTTTTGCGGTCCATTTTATATATGTGAATTTTGTCCATGCCTAGATCCGGTACTAGAAACAGCTGTGTCCCCGGAATTTGGGAAACGGAATGTGGGTGGGCTGCATCCTGCCGCAGTTCATTCGGCCCCGCTCCTTCATGTTTGGCTGAATCTGCCAAAGCGCCGATCACTCCATCCTCATCCAGCGGAAAGACATTTACATTGCCTCCGGAATAATTAACAGACAGCAGCCATTTGCCTGATTCATCAACAGCGGCATGTGCCGGATGGGCACCATTAGACGGCTGTCGGCTGATTTCCGTTAACGTTTCGGCTACTAATCCGAAACGCCACGACACAAGTTCCCCGCTATCCGTTTCGCTGCAGGTAATGAATATTTCACCAGCCGGGTGGAACGCCAAGTATGAGGGCCGCTCCACTCCCCCTGCCCCTGTCTTTTCTGTCAAACTCCCGTCCGCCGGATCGAACTGCCATAGCTTGACTCCTGGCTCATCAGCTCTGGAATATGACCCCGTCAAAAAATATTGCATCCATCCGCCCCCTCAAGCTGTATTTCATTTAGAATATTCCGTCTTCTCCCAGTATACGGGAACCGTCCATATCTTTCAATTTCATCCGGGGCGATTTAAAGTTAGGAGGAAGAGCACCCATCGACTATAATAAGAAGTGGGATTCTGTAAACGTTTTCCCTTTCCGACAACGCTGTAAAACGATTCTTCGCCGGCGTTTCGCCTAATGGACGAAGAGCAAAACAGCAGATTACCAAACTCATGTATTAAATAAGAAATCATGGCGGCAGCTGCGTCTTTTATTTCGGGAGGCTTCAGGCATCCGAAAAGTATAGGAGGAAAAAAAGTGGGGTTAACTAAAGACTTTTTTATTGCTTTGTCAAAGAACCAGGTTTTGAATAGCGGGGCAAAAAAATGGGGGCTCAAATTGGGCGCCAGCAAAGTGGTAGCAGGCACGGATATCGACAGCATGCTGAAATCGGTCAAAGAATTGAATGCGGACGGAATCAGCGCCACAATAGATAATTTGGGCGAATTCGTCTATAGCAAAGAAGAAGCGCTGGAAGCGAAGACCAATATCCTGGCCACCTTGGAAGCCATCCAGCAACATGGTGTTTCCGCGCATATGTCTGTTAAGCTAACTCAGATCGGGTTAGATGTCGATCACAAGTTTTGCTTGGAAAATATGCGTGAAATTGCCGAAGCGGCAGCGCGTTACGCAATTTTCATCAATATTGACATGGAAGATTACAGCCATCTTCAACCGACACTCGATATCCTCCACGCACTGGTGAAGGAATTCGATAACGTCGGCACTGTCATCCAAGCTTATCTGTATCGTTCTGAAAAAGATTTAGAGCTTCTGAAAAATGTCCGTTTGCGCTTGGTTAAAGGCGCCTATAAGGAAATCTCAGAAGTGTCTTTCCAAAGCGCGCAGGACATTGACAGCAATTATTTGAAGCTGATCAAAATCCGCTTGCAGCAGCCAGGCTTTACGTCGATCGCAACCCACGACCACGTGATCATCGATGAAGTAAAACGCTACGTCAAAGAACACAATATCCCGCTTGACCGTTTCGAGTTCCAGATGCTTTACGGTTTCCGTACTGAACTTCAAAAGCAATTGGCACAGGAAGGATACACATTCACCGTTTATGTACCGTTCGGAGAAGACTGGTATGGCTACTACATGCGTCGCCTGGCAGAGCGTCCACAAAACATCAACCTTGCGTTGAAAAGCCTCGTCTCAAAATAAAAAAGCGCATTTCGGAAGCCAAGCTTCCGAAATGCGCTTTTTCTTTTATTCCACTTCTCTGATCACGAGTGGAGCAAGATCCTGCTTCAGCCGATTGCGGTATTGTTCGTATTGAGGCGGCAGCATCAGGTCTTGCCCCATTGCCTCCTGTGTTTCATCCACTGCGAAACCTGGCGGATCTGTCGCGATTTCAAATAACAAATCGCCGTATTCACGGAAATAGATGGCATTAAAATAATTCCGGTCTTGTACAGGTGTTACACCGAGACCATAAGCTTCAATATGATGCTTCCACTCCAGCTGGTCTTTATCATCTTTTGCCCGCCAAGCAATATGATGGACTGTTCCGACACCAATCTGCCCGATTCCGACAGATGCCAATTTTACATCGACTGTATTCCCGAGTTCAGCCGGAGAGCGGAAACGCAGCACGCCGCCGTCTTCGCCAATTTTTTGGAGGCCCATTGCCGTTTGGAGAAGCTCAGCAGTCTTTTCAGCGTTGGACGTGTACAAAACAGCTCCGGCAAAGCCTTTGATTGCTGTTTCCGGCGTCACTTCACCGAACTTCCAGTCGTTCGCCTTCCCTTCTGCGCGTTCAACCAGCTCCAGTTGCAGACCGTGCGGATCATTGAAAGTTAAATAATGTTCGCCAAAGCGCTCAACTTTTTCAACCGCTACTTCGAACTTAGCCAATCTCTTTTCCCAAAATTCCAAGGCACCTGATGGAACAGCATAGGATGTCACGCCGACTTGCCCGTCGCCGATTTTCCCTTTGTAGGCATTTCCCCAAGGGAAAAATGTGATGATGGTCCCCGGCTCGCCTAAAGAATTCCCGAAATAAAGATGATACGTTCCGGGATCGTCAAAATTAATGGTCTTCTTAACTAAACGCAAGCCCAACACACCTGCATAGAAATCAGCATTTTCCTGCGCATCTCCTACAATGGCGGTGATATGGTGAATGCCTTCTATTTGTTTTGCCATAAATACTCAGCTCCCTTACTTTTGCTATAGATTTATTTTATCATCATGATATCTCGAATTCAAGATAGTGAACAACCACCCAGTACCCCGAAGTTTTTGGCAAGACCGGTAACCTTCTTACACATTCTTTCCTTCTTTCTTTAATGCTTCTTTCAGCTCTTTAATTTCTTCTTCCTTCTCTTCCTGTTCTTCCATTTCACGTTCTTTAATCTCTTCTACTTTCTCCATTTCTTGCTGGTATTCTTCTTCCACCTCTGATGTCGATGGCAAAAACGGTTCATCGTTGTAATCGGTACGTCTTCCGTAACGCAGCATTTCGTAAATGATCATGCCGTTATTGGGCTTACCATTGGCGGTTTTCATCGGCACTATATCAAATAGCACAAAATAAAAGGCGTAGAAGATGAACCGGCTCCAGAATGTTGCATAATCTTGCAACATGTCGTTTGCGAGCATGGCGTTAATAATGACAGCTACTATGACATTAATCAGTATTGGACTGGCGTATAATGCTACATATGCAAAACGGCTTGTTCTTTTCAGCGAATCGTATGAGTACCAGCTATATAAATGATAGTACTTTCTAATATCGAATATCCAAAACCTCATAATTCGCGGCCCTGAGCCGATTGTGAGGCGCGGATTCTGTACACCGACAATTGGGCTGATGACCAAATATCCCAATTCTCTTATGAAAACAACTACCGGTAAAATAATGAATGCTGATATAACCAAAGCCACCAAATCTGTTAATCCGAACATTTTTCCCACTTCCTCTTTTTGCGTTCAACTCACAATACCCGGCATCTGCAGAATTGAATCTTATCAAAATTATCAAATAAATTATTTGTATCACTTAAATTAGTTCAATAGACCCTATCTTCCCTCCTATACTCCTAGATAAGATAGGATAAATATTTAAAAGCAATTTTACCTTGTAAAGGAAGTGGACTATGGCCAGCCTGCATAAAAACTTAAGCCTCCATAAACGGATAATCTCTTTCTCTTTTATCGCTGTGATGCTGGTAATGGTCATTTCGGAATTATTCATAACTTCTTTTGACGCATCCGCTTCCAAAAAAACAGCCAGCTCTTCTGTCTACACCGCTCCGCCAAATCTTGCAGCTATTGAAGATAAGGTCTTAGCAGCAGAAAACCTGGTTTACAGCCCCCTGGAAGACAGTGTCATGGACATTTATTATCCGGAAACAATTGATGAAGCGCTTCCTGTCGTCCTGTGGATCCACGGAGGCGGATATATTGGCGGCACGAAAAACATGCGCAAGCATTACGGCATGGCATTAGCTGACGCTGGCTATGTAGTGGCCAACATCGATTATGCCCTTGCACCCAAGCAATTGTATCCCGGACCAATCATCCAAGCGAACGCAGCCCTTGAATACCTGCAAGTGCATGCAGCCAAGTATGGCGGCGACATGTCCCGCATTTTTATCGGCGGTGATTCCGCTGGTGCGCAGATTTCCAGCCAGATGGCGGCAACCATAACCAATCCAGCCTTGGCCGCTGCAGTTGGCATAAACCCGGCCATTGATCCTGAGACACTGCGCGGCACGATTCTTTTCTGTGGTTTATACAATATGGAAACAGTCAGAGCCACCGCTTACCCGCGCATTGACCTGTTTTTGAACACTTATACGGGTACCGAGCGCTTTGAAGCCTTCAGCCGCATCAATGAGTTATCGACGGTCGATCATGTGACTGAGGCTTACCCGCCTACATTTATCAGTGCTGGCGATGCTGACCGCCTGGCTTCCCAGTCGGTTGAGCTTGCCGAGACTTTGAAAGCAACAGGCATTGCCGTTGACGATGTGTTTTTCGAGGGCAGCGGCAAAGGACTAGGCCACCAATATCAATTCACACTCCATACCGAAGAAGCACAGGCGACTTTCGATAAGACATTGTCATTCCTAGCCTCGCATTCTGCGCCTCAGTAAATAGCAAAGGAATCCCTGAAAGCGCATAAACAAGCTTTCAGGGATTCCTTTTTTAGAGATGCTTCGAGACTGCATTAATGCTGCTCCTCGTATCGATGGCTTTCCAATTCCTTGCGGAGGCTGTCAGGAATGCTTTCAGATTTTTGCCTTTCCAAATCATAATTTACATAGACCACTGTATTTTTTGCGCATAATTCGTTCTTTTGATACAGCTCTTCGTAAAGCTCTAGACTGCTATTGCCGATGTTTTTGACCCAGGTTCGGATTTCCACATCTTCCCCGAAATATATTTGCCCAACAAATTCCAAAGTCGTTTTAACAATGACCAGTTTCCATTTGGCAAAATCGTGGTCTGGAGTGAACAGACGGAACAGCGGATTTCTCGCGGCCTCGAACCAGACCGGGAGAGCGGTGTTGTTGATATGGCCCACTGCATCTGTTTCTGATACCCTTGGCGTCAAAATTGTACGATACATGAACATCCTCCTTTTAACTGATTATGCTTCTAGTCTACCATTTGCAGACGCCGATCAGGTTTCTTCTCATTTCATAAGGGATGGATGCGTGCTCTCTTCAATTTTCAAATCTGTATTTTTCGCTTTAGACTACTACGCTGAAATCAGGCATTGATTTACAGGATGGAAAGTCATATATTTAGAGAAGCGAAATATTTACGTACCGAAATGGGTGAAACTTAATGATTCTTTGGGCAAACGAATGGAAAATGAAAATCTTGTCCTTCAACCGCAATATTAAATTGTTTATGCTGGCGAATGTCCTGCTACAAAGCGGTTTGGGTGTCTTCATGGTCATGTATAATCTTTACATAAAAGAGCTGGGCATGCCTGAAACGGTGAACGGCAACGTCATTTCCATGACTGCCGCAGCCGCAGCGATCATGCTGATTCCAGCCGGATTCCTAAGCGATAAATTCGGCCGCAAATGGATGCTTCTCGGCGGGGGCGCGGCCGGTGCTGCAACATTGTTCTACCGCAGCTTTGCAGTTGGCGAAACACAATTGGTGGCTGCTGCTTTCTTCACAGGATTATTCATGGCATTCGTACAGGTATCCGGAATCCCGTTCCTCGCCGAGCATTCCAAATCCTCAGAGCGCGTCCATCTGTTCAGCGTCTATTTTGCCTTGATGACGTTGGCAAATGTAGCAGGAAGCCTGTTGGGCGGCGCAGTGTCAGATATTTTCCAGTGGCTTTTGGCAATGGATGCGGTAGATGCCATCCGCTGGTCGTTGTTTGTCGGCGCCCTTCTTTACACGGCCGGGCTTATTCCTTTGCTGCGGTTGGACAACAAGCCACCACCTTTGAAAGAAAAAGTGAATACGCGCATCGACATTGACATCGACGATGCCGGCTTAAAGAAAAACCTGGTGGCTATTTTCCACTTCTCTTTTGCCAGCCTGCTGATCGGGCTGGGCTCAGGTTTGGTCGTGCCTTATTTGAATCTCTACTTCGCCAATCGCTTTGATGCTTCGAATTCATATATTGGCCTTATACTGGCTTTCGGCTCCGCGATGACCGTCGTGGCGATGCTGATCGGGCCGCTGCTGGTTGCGAAAGTGGGAAAAGTGAAAGCGATGCTCCTATTTCAGTTGCTGTCGATTCCGTTTCTCATTTTAACGGCTTATACAACTTCGCTGTTGCTGGCGTCCCTCGGCTTTCTGCTGCGCCAAGCATTGATGAATGCCGGGAATCCTATCCAAAGCGCAATTGCGATGGAAGTCGTCCATGATAAATACAAAGGGCTCGCCAACTCCGCCAACCAAGTAGTGTTCAATATCGGCTGGGCTACAATGGGGCCAATCGCGGCTGGCCTGGTGATTGCATTTGGATCCTACTGGGGATATGCCTACGCTTTCACCATCACTTCCGGCCTCTACCTGATTTCCGCAAGCTATTTTTATTTCGTTTTTGGCAAACGAAAACTCCAAGAATAACAAAAAAAGGATGGCCCGGTTTATGGGCCATCCTTTTCCTTATCTTCTTTTTTTGCTTTTTTTCGTCATGCGGCCGAGCAGGAATGCTCCCGCAACCAGGCCAATCGCCTTGTTGGTGCGTTTGTTGAACACTTGTTTAACAACAAGATTCAAGTTTTGCGGGCGCTCTGCCAGGCGGCGCATGAAATAGCCGTACCAGTCGTCGCCGAATGGCACATAGACACAGAAATGATAGCCTTTATTCGCTAAGTCCAATTGCATGTCTTTACGGAATCCGTAAAGCATCTGGAATTCGAATTTGTCGCGCGAAATGCTGTTCTTTTCCACGAAGTCGATAACGTGGTTGATGATGTTGTGATCGTGCGTCGCGATGGACGTGAATTTCCCATGAAGCAAATGATATTCAATCAGCTTAATGAAATTCGCATCGATTTCTTCTGCAGTTTGGTAAGCGTATTCAACGGGCTCTTTGTAAGCGCCTTTGACGATGCGCAGCCGAAGATCCTTATGCTTTTCAATATCGTCCATTGCCCGGTAGAAATAAGCTTGGATCACCGTTCCGACATTGTTGTAATCTTTCAGAAGAGTATCCATCAAATCATATGAAGGTTGTAAATGTCCATAATCTTCCATGTCCAAATTGATGTGCATATCATACTTGCTTGCCGCATCGACGATTTCACGTAAATTTTCATAGCAGAAATCATAATCGATGTCTAAGCCGATTTGGGTAGGTTTTAAGGAAATATGCGCATCTACTCCATTTGAATGAATGCTTTCAATAACTTCCAAAATGCTATTTTTCGCTTTGAGGGCTTCTTCTTTTTCAAAAACAAATTCTCCTAGGTTATCAACTGTGCAGCTGATGCCTTTCGCATTCAATTCACGGATGCTTTTGATCGTCTCTTCGATATCCACTCCCGCTACAACAGTTTGCGCCCCTAATTTAAGGCCATATTTTTTGGCCGCACTGGTTAGAAATTGGTTTTTTGATAAACCGATAAATACGTCTTTTAACATAATTTCTCCTCCTAATCCAATTCACCCAAAAGCTGATTCTGCCCAATGGCATCTGGAATGTTTCCCACTTTATTCACTGTTCGGTATAAGCAAATTTAATTGTAATCTTTTTTCTCGGAACCTGCATCAAAAAACTTCAGTCAATCTCGAAAAGAGCTATGGCATCGCCATAATTTCATCAAATTTCGGAAACGCTTCCCGATATCGCACAGTGTATCATGCGGCCGGCAGCCTCGCCTAATCATAGCTTAAGCTAAAAAAAAGCCTTGCCGCCAATTGTTGGACGGAAGACTCTTTGCAGATCAATTATTGATATACTTTTCGAACACATCGCCAAAGTCTTTGACGTGGTATTGGTTGCGTACCGATGACATCCACGTAAAGCCGAAGTCGGTCAGCTTGGAATACTGCACATCCAAAGCGACATCGTTTGGACGCGAATTCTGCAGCACGACGACAGCTTTGTCCAAGCTTTCATTGGCCATGGAAATCAAGATTTTGTTTTCATAAGTGATTTCCGCAATACGCAGCAGCGATTTGTAAAGGTCCGTCAATTTCTCAATCTGATTTTTTTGAACATCGATCTTGAACGGAATTTGGCCAAGTTTAAAGCCGATTTCAACGTCCAGATCAATTTTCCCTGCTGTTTCCATAAAGACATCCGAAATGAAATGCTGGGAATATGGGTAGCGCCTCAAGGTGCGCTTTGAAGACATTGCGCTTTCGCCGTCAACGTGAATCAAGGCGAGGTTCGTAAAGCAGTATTCATCCGCTTTGGTTTTAATCAGGAAAAAGATTTTTTCCTGGTCTTCATGCATGACATAATCGTCAGCGTCTGTCTTGTCATAGTCCTGTGGGTCGATGATTTTCCCGACATCCGATAATCCTAAAGCGTCTGCAGCCATTTTCTTGAACATGTTTCCATTCCCCTTTTCATGAAAAATAATAATCCTTATGTAAGAAACTGTATACAATTTTCTCCATTTTATCAAATGCTAGCAAGCCGCTGAACAACAAAAAGCCGTTGGAAGTTTCCCAGCGGCCCCTTTCCTTATCCTTCATTTATTCAGCTTCCAAATCGAAGCGTTCAAGCCCATTGCGAATGCCACCCAGGCGATGTAAGGGACCATGAGATTGCCGGCCGTTTGATCGTATTGATAAAATTCATACGTCGTCCAAGTTATTGCCGCGAGCATCAATGCCATTTCCGCAAACGCTGTGCCGCGCAGCCCCCATTTGAAGAAAAGGAATGACCACAGAAAATTCAGGCCCAATTGCAGATTGTAGGGAAGCAGCACTTTCTTCGCTTCGTTTTTCGGTGCGGATTTTTCCGCCGCCCGGTATTTTGCAACTCCCATGGAAGTGTATAAAGCAGTCCAGGCCAACGGAAAAATCCAAGGCAGAGGGGAAAAAGAAGGCTTTTTCAATTCAGCATACTTTTCTTGAGTATTGCAGTTTGCGAACGCGCCGGCTAATGAACCTCCGACAACCGGCACCATTATGCTCAATGCCAGTTTTCCGGGTTCAATCTTGCCATCCACTTTCAGGAATTCCATGCTTTTTCCTCCTTTAGTTTCCATCAGGCTCTTTACAGGGGCCGCGGATTTTCTTCGCTGCCTTTGTCCACTACATATGTGAACTCCACTGCTACCGATTTCCCTGCGCCCACCCACACGCGGAATTCAACAATCCGCGAACTTTTCACCTCGTAATCGTGCGATGATGACTCCATCTTCCACAAGGTTTCGAAAATCTCATGGTCGATATCGATCTTCACACCTTCTTGTTTTTTGTTCTTCACTTCGTAGATGCACGTCACAACTTCCAAATTGCCGCGCCGTTCGCGCAGCGCTTCTCGGCTTTCCGACAAAATATCCACTGCTTGCCCGATTTTCAGCGACACGGTTTCCCCATTTGCCGTATGCTCCAAAAAATCTTCTCCGGCAAATTCCAGTTCTCCGTCCGTGTCCTGCTCAAAAACTTTCACGAGCCCCTTCGGCAGCGGAATGCCCAAACCGTTGGCGCTGCTGTTCTTAAACTGCAGCTTCACGGCCGCCTGTCTGCTGTTCCGTTCAACCACATAAGCTTTCTTGAAACTCGCGCCTTCCATCCGCATGAAATTGATTTGCTTTAATTGGCCATTCATTAGCGTGACCGGCCGTTCCAGTGTAAAGGCGTGGTAGTCAGCGAAGCCATGTTCTTCGAACGGCAGGTCGGCGTCCATGTTTTTTTGCTGCATGAAACTCGACTCACGGAACAGATGTGGCGTTTCATAACGGTTCACTTCACCGGAAATGAATTTGAACGCCGCATCCGGAAAGTTGGTTCCGGTATCATTGCGCAGCTTGACCCACCCCGAGAGGCTGACCGTTTCGCTGGCGATTTCAGCAACATAAGATGCCTCCCATTCAATCCCTTTCGTCATATAAGAGACTTGGATTTCTTGCCGCAAGGGCATCGGATCAATTTGGAAAATCAATGAAGGTTTTAGGAAAAGCCCATCCGGCAATGCTGGCAAGACTAAGCCCCCTGGCGGATTGATGAGAATCTCACCATTATAAGTGCGTTCACCAACGATGCCGTCCGACGTACTCAACAGGCGCATCGCCATTTCTTCGCTAGCTTCCTGATTGCGGACCGTCACGACCTGCCCGATGTATTTTGCGAGCAGCTTTTGCCCATCAGCCAAGTCATAATCATAATTCTGCTCAAGCACTTGAAGGCCCCGGACCATGACCGAATCCGCCTCGATATGCTCCGCGATATCCATGAACTGGATTTCTGATGCCGGTTCGGATGACTCAAGCAACCGCACTTCTTTCACCAACCCGAAACCGCCATTGTAAACCGTTAGCCGAAGTGATTTCCGTTCTTCTTGCGTTGATTGTATTTTCATGAAAACACATCCTCTCAGCAATTTAAGCCCATCAAAACCGCACATCCTATTTTCCATATAGTAGCATAAATCCAGCTTTTCTATCACATTCATCTGAATATTGTCTACAATTTCACCGCATAGCGATTGAACGGCGCGCAAAAAGACCGCTTCAGCGATTGAAGCGGTCTTTTAAATAGGCGATGACGTATTGCCGGCAGCCGTCTGATAATGGCGAATGCTGTGGATGGACGAATTCGCCATACAGCAAATCGCCCAAAAACCGCACTTCTTCCTGAAATTGACGCTCGGTTTCTGCGTCGTATACCGCCAGTTGAATATAAAGCGAGGATCCGCGTTCGACAAAGTCAATCAATGAAACCCTATGTTCGTTGGCCATGCTTCTATTAAAACAGCCCGACTGCTTTGCCTTCTGAGTCGACATCCATATTCAGAGCGGCCGGCAGTTTTGGCAAGCCTGGCATCGTCATGATATCTCCCGTCAGGCAAACAAGGAATCCAGCGCCCAGTTTCGGGATGATTTCACGGATCGTGATGGTGAACCCTTCCGGGCGGCCTAAAAGCTTCGGCTGGTCAGATAACGAATATTGTGTTTTCGCCATGCAAATCGGCAATTCATCCCACCCGTATTTCTTCAGCTCCAGCAATTGCTTTTGTGCTTTATCCGATAACTGGACATCTGTGCCGCCGTAAACTTTCTGTACAATGGCACGCAGCTTTTCTTCTACTTCATCGCTTTCGTTGTAGAGGAATTTGAAATTAGTTGGGCGTTCCAGCTCTTGTTTTACCAATTTCGCCAGCTCAATCCCGCCTTTTCCGCCTTCAGCCCAGACATTGGTCATGGCAATCGCGACGTTCTGCGCTTCTGCCCATCCCATAATCTCAGCAAGTTCGCCTTCTGAATCTCCGACGAAGCGGTTCAGAGCAACCACCGGTTCGATGCCGAACTGGCGGATGGTATCAATGTGTTTTGCCAAATTGACCATTCCGCGGCGAACCGCATCCGGATCTGTATTCGCCAAGTCGCCTTTTGCAACGCCGCCATGCATTTTCAACGCACGCACAGTGGCCACGATGACCACTGCATCGGGATGGAAGCCGCCTTTTCTCGATTTGATGTGCATGAACTTCTCAGCACCCAAATCTGCTCCGAAACCAGCTTCCGTAACTACAATGTCCGCTAATTGGCGGGCCGTGTTCGTCGCCACCAAGGAATTGCAGCCATGGGCAATGTTCGCGAACGGTCCCCCGTGGATCAATGCCGGCGTCCCTTCGATCGTCTGCACCAAGTTCGGCTTGAAGGCATCTTTCAGCAATAGCGCCAATGCGCCCTCCACTGCAAGTTCGCGCACGGTTACCGGCTCCCGTCCGTACGTATAGCCGATGACCATCTGTGCAAGGCGCTCTTTCAAGTCGTCCATTGATGTTGCAAGACACAGCACAGCCATAATCTCAGAAGCCACCGTGATGTCAAAGCCATCTTCACGCGGCACCCCTTGAGCAGGGCCTCCAAGCCCGATTGTCACATGGCGCAGCGCCCGGTCGTTCATATCAAGCGCACGTTTCCACGTAATTCGCCTCGGATCGATGGACAATTCATTTCCTTGGTGCAAGTGGTTGTCGATAAATGCCGCCAATGCATTATTGGCTGACGTGATGGCGTGGATATCTCCTGTAAAGTGAAGATTGATGTCTTCCATCGGCAGCACCTGTGCAAAACCTCCGCCAGTGGCCCCTCCTTTGACACCCATGACCGGCCCAAGTGAAGGCTCTCGGAGTGCCACTACAACTGATTCTTCCAGTTGGTTGAAAGCATCCGCCAAACCGACCGTCACTGTCGATTTCCCTTCGCCTGCAGGGGTTGGGCTGATTGCCGTCACAAGGACGACTTTCCCAAGAGCTCCCGCCGGAGGCAATGAATTGACATTAATCTTCGCTTTAAAGTTTCCGTAAAGTTCCAGAGCATCTTTTGAAATTCCCGCACGTTCTGCAATTTCCTGTATTGGCAGCATTTTAGCGCCAGCAGCTATCGACAAATCCGTAAATGGCATCCATGTCCCAACTTTCAATTTTTCTTTTTAGTATAACCTGACAACCTGAAAAATAAAATCAACTGCCGAGCAAAAGTGAACGCCACCTGCAGTTCTGCCCATAAATCCTGCTTTCGCACTATTCTCGCAAGCAAAAATCCCGCACGCCAGAGATCGGCAAGCGGGATTGCATTGTTTAAGGAATCATTTTTGATCTTTTTCGTCTGTTTCGGTTTCTTCCTTTTTACCATGTGAGAAACGAACTTCTTCCATCGACTCCTGGGCTTGTTCTCTGA
This sequence comes from Planococcus sp. TJ-302, assembly GCF_058268455.1. Taxonomy (NCBI): domain Bacteria; kingdom Bacillati; phylum Bacillota; class Bacilli; order Caryophanales; family Caryophanaceae; genus Planococcus; species Planococcus sp. TJ-302. The sequence continues at coordinate 112,321 of NZ_JBZDOI010000003.1, read as the reverse complement.
ATTCATGTTCGAGCACATTGTCTTTCAATTCGTCTTTGTTTTTGTCTCTAGCCATGTAATCCCTCCTCTTTGGTGTTAGTCCTTTTATTCCCTAATCAGACCTGATAAAACTGGAAAATCTTTTTAAATTTTTCTGAGTTTCGCAATCTTGCTTTCTCATCCAACAAACCTCATTGCACCAACGAAAAGGTATATACTGTAGAAGAGGTGAAGACATCATGGCCAAACTGAAACCGATTCTGGTCCCGGATACTTTCTGGAAAGCGATTGTGGACAATGATGATTCTTTTGACGACCAATTTTTCTACGGCGTCAAAACAACAGGCATCTTTTGCCGCCCTTCATGCAAATCACGCCTCCCTAAAAGAGAAAATGTCCGCATTTTTAAAAACGCTTTTGTTGCGCTCGACGAAAATTTCCGTCCATGCAAACGCTGCCGGCCGGACGGCTTGAATCTTCCCGCTGAAGAATGGATTGATCAAGTGGCCGAGTGGATTGACTCCCATTTCACCGAGACTGTGGCTTTGGAAACATTAGCGGAAACTTTCCACGGCAGCCCGTATCATTTGCAGCGCCTGTTCACGCATTTTAAGGGCCAATCGCCTTTGGCTTACACCCAGCAGAAACGTCTTGAAAAAGCACTTCAGCTCTTGCAGGCCAGCGATTTGCCGATCGCAGAAATCGCGAGCACCGCTGGATTCGGCAGCACCGCTTACTTTATTACCTTTTTCAAGAAAAAGACCGGGCTTACGCCAGCCCGGTACCGGAAATCATTTCATATAACAGAAAGGGACATGCCCAATGGACACTCTGATTGAATGGTCAATGCTTGAAAGCCGCCACTGGACACTTTATATCGCCAAAACCCGCGACGGGCTTTGCTATGTTGGGTCGCCAGGAGAATCTTTTGAACATTTCAGCGAGTATTTAAAAAAACGCTTCCCCGGCTGCCACTTAGAAGAGAGCGGGCAAGCATTGGAACCCTACCGCAAGCAATTGCTTGACTGCATCAGCGGTGCCGAATCTTCTTTCACCTTGCCGATTGATGCCAAAGGCACACCCTTTCAGCGCGACGTCTGGAAGGTATTGCAGCAGATCCCTTTCGGACGGACCGTTCCATATTCCGAAATCGCCGGGCTCGTTGGCAGACCAACTGCCATACGGGCTGTCGGTACAGCAATCGGCGCGAATCCTGTGCTCATTGCCGTGCCATGCCACCGGGTCATCGGCAAGAACGGTGCCATTTCAGGATACCGTGGAGGTTTGGAGCTGAAACGATTTTTGCTTGAACTTGAAGCCGGAAAAAACCCCTCAAATCCTTTGATTTGAGGGGTTTCCATTAGCGCTGGACACAGTCATTTCTTCTCAGCGAGCATGCCATTCAAGATAAAGTCTGTATGCATAAATGCAAGCTCAGTCACAGACAGCGTACCTGAAGGATTAAACCATTGATAGCTCCAGTTGGTGACGCCAAGTATTGCGAAAGTCGCCATTTTCGGCTCCAGCCCGATGCGGAATTCACCGCTCTTAATCCCTTCTTTGACAACCGCCTCGATCTTGTTCCGGAACTCAGCGCGTTGGTGCCTGATAATAGCTGCATTCTCTGGAGACAAATGGCGAATTTCACGGTAATAGACTTTGCCTATTTCACCTTGCTCCTCGATATCCCGGATAAGCAGTTCCACAACCTTCACCAGTTTGCCTTTCGCATTTTGCCCGCTTTCCAGAATCTGATTCTGCCTTCTGAGCAAGTCGGCGATATAAGAAGACTGGATATGCATCAACAGCCCTTCTTTGCTTTTAAAATGATAATAGAATGACCCCTTTGTCACTCCGACCCTGTCCACAATGTCCTGGATAGACGTCGCACTAAACCCTTTTTCCACAAAGAGGCTGATGCTTGCCTGGATTAGTTCCGCTTTCATAACACCACACTGCCTTTCTCTGAATCCCGCTGCATATTTTATCCCATTACCTATCGGAGTACCCTCTTAGGCAACAAAAAAACCGCCTGACAGACAGGCGGTTTCAGTTTGAAATATAAATGACCGGATGCTCAGAGAAAATTTTTTTGCGCACTGCGCCGGATTCGACCCATCCCTCAATCTCTCTGCGATTGTCTTCAATGAAAACTTCCACCACTTCCTGGTCCCAGGCCTCGTCGCCTGCTGGGAAATCCAGGAACTCTTCGGACAGGATTTCCACCATTTCTTCTCTCTCAATGGCGAAAGAAAAATCGTCGATGCGGAATGAGTATGAACTGGAATTTGGCACAAGAAGCGTTAGGTAGACTGTATTGTATAGGAAGTTTTTCTCCATGCCTTTATTGTCATCGAACCAATAAGCCAAGATATCGCCTTGCGGCAGCGAACCTTTTTTAGTGCCGTATGTAATTCGGACCTTTTCACCTTGCAAATTCAATTCCTTCAGCGTTTCGGCACCGGGTAATTCCTGGACAATGCCCAAGACCCGTGAGTTATCCCCTACATAAGTTGCGCTCAACTCCGCCAGGTCATTTTCTTTCACAGTTTCAATTGTGGTGATTTCGGTTCCCGCTTCCGCTGAACACGCTGACAGCATGAATGCCGCAAGTATTGCTATCCCTTTTGCCCATCGCATTTCCCGTACCCCCTGTCGCACACTCTCTTACTTTAACTATACGTGCGACTTCCAGAAAAGTTCCAAAAAATTTCAGAGAATTCGGCGAAAGAAAAATCCCTTACCGGTTTTTTAGCATAATAGCGACTGTGCAACGGGAAACGCAGATCAATTTTTCTTCTTCATCCACGATTTTAATATCCCACACCATCGTACTCCGCCCTTTATGGAGCGGTGTGCCTATTGCTGTTACGACTCCAGAAGCTTTCCCCCGGATGTGGTTGGCGTTGATTTCCAGCCCTACAGCAATTTCACTTTCCTGATCGATTAAATTCCACGTTCCGACACTCGCCACTGATTCTGCCAGTACGACAGATGCCCCGCCGTGAAGCAACCCGAACGGTTGATGCGTTGATGCATTTACCGGCATTGTTGCAATTACACGTTCTGCGGAAGTCTCAGTGAATTCTATTCCCAGCGTGCCAATGATTGTTTGTTCATAAGGTTTCAATTCCATGCCTAACACCCTTCCTTTTTATGGTTATTCTCAAAATACCATACCGATGCTCATTTTCCCAGGAGTGAATTTTATATAATAAAAAAACAAATATTTAATAATATGATAAAAAAGAGGACTTTTTGTTCATTTTTGTTTTTCTCACGTCTTTTTTTCGATCCGTTTGATATCCAATTAGAATATCTGTGATTTATTTTCTACTATAAATAACGAATTACATTTAAAGACCTTTAAATTTGTATTTTTTTTACTTTAAACCCCTATTATCTATTTGTAACACAATTGTAATATTAAATCATATTGCCTATTTCTTCTTATAAATATACAATGAACTAGACTATTAGATGCTCGTATATTTTACTATTTTCTGAAACTAAGATGATGGAATGGGGAGAATTAATGAAGAAAATTGCTTTTTCAGTGCTTGCTACAGGTTCTTTAGCCTTATTTTTAGGTGTTACAGATGCAGATGCCAGCTCTTACACGATTAAACCTGGAGACAGCCTTTGGAAAATCGCTTCTTCCAACAAGGTAACTGTAGCAGATTTGAAAAAATGGAACGGCTTAAGTTCTGATGCAATATACGCTAATCAAGTGTTGAAATTAGCACCTGCAGCAACGGCTGCTTTTTCAAACAGCCCGGCCACAGCCCAGAAGCCCCAAACAGCATCGAGTTCCGAATACATAGTAAAATCCGGGGATACACTTTCCCGAATCGCAACTCTACATAAAACGAAAGTCAGCGACATCCAGAAATTAAATGGCCTTACTACACATTTAATTTTTCCAGGACAAAAGCTGAAAATAGCCGGGGCAGCTGCAACCTCTGCTAAACCTGCAACTCCGGCTCCGACTCCAGCAATTGCGCAAGCTCCAGTTGCTTCTTCGGCTTCTTACAAAGTTGTTAAAGGCGATACGTTGTCAGGCATAGCGAGCCGCCACAAAGTTTCCGTTTCTCAGTTGATGAGCTGGAACAGCCTTTCTTCAAGCACGATCCGGATCGGCCAAGTTCTTAAGCTCCAAACGGCTGCTGCGGCAGTCAAACCTGCGCCAGCAGTTGCTGCCCCAGCTCCGGCTCCAGTGGCTTCAGCCGGAACATACACGGTCGCTAAAGGAGATACGTTGACGGGCATCGCCATCCGCCATGGCATTTCAGTGACACAGATCATGAACTGGAACAGCTTGACGTCGAGCACAATCCGAGTCGGCCAAAAACTGAATGTCCAAAATACAGTAGTCGCTACACAACCGACGCCAAAACCTGTTTCCAATCCTGCACCGGCGCCTTCTGGCACTGCCGGGAATCTGATTTCAATCGCCACTTCCCAATTAGGCACACCATATGTTTGGGGTGGAGCATCCGTAGGCGGCTTTGATTGCAGCGGCTACATCTATTACGTATTCAACAAAGCAGGCATCAAAATTCCACGCACCAATACAACAGGCTACGATGCGCGTTCATATGATATCAGCAATCCGCAAGTGGGCGATTTGGTGTTCTTCGCCAATACATACAAACCAGGAATTTCCCATATGGGCATTTATATTGGCAATAACAACTTTATCCATGCCGGTGGGGACCGCGTCCAAATCACCAGCCTGAGCGATTCCTATTGGGGCAAAAAATTCGACAGCTTTAAACGCTTCTATTAAATAAAACCATAAAAAAATCCGATGCCGCTTCCTAAAAGCGGCATCGGATTTTTTAGTTTATCGAATGGCAGATCAAGTACTTTCAATCACGACAGCAATGCCTTGTCCGCCGCCTATGCACAAGCTCGCTACCGCGTATTTCGCTCCGCGGCGCTTAAGTTCGTAAGCAGCCGATAACAGGATGCGAGTGCCGCTCGTGCCCACCGGATGGCCAAGTGCCACCGCGCCGCCGTTGACATTGACTTTATCACGGGAAAGCCCAAGCTCTTTTTCGACCGCCAAATATTGGGCGGCGAATGCTTCATTGATTTCGAACAAATCGATGTCCTCAAGAGACAAGCCGGCACGTTCGAGTGCTTGTTTGATGGCAGGGACCGGACCGATTCCCATAATGGTCGGATCGACTCCTGCCACTCCCCAAGAAACGATGCGCGCAATCGGCTCCAGGCCGTGGCGATCGACAGCTGTTTGCCCGGCAACAACGACTGAAGCTGCTCCGTCGTTGATGCCTGAGGCATTGCCCGCTGTGACGGTGCCATCTTTTTTAAATGCCGGACGCAGCTTCGCAAGCGTTTCTGTGCTTGCCTCGGGTTTGATGTGTTCATCTTTATCAACCACAACGGTTCCTTTGCGGGTCTTTACTTCGACTCCGACGATTTCTTCTGCAAATACGCCATTCTTTGTGGCGAGCGCAGCCCGCTGGTGTGATTCGACTGCAAAAGCATCTTGTTCTTCGCGTGAAATAGAGTATTGCTCCGCCAATTTTTCGGCCGTCATCCCCATTCCGGCGCCGGTGTATTGGTCTGTCAGCGTAGCCGTCAGCATATCCTCGAATTGCATATTGCCCATTTTCGGGCCATTAAAGCGCTGGTTGAAATTGGCATAAGGCGACATCGACATATTTTCGGCGCCTCCGGCAAGGACCATATCGGCCTCGCCGAGCAGAATATTTTGAGCCGCTGTTACGACAGCTTGTGCACCCGAACCGCATAGGCGGTTTAGTGTCAATGCCGGAACTTCTTTCGGAATGCCCGCTTTTAGGCCGATATGGCGCGCCAAGTAAGCAGCGTTGACGCTTGAATGGATGACGTTGCCGTATACGACGTGGTCGATGTCTTCTGCTTTTACATTGGAGCGTTTCAGCGCTTCTATTGCTGTTGCCGTACCCAGCTCCGTGGCGCTGACATTGGCGAACGATCCTCCAAACCCTCCGAATGCGGTTCGTGCTCCGTTTACCAAATATATATTTCCCATCATTTCATTTCCCCTTCCCAATCCACTCATTTTGTTTGTTCCGCCGGTTTGCGCAACGTATGTTTCAGTACTTTTCCTGAAGCGTTTCTTGGCAATTCATCCATAAACTCCACTTCCAGCGGCACTTTGTATTTTGCCAACTGGGCGCCGCAATACGCTTTGACTTCTTCTTCGCTGATTGCCTGTCCTGCTTTTACAACGGCATAGGCTTTCGGCACTTCGCCGTAAACTTCATGCGGTACTCCGACAACCGCCGCCTCCAGCAGCTGTGGAATCTGATAAAGCACTTCTTCCACTTCCACCGGGTAAACGTTCTCACCGCCGCGGATGATCATGTCTTTCTTGCGGTCCACTATATACAATAAACCCTCCTCATCGAATTTCCCTAAATCCCCGCTGTAAAGCCAGCCGTTTTTAATGGCTTGGCGAGTCGCTTCTTCGTTGCGCAAATAGCCTTTCATCACTTGAGGGCCTTTAACCGTTATTTCACCCACTTGCCCTGCAGGGAGCGATTCTCCGAACTCGTCGACCACCCTGATTTCTGTCAGCGGCAGTGCTTCTCCCACCGAACCGATTTTTTCCAATGCCAAATGGTCTTTCAGCGATGAAGCGGCGGGCGCATTTTCTGTTTGCCCGTAGCAATTTTGGACAGCCACTTCCGGAAACGCCTCTTTCAGCTGTTTCACAAGTTCATAGGGCATCGGTGCAGCACCGTAGCAGAACAAGCGCAGCGAAGACAATTCCCGGCTTTTAATATCCGGGCGGTTCAAAAGAATGCTGTACATCGCCGGTACTCCGAAGAACATTGTCGGCTGCTCTGATTCCAGCGTTTGCAAAGTTTGGTCCGGCGAAAACGCTTCTTCGATGACGAGCGAACCGCCTTTTGCCGTAACCGGTGCTACGAATACGTGGCTAGCCGCGCAGTGGAACAAAGGCGTTGAGATTAGCATGCGGTCATCGGCGGTGACGGACAGCGCCTCCGCCCAAATGTCTGCGGTAGCGCCGAGATTGGCATTGGTCAGCATGACCCCTTTCGGTTTCCCGGTAGTGCCTGACGTGTACATGACCACCGCTGTATCATCTCCAGCCAGTTTGACAGGTTTGAATTCTGGCTGCTCACCCGCCATTAAGCGATCGAACGGACCGCCTGCGCCGATTTTCAGCACATCTTGGAATTTGTGTTCGCTCTTTTTGATCACTTCTTCGATTTTCTCTTCGTAAATTAGCGCTTTCGCCTGCGAGTTCGAAAAGATATACTCCACTTCTGGAACGGCCAGTTTTGTATTGATCGGCATGGCGGTAAAACCGCCCAATTGGATGCCGAAATAGCACACGAGAAAGAAATCCGAATTCAACGCATACAAAGCGATGATGTCTTCTTTTTCATAGCCTTTTTGCTGGAAATAAGCCGCCACGCCTTCGGCTTTCCGGTAAAATTCACGATACCTCATTTCTCTGCCTTGGAAAGAGGTATAAACTTTGTCCGGCTGCGTTTTTGCGTATTCAGCAATGCTTTCTGTAATGAACATGCGCTTCATCCCCTTTGGAATCGAATAGCCGCTTCCTCTGCGTTTTGCGGCGGCGGACCAATTGTAAGTGCTTACAAAATATAGTTTTCTGAAAACTCTTTCTATCCTAATCTTATCGGCTTTTATTTTGGATTGCAACGAGATGCTTACCCTGCAGTTTAAAATTCAAATCTTCGTTTAAAAATTTATTTCATTCCATTTCTAGTCACACATTATTTATAATGATTATCATTAAGGATTGATTTTAATGTAGAAACTGTTATCATTGATAAGGTAGTGTTTAATACAAATCCAGAGAACGAGGTGTTCGATTCATGAGTCAAGACAAACAAGGTCTTACAACTAACTGGGGCGCCCCAGTCGGAGATAACCAAAACTCACAGACAGCCGGACAACGCGGACCTGTCCTATTGCAAGATGTTCACCTTCTTGAAAAATTAGCCCATTTTAACCGTGAACGTGTTCCTGAGCGCGTCGTCCACGCCAAAGGTGCAGGCGCACATGGTTATTTCGAAGTGACGAATGACATCACCAAATATACGAAAGCCTCTTTCTTGTCGGAAGTCGGCAAAAAGACGGAAATGTTCGCACGCTTTTCCACAGTAGCCGGTGAAAACGGTTCTGCGGACACCGTGCGCGATCCGCGCGGATTCTCTTTGAAATTCTACACGGAAGAAGGAAACTACGATTTAGTTGGAAACAACACGCCGATTTTCTTCATCCGCGATGCAATCAAATTCCCGGATTTCATCCATACTCAAAAACGCCATCCACAAACCCATCTAAAAAACCCTGACGCAGTGTGGGACTTCTGGTCGCTATCACCGGAATCACTGCACCAAGTCACTTATTTGATGGGTGACCGCGGAATTCCTGCGACGCTTCGCCATATGCATGGATTCGGCAGCCATACGTTCAAATGGACGAACGCTGAAGGTGAATCGGTATGGGTGAAATACCATATGCTGACGGAACAAGGCATCAAAAACATCACACAAGACGTGGCAGATAAAATTGCGGGCGAAAACCCCGACTACCATACGGAAGACTTGTTCAATTCAATCGATCAAGGAGATTTCCCTGCTTGGAAGATGTACGTACAAATCATGCCTTTGGAAGAAGCCGACACGTACCGCTTCGATCCATTCGATGTGACGAAAACGTGGTCGCATAAAGATTACCCGTTAATCGAAGTCGGCCGTATGGTCTTGGACCGCAATCCAGAAAACTATTTTGCGGAAGTTGAACAGGCGACATTCTCACCTGGCACATTGGTACCGGGGATCGATGTATCACCTGACAAAATGCTGCAAGGCCGTTTGTTCGCCTACCACGATGCACATCGCTACCGTGTAGGCGCCAACCACCAGATGCTGCCGATCAATGCGCCGAAAAACCAAGTCAATAATTATCAGCGCGACGGCCAGATGAACTTTGGCAAGAATGGCGGAGCTTCTGTCTATTACGAGCCGAACAGCTTCAGCGGCCCCCAAGAAACAGCTGCTGTTAAACCTGCTCCGCTTGCTGTTGAAGGATTCACTGATTCTGTCACTTATTTGCAAGACGATTTCTATACACAGCCTGGCGACCTGTACCGCCTGCAAAGCCCTGAAGAACAAGACCGGTTGGTCGCTACGTTCGTCGGCGGTTTAAGCGCTGTAACGTTAGAAGAAATCAAAATCCGCCAAATCAGCCATCTTTACAAAGCTGACGCTGAATTCGGCGCTCGTGTTGCTGAAGGATTAGGCCTTAAAGTGCCTGCCTTCTCTGAAACGTTATAATCAATTAGCCCAACCATTCTCAATTAACTGCCGCTCCTCATGGATGCGGCAGTTTTTCTATACAAAAAAGGAAGCGGCTTTTTAAAGGCCGTTTCCTTTTTTAATTTTGCTGCTGCAAACTATTTGCGATAGCTTGCGCCAAGTCTTTGCCGTTTTGGATGCACGCCCCGATGCCGACTCCGTAATACGAAGAACCTGCCAAATGGACATTCGGAACCACGGCTGCCATCTTCATTTCCAATGCATCGACCGCGGCTTTATGGGCCATATGGTAATTGGGCATAAGCCCTTTCCAATCGGTCACTTCGACCGTTGTCGGCTGCGCTTCGATATCCAGGCTTTTTTGGATATCGGACAATGCCACTTTCACTAGTTCTGCATCGGACAATGCTGTCAATCCTTCGTATGCCGGATTCGAACTCTTATAAAAGAGCCTGACAAGCAGGTGGTGGCCGCGTGAAGTATGGCTCCATTTCCGGCTGGTCCACGTACAGGCGTTGCATAAGATGTCACTGCCTTCCGATACGATAAAACCGGTGCCGTCTTTAGGCAGGTTTTCATCCGCAATATCAAATCCCAGGTAGACGCTGATCAGCGAAGAATTCGTCAATTTCTGGAATTCCTCGTCCAGCTCCTCAAGCCCCAACACTTGCTGGGCCACTTGGTGCGGTGTTGCCAAGACAACAAAGTCAGCTCCGATGACGTTTCCTCCTGCGAGCTCAATTACATACCCGTCACCTTGTTTGACAATAGCGGAGACCGGGTCCTCTTTCACGATTTTCGTATCATGAAGCGTTTCTTCAAGCCGATCAATCAATACCGCCATTCCTCCATCAAAAGAAATGAATTTCTTGTTTGCTGCTCCCTGGAAATGGGCTTTATTGGCTTCAAATCCTTTGATGATGCTGCCGTAGTCATTTTTGTAATCCACCAGATAAGGCAAGGTCGTGGCCAGCGTCAAATCGTCCAAGCTGCCGGAATACACGCCAGACAATACAGGGGCGATCTGCTTCTCTACCAGTTCCTCGCCTAGAAACGCCTTCAGGAATTCCCCGAGTGAACTATTGCGTGTGAACGTCTCGTTTGTGCTTTCAAAATCTTTCAGCGCTTCCAGCTTGCCCTGTTCCGACACAAGCGTAGAACTGAACAACGCTTCTTTGTCCATGGGAATCCCGAAGACACTGTCTGCTGGAATTGCATGCAATTTGTTATTGGCATATAGATAAGAAATCCCCGTGCCGTTGTAGACGACTCTTTCCTGCAGCCCCAATTCTCCTACAAGCTGCAGAACACTTGCATGGCGGGCGACGATCGAATCCGCTCCCGTTTCCATGATGAACTCGCCATTGTCCACAGTGCGTATTTTGCCGCCCAGCTGGGCCTCTCCTTCAATCAGCACAAGATCCAATTCAAGGTTCTGGTCCTGCTTCAGCTTTTCCAAATAATGCGCGGCTGATAATCCGGTAATGCCGCCGCCGATGATTGCCACTGTCGCCATATCCAATCCACTCCTTACTATGGTTTCTATTCTATCAACAATTCCCTTTTGCCGCAGGAGATATTTTGTCTTTTTTAACACGCTTTTATTGCGTTTCCTTCTGCAGACTGGTTTGATTAAGATAGAAACATTTAAGTGGACAGAGGAGGACGCACTCATGATAAATGCTATAGACCAAAACATTATCGGACGCCGGTCAATAAAGAAATTCAAGCCGGACCCGATTGATCCTGAAGAAATCATCGACTTGCTGAATGTCGCCAGATGGGCACCGAACCATATGCTCAATGAACCTTGGCGTTTTCAATTATATACCGGAGCGGGCAAAGAGAAATTCGTCCAGGCTTTCCTGGATGCCATGACCCAAAAAGATGGCACCATTCCGCAGACAGCGCTGAACAAAGCGCAGTATTTCCGCTCTATACCGGTGCACGTCGTGGCCATTATGCCAGTCGATCCGCGGCAGCGCCGTTGGGATGAAGATTACGGCGCAATTTCTTCGCTGCTGCAGAATTTCCAGCTTGCAGCCTGGGAACGCGGCATCGGCATGATCTGGCGCTCGAACGACTGGGTCTACAATCCGGTATTCCGTAATGCAATTGGGATTGCGCCAGCTGAAAAAATAGTGGCCACGATGATGATCGGCTATCCGCAGCACGTGCCGGAACAAGGCCAACGCACCGACATCCGCAACAAGCTGACGATTATAGACAAATAAAAGATGGCGTTCAGACGCCATCCCAGACTAGAGACTAAAGAGGTTTTGGGATGAATTTTCCAAAAGCCTCTTTTTTCCATATAAAAAAGACCATAAACGCCTCGCATCGATCGAGTTTGTCTACAGCCTGAAAGAGTTCCACGAGTCCTTGTTGCGTTGAATCTATTTTTCCATTACCGCAAAATAATTATCTTCATTGTCCGCAAAGTTGAACACTTTGCCTGAAGGCATTTCTACAATTTCTCCGACTGTAATGTTCTTACCGGTAAACTCCTTGAACAGCTTTTCGGCATCTTCCGTGAAAAACATCAAAGAAGGAGTGCCTAAATTTAATCCAGGCGACATTTTTGCGACTGTTTCTTTGTTATGCAGAACGATGCTCGTTTCAGCACCCTCTGACGGAGCTATTTCAATCCATCTTATTCCTTGGCTGTTCTCATCAGCGACTACAGCAAACCCCAATTTTTTTGACCAAAAATCCACTGCTTCGTCTTGATTGTTGACGTACAACATAACCTGGCCAACTTTACTGATCATTTCTTCAGCTCCTTTAAGTGTCATGGACTCGTATTTATTTTATCTTAGTCTATGTTTCAGAACATTTAAATAGTCTTTAGCTTTTTCCTGGATATTGACATGGTCGTACTTATCATAAAAAAACTTTCAAAGCAAAGGTAACCCGTTCAGATGAGAGAAGCAAAACCTTCTATTAGCATTTAAAATCGCAACAATTCCCCCTACAAATAAACACCTTATAATAACTCAAAAAAGTATTCTAATTCGTAAGGTTTTCAAAACCTGAAATCTGCGAAACTACGCGCCATTTTTTCTTATGCAGTAACTTCATATCGTTCATCTTAAATGAAACAAACGCCGTCTAAAGGTGGCGTTCAGTTAGTCTTTTTTTGTTCATTGTTTGTTAGCACTTGATGCAGCCCATCCTCATACCCATCCAAATATTCGATCTTCCCGATTTTTCCTTTTTCAGGGGCAATTGCATCCCCCTCGAAATTGAATTGACTAGATTCTCCATTCTCATCTGTATATTCTACTTGGAAAGTGAAGGCGTATAGCGTTGGTCCGTGTTCGCTTTGAGCTATTTCAATATTAGAAGCGTTCAACTCATAATCTTGATCAAAACCAGAATACATAAAAGCAGGAACTGCATTTATGAAGTTATCATACCCGTTCTCTGTAAAGTAGGATGCATAGGTTTCTTCCATATAGCTCATTAATGCTTGATATTCGGCTGATTCCAGATAGGCTTCATAATCATCCATATATTCTTCTGAAATTTGCGCTTCCATCGCGGCATCCAATAATTCTTTATATTTCTCATCTTGCCCATCGAATTCCTCTTCGATAACAGCCCGAATCGCTTGTTCATTTTTATCGGCCGTCTCTTCCGCTTCTGCTCCATTTCCCTTTGCTGGACCATTGGCTGAACAACCCATAATCAATAAACTGGTGAAAATCAAAAAAAGAATGCCGAGAGCTTTTTTCATAGATGAGTGTTCGTTGTTTCTTAAAAAATCCATAAAATGACCTCCTCATAAATTTAGTAAAATAACTCCAATTTTTCTTCAAACAAATGTGTTCATAGTAGTAATACGGATGAAACTTTAAACAGTTTCTCTTTCCTTACAATTAAATTCCATTTATAGATTTCTATGAAAAAAATAAACTTTCTCTTTTTCAAATTAGGGTTAACAACTGAATTGGCAGTCATTTCAGGAAGGTTTTAACACCTTACAATAAATATTGTATGTCAATTGAAAGTACGGTTAATTCAATTGTTTAAAAGGGTGCGATTTAATATGGAACGCTTTAGATGACAGCAAAGAAAAGACCGCTAATTCAGTTGCGAATTAACGGTCTAATAGCTGCTTTAGTTTTGATTTTGCGCCTCTCAACTGAACGGATTAAAGCAAATTTTCATGGTCTTTATTGGAGAAAAAGCATTGTGGCAGCGAAATGAAAAGAGCTGTCGAGAGACACTCGACAGCCATTTTTCAGATTAAACTCTTCATCGCTCCGACTGCTCCGGAAAATTCACCGTTCTCCAGGAACAGCGGTATAGAGCCCCTTAAAATCGTATAGCTTTCCACTACTTGTTTGAGCAGCGCATTTTCAATAAACGACGACCCAATATAAATAATAGTTGAGCTGCTGCATTGGCGCGCCGCTTGGACGCTGACAGTGCTGACCGTTTCCCCGACAAGTCCGATGACCGTTGCCAGCAATTCCTCGACCGACAATTCGCTGGATATCGAAAAAAGATCTTGGCCAAAATTGCTGGCTGTCAATTCGCCGGATATCGGCGGTTCTTTGCCTTCATAGATATGCTTTACTTTTAAATCAATCCGCTCTCTGGATCCTTTGCTTGCCAGCCGCACAATTTCATCGAAATCGGTCAAGCCTGTCAGCAAATGGCTCAGGCCAATCAACGTGCCGCCGCCGACTCCCGTCCCACCTAGCCGTTCATGGGTATTGTTCTGAATGCAATGGATAGAAGTCCCGGTGCCTACATTTGTCACCAAATACGCGTCATCGTTGCGCCCCATCTTTTCAAGAAGAAATTGGACGCCTAAATGCGTCGCTTCGAATTCGACCATTTCATTTGTTTCTTTCGTTAAAAAAGAACGCAAAACGCCTGATTTTCCCCCAGTTACACAAATATCCGCTTGGCCCAGCCCATTTATCCAATCAGCCACCTGTTCCATTTCCGCAATCGGATATTTCGCAAAGTGAATTCCCCCCGCTTCCGCATAAGCCACTTTGATCAGCGTCCCGCCTGCATCAATTCCAACTATCATTTTTGCACCTGCTCCTTCTGGAAACTCCAGCTAATGTGAATTATATCTCAAGAAATTTTACCACAATAATGGTATTCGCGAAATTTTTTTGCCGGATAACGATTGGGCCAGTAACTTGCAGAAAATCCTCATACCAGCTTTTACACGAGGTTTTTGTTTTACATCACTGGCAGTCAGGGTATAGAGGTGAAACTGCAAAGAAAGCCGCGGCTTTTTCAATCTTGTATCCCGTTTGCCTCAATCACTCAATTTATCACCTCATTAAAAAAGGAGCTTGCCAATGCCATATGCTGTTATCGATGATTCCGTCTCTTTGTATTACGAGATAAAAGGGCAAGGCCAGCCAATTGTCTTTGTCCATCCGCCTGTCATGGGCCACCAGGTGTTCATGCATCAGGAAATATTGTCCCATCATTACCAGACCATCTTTTACGATCTCCGGGGCCACGGCCGTAGTTCCATCGGCAAAGATCCGCTATCGATTCTCTTGCTGGCCAACGATTTGAAAAAACTGTTGGATTCTATTGGAATTGAAAAGGCGGTTATTTGTGGATTTTCGAATGGAGGTACCATAGCGCAGGAATTCGCTTTGCTTTATCCGGAACGGACAGCCGCTTTGATTCTTACCAGCGCTTATCCAAAAGTGGACCATTTAGGCTTGAAAAGCTTGATTGTTTTCGGAATGGCCATGTCCAAACTTCACCAGATTCCGCTGCTCGCCAAAATGCAGGCCAAGACGCATAAGTATTACCAAAGCGACGAAAAGAAGTTTTTCGATTATGCCAAAAAGGCCAATGCCAAAAGCGTATACGAATTTTGCAAAGAGGGATTGAAGTATGATTCCACCCATTCGCTTTACCGGTTGACCATGCCGGTGCTGATGATCTATGGTTCTCAGGAAAAACCGATGCACCATCATCAAGACGCTTTTCTGCGATCAGTGCAACACGTGGAAGTAGTCTATATAAAAGGTGTCTCTCACGAAACACCACCAAAGAAATTTCCGGAATTCAATGAAATCGTCCATCGATTCCTGCAAAATCTAAACAAGCCGTCTGTCCTTTAATAAAAAGGAGACGGCTTGTTTTATGTTCTTTTCATCTTTTGGCTGTCTGAATCGGCCGTGTTCACGTGGACATTGGCTTCGGAGAAATTTTTCTCGCTGGCTTCTTTTACAATAAGGTGAGGAGAAACCTCTTAACAGCTTAATTCATCTCGCTTCAGAGGGAATATAAAACTATAAAATAATCATTTTTATAGCTCAAAACTTCTTTTGAGGCCACCCCTAACTTATTCCGTGTCTTTTTGTGCCCTCTTCTATATAGTAGAAGAGGTAAAAATGAAAATATTTCAATAATTCAAATTACAAAGAAAGACATATTGCTGCTTGGCTCCGCAGGAAACATCGCTTGACCATAAAATGAAGGAGGAATTCCATTGTCTTTGAAAATTGAAAATGCCACGATTTATACAGGAAGAGGCGAGAAGCTGTTACAGTCAGCCATCGTCATTGAAGAAAACAAGATTGTTGCTGTCGGTGAAGAGGCGGCCAAAAGAAGCGCAGAAACCGTTATCGACGCACAGGGAAAAACCATTTTACCGGGCTTTTTCGATATGCACATTCACCTTGGCATGGATGGCATAGCTGATCCATTCGCTCAAATTGCTACTGACAGCCAGGCTACTTCTGCCTATCGCCACCAAGCCAATGCGCAAAAACAGCTGAAATCAGGAGTCACCAGTGTCCGTAACCTGGGTTCTAAGTGGCATATTGATCTGGCGTACCGCGATGCAGTCAATGCAGGTCTTATATCGGGCCCGACTGTTTACGGTTCTGGCCAGCCAATCGTCATGACTGGAGGCCACGGCTACCCTCTCGCTTCTGAAGCTGATGGCGAAGACGAAGTCCGCAAAGCGGCTCGCCAAACATTGAAGCAAGGCGCTGACGTGCTGAAACTGATGGCGACTGGCGGGGTTATGACGCCTGGAGTTGACCCGGGTTCGCCGCAGTTGTCTGAAAAAGAAATGCGGGCAGCTGTTGAAGAAGCACTCCACGCTGGAAAGACCACCGCTTCACATGCCCAAGGTACTGTAGGTATTCAGAATGCCGTACGTGCCGGAATTACAACCATTGAGCATGGCATCTTCCTAGACGATGAAACCATTGAATTGATGATCAAATATGGAACTGTGCTTGTTCCTACCCTTGCCGCACCTTATTATATTGTGAAAAATGCCGATTCCGGAGCGATACCTCCGCATGCCGTCAAAAAGGCTATTTATTGCTATGAGGCCCATAAAGAAAGTTTCCGAAAAGCAGTCCAAGCCGGAGTGAAAATTGCTGCCGGCACAGACGCTGGCACTCCTTTCAACTTGCACGGCGACTTTGCCAAAGAGCTTGAATTGATGCATGAAGGCGGGATGAATATCCGTGACATCATCGCTTCCGCTACTTATGATGCGGCCTCAGTCCTGAATGTCCAAAACGAATTCGGTTCACTGGAAAAAGGAAAAATAGCTGATTTCATCATCTTGTCCGAAGATCCAGAAGAAACCCTTTCTGCTTTCCGTGCAGTCGAGACGGTTTATAAAGGAGGAGCAGTTGTGCATGGCAATCACCACAGAGAAACCATCCCGACTAAATAAAAGACGTGGTCAGCCAAAAAATTGAATATAGTGTTTGCCTATAAACTTTCGTGAATTTCTTACTTTAGCTAAAACAAGCCGCCTTCCTAAATTACAGGAAGGCGGCTTGTTTTGATCCTATAACTGTCTGAAGCCGCCTGTGTTTGCGCGGACATTGACTTCGGAGAATTTCTTCTCGTTGGCTTCTTTCGATAACAAGGTCCCGACGACTCCACCGAGGAATCCAAGCGGAATGGAAACGATGGCGGGATTGGTCAGCGGGAAGAGCGGAGTGCCTGTAATAATGGCTGCCCCGGCTTCCGGGTTCATGACGCTCGGGCCAATTGACACCAGAACAAGCGCGGACACCAGTCCAGTAATGATGGCCGAAACTGCTCCGGTCGTATTGAATTTCTTCCAGAAAATCGTGTAAACGATAACCGGTAAATTGGCGCTAGCTGCGATACAGAACGCCAGCGACACCAGGAACGCCACGTTCAGGCTCTGGGCAAAAATGGCCAGGATAATCGAGAACACGGATACCCCGACAGACGCGTAGCGGGCCGCAAGCATTTGCTGCCGTTCTGTTGCTTGTCCTTTTTTGATGATCTGGCCGTAAATATCATGGGCAAACGCGGATGCCCCGGTCAGCACCAGGCCGGCCACAACGGCAAGGATCGTAGCAAAGGCTACTGCGGAAATGAACGACATCAGGATATCTCCGCCCAAAGCTTGCGCAAGGAGTGGTGCCGCCATATTGCCGGCAGGGTTGGTATTGATGATGGTTTCAGAGCCCACGAATGCCGCAGCACCAAAACCAAGGAAAATGGTCATAACGTAGAAAATGCCTACTATCCACGTTGCCCACATAACAGAACTCCGCGCCGTTTTTGCGTCACGCACCGTGAAGAAGCGCATAAGGATGTGCGGCAGACCAGCTGTACCGAGGACGAGTGCCAGCATTAGCGAAATGGTATCCAAAGGTATTTTGTATTTTACACCAGGATTGAGGAACGCTTCTCCGTGCGGTGTCGCCGTTTTTACTTGTGCGAACATCTCCAGGATGCTGAAGTCGAAACGCTGCAAGACCAGGAACGACAAGATGACTGTACCGATCATCAGCAGCACTGCTTTGATAATCTGCACCCAGCTCGTCGCGGTCATACCGCCAAACAGGACATAGATCGTCATCATAATCCCGACCAGCAAGACAGCCCATAAATAATCGATACCGAATAATAATTGGATCAACGCGCCGGCACCGACGAGCTGGGCAATCATATAGAAGATGACAATTGTGATAGAGCTGAGCGCCGCAGCGCCGCGCACTTTCTTCGCGTTAAAACGCGCATTGATCATATCCGCCAGCGTGTATTTCCCCAAATTGCGCAGGGGTTCCGCTACGACGAATAAGACTACCAGATAGGCCACTAAGTAACCGATTGAAAACAGGAAGCCATCAAAGCCAAATAACGCAATCGACCCGGCGATTCCTAAGAATGATGCCGCAGACAGATAATCCCCGGCAATCGCCAGACCGTTTTGCCAGCCGGTCAATCCGCCTCCTGCTGTGTAGAAATCACTCGCTGAATTGGTGCGTTTCGCTGCAAAATACGTTATGACGAGAGTCATCGCAACGATGACTAAAAAAATGATAATGACAGTTGCGTTCATCGGTTTTCCTCCTCGTCATAATTGAATTCTTTTAATGTATCGTGCGCCATTTCATCAAATTTCGCTGCGCGTTTCATGTATACGGTGACAAGAATCCACGTCATGGCGAAAAGGCCGAAAGCAAATACCCACACCCATGAAATATCGCCGATGAAAGGCGCACTTAGCCAATCGGTATAGGAAATGATGAGGTTGAATAATAGATACAAGCCTAAAAATAAGATCGTCGTCGAAATCAAAAATGCCTTTTTCTTCTTCATCAATTCCCGGAAACTGGCAGATGCCTCGATTGCTTCGAAATCCGGGACATGCCCCGCCTCTCTTCTATTCCCTGCCATCTTCGCCTTGTCCTGGCCCTTTGCAGGAACTGAAGCGTTATTCCCCGTTGCCGTTTTCGCCATAATCAACACCCCTTTTTTACTTATACTTTCAGAACATACAAACTATTAAAACATTTAACATTTACCAAGTCAATGTGTTAAATGGTATAGATGGCATTTAATACCATTTCGATTAATGGAATACGACACGCCAAAAAGCCCCGTTGCCATTGTCAGCAACCGGGCTCTAATTTACGCTTTTGCTGCGCCTTAATTTTCGCGCTGGTTTTCTTGGCCGAACGAGGAATTGAACAGTTTGAACAATTGTTCAAATTTGCTCAGGATGTCCAATGCCAGCAAGCCGTTTCCTTCCGCTGTCTTCGGATAGCCGAGCGGCACTGTGCGGCGTACGAGCTGAGCGTATAATTCCGCTTCCGTCAGCTCACGCGCAAATTCCATTTCTGCAATGTTCTTGATCAAGACCAATGCGCCAGAAATATGGGGCGTCGCCATCGAAGTCCCTGATAATGTCGCATATTGGCTGCCAGGATAAGCAGAGTAGATGTTGATGCCCGGTGCAACAATATCGATTTCGTTGTTCGTATTGCTGAAAGGAGCTATTTTTCGGCTGAAGTCGACTGCCCCGACTTGAATGACTTCGCCATAGGCACCGGGATAAGCGAATTCATCGGTCGAGTGGCTATCGTCTCCTTCGTTGCCAGCGGCACAGACAATTGGAATGCCATTGTCGACCGCTCTTTTCACAGCATCGTGAAGTTCTGGGACGTTATCTGGTCCACCAAGCGACATCGAAATGACCGTTGTTTTTTCGCCATTCGGTCCGCGCCAGTCAATAGCATAATGGATGCCGCTGATGATGC
Organism: Planococcus sp. TJ-302; assembly: GCF_058268455.1. NCBI lineage: Bacteria > Bacillati > Bacillota > Bacilli > Caryophanales > Caryophanaceae > Planococcus > Planococcus sp. TJ-302. The sequence continues at coordinate 92,457 of NZ_JBZDOI010000003.1, read as the reverse complement.
CTGCGTAATCCCCTGACCCTTCACCATTCAGCACTTTAAGAATCAGCAGCTGTGTTTCCGGGGCAACTCCCACGATTTTTCCATTAGGGCTCAAGGATGCGGCAACTGTACCTGCTACGTGGGTTCCGTGGCCATTATTATCAGAAAAGTCATTAACATCGCTATTAAAGTCAGCAGTGAAGTTCCGGCCGCTGATGATCCTTCCCTGAAGATCGGGATGGTCCGGTTGGCATCCCGTGTCCAATATCGCTACAACCGTACCTTTGCCGTGCTTGGCCTGTTCCCAAACCGCAGGTGCTTGGATCATCCGCACACCTTCTGGAATTTGCGGGGCTGCTGAAACGATTGCTTCCACCCGAAAAGGGATCAAATGAATATCATGCATAAAAGCGCCTCCTTTTTCATTCATTCTAATGCTGCTACCTGTCCGCCTGTCCGCTGCTTCTAAATCTACTTTCTCTTGCTCTTAGTTCTGTTCTATTTTTCCTTGAAATCCCCTTTTTATTTCCCGGGAAACATTTCTGCAGTATTTTTGCAGGCTGCATAGACAGGCTGCCAAAAAGGTTTTTTAGCCCCTCGGAAAGAATAGTTAAAGAAAGAGGGGGTTTTAAAATGAATGGAAAATGGCTGATTTATGGTGCATATGGCTACACAGGCGAGCTGATTGTGCAGGAAGCGGTGCGCCGGGGGCTGCATCCCGTGATTGCTGGGCGCAATGCTGAAAAACTGGTAGCATTGGCTGCACAATTCCAGTTGGAAACACGAACCTTCCCTTTGGACGGCAGTGCCCATGAACATTTGCAGAACATCGATCTCGTGCTGCATTGTGCAGGGCCTTTCAGCGAAACGAGCAAACCGATGATCGAAGCTTGTCTGGCGTCAGGCGCTCATTACTTGGATATTACCGGGGAAATCCCCGTCTTTGAACATACACATGCCCAACACGAACGGGCCATTGCTGCTGGCGTCATCCTTTGTTCCGGGGTTGGCTTCGATGTCATCCCGACAGACTGCACCGCTTTGAAACTGAAAGAAATCCTGCCGGACGCCACGCAGCTGGCACTGGGCTTCGACTCGGATTCCGGCATATCTCCAGGCACCTATAAAACCGCCGTCCGGGGCCTTGGTTCTGGCAGCGCTGTGCGCCGGAACGGACGTCTTACCGCTGTGCCTCTTGGCAGCCAGCATCGCCGGATCGACTTTGGAAGGGGCACCAAGTCTGCCATTGGGATTCCTTGGGGCGATGTCGCCACAGCCTTTTATACAACCGGAATCCCAGATATTTCGACATGGATTCCAATGCCGCGGGCAGCCGTTTTCGGCGCACGCCTGTCAAACGTCTTGCGCCCTGTACTCGCATCAGGTCCGGTGCAGCAAAAACTCAGCGCTTGGGTTGAACAAAACGTCAGCGGCCCTGACGAAACGCTGCGCAAAAATTCGCCCGCTTTTATATGGGGCGAAGCATCCAATGCGGCAGGCATCCGGAAATCCGTGCGCATCCAAGTAGCGAATGTTTATGACCTGACCGTCTATGGCGCTTTAGAAACGGCGGGACGCCTATTGAACGGCAACTTCCCTGCCGGCAGCTCGACTCCAGCCCGCTTATTCGGCTCGCAGCTCATAGAAGCTCTTCCCGGTTCTGGGAAATTTGAGATTGATACGTTCTACCCTTCTCCAACAAATAAAAACTGATGTGCACAAAAAACAGACCATAGGCGATGCCCAAGTTTAAGGGCACGCCTATGGTCTGTTCGGCTTTGTATGATCAGCTTTTTAAAATCTGCATTCGTTTATTGAATAATGTCGGATAAGACAGGAAACCAAGCATGATGCTTGTCACGGATGCGGTCGTCAACAATAAGAACATAATCAATAGCTGGAATTGGACGGCTTGAATCGGATCTGCCCCTGCAATGATTTGCCCGCTCATCATTCCGGGCAGCTGGACGAGCCCGACAGTCTTTTGGCTTTCAATCGTCGGGATCATGCTGGCTTTGATCGATCGGATCAACTGCCTGTGGATCGCCTGTTTCGGCGTTCCGCCAAGTGACAGGATTAATTCTGTCTGGTCTTGATGCGATTCCACTTCTGCCGTAAAGCGGTTAAGGAAGAGAATCGACAGCACCATCGAGTTCCCGATGACCATGCCGCTGATTGGGATAATGTACTGGGCCGTAGGCGGGGTAATATTAAAACCGATAAGGATTCCTTGCGTCAACACTTCCACAAACACTAGCGTAGCGGCAACCTTCAGCGTAATGCCTTGGATCGAAGCCCCTTTTTTCTGTGCATTATGGGTGGCTGCAACGATCATTAGCGTGACCATCAGAAAAACATAGATCAAGCTGCTAGAATCGAAGACAAATTTCAAGACATAGCCGACGGCCAGCAATTGAATGATTGAACGCACTGTGGCAACCATCGTATCTTTTTCCAAACCCAATTTAAAGGTTTTTGATAAGATCAGCGGGATCAGCACAAAAATCAGCGTTAAAGATAACGTGAAATAACTCATCTCGCTTCCCCCTTCACAAAACGCCTGACTTTTTCATTATGCGGGTCGTTCAATAATTCGCTTTCTCCGGTTTCAATGACTTCGCCGTCCATCATCACCCATGTGTAATCTCCGATTTCGAGTGCCTGTTGCAGGTTATGCGTGATCCATATGATGGTGGTGCCGTATTTATCATTTATTTTCACGATCAATTCCTCTATTTCCTTCAATGAAGTGCGGTCCAGCGATGAAGTGATTTCATCCAGCAGCAGCACCTTGGGTTTGTTGACAAGCGTTCTGGCAATCGACACTTTCTGGCGTTGTCCGCCCGATAGGTCTTTCACATTGCGGTTCAGCAAATCTTTTGCCAGCCCGACGTCTTCCAGCAACGCTTCCGCCTCCTCGACGGGCAATTTCTGGTTCTGCAAATCCAATGGCAAACTCAAATTATCGTAGACAGTGCCGCTGACCATCGGCGCACTTTGCAGCGCGATACCTACCAAGCGCCGCAAATCTACTGGATTGTACTGGTTGACCGCTTCACCTTTAATGTACAGTTCGCCTTCGTCCGGTGATAACAGGCCATTGCATAGTTTCAGCAAAGTCGTCTTTCCGGCGCCAGAAGGCCCAACCAGCGTCGTTATTTTTCCTTCAGGAAATGATCCGGTTATCCCTTTTAAAATGTGGAAATCCCCAATGCTAAATCCGACATGATTAAAATGGACAGCCGGCTGGTAGTCGATTGTCATGCAAATCACTTCCTTTTCAAAATGAAGCGGCACACAAATTGATGTGTACCGCCGCGCTGCGCTTACAATTCCCGTTCAGCGAATTCGTCGTCCATTTTCAGGAAATACTCTCCGCCTTCTTCAATATGCTTCATGCGGATGATGATGTCCCGGAAGGTTTTTTCTTCCTCCATCTGTTCTTCGATGAACCAATCCAAAAACGATAGAGACGCGTGTTCTTGAAGTTCATTTGCAAGGGTGACGAGCGCGTAAATATTGCTGGTGACGTCTTTTTCCTGTGCAAGAGAACTTTCCAATACGTCCAGTGCGTCTTCGAAATGGTTTTTAGGTTCATGCAAGGCTTGAAGGACTGGCTTTTCATCCATCGCCGTTAAATAATGGTAAAATTTCATCGCATGTTGATGTTCTTCCTGTGATTGAACTAAATAGAAATTGGCGAATCCGTGGTACCCTTTTTTCGAAAAATAAGCCGCCATGGCCGTATATGCATGCGCCGCCTGTAATTCGTTATTGAATTGGTCATTTAAAGCCAAAGTCAATTTTGCTGGTAACATGATTAATTCCTCCTCTTCCTTATTTATAATCATTCTAATATAGATAATATAACACACCCCAATCCTCTCTGCCAAGCTAATGAGAATTTATTAAGTTAAATGAGAATTTTAATCATTTAAATTGTCTTTCTTCATAATACTAACGATAATAATTATCATTTGAAGAAAAATAGAATAAAAACAACACTTATAACTTACTTTTAGTAAGTAGTTAGAGTATAATAACCGTTAGATGAAAAGAAACGTATGTAAAGGGGGAAATCCGATGACGGCGATGAAACTTGAACCGGCAGTATTTTCGGTATTAAAAGATAAAATCCAATTGATCAAAATGGACGGCGAAGCGATTTACTTGGTAGGCCCGATCCGCCTGCCTGTGAGCCTTAATGGAGCGACCGTGGAATTCCAGTGGTATAGCTGGCTAAAGCACGATGAAGTGACAGAGGATTATGGCAGTATCATTGAAAAATTATCTTCTTCGAACTTGGCTGAATATCAACAGTCGAGTGTGCTTGTCCACGGCGATTTTAAAAACAGTGAAGAGGCGCTAATACGCATGCATTCGATTTGCCACACCGGCGATATTTTCGGCAGTAAACGCTGTGACTGCGGCTTCCAGCTGAAGCAATCGATGCAGCAAATCATCGACCACGGTTCGGGTGCCTTGTTCTACCTTGCTAACCACGAAGGGCGCGGCATCGGCCTGTTCAGCAAGGCGATGGCGTATGTCCTGCAGGAGAACGGCTACGATACAGTCGAAGCGAATGAAAGCTTGGGCTTTGTCGATGATTCCCGGAATTACGAAGACGCCATTGCCGTATTAAAGCAATTGCGCACGAAAGCTGTTACCTTGATGACTAATAACCCGAAAAAAGTATCTGCGCTTGAAAATTCCGATCTGGCGATTGCTGGAAGAGTGGCTCTTTGGGGTGACAAATCGGAATACAACGAGAAATACCTGCAGACAAAAATCAACCGCTCCGGGCATTTGGAAGAACTGGAGGACGAGGCACATGCCGCAAGATGATTTTTACATGGCGCTTGCCATCAACAATGCCAAGACAATGAAAGGCCAGACAGAACCGAATCCGCTCGTCGGATCGGTCATCGTCAACGGCGGCCGGGTTGTCGGAATCGGCGCTCATCTGAAAGCGGGTGAACCGCATGCCGAAATTCATGCGCTTCGCATGGCCGGGGATGCCGCATACGGCGGCACCATCTACGTCACCTTGGAACCTTGTTCACATCACGGCCGCACCGGGCCTTGCGCGGAAGCAATCGTAAACGCCGGCTTGAAAAAAGTCGTGATTGCTACGCTGGACCCGAATCCTTTGGTTTCAGGCAACGGCGTGGAGATACTCGAAAAAGCAGGAATCAAAGTAGTCGTCGGTGTATGCGAAGAAGAAGCGCGCCAGATGAATGAAGTTTTCAATCTCTTCATCACCGAAAAAAGACCATTTGTCACATTAAAGGCTGCTTCGACCTTAGACGGCAAAATCGCTACCCGCTCGCTCGATTCAAAATGGATTACATCAGAAGAAGCGCGGCTGGATGTCCATCAGCTTCGGAGCGAAAACCAAGCGATCCTTGTCGGTGTCGGAACTGTCGTCGAAGATGATCCTGAACTGACGGCGCGCATACCGGATGGCCGCAACCCGCTCCGGATTGTCCTGGATTCGTCGCTGAGGATTTCCCTCGACTCGAAAATCATTACGGACGGACTTGCTGAGACATGGATTTTCAGTGCCCAAAAAGTCGATTCCGAGAAAAAAGCAGCATTGGAACAGCTTGGAATTTCCGTCTTTGAAACCAGCGGCGTGAAACAAGTCGACGTCCGCGATGTCGTCCGCATTCTGGGCGAAAAATCCATTTCTTCATTATTTATTGAAGGCGGCGGTACAATCAACGCGGCATTTCTTGAAGCGGGCTTAGTGGACAAGACGGTCTTCTACTTTGCACCGAAGCTAATCGGCGGCAAACAGGCGCCTACTTTCATCGAAGGCATGGGCCATGATTTGATGAAAGACGCCGTTGAATTGGAACGCGGCGAATTTGTTAAAATCGGGAAAGACTTTAAGTTTACAGGCTATCCTGTCAAAAAGGGGCAGACATCATGAAATTCGGATTTGACATAGATGATACATTGATCAATTTACGGGGGTACGCTTTCGGAATTTACCAGGAAAAACTTGGCCAGAAAGTCCAGGCATCACATTTCCATCAGCTGGATCGGGTGGAAATCCACAGCCTCTTCGGTATGACCGATGAAGAAGGGCATCATATGTGGAATAGCGTGTTGGAGGAATTGTATTATACGGAATGTCCGATTTACCCGGGAGCGATTGAACTGCTTCAAAAACTGGAACGCCAAGGGCATGAAATCTTTTACTTGACTGCCCGCCCTGGAAAACATGCAGAACGCACAAAAGCTTGGATGAAACAGCAGGGCTTTCCGGTGGCAGACGCCCGTTTTTACTGCGGAATGAAAGATGCTGAAAAAGTGCACATCATTGAAGAGCTCGAACTCGATTATTATTTTGACGACAAGCCTGCGGTTGTTGAACATTTAACGCGCGAATCGCTGACGGTAGTGATGAAGGACCAGTCTTATAATCGCCACTTGGAACATCCGCGCATTAAAGAGTGGAATGAATTTGAACAATTGATTGAAAGCAAAACGAAATCGTAAAGCGTTCAAGAATCAATAAGACCAGCCGGAAGATTTTCCGGCTGGTCTTATTTTTTGAATGGCTCAACGTCATGTTGCAGAATCAACGATCTCCCGGATCTGTCGAGCCGCTTCTCTCGGATTCTCGCTGCCAGTGATGGCCCTGCCGACGATCGCTATTTCAACGGAACTGCTGAGCAGCTCCTTTACAGCATTTTTGTCCAATCCACCGGCTACAGCGATTCTGGCTAAAGGCACGCCGGACACCAGACCCAAAGACGCTGCTCCGGCAGCCCGCCCTTGTTTCTGGCTGTCTTTCCCGATGTGGACGCAAAACAAGTCGGCACCCAAATCCCTTAGCTTCTTCACTCTTGCAGGGTCTTGAATTTCCAATAAATCGATCATGACAGCTTTCCGGTACTGTTTGGCCGCTTCCAAAGCGCCGCGGACCGTTGCGTCACCGGCAAACCCCATGACGGTTACAATATCCGCTCCGGCGCTGAATGCTTGTATAGCTTCACTTTTTCCTGCATCGCAGGTTTTCATATCGGCAAGCAGCACTTTCTCCGGATATAAGTGCTTCATTTGCCGAACAATGTCCAGCCCATATTCTTTAATGACCCCTGTTCCAATTTCAATCAGATCAACAAATTCATAAGTTTCCCCGACCAGCCGAAAACATTCTTCTTTCGGCAAACGGTCCAGGGCAAGCTGGATTTTCATCTTTATCCTCCTTATAGAAAAAACCACATCCATAAGAATGTGGTTTTTTGTTATACTCCTGAATACGCCAGAAATCCACCATCTACAGGTACCGTAATGCCCGTAACGAATCCCGAGTAATTTTCATCAAGGAGCCAGAGCATGGTGCCCACCAACTCGACTGGTTTACCGAAGCGTTTCATTGGTGTACTGTTCATGATTTTCCCCGAACGCGGAGTCAGCGAGCCATCCGCATTCGTCAGCAAATCCTTATTTTGCGATGTCAGAAAAAATCCTGGCGCGATTGCATTGACCCGGAGGTTCTGCTCAGCAAAGTGGACAGCCATCCACATCGTGAAATTATTAATGGCTGATTTCGCTGCACTGTAAGCTGGAACTTTTGTCATCGGTGAATACGCACTCATCGAAGAGATATTCAAAATCACTGGAGCTTCCTGCTTCAGCAGTTCCTTGCCGAATACTTGGCTCGCGAGGAAAGTGCCTGTGAAGTTGCTGGCAAATACACCGGAGAAACCGTCTTCCTGCAAATCGAAGAACGTCTTTCCTTGTACATCTTCCTCGTGTATTTCTATATCCGTGATGGCATCTGGGTGGTTTCCACCCGCGCCGTTAATCAGGATGTCTATGCGGCCGAAGGCTTCTAGAATCTGTTCTTTCGCCTTCTCCAAAGAAGCGCGGTCGAGCACATCCGCTGCAACAGCAATCGCTTCGCCGCCACTGGCACGGATTTCCTCAGCAACAACTTGCCCTTTTTCAGCCGTCCGGTTCAAGACGGCGACTTTTACGCCTTGGGCTGCCAACTGGCGCGCCATTTCAGAACACAAGACTCCGCTGCCTCCTGTAATGACGGCTGTTCGCCCGTTGAGATTTTCATGAGAAGAAAACATAGCGTCCTCCTTTATTTTGATTGATGTGCATCCCATAACCCTAACAAATACATGATGCCTAGGGCACGGTCATAAAGCCCGTAGCCCGGCCGGCATTCTTCGTTCCAAATATGGCGTCCATGGTCAGGTCGTGCATAGCCAGTGTAGTTCTGGTCCGACAGCTGTTTGACAACGCCATTCAAGTCGATCGAGCCGTCTTGTGTATAGTGGGAAGTTTCGATGAAATCCCCGTTTTCGAATATTTTCACATTGCGCAGATGGGCAAAAGGCGAATGCTTCGCAAATTTCGAAGCCAAATCCACCATGTCGTTCTCGGGGTTTGCACCCATAGAACCCGTGCAGAACGTAATCCCATTTGACGGAGAATCCGAAATCGAAATCAGCCGTTCCCAGCTCCTCTCGCCGGTCATGATGCGTGGCAGCCCGAAGATCGACCATGGTGGGTCATCCGGATGGATCGCCATTTGAATCCCGCTTGCTTCTGCTGTAGGCAGTATCGCTTTTAGGAAATACTCGAGATTTCCCCATAATTTTTCTTCATCCACGCCTTCATAGGCAGTAAACAATTCCTGGATCCGTGCCATTTTTTCCGGTTCCCAGCCTGGCAATGTCAGATCCGAGGCAGAAGCCACCGTTTCGATCAATTCGGCTGGATCTAAAGATTCGATCTTCTGCTTTTCCAAGAACAACGCTGTCGAACCGTCAGGCAGCGGATGGTAGAGAGAAGTACGCGTCCAGTCGAAAATCGGCATGAAATTGTAGCAGATGACTTTCACTCCCGCTTCTCCCAGATTGCGGATCGTTTCTTTGTAGTTTTCGATAAAGCGGTCTCTCTCAGCGTCGCCGAGTTTGATGGATTCATGCACATTGACGCTTTCGACGACATCTGCGTGGAAGCCGAATGATTTGATGTACTCGATTTCGGATTGAATTTCTTCTTTGCTCCATACTTCTCCAGCGGGTTTATGGTGGAGTGCCCATACAATCCCTTTGGTTCCTGGAATTTGCTTGATTTGCTCTAATTGGACACTGTCATTGCCGCGTCCATACCAGCGGAACGTCATATTCATAGAAATCCTCCTTTTATGCTAATTTTCCGAGATAGTCTTTAACCAACTGAACCACTGCTTCTTTGCCGGAAGAACGGTAGGCTTTTGTCAAATCGCTGCCGATTCCGACAGCCACCGCCCCAGCATCAAGCCAGGCATTCATATTGTTGATATTGATGCCGCCAGTCGGCATAATCCGCACATTCGGCAATGGCCCGTTGACAGAGCCGATGAACGAAGGTTCAAACCCGTTGGCCGGGAACAGTTTCAAAATATCGCAACCTGCTTCTGAAGCTTGTACCATCTCTTTGATGGTCATGCACCCCGGAAGGTACGGTACATTATAGCGGTTGCATGTGGCGGCAATATCCGCATCGAAGTGTGGGCTGACGACGAATTTCGCACCGTGCAATAAAGCATGGCGTGCTGTTTCGGCGTCTAAAACAGTTCCGGCGCCGACAAGCGCTTGTGAATTGCTTAATTGTTCGAACACTTTGGCGACATTCGGCGTGGTGTAGGTCAATTCAACCGCCCGCAACCCTCCTGCAACTGCAGCTTCTGCAACTGCAATCGCTTCTTCTGCATCTTTCCCGCGGATCACTGCCACTACTTTCGAATCGAGCAATTGCTGATAAATCTCCATTTTTGGAATCATGTCACTGCTCCTCATTCAAAGACAATTAATGCTTTACGCACTTTGTCCGGATTGTTTTCAACGAAACTGAAAGCTTCCTGCACATCATCCAACGCAAATTTGTGAGTAATGAGGCCATCGGATTGAAGCGCTCCACTATTCAGCAAATCCACTATTTTGCCAAACTGGTTTGTTTGGAGTCTTGAACCGACAATCGTGATTTCCTTTTTCGTAATGGGCAATTGCGGAATAGAAGATGGCCGTTCATCAAAACCGAGAACGACTACATACCCTGCAGGGGAAACCAAGTCAATGCTTAACTCCACTGTTGCCGGCATGCCTACTGCATCAATGACCACATTCGGGCCTTCTCCATTCGTCAGCTCCAATATGCGGTCTTTTACAGACACTTTACCGGCGTTGATTACTTCGTCCGCGCCGCTTTTTTTAGCGAAAGCCATACGCTCTTCACTCAAATCAGTCATATAGACTTTAGCTCCGGCAATTTTTGCCAGCTTTAAAATACAAATGCCGATGGGTCCACAGCCTTGGATGAGTACAGTATCCTCCGCTTCGACATTTCCGCGCCAGACAGCCTGCGCGCCGATTGTATAGGGTTCAGCTAAAACGATTTCATCCCAACTTAAGTCTTTATTTACCGCATGGAGCTGTTTTTCCGGTAAAACTACATATTCGCGCATACCGCCGTCTTCGTGAACCCCGAAGACAGACAGTTTCTCACAGACATTCGGGCGGCCTTTACGGCAAGCATAGCACTCGCCGCAATAATTGATCGGTTCGACCACTACATGATCGCCTGGCTGAAGCCCTTTCACTGCACTGCCCACTTCCGCTACTTCGCCGGCCACTTCATGGCCGACGATGCGCGGGTATGTTGCCAAAGGATTGGTGCCGTGGTAAATATGCATATCCGAGCCGCAAATTCCGACACGTTTGATTTTTATTAAGACGTCGTCAGCTTTCTGGACCGTGGGACGTTCCTGTTCTATGATCCGTAATTCATGCGCTTTTGGTACTTGTACTGCTTTCATCATATAACCACCTATTCAAATAGACTTGGTAAGAACAATGTAATTTGTGGTACGAAGGCAACCAGCATCAAGACTATAAGACTTACACCAATGAATGGAACAAGCTCGCGCGCCGTCTTCCCGATAGAAACTTTTCCGATCTGCGAAGCGACAAAGAGACAAACGCCGACTGGCGGAGTTACAAGCCCGATGACCAAGTTCAACACCATCATAACCCCGAATTGGATTGGATCCATGCCAACTGTCAAAGCCACCGGAAGCAATACCGGGAACAAGATGACAAGCGCTGCAATCGTCTCCATGAACGTTCCGACAAACAATAACAGCAAATTGATCAACAAGATGACGATAATAGCATTTGTTGAAATGCCAAGGATGGATTCTGCCACCAATTGTGGAATTTGTTCACGCACCATAATCCAGCCGAATAAATTCGCGAATCCAACAAGAAGCATGATCGAAGCTGTTGCTGTCATCGAGGACAGCATGATTTCCGGAATTTTTTTGATCGGCAGCTCTTTATAAACGAAAATGCCGATGACAAAAGCGTAAAGCACTGCAATAATGGAAGCTTCTGTCGGCGTAAAGAAGCCGCCTAAAATTCCGTATAGGATGATGACTGTCATCAGAAGTGCCCAAAAAGCGCCAACGAAACTTTTCCCAATCGCTTTTGCTGATTGGCGTTCACCTTTTGGATAGTTCCGTTTAACGGAAATGATATACGTTGGAATCATTAGCCCAAGACCTAGAAGAATTCCCGGGACCGCTCCTGCCAAAAACAAATCTCCAATTGATAACGAAGCAAGTGTTCCGACAATAATCATCGGCAAAGAAGGCGGGATAATCGGTCCTACAGTAGATGAAGAAGCAGTAACCGCTGCGGAAAACCCAGCGCCGTACCCTTCTTTTTTCATCGCTGGGATTAATATCGATCCGATGCTTGCTGTATCAGCTAAAGCCGTTCCTGAAATCCCTGCAAAACCCATGGAAGCTCCGACGTTTGCGAGCCCTAATCCTCCACGGATATGGCCAAACAAATCGTTGGCAAATTTAATGATGCGTTCGGTGATACCGCCTGCATTCATCAAGTTCCCCGCCAGGATGAAACCTGGGATACAAAGAAGAACAAATGAATTCAAACCGCCGAACATTCTTTGCGGAATGATATTGAGCGGAATTTCGGCAAGGAAAAGGTAAAGCAACGATGCAAGCCCCAAGCTAAACGCAACTGGAACCCCTAAAAAGATAAGTACTATAAACGATACAAATAACAGAGTAGCCATTAGTAATCATCGCCTCCGTAGTTCTGGCTGTAATCTTGCTTGTTTTTCACCAGATCGATAATTTTCAACACTGCATAGAACACTAAAAATACAGACATAATTAGCAGCGATGCATGGATTACCGACATTTGGAATGGCATAGTTGCCGACCGTTGGTTTTGCCCAAGCATCGTGAAACTGTATCCCTCTTTCACCATGATTAAGCTTAATAGGATAATCGTTAAATAAATCGCCACTTCATAATACCTTCGGAAGTTATCCGACATTTTATTAAGAATCATATCCACATTGATGAATTCGTTTCGCATCAAAGCCAACGGTGCACCAAAAGCAATGCCGTATAGGAATAAATAACGCGTCAACTCTTCTGTCCAAATAAATGAAAATGGAGCGAAACGTGAAATGATTTGAACAGTAACAATTATGATGACCCCCGCGAAGCTGGCTATTGTTAAAAAAGCAAGCGTTCCATCGATTAATTTTCGAAACATCGACATCCGATTCATCCTTCCCTAATGGAAAGGCACATTTAGCCAGATGGCTAAAAGTGCCTTATGCCCATGTTATTCTGCAGCTAGGATCTGTTCGTACAACTCCAATTGTTCAGGTGTTAAAGAAGATTCAACCGCAGGCGTCATCGCTTCACGGAACGCATCTTGGTCAACATCTACGAACTCCATACCTGCATCCACCAATTCCTGCTCAATTGTGGAAATTTCAGATTCATACAATTCCTCGCCCAAAGCCTGCGCTTCTGTAGCGGCATCTTGTACGACTTGTTTCAAGTCATCAGAAAGTGCATTGTATTGCTCGTTGCCCACCAGAATGTAAATCCATGAATATACGTGCTCTGTGCGATTCACGTAATCCTGAACTTCCGCCAATCCACCGCTTTGGATCAAGTCAACTGGATTTTCCTGTCCGTCGATTACCCCTTGCTGCAAGCCAGTGAATACTTCATTAAAGTCCATTACCTGTGGAGACGCGCCTGCTGCTTGCCAAACATCCAAGAACAATGGAACGTTTGGTACCCGCATGCTGAATCCTTTTAGGTCTTCTGGAGTTTTGATCGGTTCACTTGAAGTTAAGTTCCGCGGCGCACGTGTGTGGTAGTAAAGCGCCGTCAAGCCTGCTTCATCGCTGATTTCTTGTTTGATCTGCTCTCCGATTTCACCTTCTACAACAGTTTGGACGTGTTCAAGATCCCGGAATGCATAAGGCACAGCCATCAAAGCCGCATTCGGTGCCCAATTTTGCAAGGTTTCACCTGAAATTACCATATCGGCAGTTCCTGCTTGAATCGAGTTGATCGTATCTGTTTCTCCGCCCAACGAGTTGTTCGGATAAATCGTGATTTCCATCTGCCCATCGGAATTTTCTTCTACTAGTTCTTCGAATTTCTGTGCAGTTTTGTGCCAGATGTGGTTTTCATCTGCCAAGTGACCAAATCGCCATTCAATTGTTTCGCCTGAAGCTGATTCGCCTCCGCCTTCGCTTGCATTATCTGAACTGCATGCACCCAAAACTAAAACCGATGCGCAAATTCCTGTTAACCATTTTTTCTTCATGTTATTCTCCCCTTTGAATGTAATATTTTGTTTTATCATTTCTTGGAAGCCGGAGCCTTCAAGTAATCATACGTTGTCGCAGCAATACTGATGCCTTCAGCCAAATTCCGTTCTTCGTTCTTCTGTTCGATTTCTCCAGGCACCAGAACTCCAGAAAACCCTTCTGCCGCCGGAACTTCCCGGACTTCTTTCATCATTCGATCCATTTGCTCCAAAAACTGGTCTGGGTCAGTGAAAAAGGACGGGTTGATGGCACAGAAATAATGCCCCAGCTTTCTTTTTTTATCCAGATCCCCATACATTTGGTTGATGTGAGGGCCGAAAGCCATACCGGCCAGCAAGCCGGAGAAGATATCAACAATCATGGCTAATCCATAGCCTTTGGGCCCGCCGAATGGCGAAAGGGAAATCACTTTGGAAGGATCCGCCACACTTTCCCCCGTCTCATCGACGCCCCATCCTTCGGGGATGCTTTTACCTTCTTCTTTATGCTGCAAGATTTTGCCTAAAGCGACAGTCGATGTTGCCATATCCAGGATGAACGGCTTTTCGGTTTTTGCCGGGACGCCGTAAGCGATCGGGTTGGTGCCGAGAAACGCCTCTTTTCCGCCGAAAGGAACCATGATTTTGTCGGTATGTGTCATGGCAATACCGATCAGGCCATGCTGCGCCGCTTCCTGGACAAAATAACTGAGCGCTCCGCAATGGCTGCTGTTCATCGCAGTGACCATGCCAACTCCGTTCTCCTTGGCCATTTCGATTGCATACCCCATGGCGACATCGCCTACCAAGTGGCCGAATCCGTCATCCCCATCTACTACGCCAGTGACAGGGCCCGTCGCTTTAAACGAAATTGCCGGATCCGGCTTGATGCCCCCGGCTTGTAGGCGGCTCACGTAATGCTCAGTTCGGAGCGCTCCGTGGGAATTGACCCCTCTTAGATCGGCATGGATCAGAACTTCAGCTATTTTAGCAGCGTGTGCTTGCTGTACGCCCGCAGAAACTAATTTGCTTTGGATAAGTTCTTCAACTTCTTGATGGGGAACCGTTACAGTCGCCATTCTGTCCCTCCTACTCTAGGTTTGTGTGGTTCTTGATGACATTGTCATTTGCAAGGACCGCATAAGGGCCGTCGATGATTGCAGCATCGAGTACCAAATGGACCGCTTGGTCGAATTGATTGCCTAAGGGTTGGATGGTAGAAGGTTCTTCTGCTCTCCGCTGTTTGGTGGCAGCAGGTATTAAGAGTCCACTGCTGCACCAATCCTCTTGCATTTTCATTTTAGTTGCCGTAACCAGTGCGATATGGGCGCCTTGTTTCAATGCGCTTTGGCAAAGGCCGTTCAGGTGAGCGGAACTGCCAGATCCTGAAATGAGCAGAAGCACGTCCTCTTTTTGAATCGATGGCGTAATGGTTTCACCCACAACGTAGACGGTTTTGCCGCAATGCATCAGCCTCATCGCAATCGCTTTCCCGATCAATCCCGAACGCCCTTCACCGAAAATGAAAAAACGGGAATCCCTCGAGAGCAATTGAACCAAAGAAGCATATTGCGTTGCATCGATCCCTTTCAGAACTTGCTCCATTTCATCCAGAACCGTAAAAGGTGTTTTCATCGCCCAAGCCCTCCCTTACCGTTCGACGGCTTTTTTATTGGCTACAAAATTTTGTACATCCTCTAAATAAGGCAATCCTTCGTTGTCTCCGGAAACCGTCGTCACAAGTGCTCCGACCCCATTGGCGAATTGCAGCAGCGCTGTTGTATCCAACCCTTTTAAAACCCCATAAATGTAGCCCGCATCAAAACCGTCTCCCGCTCCAACTGTGTCCACCGGATTGACTGAAAATCCTGAAGCGGTAATCCAATTGCCGTCCCGGTAAAGCAAGGAACCATTCTCGCCATTTTTAATGACTAAATCTTTTATGTTAAAAATTTCGCTATAGCGTGCCAAGTCTTCGAGCGACTCTTTTCCGGAGATCATCTGTATTTCATCAAGGCCTGTCAGGAGGATATCGATATCCGGGAATATCGCTTCATAAGCGGTACGGGCTTCTTCAATGCTCCAGAGTTTCAGACGGATGTTCGGGTCGAACGCTATCAGAATGCCTTTTCGTTTAGCGATCTCAATCACTTTTTTAGCTACTGAAAGATGCTGCTTGTTGATGGCCAAGTAGACGCCTGTCAGGTGGACTGCCTGTATGCCTTCAAAAAGTTCTTCTGTGATGTCTTCAGGTGTAATGGCAGTAACTGGCGATGGCTCCCGGTAGTAATACGTCTTTCCGGCTCCGCCTTCATGGATTTCTTTAAAGTTCAACGAAGTCGGTATGCCTTCGACAAATTCCACCGCTGTCACATCCACTCCCTCGCCGCGTGCAAAATTGAAGATCACTTTTCCGAAATCATCTTTGCCTAAGCGGCTGATCCATCTGCTCTTAAGGCCTAACCGGGCACAGCCGATTGCAAAATTCAGTTCCGCCCCTCCGACTTTCCGTTCAAAATGAGTGACATACCTCAATGGCCCGGTTGATGTGGGGTTCATCGTAATCATGGCATCTCCTATTGTTAATACTCCAAATTCACTAGACACTTTGCTACACTCCTTACTTGCTTTAAATGGATTCTCTTTCAACTAAAATCGGAGAATACCGCCGTTCTTCATATTCCTTTTCAAACACTTTGCTCTCAATAAGCTTTAAAAGCGTCTCTGCCGCATCCTTGCCGATTTCAAATGTCGGCTGTTTGATGACAGTTATCGGAGTGGCAACAATCTCCAAGAACGGTGAATCATCTATTGTCACAATGCCCACATCTTCTGGAATCGACAACTGATTCTTTTTCACAAATTTCAGCAGTTCAATCAACGCCAAATCATTTGTTGCAAAAAAGGCTTCCGGCCGGTCTTTCGAATTCCATACTTCTTGCAATTTTTCACCAATTTGATTGCGCTCTTCAGCGATAATCCAATCCTCTCTAAGAATAAGGCCGAGTTCTTTAACCGTTTTCTTAAACCCACTGATGCGTTCCACTCGTGGCGTCACTTTACTAGCAATCGAAGTAGAAACGAGGCCGATTTTTTTATAACCTTTCTTTACAATTTGCGAAACCGCTATCTGTGAAGCGCTTTCATTGTCTAGGAGAAGCATCGGGAAAATTGGCTGGTTGATCTTTCTGTCCACAAAAACGATTGGAAAACCCGCTTTTTTCAGCTGCTCGTACAAATCGTCGTTGCCGTTTGTCGGGAAAATAATTAGTCCATCGACTTGCTTAGCTATTAGCATATCGATATAGGCTCTTTCTTTTTTTGGCTGATCATCTGCATTGCATACAAATAAATGAAAGCCGCTTTTTTCGCAAAAATCTTCAATGGCTCGAATGATTTCAGTAGAAAATGTGTGAAGAATATTTGCTACAATAACACCGATTGTGCCGGACTTTTTCTGTTTCAAACTTTTTGCTGCATAATTCGGAATGTAATCCAGCTCTTTAATAGCTTGTTCGACCCGCAATTTTGTTGGTGCTGCCATAAACTCAAATCGGTTATTTATATACTGGGACACAGTGCTCTTTGAGACTCCGGCTTTTTCAGCCACATCTTGCATCGTTATTTTTTTCACCAGTTCACCTCGCTACTAAACCGGTTTAGTAAATCGGTTTAGTGAAAGTATAAATGAAAGCCCTTCCAAAATCAACCCCCTTATTCAGAAAATTTAAAGTTTATAAACAACCCCTTTTTCCACAGCTTGCACCTGGGTTCAGCGCAATGAAAAAGCTACAAAAATTTTTTCTTCTTAGTGAATTAGCTGATCACTCACCGTAGTCATGTGGGACTAATCTTTTACCTGCCACGTGGAGTTGTCGCGCATCAAACATTGGGATAAGTTGGAGTCCATCCTTGCCGAAAGCCGAAACTGAAGAAAAAAATCCCTCGCCTGATTTCTTTCAGGCGAGGGATTTTCAAATTTTATCTTCCTCGCTTAAGCCACTGCTGCCAAAAGCATCATCAAGTGTATCGTAGCGCGCTATTTCGCATACTTTATTGTTTTTTACCTCCATATAGGTATAGATGACCACTTCTCCCCGTTTGTCATCCCACGTGCCTACCTGCTCATAAATTACTTTGTCCTTTTTTGCGTAACGGTTTTGGGTCGCCAAGTGGATGTGAGAGTTTTCCACCCATTGCTTAAGCGTATCATGCCCGACTACGCTGCCTGCTGGGCCGATCATTTCTATATTGTGGTCGGAAACCGCCAATACGCCGGCGACATCTTTGGCATTCACCCGTTCAACCCATTGGTCAGCCGTTTCAATGATGTTCTCCATGCCTTGTCTCCTCCATCCCATTTTCCGATACTATTTTCTGAATTTTAACACAAATTTGTGTTTTTGGCAGTAAAATATTGAGCCAAAACAAAAAGCCCAAAATTTCTTCAGGCTTCAATAATAACTGTTCTTCAATTTTTTAAAGGTTTTTATGAAATGATCCGGATCTTCATGAACCCTATAAGTAATGACCCCTCTATGCGTATGCAGATACAGCAAATTGGCATCTTGCGAAAACGATTTATAAGAAACATCCCAGACGTTCAGCAACTTGAAAACGGATGCTGAAGCGACCACTTCATCTTCAAATAATTGAAGACTGTATTCATTCTGGACAATTCGCATTTTGCCAGCTTCGATGAATCGTTCCGTATCGATGTAAACGATCGATGACAATACCCCTGCTTGAGACATGCTAAGCCGCCTCCCCGGTTGCTCTTTTTATAAAGTTTATCGCACCCTTTACGCAATGCGCAATCAAGTCGGGCCGGCAAACTGGATTACTCATCGTCTTCTTCAGGGAAATCGGTGTCGAAGTATTCATTTGTCAGATCTCCATTTATACCGATTGCTGCGGCGCTTCCTTCCCCTGCCGCAATGATGAGCTGTGACGGGACAATCAATGACGCATCACCCGCGGAATAGACGTTCCAAACGTTGGTACGGCCATAACCGTCCGTCAGAATGCCGCCGTGGGCATTCAATCTGCAGCCGAGCTTTTTGGCAAAAGGAGTTGCATGGCTCCAGTGCGGCGTGACAAATCCGCCGCTTCGGTCAATTAAGGTGCCGTCTTCAAGGCGGACGCTGCGCAACTGCCCATCTTCCCCTTCAAGGCCGTTGATGGCTTCTTCGTATACAAGGATCCCTTTTGCTTCCAGCTTATCGCGGTCTTCCAATTCCAGCCGCCCTACCCCATCCGTGAAAACCACCAAATCCTTGCTCCACGTAAAGACTTTCTTCGCCAATTCAAATACATTCCTATCCGCTATGACCGCAAGAGGCCCGTCCCGAAGCTCCCAGCCGTCGCAATAAGGGCAACTGAACAAGCTGGTGCCATAATAATTTTCAATATCGGGTATATTGGGCAGCTCTTCTTTCAGCCCCGTTGCGAGCAGAACTTTGATGCTGTGATAGACTTCCCCTTTTGCTGACGTCAATACATAATGGGTGTCTGTCACATGTTCGATATCGGCAATCCGGTCTTTCTTTAGCTCGACACAATCATATTTGGCTATTTCTTCATATGCCAGCTGTTTAAATTCCGATGGCTGGATGCCGTCCCGGGTGATAAATCCATGGGACGCCCGGGTCACCAGGTTGCGGCCGTGATTGTCATCGAAAATCAATGTCTTCCTCCTCGATCTTCCAAGCACCAAAGCGGCGTTCAAGCCTGCGGGCCCGCCTCCAATTATTACACAATCGTATCGCATGTCAGCCATCCTCCATAACTTGCTTTATCCTATAAATTTTCCCGGTTTCGGCTGCTGATAAACAAAATGGAACGACGCCAGGCATAAAAAAAGCGCTGAATCCAAAATGGATTCAGCGCCGCTATTTTATGCCTGTTTGGCCAATAAGCCATTCAATACTTCAATGAAGAATCTGTTTTCTTCCGGTGTACCGACCGAAACACGGATAAATTCAGGCAAGCCCCACGTTTTGCCGTAGCGGACAATGACACCTTGCGCCATGAGGGCTTTATATATTTCCTCGCCGTTCGGGCCGACTTCCACCAAAACGAAGTTCGCTTCGCTTTCCGTATACTTCAGACCCAGTTCTTTAAACGTTTTATAAAAGAGCTCGCGCCCTGCTTTATTAGCTTCACGGGACGCGTTCACGTGTTCCGTATCCGTAATTGCAGCTGTAGCGGCTGTTTGCGCTAAAGCATTGACGTTAAACGGCTCTTTCACTTTCAGGACCGATTGGATGATTTCTTCCGGCGCGATGCCGAAGCCCACGCGCAGTCCCGCAATGCCGTAAATTTTCGAGAAAGTCTGCAGTACGATGACTGGGTAACCAGCTTTGGCGAATTCAACGCCTTCTGTGTATTCCGGCACATCAGCAAAGTGGCTGTAAGCCCCGTCAATAACAACTAAGATATCATTCACTGCGTCGAGCACTTTTTCAATATCCGCTTTGGCCATGATTGTGCCAGTCGGATTGTTCGGCGTACAGATATAAATGATTTTGGTTTTATTCGTAACGGCAGCCAAAATGGCATCAACGTCAAACTCAAAGTTCTCCGCGAATGGCACCGGCACCACTTTTGCCCCCATGATGTGCGCGCCAAAATCGTATTCACTGAATGAAGGCGACGGCACGATGATTTCGTCCCCTTGTTCCAAGAATGCTTCCGAAACGAGCGTGATCAATTCGTCCGCACCGTTTGTCGGGATGATTTGCGACGTTGTTACACCGTATTGCTCGGCGATGGCTGTTTTTAAAGCCGTTGCATCAGCATCGGGGTAGCGGTTCAATTCCGCCAAACTCTTTTTGATGGCTTCTACTGCCTTCGGAGATGGGCCTAGCGGATTTTCATTTGATGCCAATTTGATGACGCGGTCCAAGCCCAATTCTTTCTGTACTTCCCAAATTGGTTTACCCGGTGAATAAGGCTGGATTGTATCCAAAGTTTTACGCGGTAAGATGTTTTTTCTGATTTCCATATGAGCGCCTCCCGATGATGGTTTCCATTGTTTGAATGTTTATTTAAATACAATTATAACTATACCAGTCATTGGGCATTTGCGGCACCTGAAATTACCTGCATTCCATTCAGCAGGCTACGGCAGCCCTTGCCTGCGGGGGCGCTTATTGACCAAGTAGATGCTGAGAATGATTAAACAAAGCCCCAATGCCAGTGTATTGGTAACTTCTTCATCCATAAACACAGCACCAGCCAGCACGGCAATAAGCGGCACCAAAAATGTGAAGGCCGCTACCTTGCTGGCCTCGCCATTATTCATCAAGTGAAAATAGATGACAAAGGCAATCGGCACTCCCAATGTCGCACCGAACCCAAGGCCGATGAAATAAGGCAGGTTCCAGATGATATCAGAACCCTCCTCAAAAAAGCTTCCTACAGCGAGCAGCACTGCACCGCCAATCAGAAATTGCATTGACACCATCCACATCGAATCAACCCGCTTGCCCACCTTTTTCACATATATGACGCCCAGCGCCCAACTGAGCGCCGCCGACAGCGCCATGATTATGCCGACCACTGAAATGGCGCCTGTTAAGCTGTCCGCGCTAATTGCCAATATGCCGAAAAAGCCGACCAGAAGTCCCGAGAATTTCAAAATGGTCATGTTTTCGCCCAACCACAGCCAAGCAAAAACACCAATCAGGACTGGCTGGCAGTAGACCACAACCGAAAACAGTCCACCTGGCAAGTATTCCAGCCCTGCGGTTTGCAATCCGTAGAAGAGCACCGCATTGAACAATGCTGAAATGCAATATGCCGGCCAATTTTCCCGCCACCTTATGCGTTTCCATGCAGGCAGCAAGACAATAGCCAAAAGCAGCCCGCCTAAAAACGAGCGTGCTCCAGCAAATAAAATCGGCGGGGTGTAGTCGAGCGCCATTTTGTAAATCGACCAGCTGACGCCCCAAATGAGCACCAGAAAAACCAATAAAGCGGTGGCGCGGGTGAAGTATCTACTCAATTCACTATCCCCAATCAACTGTTTTCTAGCGCTGCTTCCATTATACAGAATTGGCCGTTCCTCTTGGCGGCAGTACCGAACTATTTGTAACCTGCTGTTAAATATGGTTAACTGTAACGAGACAAAGTGAAGAGGAGTTTTTCCTAATATGATCAAGAAAATGAAATTCGTATTTGCGCCCCTGCTGCTAGCAGCCGTGCTTGGCGCATGTTCAGATAATGAAGAAACTGCACCGAAAGAAGATACAGCAAAAGCCACAGAAGAACAGGCTGCTGCTGAGCAGAAGACAGAGCTTGAACTGCCGGCCGAAGAAGATGTAGTGGTTGTAGTCAACGACGAAGAAGTATTGGGCAATGTCTATAATAGCGTGGCGCGCCAATTAGAAACTTCAATGGCCACGCAAGGCACAGACATGAAAGAAGAAGAAAATGCCACAATGGTGAAAGACCAAGCGATCGATGTCATTGTTGGCAATAAACTGATTTTGCAGGATGCCGCCGATAAAGGGCATAAAGCAGATGATGCTGTAGTAAAAGAACGCCTTGAAGAGCTTAAGGGACAGTTTGAAAGCGAAGATGCCATGAATAAGGCACTTAAAGAAAGCGGTTATACGCTCGAAGACATTGAAAAGCAGCTCAGCGAACAGATTACGTATGAAGCATATGTTGCCAAAGAATTGAAAACCGAAGAAATCACGGATGAGGAATTGACAGCGGCTTACGACCAATTCAAATCGACATCAGAAGAGGAAGCTCCGCCTTTCGAAGAAATGGAGCCAATGATCCGCCAGTCGCTTGAACAGGAAAAATCTCAGGAAGCTGTTGCGAAACGCATTGATGAATTGAAAAAAGATGCAAAAATTGACGTGAAAATCTAATGATCAAGCCCCCCGGCCAAATTGGCCGGGGGGCTTTTTATTGTGTTTTTTTATAGTTTTTCCTGGCAGAACGCGAGGACTTCTTGCTCTTCGTCTTCTTCAAGTCCGAATTCCAAAATTTCTTTGGAAAGTTTATCCACAAAATTATAATGCGCGATTCGAGCGCCATTGTCGTCAACTGCTAAGATCACACGCAGCTCAAGGCCGCCAGCCGTGTAAAGCTCGTCATCTTCATCAACTTCAACATCCACCAAAAATTCATAACGGCTCCCTACCATGATGCCGGTCGGGTCTTGTATTGCGTGAAAACTAAAATTTGCAAAATCCATTGTAACACCTCCATTCCCTTATTTTAGCCTGTCTGCAGTTTTTTGGATAGCGTAAGCCGAAAAAAATGGGAAGGCGCATTTCACTATCCTTCACAAAACGTCCGTTTACCTTAAGTCGTCGAGGGAATACTTCTAGAAGACACAGATTACAGAAGGAGTGAAAATACATGAAAGTATTGGTAATTGGAGCAAACGGCCAAGTAGGCCGGCACATTGTAAAAGAACTATCCGATTCTTCGCATGAAGCCATTGCGCTTGTTCGAAAAGAAGAGCAAGCTGCGCACCTGAAGGAATTGGGAGCAGCTGACGTGGTCATCGGCGATTTGGAAAAAGATTTCAGTTCGGCATTCGACAACGCGGACGCCGTCATCTTTGCTGCAGGGTCCGGCCCTTCCACAGGAGCGGACAAAACACTTACAATCGATTTATGGGGTGCCGCGAAAGCAGCAAAATACGCAGAGGATAAGGGCGTGAAGCGCTTTGTTCAGCTCGGCTCGATGGGTTCGGCAGATCCGGATTCCGGCGGCGAAGAAATGAAGCCCTATCTGGTGGCTAAACGCACCGCAGACGATCTTCTCCAGGCAACCGGCCTGGACTACACAATCGTCCGCCCAGGTGCCCTTTCCAATGAAGAAAAAACAGCACATATTGAAGTCTCCGCTGGCGGATTCACGTCAATCGGCGACCGCTCGATTCCGCGTGCCGACGTTGCGCACATTCTCGTGGAAGTGCTGGATCGTCCCAACACATACCGGAAAACATTCGAAGTACTGCAAGGCAGCAATGAAGCAGGCGCAGAACTCGATTCCCTCTAAACATATGCCAGTACAGGCGCAGAAAAGAGCCCATGGATTTCTGCGCCTTCTTGTGGTACTATAAGCATTACGATAATAGAGGACGTGATAAGTATGATTAATATTCAACCACCAAAAGCGGATGTGACAATCACACAACGCAAACAGGAAATCATCGGCGACGAGGCTGTCGTCAAACCGCTTTACGGGTTTATCGACCTGCATGAGATTCCGCGCGACAAGGGCGGTATCATCCAGTTCTTCAACCATAGCGGCGATTTATTGTTTGTTGGGAAGGCCCGCAAACTTCGCCAGCGCGTTAAAAAGCATTTTGAAGACAGCGTATCACCATTGAAAAACCACCGCGATGAAGTTTACCGCATCACGGTATCGGTCGTTGAAGACCCGATGGAGCGCGACATTTACGAAACATATTTGATCAACACCCAAAAAGCGAAATACAACGTCGACAAAGTGTTTTACCAAGAGCAATAGCATGTTTTAACCCCCAGCATCGAATCGATGCTGGGGGTTGTTTTTTTCTGTAGAAAAACTCTTCCTAGTCCGCCAGCCGCTTCTCGAAATAATACTGGCTGTGCCCTTCTGGATGGTCATGGAGCACGCCGAACTCCCGGAATCCTTGTTTCTTGTAGAACTCCGGCGCCTGAAAACTGAAAGTATCGACTACCAGCAGCCGGTACTGGCGCTCACGGGAATATTGCTCGATGGCCTGCATCAATTGTTCGGCAATCCGCTGGCCGCGGCATTGCGGGTCCACCCATAAGAAATCGATGTGCATATGTCCCCAATACGCTGTTCCGGTTATGCCGCCGAGGATTTCACCCCCGCTGCCGCGGACAACAAACCCGATTGGCCCGCCAAGTGCACGCGCATTTTCGCCCAGCTTTTGCATATTATGCTCAATTACTTTCGAGCGGATAAAGTCCCGTTCCTCTTGCCCATTCGACTGAATGATTTCCATTTTCAATTCCCCCTGATTGCCCTTTATAGATTCCCTTCCATTATATCGCTGATTAATGTTTTAAGCTTTATTTCATTAGGGAATGGTACCTTATCAAAGAGCTTTTTGGGAGGAACCCGTTATGTCATCTCATCCAAAAGAAACCCCTTCTGCCTCGTGCAGAAGCGAATATGATCCGCTGCGCCTCGTACTGCTTTGTCCGCCTAAATACATGGAAATCAAGGAAATCATCAACGATGTGCAAAAGCGTTATCAGCAGGAGAACATAGACGTCGCAACGGCGATGTTCCAGCACCGCCAGTTTGTTGCGGCGCTGCAGGAATACGGAGTGGAAACTGCAATGCTCGAGCCTTCTGACCATTTTCCTGAACAAGTTTTCACACGCGACATCGGGTTTACGATAGAAGATACAGTATTCATCGGTGATATGGCCGCATCTATCCGCCAAGGTGAAGAAGAAGAATTGCAGAAATGGCTGGCCAAGCGCCAGATCCGTTTCCAATCTCTTGGCAGCCACCGCGTTGAAGGCGGCGATGTCCTCATCGACCAAGATACGATTTTTGTCGGCATCAGCAGCCGAACCTCAGAAAAGGCGATTCAGGAGCTTGAACAAAAGCTTCCTTCGTTCCAGGTCATTCCTGTCCATTTTGACGAACGTTATTTGCATTTGGATTGTGTCTTCAATATCTTGTCGCCGACTGAGGCGCTGATTTTTCCAGAAGCGTTGAGCAGCGAGACCGTCTCCATGCTCGCCGAACGCTACACCTTGATCCCCGTCAACCGCGAAGAACAGTTTGCGCTTGGCACGAATGTTTTGTCGATTGGCGGCCGCCGTGTTTTCAGCCAGCCGCAGAACAGCGAAGTAAACGCCCAATTGCGGCAGCACGGCTTTCACGTTATCGAAAACGATTTTTCCGAAATCATCAAATCCGGCGGTGCGTTCCGCTGCTGCACCATGCCTGTCATCCGAAAATAAATAAAAGGCGGCCCGTGAAATCTCCCGGGCCGCCTTTTTGCTTTATTGACTAGCTGTTTTTTCTGCAATCAGTGCCAAAAACGCTTTTACTAAGTCCGCACCGGCTGGTGTGCCGATTGACTCTGGATGAAATTGAAATCCGTAAACCGGATGGTTTTTATGCTTGACCGCCATGATAGAGCCGTCGTCAAGAGCGGTCGCTTGCACCTCCAGGCAGTCCGGCACCGTTTCTGCGCTCAATGCCAGCGAATGATAGCGCATCACAGGAAGCGGCTCTGGAAGACCGCTGAAGAGGCCCCTTCCGTTATGTTCAATGTCGGACACTTTTCCGTGCCTGATTGCCGGCGCCTCAGCGACTTCTCCGCCAAAAGCGGCTCCGATCAGCTGATGGCCCAGGCACACGCCTAGAATCGGTATGGAATCGCAGGCCGCATGGATAAGCCGGATCGATTCCGGCAAAGCGTCCGGGTGGCCAGGCCCGGGCGACAAGATAATCGCGGATGGCTGTTTGGCGATGATCTCTTCTGCACTGAGCACGCCATAGCGCACCACTTCGACCTCGTGGCCTGCTTCAGCCACTGCCTGATAAATGTTATAAGTAAACGAATCAAAATGATCAATCAACAAAATCATCCGAACACCTCCGTCAAGGAACGCGCTTTATGAAGCGTTTCTTCGTATTCCGATTGCGGATCCGAATCATGGACGATGCCGGCACCCGCTTGTACATGGACCTGTTCGTCTTTGACGACGAATGTGCGGATTGCGAGCGCCACATCCAAATTCCCGTTGAAACCGATATAACCGACCGCTCCGCCGTAAACGCCTCTGCGCTCCGTTTCAAATTGCTGGATCAATTGCATCGCCCGGACTTTCGGAGCTCCGGATACCGTGCCTGCAGGCAGACAGGAGACGAGTGCGTCAAGCGGATGCATCGCTTTACTGAGTTCTCCAGTGACTTCTGAAACAAGATGCATAACGTGCTGATAGCGTTCAATAGCCATGTATTTCGGAATTTTCACTGATCCGATCGCCGCTACCTTGCCGACGTCATTGCGGCTGAGGTCTACGAGCATCCTATGCTCCGCCTGCTCTTTTTCATCATTGGCCAGCTCTTCAGCAAGCGCAGCGTCTTCCGCTTCCGTACGGCCGCGTTTGCGCGTCCCTGCAATCGGGTTCGTAATCATATGGCCGCCTCGGACTGTCAGCAAGCTTTCCGGTGAAGCACCGACGACCGCATAGCCGTCGAAATCAATAAAGAATTGGTAAGGCGACGGATTCTGCTTGCGCAGCTTGCGGTATAGCTGGAAGGCATCTCCCGCGTAGGCCGCAGACAAGCGCTGCGACAGCACCACTTGAAAGATATCGCCTTTCCGGATATGCATTTTCGCCTGCTCCACCTGCTTGCGGAATGCTTCGGCGTCAATTTTCGAACTGAAAGCCAACGGCGGCTGATGCATTTCCGCTCTCTCCGTTTCCAGCTCGCGCAACTGCGCTTCAATCTCTTCGACTTTACCTTCAAATGAAATAATCGTAGCATCATGCTTTACATGGTCGAAAACGATGATTGTTTCGTAGAGCTGGAGATGGATATCGGGCATCTGCAAGCTATTCTCTACGGCTGCCTCGACCGGTTCGTAGACGCCAATTGCGTCGTAGCCGATATAGCCGAGCGCGCCTCCCGTAAACGGCAGCCCTTCGACAACTGCTTCCCGCACCGGCATCAGCCTTTTTAAAAGTTCAAGTGGTTTTCCAGTATGCAAAGTTTCCTTGCCAGACCTGAAATCCATTTCCCTCAATGTTTCCCCTTCTCCGATATAAGCCTTAGAAGGGTCTGCCCCAATGAAAGAATAGCGGCCTGTAGCCGTTGTTTTCAGCGAACTTTCCAGCAGGCATTTGCGAGGTCCTGCTAAACGGTTGAACACCGCAATCGGCGTCAATGAATCTCCTTCGATCTTTTTCATTTTCATCTCTGCTCATCTCCTCTGCTTGTCGATCTTCTTGGCTAAAACAAAAAAGCCCCCAGCAAAGGATATCCCTTGCTGAGGGCGGATTTAACCGCGGTGCCACCTCATGTCAAAGCTGAACCAGCTTTTCCTCTGACCCCAGTAACGCGGGGGAAACGGGCCTCCCTACTCCAACTTCAAGGGGCCACTCATAAGTCCATTCACATGTGCGCCCCGCCAGTTTCCACCTGACACTGGCTCTCTTTGAGAGGCTTTCACATGCTACTCTTCTTATTCGGCGATTTGCTCAACTATGCTCAACTCAGCTGTACATCGGCGGTGCCCATCCGGCACCTTCTGCCTTAATCCGTACAAAAAGGTTGACCTCATCTTATGAAATCCAGCCGATTTTGTCAACTGAAAGCAAAATAATATGATAATTCTGTTTCTGCAAGCCATTTTAAGGTAATCTAATACTAAGCGAGTCCATTAACTAAATGAGGGGGCAACAAAAAGATGAAAAAACATTGGTTTTTAGCAACCGCATTTTTAACTTTACTGCTGATCTTATCCGGATGTGCCGGAGAAAGCGGCGGGGATGGCGCCGAAAGCGGCGGAGACTCTGGCGACAAGACGAAAATCAGCTTCATTCATTGGCGCGGCGAAGATAAAGCGGTCCTTGATGAAATCATCACTGAATTTGAAAGCGCTAACCCTGACATCACGGTGGAAATGAACATCTATCCATCCGACCAATACCAAGGCACTGCCCAGCGGATGCTTGCAGACGGTGCGACAGGAGATGTCTTTACCTCATTCCCTGGCGCACAGTTCGAATCGATTCAAAGCGCCGGCCTGTTTGAAGATTTGAGCGGCGAGGAGTTCATCGCTAACTTTGATGAAAACCTTATTGCAGTCGGACAAAAAGACGGCAAGCAATACGCGGTCCCTTATCAGCTCGTTTTCAATATGCCCGTCTACAACAAAGGCATGTTCGATGAGCTAGGATTGGAACCTCCGAAAAGCTGGACAGAGTTCCAGGAGATGGCTGATACCTTGCTTGAAAATGGCATCACGCCGATTGCCTTCCCTGGCGCGGACATCGGACCGAACCAATTTATGAACAGCATGATGATGAACAATGCCCCTGATGAGGAAATTTTCGCCAAATTGCAAAGTGGCGAAGAGTCTTTGACAAACGAATGGTGGGTTAAAACTCTGGAAGACTTCAAATTATTGGCTGACAAAGGCTATATTCAGGAGAATGCCTTAGGCACCAATGCAGATGCTGCAATGTCGATGGTAGCCAATGAAGAAGCTGCCATGATTGCGACTGGTTCTTACCATATGGCTTCCCTCTTGAAACTGAATCCCGACTTGCAATTGGATTTGCTGGCACCGATTACAGTAGAAGAAAGTGAAGCGGTCTACGAAGGCATCAACACTGCGACTTTCATGCTCGCAGTCAACAGCAAGTCAGAGAAGAAAGAGCAAGCGAAGAAATTTATCGAGTTTTTGAGCCAGCCTGAAGTTGCATCTAAATATGCAAACGAAACTGGCCAGCATTTGACGGTTACTGACGTCACCTACGAATCAGACGCGTTGAAAAATACCGCTTATTGGATTGACGAAAAGAAAACACGATTCCAGCCGCGCTTTTTGATCACCAACGCGCAAATCGAAGCAGCCGTACTTAGCTCGATTGAAAATGTCCTGGGCGGAGAAGAACCTGCAGCTGCAGCTGAAGCTGCCCAAAAAATCGTAGACGAAAACAAGGAATGAGATTATGAGAACACCTAAATCCATCTATCTATTTTTCTTGCCTGGCCTCCTCTTATACAGCGTCTTTTTTCTGTATCCGACGGTCAGTGCATTATTCTATTCTTTCACAAATTGGGACGGCTTCAGCGATGCGTTTCAATTTGTCGGCATCGACAATTACCAGCGCGCTTTCACAGCGGATTCGATTTTCCGGAAAACCATCGGCAATAACTTGAAATTCATGTTTGTCGTTGTCATTTTTCAGACGCTTGTCGCATTGGCGTTTGCCTTAATCATGTTAAAAAATACAAAAACCACTATTTTTCTGCGTGCGTTGTATTTTTTTCCGACGATCCTGTCTTCGGTGTCTGTAGCGTTCATCTGGGCGTTCATCTACGACCCTTCCCTTGGAATCCTTAATCGCGGCCTGTCGACCATCGGCCTGGATTTCCTGGCGCAAAACTGGCTCGGAAATGCCAACATCGCCATCTACTCGCTGGCAATTACACAGGTCTGGTTCCATGCGGGCCAGATGCTCATCATTTTCGTTGCCGGCTTGCAGGCGATTCCGCAGGAAATGTATGAAGTGGCGAAAATTGAAGGGGCCAGCAAATGGCAAACGTTCCGCCAAGTCACTTGGCCGTTGCTTGCGCCTTCTGCAACCATTGTTGTGGCTTATACGACCATCCAGTCATTCAAAGCGTTCGATTTGGTGTTTGCAATGACCGGTGGCGGCCCCAATTATTCGACAGAAATCATCGCCACCTATATCTACGGCGTTGCGTTCGAAGGCTATCAATTCGGCTACGCCAGCGCCATTTCGGTCATTTTCATGATCATCATCGCCTTTATCACGTTTCTGCAATTCAAAGCATTGCGATCGGATCGGGTCTCTTATTAATGAAAGGAGGAAAACAGTGTGCTTTTCCGAAGGTTTTCCCTCATCGTCTATGCTTTGTTAATTTTGATCCCGTTGTTGGTCGTAATACTGACGTCAGTCAAAACCCTCCAGGAGACATTCGCCAATCCGCTTGGCTTTCCTGAAGGCGGCATCAAATTTGATAATTACATTGCGATTTTCCAAGAACAAACGATGGCCGGTTATTTTATGAACAGTACGATTGTGACACTTTTTTCTGTCACACTGACTTTGCTTTTCGCGTCAATGATCGCTTTTGGCATCACACGGCTCAATAGCTGGATGGGCAACGTCATGTTTATCTTGTTCACGCTTGGCATGATGGTGCCTGCGCAGGTCATCATGGTGCCGCTGTATTCGCTGATGCTCGATTTCGGGCTGACGAACAGCCTGGTGGGATTGATCTTGGTCAACATCTCATCCACGCTGCCGATAGCGGTATTCATCCTCACCGGCTTTATGAAAACTTTGCCAAAGGAATTATTTGAGGCTGCCACCATTGATGGCGCGGGCAATTGGCAAATGTACACGAAAGTCGCCATTCCGCTGTCGCTGCCGTCTTTGTCGGCCACTGCCATCTTCCTGTTTGTGATGCATTGGAACGACCTGCTTTACCCCTTGCTGTTCATCACGGACAATGCGTACAAAACCCTGCCTCTCGCATTGCTCGAGTTCCAAGGCCAGTATTCGACAAACTACCCGATGCTGTTCACCGGCGTCATCATCGCTTCTGCACCGATGGTCATCGCTTACGTCTTCCTGCAGCGTTTCTTTGTTGCCGGCATGACAGCTGGAGCAGTAAAAGGCTAATCAAAGACGACAATAGAAAAAGACAATGCCTGGTGCAAATTCGCACCAGGCATTGTCTTTTTTCGCTTCTTACCAGAAAGCGGGTTTCGCCACCATCAGCCACAGCATCAATCCCAGCAAGAGAACGTAAAGCCAAATTGATCGGTTCAGCTTACGCAGCAATGCCTTGCGGTCTGCGTTCGGCTCCTCGAATTTCCGCAGCACCGGCTTAAATGCCCGCGCCAGAAAGAAAATGGAACCGACCATTACAGCGAGCGTCAAGGCGATCCAGGAATCCGCCCATGCCCAGCCGCTTTGCCAGATGAGCAAGGCGCCGGTGGCCACCAGCACATGCCCGGCATGTTTGACGAGCCGGACAGCTGATCTAAAAGTGGCAATCTGCGATTTTAGGACAACCTCTTCCACGCCCTCCATCCGCTTCACCAGCGGAAGCAACACAAAAAACGGACCAATCGATAAAATCGCACTGAATATGTGGAGATATAAAATCACGGTATACATATTATCTATTTCTGTATCTCTTTAAATTCATGGACCCAGACGCCCATTTCAGGAAGCCACGGCATCCCCGGGTGGAATTTCAAAATCGATTGCTTGTAACCCTCAACGCTATCAAAGCCTTCTTGGCGCGCTTTCTCCTCGTTCAAATCTCCAAGTGTTTCCGCATATACCCGCTCTACGGTGAATTCGCGCCCTTCCAGCACCATCACTTCTCCGATATCTGCGTAGCGGCCATTGCGCCGCGTAGCTGTTTTCAAGCCAGCCAGCACTTTTTGCACATCTTTTTCATTTGTTACTAAACGTTCAATGGTGCAGGTTTTTGGCGGCAGCCCGCCTTTTGTATGATCAGCCATCTTTTATTCCACCTTCCATTCGTTCTGTCTCCATTATATACATTCCAACCATGCAAAAGTCATTCCCACACAGAACATCCCTTGTGTCAGAATGAAAAAGCATAAAAAAGCCACCGGTTTTCCCGGCAGCTTGCCAGCTGGAACTTCCAGCCCTTCTACTTTTTATTAATTTGCAAAGTAATGCTTGCCGATTTTCTTAATGACCGAACGTGAATAAATCCATGAATCTGTAACACCGGCAGGGTTGTAATAATACGTCGCGCCGCCTGACGGATCTGATCCCAACATCGCAGCCCGCGCCGCTTTATAAGCTGTTGAGTTCGGGTTCATTCGATATTGGCCATCGCTTACTGCGGTAAACGCATTAGGCTGAAAAATGACATTGTATGTAGAGTTCGGGAACTTACTTGAAGACACGCGGTTCAAAACAACAGCTGCCACAGCCACTTGGCCGGTATAGCTTTCCCCACGCGCTTCTCCGTAGACAGTACGCGCCAACATCTCCACTTCTTTCATTTCACTGCGTGTCATCGGGCCGGTAAAGCCGGTCGCCGGAACGCCAAAATCACGTTGAAAACGAATGACCGCGTTTTTAGTAATGGAACCATAGTACCCGGTCGGATTAGTATCGAAATAACCAAGTTTCTTCAACTGGCTTTGCAAGGCAGACACTTCATGGCCGCTGACCCCCGTATGCAAATCGGGTGCATGGGCTTGCGCGTCCGTTTGAGAAAAACTTAAAAAGAATAAAGTCATTGATAAAAATGCAAGCTTCTTGAAAATCTTCATGTTTTTGCTCCCTTCTATTTAGGGAATAGTTAGACAATCCCTTCCATTCAGTATAAAGATTGACAGTAAAGGAAGAAACCCGACAGACCTACTTGATTTCAAACATATGGAACGTTCTAAAGTCGTATGCTTTCTTGGAAAGGGACAATTTTCCATCATTTTTGCAATATTTATATGAGAAAAGCCTTAAGTGAGGCTTTATTAAAAAGGAATCCCTTAGCTTTAAAGCGAATACCTTATCACACACGAATGTCCCAAGGAGGTAATGCCATGTTCATTCCACAGCCTTTTGATGAATTCCTTGAAGTGAAATACGAACGGATCACCGACACGAGCGTTAAATTGACGTTGCCCATAAAGCCGGTTTTTACTGCCAGTTCCGGATTCATACACGGCGGCATCATTTCTACGCTCGCTGACGCAGCGCTCCGCAACGCCGTTTCGCCCGATGAAAACGGCCGGCCGAAAGTCGTCGCCATCGATTTGAATGTGACGTTTTTAAAGAAATCAAAATCCGGGACCCTGATCGCGCGCGCATTTGCCGTAAAAGAAGGTGCGAACCTCACACACGCAGACTGCATTATCCACGATGACCACGACCACGTCATCGCAAAAGCGAAAGCGATTTTGTTTAATCAATAAAAAGATCCGAAAGCGCGATGCTTTCGGATTTTCAGTAATGCATTATTTCCTTATAAGGTGCAGCTGGGCGAATTGGCCGGTTTGTTTTGCGCTCAATAACGTAAACTCCGTCTCCATGTCCATCGGCTGAAACAGCGGAATGCCGGCTCCGATTAGCACCGGGGCATACGAGATGATCAGTTCATCGATAAGCCGCTCTTTCAGAAAAGCGTGCAGCAATTGGCTGCCGCCAATGACCCAGATGCCTTTTCCGGGTTCTTTCCGGAGCCGCTCCACAAAATCGGGAATCGCTTCATCGGTAAAAGTGACATGCTCATCAGCGCCAGATGCCGATTTGGAAAATACATATGATTTTTTATCGGGATACGGATACTTGCCGTTCTCATGTTCCATCACCCAATCATACGTGCGGCGCCCCATAACGACAGTATCAATCGTTTCCATATAGTCGGCATACCCTGCGTCCCCGTCCATTTCCACTTTGAACAGCCAGTCCAATGAATCACTTTTTGTCGCAATAAAACCGTCCAGGCTTGCCGCAATGTAACAGCTGACTTTCCGCTTACTTGTCATCTCGTTGCCTCCTTATTTTTGTTCAATTTCAATCACCTGCTTCTATTTTGCCGTTTTCCTTTTTTATAATCAATGGCTTCCGCTTTGCTCTTTTGGTAAAGTGTAAGAAATCCACTCTGAGGGAGGCTCTCACATGAAAAAGATCGTCATTGTATCGGATACGCACATTCCCATCCGCGCTAAAAAGCTGCCGCAGGTGTTGGTTGCTGAATGCCAAAAGGCTGACTTCATCATTCATGCCGGAGACTGGCAGACGATGGATGTCTTTTACGAATTATCGGCCTACGCGGAAACGGACGGAGTCACTGGCAATGTCGACCCTTGGGACATTCTCGACAGGTTCGGCAAGAAGAAGATTTTCGAGATTGAAGGCTTAAAAATTGGCGTTATCCACGGCGACGGCATTCGCAATACGACGGAACAGCGGGCGTTTGAAGCATTCGCTGACGACAATGTCGACATCATCGTATTCGGCCATTCCCATATCCCCGTTATGCGCGATGCAGGCGGCGTGACGCTTTTCAATCCTGGTTCCCCTACGGACAAGCGGCGCCAGCCCCAGTACTCGTTCGGTCTGCTGGAAATCAGCGACTCCTGGCAACTCCGCCATGTATTTTTTGACAAAGAACAATAAAAAAAGTGGATCGGGCATCGCCCAATCCACTTTTTTATTGTTCTTTTCTTTTCAGCACGAAGCCGAGCTTGCTTAACGCGGTTTCAAGATTCGCTTCAATGATCTCACCTTTTAAAGCCTCTGCGAAATGTGGCACTTTTAATGCCATGAATGGCTGTATGCCGGTAATGACCGGTGTGACACCTATGATTTTCAACGCACTGACAAGCATCAGTAAATACTTGCCCACTTCCGAGTTGAGTTGTGTGACGCCAGAAACATCTATGATCAAATAATCCATTTCTACGCCGCATTTCTCCAGCACATCCTCAATAATCGCCTGTGCACGCCGTGGCGTGATATGCCCGATTACTGGCAGGATGGAGACGCCTTTCGTAACAGGCACAAGCGGAGAGGAAAGCGACTGGATTTGTTCGTTTGCTTTCTCGAGCTCCAATACATACGTCAAAAGCGCTGACATCATTTCAAACGCTTGCTGATGTTCTTCTGTAAAGTCGAAGGGCTGGTTATCCAGTCCGCAAATCGTGCCATAGATGTCGCCATTTTCATAATAAACCGGAATTCCCATGAAAGAGCCGTTATTGAATTGCGAAGCGATCTTGAGCTTTCCAGCATCTCCGCTTTTTGAGATATCGTCAATCTTCAATGGCTCATCGCCATAATTGACGCTCAGGCTGCAAAAAGTCTGTTCAAAAGGCGTGGAGCTGCCTTCTTGCACCAACTCTTCTCTGGTGTTGACCGCTTTGATGATTTTATTGGTGATGCCGTCGTTTTTCGCAATAAATAAGGTATTGATGTTCATTTGCTTGCTGAGCATATGCAAGATGTGTTCAGCAGCCTCGTCAAAATTCTGGAAGCTCCTCAGCTTTTTCATATCTTTCAAAGACATTTTCTCTTCCTCCTTCATGAGGCCGGCACCCGTCTACCGTCTTAGATTCTTTTTTTAAACATACTATTTGTTTCTGTGCTTTGCAAATTCATGCAGGGCGCTTCAGACATCCAAAGAAAAGGTTCAGGAGTTTCCACAAGCGGGTATAGCCTAACATACCCTTTTAAAGGAGCTGAAGCGGATGAATGCGAAAGAAGATAGCTTGGAAATCGAATTGCTGCATCAGACAGATTCAATCATCGAGTTTAAATGGACCCATACCGGCGACACCTGCAAAGTGAAAAGAGATGCTGAAACGATATACAGCGGCACAGGCAATTCTTTTCAGGACACTGGCTTGGAGTCGGGTGAACTTTACACGTACACAATCGAACGGCTCGATGCGTCTGGGACCGCCAAAGAACGGATCAAAATGCGGACCTCTACCGAAAACCGGTCTGAGGACTGCAACAACCTCCTCGAGCGGGCCGCCGTCACTGCCATTGTTTCCAACCCGAAAATTTCATTGGCCTGGAGTGCCATTGAAGGGCTTGAGGAATTCGAAATTTATCGGGATGGACAATTGATCGGCACTACCGAAAAAAACCAATTCTCCGATTACAGTGCTTCGAAAGAAATCGGGCACACGTATCAGGTAAGAGCCAAACGGCCTCTTGAAAAATCCGAATCCACTTTCAGTAAAGAAAAATCCCTGGCTGCCCATGTTTTCGGCTTGCTCAATATAAAGTCTTCACAAGATGAAGCGGCCATGGAAAAGTTCGGTATTACCTTTGAATTAGCCTCTGCCGATTATCTCTTATCGGGTTCACCGACAACGGATGTCGAAGACCAGAACCTTAAATGGGATTTCCGCTATAGCACATTCTTGCCTGATGACTTTTTGCTCAATCCCAATCTATTGTCATTCAACCGCTATTTTTCAGGTGACGATCGAGGGTTTGACGCCGATTCTTCCCATTACCGGACGCAAGTGAACTTCAATATCGACTTGAAGGAAAGCGACGCTGCCATCAAATTCACTAAAGACGTCGGCATCAGTATCGCTTATGATTGGCGCAAGAAATTCCGGAAAGCCGATGTGGCTTCTGCTGATGATGTCTACTTGGAAACAGTGGAAGAAGATGAACGGAACGTTACAGTGCAATTGCATCATAGTGTCGGCAACCCGCTGACCCCTTCCCCAAATATCGACTATGACGTTGCGGCAAGGTTTTACAGGGACAGCCATTACGATATTGCCGGCATGCACGATCAGGCGCCGAACCACGAAGTTTATTTGCGTACTGGTGCCGAAAGCAGCTGGAAGGAAATTCACCAAGCGGAAAGCAAAGGCCTTGCATGGATGTCCGACGCAATTGCCAGCCAGTACTGGCGCATATTCAATTTTCATTGAAAATAATTGTAAAAGGCAAAAAAAGAGCCGGAAGCGCAATGCGCCTCGGCTCTTTGTCATTTGTCCAAGAATCGTTTGCGGATATGAGGCGGCGGCAGCATGCAGCTATCAAGCTTGCCGAATACTTTATAACGGTTTTTTGCAATCACATCGTACGCTGCGTCTCCAATGAAACGCGGGAACGGCTTCAAGTAATGAGCGAGTTTCCAAAGGCCCGTCAAATGATTGGAAATCATCAATGCACCTTCCGATTTCACAAAAGCTTGCCCGTTTTTGATTAGCACCAAGCTGTCTACGTCAGCTGGCACATCGTGCTTTCTGCTGAGCTCTTTGCCGATATCGCTTTGCAGTGAAGCAAATTGATAATATCCTGCAGGGTCATGATTTATGATGAACTGGACGCTGGAGTCGCAAAAATTGCAATCTCCATCGAATAAAATAATCGCATGTTCCATTATTATTTCCTCCTTCATTAAAAAAGCCATATACATGGCTGAAACGGTTTGTCCGATTTCAACCTACATAGCTATTAAATAACCTCTTTTGCTCCTGCTCAAACACTAATGGCCTGTCACAGTCCCTTGATTGAAGAATAGTCTCCAGCCTGACGCCCTCTTTTTCCAGACCGAACTGCGCAGTGTTTCGCGCCCACTCTGTTCATTGACAATCTTATAAGTCGTCAACACCGCTTCCGGTCCAAGTTCGTGCAGCTGGAAATCGGAGATTGTTAATGGGTCCGTTGACAAAGCATGGTCACGTTCGATATCGGCACGGTAGATCATGTATCCGGAACTGCCGATTTCAAAAAATTCATCATCCAGCACCGCGCCGATTTTCTCTTTGGAACTCCGCACTTCAGGCTTGAGGTGGCTGCATTCAAGACGGTAAATCTGTTGTTTTAACTCTTCCATTCGGACACTTCCTTTAACGGTATTTCTTTAACTTTAGGCAACTGCCTGCCCCCAGTCAATAAGGCGATAAAAAAACATCCCCGCTTCTGTAAGCGGGGATATGACTTATTGTTTTTTCTCGTCATCGTAGAATTCGTCCATGTGTTTGCCCGGCTGGTCTTGTGGGCCGTCAGAAGAGCCGAAATCTTCGACATCCTCGAAACTGTCTTCGTAATCGCGCAGCCGGCTGTCGTCTTTTTTGGCTGGCCGGGAAGTCGAACTGCCTAGGGCATCTTCTTCAGGCGGCCGTGTCGTCAAATCCGGATTCTGATGAGCATGCTCAATGCACGTCAATGCTGTCGGCAAAGCTTCTAGCCGTTCGAACGGAATGTCTTTTCCGCATACTGAACACTTTCCGTAAGTCCCGGTTTGTATTGCGGCAAGCGCGTCATATGTTTCATCCAGTTCTTCTTGTTTAAACTGATTGATTGCCATTCCGCGTTCCTGGTCGAAAAGGTCCGTTGCATTGTCTGCCGGATGGTTATCGTAATTGGAAAGCTCTGTACGCTCGAATTCCTCTTTATGTTCGATGCGCCCTTCAAGCCGTTCTTTTTGTTCGATCAATATTGCCTGCATTTGTTTAAGTTGTTTGTCTGTCATGGTTATTCCTCCTCAAAAAACTGCTTGTTCTGTATATTGCCTTTTTCAGCAAAATCAAACCTGGAGGGGTTTTCAGCGCTGGCGATTCGCGATTTCAAGCTCTGTGCTGAAAAATGAATTTGACAGCGTTCTGAAAGTCTTTTACTATGAGTGAAGCTATTGAAAATTCATAAGCCGGCAACGGGAGAGGTTCATAGCATTTCACCCTCTATAAAAAACTATGGATCGACGAATTCAGCCGCCTTCAGACGCAACCGGCTTTTTCCTCTTCCTTATTTTATAGGCCTCTCTCAAGCCCACACACTTGAAGGAGGCCTTTTATATGGCAGGACGCAACGAAGAAACATTGGACCACCTAGAACTTCTCGGCAATCAAAACACGAAATACAAATTCGAGTATGACCCGGATATCCTTGAAGCGATCGATAATCTGCATACCCGCGATTATTTCGTAAAATTCAATTGCCCGGAATTCACATCGCTATGCCCGCAGACAGGACAGCCTGATTTTGCGACAATTTACTTGAGCTTTATCCCTGATAAAAAATTGGTGGAGAGCAAATCGCTGAAACTGTATTTATTCAGCTTCCGCAACCATGGCGACTTCCATGAAGATGTCGTCAACATCATTATGAATGACTTGATCAAACTGCTCGATCCCCGCTATATCGAAGTATGGGGCAAATTCACGCCACGCGGCGGCTTATCGATTGACCCTTATACGAATTACGGAAAACCAGGCACCAAATACGAAGAAATGGCTTCATACCGCATGATGAACCACGACATGAATCCTGAAACAATCACTAACCGATAATAAAAAAATCGCCAGCATGGTGCTCATGCTGGCGATTTTTCGTATAAATGTCCGGTAGAGGCTTATTCGCTTTTCACCAAATTTTTTGTGGAGCCAATTTTGCCGGTTGTTTGGTACCGACTTTTGCGGGCACCAAGAGAAAATCGGCTACGATCGGCAAATGGTCCGACACATCGGTATGCATGACTGCACTTTGGATTACTTCTAGTTGTGAGCATGAGAAAATATAATCAATCCGCGTCGCTGGGTTAAAGATTTCCCCGGTTTCTACATTTTTATAAGGGGCAGGATACGTGTAGGCATTCCCTCTTTTCATCTTCAAAAAAGCGTCCGAATAAGGACCGTTGAGTTTTTGGATATGGGGATGCTGCGGCGGCGCATTGAAATCACCTAGCACAATGCGCGGCAAATGGCGCTTGCCTGAAATATTCAGCAGTTCTCCGATGTTTACTTTAAGCTCTTCCTCTTTCAATGCAAGGTGCGTATTGAAGACATGGATATGCTTGCCTTTCACTTCCACAACCGCTTCGAGGATTCCGCGCTGCTCATTTGTGCCGAAATCACTTTTGACAGGTGTCAGGGAATGATTTTCCGAGTATTTGATCGGGTATTTGCTAAGAATGGCATTGCCGTATTGGCGGCGCGGCTGGTCGGCTAAAGCTGATTCGATGTCTAAGTTCGCTCCGAATGCGGCATGCATCCCAAGCCTTTCGCTGAGCCAATCCACTTGGTCCATAAACGAGCTGCGGTCCGAGAAGAACCGGTCCACTTCCTGCAATCCAATAACGTGGGCACATGAATCTTCTATGACCGATGCTGTTTTTTCCAAATCCACAATGCCGTCCATACCCAAGCCATGAGCAATATTGAATGACATGACTTTAACCGAAATATTCGCTTCCATTCTTCCTGCGTGCATACAAACATCTCCTTTAGAATCAAGCAATTCACTGGCAAGCACCCGAGTTAAAGTTATTGTAGCAGGCTATTGTTGCGTGTTAATATCGCACATGTTAAGGATTGTAAAGAATATGTAAAAAGGCAGCTCCGGGAAAACCGGAACTGCCTTTTGCGTTTGTTTATTGCTGAAATCCGACATACACATGAATGGCATCCCGCAGGAATTCGGCTGCTCCCGGACGGACCTTCTCATAATAGGCCGAAAAACGCGGATCGTCGGTATACATCTGCGCAAGCCCTGCATGCGCTCTTTTGCTGTAGGATGGCCAAGTGAAGTCCAGCCATTCTTTATGCAGTGCTGCCGCTTCCTGCGCAGCTGCGCTTGAGGCATCGCCCGTCTCCATTGCTTCCGCGAGTTTTGCCAGCAACCTCTTTTCAATATGCATAAAGTCACTGTACTGCGCTTCGCTCATATTGAACATTTTGGCATTTGATTGGTCAACGATATCATCGCCGTATGTCTCTCGCACTTCCTTGCCATAGCGTTGCTCATTGTCTTCAATCAGCTCTTTCTTGAAGCCTTCGAATTTTTCGCTGTCGCTCATGCTAATCGTCCCCTCCTTTGCGGAAATTGTTTTTTCCACATTATTAATCAGGCGGTCGAGCTGCGTGCGCTGCTCAAGGAGCTGGCGGCGATGCGCTTGCAAAGCTGAGGTCCCGTCGAATGCCGCATTGTTGACGATTTCTTTGATGCTTCCGAGATCCAGTCCAAGCGCCCTGTAAAAAAGAATTTGCTGAAGCTTATCCACTTCGTTGCGGCCATAGATTCGGTAGCCGGCGGAATTTTTCCGTGCCGGCTCGAGCAATCCGATTTCATCGTAATAGCGCAATGTCCTCGTACTGACACCCGCTATATGCGCGAGCTTTTGAATCGTGTACTCCATACGCCCACCTCCTGATGCATCTACTTTACACCTTGCCGTTGCGTCAAGGTCAAGCGGGAATTTCAGGTCAATTGTTGCTCTGCGAATTCCCTGTAGAGCGCATGCGATGCGGCCAATTCCTCGTGTGTGCCGGTTCCAGTGACGCGCCCTTTTTCAATAAAGACAATCTTGTCCGCGTCAACGATCGTCGACAAGCGATGGGCAATGACGAATGTCGTGCGCCCTTCCATCAAACGGCTAAGCGCCTGCTGGACAATGCCTTCTGACTGGCTGTCGAGGCTCGCTGTCGCTTCATCCATCATGAGGATTTTAGGATCCCGCAAAAAGGCGCGCGCAATGGCGATCCGTTGGCGCTGGCCGCCTGATAATTTGACGCCCCTTTCACCGACTTGCGTATCGAGCCCGTCCGGGAATTCATTGATAAAGCCTTCCGCATAAGCCATGCGCGAAACACGCCATAACTCTTCGTCTGGAATCTCTTCAGCCTCGGGCAGGCCATACGTCAGATTCGCGCGTATGGTGCCGCCCATCATGGCGCTTTCCTGCGATACGTAACCAATCTGGCTGCGCCAGGCATCCAGGGATATACTGCTGATTCCGACGCCGCCGATGGTGATTTCACCGGATGCCGGTTCGTAATAGCGTTCCAGCAAACTGAACACCGTTGTTTTGCCGCCGCCGCTCGGCCCCGCAAAAGCGATCATTTCTCCCGGCTGTGCTTCAAAAGAAATATCCGCCAGCACCGGTTCTCCAGTTTCATAAGCAAAACTGACGTTGTCGGCGCGCAAAGTTTTTCCGGCAATGTCCATTTGGGTGCCGGCTTGCGCTTCTTCAAGCGGCACCGCCAAAATTCCGATGATACGTTCCGTTGCGCCTTTCGCTTTTTGCAATTCCGTAAAGAAACGGGCAAACGTAGCGAGCGGCACAATGATTTGGAACAAATACAGAAGGAACGCGACAAGCGACCCTGTCGACATTGAACCTTCTGCTACACGGATACCTCCGTAGCCCAAAATCATGACAATGACCAGCATGACAGCCAAATACATGAGCGGCGCAATCAATGCATAAATTTTCGCTTCTTTCATGCCAATATCGTATAAGCCTGTAATTCCACGAAGGCCTTTCTTTTCTTCGACTTGTTCAGCTGTCGATGATTTCATTAAACGGATTTCACTTAAAGTTTGCTGGACATGCCCGGTGAACTGCGCCGTTTCATCCTGCAGGCTGCGCGAAATCTTCGCCATGCGCCGGCCAAGCGGAATCATGATCGCTACTGTCAGCGGCACTGATACCATCATCAAAAGAGTCATTTTCCAGTCCAGAACCGCTAAGATAATTACAGCACCAATAATGGAAATGATCCCCGTAACAAATTGCGGGAAATGATCGGTAATCAGATTCCGCACAATGCCGGTATCATTGACCACCCGGCTCACCGTCTCGCCACTCGATTGCTGATCGAAATAGCTGACGCGCAAACGAATCAAATGGACCCACATGCGCTCCCGCAATCCTGCGACGATGCGCTGGCCCACTTTGCTCAACAGATAAATTGAGACGCCGTTAATGATGGCCTGCAGGATAAACGCTGCACCGATACCTACCATCAGCGGCATACTCAACGAATCGAGCGAGAAGCCATCCACCAAGTCTTTCGTCAATAACGGCACGGCTAATCCGACAAGCGTCGTCACCAAACTTGCGGCAAGCCCGAAGGACAGAGCAGCTTTTGGAATTTTCAACGACATCAACAATGCCAAAAACGGTTTTAAGCCAATTGCTTCCTCTTTTTCTTTCATCCATTAAAACTCCATTCCATCCTTTTAATCCTTAACGATTCTCCCCCTGTTAAGCAGCGGAGACTTTCCGGTCTTTCGGCAACGCCATTCCGACCAGCCCAATAATCGGCAAAAATGACACAACGACCATCGTCTCATAAATTCCGATGGCATCCATCAACATCCCGATAGCTACACCGCCAATCGCACCCATGCCGAAAGCCAGCCCGACCGTCAGCCCTGACATCGTTCCGATCTTGCTGGGCACCAGTTCTTGTGCATAAACGACCGTTACCGAGAAGCTAAGCATAATGAAAAATCCGATAAACGCCAGCAGCATAACCACAAACCCCAACGTAACGTATGGCAATGCAAGTGCAAGCGGAATCGGCACCAATAGTGATAAGACGATGACATTCTTACGTCCAATGCGGTCCGCCAATGGCCCTCCAAAAAAGGTCCCTGCCGCTCCCAATGCCAGGAACAGGAATATGTAAAGTTGGCCCTTCTGAATCGTCAGCCCATATTCTTCTATCAAATGGAAAATATAAAAGCTTGTTATATTCGTGACATAGAACGAACGCGCAAAAATGATGACCAGCAGCAGTGCCAATGCGATTCCAACCTGCTTT
This sequence comes from Planococcus sp. TJ-302, assembly GCF_058268455.1. Taxonomy (NCBI): domain Bacteria; kingdom Bacillati; phylum Bacillota; class Bacilli; order Caryophanales; family Caryophanaceae; genus Planococcus; species Planococcus sp. TJ-302. The sequence goes on along the minus strand of NZ_JBZDOI010000003.1, from coordinate 49,014 downwards.
TTCGACAGCTCCGGCAATGACGACAACAGCACTTTCCTGCCATTGCCTGCCCGTTCACGCGCCAGCTCAGCTTTGTACCACATTGAAATGCGCGAAAGGATGAAAATCCCAAGCGCCGCAACAAAAAGAAATAACGCCGCTCCTTGCTGGCCGAGCGGCACCAAGATAAATGCACTGATCAACGGCGCCAATGCCTGCCCCGAGTTGCCGCCCACCTGGTAAATCGATTGCGACAAACCGCGGCGATGCCCCGCCGCCATAAACGAAACGCGGGATCCTTCCGGATGGAAAACCGCGGATCCCAAGCCCAGGAACATCACTGACACCACAATCATCCAATATTCCGGTGCGAATGCCAGTCCTGCCATGCCTAGAAACGAACTTGCCATACCGAACGGCAGCGCGAAAGGCATCGGTTTTTTATCGCTGATAAACCCGACGACCGGCTGCAGCACGGACGCGACAATATTGAGCGCAAACGCAATCATCCCGAGTTGCGTGAAGGTCAGGCCCAGATCTGCCTCCAGAATTGGAAACATCGCCGGGATGACCGCCTGAAGCGAATCATTTAAAAGATGGCATGCCCCCATCGCGAACATGACAGGGTATACTGGATTCCCCACCACTGGGGATGTCGCTATTTTAGCCATCAGCCTGCCTCCCATCCAAAATCCTAATCACTTCCATTATAGAATATTTCTCCACACGAAGACATTTCCAGCATTGAGCTTTTTTCTCGTTTGAAAACCTTCATTTTCAGATTAGTTATCAAGCTGCTAAGTGAGCCGATATTTCGCAAAACAGTCCCGCTTTCCTGCGGGAGTCAGAACTGTTTTGCTCCATATCCGGAGTCTAGAACCAACTTTAGAAATCATATCTTTCCAGTACTTAGATACAAGAAATGATTTTCTATTTAGACTCCCCTTTGAGTAGAGTGAAAGGCGGCGAACAAGTTGGACAAAAGAATTTTGTCCAACTTGTTTGCGACGAAGCGCAAAGCGCTGCAACGCACTTTTTGTCCCGAAGCTAGCGAAGCGTTGCAGGGACAGGGACAGGAGCAACGGTTTTCGAAGCGATGCTGAGGCCGTGCCCGCGGAACGCGTCCGCCTAGAGCGCAATGAAAAAATTGCCCTCAATCGAAAAAACACCCGCAGACTTGTGTCTGCAGGTGTTTTAAACAGCTTTTGCTTGTTGCCAGTTTTCAAGGCGTCTGTCCAGCAGGAAATTTCCGAACGGGATGAAAGCGACTGCCACTGCAGCCACTGAAAAACGGAACGGCCATTTGAAGATGAACGTCATATAAGCGATCATCACGCAGTAAACCGTGAACAACCCTCCGTGGACCGCGCCGACAACACTGACAGCCTCTGGAAACCCAAAGAAATATTTTAACGGCATGGCCAGAAACAATAAGATCAACAACGAACTTCCTTCAAGCAATCCCATGAACCGGAACTTGCTTAATGCATTTTTAATCATCTTTTCCCCTCGCTATCTATTTTTTTATTATAGAAGGGATGGAGGGTTGGAAACAAGCAGGAGAACAGCAAATGGCGCTTTTTAGCCATTAACCCTTCAAGATTCCGCCACATTTTTCCGTTTGCCCAGTTTTACGAATAAGACTTTCAAGTAATCGCCTTCTTTAAATTCTTTGCGCACCCGGAAATCTTTCGGCAAAGTGTATTCTTCGACGATCTTATACGACATGTCTTCTTCTGTGAATGCCTTTTCGATAAAGCCTTTGAATTTCTGCATGCTGAACGATGCGCTATTCGTCGAAGCCACGATGACGCCCTTATCTTCAGTGATGGCGATGGCTTCCCGCATCAGATGCGTATAGTCTTTCGATGTGCTGAACGTGTATTTTTTCGAACGCGCAAAACTTGGCGGGTCGAGGACGACCAAGTCGAATTTCAATTCTTTGCGCTTTACGTATTTAAAATAATTGAAGACGTCCATCACAAGGATGTCCTGGCTTTCGTAATCGATGCCGTTGACACTGAATTGCTCAATGGTTTTGCTATTGCTGCGCTTCGCTAAATCGACGCTCGTCGTCTTCATGGCCCCGCCTAGTGCAGCAGCTACCGAGAATGCCCCTGTGTAAGAAAACGTGTTCAGCACTGTCTTGCCTTTTGCATAGCGTTCTTTGATGGCATTGCGGACATCGCGCTGGTCGAGGAAAATGCCAGTCATCGCACCATCATTCAAATAAATGGCGAAGTTAATGCCGTTTTCTTTGACGATCAACGGGAATTCGCCGCGTTCGCCTGCTACGAAGTCGTCTTCTTCGATGTATTGCCCTTTCGCATCAAAGCGTTTTTTCTGGTAAATCCCTTTGCAGTCTGCAACGTTCTGCAGCGCTGCTACCACTTCGTCCTTAAACGAATAAACACCTTCACTGTACCAGCTGACAAGGTAAAATCCGCCGTAATAGTCGATCGACAAACCGCCGAAGCCGTCGCCTTCTCCGTTGAACACACGGAATGCCGTTGTGTTGGGGTCATCGTAAAAACTTTTGCGTTCCGCAATTGCTGCTGCCAGCGTCCGCTCAATAAACCCTTGGCTGATTGCTTCGTCTTTATTGCGCGTCAATACCCAGCCGTAGCCCTTGTTTTGTTTGCCGTAATAGCCTTTTGCTAGGAACTTATCCTGTTTATCCGTCAAGTTGACGATGGTGCCTTCTGTTTCAAGCACATCCACATTTTCAAGCGCTTCTTTAGCAATTAGGGGATAGCCCCTTTGGAACTCCGCTTTCGCTTTATCGTTCACTTTGATCGTAAGTTCTTGTCTCATCATCACTCATCCTATTCTTTAAAATCGATTGTCTTCTCTTCAGTGTATTACAATCACGTGGCTAATCATACCGCCGCCTGGAATGCCTTGCCGCAAGATCCGAAGCAGTAAAGCGATATATTGCATAAAGAATATTTAACATTCCCACAAATTGGTGTATACTTTTATTATTAACAGCAAGAGAAAGGGTGCACTTGCAATGCCGATTCCAGTAAATCACGCAAAACCGATTCGCATGTCCGCGAAAGAAAGCGCGTATAACCAATTACAGCAATGGATTATTGATGGCACCTTAAAGCCCGATGAAAAATTGGCTGATACGGAACTTGCGCAAGCGTTGAATTTAAGCAGGACCCCCATTCGGGAAGCGCTGCAATTATTGGAGGTACAGGGATTCGTGGAAATGTTCCCCGGCAAGGCGACCCGTGTGACACGGGTAGAAAAGGAAGATCTCAAAACCTTGTTGCCGCCGCTTTCTGCTCTACAGGCACTGGCTGCCGAATTGGCCATACCCCGCTTAGACAGCGAATTGATAAATTTACTCACCGAAACAAATCAGCGTTTTGCTGATGCTATAAAAGCCCGGGATAATTTCTCGGCATTGAAAATCGATCAGGAATTCCATCAACATATCGTAGACGCTGCCGGCAATCCGTATGTCGACACCATCCTTGGCCGTCTGCAAGCGCATGTCCGCAGACAGTTTTTCCACCATTCTTTGATTTTGACCCAGCAGTCTGTTGAAGAACACAGCCAAATCATTGGCGCGCTAAAAGAACAAGACCCTGATAAAGTCTGCATGCTGATGAAAGCGAATTGGAACCGCACAGTGGACGAGTTATCGCTATAGCTTCCGAATGCCATAGAAAAAAGCTGTCTCTTGAGCGTTAAGCTCTAGAGACAGCTTTTTTTGATATGGAAGCCGGCTCGATTTTCGAATCGGCTTCCATTTAAAAACTTATGCTTCGTTGCGCGCCGTTTGGACATTGACGCCTTTCCGGTTTCGCGCAATGACGGTAAATACGGCAATAGTAGCCAGTGCTGGGACAATCCAGCCAAGCCCTTCATTGTAAAGCGGCAATGATGCGGCATAGAAATCGATGATCGACTGCAACCAATCGGGATTGGCAATGCCGAGCGACGCAGTCAGCGTCTTCAATCCATCGATGATTGCGATAAAGAATGTCGCTGCCATAGCAGCTGCGTAAACGATTCGATCGTGTTTGAATACCGGTGAAAGGAACGCCAAGATGATCAAGACGATGGCCAGTGGATACAAGAACATCAAGACAGGAACCGAATAAGCGATGATGTTTGAAAGACCCGCGTTTGCCACCACTAAAGAGAAGACCGAGAAAATGACCACGTATGCTTTATAGCTGATTCTCGGCATCAATTTGTGGAAGTATTCCGCATTGGCGACGGTCAGGCCGATAGCTGTCGTCAGACAGGCAAGCGTAATAATGACCGCAAGCAAAAGCGTACCGAATGTTCCGAAGTAATGGGACGATGCTCCGCTTAATACAGGGCCGCCTGTTTCAAAAAGCCCTAAAGTACTTGTGCTGGTTGAGCCCAGGTAAGCGATGCCAGCATAAACGATTGCCAGAAGCCCTGCAGCGACAACTCCGCTTTTCAGCGTTGCGGATAAAATCCCTTTTGGTGAAGTGACGCCCAATTTGCGGACAGTAGCAATGACAATAATGCCGAATACCAAAGAGGCCAAGGCATCCATCGTGTTATAACCTTCTGTGAATCCTTTTAAAAAAGCGCCGCTTGCGTAAGCTTCTTGGGGAGCCGCCGCTTTGCCCATCGGATTTATCACGGCCATAATCAATAGCGCAGCCAGCGTAACAAGAATTGCCGGCGACAGGAATTTGCCGATATTATCGATCAGTTTCGAAGGATTGAGCGACAGCCATAATGAGATCAGGAAGAAAATCACTGTAAACACTGGCAGCCCGATTGATGCGAAGTCTCCGCCAACAAAAGGAGCAATGCCGATTTCATATGATACAGCGCCCGTTCTTGGAAGTGCAAAGAACGGTCCGATTGTTAAATACAAAAGTGATGTAAAAATAATGCCGAACACGGGGTGCACACGGCTCGAAAGGTCTTGCAAATCACTGCTCTTTGAGTAGCCGATAGCTAAAATTCCAAGGAGCGGCAAGCCGACGCCTGTAATCAGAAAGCCCAGGATGGCCCATGCAACTTCAGAGCCGGCAGCTTGTCCGAGTTGGGCCGGAAAAATCAAGTTCCCTGCACCAAAAAACAATGCGAACAACATCATTCCTATGACAACATACGCGCTAAACGATAACTTCTTATCCATTTCACTTTTTCCTCCTAAGCAATAAGCTTTGTATTTTCTATGACAAAAGAAATGTTAAAATAATATTTCGCCACTCTAATTTCCGTATGCAATATATCGCATAAAGTCATAATACAATATTCATAGAAAAATGCAACATAATTTACTTTAAATTTTCAAAAAAACAGTCAATTTTGTAAATCTGATGAAAGAACACACTTTTTCGAAATAATTTTTCTCAAAAAAAGGAAATCTTGCTGATTTATAGAAATTTCATATAAAAAATTCCGGCCTGTGAAGACCGGGATTTCGTATACTGTAAAACCGTTAGTTAATCATGTAACGTTGCTGCTAAGGTACACTTCTTCGAACGGCTGAACGATGACAAAGCCTTCTCCTGTAAATTCCATCTGGATCGATTCGCCGCTTCCGCGCCCGAGAAATGTCCGCAGCGAAACATCGGTACGGAACTCGGGTTTCAAGTTGCCTGACCAGGCAACAGTGGCGTTCGGATCGGTCAGCACCGGCTCGCCCGGACGCACGAGCAGCGTTAATGGCTCGTAATGGGAAGTGATTGCCACCCGCCCTTTGCCTTTCAACGTCACATTGAACAAGCCACCGGCCATGACCCCGGCCATTTTCCTCATCATCTTGATTTCCCACTGGATGCCCGGTTCGAAGGCCAGCAAATCATTGCCGTTGACGGTAATGGCTTCATCGTTCAATTCAAAAATCGTGATTTTTTTCCCTTTGTCTGCCAGATACAGCCGGCCGCGGCCGACCGCTTTCATCAACGAAGTCCCTTCACCGGTCAATGCTTTTTTGAACATTGTGCCAACGCCGTGTTCAAGAACGCCTTCACGCTCGAACTTGATCTGTCCGGTATAAGAAATCATCGAACCTGCTTTTGCCCACACCATATCCTCTAAATTCACTTCCAGGATGCGCGGTGTTTCCAGCTCGAAATAATCGTTTTCCTGTTCGTCCTGCTTGGTCTGCCGGATAAATTCGGCAATCGTGTAATTCGTCATGTTTCAATTCCCCTTTCCTTCTATTGTATCTATTTACGGATGCCGCATCTTGAAGGTTTCATTAATCTGTCCGCGGTGTTTCTCGGATTTCACGAATCTTATGCCCCGCTTCAAGAGGAAAGTGTTGTAGAATAACTAATTATGGAAGTAAGCTCCGCTTGCTTTGCTAATCCCACCGGAAGGCGCGATGTCCAATGAAATTTTTAATCACCTTTACGCAGCTGATCGTATTATACGGATTTTACGTTGCTGGCGAGTGGCTTCGGAATTTATTCAATTTACCGCTTCCTGGCAGCATCATTGGCTTCTTGCTGCTTTTTATGGCATTGCTCCTGAAAATTTATCCGCTGCGGTGGATTGAATCCGGCGCGCAATTCCTTCTCGCTTTTTTATCATTGTATTTTATCCCGGCCACGGTCGGTGTCATACAGTACGGCGATTTGTTCACGGGCAAGGGCCTGTGGCTGATCGCCATTGCGATGATCAGTACATTGGTGACAATGGGCGTATCCGCAGTACTCAGCCAATGGGCTTCCCGGCGCACTGACGAAAGGAGCTTATGACGCTTATGGATCTGATTCTGTTGTCATTGCTGTTTGCCGCATTAACCATCGCCACTTACTTGTTTTTGAACGCTCTTTACTTAAAATACCGCTGGACGCTTCTGACGCCCGTGTTGACGACGACCGCGGCGCTAATAGTGATTCTGTTGCTATTCGAAGTCCCCTACGAGCGCTATATGCTCGGCGGACAGTGGATTGGCGCGCTGCTCGGACCAGCTGTTGTTGCACTTGCAGTCCCTCTTTACAAGCAGCGGAAATTATTGGCGCAAAACTTGGTGCCCATCACGCTCGGCGTATCAGCAGGCGCATTGGTGGGCATGCTCAGCGGTGCGCTGCTGGCAAAATTGATGGGCTTTTCCGCCGAAATGATTTTAACGATTCTGCCAAAATCGATTACTACACCTGTCGCGATGCAGCTTGCCGATTCGCTTGGCGGAATCCCAGCCTTGGCGGCTGTATTCGTCATGGTCGCGGGGTTTACAGGCATCCTCACCGGTCCCTGGCTCCTAAAAACGCTCCGCATCGATTCAGCCATCGGGCGCGGCATCGGCCTTGGCACATCCGCCCATGGGCTTGGCACCGCAAAAGCTTTTGAATATGGCATCGAAGACGCCTCGATGAGTTCAGTAGCGATGACGTTGAGCGCCGTAGCCGGTTCGTTCCTTGGTCCCGCAATCGTCTGGCTGTTATTTATGTAAACAACAGAACCCCCATGCGCAATTGGCGCATGGGGGTTCTGTCATGGCAGATTCAATTGCCAGGAAACACCGAAACGGTCGATCAGCCAGCCGAATTTCCGGCTGAACGGATAATCCCCGAGCGGCATCAGCTCTTCGCCGCCTTCAGACAGCTGGCTGAAGGCGCGGTCAATTTCCGACTCGTTTTCGCATGTCACATATAACGAAATGGCCGGCGTAAAAGTGAAATCATGCTTGATCGTGCTGTCGATGCACAGCAAAACTTGATCCGCCAACCGAAATTGGGCCAACATCACCGACCCGTTTTCGTTGTAAGTGACATTGTCGATAGCAGAATCTTTAAAAACAGCCGTATAATATTTCATCGCTTCTTCCGCTTGCCCAGTAAACATTAGGAAAGTGGTAACTTTCGGGAGTTGCCGTTCCATTGCAATCCTCTCCTTTATGATTGGCTGATGTCTCTTCTATTGAAGCCTATAAATCCAATGACTAAAAGTACGGCAGCGGCAGCAGCTAATGCGCTTAGAACGCCATAATCCACAGTTTCAATCGGCACTTTCGCAACATAGCCATAAGGCGTCAGCTTTTGCACCCAATCCGGGAATTGAAACAGTCGACCAAAATAAATGGCAATAAAAGAAAAAGCGATGTAAAGCCACATAATGCCGGTGAACCTCGGCGCCCAGCCGAGCAATAACACAGCTATGCCGACCATCACCCATGCCGCCGGCACATACGCCATCGCCGCCTTTAAGAACATGCCGAGCTTCAGATCTTCCTCAATGACAGAAGTCCCGACGCCGCCAAGACCGAAGCCAGCCAGGCCCAACATAACAAAGCTTGCCAGTATAGCGAGCAGCACATAGCTTCCGAGCAGCCGATTTTTCGATACGGCCTTGCTCAGGATATGCTCCAACCGGCCGTTGGTTTCTTCCCCTTTCACTTTCAGCACCGCCATCAGTACCGGAATCGTCCCAAGGATTGCCATAACAGACATTAGCACAGGGATGAATTGTTCAGTTATGGAAAACCCGGATTGCTGGACAATCAGCTGCTGCATCAAATCGATATCTTCAAAAAAAGATTCCATGTCGCCGAGCACCGAGCCGTAGGATGCGCCGATCAATAAAAGCCCCGCTGCCCATGCGATGAGTCCCGTCCGTTGAAGCCGGAATGCCAGGCCAAACGGGTTTGCCAGCCCTTTGGAAGCATGCGGCCTCCCCGCACGCACCGGCAGAAAGCCGGTGCCGAGGTCGCGCACCGAATTCAGATACAGTGCAAGAAGCACAAGCACAAACGCCGCGCCAGCCGTCAAGAAGATGGGCCACCAGTAATTATTGACATAGGCCTCTGTACGGAGAATCCAGCCGAGCGGAGAAAAAAGCGATAGCGTTCCGCCTGACAGATCCCCGATTGCGCGGATCATATACGCCAGCAGCAAGGCCGTAATCGACAAGCCGACAGTGCCCCTTGAACTCTGGGAAAGCTGAGCGAAAACAGCCGCTATTGCAGCGAATACCATGCCTGCAGCACCCAGCGCAAAGCCATAGACGAAAGACCCTTCGGCATCGATGCTGTCGATGTTCAGCGCCATCAATGAGACCGCGGTCAAAACAGCAAGCAGGACATTCACTCCAAATAATACGAGCAGCACCGACAGCAAGTTCGACAACCGGCCGATCGGCAGCGACCGGATCATCTCCAGACGGCCATCTTCTTCGTCCGCGCGCGTATGGCGGGTCAGCAGGAGGATATTCATGAGGCCGACCACCACAGCCGTCATCAGCAGCATTTCATGGCTCAGCATCGCTCCGATTGTATAATTGTCCAAACCATAGCCCGGGCCGACCATCGCTGTCATTGCCGGATTGCGCATTGTTTCCGCCATCGCCTGCCGTTCCGCGTCGTTCTGGTACAAGCCAGTGAACGCAAAAGCGATGATGCACGACATGGCGACGAATGACACCAGCCATAAAGGCAGCCGAAGGCGGTCGCGCTGAACGATAAAGCGCATCAGAGCACTTGTACCTTGCAGTAAATGACTGCCCATTAACCCCCGCCTCCCGGACGAGCGGCTGTTTCATAATGGCGGATGAACAACTCCTCCAATGTTGGCGGGGAACTGTCCATTCGCGTAATGCCGAAAGCGCTGATATGGCGCATGATGGCATCCAGCTCTTCCGTATCCGCCTGAAACGACACCGCTCCGTCTTCGGTCGTGACGCCGCTGACGCCTTTCATTTCCCGCAAACCGGCAATCGGCAGTTTCGTCTCGACTTGGACGATTGTGCCGGTCAAGTGCCGAAGCTCTTTCAACGTTCCCGTTTCAATAATCTTCCCTTGTTGGATAATCGCCACCTTGTCGCAGATCTTTTCCACTTCGGACAAGATATGGCTTGACAAGAGGACGCTTTTGCCTTTCGCTTTCACTTCCATGACATATTCCTGGAACACCCGCTCCATCAGCGGATCCAGGCCGGAAGTAGGTTCATCGAGGATGTAAAGGTCGGCATCCATGCATAGGGCAGCGACCAGCGCCACTTTCTGTCGATTGCCCTTGGAATAGGCCCGGCATTTCTTGCGCGGGTCCAAATCGAACCGGCGGATCAGCTCTTCCCGTTTGTCGTCCGGTTTGCCGCCCCGCAATTTGATGAATAAATCGATAACTTCCCCACCAGTAAGATTCGGCCATAAATTGACGTCCCCCGGCACATAGGCGACCCGTTTATGGATTTCCACCGCGTCTTTCCACGCATCCAGGCCAAAGATTTCCGCCTTTCCTTCGGTTGCTTGGAGGATGCCAAGCAACACGCGCAGCGTCGTCGATTTCCCTGATCCGTTCGGGCCGATAAAGCCGAAAACCTCTCCCGCTTCCACTTCAATATCGACACCATCAAGCGCCTTGAACTCACCGAACTTCTTCGTTAATCCACTGGTCTTCAGTACAGCCATGTGCATCACCCCGTTCTGGCCCCTTTGCTCTTATGGAATTAATTCGATGCACCGCCAGCCATCCCCTGCAAACGAATTGAAAGAATAGTTAAACTTATAGCAAAGTTGCAAGAATACTTTGCTCCCTTTAGTTTATAATGCTATGTTTTTAATAGATTACATTTCAAGGAGGGACCAAAAGATGAAGAATTTATTGAAAAAACAGGGTTGGGCTTTGCTCGCAGGCACTTTATCCCTTTCACTTTTAGCAGGCTGCGGATCTTCTGAGAGCGACAGCGGCTCTGAAGAAGCCAAAACGGCTTGGGACGAAATCAAAGAAGAAGGCACATTGACTGTTGCCACTTCCGGCACATTGTTCCCGACTTCTTTCCGCGAAGAAGGCACAGATGAATTGACCGGCTTCGAAGTTGAAGTCGTGCGCGAAATTGCTGAACGCCTGGAGCTTGAAGTCGAATTCACTGAGCTCGGCTTTGATGAAATGCTGACGTCTGTCCAAACTGGTCAAGTCGACTTAGCGGCGAATGACATTGAAGCAACTGAAGACCGCAAAGAGAAATTCGCTTTCTCGACACCATTCAAATTTTCTTATGGCACAGCGATTGTCCGCAAAGATGATTTGTCGGGCATCAAGACATTGGAAGACTTAAAAGGCAAAAAAGCGGCTGGGGCTTCCACGTCTGTCTACATGGAAACGGCACGTTCTTACGGTGCTGAAGAAGTGGTTTACGACAACGCAACGAACGAAGTGTATTTGCGCGATGTTGCAATCGGACGCACGGATGTTATCTTGAACGATTATTATTTGCAGACCTTAGCTTTAGCGGCTTTCCCGGAATTGAACATCACTATTCACCCCGACATCAAGTACAGCCCGTCGGAAGTGAGCATGGTCATGAACAAAGACAATAAAGAATTGGTTGAAAACGTCAACGGCGCTATCGAAGAAATGCTGGAAGACGGTACAATCGCCGAGATTTCAAAAGAGTTTTTCAACGGCGCTGACGCAACACAAAAAGTCGACATCGAAGAATAAAAGAAGGGAAGCTGTCCGCGTTTGCGGATAGCTTTTTTTGTATTTAGCGGTGCTGCCTTCCAACGAATCTCCGTATTCTCTTCCGTTCATCCGCGCAAAGCCGTATAATTGAAAAAAATAGTTAGAATAATCAGAGGATGAGGTGGCGGCATGGACTTTACTTTCACCCCGCTCGGGGACCAGGCGATTACCATTGAAGCCGGCAAAGAAATCAGCGAAGGCGTGCAGCAGCGAATCCGGAAAGCGGCGGCGCTGCTCGAAGACCGCCCACCTGCCTGGATGGTCGAATCTATTCCGGCGTTTACGACAATTGCGGTTTTCTACAACCCGCTTGCCGTCTTATACGATGAAGCAATATCGGCTTTGGAAGAGCTCTTGCAGCACGCTGGTGAAATCCCTGTGCCGGCTCCGCGCACAGTCGAAATTCCGGTCTGCTATGGCGGCGATTTTGGTCCCGACCTCGAATTCGTGGCAGCGCATAACGGATTATCTGCAGAAGAAGTCATCGCCATCCATAGCAGCGGCGTTTACGCTGTGTCAATGATCGGTTTCGCTCCAGGCTTTCCGTTTATCAGCGGCATGTCCGAGAAAATCGCCGCGCCCCGCCGGGAAAGCCCACGGCTGCGCATTCCAGAACGCACTGTCGGCATCGCCGGTATCCAGACCGGCGTCTACCCGATCGAAACACCGGGCGGCTGGCAATTGATCGGCCGCACCCCAATGCGCTTGTTCCGGCCAGAGCAGGAAACGCCGAGCTTGCTGAAAGCCGGGGACATCATCAAATTCCGCCGGATTTCGGAACAGGAATATCACGAATGGGAGGAACATCGCGATGCTGAAGATTCTTAAAGGCGGTATGCTGACATCGGTGCAAGACCTTGGCCGCTACGGCTTCCAAAAATACGGCGTCATCGCAAGCGGCGCGATGGATCCTTTTGCGCACCGCATCGCCAATTTGCTCGTTGGAAACTACGAAAACGCCGCGGCGCTGGAAATTTCGCTCACCGGCCCTACAATCGAGTTTGAAACCGATGCAGCTATCGCTTTATGCGGCGCAGATCTGTCGCCTCAAATTGACGGCAAAGAGTGCAGAATGTGGCGCATTCTGGCTGTCAAAAAAGGCAGCGTCTTATCGTTCGGCGCGCCCAAGAAAGGCTGTCGGACTTATCTAGCCGCAGCAGGCGGCATCGATGTGCCGGAAGTAATGCACAGCAAATCGACGTATTTGCGTGCAGCGATCGGCGGCTTCCAAGGCCGGGCGCTGAAAGCGGGCGACCGCGTCCCATTAAATCCGGTGGACCCGAAACGCGCAGCAGCGCTGGTAAAAGCGGCGAATTCCGGACAGGAATGGCAAATTCCCGCCATTCGCTACTTTAATGAACCCGTTGTCCGCATCATGAAGGGCCGGCAATTCGGCTTGTTCGATGCCGAAAGCCAAACGCGGCTCTTCGACGGCCTTTTCACTGTCGGCACACATTCCGACCGCATGGGCTATCGCCTTGAAGGCACGCCGCTTGCACTCAGTGAGGCAGCGGAACTGATATCGGAGCCTGTCGCGTTCGGCTCGATTCAAGTGCCGCCGGACGGCAACCCCATCGTCTTGATGGCGGATCGCCAGACGACCGGGGGCTATCCAAAAATCGGCCAAGTGGCAAGCATCGATTTGCCGCTCATCAGCCAGCTGAATCCGGGAGATAAAATTCGCTTCAAAGAAATTTCGCTCGAGGAAGCGCAAAAGCGCATGATTGCACAAGAACAGCAAATTCGCCAAATGAAAATTGGAATCGACTTGAAAATGGAGGAATGGAAATGACGTTTAAAGTGGATTTGAACTGCGATATGGGAGAAAGCTTCGGCGTCTACCGCATGGGCAATGACGAAGCCATTCTGGATTACATCACATCGGCCAATATCGCCTGCGGCTTTCATGCCGGCGACCCTGCTACGATGCGCAAAACCGTTCAGCTCGCATTGGAAAAAAATGTCGGCATCGGCGCCCATCCCGGGCTGCAGGATTTGGTCGGCTTCGGCCGGCGCAACCTCAGTTTGTCTCCCCAGGAAGCTTATGACCTGGTCGTCTACCAGATCGGTGCCTTATCGGGCTTTGTCCAGGCGGAAGGCGGCAGGATGCAGCACGTTAAAGCCCACGGCGCACTCTATAATATGGCCGCGCAAAATGTCGGCTTGTCGGAGGCGATCGCGGAGGCAGTGTATAAAATCGACCCGGAACTTATTTTATTCGGCTTGTCCGGCAGCGAATTGGTGAAAGCTGGGGAAAAGATCGGTTTGCGCACTGCCAATGAAGTTTTCTCAGACCGCACTTACCAGGCGGACGGCAGCCTGACGCCGCGCAGCCAGCCGAACGCGCTCATCACCGATACCGCTACGGCACTTGAACAAGTCATCCACATGGTTAAAGAACATAAGGTCATCAGTACCCAGCAGCAGGAAATCCAAATCAAAGCCGACACCATTTGCATCCACGGCGACGGCGCTACTGCGCTCGATTTCGCGGCTGCCATTTCAAGCTCATTGGCCGATGCAGGAATCGACATCATCAAGGTAGAAGAGTTTATGTAATTCCATTCCAAAGGAGGCATTACGATGAACAAAGATGCGAAGATCATTAAAAAAGCGAACCGCAGCGTCCTGCTCGGCGCTGCGTTCCTGATGGCGACTTCCGCCATCGGTCCGGGTTTCCTCACCCAGACGACCGTTTTTACCGATCAATTGATGGCATCGATGGGCTTTGTCATTCTCATTTCCATCATCATTGATATCGGAGCCCAGACCAATATTTGGCGCATCATCGCCGTATCCGGCAAGCGTGCGCAAGACATTGCCAATGATGTGCTGCCAGGGCTCGGCTATTTCCTGGCCTTGCTCGTCGTCATGGGTGGCCTGGCCTTCAATATCGGTAACGTCGGCGGCGCCGGCCTTGGGATGAATGTCTTGTTCGGCATCGATGCTAAAACCGGCGCCATTTTAAGCGGCTTGCTGGCTATCGGCATCTTTGTGGTCAAAGAGGCAGGCAAAGCGATGGATCGTTTCGCCCAAATCCTTGGGTTCGTTATGATCGCCTTGACGATTTACGTCATGATTTCAGCCCAGCCGCCGATTGGTGAAGCCGTTGTCAAAACCTTTGTACCGGATACCATTGACATCTTTGCCATCGTAACGCTTGTCGGCGGAACGGTCGGCGGCTATATCACCTTTGCCGGCGGCCACCGTTTGATCGATGCCGGCCTTACCGGCAAAGAACATGTGCGCGATGTCACGCGCAGCTCGATTACCGCCATCCTGATTGCGTCTTTCATGCGCGTCATTCTTTTCCTTGCGGTTCTTGGTGTCGTTTCGCAAGGTCTGCAGCTGAACCCGGAAAACCCGCCGGCTTCTGTGTTCCAATTGGCTGCCGGCAATATCGGCTACAAGATTTTCGGCGTGGTCATGTGGGCGGCGGCTGTGACATCGGTTGTCGGAGCGGCCTATACGTCCGTATCGTTCATCCGCACATTCAGCCCGGCGCTTGAAAAATACAACCGCCTGTTGGTTATCAGCTTTATCGTCATTTCGACTTCCGTCTTCGTCATCATCGGCCAGCCTGTGCTGATCCTGCTGTTGGTGGGCTCGCTGAACGGTTTGATTCTTCCGATTGCCCTCGGCGTCATGCTCATTGCTGCGCATAAGGCGAAAATCGTCGGCGATTACAAGCATCCGCTCTGGATGACCATTTTCGGCGTCGTCATCGTCATCGCAATGGCGTGGATGGGGATTTACACTTTGTCGAACGGCATTCCTCAGTTATTTGAATAGCTATAACATATTATAGAAAAACGGTTGAGTGATTTTGTCTGGCCAACCGATTTTGCATACGATAGGATGGATACCATTTGAATCAAAAATCTTCCAGGCATTATACTGCTCAGCTGTTCATGACGCTTGTTTCAGCAATCGGCTGGGCAGTGATCATCTTTTCCGCACTCGGCGTACAAACACTTAAAGATCCTTTTGAATTGCTTTTTTTATTCGCCTTTATTTTTATAGCTGAATATTTTCCGATGCCTTTTCAAAAAGGAAATTCTTCATTAACCTTCCCAATTATCTATTTGGCATATTTGCTATATGGAATTGAAATAACGGCGGTGTTATATTTTACTGCTGTTCTGTTGACTACATTAATCAATCAGCGCCCGCTCCGGATCATCTTTTTCAATCCGGCCCAACTGGTGCTGAGCCTTGTCTTGGCTGACAGGATCACAAATTGGGCCGCTCCTCAGCTGGAGCTCACGGAACCTTCATTGAGCATTTTTTTCTTATTGTTGTTTATCGGTTCTTTTTATTTCATCAATAACGTGATTGTTGACATCGTATTGCTTCTGAGGCCGGAAAGGTACACTTTATCCACCTGGGTCCAGAAAAGCCGGGCAGAACTTTTCAGTTTTTCCATCTCCATGGTTTATGGGCTGCTCCTCCATTATTTGGGCAGTCAAAACCGGGGCGACGGGGACATCTTGAGCTATTTCTTCTTCTTATCCCCTTTGATTTTCTTGGCGATCATCAGCTCGGTCATTATCCGGTTGAGTGCCGATAAGCAAAGGTTGAAAGCACTGTTCCACTTTTCTTCGGAATTGAATAAAGCCATTCCGATTTCCGGCTGGGAAAATGACATCAAACAGCTGATTAAAGAAGTAGTTTCTTATGAAGAAAGTTATTTGTTCACCCGCGATGAAAAGGGAAATTGGAATCTAGCGATTGCTGAAGGAGACTTGGCGCCTACGGAGCAAGCTGCTGCTTTCACAGCATTGAACCAAGTGCAGTCCACTACTGTCTATAACAAAACCGATATTCATTTATCGCCGCTAGGCCAGCGATTCAATACGGCCATCCAATCTGCTGTGTTTGCGCCGTTGATTTTTGAGAATGAGCTGGTCGGCTGCCTAATCATGGCGAAAACACGTACAAATAGCTTTATCGTAGAAGATGTCCATTCGATTTCAACCATTGCAAATCAATTAGCGATTTTCCTGAAAACGCAGATGCTTTTCTCCGAAAAAGAGCAGCGGATTTTATTGGAAGAGCGCAATCGCATCGCACATGACATACATGATGGCATCGCCCAAATCCTGGCAGGAGCCGTGATGAAGTTCGATGCTGCTGCTAAGAAGATCCATTCCCATCCGAAAGATGCACGGTGGCTCGTCAATGACAGCAATAACATCTTGCGCGGCGCACTGCAGGAAATAAGGGATTCCATATACGCTTTGCGCCCTTATCCAACCGAACAGCATGGCCTCTATATGGCTATCAAAAATAAAATCGAAGAACTGAATCAAGACAAAACCTTGGATCTCGACATCACTTTTGAAAGCCGGGGCATTCAGCCAAAATTGAATTTGGTGGCGGAAAAAGCTATTTTTTCTATCATTCAAGAAAGCCTGCATAATTGCATTAAACATGCACGAGCTGAAAAAGTCGGAGTTATGCTGAACTACCAAAGAGACCAGATTTTGTTGACAGTCAAGGACGACGGCATTGGTTTTTCGTTATATGAAGCCATGACGACGGCCATGAAAGAGCCGCATTACGGAATTCTGCAAATGAACGAAGATGCGGAAAAAGTCGGTGCCACATTCCAGATAGAAAGCAGCCACAACATCGGCACTGAAATCTTTGTCAGAATTCCTAAAGCTGGATTTGAAGGAGGATAACCAGGTGATAGAAGTAGTTTTAGTAGATGACCACGCAATACTGAGAGACGGCCTAAAAACCATGATCGGACAGGAAGACGATATGAAGGTCATCGGCGAGGCAACCGGCGCAGCGCAATTGAAAGCGATGCTGTCGACCATCAAACCGGCGGTTATCATAATGGATATCAATATGCCGGAGATGAATGGGATTGAACTGACCAAGTGGGTAAAGGGCCACTATCCAGAAATTAAGGTGATCGTGCTGACGATGTATAAAGATGATGAATATTTCATGGCCGCTATCCGCGAAGGGGCCAATGGCTATTTGCTGAAAGACTCTCCTTCTGAAGAGGTTATCTCAGCTCTCCGGCTGGTAAGCCAAGGGGAATCGGTCATTCCGCCGGCAATGACCAAAAAGCTTTTGTCGTTTCATCACGCTGACAACAAAGCCGATGGCAATTCACTGACGCCAAGGGAGACTGAAGTGCTTCTCGGTCTGGTCGAAGGCTTGTCGAACAAAGAAATCGCAGATCGGCTATTTATCAGTGATAAAACGGTCAAAATCCATATGAGCAATATCTTTAAGAAATTGAATGTCAAAAGCCGTTCGCAAGCATTAATCTATGCAGTCCAACATAAATTGGTGCCATTGCTGTAAAAGCGCAAGGCGACCCTGGCTACTACTTAGGTAGTAGCCAGGGTCGCCTTTTTAACTATTTAAAATACACCCGATGTAGAATGGCTGAAAAATGCGGGTTATGACATGCTTGATAAAGCAAAATATTCCGACTTTTAAAGGAGAGAAATTTATGACAAAAAGCTTACACATCGCAACAGTTTTGTTAATGGCTTTGCTATTGGTCTTCCAGCCTGCTGGAACAAACCGGCAAGCTGCTTCCGCTTCTGCCGGAACAGCAATCGACCCCATATTAGAAACGCTGCTCCTGGAAAAAGACCATTCCGCTCCGATTGAGGTGATCATCACTTTCCGGGACACTGAGAAAGTGATGCCGGAACATTTCCAGCTGCTGAAGAAGTTAGGCATTAAGACAGGCGTCTCTTTCAACAGCCTGCCAATCGCAGGAGCTCTTTTGACTCCCCAACAGATTAAGGCCCTCTCTTTAGAACAAAGTGTCCAGTCCATTTACTATAACGCACCGTTAGAGTACGACAACGAAACGTCCACTTCCCTGACCGGCGTCGACCAGCTTAGAGAAGACGCTGCTATTCAAGAAGCGAATGGTGGCTTTCCGCTGACTGGCCAGAATATCGGTGTCGTTGTTAACGACAGCGGAGTTGACGGAACCCACAAAGACCATCAGCTAGGCCGCAACCTGGTACAGAATGTCTTGGCCAGCACGAACTTGAACAGCACCATCGGCCTGGCTCCAATCACGTATGTGGAAAATGTCCCTAACACCGATTCCACTTCAGGCCACGGCACGCATGTGGCAGGCATTGTCGGCGGAACAGGTGCAATGTCCGGAGGCAAATATGAAGGGGTGGCGCCTGGCGCGAATTTGATCGGTTATGGTTCCGGTGCAGCAATTGCCATCCTCGATACCATCGGTGGTTTCGATTATGCTTTGACACACCAACGCGAGTACAACATCCGTGTCATTACCAATTCATGGGGAGACACAAGTGATTCGAATACTGATTTCGATCCGAACCATCCGATCAACGTGGCTACTAAAAAATTATACGATCGCGGCATCACCACCGTTTTTTCTGCCGGAAATTCTGGCCCTGCTGAATCGACCATTTCCGGCAATTACAAAAAAGCGCCGTGGGTAGTCACAGTAGCAGCAGGAGATCAAAATAGGCAACTGGCTGGCTTTTCTTCAAGAGGAGTAAAAGGCAAAGGCGGAACAGTGACAGTTGACGGTGAAACCTTCCAATGGGCGGATCAGCCGACAATTACAGCTCCAGGGGTTGATATTATTTCAACTCGTGTGCTGTCTCCGTTGTCAGCGCTAAGCGTACAGAAGGATTCGGCAACAATCTCGCCTGCTCACTTGCCGTATTACACGACGTTCAGTGGCACATCAATGGCTGCACCTCATGTTGCCGGCATTATCGCTTTGCTGCTTGAAGCAGATCCAACCCTTTCTCCAACCGAAATCAAAAATGCATTGCAGCAAAGTGCAACGCCGATGGGCGGCTATGAGTCTTGGGAGACCGGCTCTGGCTACGTTAATGCCTACGCTGCTGTCCAATTGTTGAACAACACAACAGAACCCGTTCCAGCAAATTAAAAGAATACCCGCCTTTCTGAAAATGGAGAGGCGGTTTACCATTACCACTTTGTTTTGCCTAACAGCTCATGCCTTTGCTTAAAAAATACAACTTAAGCGGAATGGCTAAATAGCAGAAGAAAATAAATAAGGTGGCATCATCAAAACAATTGAAAAGAGGTTGGAAAATGAAAAAAGCATTGATATTCGCAATTTTATTATTTTTAATTTTCCCAGCATTCTCACCTGCTGGAGCAACAGAACTCACTTCCTCTACCAAGACGGCCGTCGATGAGAAAATCTGGTCGGCATTCGATGAAAGTAACACTGCCCAAGTCATCATTACATTTAAAGGCGATGGCAAACCGACAGATAATCAGCGAGCACTTGTTCAAAAACTTGGCATTGACTCTGCCGTTACGATGCAAAGCTTGCCAATAATCGGGGCAATTGCCACAAGACAGCAAGTAGAACAACTTGCTCAGAACGACGAAGTGCAATCGGTTTACTTGAATGAGAAATTGACCTATTTTAACGCAGATGCCTCTGCCATCACCGGCGTGGATAAAGTCCAATCTGATTCAGGGTTCCAGCAGCAAAACAGTGGATTTCCTTTATCAGGTGACGGCATTGGCGTAGTCATCAACGACAGCGGGGTCGACGGCACGCATAAAGACCACGAATTGGGCAGAAACCTTGTACAGAACGTTTTAGGTACTACCAATCTGCAAGGTACTGGAATCATCCCAATCTCTTATACAGAAAATGTTCCTAACACTGACACGAATTCAGGACACGGAACGCATGTTGCCGGCACGGTCGGCGGCACGGGCGCATTGTCCGGCGGCAAATATGAAGGGGCTGCTCCCGGAGCAGACTTGATCGGCTATGGGTCAGGCGGTGCTTTGTTCGTTCTTGATGGCATCGGCGGATTCGATTACGCCATTACCCACCAAAGAGAATACAATATTCGTGTTATCACCAATTCATGGGGCTCTTCAGGTGATTTTGATCCAAACGCCCCAATTAATATCGCCAGCAAAAAAGCGCATGACCGCGGAATCGTTGTGTTATTCGCAGCTGGCAATGCTGGTCCTGCCGAAAATACACATAACCCTTATGCAAAAGCTCCATGGGTCATCTCTGTTGGCGCAGGTGAAAAAGACGGCACCCTCGCTGATTTTTCTTCACGCGGAACTCAAGGTGTCGGTGGAACATTTGAAATGGATGGACAAACATGGAGTTGGACAGACGCTCCAACATTTGTAGCGCCAGGCGTCGATATCGTTTCCACACGGACCGTTTCCCCGGTCACAACTTTAGCAGCCCAAAAGGATCTTGAAACGTTGGATCCCGCACATTTGCCATACTACACCGTCATGAGCGGAACATCTATGGCCACCCCGCACGCAGCTGGCATAACAGCATTGCTATTGGAAGCAGATCCGACTTTATCTCCGGATGAAGTGAAAACCGTATTGCAGCAAACAGCGACGAATATGCCCGGCTATGAAACTTGGGAAGTCGGAGCAGGATATGTGAACGCTTATGCCGCTGTCGACAGTGTGATAAACGGCGCTTCTTACGGTGCGACATTGAACAGCACCAAAGAATTCAATGCCAATGTCATCTCAGAAAGAACAACTGAAGAATTTGCAGTAGATTATACTTTATCAACTAGCACCCAGCACAGCTTCACCGTTAAGGAAGGATTATCAACTCTGTTTGCGAAAGCCAATGCAGCAGGCGTTCTTGAACAAACAGGAAACCCTGTAAATTTGGTGCTCATCTCCCCTGATGGCACTGAATACAGTTCAGGGATCAGCTTGCTGTTCCCGACCACTTATGAACGGACAGTCATCGTCAACAGCCCGGCTGCCGGCGAATGGAAACTGGAAGTTCGTGGGCTTCGCGGAAACGATTTGAATCCTGTAGGATTGGCAGTGCCGGAGACGGTAAAAGGAGCGATTGCCTTTACGAAAGTAAGCGGCATTACTGGTGCTTCTGATATTGCAGGACATCCTGCTGAAGCGGCAATCGCCATGGGTATCCAGAACCGGCTGATCGACTCATACTCAAACGGCCTCTTTAAACCAGATGCCAAACTAAATCGTGCAGACTTAGCCACTTCTTTAGTAATGGGAGCGGAAATCCGCCAGAATATGACTTCAGCAGCAAACTTCGCTGACTTAGGGGAACTTGCCCCATATGCAGCAGCCGTCATTTCCAAAGGCGCCGCTTTCCGAGATTACAGCCAGACTTCAAAAGGTGTTGTAGAACTTCGCGCAACTGGAGCATTCGATCCGAAAGGCACAGTTACAAAAGCGGAACTTGCATACTCACTGGTACAGAGTTTAGGATTGCAGAAACAAGCCGAAGCGTTTACAGGTGACATAACAGTCCAGTATAACGACAAGCGGATATTAATCAGTGACCAAGCCACTATTCCGGCTCATCTAAAAGGCTATGTCCAATTAGCATTGGACTTGAATATCTTGAATGCGCAGTTTACCGCCACCCAAGGGAAATATGACTTAAAACCGACAATCAGCGCTTCATTTGCGCCAGCCCAGGAAGTGAAACGCGGTGATTTCGCGGTAGCTTTCAGCCGATATTACGGGGCATTTTTCGCTAAATAAACTTCAAAACGCCATCTCCTTTTAACAGGGGATGGCGTTTTTTATACAGCATGAGGAACCGGTAGCAGTCCAGCTCATAGCGGATCAATGCGGTGTTTAAACGCTAATTCTTTAGAACAATTGATTTAACCGAAAAGAAACCAGCCATTCGCTTACTGGCTGGTTTCTAAAGTTAATCCGTGACCACTGCCTCAACCTGATAAAGAAATTGTTTCGTCCGTTCCTCTTTCGGATGGAGAAAAATTTCTTTGGATGTTCCCTGCTCTACAATGACCCCTTCGTCCATAAAAACGACGCGGTCTGCAACTTCTTTCGCAAAATTCATTTCATGTGTGACAATCACCATGGTCATTCCTTCTTCAGCCAAGCTTTTAATAACCAGCAGCACTTCACGGACAAGCTCAGGATCAAGCGCTGAAGTGGGTTCATCAAACAGCATGACCAGCGGATTCAACGCGAGCGATCTGGCAATCGCCACCCGCTGCTGCTGCCCTCCTGACAACTGCGCAGGAAAATGGTCGCTGCGGTCACCTAACCCCACTTTGGCCAACAAAGCTTCGGCGATTTTTTTCGCTTCTTCGGGCTTCATTCCGTGAATGGCAATAGGTCCTTCCATGATATTTTCAATGGCAGTCTTATGAGGAAATAAATTGAACGATTGAAATACGAATCCCGTTTTTTTCCTCAGCTCCCTAATGACCTTCTTACGCTGCCTGTCAATTTTCCCGCCAGCATGGACTTGGTATTCGCCAATTTGAATGATGCCTTCCGTCGGCTCTTCCAAGAAATTCAAGCAGCGCAGCAAAGTGGATTTCCCGGAGCCGCTGGGACCCATAATAACCACCACTTCGCTTTTATCAATGGTAAGATCAATGCCTTTTAATACCTCATTGTCGCCAAAGGCCTTTTTTAAATTATCTATTTGGATCATAGTCATGGCAATCTCCTAACTTGTCAACGGACTAAGTATTTGGAACTCTGCACTTCCAGTCTGTCCAATAGTTTGGTGAAAAACGAAATCAAAATCCAGTAAATTGCTGCGGCCACTAAATAAATTGTCAGCGGTTCGAACGTTTTAGCGATGATCAAGCTCGACATTTGCAATAATTCCGTAACGGTAATCACCGAAACAAGCGATGTATCCTTTATCAACACAATAAACGAATTGGACAGTGTTGGAATCGCGATCCGCAAGCTCTGCGGCAAAATGATTCGCTTTAACGCCTGAGGATAGGTCATTCCCATCGACATCGAGGCTTCCATTTGCCCGCTGTCCACCGCCAAAATGGATGCGCGGAAAGATTCTGAAAGGTAAGCACCCGCATTTAAGCTTAACGCCAATACACCGGAAGAAATCGGATCCAAGGCAATTCCTATTTGCGGCAAGCCGTAATAGATGACGAATATTTGAACCAGCAACGGCGTTCCCCGCATAAGGGAAACATACGTATTCGCCACTTCGTTTAACACTTTCACTTTCAGGATCCGGATGATGGCTGTAAAAAATCCAATCACTAATGCGATAACGATAGAAATCGCTGCTAAGAAAATTGTCATTAATGTCGCTTTTAATAATGATGGCAATGAATCAATAATAATAGTAAAGTCCATAGTTCCTCCCGTCAGACAAGCGCTATGAATGTTATCCCGCTCAAACGAAAACTTCTTCTTTGTAGTCAATGTCGATTCCTAAACGTTTCAATTCATTTAGAAATGGCTGGAATCGATCCCGAATAATCAAGCTTTCGATCGGAATAACCCCTGTCTCAGTTATTTTCTTTGTCGCAATCAGTTTCGCTATAATCAGCGCCGGAAGCGCAGTTGTCTTAGCCATTGAGGTAATATTCCGTTCATGATCATATAAATCAATCATTTCCCATAAATGCTTGGTCCGTTTTCCGTCTTTTGTGCCCGTTACTTCCACTCGCAAGACTGTAATGTCTTCATGCGAATCCCCTTTCATTTTCGAAACAAGTACTTTCTCGGCAAAAGCCCGGGGTGTAGTCATGGTTCCTTCTATTTCAATGGGGTTGTCATCTAGAAATCCCAGCTCGCCAATCACTTTCATTTTTTCCCAGTGTCCTGGGTAGCGCACTGTTTTTTCATATAAATTTTTCACTTTTCCTTTTAACATGAAAGCTGTACTATGGGCATCGGTGATTACGGTTTCACATAGCCCGACCGGTTCGGGGAAAGTAATCTCTTGCAGATTCGAAAGCGGCGCCAATTCGACGATTTTCCCACCCTCAATAGCCGTTGCCGGTTTTGTATACAGCCCTAATAAACTTTCGAGGCGATAAACCACTTGATACCATAACGGTGGAATAGGGTGCATCGGAATTCCGCCGCATGTCATGACTGCTTCGGCCGCTTCGTCCAAGAGGTCTATGCCTTGTGCCGCTAAGAAGTTTGTAATTCCCGGGGCGACACCGCATCCCGGTACAATGATGACGCCTGCCTGCTGTGCTTGTTCATGCAAATCCATTTTCTCCATGAACAGAGAGCCCACGAGATCCACTAAATGGCAGTTGGAGGCGATAGCCGCCTTAATGGCGGCCAAGCTCAGCGAATGAGGAAGGCAGGCTACAGCCAAGTCAGCACCTGTTAAAACACGCGCAATATCTTCTTCTGTTTTTAACGCAGCTACTTTGCCGATCACTTTCGCGCTATCGGCAATGGCCAAGCATTTATCGATGCTGACTTGACTAAAATCCACAGCCGTAATAACGTCGATTTCCGGAAATTTACTCATTTCCGTCACTACCGTTGTGCCAATCATTCCGGTGCCCAAGACAAAGATATGCAAGCTTCTCATCCTCCTTCTCCATGCTTTGCTTCAATTAACTTGAAAACACTAAAGGAACAAAGATGTTCCTTTGGCCACTTCGAGCATCCATCAATTTTCTAACGGCTCTGTTCCGAACCATTTTTTGTAGATTTCATTGTAAGTTCCATCTTCTTTCATTTCTCCCAGCGCCACGTTTACTTTTTCGATAAAATCTTCATTGCCTTTATTGACCGCCATGCCAATTTCATCTTTATTTAAAATATCACTCGCTATTTTGATCGGCAGACCCTCTTCTTTAATGTTGTAGCTGATCAGCAATTGGTCGTTGATAATGGCATCCAAACGCTTGTTTGTCAAATCCTGGATATAATCACTGACGGCTTTGTATAACTTCACGTCGGCACCTTCAACGCTATTCGCCACTTCTTCAAAAGTAGTCCCTCCGCCAACGCCGACTTTCTTTCCTTTAATATCTTCAAGTTTCGTAATATCATTTGTATCTTCACGCGTTACTAGCACTGAGCCCGTGATTACATATGGATCCGTAAAATCGACACTTTTTTTGCGCTCTTCTGTCACGGTCATTTGGCCTATAATGATATCAAATTTATCAGCTTTTAAACCGCCGATCAGCCCATCCCATTTGGTGGCAATAAAATTCGCTTCAACTCCAAGACGTTTGGCGAGTTCATTCGAAATATCCACATCGAATCCTTGGTACTCATCATTATCGTCAATGAAATTAAATGGCGGGTACGTCCCTTCAAATGCAACATTCAACTCTTTGGATTCTTCAATCCGGCTGAGGACAGTATCTGCGCCGCTTTTTTTCTCCCCTTGTGCCGTTTCTTTAGCATCTCCTGAACCGCAAGCTGCCAACATACTAATGATTAGTACAATAACGAACGACCACACAGCATTTTTCTTCATCCTATTTTCCCCCTTCTTTTTTAGAACTGCTTTTTTCTTCTGATGCGGAAAAATAACGTTCTACCGATTTGCACACAAAACAAACCCGTTAACGGTGAATCGGAGAACATGGATGGATGGCTTTTCTGAGAGGGAAAATCAAACCGATGAAATCATACAAGCGAGGAGTTCTAACGTCATTTTTCTCTTCCTTTTTTTAGAAGGTATTCCATTCATTATTCTCTACTAAAATCCAAAAGTCAATCAAACTTTCAGATTTTTCAGATAAAAAAGATTGTTTGAAGAAACACCTGAAACAAAGAAACTAGTAGATGCCCGCTTATGCAAAAAGAAAAAAGCTCACCCTAAGGCAAGCTTTTCCCACTGTAACTTTTGTTAATTGACACCTAGCATTTCCTCCGGCTCAGAAGCCGGCTCCGCTTTCGGTGTCCGTGCATCCTGCAGCCAGCATGCCGCCGTATGGCCTTGTTCCACTTCGGTATCGTGCGGCGTATACGAATGGCATACTTTCATTGTATGCGGGCATCTTGCCGCAAAAGCGCATCCTTCGCCAAGCGTTGCGAGCGTTGGCGGAGAGCCGGCAATCGGCAATAGCGGCTGTCCTTTGTCTTCATTGAGCTTCGGCATCGATTTAAGGAGACCGAGTGTATAAGGATGCTGTGGATTATAGAAAATCTGATCCAGCGTTCCTTGTTCGATAATCTTGCCGCCGTACATGACAGCAACTCGGTCCGCCATATTGGCGACGACACCGAGATCATGAGTGATTAGGATAATGGCCGTGTCTGTTTTTTGCTGCAGATCTTTCATCAAGTCCAGAATTTGCGCTTGGATGGTGACGTCAAGCGCTGTTGTCGGCTCATCTGCAATCAGTACTTTCGGATTGCAGGCAAGTGCCAAAGCAATGACGACGCGCTGGCGCATTCCTCCGGAAAATTGATGCGGGTAATTGTCCAGCCGCTGCTCCGCTTTCGGAATCCCTACTAATTTCAGCATCTCGAGCGCACGGTCGCGTGCCTGTGCTTTCGTCATGTTCTGATGGCGCTGGAGGCCTTCCATGATTTGCTTGCCGACTTTCATCGTCGGATTCAGCGACGTCATCGGGTCCTGGAACACCATCGAAATTTCGGAGCCGCGGATATCGGTGATTTCTTTGGCAGACAGGCTCAGAAGGCTTTTTTCGCCATAAAGAATATCGCCTTTGCTGATTTCGGTATTGTGTTTTGGCAATAAACGCATGATCGATTTCGCCGTCACGGATTTCCCCGAGCCCGATTCACCGACAATCGCCAGTGTTTCGCCTTTTTTCAGCTCAAAGCTGACACCGCGGACAGCAGTGACTTTACCGGTTTGGGTCTTGAATGAAACATGCAGATTATCAACTGTCAAAATATTTTCTTTCATCGGATAGGACCCTCCCCTATTTTCTCATTTTTGGATCTAATGCATCGCGCAAACCGTCACCCAGCAAGTTGAAGCAAATCATGATCGTGCTGATGACAAGCGCAGGGAAAATCAATTTATACGGGAAGTATCTCATTGATTTATAGCCGTCTTCGATCAATACGCCGAGCGATGCAAGCGGCGCCTGCAAGCCAAGGCCGATAAAACTCAAGAAGGCTTCAAAAAATATCGCTGTCGGAATAGTGAACATGACCGTGACGATAATCGGCCCCATAACGTTCGGCAGCAGATGCTTCGTGATCAAGCGGCCGTTCGAAGCACCGAGTGTGCGGGAAGCCAAGACGAATTCCTGGCCTTTCAATTGCAGGATCTGCCCCCGCACAACTCGTGCCATGCCAACCCAGCCGGTGATGACCATTGCCAAAATGATGGAACGGACGCCCGGTTCAAGCACCAGGATAAAGAGGATGATGACGATCAAGTTCGGTATCCCCATCAGCACCTCAATAATCCGTTGCATGACGTTATCCACCCGCCCGCCGTAGAACGAGGAAATCCCGCCATAAATCACGCCGATAATCAAATCGAGTGCCGCAGCCACAACTGCGATGAACAAGGAAATTTGCGTCCCTGTCCAAACACGCGTCCACAAGTCGCGGCCAAATTCATCCGTACCGAACCAATAATTGGTTTCCACTTGCCGCTCGGCGTAAACATCCGTGCCTTGTGCGTTCAAGCCATTAAAGCCGAGCCATTCCATGCCTTCCACTTTCGGCGGCAAATTGGAATGAGCCAAGTTTTGTTCGCGGTACGTGAATTCATTCATGCCCGGCCCGATCAGCGCCAAGACGATTAAGAACACCAACAACACCAACGAAATCATGGCACCTTTGTTTTTAGCAAGGCGATGGAACGCTTCTTTCCAGAACGACTGGGAAGGCGTACCGATTTCTTCGCTTTTGCTTTGGTCAAGCGGCGATTTCACAAAAAGGTCGGCCGGGATGCCGTCCGGCGTGTATTCGCCATGCGTTTCAATCCCTCGCTTGCCCGGCAATTTCGCGTCTAATTCTGTCATGCTGATTCCCCCCTATAATTGATGCGAGGATCCAGGAAACCGTATATGATGTCGACGACAAAGACGACAAAGATGAACAGCGCGCTATAGAAAATAGTGATTCCCATGATAACGCTGTAATCGAGCACCAGAATAGACAATGTGAATTGCTCCCCCAGCCCCGGCACCGAAAAGATTTTTTCAATGACCAGCGTACCGGTCATAATGGAAACCGCCAGTGGTCCAAGCATCGTGACAACCGGAATCAGCGCGTTGCGGATAACGTGCTTCACCACAACCTGCTTTTCGGTCATCCCTTTTGCGCGTGCGGTAATGACATAATCCTGGCCGATGACTTCAAGCATTTCACTGCGGATAAACCGCGCGACTGTCGCCGTTACAGTTACCGACAGTGCAATCGACGGCAACAGGGTGCTCGAATAGCCTTCCCATAGCGCGACCGGAAGCCAGCCGAGCTTAACGCCTACATAATACTGCAGCAAAGCTGCAAAGACGAATGACGGAATCGACATCCCCAAAACAGCAAGAGCTACAGAACCGTAATCGAAAAGTGAATTATGCTTTAATGCGGAAATGATGCCGAGCACCATTCCGACAATCGCTCCAATGATCAGCGCCTGCAAGCCGATAAATGCCGAAGGGCCGATCCGGCTGCTGATCATGCTTTCCACAGTCCGTCCTTCATGTTGGAAAGAATAGCCTAAGTCGCCTTGCACTAAGTTGCCGATATATCGGAGATACTGGATGCCAACTGGCTGATCCAGCCCATACTTCGCGTTCAACACTGCCATTTGCCCAGCCGTCAATTTTTCCGGATTGGTGAATGGAGTTCCAGGAAGCAGCTGCATAAGGAAAAACGTTGCAGTGACAATGATAAAAAGCGTAATAATCATGTAACCAATCCGCTGGATTAGATACCGTTTCATAGGAACACCCCTATTTCTGTATGGTAAGTCTTTTCTGGATGAAAAAAATACGAGGGGCGCCGATTACTCGGCTACACCCTCGTATCTATAGCTGCATAATCTGCAAATTATTCTTCGATAGATGTCCACTTATAAGAGAATGTAGCACCAGTAGGGTGGACAATTAAACCTTTGATTTTATCTCTCATCAAGATAGCTGATCCGTCTTGGTAAAGCGGTGCAATTGCAGCATCTTCTTCCAAGAGGATTTTTTCAATGTTCAACAGCATTTCGTAGCGTTTCGCTGCGTCAGTTTCAACGCGTGCTTGTGATACTAATGCGTCAAGTTCTGGGTTGTGGTAGTCCATGCGGTTAGCAGAACCGTCTTTCAGCCACATATCCAAGTATGTCATCGGGTCGCTGTAATCCGGGCCCCATGAAGACAATGACAAGTCGTATTCAATCGCTTTTTCAATTTCCAAGCGTTGTGCGAATGGCACTGCTTTGATCTCGAGTTTAAAGCCTGGAAGATTTTCTTCAAGCTGTGCCTGAAGGTATTCCGCCACTTTTTTGTGGTCGTCAGAATCTGAAATGTTGATTGATGCCGTTACATCCGCAACGCCAGCTTCTTTAAGGCCTTCAGCGAATAATTTTTGCGCTTCTTCAACCGTACCTGTGTTGAAATCGCCGTTCAATTCACGGAAGTCCGTACCATCCGGATTTGTGAAGAATCCTGCTGGCACCACTCCGTTAAGAGGTGTAGAGCCGTCTTTCAAGATAACATCTGTCAAACTCTTTTTATCAATTGCCATATTCACTGCTTGGCGGACTTTCTTGTTGCCCAGCACTGGATGGTTATGGTTGAAGCGCAAGAAAATCATGCTCGGCTCCAAAATCGTATTGAAGTTCGCATCGTCTTTGAATTGCTCTACAGACTCAGAGCTCAGGTCAACACGATCCACTTTGTTTGTTTCATACAAGTTGACACCAGTAGTTGAATCTTTTACAACGTAAGCGTTGATCGTATCCAATTTAACCGCTTCTGCGTCCCAGTAGTCTGCATTTTTTTCGTATTTCCAGCCTTGCTCGTGCGTCCATTCAACCAATTTGAAAGGTCCGTTAAACAATAGGTTTTCTGCTTCAAGTGCATATTGATCGCCTTGCTCTTCAACGAATTTCTGGTTTTGCGGCAAGAATGTTGGGAAAGTCAACAATGACTGAAGTAATGGGTTTGCGCTTTCCAGCGTAACTTCCAATGTTTTTTCATCAATCGCTTTAACACCCAATTCCTCAGCATCCACTTCTTCGTTCATGATTGCTTCAGCATTTTTGATGCTTGCTGTAACGAACATGAAGTTGTATGGGCTCGCATCTTTCATGACGCGCTTCCAAGCATATTCAAAATCCTGTGCTGTAACCGGCTCGCCATTGCTCCATTTTGAATCGCGCAATGTGAACGTATGTACAGTCTGATCTTCGTTTTCTGTATGTTCTGCTACTAAAGCGTCAATCGGCTCATGATTTTCATCTTGGCGGTACAAGCCTTCGTTGACATTATTTAGCACTGTGAATGCTACGCCATCGTGTGCTTTTGTAGAATCCATTGTAGGAATATCAGCAACAGCTGAAACATTCAATACTTGGCCCGCTGTTTCTTCGCCGCCTTCTGATCCCGACCCTTCTGAAGAGCTTTCGGAAGAGTTAAAGTTACATCCGGATAATATTAAGACGAATGACATTAAAACCAATAAAGCTTGGGCTTTCATCTTTTTCCCCATTTTTCTACCCCCTGTGTTTTCTAATAATTCTTTTTAATCATAATAGTAATTTACAATTTAGGCAACAAAATATTTAAATTTTCTAAAATTAGAAATGCATGGTAATCTATAATTATTCAAGGAAAGGACCAATTATATGACTTCAAAACTACTACTGTTCAGCGTCTCCATCTTTTCTTCAATTATTCTGTCATTTATGCTGTATACTCCGTGGAGCTTTATCAAATGGCTAGACGCTGTATTCTTGGTCAGCCTCTTTCTTCTCATGGCGGCGGCGGTGATGTCCCTCATCGAAGGAAAGTTTTTCGAAGCGTTCATCCATAGCACAAAAAACTTTTTTGCAAAAGTAAATAAAAAAGAACAATTGATCCGGGAAAGCGAAAAACGCTCGTTTGAAAATCCCAGCTTCGAGAAAGTTTTTCCGGCGCGGAAAAACTTCTTTATCATCGGCATGCTGTTAAGTGCCGGTTCATTGCTCTTATCCACTGCTTTTTATTATTTTTGATGCGTTCTGACAGAAACAGGCGGGAAAAACTCAATGAGTTTCCCCGCCTGTTTTTTTTATGGATGTAAAGTTTTTCTGAACTCTATTTTTTTAATGCCCAAAAAACCAATTCATCATCCGCCCCTGTCTGGTGCATGCCCAGCTTTTCGAGCACTTTTATCGAGGCGGCATTGCCATGCGCGCATTCAGCGATTACCTGCATCACTCGGCCTGTTTGGAAAGCCCATTCAATCAGCCCGTTAACTGCTTCTGTGGCAAAGCCCTGATTTTGCGCTTCCACCGCGATGCCATAGCCGATTTCAACCACCCCGCCGCTGTCTGGAATCCCTTTAAAGCCGGCGTCGCCAATAACTTTGCCATCCCGCCGGCATACGACCATCCACACGCCCCAGCCCAGCAACTCAGGTCTGTCTTCCAATTCCGCCAAATGCATATTAATGTGCGGTCCCATATCGTATTGGGCCGCGAAATCGCTGTAGTTTTCAGCCGTGCATGGCACCAAGTCCAATCGCTTTGTCTGAATTTCCATATTGTCTCCTTTCACTCCTTCACTTAACGTCATAGTTCAATCATTATTTCCAGATGTGCCGGCTAATGCTTTAACCATACGGTAGTTTTGCAGCTGCACTCCAAGGCGCATTACAGTTCGCGGTTGGGTAACGGCAAACCCGTAATGTTCAAAAAAGGGCTTCGCGGTGATGCTGGCGTCCACAATAAGCTTTTCCAGCCCTTGCACCAGTGCTGCTTGCTCGATTTCCCAAAGCAGCCGGCCTGCAATCCCTTGACGTTGATAATCTTTGTGGACATACAAACGTTCCAATTTGCCGCCAGCCGCCAAGTCAGCGAATCCGGCAAGGTTTCCGTCTTTCCAAGCGACAAATGTTTTGTTCTCAGCAAGAGAAATGCGCCATTGTTTCACCTTCTCTTGCCGCAGCGCTTCAGGCGCCCATGCAGCGAGCTGTTCCGGCAAATAATCCGCCGCATTGACCGAATGGACTGTGCCATAAAACAGCGTAACGATTTCTTCAGCATGCAACGGTTCAAATTCCCTGATCTCAATTGCATCATGTGCGATCAGCGCAGGCAATTGCTGCAAATGGGTGATGGAAAAGTCGGCGCTTGGCGCCTGCCCATACGGGTTTTCCATCCAGATCGCCGACATGCCTACCGCCTTGGCTGCCACTACATCGTTTTCCGGATGGTCGCCGATATACACTGCTTCATGGGCTTTGACACCCATTGCCTTCAGCGCCTTTTCAAATATGCGCGGATTGGGCTTAGACATGTTTTCTATCCCCGACACCAAAATTACGCTAAAATATCCTTCAATGCCGAGCGTTCGGATGCTATCCATCTGCAGCTGCCCCGGCCCATTCGTAATGATCGCCAATTGGATGCCGCTCTTTTCCAGATTTCGAAGCATTTCCTCGAGCCCTGGAAAACCCATGCAATGTTCTTTGAATCGGCTGACGTAATCTGCCAGCATTATTTCCCAGGAAATACCCGTTATGCCGAATTCCTCGATCAGCTGCTGATAGACTAGGTCTTTCCAGCGATAGCCTCTCGCATCCAGTTCAATGAACCGCTGCACATACTGTCTTTTCGGGATATGCCCGAGCTCTCCAGGGAACCGGTCGTATTGAACCCCTATAAAGGAAGCAATCGACCGATCGCGGTCCAATAACGTGCCGTCTAAATCAAATATTGCCGCTTTGAACACGCTCCATTCACCTCTCTTCCATCGCTTTGTAAATCTCCAGTGTTTCTAATAGGAATTCCTTGTCATACCCCGTCCTGCCGTGAATCCGCTCCACCCACTCTGCAAGATCCGCTGCCGGCCGGTCACGGAAAAGCCCCTCTGACGTGCTGAGGAAGCTTTTCCAATCATCAAACTCCCAATGTGCCGTTTCCTCTTTATAAGGCACACGCACTTCTAAAAGCGGTTTCGGATAGACGTGGTTTTGCGAAAATTCCGCTGCTTGCCAGAACACGTTGTCATCTACCGGGTCCAGCTCATACGTTTGCCGCGACATTTTACCTCCTGGCCGGTAATAGACAATTTCCGCGTTGCCATTAGCTGCGGATATCTGGACTTCCGCTCCCGGGAAAAAACCTGCGATCCTTTCCCTGCTGAATGCCGGATCGTCCGCATCTAAAAGCACCGGCTGCAGCCATTGGTCGCCAAGGTCGCATAAATAGCGCCGGCCTCTCTTGTCTTCTGCTACTACTGCCGCATGAGCTTCCTCGGTCCCCAATTCGCTGCCGACCGGATAAGCTTTAATCCCTTCTTTTCGGAATTCGTCCAACAGCCACAACGCCAGATCAAAGCAATTCCCGGTAATGTTATATTGCTGCCGTTGCTGCTTCATCAATTCAACAGAGCGCTGCTTTTGGCCACCAGCTCTTCTGAAAAACCACGCCTTCGTCAAGGTTTCCATCGGGAATCCATCAAATCGTTTCCAGACTTCCAAAATTTCATCAGACGCTTTCATGCCATCAACCTTCTTTGCTGATTTTTTTAATCTTATATGCACATTGTATGCGATGCCATCTTGGTTACTTTCGATTCCGCCGAACCGGAATCCTTTAAAGCGGCACAACCAATCTTAAGTTCTTGCATCTCTCTCGCCGCATACCTCATACCGTATATAATTAGGTTGAGAAAGGAGTGTCCCGAAATGAATTTGTACCAAATCGGCAACGCCACAATTCCTGCTGTGTGGATCGCCACCTTATCGCCCTTGTCATCCCCGCTGTCATCTGGCGTGTCATCAGCAGTAAAAAAATCGGCAAATGGGATTGGAACGCGTTCACTTTATACTTTTTGGTTTGGAAAGCGAACTATATTCTTTTTAACTTCGAGGAATTTTTAGACTTTCCTATGTCCGTGCTGTATTTTAACGGCGGTGCGTTCGGCCATATGCTGGTATTGGCCGCACTGGGGATGGCCGAAAAAAAACACCCTGGCCCCTAATAGGATGCATTACCAGTCCCGCAGTTATTTTTTGTCGCTTTTCTATGTATAATCCAGAACGCGGCGTCAGCGCAGCTCTTTTGAAGAAAGTTTATAGGCTTCCATGATTCTAGCGTGGAGCTCTTCAAGCGGCAATGAACTATCGAGCTTCAGCACCGGACTCTTGGATTCTTCCATTTGGTGAGCATGCTCAGCATACGTTCCGACCATGTCCTTGTCTTCAGCCTTTAAATACGTCTGGCACCATTCCAAAAACTCATTCGTCATTTCTTCATGTTCATTAAGCGAAAATAGGCTGTTCCGCTCGAATTCCCTTGCGCGCAGCCTCTCCAGCCGGAGATCTTCATCAAGAAAAAGAAAAACCAGCAAATTCCGGTCTCTAAAGCCATCTTTGCACCAGGCATAGACAGAACCCGAAGCCACGTAGCTTTTGGAAGATTCCATATCCCTCCGGTACATCGCCAATCGCTCTTCAACAGAATAGCTTTCTGTAAAAATATCATCTTTCCAGATGTAACTGTCTGTATCAATCCATTTCACTCTTTCTTTTTCGCCGATAAACTTCCCCAAAGTGGTCTTTCCAGTACCCGACCCGCCAATAATCTGGATTTTCATTGACCTATTCCCCCTGTTCCAAGTAAACTCTTCTTCCATAATACGACAAAAAGCGTTCGTAAAGTGACTTATCACTTTGCGGACGCTTTCTGAAATAGCTTTCTTTTACAATTCCTCACCATTCGTCTGAATCACTTTTTTATACCATTCAAACGAATCCTTTTTAGAACGCTTCATCGATCCATTTCCTTCGTTATCGCGGTCAACGTGAATCATGCCGTAGCGTTTTTTCATTTCGCCGGTTGTGAACGACACAATATCGATGATTCCCCATGGTGTATAGCCCATCAGATCGACGCCATCGTATGTGACGGCTTTTTCCAATGCCTCGATATGGGATTTCAAATAGTCGATTCTTTGCGCGTCATGGATTGAGCTATCTTCTTCAACTGTATCAATTGCGCCAAAACCGTTTTCAACAATGAAAAGAGGAATCTGGTAACGGTCGTAAAGGCGATTCAATACATATCTCAAGCCCGTAGGGTCAATCGCCCAGCCCCAGTCGCTTGATTTGATGTATGGATTTTCTACGACATTCGGCAATCCGCCGGTCACGATATTACCGTAATCACCATTTTGAACATTGCTGTTCACCGTCGTGGACATGTAATAACTAAAGCCCACATAATCCACTTTGCCGTTTCTTAGGATTTCGTCATCGCCCGGTTCCATTTGGATGGTATAACCTTCACGTTCAAACTCTTTTAACACGTAGCTTGGGTAATGGCCGCGTACATGAACATCCGGGAAGAAATAGCGCTGTCTCATTTCTTCTTCTGCCAGCATCACATCTGCCGGATTTGAAGAATACGGATAAATCGGCACATGGGAAACCATGGCTCCAATCTTGAATTCGGGATTGATATCTTTTCCGGCGGATACAGCGAGTGCGCTTGCAAGCAGTTCATGATGGCCTGCTTGGTACATCACTTCTTTCGCATTTTCACCTTCCTGGACAACTACACCTGAGTTTGTCCATAGGAATAGCGGATTGTCTACGTCCATTTTGTTATTGATTTCGTTGAAGGTCATCCAATATTTCACTTTGTCCTGATATCGGTTAAAGCAAACTTCGGCAAACTTGACGAAATGGTCTACTACTTTACGGTTTCTGAATCCCCCGTATTCTCTTGCCAAATGCAGCGGCATTTCAAAATGGGAAAGCGTGATGACCGGTTCGATTCCGTGCTTCAGCAATTCATCAAACACATTGTCATAGAATTTCAAGCCTTCTTCGTTCGGCTCCGCTTCGTCGCCTTTCGGAAAAATCCGGCTCCAGGCGATGGATGTCCGCAAGCATTTTAATCCCATTTCACCAAACAAAGCGATATCCTCTTTGTATTTGCTGTAGAAATCAATGGCTTCGTGGTTCGGATAAAATTTGTTGGCCTCGATTGTTTCGGTTATTTCTCTGGCTACACCGTGCGCGCCAGCCGTCATGACATCCACAACGCTCGGCCCTTTTCCGCCTTGGTCCCATCCACCTTCAAATTGGTGGGCCGCTAAAGCGCCGCCCCATAAAAAATCATTTGGTAATTTACCCATTTTATCTCACTCCCTCTTTAAGAATCGTCATTAATTTTGTTGAATGCCCCTTTATATTAATTGTACCGGTACAATTAATCAAGTAGTACACAATTTAATTAGTATGATAATATTTGATTGGATGAGCTTTTAAAGGGTGTATGTTATAATTCGGGTATCATTTAGACCATAAAGCAAAGAGGTATGCCCATGTTAAAATATCAGCACATCGCAGACGAACTGGAAAATTACATAGAAGAACATAAGCTGCAGCAAGGCGCTAAGCTGCCAGTCCTGCAAGATTTGATGCTCCAGTTCCATGTCAGCAAAAGTACAGTGACGAAAGCATTGGAATTGTTAGAGAAAAAAGGTGTCGTATTTCAAGTTCGAGGCAGCGGGATTTTTGTCAGAAGGCATAAGAGAAATGGCTATATCAGCTTGCTGTCGAATCAAGGCTTCAAAAAAATGTTGGAAGAATTTCAACTCACGTCAAAAGTGATCGAACTCGACGTACGAAAACCGACAAAAGAAGCTGCGCTTAATTTGAATATCGGCGTCGGCGACGATGTCTACTACGTCAAAAGAATCCGGTTTATCCACGGACAGACGCTGTGCCTGGAGGAATCGTATTTCACCAAATCAATCGTCACATATTTGAACAACGAAATCATCACTGAATCGATTTTTAATTACATTACGGAAGGGTTGGGCTTGAGTATTGGATTTGCCGATACGTTTCTTCATGTCAACAAATTGACCGCTGAAGAAGCTCAGTATTTAGAGCTGAAAGAAGGCGATCCCAAACTATACGTGGAATCTATTTTCCACTTAACCAATGGCCAGCCATTCGACTTTTCCAAAGTAACGTATAACTATGTACAATCTCACTTCTTTGTTCAAGCGGATTTGTAGACTATGAAATATGTGCCTGCCCTCTCTCAGCAGAGGGCAGGCTTTTTCTATTCCTGAACCTAAAAAAAGACGTTCGCAAAAGTGGCTGGCCACTTTTCGAACGTCCTTTTTTTCTATATTTATTTACAAACGGATTTATTCAACTGTTACAGACTTAGCCAAGTTGCGTGGCTTGTCTACGTCGCAATCGCGGTGAAGCGCTGCGTAATAGCTGATCAACTGCATTGGGATAACAGAGACAAGCGGTGACAACAATTCATTGACCTTCGGAAGCACAAGGCTGTCGCCTTCTTCCTGCAAGCCTTCCATTGAAATGATGCATGGGTGAGCGCCGCGTGCTGCTACTTCTTTGACGTTTCCGCGGATGCTTAGGTTAACCGCTTCTTGCGTTGCAAGCGCGATAACCGGAGTGCCTTCTTCGATCAAAGCGATCGTTCCGTGCTTCAATTCGCCGCCGGCAAAACCTTCCGCTTGGATATACGAAATTTCTTTCAGTTTCAATGCGCCTTCAAGACCAACGAAATAATCCATTACGCGACCGATAAAGAAGCAATTGCGTGTAGTTGAAAGGAAGTCACGGGCAATTTGCTCCATTTCTTCTTTCATGTCCACTTGGGCTTGGATCGCGTTTGCAACGATTCCAAGTTCCTGCACGAGGTCAAAGCCGATTTCAAGGCCTTTGGACTGTGCTGTTACTGCTGACAAGATCGACAAGACAGCAATTTGTGCTGTGTATGCTTTTGTCGACGCGACGGCAATTTCAGGGCCTGCGTACAACAATAACGTGTAATCCGATTCACGTGAAAGCGTAGAACCGGCAACGTTTGTGATCGTCAATGATGGGTGGCCCATCTCTTTGATCTTCACAAGAACTTGGCGGCTATCAGCCGTTTCGCCTGATTGCGAGATAAAGATGAACAATGGTTTTTCAGACAGAAGCGGCATGTTGTAGCCGAATTCGCTCGCTACATGCACTTCTACTGGAATGCGCGCCATTTTCTCGATGTATTCTTTGCCGATCAAACCAGCGTGATAGCTTGTTCCTGCTGCAATAATGTGAATGCGGTCTGCATTTTTCATCGCATCCAGGATTTCCGGCTGGATTGTCAATTGGTCTGCGCCGTCCTGGTAAGCTTGAACGATTTTGCGCATAACTGCAGGCTGCTCGTCAATTTCTTTCAACATATAATGAGGGTATGTCCCTTTTTCGATATCGCTCATGTCGATTTCCGCTGTGAACGGTTGGCGGCTTACCACTTCGCCGTCCAATGTTGAAATTTCAACGCTGTCTTTGCGGACGATGACGATTTCTTTGTCCATCAATTCCACAAATTGGTTCGTGACCTGAAGCATTGCCATTGCATCACTTGCGACAACATTAAAGCCTTCACCAAGTCCAACAAGCAACGGGCTCTTGTTTTTCGCAACAAAGATCGTCTGCGCTTCTTCAGCGTCCAATAACGCGATTGCGTATGAACCCTTCAACAATGTCAAAGTTTTGCTGAACGCTTCTTTTGTCGTCATGCCTTCTGCAACTAGCTTGCCGATCAACTGGACGATTACTTCTGTGTCCGTGTCTGAATCCATTTCAACGCCAGCCAAATAATCGCGCTGCAAATGATGATAGTTTTCGATAACGCCATTATGGACGATTGTGAAGCGGTCCGAAGTATTTTGGTGTGGATGGGCATTAACTTTATTCGGTTTGCCATGAGTCGCCCAGCGCGTATGCCCAATTCCCGTCGTTCCCATTACTTCATCTGCTACGATTGCGCGCAAATCAGCAATGCGGCCTTTTTCTTTGAATACTGTGACGCCTTCACCGCCGCGCACTGCAATACCCGCTGAATCGTATCCACGGTATTCCAATCGTTCCAATCCTTTTAACAAAATTTCCTTTGAATCATTTTCCCCGATATATCCTACAATTCCACACATTTTAAATTCCTCCATTTTCCTATAAGTCAAAATGAGCGTTTGCCTACGTTCGCAAACGCTTCCGATGAGCCCATCCACACCGTTGTCCAACCGATCACTCAGCTGTTTTGGATGCAAGATATTACGACCGGGCTTCGCGGCCGGGAGGTATCCGCCGAAACATCGATACTCCTCCTCCTCGTCTACTGGAAACAGATTTGTCCATCCGATTTTTCCAGTACAGGCGCTTCAACTATTTTCCTTGTACGCTTTGCTATCCCCCTTTTCCTGCGGCCCGAAATAGGCAATTTCATCATACCTCCCAACACTTGGAAAGTCAATGAAACCCCATTGAAATAGGGCTTCAGGACCCTGTTGCGCCTTTTAATGACCCCATTCTTTTTGGAAGCGCTTTCTTTATTGGCTATTAAAAAAAGCTCTTGCTGGCCATTTTCATGGCATTCAAGAGCTTCCTTTCAGCTATTTTATTTCATGCCCATTTCTGCGCGCACGACTTCGGCAATGCGTTCTACATACTCTTCACAAGCAGCAGCGGATGATGCCTCAACCATGACGCGAACCAATGGCTCTGTTCCGGATGGGCGCACCAGCACACGGCCGTTGCCTCCCATTTCCGCTTCGACTTCCGCAATTTTTGCAGCAACTTTCGCATTGTCAGTTACAGCATGCTTATCGGTGACGCGAATATTCACCAGTTTCTGTGGGAAGATCGTCATTTCTCCAGCCAGCTCCGACAATTTCTTGCCGGTCACTTTCATGATGTTCACCAATTGAAGGCCTGTCAACAAGCCGTCGCCGGTTGTATTGTAATCCAGGAAAATGATGTGGCCCGATTGCTCGCCGCCCAGATTGTATTCGTTCTTTTTCATTTCTTCAACCACGTAGCGGTCACCGACAGCGGTCTGTCTGCTTTCCATTCCGTGCTCTTCCAATGCTTTGTAAAAGCCCATATTGCTCATAACAGTCGAAACGACTGTGTTCTTTTTCAAACGGCCTTCACCATGCAGGTATTTCGCGATGACGTACATGATTTGGTCGCCATCGACAATCTTGCCTTTTTCGTCCACCGCGATCAAACGGTCGCCGTCGCCATCAAATGCAAGACCGATGTCGGCATTTTTAGCCAATACCAATTCTGCTAACTTCTCCGGATGCGTCGAGCCCACTTTATCGTTGATATTCAAGCCGTTCGGTGAAGCACCCATTGATGAGATGTCAGCATCCAGATCTGCGAAAACATGCGTCGCCAATGTTGAAGTCGCACCATGTGCGCAATCCAACGCTACATGGATATTTGTGAACTCTTCATCTACGGTCTGCTTCAAGTACTGAATGTATTTTTGACCGCCTTCGAAATAATCCGTAATGCTGCCAAGGTCTCCGCCTGTCGGACGCGGCAATAAATCTACTTCGCTGTCAAGCAGCGCTTCGATTTCCGCTTCCTGGTCGTCGGACAGTTTAAAGCCGTCCGAACCGAAAAACTTGATGCCGTTGTCTTCTACCGGGTTATGAGAAGCTGAAATCATGACGCCTGCTTCAGCGCTCATGACACGCGTCAAATAAGAAACTCCCGGTGTGCTGATGATGCCGAGGCGCATTACTTCCGCCCCTACTGACAGCAAGCCTGCAGCCAATGCGCCTTCAAGCATTTCCCCTGAAATCCGCGTATCGCGGCCGATCAATACCTTCGGCTTTTCTTTCGAACTCTTTGTTAATATATAACCGCCGAAGCGACCTAATTTAAAAGCTAATTCAGGTGTCAGTTCGCTATTAGCTACACCTCGCACACCATCAGTTCCAAAATATTTACCCATTATGTTCTCTCCTTTTGACTCTATCTTCATTACAGAATAATCCATTTTTATACTTTAATGCATTTTGCGCAAAACAGCAAAATTCAAGAAGGGCTTTTGCCGAAATTCGGCAATTTTCAAGTGCCTGCAGGCATCTCAAGCTCATTCTCGACCGTTATATCCGCTTCAACCGTAATCTTTTTCGGATCCAGTGAAGTGATTCCGTTCGGCAGCAGCAAATCAATATCGAGCTCTGAATTAGCAGCTGTGATATCCGCTACATCGACCTCCACCGGCAATTCCGCAATCTCGTCGACGATGTTTTTCGGCCCATAAATCCGGACATTCTCTACAGAGGATTCCAGTGAATTGATGGTGATGCCCGCTGGCGGCTCGCCGCTTTGGCTCAAGCTCACAGGCACTTCCTTGCTGTATTCTTCGATGCCGACCGCCACTTGGACCGCTTCAGGCTCAATCGTGACATTTTCAAGCTTCGTCAAATCATTGGCAAGGACGCGCACGCGCGCCTCTGTTTCAAACGACTTGTTGATGCCGGGCTCACCCGTAATGGTTGCTTTAACAAAGCTGATAGAGTCAATGACGCTTTTCGGCCCTGTCACCATAACGGAATTCGGATCGGCCACCATGCTCTCGAGCACGAAGCCCTCTGCAAGAAGGCGTTCGTTCAATTCCGGATCGATGCGGAATTCCTGGCTTACTCGTTCCTCAATGTTGATTTCAACAAATGCCGGGTCCATCTGCACCCGCAATTGCTCAGACAAATTCTCTGTCTGAATTGAAATGCGGTGCTCTCCCATTTCCAAGTCCCGCAAATCGACGAATAACGTAAAATCCTTTAATTGGCGCGTAGTCTGCACGACGCTCGTCGGACCTGAAATCGTCAAGTCCACCGTCTCAGGCAGGCCGCTAACCATTAAATTGGTGTCATCATAATAAACTTCCAATGCCACATCTTCAATTTTTTCAGTAATTGTTCCGCTGTCGACTGCGCTATTCGTATCATCAGCCGCTTTGACGGAAAAGAATAATAGGAATGCGAGCAACAATGCCATGATCCGTAAAAACCAAGGGCTGTCCATCAAATTATCCATTCTTTTTCCCCCTCCAGTTCCACCAGGAAGAATCCGCTTGCTGCTGCTGTTCGGCTCCGAACCAGATTCTGCGCAATTTCGCTTCAAAATCCTCGAGCGACAAGTTGCGGTGCAGATCGCCATTGGCTGTCAGGCTGATTGCACCTGTCTCTTCTGAGACAATGACTGTAATAGCGTCTGTCACTTCACTGATGCCAAGCGCTGCCCGGTGGCGCGTTCCCAGCTCTTTTGAGATAAAAGGGCTTTCTGACAGCGGCAAATAGCAAGCCGCCGCTGCAATCCGGTTTCGCTGGATGATAACTGCACCATCGTGCAAAGGCGTATTGGGAATGAATAAATTGATCAATAACTCTGACGTAATGTCGGAGTTCATCGGAATTCCCGTTTCGATGTATTCACTCAATCCGGTTTCGCGTTCAATCGAGATTAACGCACCGATTCGGCGTTTCGCCATATAGCTGACTGACTTGACCATGGCTTCAATCAATCGGTTGCGCTCAGATTCTTCGTTCAGCGTGCTGCTGGAAAATAGCTTTCCTCGCCCCAGCTGCTCCAATGCGCGGCGCATTTCCGGCTGAAAGATGATGATGATAGCCAAAAAGCCCCAATTCAGAACTTGTTGCATGATCCAGCCGAGCGTCTCCAAATTGAGCGCTTGGGTAATCAGATACGCAATGACGATGAAGAATATCCCCTTCAATAATTGGACAGCCTTAGTCCCTTTAATGAGGGTGATCAATTTATAGACAACGAACCATACTAATAAAATATCAATGACATTCACTAAAAGTTCGAGTGGTGTTTGATTTGTTAAATTATCCAAAAACGGCATCTGCAACCCTCGCTTTTCAACATCTGCATATACTTTAGTATATCATAACCCGATTTTACTTGCCCCGAAAGAAAAAACCTATCCATGGAAGGATAGGCTCTACTTGTCTTCACTATTGTTGCTGCTGAAAATAGCGGCAGCATCTTTTGAAACTTCCTTGATGCCATACCACAACCATTCGAAAATCTGGTCGATTTCTTCAATTTCACCGGTAATCACACCGCTCGAAGCCATAAACTGGCCGTTGACGATCGTCACGTCGCCGTTTAGTTCGCCTTCTACCCTAAGATCGCCATTGCGGATGGTCAAATCGCCGTCGACGACCATTCCTTTCGGTACAATGA
The DNA here is from genome assembly GCF_058268455.1 of Planococcus sp. TJ-302. Taxonomy (NCBI): domain Bacteria; kingdom Bacillati; phylum Bacillota; class Bacilli; order Caryophanales; family Caryophanaceae; genus Planococcus; species Planococcus sp. TJ-302. The sequence goes on along the minus strand of NZ_JBZDOI010000003.1, from coordinate 5,641 downwards.
CCGTTTCGTCCTCTACCTGCAGATTCGGCTGTTTGGTGAATGCGAATTGCTGGTCTTCATTGAAACTCGTAAACAGCGCAGCGCTCATCATCAAGATGAACAACGCTGCGGCTGTAACGAACGGGTGCTGCCTGAACCAGCGCTGGGCACTGCCGCGTTTCTTTTCTTTTGGCAGCCGCTCCATCGTCTTCTGGACAAAACTGGCAGGCGCCTGTATATGCGAAGCACTTTGCACTAAGGCAATCGTCTTGGTCAATTCATGATACATCTTACGGCAATCGCTGCAGCTTTCCAAATAGCCTTTCAGCACCGCTTCATCTTCGGGCTCTAAATCCCCGTCTAAATAATCATCCATGAATCGGATGATTTTTTCCGGACACGTCGTCATCGTGCTCGCCTCCTACAAATTGCTCAATTGCTTCCGAAGAGCTTCTCGCCCCCGGTGTATACGCGTCTTCACGGTACCAAGCGGCAAATCCAAAATTTCGCTGATTTCCGCCAGCGGCAATTCTTCAATGTACTTTAATACAATAGCGGCACGGTACTTATCTGGCAAGCGGCTAATTTCATATTGTACCCGTTCCTGTACTTCCATCTTCATCAATTCTTCTTCCGGCAGTTGGTCGTCATTCGCAATCGACGAGTACATATTCAGCCCTTCTGTGCCGCGTACTTCCGCATCAAGGTGATAATCCGGCTTTTTCTTGCGGATCCGGTCAATGCATAAATTCGTCGCGATGCGGTAAAGCCACGTCGAAAACTTCCGCTGCTGGTCAAAGGTATGCAAATTCACATAGGCTCGTGTGAAAGCCTCCTGGGCGATGTCTTCCGCTTCGTGCCTATTACCGAGCATGCGATAGCAAATTTGGAACAGCTGGTGCTGGTACAATTCAACAATCTCTGCAAATGCCTGTTGATCCCCTTTTAACACTTGTTTTATTCGTTTATTCACTAAAGCATCCATGCTCTCATTTCCCTCCGCCTATGCGGCTGTCTTTTATATACGGATTACTTTTCATAAAGTTTCATTTTATTTCTCAACTTCTATCCTAACAAATCTTGCCCAGAAAATCCCATCTTATTTAAATTTCAATGAATAAAAAAGCCCATAAAAAAAACAGGCTTTCGCCTGTTTTATAGTAGTTTTTCCCCTAGTAAGGAGCCGATTAGCGCTACAGCAACATCCGCTGTGCGGTTTTTCTCGTCAAGAATCGGATTGACTTCCACAAATTCCGCAGAAGTGATGATCCCGGCATCGAATAATAATTCCATTGCCAAATGGCTTTCACGGTACGTGATGCCCCCTGGAACTGGTGTGCCGACACCTGGCGTGTACATCGGGTCAATGCCGTCGAGGTCAAGCGATAAATGCACAGCGTCCGTACGGCGTTCTTCTTTCAAGTACTGGATCGCGTCATCGATGACGGCATGCATTCCCATGCTGTCGATTTCGTGCATGCTGTATACGCGGATGCCGAGTTCTTTGATCAATTCACGTTCTCCTGGGTCAACCGAACGTGCGCCGATGATAACGATGTTCTCCGGCTTCACTTTTGGTGAATAGCCGCGGATATGCGTCAATTGCTCATGGCCTAGGCCGAAGCTTGCCGCAAGCGGCATGCCGTGGATATTGCCGGATGGTGAAGTGTCGCTCGTGTTCATGTCTGCATGCGCGTCGTACCAGATGACGCCCAAGTTTTCATGGCGTTCAGAAATGCCGGCCAATGTACCGATTGCGATGCTGTGGTCTCCGCCAAGTACGAGCGGGAAATTGCCTGCTTCTGCCACTTCAAACACTTTCGCGCCCAGAGCTTCAGTCGCTTCCGTGACAATCTTCAAATTGCGCAAATTCGTGTCAGCATCAAGTTTGCCGTCTGCCTGTCCGATTTGGATGTCCCCTTCATCTGTCACCGAGTAGCCCAGGCTTTCAATGCGGTCTACAACGCCCGCATAGCGGATTGCGCTTGGCCCCATGTCTACGCCGCGGCGGTTCTGTCCATGGTCCATTGGTACACCAATAATCGAGATGTTCTTTTTATTCATTATTTTATACCCCCTTTGAAGTCTAAGTCCATTGTAACTTCTCTTGTTGCAATGGCTCAACCTGACAAATTTAAGTATATTTATTCATTTTATTAATCAAACGTTCTTTGACATTCGGCCATTCACTGTCGATGATTGCGTAAAGCACAGCATCCCTTGGCTTGCCGGTCGATCGGATCCGTTCGTTGCGGATCACTCCTTCTTTGACAGCGCCAAGCCTTTCCAGCGCTTGTTGAGAACGTTGATTTTCTGCATCGGTTTTAAACTGGACACGGATCATGCCCATTTCTTCGAAGCAATGCGCCAGCAGCATCGTTTTTACAGCCGTATTGACGTGGCTGCGCTGTGCGGATTCGGCATAGAAAGTGGATCCGATTTCGCAGCTCCTGTTTTTGCGGTCGATCATAGCAATCCGCGTCGTGCCAATGATTCTTCCAGTTTCCATCTCCTCCACCACAAATCCCAGCACATTGCTGCGGCCGATTCCCGCCTCGATCCATGCTTTCATCTCGTCGAAATTCTTCACTTTCGTCAGCATATGCTCAAAAATAGCCGGTGTGTGGAGTTCCCACAAAGCCCGTATGTGGCTGTGTTCTAACGTCCTTAGCCGTACCCCAGAATGTTCCATCATTACAAATCACCCTTTCTAACTGAAATGGACCGCTTGGATGCGCTCTAAAAATTCACGTTCCAACGCACCCATCTCTTTCACTAAATAATAAGTCAAAACTTCAGGCAGCGGAAACAAATCGAAATGGGCATCCATCAGCCTGCCTTCGATCAACTCGCGCCGCACCATAGAAGCCGGCAGAAACGACATGCCAAGCCCTTCCTGGATAAAGCGTTTGGCGATGTGGGTTTGCGTCACTTTCATCGTCCGCAAGCCCGGCATGTCCCGCCGCAGTTTCAGCAGCAACTCATCCCAAAAGACCGGATGGTGATGAGTAAACAAAAATGCCGATTGCAGCACCGTTTCAATGGAAATGGCGGGTCCGCCCTCATCATCGTAAGCATCCCTTGGCAAGATGAACAAGAGCCGGTCGCGGTAGGCAGTTTCGTGGATCACACTGCGCCGCACCGAAGGCAGCGCAGAGAGGCCCGCAGATACCTCCCCAGTGTCCACAAGCTCCTCAATCCCTTCCGACTCTTCTACGCGGATAACAAGTTCTATGTCCGGATGGTCCCGCATGAACGACTTCAATATATAAGGCAGAACTGTTTCCGCCATCAGCGGCGAGATGGCCAATGTCCATTTCTTCCGGTAGCCTTGTTCAAACGCATGAAGTCCTTCGATGCTCCGCTCAAGCTGATTGAGCACACCTTCTGCCTGTAGTTTGAATCGCCGGCCCGCTTCCGTCAACGCCACTCTGTTATTTTCCCGTTTAAAAAGCGCAATGCCCAGAAATTCCTCCAATAACTTAATATGCACCGTAACATTCGGCTGTGACATTAGCAGGCGTTCCGACGTCTTGCGGAAGTTTCCTGTTTCAGCAGCATCAACGAACGTTTTCAGCCACGCCAATTCCATATTGCCCTCTCCTTTAATTAAGTATTTTGATTGATTCAATTATATATCTTTAATTTTCATTATCATAGATGCGGAGTATGCTGATAAAAAAGGAGGAATTCACATGTTCCAGAAAGGCTTAAAAGGCGTAGTAGCTGTACAAACTAAAATCGCCTCGGTTGACGGGGATAAAGGCGAGCTGAAGTACCGCGGACTGCCGGTAGACAAGGCAGTGGAGGGGAAAACATTTGAAGAAACCACGTTTTTCTTGTGGAACGGCGCGTGGCCGGAGGAAAATGAATTGCATGCACTCGTGGAAGGGCTGAAAAAAGAACGCATCTTGCCCGCACACGTAGCAGCGATTGCAGAACTGCTGCCGACCGATGTTTCGATCATGGACAACCTGCGGACGCTCGTTTCGGCTTTCAGCAGTACCGAATTCATTCAGCGCAGCCCGAAAAACCAGGCATTTGCGCTGACCGCAGCACTTCCGGTGATGGCAGCCATGCTTTATCGTTTAAAACACGGCTTGAAGCCCGTAGAACCGCGCCAAGACCTTGGCCACACTGCAAATTTCCTGTGGATGCTGAACAGCCAGGAGCCCGCAAACGTGCATATTGAAGCTTTGGACACATACTTGAAATTGACCATGGAACACGGCATGAACGCTTCTACTTTTGCCGCACGCGTCACCGTATCCACTGAATCAGATATGGTAGCAGCCATCACGTCCGCTCTTGGAACGATGAAAGGCCCTTTGCACGGCGGAGCTCCTTCCGGCGTCATCGACTTGCTGGAAGAAATCCAAACGCCCGCCCGCATCGAAAGCGTCATCCGAACCAAATTGGCGAGCGGCGAAAAAATCATGGGCTTTGGCCATCGCATTTACCGCACCGAAGATCCGCGCTCAGTCATCCTCCGAAAGAAATGCCTCGTTTTGCAAGGCGAGGACAATTGGCTCGATCTGGCGACGGCCGCCGAAACAGAAATCATCCGGTTGTTAAACCTCCATAAACCGGGACGCGCGCTGCACACGAATGTTGAATTCTACGCAGCCGCCATCATGCGCTCGATCGACATGCCGCCGGAATTGTTCACGCCGTCCTTCAGCATTGCCCGCATCGTCGGATGGACCGCCCATGTCTTGGAGCAGCAAAGCGACAACGTTATATTCCGGCCGCAATCGGAATACGTCGGAAACTAAAAAAAGGCCGCATCCAATTGAATGGATGCGGCCTTTTTACACATGGATAGTACAAATACACATGGAACAATGGAGCCTAGGGGGCTCGAACCCCTGACCTCGTCACTGCCAGCGACGCGCTCTCCCAGCTGAGCTAAGGCCCCGCGCTGAACAGGCGCAAGAAATAAAGATGAGCCATGAAGGATTCGAACCTTCGACCCTCTGATTAAAAGTCAGATGCTCTACCAGCTGAGCTAATGGCTCATAAAAAAATGGCTGGGGTACCTGGATTCGAACCAGGGCATGACGGGATCAAAACCCGTTGCCTTACCGCTTGGCTATACCCCAATGCCTGATATAAAACTGGTGGTGGGGGGCAGATTCGAACTGCCGAACCCGAAGGAGCGGATTTACAGTCCGCCGCGTTTAGCCACTTCGCTACCCCACCGCTATTTAAATTTTTAAAAAACATGGTGGAGGATGACGGGATCGAACCGCCGACCCTCTGCTTGTAAGGCAGATGCTCTCCCAGCTGAGCTAATCCTCCATAATGGTGACCCCTACGGGATTCGAACCCGTGTTACCGCCGTGAAAGGGCGGTGTCTTAACCGCTTGACCAAGGGGCCTTGATCATTTTTTGTTTAATCTTTTTACAGAAACCTCTTTGTAAAAATAAGCTCCCAACCGGATTCGAACCGGTGACCTCTTCCTTACCATGGAAGCACTCTACCTGCTGAGCTATGGAAGCATGGCATTAGAATAATTAAGGCAAAAAATATAAATAGACCAGCGACGTCCTACTCTCACAGGGGGAAACCCCCAACTACCATCGGCGCAAAAGAGCTTAACTGCCGTGTTCGGGATGGGAACGGGTGTGGCCTCTTTGCCATCATCACTGGACTATTTTC
>NZ_JBZDOI010000002.1:0-392663 GCF_058268455.1 Planococcus sp. TJ-302 | reverse complement strand
TCAAAGACGATGAGGTAGATAGGTTCGGAGTGGAAGCGTGGCGACACGTGCAGCTGACGAATACTAATCGATCGAGGACTTAACCAAAACCGTGGGCACGGATTGCCCGTTTCGTTTCAATGTCGTGTATCCAGTTTTGAGGGCGCAAGCACTCAAGAAAATAGTCCAGTGATGATGGCAAAGAGGCCACACCCGTTCCCATCCCGAACACGGCAGTTAAGCTCTTTTGCGCCGATGGTAGTTGGGGGTTTCCCCCTGTGAGAGTAGGACGTCGCTGGTCTGTATTTTTTTTTTGGTCCCGTGGTGTAGCGGTTAACATGCCTGCCTGTCACGCAGGAGATCGCCGGTTCGATCCCGGTCGGGACCGTAATTTTTCCGAATGAACACAGCCAATGGGCTGTGTTCATTTTTTTTGTTTGGATTAAGCAAGCGGCATAACTTGAAACTATCTATGGAGGCAACTTTATGAGAAGAGGAATCAGTTTTGAAATTCCGGACGACTATGGCCGTTTTCTTGGAGATGTCCTAAAGCCTATAGATATTAACGCGTACAATTGGAAGATTGGCATAGGCGAATCGTATAAGGCAGTTAACGGTAAACTAGATGGAATGCTTTTCTCAGATAGCAGAGAGGCCATTATAGGGACAGAACTGAAACTCACATTGGAAACGAATGATTATTATGTTATTTTTGCTGATTTGCAGGCATATCCGAGTGAAGAAATATCTAGCATCGAAACCTACAAAGAATTTATGGAAAGTGATTGCGAACTGGTTCTGCTCGTGGTGGATTGCATCTACGTCACCATTTACTGCAAAAATCAGGAGACCATCATCTCTCTGCAAAAAAATGCAGCAAATAATAGTTTTACCGATATTGAATATATAACCGATGAAAACGATTCAAGAACCAGGCTATCTGTTTGGTAAGAATGGCAGGCTTCGTTTCCAGCTTTAAAGCCTATCTAAATGTTTGATCTAACTTTTAACTTATAAAACGGCATGAAACGCACAAGAAAGTGGATTTTTTGATTTCCTGCGCTTTCTTCGCTAAACTATGTTAAGACTCAATAGAGGTGACGGATAAAATGAACTATACAATAGAAGTGAACTCCCCCGAAGAAACGATGGCGTTCGCTGAAAAGCTGGCCCTTCTGCTGCAGCCGCAGGATCTTCTGACGCTTGAAGGCAGCCTTGGCGCAGGAAAAACGACATTCACCAAAGGCATCGCGAAGGGGCTTGGCATTAAACGAATGGTCAACAGCCCGACATTCACCATCTTAAAACAATACGAAGGCGACCTGGAATTGAACCATATCGACGCCTATCGCTTAGAAGATAGCAGTGAAGACATTGGCTTTGATGAATTGTTCTCAGGCGACGCAGTATCGGTCGTAGAATGGGCAAAATTCATCAGCGAGTATTTGCCGGAAGACCGCTTGGACATCATCATCACCCGCAAGTCGGAAGAGGCTCGCGAAATCGGCCTTCACCCAAGAGGCCTGCGCTATGAAACTTTATGCAAGGAGCTAAACTTATGATTTATCTAGGCATCGATACCTCAAACTATCCCTTAGCGATTGCTTTGATGGAAGACCAGACCGTTTTAATAGAAGAAGTCACGAACTTGAAAATCAATCACTCGCTGACAGCAATGCCGGCGATTGAGGAAATGATGAAGAAAGCGAAAGTCGCGCCTGCTGATTTGACGCATATAGCAGTAGCGGAAGGACCGGGTTCGTATACCGGCATCCGGATTGGGCTGACCATCGCGAAAACATTGGCCTGGTCACTGAAAATTCCGTTGCATATGGTATCCAGCCTGAAAGTATTGGCGGCGAATGGCCAGTCTTTCGAGGGTTTAGTGTGTCCGGTGATGGATGCGCGGAGAGGTACGGCATTTACTGCACTGTATGATGGAAAAACACTTGAACCGGTTATTGGCGATGTGCACAGTGATTTCCGGGAGTTCTTGAATAAAGCCAAGGCAATAGGTAGACCTGTCCTCTTTACAGGTGCAGACGTTTCTATCTATGAGGAGCTGATCCGTGAAGTCCTGGACGAAATGGCGCATTTCAGCACACCTCAAAATCGTTTGCCGCGCGCTTCGAACTTGATTTTATTGGCGCAGCAGTCGGAAGCTTCAGATATTCATCATGCAGTGCCTGAATATCAGCGCATTACTGAAGCCGAAGCGAATTACATCAAGAAGCAAGAAGGCCAGCCATCATGAGCGCAGAGCTGGCATTCCGTCAAATGACGGTCGACGACATCGATCAAGTCTATGAGATTGAAAAATTGTCTTTTACGCTGCCGTGGACGAAAGAATCATTTCGCCATGAAATGGAAAATAACGATCATGCCTATTACGTAATCGCTGAAACGCAAGAAGGCATTGTCGGTTATTGCGGAATGTGGCTGATCTTGGATGAGTGCCATATCACGAATATCGCGATCCTGCCGCAGGAGCGCGGCAAAAAATACGGCGAACGCTTGATGGGAGAAGTCGTCAGGGTCGCCAAATCAAAAGGCGCAGAGCTGATGACGCTTGAAGCGCGTGTCAGCAACCATGCGGCGCAGAATTTATACCGGAAAATGGGTTTTAAAAATGGTGGCATCCGGAAGGGGTATTATACCGATAACCAGGAAGATGCCATAGTAATGTGGGTGAATTTTAATGACTGAAGATATCTATGTATTAGGAATAGAAACAAGCTGCGACGAAACCGCTGCGTCTGTTGTCAAAAACGGGACGGAAATCATTTCCAACGTCGTGGCCTCGCAAATCGAGAGTCATAAACGTTTCGGGGGCGTTGTCCCGGAAATCGCTTCGCGGCATCATGTCGAGCAAATCACATTGGTGATCGAAGAAGCTTTAACGCAAGCCAGCATGGAGCCGAAAGAACTGAGTGCTGTGGCGGTAACCGAAGGTCCTGGACTGGTCGGCGCGCTGCTGGTCGGCGTTAATGCGGCGAAAGCCTTTGCCTTTGCCCACCAATTGCCGCTTGTCGGGGTTCATCATATCGCAGGGCATATCTATGCCAACCGGCTTGAACAGGAAATGGAATTTCCTTTATTGGCATTGGTGATTTCGGGCGGCCATACCGAATTGGTGTTTATGAAAAAGCATGGCGATTTTGACGTAATCGGTGAGACGCGCGACGACGCGGCAGGGGAAGCATATGACAAAGTTGCCAGAACGCTGAACTTGCCGTATCCGGGCGGCCCGCACATTGACCGGCTTGCGCATGCAAGCGACGGGGCTGTCGATTTTCCGCGCGTGTGGCTTGAAGACGGCTCCTATGATTTTAGCTTCAGCGGCTTGAAATCATCGGTGTTGAATTATCTGCACAATGCGGCGCAGCGAGGGGAAGAGATTCCGCCTGAGCACATCGCTGCAGGCTTCCAGAACAGTGTCGTTGAAGTGGTGACAGCTAAAGCCGTGCGCGCAGCAGAGCAGTATAAGGTGCGCCAGGTGATTGCAGCGGGCGGCGTAGCCGCAAATAAAGGGCTGCGGACTTCTTTGACGGCAGCGTTCGATGGAAAAGACATCCCGTTCTATATTCCACCTCTTGCTTTATGTACAGATAATGCAGCGATGATCGCTGCGGCCGGAACGGTCATGTTCGAAAAAGGCATACGAGGAACGATGGCTATGAATGGACGGCCGGGAATGGAACTTGCTTCCTGGAATTGAAAAAAGCTCGGCAGAAACCCGGATTTCACGGTTCCTGCCGAGCTTTTTCGTACATAATTGAGCTTTTTTATGCACAATTGATCCTTTGACTGTCAATAGAGAACATTTGTACTTATGCACAAATTGTGAATAAGCTGTTCATAACTCTATGAAAAACAGCCGTTTACCTACATATTGTAGCCTCTACACTGGAAAACTATGTGGATAACATTTAATTGAATTGTGGATAATGTGGAAAAGTCTGTTGATAGCTGTTATTGCACTTCTTTGGATGTGTACAACTTTGTGGAAATAATTATTTCGCAAATAGGTATTGACCTAGATATAGAAAAAGAAAAAACCGTATACAGATGTATACGGTCAACTGTTCACTTTTTCAATCTGTTCCTGTAATTCCAGCCATGCGGACATTTTTTCTTCCTGCTGTTCTTTCAAGCTTTCCAATTGAGTCTGCAAAGGCAGTACCCGTTCGTGGTCCTGGAATACTTCTGGGAGGCAAAGCTGCTCTTCGATTTCGGAAATCTGCGCGTCGAGCTTTTCCATTTCCAGCTCAGTTTCCTCTGTTTGGCGCAAAAGCTGGCGTTCCAATTTCTTTGCACCTTTGTCGATTTGGGAAGTTGTCGCTGCTGGAGCAGCTTTCACTGCCACAGTGGATTGGTCCGCTTCAAGTGCGGCCAGCTCTTCCATCTCAAGCTTTTTCTCTACGTAATAATCGTAGTTGCCAAGGTATTCCGTTGCGCCGTCTTGGGTCAGTTCAATGACTTTCGTGCCGATGCGGTTCATGAAATACCGGTCATGGGACACGAAAAGGATGGTGCCAGGATAATCGATCAATGCATTTTCCAGCACTTCTTTGCTGTCAAGGTCCAAATGGTTTGTCGGCTCATCCAACAGCAGCACATTGGCTTTTTGCATCATCAGCTTGGCGAGCGCGACGCGGGCTTTTTCGCCGCCGGATAGCGTAGAAATCGGCTTTAATACATCATCTCCGGAAAACAGGAAACGCCCGAGGATGCCGCGGATTTCCTTTTCATTGATTAGCGGGTATTCATCCCATAGTTCATTCAATAATAGTTTATTTCCTTTTAAGTTGGCCTGTTCCTGGTCGTAATAGCCGAACTGGATGCCTGTGCCGTAATGGATATCGCCGGCAAGGGGCTTGAGTTCTTTCATAATCGTCTTCAGCAGGGTCGACTTGCCGACGCCGTTCGGCCCAACAAGTGCCATGCTTTCCTGGCGGTACAGCTTCAGCGAAATGTCTTTTGAGACCGGCTCGCCACTATAGCCGATAGCCAGTGAATTGGCGGTCAGCACATCATTGCCGCTTTGTTTGTCGATTGTAAAGCCGAAACGTGCGGATTTTTCGCTGCCGTCCGGTGCCCCCATCCATTCTGTTTTTTCCAGGATCTTGCGGCGGCTCTGCGCCATCTTTGTCGTCGATGCCCGCACCAGGTTGCGCTGAACATAATCTTCGAGCTTGGCTTTTTCGCCTTGCTGCTTTTCAAACTGTTTCATGTCAAGGTCATATTGCTTCGCTTTCTCGTCCAGATAGCGGCTGTAATTGCCTGTGTACTTTTTAACGCGATGCCGTGCCACTTCATAAACAAGCGTTACGACCTGGTCGAGGAAGTAGCGGTCATGCGATACAATCAGCAGGGCGCCGGGATAATTCTTCAAATAGTTCTCGAGCCAGCTCAGCGTTTCAATGTCAAGATGGTTTGTCGGTTCATCGAGGATCAATAGCTGTGGCTTGGACAGCAGAAGTTTCGCCAGCATGAGCCGCGTCTTTTGCCCGCCGGACAAAGATACGACCTTTTTGCCGTAGTCGTCCGCATAGAATTTCATGCCGTGGAGGATGGCGCGGGTATCAGATTCGAACTGGTAGCCACCGGCATCCTTGAAATCATGCTGGAGCGTGTCATACTCTTTCATGACCTTGTCGTACAGCTCTGCATCGTCATGTACTTCTTGCTCAGCCATCTGGGCTTCGAGGCGGCGGAGCTGCGCTTCCTGTTCGCGGAAATGAGTGAAAATCGTCATCATTTCCTCCCACACGGTCGCGTCGGATTCCAGGTCGTTCTGTTGTTCCAAATAACCGATGGTCAAATCTTTCGGCATGATGATTTCGCCGCTGTCATAAGACATCTCACCGGATATGATTTTCAAAAGCGTCGATTTGCCCGCGCCGTTGCGGCCTACGAGTGCAACGCGGTCGCGGTGTTGGACTTCCAGTTTGACGCCTGAGAGAATCTCATCTGCGCCGAACGATTTATGGACTTGGTTTACTTGCAGTACTATCATGCGGGTCACCTCAATTCTACTTCAAGTGTAGCCCATAGGGCGGCTGTCCGCAATAAAGCCAGCTTTACATCTGGAGGTTCCTAATGTAAGATAGTATCGATTTGACAAGACCTCAGGAGGTAAGCTGGCATGCTGCACGAACCAACGAAAATTCCGCAGGCGACGACAAAACGCCTGCCGCTATATTACCGTTTTATCCAGAATTTCGCGAACGCCGGACAAAAGCGGATTTCATCGCAGGAATTGAGTGAAGCGATGAAAATCGATTCCGCTACGATCCGCCGCGATTTTTCCTACCTCGGGGCATTCGGCAAAAAAGGCTATGGCTACGATGTCCAGGGCTTGCTTGAATTCTTCCGCAAGACTTTGGATCAAGATGAAGCGACGAACGTTGCGTTGATCGGCGTCGGCCATCTCGGCAGCGCATTCCTCAAATACAATTTTCAGCGCAACCACAATACGAAAATCGTGCTGGCTTTCGATACAAACAGTCCGCTTGAAGGCGAACGGATCAGTGGCATCGACACTTATCATCCGGACCGCATTGAAGAGAAGATCACCGAATGCGGCATCGAAGTGGTCATCCTGACTGTGCCGTCGAGGTCAGCACAAGAAGTGACCGATCGCCTTGCGAAAACTGACATCAAGGGCATACTAAACTTTACGCCGGTGCGCATTGCAGTGCCGGACCATATCCGCGTACAGACCATTGACTTGTCCGTCGAGCTGCAGACGCTGATCTACCAGATCAAGCAGCATTGACTTAAAATCTTCACATTTGAAGGGTTTCTCGAAATAGCCAAAAGGGCTCGAATGATGTAGAATAGAGCCATAATACAGGAGGTGCCTCGTATGCCAGGTCCAATGAGTATCATCGTTATCGGAGTTGTTGCTTTACTTGTTTTCGGCCCTAAAAAGTTGCCGGAACTCGGGAAAGCGTTTGGTTCGTCTTTGCGTGAGTTCAAAAATGCTACAAAAGGACTTGTAGATGATGACGACGATCAGAAAGTAGATTTGAAAAAGAAAGAAGAGCAAAAGGAAATACGTTAGGATGTTTGTCTGATGACAGAAAAAGATATGACCTTAGTTGAACATATAGTTGAATTGAGAAAACGGCTCACCATTGTAGTCGTTTTCTTTGTATTAGCGCTCATTGTCAGCTTTTTCCTTGCCCAACCGTTGATTCAGTATCTGCAATATACAGAAGAAGCGAAAAATCTTACCTTGAACGCGTTCAAAATTACGGATCCACTCAAGATTTTTATGCAGGTAACGATGATTTTAGCGTTGATCTTCACTTCGCCCGTGATCATGTATCAATTCTGGGCGTTTATCAGCCCGGGACTTCTTGAAAAAGAACGGCGAGCGACGCTAAGCTATATTCCGTTTTCCTTAATCTTGTTTTTAGGCGGGATCGCTTTTTCCTATTTGGTCCTGTTTCCTTATGTAATCGGTTTTATGCTGAATATCTCTGACAACATGGATATCCAGGAAACCATCGGGATCAATGAATATTTCCAATTCCTGTTCCAAATCACCCTGCCGTTCGGCTTGATTTTCCAGCTGCCGGTATTGATGCTGTTCCTGACAAGGCTCGGTTTTATTACGCCGATGCTGATGACGAAATACCGCAAGTATTCGTATCTTGGATTGGTGATCATCGCGGCGTTCATCACGCCGCCGGACATTGTCTCACATATGATTGTTACACTGCCGTTAATCGTGCTTTATGAGTTCAGTGTCGTCATCGCCAAAATTGGCTACCGCAAGTTTTTGAAAGCAGAGCAGCAGCAGCAAATCATCGAACAACAAGAAAGCCTTCCACCGAATTAAATCGGGGAAGGCTTTTTTTGTTATGCAGTTGTTATTGGATTTTCTCCAATTCTTTCAAGAATCCTTGGATCTTATCCATGTTGAGCTGGATGGCCATGACATAGCCGTTCAGCAGGATGTGCGCGATAATTGGAGTGATGATGCGTTTTGTTTTCTGGTAAAGGAATGCGAGCACCAGGCCGGTGGAAAAATACGTCAGCAAGTGTGTCATTTCCATGTGGACAAGCCCGAACGCCAATGCACTGACGGCAGTAGCAACCCAAAAGTTCGTTGTTTGGTTCAGTGAGCCGAAAATGACGCGGCGGAATACAAGTTCTTCAAGGACCGGGGCGAATAGGACGATTGCGAGTATCGTAAGCGGCACAACTTCAGCAACGCTGACGAGCGCCATCGTGTTCTCCGATCCGGGATCGATGCCGATGGCCATTTCAATCATGACAGCAAGCGACTGCCCAATTAGCAGCAGCAAGAAGCCGAGGGCTCCCCAAAGGAATGCCATCGGTAGGCTCGTTTTTTTGCCTTTCCAGATATCGAAAAAGCGCTTGTCCCGAAGCACGAGGATTATGGTGGCGACAAAGCCGATGCCCATGGAGCTGACGATGAGCCAACCGGTAGTGGTCATCCGTGCTGTTGTTTCCTCGAGGCCTTGTCCCTCGAAATAACCCATGGTAGGTGCGATGAAGAATGCCGGTGCTAGCTGCATCACGATGAAGATGAGCAGGACATAAAGCGGCGTCTTTTTTGTCTGGCGTTTGGCGGTGACGCTCAGTTTGCTTTTGCCGTTGCGGCTTGTATCGGTCTGCGCTTTTAAATTCAATTTCATTTCAGGTAGATTCCTTTCGTTAATGCATGCTCCTTCTATTGTAGAACTTTCACCGGGCGACCGCAAAGATTTAAAAAAAGAGAATGTTTTGACTTGCAAAAGAGAGGCGGTTTTATTAAACTGAGAAGTGGGTTAGCACTCGGGTGTTGAGAGTGCTAAGAAATATTTATTTAGATAATCTGAGGAGGGTGTTTCAATTGTTAAGACCATTAGGAGATCGCGTAATTATTAAGCTTATCGAAGCTGAAGAAAAAACTTCAAGCGGGATTGTATTGCCGGGATCGGCACAGGAAAAACCGCAGGAAGGCAAAGTGATCGCTGTTGGCAACGGACTTATCCGCGACAATGGACAGCGCACTGAATTGGACGTCCAAGAAGGCGACCGGGTCATCTTCTCGAAATATGCAGGATCTGAACTTAAATACGAAGGCAATGAATACTTAATCTTGCGCGAAAACGACATTTTAGCTGTATTAGGCTAAGCCATATATTCCTAATATTACGCAAAACGGCTCGCTTGCCGCGGGCGAGCGCCAAGCCGCTTCGTCGCTGCGCTCCTGCAGGGTCTCGGCTGTCTCGCTATCCCGCAGGCGTCTTCGCCGTTTTGCTCCATATTATTAACCGGGTGAATAACAATATAGAATGTTTTAACAAGATAGAGGAGGAAACTAAACATGGCAAAAGAGATTTTATTCAGCGAAGATGCACGCAGCCAGATGCTGCGCGGTGTTGATAAATTGGCAGATGCAGTGAAAGTGACACTTGGGCCGAAAGGGCGCAACGTTGTACTTGAGAAGAAATTCGGTTCACCCCTCATCACAAATGACGGCGTAACGATTGCGAAAGAAATCGAGCTTGAAAACCCGTTCGAAAACATGGGCGCGAAATTGGTGGCGGAAGTCGCTTCTAAAACGAATGACATCGCAGGAGACGGTACGACAACGGCAACGGTCCTTGCGCAAGCAATGATCCGTGAAGGACTGAAAAACGTCACTGCAGGCGCGAACCCTGTCGGCATCCGCCGTGGGATCGAATTGGCTGTCGCAAGCGCTGTGGAAGGCTTGAAAGCCGTTTCCCAGCAAATCGAAGGCAAAGAATCGATTTCACAAGTGGCAGCTATTTCTTCCGGTGACGCTGAAGTGGGCAACTTGATCGCTGAAGCGATGGAGCGCGTCGGCAATGACGGTGTGATCACGCTGGAAGAATCACGCGGCTTCACGACGGAATTGGACGTTGTAGAAGGCATGCAATTCGACCGCGGCTACCAGTCGCCATACATGGTGACGGATTCGGACAAAATGGAAGCAGTCCTTGAAAACCCGTTCATCCTTGTCACTGACAAGAAAATCGGCAACATCCAGGAAATCCTTCCAGTGTTGGAGCAAGTTGTTCAGCAAAGCAAACCGTTATTGATCGTAGCGGAAGACGTTGAAGGCGAAGCGTTGGCTACATTGGTCGTCAACAAATTGCGTGGAACGTTCAATGCTGTAGCTGTCAAAGCTCCGGGCTTCGGCGATCGCCGCAAAGCGATGCTTGAAGACATTGCAGCATTGACAGGTGCGGAAGTCATCACGGAAGACCTTGGCTTGGAATTGAAAACGACGAACATTGCACAGCTTGGCCGTGCATCGAAAGTTGTCGTATCGAAAGAAAACACGACAATCGTTGAAGGCGCTGGAGACCAGCAGCAGATTGTTGCCCGCGTGGCGCAAATCCGCAACCAGCTGGAAGAAACGACTTCAGAATTCGACAAAGAGAAATTACAGGAACGCTTGGCAAAACTTGCCGGCGGCGTAGCAGTCATTAAAGTTGGAGCGGCTACTGAAACAGAATTGAAAGAACGCAAATTGCGCATTGAAGATGCTTTGAACGCAACGCGCGCAGCAGTAGAAGAAGGAATCGTTGCAGGCGGTGGTACAGCGCTTGTCAATGTATACAATAAAGTCGCGGAACTTCTGGAAACAACAGAAGGCGATGAAGCAACAGGCGTCAAAATCGTTCTTCGCGCGTTAGAAGAGCCGGTTCGCCAAATCGCAACGAACGCAGGCCTTGAAGGATCGATCATTGTTCACCGCCTGAAATCGGAAGAAATCGGCATCGGCTTCAACGCAGCGAACGGCACTTGGGTCAACATGCTTGAGCAAGGAATCGTCGACCCGACGAAAGTGACGCGTTCTGCACTTCAAAACGCAGCATCCGTTGCAGCGATGTTCTTGACGACTGAAGCAGTCGTAGCAGACATCCCAGAACCAGCAGGCCAAGGCGGCATGCCTGATATGGGCGGTATGGGCGGCATGATGTAATCATCAGCCTTCCGGAAAAACTCCCTCTCACTAAGTGAGAGGGAGTTTTTCTATTCTGTTGGGTAAAATATTAAAATGATTTTCTGAAAATGTGTTGTAATGAAATGGATCGTCTGCTATTGTATTAATCACATCAGATTACTCGGTATTAAATTTCCGAGTATACATAAATTCTTATCTAGAGAAGTGGAGGGACTGGCCCTTTGAAGCTTCGGCAGCGGAACTAATTGGAGAACATTCCGATTTGTAACTGTGCCAAATCCAGCAGGTGCCCTAGACAGCACTTGAAAGATGAGAAGAGCCGGACCGTGAGCCCCTCTTCTTAATTATGGAGAGGGGCTTTTTTCTATTCAATGGATTGAGAGGAATGAGGAGTAAAAGGTATCGAACCGCCGAAATGTTTTACATCATTTCCAGTTTATAAAATTGCCGCATATGCAACTGGTTTAGATTTGTCAGGGGCAGAGTAAAATAATGAAAAACAAGGAGAGATAGCAAATGAAAAAGCGATTAATTGGTATGTTGGGGCTTTCAGCTTCCCTATTATTAGCGGGCTGCGGCAATGATCAAGCTTCCGGAAGGGATACGAAAGAAGTGCGGGTCGGTTTCGGAGTTGGCACTTATGAGCAGCAATTCAAAGAAGGCATCTTGCCCATCTTAGAGGAGAAAGGGTACACCGTTGATACGACAACCTTCTCTCAGAATATGCAGTTGAATCCGGCAATGCAAGAAGGTTCAATTGATGCGAGTATTTTTCAGAGTACAGCTTATATGGAAGGGATGAATGATGAATTAAACATGAATATGACCGGTATTGCTTTTGTGCCGAGTGCCCCTCAAGGATTATATTCTAAACATCATCAATCCCTGGATGAAGTGAAAGACGGATCAACCGTAGGGGTGCCGAATGATCCGGTAAACCAGGAAAGAGCGGTGCGTATTCTTGAGGAGTTAGGATGGGTGACTGTCTCGTCTGATGCAGGGGTTACAGATTTCAACCTGAAAGGTGTTGAAACAGCCGATTACGACATTGACATTAAAGTATTAGACCCTGCTCAAATTCTAGTATCACTGCAGGACATTGACTTTGGGGTCGTCAATGGCAATTATATTGCCAATGCTCCGGACCGGAAAATTACAGATGCCCTCAAGATTGAAGATACACCTGAGCAGCACCGGATTGTTGTAACGATTGAGGAAGAAAACGAGGATACAGAATGGGCGAGAGATTTGAAGGAAGCATATGAATCAGAGGAATTTAAGGAATACATCGAGTCGAATGAACAATATGACGGGTTCATCTTAACAGAGGAATGGGATCAATAAATAAGAACCCGTATTAGAAAAAGAAAGGTGAAGTGTACATGGATATCACAGCAGATAAGACCTTTGAAGAGCGTTTGCAGTTACTGACACATACGGTTGCCTCATTCTCAGAAAGAGCAGCCGAAAACGATCTTGAAGGAAGGTTTCCATTTGAGAATTTTAAAGAACTGAAAGCAATCCATTATCCTTCATTGACGATTCCAGCGGAGTACGGAGGGGCAGGCATCTCATTATATGAGATGCTGCGCTACCAAGAAGTTATCAGTAAGGCTGACGGATCCACAGGATTGTCCATCGGCTGGCACATGGGAATCATTAAAGATCTGGGAGAAAAGAATAGATGGAAAGAGTCTATGCTGAAAAAACTATTTGACGATATCAGAGAAAATGGGACATTGATCAATAACTGTGCGACAGAAAAGCAAACAGGAAGTCCGACAAGGGGAGGAAAACCTTCTACAACAGCTAAAAAGGATGGACGGCATTGGGTTATCGATGGCAGGAAGACGTTTACGACAATGGCTCCCGTATTGGATTATTTCAACGTAACAGCTGCGATTGAAGAGACAGGTGAAATTGGATTTTTCCTCATCCCACGCTCAAAAGTAGGGGTAGAGATCGAAGAAACGTGGGATAGTATAGCCATGAAAGGTACAGGGAGCCATGATTTGATATTGAATAACGTCAAGCTTGAGGAAGACTCATTAGTCGAAATTCTCGAACCTGGAAAAAAACAGGCAGCTGGATGGCTGCTTCATATTCCGGCATGCTACCTCGGCATTGCACAGGCAGCGCAGGAGTATGCCATCAGTTTTGCAAAAGAATACTCGCCGAATAGTCTTAACGGCCCGATTCTCGACCTGCCGAATGTTAAGCAAAAGATTGGCCAAATCGAATTGGAACTAGTCAGAGCGAGACATTTTCTATATTCTGTAGCGAAGCAGTGGGATGAGTCGAATGAAGAGGAACGATCAAAGATGAATCCGGAATTGGGAGCCGTGAAGGTAGCTGTCACCAATTCAGCAATCACCATTGTTGATTTGGCAATGAGGGTAGCAGGTGCTCATAGTTTATCAGAAAAGAGCCCACTGCAAAGATATTACCGGGATGTGAGAGCGGGCCTTCACAATCCACCTATGGATGATATGGTTATTCCGTTGCTTGCTGACTATGCGATTGGAAACCAGGCTGTGAAAAAAACTTTGAGTGAACAAGTCATTAAATAGCAACTAGAAGCTCTCCCGTTTATTCCACCCTCCATAAGAACTCGTTCAATTTGATTCATATTAAATTCATGAATATTCTTCTTATCTACTTCTTTTAGAAGAAATGAAACATCAAAAGAGCGCTGACCCTTTATTGGATCACCGCTCTTTTTTAGTATGAGCATTCGTCTCGCGCCTTAGGAAATTACGAACGTTTCAACTAATTATTTTGGCGGCTGCAACCATCAAGGAAATAGGCTATATAAGTTCAAATTATGTCTGCGCTTACAAACGTTCTTGTTGAGTTTGCGCTTATATGACACCTATCACTAGCCTCCCATAGGTGCGTCAGGTAAGTTATCCGTAGCAGAGAATTGCTTCCGATACGGAATTGCATTTAAAGGAGAATTTTTTTATGAAGAAAATAGCTTGGATAACGGATACAGCTGCGCAATTGGATGAAGCTTTCATCCAAAAACATCATGTATATGTCCTGCCTCTTAGTGTTGTTTTTGACGAAGGGTCATATCGGGAGTCCATCGACCTTACACAGGAAGAGTTTTATGATAAATTGCGCTTAGCGAAAGTCTCGCCTAAAACTTCGCAGCCAGCAATTGGAGAAATGCTTTCTTTATACGAAAAATTGCAGTCCGAAGGATATGATTTTGCGATTGCTTTACACTTATCAAGTGGACTTTCTGGCACATTTGAAAGCGCGCAGTCGGCTGCGGAAATGTCAGACTTCCAAGTGTATCCGATTGATTCGAAAATCGGTTCTTTTCCGATGGTGAAAATGATTGAAATTGGCGATAGCCTGTTGGCAGAAGGCAAGGACGTAGAAGAAGTTGTTGCGACAATAAAGGATATGACAGCTAAATCGCATTTATCTTTTATACCTTCAAGCTTGAACCAATTGCATAAAAGCGGTCGGGTTTCCGGCACACAAGCATTCTTAAGCAATATCCTGAACATCAAACTGGTCATTACGTTTGTAAATGGAAAAACGGTCATGAAAGAAAAAGTCCGTTCAAACAAGCGGGCAAAAAATACCGTGACTGATGCACTTCGCGCGGATAGGGCGAAAGGCACTGTACCGGAAGTTGCGGCTATTCATTGCAATAATGCGGCTGACGCAGAAATATGGAAGGACGAGCTTTTGCAGGAGTTTCCGGGCTTAAAAGTACAAGTTGTTCCACTTAGTGTATGTGTCGGGGTACATGCGGGGGAAGGAACTACGGGGTTAAGCTGGGTTGCTTATTGATTTTTTATTATAAACGGTTAAAAAAGAGGCGAATCCACAATGGGTTTGCCTCTTTTTAATCGGCTCCTTGATTAGCAGAAATCTTATTAAACAGCCTTTAGCTATATATGTTAAAATTTAAGAAATAAAGTAAAATTTTAGTTTAATCAACTGAGAAGTAAAACATGACAATAATCGAGGTGCATGATGGTAATAACGGTACAAGACTTGCAAATGTATAAGAATTTTGATGAGCTGGCTGAAGATGTCCTTGATCTTGCAAAAGAAATTCTGCCTGACCAATTGATTTACTTAACTTCATTCAGCGATACGCAGCAAATTATTTTGAAGCTGTCAGATCTTGACACAAGTATTCTTCTGACTGAAGGAATGACAATAAACCTTGAAGAGACAGTATGTGATCGAATTGATTTTGAAAAAAAACAGCCATTAATTTATGAGGATATTAAAAAAGCTTGTCCGAGTGATTTAAAAAAAGTACTCGAAGGAGCCAATATCAAGTCATACTTAGGGATTCCGATTTCCCGCGTAAACGGGGAGCGGTTTGGAACTTTGTGTGCAGTGCATCACGAAGAAAGCCATTTCAACAGCAAGAGCATAGTTCTGCTGCAAAGAATAGTCAGGATGTTTTCATATTATTTGGATCTGGAGCGCTTTGCCTATAGAGATTCTTTGACTGAACTATACAACAGGCATTATCTTTCGAAGTTTTTTGAAACCAATTCCATAAACGGAGGAGCGCTATACTTTCTTGATTTGGATGGATTTAAAAAGGTGAATGATGTGCATGGTCACGATACGGGGGATCTAGTGTTGAAGGAAGTCGCTCAGAGGCTCCAAAACTTTGTGAAAGAGTATAATGATGCTTTTGTCGTTAGATTAGGGGGAGATGAATTCATCATAAATTTCTCTGGCATCTCTAGCAAAGAGGAAAGCAGTAAGCGAGCGGAACAGTTGCTTAACGGTTTAAGTACATGGGGTGCCGAATATGAACTCTCCACAAGCATTGGCATTGCAACTTATCCTGCCGATAATGAAAACAATTTAAACACGCTTCTTAAAAATGCAGACGATGCCTTATATCGTGCAAAAAAAGCCGGAAAGAACACGTATAAGTTTTTTTAAGCAATTTTTCTAAAATAATCAAAAGGCATACTTTTTTCATTACAAGTAATATAGGAGACCCTTTCCTAAAAAGAGTGGTAAAAGGAGCTTACAAGATGGGCGAAACAAGCCAATTGCAAAAGACCTACAATCAATCCACATACAAGTTGGCAAATCATAGTGCACGCAATGTTCATGTGTTAAAAGAAGCCTTCCAAAACGTGAACGATGATTTGGAAAGTGATATGTATGGGAAAGGCCGGATTATTGAGGATTTCCAAGAGAAAATGGCTGCATTATTAGGGAAAGATGACGCCGTTTTTTTCCCCAGCGGCACAATGGCGCAGCAAATTGCTTTGCGCATATGGTGTGATGAAAAAGGAATAAAAAAAGTGGCTTATCACCCGCTGAGCCATTTAGAAATTCATGAAGAAGATGGGTTAAAAGAGCTGCATGGCATTGAAACGGTTTTGCTTGCGGATCGCCATCGTGTAATCGATCTGGATGATGTGATAAAAATGGAGGACGGGATTGCGGCCGTGTTGCTGGAATTGCCTCAACGTGAAATAGGCGGACAATTACCGAGCTTCGAAACGCTCGAACAGATTTCGCAGTATTGCCGGGAAAAGCAAATCAGGCTGCATCTTGATGGAGCGCGGTTGCTTGAAGTTCTCCCTTATTACCAAAAAACTGCGGCCGAAGTATGTGCTTTGTTTGATAGCGTTTACTTGTCTTTATACAAAGGGATTGGTGGAATCGCCGGCGCCATATTAGCTGGCGATCGAGATTTTATTCAGCAATCGAAAGTTTGGAAAAGGCGGCATGGCGGCGATCTGATTAGTTTATATCCTTATATCATCTCAGCAGATTATTACTTTGACATTCGCGCTCATAAAATGGGACAGTATTTCGAAGAGGCAAAGGAAGTTGCTGCATTGTTCAATTCTTGTTACGGTATCTCCACGCTTCCGGTTGTTCCTGTGTCCAATATGTTCCATGTCCATTTTCCGTATGCCAAAGAGCGGGTAGAAGCGGTTTTAGCCGAGTTGGGACAAGAGATGGAAGTAGGAATAACCGGCCGTTTAACAATGGTTGATGAACAGTCTTGTTATTTTGAATTTAGCATGGGAGACCAATATTCAGAGATCCCTAAAGAACTCGTCACCAGCTTATTTGAAGGACTGGATCAAAGCATGACACATCATTTTAAGCCTTAGATATGGATGCCACCCCCCTCAACAAAGGGTTGAGGGGGTTTTTGTCTTTTCAAAACGCGCTGCTTTCCACAAATGCGTGACTCGTGTAAACTATATAAGGTTAAGAAAAGATAGAATGATTTTGCAGATTTAATTTATTTACAGCATAGATCTTGGATGTTGGGCTGACCTCTCATCCTGTAACGAAAGGATTGGAATTTAAATATGAAAGAGAATTTTTGGCGTGATTTGCCGCGGCCGTTTTTTGTATTGGCGCCGATGGAAGATGTCACGAATGTTGTGTTTCGCCATGTGGTGGCTGAAGCAGCACGGCCGGATGTATTTTTTACAGAGTTTACGAACACAGAAAGCTATTGCCACCCGGAAGGCATTTTCAGTGTGCGCGGACGCCTGACGTTCACGCCGGATGAACAGCCGATGGTGGCTCATATATGGGGCAATAAACCCGAGCATTTCCGGGACATGAGCATCGGGATGGCGGAACAAGGCTTTAAAGGGATTGATATCAATATGGGCTGCCCAGTGCCGAACGTGGCTGCAAAAGGAAAAGGCAGCGGCTTGATTCGCTACCCGGACAATGCAGCGGAGATCGTACAAGCTGCAAAAGCGGGCGGATTGCCTGTCAGTGTCAAAACGCGCCTCGGCTATAGCGACGTGGAAGAATGGAGAGGCTGGCTGACGCATATTTTGGAGCAGGACATCGCCAATTTGTCGATTCACTTGCGCACCAAAAAAGAAATGAGTGCGGTGCCTGCGCATTGGGAACTGATTCCGGAGATCAAGAAACTCCGTGATGAGATCGCACCTGATACATTGCTGACGATCAACGGGGATATTCCAGATCGCCAAGCAGGCCTCGAGCTTGCCGAAAAATACGGCATCGATGGCGTCATGATCGGGCGTGGGATTTTCCACAATCCCTTTGCTTTTGAGACAGAGCCGAAAGAACACAGCACCGAGGAATTATTCGATCTCTTGCGCCTGCATTTGGACCTGCACGATAAGTATTCAACGGAAATCGAGCCGATTTCGTTCAAACCGCTCCGCCGTTTCTTTAAGATCTACGTGCGTGGCGTCCGTGGAGCGGGTGAGTTGAGAAACCAATTGATGTATACCGAGACGACAGATCAAGTGCGGGCTTTGCTTGATGCTTTTGGGGAAGAAGAAATTACTGCGCCAAAGCCGGTATTGTGAAATCAGCTGTGCAATAACTGCTGATTAGAAGCCGGTACGTGCTATAATGAAGAACTTAGGACGATTGCGGCTTTTGCTCATAAGTGAACGAATGGCCCAACGCCTATCAATAAACCATAGAGGTGTAAAAAATGAATAAACGATGGACGATCGATAAAATCAGAACGTTTGTGGAGAAAAATTCCGATAGCAAATTGCTGTCGACGGAATATCACGGGTTTTCACAAAAGCTGCTTTTCAAATGTGCATGCGGCAATAATTTCGAAAAGACATTTACAAAGTTTAATAAGAATGACCAACGCAAATGCGACGTGTGCCAACCGCCAAAAGAACCGCGCGGCGCGTAATGCAAAGCGAAGCACCCATTTCCCGCAACGGAAATCGGTGCTGTTTTTATTGAAAGGCTTGCGATATGCTATGATTGACTTTGACGAGACAACTGCATGAATCAGCAGTTTGCCCAGGAGGTATAGGGATGGATAACAACGATTTACTCATAAGATTGCGCTACGCGCTCGATATCAAAAACCATGACATGGTGGAAATCTTTAAGCTTGGCGGCTTAAAAGTGTCAAAAGAAGATGTCATGAAAATGCTGACGAAAACCCCTGAAGATTACGATGGCCAAGCTGGCGGCATTATGGGCGAGGACGAATTCAAGGATTATTTGAGCGTCAGTGACGCAACATTCGAGTCATTCCTGAACGGATTGATCATTTTTAAACGAGGCAAGCAGGAGCCGAAGCCGGGCCAGCCCGACAAGCCCGCTTTGACGAATGAACCATCAAAAAACTTGCTGTTGAAGAAAGTGAAAATCGCGCTGCAGCTGACGAGCGAGGATATGCTTGAAATTCTGGCACTGGCTGGCGTGACGGTCACAAAGAGCGAGATGAGTGCGATGCTGCGCAAAGAAGGGCATAAAAACTACAGCGTTTGCGGCGACCGCTATGCGCGCAATTTTTTGAAAGGCCTGGGCCTGAAATACCGTAAGTGAAGAAAATAGGAAAAAACGCAAACCCAATTCCGGGTTTGCGTTTTTTTGTGCTCAATGCAGATTGTTTTGTGTTTCTTCCATATAATGTTCGAGGCGGTCGAACGTTTCGGTCATTCCTTCGACAGCTCCCATGTCAGTGACTTTGCGCAGGTCTTCTTCTGAGTCGAACACGGTGCGGCTAATAATGCGCGTGCCGTTTTCTTCTTCCACGAATTCGTCGATAATTTTCATAGCGGGAAGGCCTTCGGCGTCATTGCCTTCTTCATCAGAAAATGTATCTGTATACGTAAGCAAATGGGGTTTTTCGACTTTGTCATAAATTGCTTTGCCCCATGCCTCCTCACCGTTTTCCGAGCGCATGCAATAATGCCAGATGCCTCCAGGGCGCACGTCCATCTTATAGTTTTCCGTCGTCCAGCCGTTCGGACCCCACCAATTCTTCACGTGCTGCGGTTCCGTATACATCGTATACACAAGCTCCGCGGGTGCGTTGAAAAACCGTTCCATAACGAGTTCAGTGCCTTCGATCCGCGTCGAGGCGCCATTCGATCCATTATTCGCTGACATGTAAATTCCTCCTTCTGATTTATGTGCTTTCTTTGTCTCCGTCTCCGGGCGGCAGCGTCCAATCTTCAAAGGGAAGTTTTCTTAATAACTCCATAATAAAGAATTTGTGCTCGAATGAAAAGTCTATTCGCAAGAAATTATTTGAATTCATAGAAAATAACAATTTCTAAATTCCATCAAAATGATTATGATAAATAAGGAAGAATTTTTTACAGTGAAGGGGATAAATGAAATGAAATGGCTGCCGACACGAAAGAATAAGGTGGACGCCTTTTGGCAATGGTTTTTGGACAATGAGGAAAGTTATTTTGAGCTGGCGGAAGAGGAAAGAGAAGAGCTTTTCGATTTGCTGCACCGCAAGCTGAAAAAGGTCAATAAGCATCTGGCGTTCGAATTCAGTGCAGAGCCGGAAGATGGCAAGCGCGAGTTCATCATTAGCGCGGATGGGATGGTGGAGGCCTTTGATGAAGTCTTCGACTTGCATGAAACGGCGCCGGAGCTTGAGCGGTTTACCGTCATCCCTTTCCGGCAAGCCTCTGACGAAGAGTTCAGCGTCAATTGGGGCGATATGAAATTGACAAGGGATGACGTCTATTACACCGCGCTCAAAGACCTGGAGCGCGAGGAAGTTAGCTTGAACCTTTATATCAAAGGGCTGACCGAAGAGAACAATGAGGAGTTGATTCCGGTGGTGTTCATTCTGCTGGATTCAGTCATCGGCGAATACAATATGGGCGTGCACGTCGGCAACATCGAGTTCCGGCCATTCGAAGCGCATCCGAAAGCGCGGCCAATCCAAACTTTGAAGGAATTGTTTCCAGACAATAGCCTGTGAAGGATTTTGAAATAAAGCGCGTGACGGATTTTATTGCCAGGAGAAAGCATTGCCCATGCCGTATAGTATAAAAAAGGTATTTTCATGATTTTTTGTTCGTTGCTGCGACAGGCGGTACACAAAAGATGAAAGGCGTGATGGTTGATGCAGCTTATTGTTTTGGTGTTTGGCATAATAGCTGTGGCGCTGTATGCCTATAAAAAAAGCTTGCCTTCAGAAGGCAGGAATGAGAGCCGGACCAAAAACGCAGGGGCGAATTTGGCTGTGGTGACAGCGGAGCGGATTGAGGAGTTGCCGGAGCCGGTGCAGAAATGGCTGGTATGGAGCGGTTCGGTCGGCAAAGCGGAAGTGCGCAGTATGTACTTGGAGCAGACAGGGCAAATCAAGCTGAAGCCGGAACAGAAGCATTGGACTCCTGCCAAAGCGGAGCAGTATTCAACTTTCGAGCCCCCGGAATTCACGTGGAAAGTGGATATGAAGATGGCACCTGGCATCCATATCAGCGGAAAGGATGTCTTCCGCAACGGGCGCGCACAGATGCGCATCAAATTCAACGGCATCATGCCGCTGTCGAAGACTGAAAACAGCCCTAAGACGAACCAATCGTCGCTGCAGCGCTATTTAATGGAATTATCCTGCTGCCCGCCGGCGGCATTAAGCTCTTACGTCAGCTGGCAAAGAGTCGATGAGACGACGGCGACAGCAATGATGGAGCTGAACGGTGTGTCCGGCAATGCAGATTTCCATTTCAACGCGCAAGGAAAATTAGAATCGGTCAAGGCATGGCGCTATAAAGACAGCAACGAAGGGGCCGAGATGGTGCTCTGCACCGCGAATATCCTAAGTTATATGGAAGCAGGCGGCATCAAGGTGCCATCTAAGATGGAGATTGTTTGGAACCTGCCGGAAGGGCCATTTACTTGGTACGAATTCGAAGTCAGTGGCGTCCATTTCAACGAGCCTGCGCCTGCAGGGCGGCATTGAGCAGGGAATTAGTTTATCTGTCAAATGACAAGGGAAAAGACAGGTTATGGAAAGCCACAGCTAGCAAGCTGGGGCTTTTGTTCGTGATAAACTGAGGGAATGGGAGTGTAGAAGATGAATTATCGGGACATTGGAAAGACGGATATGAACGTCAGTGAATTGAGTTTTGGCACGTGGGCAATCGGCGGCGATTGGGGCAGCAACGACGACAGCGAATCGCTGCGCGCCCTCGATTATGCCATGGATGAAGGGGTGAACTTTTTCGATACCGCAGACGTTTATGGCGGGGGCCACAGTGAAGAGCTATTGGCAAAAGCCACCAAAGGCAAAGAATCGGACATCATGATCGCGACGAAATTCTGCCGCGCAGGTGATGTCCATGATCCCGCGACGTATTCGGAAGAAAGTGTCACGGCATATTGCGAAGCCAGCTTGCAGCGATTGGGGCGCGAAGCGATCGATTTGTATCAAATCCATTGCCCGCCGATTGAGATTTTGCGGGATGGCCGGGTCTTCGAAAGGCTGGATAAACTGAAGGCACAAGGAAAAATCCGCCATTACGGCGTCAGCGTTGAAACGGTTGAAGAAGGCTTGCTTTGTCTTGAAAACCCCAATGTCAGCAGCCTGCAAGTCATTTTTAATCTGTTCCGCCAAAAACCGCTCGAGGAATTATTCCCGAAAGCGTTGGAGCAGGGCGTCGGCATTCTGGCACGTGTGCCATTGGCAAGCGGCTTGTTAACCGGAAAATTCACCAAAGACGCCGAGTTCGAAGCGGCGGACCACCGCAATTTCAACCGCGACGGCCAGGCATTCAACGTCGGTGAAACATTTGCCGGCCTGGAGTTCAACAAAGGCGTCGACCTGAGCAATGAATTGAAATGGATTGCGGAAGGGCGCGGCAGTATGGCGCAAGCTTCGCTAAAGTGGATTTTGGAACACGATGCGATTTCATCAGTCATTCCGGGTTTCAAAAATGTGCGCCAAGTAAAAGACAATCTGCAGACGTTGGATGCCGAAGGGTATTCAGCCGAAGAGCTGGAGCGTCTGTCGCAATTCTATAGAGAAGAAGTAGCCGGGGCAATTAGAGGCCCTTATTAAGGGTGAAATTTCTGGAGAGCCTTATCTCGAAGAAATTCCCTTCATTTGAATCAGAAAAAGCTTTGCCGTCTATCGGTGAAGCTTTTTTTTTGCAGCAAATGGTTCAAATGTAGGATAAGCTGTTGTAACTTTTGTATGGGCGCGTTAAACTTAAATGGGAATTAGTGGTTTATTTATTAAAAATATAACAACTTAAAACTATTTGTAAAAATTATTGAAATATTACGCTATTAGTTTTTTGAACTAGCAAAGAATAGGGAGGTAAAAAAATGGCAGATTTACGAGTGCCCGAAAAGCGCTTTCGGCCAGAATTGGAAGGAATACGCGCGGTGGCAGCTCTTTTGGTGGCCATCTATCACATTTGGATCGGGTCGGTGTCCGGTGGGGTCGATGTCTTTTTTATCGTCTCAGGGTATTTGATCACAACATCTCTTTTGTCGCGGATGGTGCGGGAGGGCCGTATCAATTACGCGGAAAACTTGCTCGGGCTGGCAAAGCGGTTGTTTCCGCTGGCGTTTACAGTAATAGCAGTGAGCGCAGCGGCGTCGATTTTTCTCTTGCCGATGAGCACGTGGAAGCAGACAATCGCGGAATTGTTTGCCTCAATTTTTTATTTCCAGAATTGGCAGCTCGCGAATAGCGCGGTTGATTATTTGGGGCAGAACAACCAAGCGAGCCCGTACCAGCATTTCTGGGCGTTGTCGATTCAAGGCCAGTTTTACGTGACGTGGCCAATCGTCATCACGCTCGTGTACCTTCTCGCGACGAAAATTTTGAAGACACCGGTGCGCAAAACGTTGCTTGGGGTGCTGGCGGCTATTTTCTTCGCTTCGCTCAGCTACTCGGTTTACATCACCGCTGTCAATCAGCCGTGGGCGTATTTCGATACATTTGCACGCGCCTGGGAATTCAGCCTCGGCGGGATGCTTGCGCTGCTGCTGCCGTATTTGAAGTTTCCGGATCGTGCGCACCTCATCATGGGATGGTTGGGCCTTACGATTATCGCGTTTACGGGGATGCTGCTTCCGGTGTCGACTGTGTTCCCGGGCTTTGCAGCGCTGCTGCCGACAGGTGGGGTGATCTTGGTCATCATAGCGAGTGAAAACGGCAATCTCTTCGGTGTGCAGAAATTGCTCGGTTCGAAGCCGTTTCAATACTTCGGCAGCATTTCCTACGGCTTTTACCTCTGGCATTGGCCATTGCTTGTTTTCTATTATGCCTTTTTCAACACCGAGACGGTTTCGCTGTTTGGCGGGCTCAGCATTTTGGCAGTGACGTTCGTGCTGTCGATCGTTACGATTTGGCTCGTCGAAGCACCTGTGCGGCAGATGCCGGTCAAGCAATCGAAAAAACGTTTGACGAAAGTACTCGTCACACTGATGATGCCGGCCATTCTGGTTGGCGTGTCGTGGAGCGTCTTTGTCCAGGCAAGCAGCAGCGTCGCCGTTCCTGTCGTAACCGAAGACAATCCAGGCGCCCGTGCTGTTTCGGAAAACATCCAGCCGGCGATTGAAGCCGAGCTCAAGCCGGATTTTCTGACTGCGAAAGAAGTGCTGCCGGCCTTTTATAATGACCAGGACTGTACTTCCTCCGGCAGCAAGAACGCTAAATTGAAGGAATGCTCGTACGGTGTGACGGAAAATCCGGAGCATGTGCTTGCATTGGTCGGCGGTTCACATTCAGGGCACTGGTTCCCGGCGCTTGAAGAAATCGCGGAAGAACTGAATATGCGTATCGATGTCTACAACAAGGATGCATGCCGCTTCACGAACGGCGATTTCGATGGGTTATTAACGGAAGCATGCATGACATGGAATGATCAACTCCATCAGCGGCTCATGGAAGATCCGCCTGATTTGATTTTCACAACGGCGAACGTAAGTTCCAAAGCAACCGTGCCGCAGGTTTATATCGACAAATGGAAGCAATTTGAAGGTGTAACTGATATTTTTGCGGTGCGCGACAATCCACGGATGAAAGTCGACCCGACGCTTTGCCTTGATGCCTCGACTGTAGAAGACTGCTCCGTGCCGCGCAGCGAAGCGCTGGCCGCTGTAGCACCGTGGGAAAACACGGAAGGCATTCCGGGCAACGTGACATTTGTGGACATGTCGGAATATTTCTGTATTGATGATCTGTGTTCGCCGGTAGTTGGCAACGTGCTCGTCTACCGAGATAAGCATCATTTGACGACACTCTACTCCAAAACTATGGGTCCGGCACTAAAAGAGCATCTTGAGCCGGTGCTCAAGAAGTAACTGAAACGATAAACGCACCGCCAGCAAGCTAATTGCCGGCGGTGCGTTTTTTATTCTTCCATTTGTGTGGAGGGTCCTTGTTTAACGCTAATAAACAGAAAGTTCTCTGTTTTTAGACGAATTTTCTTGACCAGCGTCCCGTATGCAGGTAAGATTTTAAGAATACAAAAACTGCATAGTGAATTCTTATCGAGAGAAGTTGAGGGACTGGCCCTGTGACGCTTCAGCAACCAGCCATTCGTGGTCAGGTGCTAAATCCAGCAGGCATGCAATGGCCTGGGAGATGAAAAGGAACGAGTTTAACGACCGTAAAGCCTTCTTTTTCATGGAGGGCTTTTTTCTATATACAGGAGGGTGAGCGGCATGAAGTTATTGGATGCATTGAAAACGCGCGTGTTGACAGGGGACGGTGCGATGGGGACGCTGCTGTATTCGTACGGCATCGAGTATTGCAACGAGGAGCTGAACCTGCAGCGGCCGGAAATCGTCAGCAAGATCCACCAGGATTACATCAAAGCGGGAGCCGATATCATCCAGACAAATACGTACGGTGCGAATGCCCATAAGCTCGCGCGCTACGGCCTTGAAGAGCAAGTGAAAGACATCAACCTCGCTGCGATCGATATTGCGAAGCGCGCCGCGTCGCCTGGCGGGCAATACGTCTTCGGTACAATTGGCGGCATTCGAGGCATGCGGAAAAGTGATGCCACGATGCAGGAAATCATTGCGATGGTCGACCAGCAGGCGCAGCATTTATTGTCAGGCGATCCGGACGGCTTGCTGCTCGAGACGTATTACGATTTTGAAGAGCTTGCTGCGACGGTCACGCATTTGAAAAAGATGACGGATACCCCGCTGATTGCGCAAGTGTCGATGCACGAGCCGGGCATCCTGCAAAACGGCATGTCGCTGAACGAAGCACTGCACCAGCTTGAAGCGCTCGGAGCGGAAATCGTCGGCGTCAATTGCCGCCTCGGCCCGCACCATACGATCCAAGCATTCGAAGAAGTGTCGCTGCCGGAAAAAGCCTTCCTGTCGGCCTATCCGAACGCCAGCTTGCTCGACGTGGAAGACGGCCGCATTGTCTATGAATCGGAAGCCGATTATTTTGGCCGGGCTGCATTGTTGTTGAGAGAAGAAGGGGTGCGCCTCATCGGAGGCTGTTGCGGCACGACGCCGAAGCATATCGAAGAAGTGAAAAAGCGCATGCGCAATTTAGTGCCGGTGACAGAAAAGCAAGTGGTGGCGAGAAAGCCGATCGTCATCCGCGAAGCGGAAGCGCTCGACGCCAAGCCGCTGCACGAAAAAGCGAAGACGGAGCGCACGATCATTGTCGAACTCGATACGCCGCGCCATTTGGACGTCTCGAAATTTATCGAAGGCTCGAAGGCGCTGAATGCGGCGGGAGTCGATGCAGTGACGATGGCCGATAATTCGCTTGCTTCGCCGCGCATTTCCAATATGGCAATGGGCTCGATTTTGAAGCAGCAGGAAAACATCCGGCCGCTTGCGCACATCACGTGCCGCGACCGCAATTTGATCGGCCTGCAATCGCATTTGATGGGGCTTGACGCACTTGGCATGCATGATATCCTGGCAGTCACGGGAGATCCGACGAAAGTCGGTGATTTCCCGGGAGCGACAAGTGTCTATGACGTTTCCAGCCTGGAATTGATTCAGCTGATCAAAAAGCTCAACGAAGGCATTTCGTTTTCCGGCAAGCCGCTGCGCAAAAAAGCGAACTTCTCAGTGGCGGCGGCATTCAATCCCAATGTCCGCGTCGTCAGCCGGGCGGTCAAGCGGCTGGAACAGAAAATCGACAGCGGCGCAGATTATTTCATTTCCCAACCGGTGTTCACAAAAGAGAAAATCATTGAAATATACGAAGAAACAAAGCATTTGAGCACGCCGATTTTCCTTGGCATCATGCCGCTGACAAGCATCCGCAGTTCGGAATTCCTGCACAACGAAGTGCCAGGCATCAAGTTATCGGAAAATGCGCTTGAGCGGATGCGCGCATGCGGCGACGACAAGGAACGGGCGACGGCTGAAGGCATTGCGATAGCGAAGGAATTGATCGATACTGCGGCTGGCCTATTCAATGGCATTTACTTGATCACGCCATTTTTCCGCTACGAAATGTCCGTGGAATTGATCAATTACATCAGGCAACTAGATTTGAAGAAAGAAGGCGAAAGCAGCCATGTCCAAAACACTTATTGAACAGCAGCTTGAAAAACGGATCTTGATCATCGATGGCGCCATGGGAACGATGATCCAAAACGCCGATTTATCAGCGGAAGATTTCGGCGGCGAGGAATTTGACGGCTGCAACGAATACTTGAACATTGTACAGCCGGGCGTCATCGAAAGCGTCCATAAAGCCTATCTGGAAGCGGGAGCGGACATTCTTTGTACGAACACGTTCGGCGGTACGCCGGTGGTGCTCGACGAGTATGGACTTGGAGACCAGGCAACCGACATCAACCGCCGTGCTGTAGAAATTGCCAAGAAAGCGGCTGCTGACTATTCCACCCCTGAATGGCCGCGCTTTGTCGCAGGCGCGATCGGACCGACGACGAAAACTTTGTCGGTGACAGGCGGCATCACATTCGACGCATTGCGCGAAGATTTTTATGTACAGGCGAAAGCGCTGGTTGAAGGCGGCGCGGACTTGATCTTGCTTGAAACGAGCCAGGACATGCTGAATGTCAAAGCGGCGACCATCGGCATCAGGCAGGCTTTCGAAGAGGTAGACAAAGAATTGCCGATCATGATTTCAGGGACCATCGAGCCGATGGGCACAACGCTTGCCGGGCAAAGCATAGAAGCATTTTATATTTCCATTGAACACGTCAAGCCGTTGTCGGTCGGTTTGAACTGCGCAACGGGACCAGAATTCATGACGGACCATTTGCGCTCGTTGTCCGAGCTATCCGACGGCTTTGTCAGCTGTTACCCGAATGCAGGGCTGCCGGACGAAGAAGGCCATTACCACGAAACGCCGGAATCGCTGTCGAAAAAGCTGCGGGGCTTTGCTGAAAAAGGCTGGCTCAACGTAGTCGGCGGCTGTTGCGGTACGACGCCTGCGCACATCAAGGCTGTGAGAGAAGCAGTGGCTGGGCTGCCGCCGAGAAAACCGGACCAAACCGGGCATGGGCATGTCTTGTCCGGTATCGAACCGCTGCAATACGACGATTCGATGCGTCCGCTGTTTATCGGGGAACGCACGAACGTCATCGGTTCGCGGAAATTCAAGCGGCTCATCGTTGAAGGGAAATTCGAAGAAGCTTCTGAAATCGCACGCGCCCAGGTGAAAAACGGGGCACACGTCGTTGACATCTGCCTCGCGAACCCGGACCGCGATGAACTCGAGGACATGGCAAACTTCATGCACGAAGTGGTGAAGAAAGTCAAAGTGCCGCTCGTCATCGATTCAACGGACGAAGAAGTAATCGAAGCGGCGCTGAAGTTTTCGCAAGGTAAAGCGATCATCAACTCGATCAATCTTGAAGACGGCGAAGAGCGCTTTGATGCCGTTATGCCGCTGGTGAAGAAATACGGGGCGGCGGTTGTCGTCGGAACGATTGATGAGCCGGGTATGGCAGTGACGCGTGAACGCAAACTGGAAATCGCAGAACGCTCGTATGATTTATTGGTCAACAAATGGGGCCTTGCGCCGGAAGACATCATTTTTGATCCGCTCGTGTTCCCGGTCGGCACCGGCGATCAGCAATACATCGGTTCCGCGGTCGAGACGATCGAAAGCATTCGCCTGATCAAGGAAAAATTGCCGCGCACATTGACGATCCTCGGCATCAGCAATGTATCGTTCGGCTTGCCGCCGGTCGGCCGGGAAGTGCTGAACGCGGTATATCTTTACCATTGCACGCAGGCGGGGCTCGATTACGCCATCGTCAATACGGAGAAATTAGAGCGCTATGCGTCGATTCCTGAAGCGGAAATCAAGATGGCCGATGAATTGCTGTTCACGACGACAGACAAGACATTAGCGGATTTCACCGATTTTTACCGCGACAAGAAAAAAGAAAAAAGCGAAGACGACATTCCGAAAACTGTTCCCGACCGCCTCGCTTATTATATTCTGGAAGGCACGAAAGAAGGGCTCATTCCGGACCTTGAAAAAGCGCTCGGCATGTACGATACGCCGCTTGATGTCATCAATGGGCCGCTGATGGCTGGCATGGCGGAAGTGGGACGCTTATTCAATGACAACCAGCTGATCGTCGCCGAAGTGCTGCAAAGCGCAGGCGTCATGAAAGCCGCGGTTTCATTTCTTGAAGGCTTTATGGAGAAAAAAGCCGCGGACGATACAGGCAAAGGGAAAGTGGTGCTTGCCACGGTCAAGGGCGACGTGCACGACATCGGCAAAAACCTGGTCGACATCATCCTCAGCAATAACGGCTTTAAAGTGATCGACATCGGCATCAAAGTGACGCCGGCGACGCTGATTGAAGTTATCAAAAAAGAAAAGCCGGATATTATCGGGCTGTCAGGCTTGCTGGTGAAATCCGCCAAGCAGATGGTGCTGACCGCGCAGGACTTCAAGGAAGCAGGCATTGATGCACCGATCTTGGTCGGGGGTGCTGCCTTGTCGAGGCGCTTCACTGAAACGAAGATCGCCGCTGAATACGACGGCCCGGTCATTTACGCGAAAGATGCCATGCAAGGCTTAGACTTGGCCAACCGCCTGCAAAGCGGGGCAGGAAAAGCCGTGCTGCTGGAAGAATTGGGGGCGCAGCAAGAAAAGCGCCAGGCATCCGAAGCGGCAAAAGCCGCCAAGCCAGCTGTTGCGGTAGCGGAAAAACCGGTGAAGACTGTGCGCGAAGATGTGCCAGTCTTTGTGCCGAACGACTTGCGCCGCCGTGTCTTAAAAGAGTATTCGGTTGCGCATTTGTATCCATACGTCAATATGCGCACACTGATCGGCCATCATCTCGGATTGCGTGGCTATAGCGATAAAATGCTGGTGCAAGGCGATCCGCGCGCGGTTCAGCTCCACGAATTGGCAACGGAGTTTCTTGGCTCCGGCATTTTGAAGCCGTCCGGTGTTTATCAATTTTTCCCGGCACAAAGCGACGGCGACGATGTCGTCATCTACGACCCGGCAGACGGCAAGACGGAAATCGAGCGCTTTACTTTCCCGCGCCAGGCCGCCGAGCCGTTCCTATGCCTTGCCGATTACTTGAAATCCGTCGGCAGCGGCGAAATGGATTATGCCGCATTCATGCAAGTCACAGCGGGGCATGGCGTCCGGAACGAAGCGGCGCGCTTGAAAGAAGCCGGCAAGTTCCTGGAAAGCCATGCGCTGCAGGCGACGGCGCTGGAACTCGCGGAAGGTTTCGCTGAACGCATCCACCAGGAAATCCGCGACCAATGGGGCTTCCCGGATGCTACCGATTTCTCGATGCGTGACCGCTTTGCGGCGAAATACCAGGGGCAGCGTTTTTCATTCGGCTACCCGGCCTGTCCAAATCTGGAGGACCAGGCGAAACTGTTTGGCCTCATCAAGCCGGAAGACATCGGCGTCCATCTGACCGAAGAATTCATGATGGACCCGGAAGCGTCCGTTTCGGCGATTGTCTTCGCCCATCCGGATGCACGGTATTTTAATGTGGAATAAAGGAGGAGAGGGAGTGCGGACAGTATTCCCTGGATTTCGGACAGTATTTGGACCGGGACGGACAGTATTTGCCCCCGTGCGGACAGTATTTTCAATATAGAAGGCAATCTAGCCAAAAAAGAGCCGCTCACTGATTGGGAGCGGCTCTTTTTGTGTGTTTATTCGTCCATTTGAAATAAATCTATTTGAATAAAGAACAATCGGCTCACTTTTTCCCGCGAAGCTGGCGTTGGGACTGTATATACGATTATGTTAAACTAATCGCATTAGGAAATGTCAGGGGTGGGAATTGTGTTTGCACTGAATATACTCGACTACTCGCCGATCGACGAGGGAGCGGCTGCGCGCGATGCGCTGTTGCAGACAATTGAACTTGCCAGGCTCGCGGACCGGCTCGGCTACCGGCGCTTTTGGGTGGCGGAGCATCACAAAGTGCTATCGGTCGCCGGCAGTTCGCCGGAAATGCTGATGATGCAATTGGCGGCTTCGACAGAGCGGATCCGCATAGGTTCAGGCGGCGTCATGCTGCCGCATTACAGTTCCTATAAAGTGGCTGAGAATTTCCGCATGCTCGAAGCGTTGCATCCGGACCGCATCGACCTGGGCATCGGCCGTTCACGGAGCTACAAAGACGTCAACCAGGCACTCAATGAAAGCAAAGGCATCAAAGTGTCATATGAACAGCAAATCCAGGATCTGCAGAAATACTTCAATGATGACACAGAAAGAACGCACCGATTCCGCCAGCTCGTAGCGACACCGATTACCGAAACAGCGCCTGAAATGTGGCTGCTTGGCACCGGACACGGTAGTGCCGCCATTGCGGCAAAGAACGGCCTCGCTTACGCGTTCGCCCATTTTGCACGTCCTGCTGCTGATGGCGCGGAAGCTGTCGCCGCATACCGGGAAAAGTTCCGGCCATCGGATTTATTGGCGGAACCGCAAGTCGCCATCGCTGTTTTCGCTGTCGTCGCTGATACGGCGGAAGAAGCCGAGAAGCTGGCAAAAGCGCTCGATTTGTGGCTGCTGTTTGTCGAATCCGAGACGCCGCCTCCGTATTATCCATCCATCGACACCGCTGAAAGCCGCGGCTTTAGCCGAGGGGAACGCGAAAAAGTGGCGAAAAACAGAGAACGCATGATTATCGGTGATATCGATACAGTGAAGGCAGAAATCGTCCGGCTCGCGGAATTATACGGTGCCGATGAAGTCACCGTCATCCCGAATGTATCAGGCGCTGCCAACCGCATGAAGATGCTGAGTCTACTCGCGGAGGCATTTTCTTTATCATCAAATTGAAAAAGCGTTCAAAGCGGAAAATCGCTTTGAACGCTTTTTTGTTTTTGAGTAATAAAAGGTGCCGTTATTGCAGGTTCGCGAAATCCGGGTCTGCCACTTTGACCAATTGCTTGCCGACGTTGCTTCCTTGGAACAAGCCGAGGAATGCCTGCGGCGTGTTTTCAAAGCCTTCGACAATCGTTTCTTCGTATTTCAGCTTGCCAGCCTGCAGCCATTGGCCGAGTTCAGCAGCGCCTTTTCCGAAATCTGCGGCGTAATTGCCGAGCGTGAAGCCTTGCATCATCGAGCTGGTTTTGATGAGAGCCGTCTGGATGCGCGGGCCAAGGTCCTTGCCAGCTGCATTATAGGAAGAAATCGCTCCGCACAGCGGAATGCGCGCATTGCGGTTCAACAAGCGCATGACGGCATCCGATACATCTCCCCCGACATTGTCGAAGTAGACATCGACGCCGTCCGGCAACGCATTTTTCAAATCTTCCACAAAGCTGTCTTTTTTGTAATTGACTGCAGCGTCGAAACCGAGCTCGTTGATCAAGTAATCGATTTTTTCATCCGATCCCGCGATGCCGATCGCTTTCGCGCCTTTTAATTTCGCAATTTGGCCGACAATCGAACCGACGGCTCCCGCTGCGCCGGAAACGACGACCGTTTCGCCTGGCTTCGGTTTTCCGATGTCGAGCAACCCGAAATATGCTGTTAGGCCCGTTAGACCTAAAACACCGAGGCGTGTTGTAATCGGTGCAACCTTAGGATCGACCCTTTGGAGGCCATCCGCTTTTGCAATATTGTATTCTCCCCATTTAAGGTTGCCGTTGACAATATCGCCTTGTTTGAATTGCGGCGACTCCGAAGCAATCACTTCAGCGAGCACGCCGCCGGTGATGGCTTCATTGAGCTGGAATGGTGCGATATAGGATTTTGCATCTTGCATGCGTCCGCGCATATATGGGTCAACCGATAGGTAAAGCGTTTTTAACAGCATTTCGCCGTCTTGTAGGGGGGGTACCGATTGTTCCACGAATTTGAAATCTTCGTCTGAAGGCATTCCTTCCGGACGGTTTACCAAGTGGATTTCTTTATAAGTTGTAGGTGCCATGTAAAACACTCCTTCTAATTTGTCTGTAGAGGAGCTTACCATTGCTTTAAAAAGGAATCAAAAATTAGACACCGCTAAGCCTGTATTCTTGTGATTGTCCTAATCCTATGATATTTTGATATACCTACAGACAAAAGAAAAGAGGAATTCACATGAATCCGAACTATACATCTTTATTCGAAGAAATTACATTGCCGAACGGTGTTGTTTTACAAGATCGCTTAGGCGTTGCGCCAATGACGACTTATTCAGGAAACCCGGATGGTACAGTATCAGACGCTGAACTTGAGTATTATAACCGCCGTTCAAACATCGGCGGCTTGTTCGTATCTGCCTGCATCGCAATCTCTGAAAACGGCATCGCGTTCCCGAACCAGTTTATCGGTTTTGATGACAAAGCTTTGCCGAGCTTGAAAAGGTTGGCAGATGAAATGAAAGCAGGCGGCAGCAAAGCGATTCTGCAAATGCAGCACGGCGGTCGCCAAGGCCAGCCGGATTTGATCGCTGCGAAAGAAACAGTAGCGCCGAGCGCAGTGGCAGGGCCAGAAGGCAAACCGACGCCGCGCGAATTGACAGCTGCTGAAATCGACGACATCATCCGTGATTTCGGCGAAACGACGCGCCGCGCGATCGAAGCCGGATTTGACGGCGTGGAAATCCACGGCGCGAACACGTATTTGATCCAGCAATTCGTCTCAGCTACATTCAATCAGCGCGAAGACAAATGGGGCGGCAGCCTGGAAAACCGTTTGAGTTTCTCGATGGCGGTATTGGACGAAGTGAAGAAAACAGCTGCGCAATACGCAGACGACAGCTTCATCATCGGCTACCGTTTATCGCCTGAAGAAAACAACGAAGACTCGGTCGGCTACACGATTGAAGATACAAAAGTGCTCGTCGAAAAATTGATCGAAGGCGGCATCCATTACGTCCACGTGTCTTTATTCGAATTCAAGAAACAGCCGCGCGGTGCAGCAGAACAAGGCAGCATCGTTGAAATTCTATCGAAACAAATCAATGGCCGCGTGCCGTTTGTTGTGGTTGGCAGCGTCAAAAAGCCGGAAGATGCCGTGGCAGCGCTCGAAGAAGGCGCCGATATCGTCGCAATGGGCCGCCAAGCGCTAGTTGATCCGGAATGGACGGAAAAAGTGAAGCAAGGCAAAGAACAGGAAATCCATGAAGTGATCCCGCAGGAGATGGTCGGCAAACTCGACATCCCGGAATCGATGTGGAACGCCATCACTTCATACGGCATGGTTAAAGTAGCAGAATAAAAGATGCGCCAGCGGCAGAGGGATTGCCGTTGGCTTTTTTTGTCCAGTGAAAAGGTGGGGACCACTTTTACGTTTTCTATTGTTTTTAGTAGAAGGTTCTGTCATCGTTTCCGACGTTTCCATCATTGTTCCGGCAATTCCAGATACGCATACAATAATAAACCCGGACCTTCGCACTTGCCGAAGATCCGGATTTATTAATAAAGCACACGCCATAAATAGAACGTCGCGTACGCTTTCCAGTTTTCCCATGGAACGGCTAGGTCGAGAATCTCCTCTTTGGTTGGTTTGCGGTCGAGGCCAAGCTGGAATTTGATGGCATTGATGAGGCCGACGTCATCCACCGGAAAAGCATTGGGGAAACGCAGGCAGCGGAGCAGCACATAATTGGCGGTCCACGGACCGATGCCTCGGATGCGGATCAATTCTTTTTCAATGGCGCCAAGGCTGCCAAGTGCGAGCAGGCCTTCTTTCGACAACTCGCCGCTTGCCATCAGCTGGGCGACGCCAATGATGTACTCGCTTTTTTTGACGGTCATTTTGATGTCACTCATGTCTTCCGGCGACAATTCTGCGATTTTTTCATAAGAAGGGAAAATCCAGTACGGCACACCTCCATAGTCCACCGCTTCGCCGAACTTCTCGACAAGCTGGCGCTTCAACGTGTAGGCATAGCCCAAATTGATCTGCTGGCCCAAGATCCCCCAGCACAGCGCTTCGAACAAATCCGGCAGCCCGATGTTGCGGAGGCCGTAAAAATCCTCGATGGTCCGTTGCAAGAGGGGATCGTTTTTCGCCATTTCGTAAAACGGTGCGAGATCGGTGCCGAGGTCGAACCAGTCGCGAATATAAGGTTTGATCCCAGCAGTCGGAGTGCCAGTTAAAAAACGCACCAGCAGCTGCCGGTTCTGAATGGCGCTGACTTGGATCAACAGGCGTTCGCCATCGATTTCCAATGCGCGCGTAATGGTTTCATTGCGAATCGTATACATGCATTCCTTAGAATTCCGCTGCATATAGGCGAGGTTCGCCGCTAAGTCGAATTCCTGCGGGAGGTCAATAAATAAAGGCTCAGGGGCTTGCAAGGGCGTTTCCACCTTTCATCGGTTCTTCTATCCAACATACCACACGTACGCCATGCGAAACAGTTTACAGCGGTACAGGCAGAAGGTAGAGTTACCATGAGGCAGTTAGAGGAATCTATTACAGAAATGGAGCTGGAATGAAACATGACAACTACGAAAACAGCGATCATTACAGGCGCAAGCAGCGGAATCGGGCAGGCGACAGCAAAGGAATTGGCTGGCAAAGGGTATGCCGTCATGCTTGCGGCCCGCCGCGAAGAACGCCTTATCGAACTAAAAGAAGAAATTGAGGCTGCTGGCGGTACGGCGGCATTCAAAGTTACGGATGTAACGTCGGCGGAAGAAATGCAAGAGCTGGCGGATGCCGCAATCGAAAAGTTTGGGAAGATCGATGTTCTTATCAATAACGCTGGGCTTATGCCTCTTTCATTCCTCAACAAACGGAAGATTTCGGAATGGGACCAAATGGTCGACGTCAACATCAAAGGCGTTTTGTACGGCATCGCAGCAGTGCTGCCGCATATGGAAGAACGCCGGGAAGGCCATATCATCAACGTAGCATCGGTTGCCGGACACGATGTGACGCCGGGCAGCGCCGTTTATAG
The DNA here is from genome assembly GCF_058268455.1 of Planococcus sp. TJ-302. Taxonomy (NCBI): domain Bacteria; kingdom Bacillati; phylum Bacillota; class Bacilli; order Caryophanales; family Caryophanaceae; genus Planococcus; species Planococcus sp. TJ-302. The sequence goes on along the minus strand of NZ_JBZDOI010000002.1, from coordinate 356,660 downwards.
CGGCACGAAATTCGCAGTGCGCGCCATCACGGAAGGTTTGCGCCAGGAACTCGATCCGGCGATGGACATCCGAGCGACGATCATTTCACCGGGAGCTGTGTCGACCGAACTTTCCGAGACGATCACCGACCAGGACATCATTGATATGTTTGCATCTGGGGGAGACATGAAGTTCCTGGAGGCTGAAGACATCGCCCGCGCGATTGCGTATGCTGTCGAACAGCCGGATTATGTGGATGTTAATGAGATTCTGATTCGCCCGAGACAGCAGAAATAATAGCCCGTCGTGTGATTGTTATGCCTGTCCCGCTGTAAGCGGGGCAGGCATTTTACATGGAGGTAATGATTGCGGAGAAAAACGTTCTCCTATCGTTTCGCAGCGCTCCCCGAACAGCGGGCAAATGAAGATGGCAAATCAGATCATCGCCGCAACCGATGCGCTAGTTATTGCAGTTGGCATTCAAAACCCGTATGACGTGATGGCGTATCCGGAAGTGGATGTGTACTGGGCGCAATACAGCTTCCGTACTGCAAGTTACGAAGCGATGGCATCGACCATTTTAGGCGAACTGTCTCCAACCGGCAAATTGCCGGTATTCATTCCGGATCTTACAGGCGGCTCGTTGTATGAGTATGGACATGGTTTAACTTACTAAACTGACAAGGAAAGATGATATTGAAAAAGTGGATCGTATTTTTATTGACCGCTATGCTGGTTTTATCTTCACTTTCAATTGCATTCGCCAATCATGACAACGGAAACGGCAAATCGAAAGACCGCGGCAAAGGCAAAAAAGAACCATTCGCCATCGGGGTGGAAGTTTTGCTGGAAGACCAGAAACACTTGATCGAAGGGAAGAACGTCGGGTTGATCACGAATCCGACAGGTGTAGACCAGGAACTGAACAGCATCGTGGACCTTCTCTACAATGACCCGGAAGTTGAATTGACTGCGCTGTATGGGCCGGAACACGGTGTCCGGGGAGATGCTCAGGCCGGACAATACGTGAATTATTACATCGATGAAGTGACCGGTCTTCCGGTTTACAGCCTTTACGGCTCTACCCGGAAACCGACACAGGAAATGCTGGAAGGCGTCGACGTGCTGCTGTTTGATATCCAGGACGTCGGCACGCGTTTCTACACGTACATCTATACCATGGCGCTTGCAATGGAAGCCGCTAAAGAAAAAGGCATTCCGTTTATCGTGCTCGACCGCCCGAATCCACTTGGCAGCATCAAAGTGGAAGGGCCGGTGCTTGATCCGGAATTTGCTTCATTTGTCGGCCAGTACGCTATTCCGCTGCGCCACGGCATGACCGTCGGCGAACTCGCTGAATTGTTCAATGAAGAATTCGATATCCCAGCTTTTTGATTGATAGGACGTATGGTGGAATGTGGAATTTGGATAGTGCCGGTTAATTTCCGAACAGTGCATGTTAACGGCTGACTAGTTCATGTTGAATCTCCCGGACTTCATGTTAGCGCCTGGTTAAGTCATGTTAACTGCGATTTAGTTCATGTTAACAGGCGAACCTGCCGCCACAAACCAACAGATGGCTGCATTTCGCCAAGGCGAAATGCGCCAGTGCTTGAGAAGGAGCCGTTCGCTGGGCGAACGGCTTTTCCATTTAAGCTCTTGAACTTGGATCTTGGTGAGACGCTTTTCAGCTAGTACCGGTTAAATTCCAAACAGTTCATGTTAAAAGTCGGCTAGTGCTTGTTGATTTCTCTGTTCGTCATGTCAACGAATTGCTTCGTCATGTTAAAGGCAAATTAATGCTTGTTAACCTTTATACACCGCTTTGGGCTAGGCGCACCTTCACTAAGATATTTCTCGATATGGAGCAAAACAGCGGAGACGCCTGCGGGAAAGCGAGACAGCCGAGACCCCGCAGGGAGCGAAGTGACCGAGGAGGCTTGGCGCTCGCCCGCGGCAAGCGTAGTTGTTTTGCGGAATATCGACATTAAAAATCTTTTCTCCAACTTATAAAAATATAAATGAAAGCGCGTGCATTTATCTGATAAATAATAAAATTGGTATAGACATCTATACACATTATCTCTATAGTAAAAATTAAGACTAAAGAAGAAGAGGTGGATCCATTTGTTCAATTTTCTGCAGAAAATCGGGAAATCGTTGATGTTCCCAATCGCTACATTGCCAGCAGCAGCTTTGCTTTTGCGGTTTGGCCAGGATGACTTGCTCGGCATTCCGTTTTTGTCGGCAGCGGGTGCAGGGATCATCGATAACCTTGCCATCATTTTTGCAATCGGCATCGCTTTCGGGCTTGCCCATGACAGCAATGGCGGCGCGGCGCTTGCGGGTGCGATCGCTTATCTGGTATTGACATCAGCCATTGTCACGATTAATGAATCAATCAATATGGGCGTTTTTGCCGGAATTCTCTCGGGTATTGTCGGCGGGCTATTATACAATAAATTCTACGATGTGAAATTCCCAGCGTGGCTGGCTTTCTTCGGCGGCAGGCGCTTTGTGCCGATTGTTACCGCGGCTGCGATGACTGTTTTAGCTGGCCTATTCGGCTACGCATGGCCGCCAATACAAGGAATGATCGATGGCGCAGGCGATTGGATTTTAAATGCCGGCATGTTCGGTGTAGGGGCTTACGGCTTCTTGAACCGTTTGTTGTTGCCGACAGGTTTGCACCATGTCATCAACACGATTGTCTGGTTCGACTTCGGTACTTTCACTGACGCCAACGGAGAAGTTGTGCGCGGCGAAATCAACCGCTTTTTAAAAGGGGACCCGACAGCGGGGCCTTTCCTTTCTGGATTCTTCCCAATCATGATGTTCGGGCTTCCGGCAGCGTGCCTGGCGATTTATGCCACGGCTAAAAAAGAGCGCAAAGCAATCGTCGGCGGGATGCTGTTCAGTATCGCCTTTACTTCTTTCTTGACAGGGATTACGGAACCTATCGAATTCTCATTCATGTTCTTATCACCGATATTGTACATTGTCCACGCCATGTTAACTGGGGTATCGATGATGGTGGCTTATGCACTTGATATCCATCACGGTTTCGGATTTTCGGCCGGTGCCATCGATTATGTCCTGAACTTCGGGCTGGCCCAAAATCCGTTGATGCTATTGGTAATGGGCGCCGGAACAGGCGCGATTTACTTCGGAATCTTTTATTTCCTGATCATCAAACTGGATCTTAAAACACCGGGCCGCGAAGATGAAGACGCGGAAAATAGCAATGCCGATACAGGCAACCGGAGCAATGATATCCGCGCGTACCATACCATTGAAGCGCTTGGCGGCAGCAGCAATATCTCAGCTGTCGATTATTGTACGACGCGCCTTCGCCTTACAGTTAAAGATGCAGACAAAGTAAGCGAGAAAGATTTGAAGCGCCACGGCGCGATGGGCTTGATGAAAATCAATAAAACAAATGTTCAAGTGGTCATCGGGACAGCTGTTGAATTTTTAGCGGACGCGATGCAGAAGCGATTGGCAAATGGCAACCCGACGCCTGAAAGCTTGGATGTACCTATTGAAGAAATGGCAGCAGCGCCTGAACTAGTGAAAGAACTCCGCACAGAAGATTTTGCAATGCCGATTGACGGAGAAATCATTGAACTTTCTGAAGTGCCGGATGAAGTGTTTGCAAAAGAAATGATGGGGCCAGGCTTCGGAATCATACCTTCCGGCGGCACACTCTATTCGCCGGTTGATGGGCGCGTAGTCACGTTATTCCCGTCAAAACACGCGATTGGGATTGAAACGGACACGGGAATCGAAATCTTGATCCATGTTGGCCTTGATACCGTGAAATTGAACGGGGAAGGCTTTGAAGCAGTTGTTGAACAAGGGCAGCTTGTCCAGCGCGGCGATGCGTTATTGAAACTCGACCTTGCATATCTTGAAGCGCATGCACCTTCGATTGTAACGCCGATCATCTTCACGAACTTAACGGGGCAAGAATTGGAAATGCTGAAAAAAGGGCAGCAGGACCAAGGGACAGTTTCCATCTTGAAAATTCAATAATGATATTATAAAACCAGGAAATTCATCCGTGACTTTCCTGGTTTTTCGTAAGGAGTGCTATTGATGAAGAAAACCATCTTGATTTCAACCATTACCATCGCGGATTCAGTGAACAACAGTTTCGTTGGCGACGTTTTTCTGGAGGATGGAAAAATAACAGAAACAGCACCATCAATATCGAAAGCTGCCGATGTTCATATCAATGCAGCCGGAAAGAATTGGACGTTGGTTCCAGGATTTATCGACGTCCATATCCATGGGGCTGCGGGTTTTGACGTCATGGACGCTACGCCGGGAGCGCTCAGCGGCATAGCGACTGCGCTGCCGAAAGAAGGAACGACAAGCTTTTTGGCGACGACGATGACACAGTCCGATAAGGCGATTTCAGCGGCTCTGCAAAATGCCAGCCGATTTCAGGCAGGCGATGCTCAAGCTGAGATGCTGGGCGTCCATCTTGAAGGGCCATTTATCTCCGCAAAGCAACCTGGAGCTCAACCAGTAGAGCACATCATTGCGCCATCATCAGCCTTATTTTTGAAATGGCAGGAATTGAGCGGTGGCCGCATCAAGCTGGTTACGCTTGCTCCGGAAATGGAAGGCGGTTTTGAATTTATCAAAAGGCTGACTGCGGACGGGGTTTTGGCATCGATTGGCCATTCAGATGGCACATGGTTGGAAATGCAGCAAGCGCTCCAAGCAGGTGCGAGTCGAGTAACCCATCTTTACAACCAGATGAGCGCGTTCCATCACCGGGACCCGGGAGTTGTTGGAACGGCATTGCTGGAGGACCGATTAACCGCCGAAATCATAGCGGACTTCATCCACAGCCATCCGAAGTCGATTGAATTGGCTTATCGCCAAAAAGGGGCGGAAGGCCTCGTGTTGATCACAGACGCGATGCGGGCGAAAGGGCTCGAGCCTGGCACATATGAATTGGCCGGGCAAGACGTCATCGTTACCGAAACGGATGCGCGCTTGAAAAGCGGTGCGCTGGCCGGCAGCATTTTGACGATGGATGCAGCGTTGAAAAATGTCCGCTCAGCCACCCAGTGCACGATCAGCGAGTTGGTGGCAATGACTTCTGCGAATGCCGCAAAAGAACTGGGCTTGTCCCAAAAAGGCAGCATCGCAGCAGGGAAAGATGCAGATCTTGTCGTCCTCGATGAAAACTTGGACGTTCAGCTGACCATCTGCCGCGGCACAATCGCTTATGCGAAGGAGGGACTCATTTGAAAGTTGAAATTGTTAAGGACTACGATGAAATGAGCAGCCGTGCAGCCGACATCCTGGAAGGGCAGATTACGCGGAATCCCAATTCGGTCTTAGGGCTCGCAACCGGTTCTACACCTCTTGGCCTCTACCGCAAACTGGCAGAAGGGGTTCAGCAGCGCAAGATTTCCTATAAACAAGCGAAAACCATTAATCTGGATGAGTATCGGGGGCTGAACCGCAGTCACCCCAACAGTTACCACAAGTTCATGAACGATAATTTATTCAACAACCTGGATATCGAGATGCGCCACACCTATCTGCCGGACGGGCAGGCTTCTTCAATAGAAGAGGAATGCCGTCGCTACGAAGCGCTCATCGATCGGTTAGGCCCAATTCATTTGCAAATTCTTGGCTTGGGAACGAACGGCCATATCGGATTCAATGAACCGGGGACGCCAGAAGACAGTTTGACGCATTGCGTGGAACTGGACGAGTCAACGCGGAACAACAACTCACGTTTTTTTGGCTCGTTGGAAGAAGTTCCGACCCATGCCATTACAATGGGAATCGCTTCGATTTTGAAAAGCGATAAAATCCTTTTATTGGCATCCGGCAAAAAGAAAGGCGAAGCGGTTAAAAGGCTGCTGGAAAAACAGCCAAATGAGGATTTTCCAGCATCTTTCTTATGGAAGCACGACGATGTCACTCTTATTGTTGACCGGGATGCCTACCAATTGGCAGAAAAGGAAAGGCAGTGAACACGGTGTTAGACAAACAATCACACGTACCGATGTATGTCCAAATAGAAGCAGCGTTAAAGCAGCGCATCAATGGCGGCGAATTTCCGATCGGGACAGCGATTCCATCTGAACGCGATCTGACAGAGCTTTTCGGGGTCAGCCGAATGACGGTGCGCCAGTCGATCACCAATTTAGTGAATGAGGGCCTGCTGCACCGGGAAAAAGGCCGCGGCACGTTTGTCGCGTCGCCGAAAGTGGAACAGCCGTTGACTGGCTTGACGAGTTTTACTGAAGACATGAAAGCGCGGGGGTTGGTCCCGAGCAATAAAATCATTAATTTCAGCAGAGGGTTGCCCGAGCTGGATGTAGCGAACGAACTTCAGTTGGCTAATGGCGACGAAGTGTTCACGGTCGAACGCATCCGATACGCCAACGACAAGCCGATGGCACTTGAAAGAACTTATCTGCCCGTGAATTTGTTCCCGAATTTAAGCGAGCAGGAATTGGCCGGTTCGCTTTACTCTTTGATCGAACAAGAGCAAGGGCTGGCGATCAGCCATGCTTCCCAACGGATGGAAGCGTCGCTCGTGAAGAAAGAAGAAGCGGCTTTGCTTGAAATTGGCATGCCAGCGCCGATCCTGATGATTGAACGGGTATCTTATTTATCGAATGGCGTCCCTTTTGAAGTGGTCCGCAGCATGTATCGCGCCGACCGCTATAAATTCATTACCGAAATTCAGCGCTGAAAATAAGAATTACCTAATGGCTAGTGGCGAAGGGGGTTTGCTCATGTTGGCAATGTATTTTGATAAAGTGCACGAAATGCTGCAGCTCGTTGAAAATCAGGAAAAAGAAGTGATGGTGAAAGCGGCTCGTAAAGTGACGGCAGCGATCCAAAACGGCGGGATTATCCAGCTGTTTGGATGCGGCCATTCCCATATCCTGACGGAGGAAGTTTTTTACCGGGCTGGCGGCCTCGTGCCGGTCAAACCGATTTTGATCGAACCACTGATGCTGCATGAAGGCGCAGTCCGCTCTTCTGGACTGGAGCGCAAAAACGGGTATGCAGCAGAGTTGCTCAAACAGCAGGACTTCCGGCCGGAGGATGTGGTATTTGTTTTATCCACTTCCGGGCGAAATCCGGTACCGATTGATTTTGCGCTTGCCGCTCGCAGCAAGGGAGCCACAGTAATCGGTCTGACGTCAATCGCTTATGCAAACAGCCAGCCATCGAGACACTCGGGCGGCAAGCATTTGCATGACTCAGTGGACCTCGTCATCGACAACCATGCCGTGGCGGGCGATGCCGTCCTAAGCGTAGAAAACGTCAAAGTGCCTTTTGGGCCAACATCGACAGTGGTGGGGGCCGCCATATTAAACGCCATCTTCGCTGAAGCCATTCAAGTGATGGCCGACAACGGCTTCGAGCCTCCCGTCTTTCTCAGCGGCAACATTGACGGGGCCGACAGCCACAATAATGAGCTGATTGAAAAATACCGCGAACGGATACCGGCATTATCGTAATCTGTATGATAAAAAAACACCTTCAGAACCATGCGCTTTAAATCAGCGCTGGCGTCAAAGGTGTTTTTGTTTTGAAAAATAAGGTATTATTCGGCAGACAATTCGCTTTCAGTCAGCCATTTATGATTCATGACTTCTTCGCCGTCAGCGGTAGTGAAATCGACCATGTAGACCGTCGTTTCCTCGGCAGTGTCGATTGTGGCGGTTGCGCCGTCCATGCCTTCCATGTGGTCGGCAATGACAACCGCTTCATCTCCTGCAGCAAGCGGTTCGCTGCCGGCATCTTCAAGCTCTTCGTGAATGACCCATTTATGGTCCTCGACAGGTTCGCCGCCGGTTTCAGGTGTGTACGTTATGGCATAGACAGTGGTATCAAATGCGCCGACAATCGTCGCTTCACTGCCTTCCATGCCCTCCATATGGCCAGCCGTGATAGTAGCAGTGCTGCCTTTCGGATACATTGGATCGGCTGCTTCTTCTAGGCCCATCGGAATGTCGCCGGAACCGGAATGGTCCATGCCGCTATGGTCGCCGCCGCTGCTTTCTTCTGTCGCTGGCTGCTCGGTTTCCTGCGTCATTTGAGGTTCATCTGAATCTCCGCACGCAGCGAGTGTGAACGCCGCAACGGCAGACAAAATAGTGATCTGAAACTTGTTTTTTATCATGGAAATCCCTCTCTCGTTGTTAGTGTACTTTCACTATACCCATCGCTTATGCAGAATTTGTGCAGAATCGTCTGCACAAAAAATCGTGAATTTTCCGCTATAATAGAAGGAGCAGAATAAAGAAAGGTGGCAATTCACTTGAACAATAAATTATGGATCGCTGTATCGTTAGCGGCTTTGCTCGCTGCCGGATGCGGGGCTGAAAACGAAACGGAACCTGCACCGGAAGAGGATGCAGCAAAGCAAGAAGCAACACAAGAGAGCCTGGAAGCAGGCGATTTCGAAGTGGATTTTGAAGGCATTTTGGAGCACGTTCACGGCATGGGCTATATTGAAGGCGACGGGTTGTATTTTGCGTCGCACGAAGGGCTGAAAATCTACCGCGGCGGCGAATGGCTTGAAACGGATGGCATGCACAACGATTATATGGGCTTTAACGCGGTGGACCTCGGGTTTTACACATCCGGCCATCCGGGCCAAGGCTCCGGCATGATGAATCCGATCGGCATCCAACGCAGCATGGACGGCGGCCGTTCACTCGAACACATGGGCTTTGAAGGCGAGACCGATTTCCACGCCATGGCGGTGGGCTACCGAAGCCACCACATGTTTGTCATGAACCCACAGCCGAATTCCAAAATGGGAGCAGGCTTTTTCCGCAGTGAAAACGAAGGCGAAAACTGGAATGAAGCGGCTGTAGAAGGGCTTGAAGGTGAAATTTCCTATTTGGCGATGCACCCGGACGATTCACAAATCATCGCCGCGGCGACATCAACCGGCGTTTATCTATCCGAGGATGGCGGCGATTCGTTCAAAGTACTGACAAGCGACGGCCAATTTGGTACAGCGCTTACGTTCAGCGAAGACGCGCTGTATTACGCAAGCTATGAAACGGCGTCAGAGCTCGTGGAATACACACTTGAAACCGGCGATGAAAAAACTTTGGCGTTGCCAGAGCTGCCTGAAGACGGCGTTCTTTATCTAGCCCAGAAACCGGATGAATTGGCGATTTATACAGTCAAAGGGCAGGCTTTCCTCTTAGGAAACAAAGGTGAAGACTGGACGCAAATCTTGGAAAATGGCGAAGTGCGATGACGACGCTGGCAACGCGTTTGCTTCTAAGAGGCGCTTATGTTCAATAAATTATCGCTGAAGATCGGCTTATTGTTTTTTGCGTTCATCTTATTGATCGAAGCGCTGCTGTTCACTGCATTGTATTTCACACTCGTCAACGAACGCGTCGATGAAGTCATGGAGAGCTTGCTTGCCCGCGGGGAAACGCACAGCGAAGTGCTCGCCGACATGTTCGAGCCGACGACGCTCGAACATGTCGGCATGATGGAGGCGGCGTCTTCCTATATTGTCGTCATCACCGACGAAGTGGGAAAAATCCTCATCAATTCAGATCCGCTTGAACCAGAAATAATCGATGTGCTGCAGCATACCGATTTTGAAGAAGTGCCGGCAGGCGGAAAAGTGGTAGAAGAAAAATGGGACGACAAGCGCTATATTGCGGCAGACAGCCCCATTACAATCGACGGCGAACACGCCGGGCATGTCTTCATGTTTTCCGGTACAGCGGCGATCGAGCGCATGGTCGGCAATTTGCAGCAGCAATTTCTAGCGGCTGGCGCCATTGCCGTATTGTTGACGATTGTTGCTGTGCTGATGCTGTCGCGTTTTATCACGCTGCCGCTGATCCGGATGAAAGAAGCGGCGGAGCAGATGAGCATCGGCAACACAGGCGTTGATTTGTCGACAGACCGCAACGACGAACTGGGAGAGCTGGCGAATGCCATCACTAAATTATCGGTCGACCTCGACCGGCTGAAAAATGCCCGCAATGAATTCCTGGCGAGCATTTCCCACGAGCTGAGGACGCCGCTTACGTATATCAAAGGCTACGCGGATATCCTCAGCAGGCCGGGAATCCCGCAGAAGGAGCGGGAAGAATACATCGCCATCATTCGAGAAGAGTCGGCACAGCTGGCAGCGCTGATCGGGAATTTATTCGAATTGGCAAAGCTCGATTTACACCAGTTTGAAATACGGCGCCAGGACGTAGCCATCGCTGATTTGCTCGGCTCAGTTGCGGCATTGGTCAAGCCGGCGTTCAGACAAGGGCGGATTTTTTTGTCGGTGGCGTGTGAACCCGGCCTCCGGGCATTTTGGGATCCCGACCGCATCCAGCAAGTGCTGCTGAACATTCTGGACAACGCGCTGAAACATTCGGCTGCGGGTTCCCGGGTTTCGGTCGACTGCAGGCAAGAAGGCGATGAAATCGTAATCCGCATCAGCGACGAAGGTGAAGGCATCCCGTCAGAAAGTGTGCCGTATGTTTTCGAACGCCTTTACCGCGCCGAGAAATCGCGGTCGCGCGAAAACGGCGGGTCCGGCCTTGGCCTTGCAATTGCAAAGGAAATTGTCGAATCGCACGGCGGACGGATCGATCTGAAGAGCGAACAGGGCAAAGGAACGGAAGTCATTGTCCGGCTGGAAAGAGGGGAAAGCGATGCGCAAAGTATTGTTGGTGGATGATGAAAAACGGATGCTTGATTTGGTGGAGCTGTATTTGGAGCCGCATGGCTACGCTTGCCTGAAAGCACAGAGCGGCAGAGAAGCGCTCCGGCTGCTCGAAGAAGAACCGGTGGATTTAGTGATCCTCGATATCATGATGCCGGAAATGGATGGCTGGGATGTGTGCAGGGAAATTCGACGCTTCTCAAATGTGCCGATTATTATGCTGACAGCGCGCGAGCAGCAGGAAGACATCGTGAAGGGTCTGCGCCTCGGTGCCGACGATTATTTGGTCAAGCCGTTCGGCGAAGAAGAGCTGCTTGCGCGCATGGAAGCTTTGCTGCGCAGAGCTGCGCCGGCTAAACGGCTGGAAGTGGATGGTTTGGTGTGGGACGAAGAGCGCTTTGAACTGGCTTACCGCGGCCACATCATCCGGCTGACGCCGAAAGAATTCGCGATGCTCGGGCTGCTCATGAAAAATCCGGATAAAGTCTACGAACGTTCGCGGCTGCTTGAAATTGTCTGGGGCTTCGATTCGGAAACCGAAGGCCGCACCGTCGATTCACATGTCCGCAACATCCGCGAAAAAATCCGCCAGTCCGGCTTTCCAATCGATGATTATTTCCGCACCGTTTGGGGCATCGGCTATAAATGGGTGAATATGAAATGATGGGTACCTCGGTAGTTAAAGGCATAAAAAATCCCTCCTATGCAGGAGGGATTTTCTTGTGTTGAAAATAAGGATTATGCTGCGTTTCTGCAAGCTTCTGCGCATTTCATGCATGCTTCCGCACAGCGCTGGCAATGGTCGTGGTCATGTTTTTGGCATTCTGTTCCGCATGCTTCACAAATAACTGCGCAAACTTTCGCCAATTCAGAAACGAAAGGCGAATTGCGTGTAATGGCATGTTCCAAATACGCACAGATGTCCGCGCATTCACGGTCCAGGCGGATGCATTCAGCCATCATCTTGACGTCGTCTTCTTTGAGGCACGCGTCGAAGCAATGATTGCAAGCTTCCGCGCAGTCGTGCAATGTTTTGATCAATTCTGCATGTTGTTCATGAGCCATCCCTATAACCTCCATTTCAGATTTTACTGCTCTCCCTTTCAGATTTCCCCAAGCTCGGAAGTCTAAACGGAATGGGGCAAACTCCTTGGAATCTGCACACTTTTATCCTTCTGGCGGCCTTTTGCGCCTGTTGTTGAGCTCCTGCAGGCGCTGCCGATATTCTTCGGCGCTGATTTCGCCTTTGGCAAAGCGGTCATCCAGTTTTTTTTCAGCAGAGCCTAAGGAGCCAATGCTGCGCTGTCTTGCGTAAATCGCCACAGCGCTAATGGCTGCCACTAGAATGAGCACAATAAGGAGAATCATGAAAAATGAAATCCGTACGCCTTCTGTTTCTGCCATTGCATTCACCCCCGTTATTCTTTATTATGGCTTTTAAGCGAAAGATGCCGCCTTGCATCGTCTTCCCATTCGCGCATTCTGCAGCGGTATTGGTCTTCGGTTATTTCCCCATTGCAGAACTGATCTTTTAAAAGCCGCGCCATAAAATGCGAGTAATTGACTTTCTCCATCGCTGAACCGATGCGCCTTGTATAAACCACCAACAGGACAGGGAGAACCAACAAGGCAATATGAATCAGGAGCAGCCATCCGTAGTGGGGATCTTCCCGCATAAAGACAACAAAGCTGAGATAAGCCATTACGGTCGTCTCCTTTCAGCAGAGTCCAACATCTTGGATTGTTATTGCCTAAGTCTTTAACACTGAAAGTGAATATCAATTACCAATAGTGTACAACATAATATATAGAATATTCTAATTATTAGAAATCGGAATATTTATTTCATGAAAAAGCCACAGCAAAAGCGGATATGCTACGATATAAAATAAAAAGAGAGGGGAATGGTTTATGTTTATACATAAAATTGATAATGACTTGTCATTGAAACTTGTGGATCTTGGAGACGCAAAGCCGATTTTCGAACTGACCGACAACTCTCGGAACTACTTGAAAGAATGGCTGCCGTGGCTGGATTACACGACCGAATTAAAAGATACGGAAGATTTCATCAAGGCTGGCAGAGGGAATTACGCGGAAGGCAAAACCTTGAATACGGTAATTTTGTTCAAAGGGGAAATTGTCGGTGTAGGTGGATTCAATAACATCAATCGGTCCAATAAAACCGCTTATATCGGCTATTGGCTGGGGCAGGATTACCAAGGGAAAGGCATCATGACGCGCGTGGCGCGTGCGTTGACAGATTATGCGCTGACAGAATTGGAGCTCAATAAAGTGGAAATCCGTGCAGCGGCCGGCAATGTGAAAAGCCGGAGCATACCGGAGCGCCTCGGCTATGTTGAGGAAGGCACCATCCGCCGAGCGGAGTGGCTTTACGGGAGGTACGTCGACCATGTGGTTTACGGCATGCTCGCTGAAGAATGGGAAGGGAAATAAAACCTTTTCACTAAGAGCGGATACGAAAAAACCCCTTAGCATAACATCTGCTAAGGAGTTTTTGGTATGCTTATTTATTGAAACCTTTTTTGATGTCGCCAATGGTGTCTTGGATATTGCCCTTGGTTTTGTCTTTTTTGCCTTCAGCTTGGAGATTTGAATCACCTTTAGCATTCCCGACTTGGTCTTTCAATTCGCCTTTGCCTTTGCTGATTGCGCCTTTAAGCTTATCTCCGAATCCTTTGTCTCCTGCCATGATGAATTCCTCCTTATTAATGTGTTACTGATTATATAGCCTGAAAAAGGAAAAGTTAAACGTTTTTCGGTACAATAGAAGGAACCGAAAAAGGAGGGACAACATGGATAAACGAGATCCCAATCAAATAATCGACCAGAAATTAAGAGAAACCCGGCCGCCGTGGCGCGGAAGGCAAGCAACGGCCCAGCCTAAAAAATATAAGCCCAGCATGAAGACCGTGGAGAATTACGTCGTCCTCGATTTTGAAACGACTGGCCTGAAAGCAGGAAGCGATAAAATCATCCAAATTGGTGCCGTGAAATACATTGGCCATAATCGGGAAGATACCATGTATTTAATGATCAATCCGGAATGCCATATTTCCAGTACAATTACAAGAATCACAGGCATTACAAATGCAGACGTCCAGGAAGCGCCGGTCATCGAAGAAGTCGCGCATGAACTGATCGCGTTCATCGAAGGCTTGCCGATTATCGCGCATAACGCACCATTCGATATGGGCTTTTTGTACGCGCTGGAAGAAATCACACCGATTCCGGAATACACCGTCATCGATACAGTTCGTCTGGCAAGAAAAGCGATTACCGAAACACCAAACCATAAACTGACGACACTGTCAGCATTTCTTGAGTTGGAGCATAACGCCCATGACGCGCTTGGCGATTGCTTGGCAACAGCAGCTATTTACCAATTTTGTGTTTCAAGGCTTTAAACCAAATCAGCCTCCGGCAATTGCGCCGGAGGCTGATTTTTTATATTTCTACAATTTTGATGGCTGAAAAAATCTCATCTTTAGGGGAATCAGCATGCCATTCGGAGGGGTAGTAGCCGAGCGGGTTGCAGATCACTTCAATGCCTTCATGCCAGTCGTGGTAGCGCAAATGGATATGGCCGAAAATATATTTCTTCACGTGGTATTTCAGCGCAAGTTCCCCGTAGCGCACACTGCCCATCATCGCGTTGAAAAAATCCCAGCTGCCGATATTTTTGACGCGCAGGTAATGGTGGAACGGGATGACATGCGTCACCATGATGATATTCTTGCCTTCGTGCTGTTGGAGCCAACCTTCAAGCTTTGCCAGCGAAACGCCGGTTTCCTCGATATCGGAACGCGGCCAATGTGCGTGGCGCATATCCGGCCAATGGTAATCCTTGTAGACGCCAGCGGCAAATTCCTCTTCTGTGTGTCCATCGACGCCAAACGAATAATCGTACCAGCCGCCATCGCCAATGATGACCCAGCCGCCGCTGAGTTCGACAGGTCCATTGCCCAAATTGCCGGGGAACGCCAATAATTTATCATAGGCTGCCTGTGAATCGGGGGCGTAAATATCGTGGTTGCCGTTGACAAACAGCAGCCGGATGTATGGCACAACTGCCTGTAATCCTTCTAAAAGTTCCAGCGCCCTATCTGGATCGCCCGCAATATCACCGGCGATAATAAAAACATCCGGGCGGTGGATCGTCAGCCATTGCTCAATCAATGCCAAGATATCCGCGCCCGTTTTCTTCCGGTTCAATTCTTCATGAATGTCTGACAACACTGCAATCTTCACATGCGGCTCCCCCTTTGTTTCGCAGCTGAAAATAAGGTTTGCTATGGTTTTTGCAAAAGCTTTTGTAAAAAGTATAACGCAGATGCCAGAACTAATAAACGATTCTGAAAAAATAAGCCTCGTTTCTATTATTTGAAAAAAAAACATGTAGAATGAAATTTAAGAAGCGGATATAAAAAACGCTCCGGCTGGAAAAAGCCTCAAAGCCTTGCAGCAAAAACGCAAAACTTCATTTTTTATGGGATGGGGGTTTATCAATGGAGCAGGCAGTTGAAGTAGAAGGCGTCAGCAAATCTTACGGCAAGAAGGAAGTGCTGACGGACATCAGCTTTTTAATCGGTGAAGGTATGATCTACGGCTTGATCGGGCCATCGGGTTCGGGAAAGACGACGCTGGTCAAAATGATTGTGGGCATTACGGCGCCGGATGCAGGTGCGATCCGTATCTTTGGCGTCAATGTGCCGAACCTTAAATTGTTGGAGAAGGTAGGGTATATGGCGCAAGCGGATGCGCTTTATACGGAGTTGACGGGTAAAGAGAATTTGGATTTTTTCGCTTCGCTGTACCCCTTGAAAAGTGCAGCCCGGAAGAAGCGCATCGCATACGCCGCCGGCATCGTCAATTTAACCGCTGAACTCGGCAAGCGGGTATCGGCTTATTCGGGTGGCATGAAGCGGCGCTTATCACTTGCTATTGCGCTGGTCCACAATCCGAAATTGCTGATTCTAGATGAGCCGACTGTTGGCATGGACCCTGAACTGAGGCTGTCGGTGTGGACGGAATTGCTGCACTTGAAAAAGGAGCATGAGAAAACGATTATCATTACGACCCATGTAATGGATGAAGCCGAGCGCTGCGACATCGTTTCGCTCGTTAGGGAGGGCCGGATCCTCGCGACCGGCACGCCAGCCGAGTTGAAGCAAGCTTATGGGGCAAAGGATCTCGAGGAAGTTTTCCTGAAAGCCGGAAGGGAGCACCGATGAGGATTCTGGCGATCGTCAAGCGCATCATCAAACAATTGCTGAGGGACCGGCGCACGCTCGCGCTGCTGTTTTTTGCACCGTTGATTATTTTGACGCTCATGTATTTTTTCTTTAACGACGAAACGGAAGAGCTTGTGCTTGGCACGGTCAATGTGGATGTCTGGTTCACCGCTGCACTCGAAGAACGCGGAGTCCACGTCATCCCGTATGAGGAGGCGATCCGTGAAACGGTCATCGATCATGAATTGGACGGTTTGCTGATGGTTGCGAATGGCGAGATGTCGTTGATTTTATTGAACGAAGAGCCTTCAGCTTCAAAAGCACTGTCGGCGCAAGTCAGTAACGCGGCGATGCGCTTGGCAGCGGAGCCTGAAGAACGACCGGAGGAAATTGCTGTGCAGTTCATTTACGGCAGCGAGGATACCGCTTTTTTTGATGTATTAAGCCCGGTATTGATCGGTTTTTTCGTGTTCTTTTTCGTTTTTCTGATTTCGGGCATCGGCTTGCTGAAAGAACGGACTTCAGGAACATTGGAGCGGCTGATGGCAACGCCGATCCGCAAAGGTGAATTGCTTGCGGCTTACTTGGTGGGCTTCGGACTGTTTGCAGTAGTTCAGACCATCATAGTCGTAGCGTTCTCGATCCTTGTGCTGGATGTTGTCGTTGCCGGGTCGGTCTGGCATGTTATCATGATTAACCTGTCGCTGGCATTGGTGGCGCTGTCGCTTGGCATCCTATTGTCGACGTTCGCAGCCACCGAATTTCAGATGGTGCAGTTTATCCCGCTCGTCGTGGTGCCGCAGATTTTCTTTGCAGGCATATTCCCGGTCGAGGGGCTCGCGGACTGGCTGCAGGCGATTGCGAAAGCCATGCCGATTTATTATGCCGCGGAAGCATTAAAGGCAGTCATGTATAAAGGGCTTGGCTTCGACGCCATCAAAGGGGAACTGGCGGCGCTTATGGCATTTGCCGCCGTGTTCATCACGCTGAATCTGCTGGTGCTCAAATCGCACCGGTCGCTATAAAGAGGAGGGGGAAACATTTGTTAAGCTATTACAGCAAACTATCATCAGAAGTTTACGACCTGGACAAGCCAATCGGCAGTTCGTTCGGTGACATCGAATATTACGCGGAGCGATTGGAAGGTGTGGATGGCAAGATTCTCGAGCCGGCTGTCGGCACGGGGCGCATGCTGATTCCGCTGCTCGAAAAGGGATTTGACGTCGACGGCTTTGATTCATCGACGGAAATGCTCGAAATCTGCTGGGCTAATTGCGAGGACCGCGGTTTGGACCCGGTCGTCTTTGAAGCATCAATGGAATCATTTGAAAGCGAAACGGATTATCAGGCCATTATCATCTCGACGGGTACATTCCTGCTCATGCACGAGCGGGAAATATCAGTCCAGGCGCTGCATAATTTCCACCGCCATCTAGCAGACGGCGGCAGGCTGATTGTCGATGTGTCGCTGCCAGGGAATATTGAGCTTGAAAAAACCAATACGCGCAAATGGAATACCCCGTATGGCGAAGTGATTACGGTGGAATCGAAAAAAGTGGAAGTCGACTGGCTGAACCAATATTCGATCGGGCAGAACCGCTACGAAAAATGGCGTGATGGCGAGCTCATCGGGACGGAACTTGAATGGTTCCCGATGCGCTGGTATGGCATCGAGGAGTTCAAAATGCTGCTCGAATACGCCGGTTTCACAGAGGTTACGGTATCGGCGGATTACCAGTACGGCAAAGCGCCATCGCGCATCGGGGAAATACTGACTTTTGAAGCGGTCGCGAACAAGCGCGGGCTTTAAGGGTGTATAGCAAGGATATGGAATAAAAGCAAAAGGCGTTCAATCCATTTGGGGATTGAACGCCTTTTTTATCATGTTGCCATGTTTTTCACGACGGCCATTTCTTTGCCAAAGCGATCGCCGTTGTCATGGAAACCCAGGCTTTCATAAAGGGCGTGGGCACCAGTGTTTTCAGGGTGATAGCCGACAGCGATTTTCTGCGCATCGAGCGTTTTCGCCATTTCATCGATCATCAATTTCACTGCAGCTTTGCCGATGCCTTTGCCTTGGTGATTTTTGTCGACCATGATGCGGTAAATCCAATAGCTTTCGAGTTCTTCCAACTGGGAATTGTACATCAGGAATCCGGCAATCTGGCCGTCTGCGTAAATGGCATAAGGCTTGAGCGAAAGTTCGAATTTCGATTGTGCGATGGATACTGAGTTTGGCTCCATGTATTGCTCCTGGCCCTCTGCAAGCGCCAAATTGCAGCAATCATACCAATTTGCTGCGTTCAATTCCTCAATCTGTACGTTCATATCAATCATTCCCTTTTACATTCATTAACCGCTTATTTCTGATTAAATTCAATCGCTTCCCAGATCAAGCTTTTGAAAGGCTCCGGCTGGATATCCGATAGTTTATGGATGCGGATGTGCCGCATTTTCGTGCCGTCGCCTTCCAGCAGATTGCCGTAGTCAGGCAATTGCGCGCCTTGATAGAAACCGAAATTGACGTGGTTTTTCGCCGGCTGCAAATAACACACCAGCCCGTCATGCGAATAGCTAGGCTTGGACCATTTGATTTCTTCCGACATTTTGGATGAAGCTTCGAAAATGAGCTCCCGTAATTGGAGCGCCAGCGGTTTTACATGTTCGTCCAACTCGTTAAAAAATGGATCTGCCAATGGGTTATGCAACTCTTTCATCAAAATCGCCCCTTTAATTCATTTTGGGTGAAACCATCACAAACAGCCAGTGCGCATCCGGCTTCGTTCCGTTCAACCTCTATCTTACCTGTAAATGAAAACGCTGGATACAGAAAAGGGGCAATGAAAAGTATGTATTGACGGAAAATTGATAATTGTCTAGTATCTTCTGAACAGCATTTACGTTAATAAGGTTGGTGCTATTGTCTTAGTAAAATAATATGCCCATGCCTTAATTAAAATGTGGTACAAAGTATTCTGATTTTATGGTAAAATTAGTTGAGAAATATTGTAAATTTAAGGCATTTTTTAAAAGTTCTGCAAACAGGGAAATCATGCTGGGAAGCAATAGGAATGGAGAGCGTGTGCATGCAAAAAGAACAAACAAGATACTCGCGACTTGCGCATATTACGAGGCTGATCAATACGAAATTGGAGCTTCGGGAAGTGCTTGAGCACGTAACGGCAGCGATATCAGAAGAAATTGTCCAATGCGATTCGGTGGGTATTTACCTACCGGAAAGCAATGGCGATTACCGGGGGTATGTAGGAAAGCCGAAATACATCAACGGCACGACACTTGATATGCATGTCATCGATATGGAATATGATTTACTTGCGAAAGAAGTTGTCGAGACTAAAAAAACCATTTATATCCCGGACACTTCAAAAGATACGCGCCCGGACCCGCGTGCAGTCGGTGCCTTCAAGATCAAATCGCTGCTAGCGCTGCCGATTACGTATGAAGACGAGTTGTTCGGCTTGGTATTCCTGTTCGATTACGGCATCCCGATGAATTTGAAGGAAGAAGAAATCCAGACGGTCGAAGCGTATGTCAATATGGCGGGCGTCGCCATCCGCAACGCCACGAATTTGACGCGCAAGGAAAATTTAATCGCTGAAAAGCAATTGCTGCTGGATCTGACGCGCGACCTTTCAATGTGTGCAACAATGCAGGAATGCTTGGATAAATGCTTCGCTTATGTCGGCAAAGTACTCAACAACTCGAACGTGGCCGTGCATCTGCTCGATCCGCTCGCGGGCCAGCGCATTAAACCGGCGACACTGAGCCGCGACAGCGACTGGACAGAAGAAGAATGGCTGGAAACCCATAACAAACAGGAATTCGATCAGACCAACGATCTTGTGATGCAAGAAGTGGTGCGCACGAAGAAAATGCTGCTCATACCGGATGTCTTTGCGGACAGCAGGCCGAACCATGACGTGTGCACGAATTTCGGCATCAAAGGTATGTTCATGATTCCGCTCGTGGCGATGGGCGAAGTGCTGGGCGCTCTGGCGATTGTCGAACTTGAAAAAGACAGGCTGTCGTTCCACGAAGCGGACATGCAATTGGCCCAATCGATTGCTGATGCAACGGCTTCGACCCTATCGAATTTATTGTACATGGAAAAACAGGAAGTAATTATCGAGGAGCGGACATCGGAAATCCGCTTAAAAAACAGCGAGCTTGAAAAAGTGGTGGCAGAGCTGGAAAGCCTGGGCCGCGAAAAAATGCTGATTTTGAATTCCGCCGGTGAAGGAATTTTCGGACTGGACCTGCAAGGCAACATCACGTTTTGCAACCCGGCGAGTGCCGCCATGCTCGGCTATGAAAAAGACGAGCTGACCGGAAAATCGTACCGGGTGATTTTCGAAGTCACCGAAGAAAATGGAAAAGACTTGCCGAATTGCACTCCGGATCAGCAATTCATCAAAAAAAATGGCGAGCATTTCCCGGTAGAATGCGTTATTTCCGAAATCAGGGAAGGCAGCTCAGTGCTTGGCGAGGTTGTAACGTTCAAAGACATCACCGAGCGTAAATTGCTTGAAGAAGAAATCAAATACTTGGCGTATTACGACAGCTTGACCGATTTGCCGAACCGCGTGCTGTTGAATGACCGGCTGAACTTTTCGCTGAGCGAAGCACGGAAAAAAGACCGGAAAGTGGCTGTGCTGTACTTGGACCTCGACCGCTTTAAATTGATCAACGACAGTTTGGGGCATAGCTATGGCGACTTGCTGCTGCGTGAAGCGGCTGAGCGGCTGAAAGTGAGCATCCCGCCGAACGCCATCATCTCGAGGCAAGGAGGAGATGAGTTCACCATCATCCTCACCGATGTCAATGGCCAAGAGGATGTTCTGGATGCGCTTGAGCACGTTATGGACGCATTCGCCCACCCATTCCCCTTGAAAGGCAATGAAGTTTTCATCAAGACGAGCATCGGCATCAGTATGTTCCCGCAAGACGGCGATACAGCCGAGATACTCATCAAGCACGCAGATGCAGCGATGTACAAATCAAAAGAAAAATCCGGGACCCATTACCATTTCTTTGAAAGCGAGATGAACCATCGCAATATGGAAAGCATCAAGCTTGAAAACGCGCTTTACAAAGCACTTGGCAATGACGAACTGGAAATTTACTACCAGCCTCAAATCGATAGCGCGACCGAAGAAATCATCGGCGCTGAAGCGCTCCTCAGATGGAACCATCCGACTGAAGGCCGCGTTTCGCCCGTGGACTTCATCCCGATTGCAGAAGAAACCGGCTTGATCGTGCCGATTGGCCGCTGGGTGCTGAAGAATGCCTGCAGGCAATTGAAGGACTGGCAGGAACAGGGGCATAGCCGTATGAGCATGTCCGTGAATTTATCCGGCCGCCAGTTTGAAGAAGACAACCTTGTTACCATGATCGGTGAGACTTTGGCGGAATATCGCCTGGCGCCTGAATTTCTGCATATCGAATTGACCGAAAACCAAATTATCAAAAACAGCAAAGTGACGATCAAGAAGATGAAGGAATTGAAAAAGCTCGGTGTCAACATCGCCATCGATGATTTCGGCACAGGCTATTCATCGCTCGGCTATTTAAAGAATTTCCCGATCGATTTCCTGAAAATCGACCGGTCGTTCATTCAGGATATTGTCCAGGATGACGATAACGCAGCCATCACCAATACGATCATTACATTGGCCCAGAACTTGAATTTGCAGGTCATCGCGGAAGGCGTCGAGACAATCGAGCAGCTGGAGTTCCTGAAATCGAAAAACTGCTTTATCATGCAGGGTTATTATTTCAGCCGGCCGATAACTGCCCTCGAGCTTGCCGCTAAGTATTTTGGAAGAGAGAAAAGAAACTAATCATATCCAGGGGGAATATCATGAAAGCTGTACGTTCTGCATTAGAATATTTAAAAGGCGCGGGAGTGACGCACGTATTCGGCATACCAGCAGGATCTGTCAATGCGTTTTTCAATGAATTATACGACATGCCGGAAATTACATCGGTTGTGGCGAAGCACGAAGGAGCAGCGGGCTATATGGCTGCTTCCTACGCAAAATACTCGAATAAGATGAGCGTCTGCATCGGCAGCAGCGGCCCGGGCGCAACCAATTTGGTGACCGGCGCAGCCAATGCGATGCGTGAACATTTGCCGGTTTTGTTCATCACAGGAGCGGTTCCAGTCAGCACGATGGGATTGAACGCGTCGCAGGAATTGGACGCGGATCCGGTCTTCAAGTCCGTGACCAAATACAGCGTGACGGTGAAGGATGCCAAGGACCTGTTGAAAGAAATTGCCAAAGCGACGGAAATTGCGATTTCAGGCGTTCCGGGGCCGGTCCATATTGCAATGCCGATCGATGTTCAGCAAGGCGATGTGGGCACACCGGAAATTCCGGCTCCGCCAGTGCGCCGCGACATGGCGCCCGATCTCGATGCGATCAAATTCGCCGCAAAAGAAATGGCGGAACGCAAAACAGGCTATATCTTTGCAGGGCAAGGCGCAAGCCAATCCACGGATCAGCTTGTCGAACTTGCGGAATTACTTGATTGGCCGATTATGGTCTCGCCGCAAGGCAAAAGCATCATGAAGAGCAGCCACCCTTTGTTTGCGGGAATCTTCGGATTTGCAGGCAGCGACATGGCGTCGAAGCTGATCAATGAAGGAGACGGAAAAACACTTCTCGTTATCGGCTCAAGCCTCGGCGAAACCGCTACGAATAATTACAATGCCAATATGGCAAAAGACCGCTTCCTTGTTCAATTGGATTTTGACGCTTCCGTATTCAACCGCAAATACGAAGTCGATGCGCCAATCCTTGGCGACATCCACTTGAGCCTGGCATTCCTTATTGAGGAACTGAAAGCGCTTGGATTGACGGCACGGCCTAAAGACGCGCCGCTTGCCGAAATGCCATCAGCGGACCTTACAGAATACAGCACAAAAAACGTATTGCTGAAATTGCAGCAATACTTGCCTGCTGAAACGCGCTACACAATCGATATCGGTGAATTCATGGCGTATGTCATCCATCATATGGACGTTCCAGAAACAGGAACATTCGACATCAATGTCCATTTCGGCGCGATGGGCAGCGGCTTGAACGTTGCCATCGGCTCGAAGTTCGCAGAGCCTGAACGTCCGGTTGTCGCAGTGACGGGGGATGGCTGCTTCTTTATGCACGGCATGGAAATTTTGACAGCGAAAGAGCATAAACTGCCAATTCTTTTTGTCGTCATGAACAACGCACGCCTCGGTATGGTCTACCACGGCCATTCGCTTCAATACAAGCGCGTACATGCGTCATTCGAGCAAGAGCCTGTTGATATTTCAGCGATGGCAGCTGCGATGAACATTCCGAGTTTCCGGGTGGATTCGATGGATGATTTAAACCAGGATGTATTGGACCGCCTGACAAGCCTCAACGGACCAGCAGTTCTGGAAGTAGCGCTTGTCGACAACAATACGCCGCCAATGGGCGATCGCGTAAAATTCCTGTCTTCATTCGGCAAATAAAAGCCTGAACGATTAATAGAAAGTAAAACCCCCCTCTTATAGAAGAGGGGGGTTTAGAAGTTGTTGAGAAAGATAATTCATTTTTTTTATTTAGTCGATGTTCCGCAAAACAGCCCCGCTAAAACATATGCTCCTGTCTCTGTCTCTGTCTCTGTCTCTGCATCGCTGCGCTAGCTTCGAGACATGAAAGTGCGCTGAAGCGAAATGCAAAGAACCATCTAAGTTTCTCGGCAGTCTGTAACGCCCTCTTATAGAAGAGGGCGTTACAGTTGGGAATAATGTTCGTTCGTGACCGCAATGATGGCATTGACGGTTTGCCGCTTGAAGTGGTCCGGCACGGATCGCCCTTCGGGGTTGCAGTAATAAAACGCGCTGATTTGATAATTGAACGTATAGCCGAGAGCGCAAAGGGCCTGTTCGAGAGGGTCAGGAAGCTTGTGGAATCCCGTCTGTGCAGTGAAAAATGCAGAAGGGATGACTTTGACGTCGATGTCCTCAAAGCCGGTGTGGATTTCAAAAAGGTCGCCGTCCTTGCGAGCGATCCATTGGCCTTTTGAATACAGCGAAATACGTGTGCGGCTGAGAGCGGCGATGCCTTCAAGATTCGTGCCGAATAATTCGTTCATCATTTTGCGGATGCCGGGACCGTCTGCGGCGTGTTCACGGGTAGCCAAATAATGGTCGATTGCCGCAATGGAAGCGTTATCATCTTTTTTCACAAGCAAGCCGATCTCTTTTTCGAGCACCGGGACCATGCAATAATCGATTCCGAACGCTTCATAGACAATGCGGCAGATTTTGTCGCCGTCCAGCGCACCTCCGGAATTGCGGACGATAGCATCCATTCGCTCAGTTTTGTCAGTATGGTGTGCCACTGATTCGTTTGAAGATGGTTGAATAGTTTTCATACAAGCGTCCCCCTGAGTCACGGATGAATTTTCTTTATATTGAAATTATATCCTAAAAAAGATGAATCGATAAGTATTATTTGTTGGAATTATGTAAAAAAAGACAATTATTAGGTAATTTTAAAAATTAACATGAATTAATCCGGCATTGACATGGACTAACCCGCAGTTAATCGGCAGTAATCCAAGCTTTACATGAACTAGCTCTTTTGCCGCCCTAAATATAGCCACAGCCAAACGGTGTGCATCAATTCGCACTTAAGCGGGTAAGCAAATAAAAAAGGAGTGTGTGCAAATGGCTTTTGATTATGACCTCGATTACAAGAACTTGGATTTGCGGAAACATCCGGAACTGTATCGGGTGGGCAAAGGGGAGCAGGGAGTCTTGCTTGTGGAGCCTTATAAAGGCGAAATTTTACCGCATTGGCGCTTCAAAACGCCGGAAATTGCGCAGGAATCCTGTGATAAAATTTACGAGATGTTCGAAGAATACCGCAAACAAGATGATTTTGTCGGCATGGACATGGCGCGCAAGTTTATCCAGATGGGCTATACCCGGGCTCGGCGTTACACGAATTACAAAGGCGGAAGAAAATACAACGAAGACAGAACCATCAAAGAACGGCAGATTGATCCGGAAAAAGCAAAGTCAGCTGCCATTTTCAAAAAGAAATGGGATGAGCTCCGTGAAGACGAAGACTATCTCAGACGCAAGAAAGAACATCAGAAAAAATACGGCTAAAGGCGGCACCGCTGTCTTTAGCCGTATTGCTGCCTGCCTATCCAACAAAAGGAGACCGTAATATTAAAATTTTCCAGCGATTTCGGCAAAGCAACATGTTCTGTTATAATAAAAACGGAATTCATTAGGAGAGAGCCTTAGGGAAATTACATACATAAGAGTTCAGAGGCATCTGCCAGTAAAAGGCTGTTTTTGGCGAAACGGTATTCTCAAGCCGTGCTCTCTTTGCAGAAAGTAGGATGAAATAATGGAATGGATGGATTTATTGAAAGCCTTAATACTGGGCTTTGTGGAAGGGATGACCGAGTTTGCGCCTGTGTCATCAACCGGGCACTTGATCATCGTGGATGATATGTGGCTGAAATCGCAGGAGTTTCTTGGGAAATATCCGGCAAATACGTTTAAGATTGTCATCCAGCTTGGCTCGATTCTTGCGGTCGTTGTCGTGTTCTGGAAACGTTTGTTCAGCCTGGTCGGTTTATACAAAATTGAAGGCCAAGAAACGAACAAGAATTTCAACTTGCTTCACGTCATTGTCGGCATGCTGCCAGCTGTCGTATTGGGCTTTGCATTCAAGGATTTAATCGATGACCATTTGTTCGGAGTAGAAACAGTCATCTATGCATTGGTTGCAGGGGCAATCCTGATGATTGCCGCTGATAAATTCGGGCCGCGCGTGCCGAAAGTCAACTCGCTCGATGAAATTACATACAAGCAAGCCTTTAAAGTCGGGCTTGTGCAATGTTTGTCGCTATGGCCGGGATTCTCGCGTTCAGGCGCGACGATTTCAGGCGGCGTGCTGTTCGGCATGAGCCACCGCACCGCGGCAGATTTCACGTTCATCATGGCCGTACCGATTATGATCGGTGCAAGTCTTGTATCGGTACTGAAAAACCTGGATACGCTGTCGATGGATTATCTATCGTTTTATGCAGTCGGTTTTATCAGTGCTTTCATCTTCGCTTTGATCTCAATTCGCTTTTTCCTGAAGCTGATTGCGAAAGTGAAACTGACACCTTTCGCTATTTATCGTCTGATTTTAGCGGCGATTTTATCGGTTATTGTCTTCCTATAAAAAAGGGCATCCAGAAATTTCCTGGATGCCTATTTTTTATGAATCTTTTGGAGTGCTTGAAACGTTAGTATACTAACTGACAATAGAAACGGGGAGAGCAGATGAAGCGGAAAGTAGTTATCGCAGGCGGAACCGGATTTATCGGGCAATATTTTGAGGCGCAGCTAACGGAAGCCGGCTATGAAGTGCACATCATTTCAAGGCTCAACAACCACGTCATGTGGAAAGACCATCACGGCATCGTCGCTGCGCTGGAAGGCGCGGATATGCTTATCAATTTGGCGGGGAAATCGGTCGATTGCCGATACACCGATAAGAATAAAGATGAAATCCTGAAATCGCGCACGGAAACGACGAAAATTCTGAGCACAGCGATGCTGGCCTGTGAAAATCCACCGCCGCTGTGGATCAACGCCAGTACAGCGACCATTTACCGCCACGCCGAAGACCGGCCGATGGCGGAAGCGGACGGCGAACTGGGAGAAGGATTCTCGGTGGACGTCGGCAAGGCATGGGAACAGGTTTTTTTCAATTTTAAATTAGAGGGCACGCGCCGTGTTGCGCTGCGCATGGCAATCGTCCTTGGCAGCGGAGGCGGTGCCATGGAGCCGTATCAAAACATGGTGCGCTTCGGGCTCGGCGGCAAGCAGGGCTCTGGCAAACAGATGTTCAGCTGGATCCACATCGAAGACCTGTACCGTATTGTGCTGTTCATGCGCGACCATGAAAAATTGAGCGGTATTTTCAACGCTTCCGCGCCGGTCCCAGTGTCTAATAGCGATATGATGGCATCAATGCGCCGAGCGATGAACCGTAAAGTCGGGCTGCCGGCAGCAAAATGGATGCTTGGACTGGGGGCCGTGGCACTGGGAACAGAACCGGAATTGATCCTCAAGAGCCGATGGGTCGTCCCGGAGCGGCTGGAGCAGGCGAGCTTTAAATTCCAGTATGAAACACTCGATAAAGCGTTGGCAGAGATTGTAAAGAAGTAGAACAACCTGACAGTTTTCTATAAATAAGCATTAAAAAAGGAGACCGCTTTGGGTTTCCTTTTTCATTGGAGTGAGAATTTTAAAGCTTCAGCAACCCATCCTGAAAATTCATTGTTCACTTCCGCGGCGTCGGCAAGGATAATGTGGTTCGCCCATCGTCCAGGATCAATGGGTGAAGCCTCCGCTATTCTGGGGCTCTGAATCGGATGGCCGAGCCACAGCGTCACAATAAGATAGTGGTCTGGACGCCCTCTGATTTTTCGGGGTGGCAGCCAGACAGCGGCAAATACCCGCTTATCGATAAAAGAAATTTGGCTTTTCCGGACTTCTACACGTGTTTGTGGAACAACGGCTGATATACTGTCTTTTAACCGTTCGTAAATCGGAAGAACAGCTGGCATGGCCGCAAAGAAATCGCACTCCTCCTTGTCCATACGTTCCCTCCTTCTTAATAGGGGGGTCTGCAGCTTTCGTTTCCACAACCCCTTGAACCCATATTTCGGTTCTCTCACTTTATTGCCCTTCTGTTTCCAATTTCATCTTCATTCCTTCATGGCTAGCGGTAAAACCAAGCCCTTCATAAAACCGCAGCGCGTCCGGCCGCTGTTTGTCTGTTGTCAGCTGGACGAGAAGGCAGCCGCGCTCTTTGGCGCGCTCGATGGCGTGGCGGATCAGCTGTCCGCCGATGCCTTGTCCGCGCACCGTTGAATCCGTCCGCACGCCTTCGATCGTTGCGCGCCAAGAGCCTTGATGCGTCAAATAAGGCGTGAACGTTACTTGCTGAACGCCTATAATGCGGCCAGTTCCGTCGACAGCCACGATCAATTCATTGTTCGAGTCTGCATCGATTGCCTGGAACGCCTCTAAATAACTTGCGGGAAGCGGCTGCGCGTAACGTTCACGCTCCTTCCCCAATACGTCATCCGCGAGCATCTCCACGATCCGCCCGACGTCCTGTTTCACTGCCTGCCTGAAAGTTAAAGGCATGTCCTCACCTCCGATTTCTTTCCATCTTACCCGACTCTGACGCATAAGTTAATTCGAAAAAAAAGATCGGTTTCTATAAGTTTTCCTTATGAAGCGGAACAAGCGCGCGGCTGGGCTGCTGTACCGAACTTTTCACGCGTTTTAGCTGCGCCACGATGATGATGGAAATGATGACGAGCAGGAACCAAGAACTAATCTTGCCGATATGGACAAGCGACCAAGCGGCTTGCTGGTCCGGGTATTGCCAGGCACCGAGAAACGTCGTGATGTTCTCAGCGATCCAGATGAAAAAACCGATAAGCAAAAAGGACAGGATCAGCGGCATTTTATAGGTTTTGTCATGGAGTCTGAACGACACGACTGTGCGTAAGAAGACGAGAAACAGCAACACTTTCAAGCCCCAGCGGATGTCATACAAAAAATGATGCGTAAAAAAGTTCGCGTAAATCAAGAAACTGATTGCGATTGAGTAAAACGGCTTTGGCCAACCAAAAATCTGCAGGTCGAGACGCCGCCACGATTGGCAGATATAACTCGCGACACTCGCATACATAAAGCCGCTATAAAGCGGCACGCTGAAAAATTTGCTATAAGCTTCTTCGGGGTACGCCCACGAGCCCATATGCACTTTATACAATTCGAGCGCCAATCCGATGACATGGAATACACAGATGACTTTGAACTCATCCCATGTCTCGAGTTTCGATGCCAGCATGAACACCTGTGCCAAGATGCAGATGAGCAAAATGAAATCATAGCGCGGCAAAAAGGGGATTTCAACGAATTTTGAAACTGCCAATGCAGCAAAGATGATAACAGGGAAGATACAGGATACCGCCTGCAAATATCCGAATCGCAAAAAGTTCAACATGGTGGTCCACCTCCGCTTTCCAGTTTTAGCCTTTGCAATAAGAACGCCGAATTGAAAGGCAAGGTTTCTGGAAAGGGAGGAATTAGATTCATGAAAAAGGGAAATGAAAGCCCACATATGAAATAAAATATGACCTTTATACTATTGAATTGACTATACTTTAGTCGCATAGTTTGATAGTATTTACCAAAAGCTTCAATTATTATTAATGTTAACTAATATTTATACACAATATAAAAACAGGAGGAAATCAGATGAAAAGAACAGTAAGCGGTTTATTAGCAATGAGTATGCTCGCCACAGCACCTTGGTCTTCGGTTCTCGCAGAATCTCCGAAAACTACATACGTCAACGCTTTAGAGGAGCAGGACGGCAGCAAATTCAACGCAGAGAATTACGATTTTACGAAATTCTCAAAGATCGGTGCAGAGTTAGAGCGCATCAACAAAGCATCCAACCGCATCAAAGTGGAAGTGCAAGGCGAGTCGGCTGACGGCAACCCGTTGTATGTCGTGACCATTGCTGATCCGAAATCAGGCGGCAAATTCGGCCAAAATCAGGCGTTGCGCAAACAGATGTTCAAAAATCCAGGTAAAGCACAAGACTGGATCGCCAATAATCCAGATTTCAAAGTGCCGATCATGATCAACGGTTCGATCCATGGCACCGAGTTTGTCGGCAGCGATGCGGTGCTTCAATTGATCGAACGCTTTGCTACGCAAAACGATGTGCAGACACAAGAAATCCTGGCTAGCAATATCCTCGTCTTCAACGTCGTCGCCAATCCGGACGGACGTATTGACGCTACGCGCTTTAACGGCGAAGGCATTGATTTGAACCGTGATTTTGTGACGCA
Organism: Planococcus sp. TJ-302; assembly: GCF_058268455.1. NCBI lineage: Bacteria > Bacillati > Bacillota > Bacilli > Caryophanales > Caryophanaceae > Planococcus > Planococcus sp. TJ-302. The sequence goes on along the minus strand of NZ_JBZDOI010000002.1, from coordinate 326,776 downwards.
GTCACAGCCGGAAACGCAGCACACCGTTGACTTGATTACCGAATGGAACCCGATGGTTTTCCTCGATACGCATGGCTACGTGAAAAATTACGCACCGAACAAACAAGGCTTGATCGAACCTTGCACGCCGCCGCATAACCCGAACTATGAGTACGATTTGTACAATAAATGGGCGTATGGCCAAGCAGAAGCGATGGAAGCCGAGATTATGAGCAATAAAAGCGAATACGAAGGCACGATTTATCAGAACATGACGGGTACGTATGTACCGCAGCGCGACGACGCGGCTGGCTGGGACGATTACCCGCCGATTTTCACACCGATGTACGCCATGTACCACGGTGCATACGGCCACACATTAGAAGCGCCGACAAACGATGAAGACGGCGTGAAGTGGATGTACGATGCCGTCATGGGCGCGCTGCAATATGCAACGGACAATAAAGACGAAATGATCACGGACCAGATTGAAATCTTCAAACGCGGCATCGACTTTGACCATCCGTTACATGCAGACGGCTTTTTCCCGGAAGCATATGTGCTGCCAGTGGATGAAAAAGATTCGACGGTAACGGAAAAAGCGGTCAACCATTTGATTACGAACGATATTGAAGTGATCAAAGCGACGAAAGATTTCACTGTCGAAGGCAAGACGTATAAAAAAGGTTCATATGTCGTGAAGCTGGACCAAGCGAAAGCGGGCCTTGCGAACACGTTCCTGTGGGACGGCGAGGACATCACCGATGACACGCCGGCAATGTACGACATTTCTGCCTGGAGCCTACCTGAACTTTGGGGCTTTGACGCATTCGCCGTCAACACGGAGTTCAACGTAGCAGCAACGAAAGTCAATGAAGTAAAAGGACAAGGTTCGGTAACCGGAAAAGGGCCGTTCACTATTCCGAATTCATCCGTCAAAGCGGTTGAATTGGTCAACAGCCTTCTTGCCGAAGGCGTTGCAGTGAAACGCAGCGAAACAACAGGAGATTTCTTTGTGGAAGCGCCAGCCAACACAATCGCAGCAGCGGTGAAAGCATCCGGCCTGCAAGTGAAGAGCGGTTCTGTACCGGCTGATGCCGAAGCGGTTTCTTCTGTGAAAGTCGCCATCCTTGAAGACGGCGGCATGGGCAAAGTGCAGTCGCATGCAGGCATGAATTTGGCGCTTGAACGCCTTGGTTTTGATGTCACGGAACTGTCACCGGTAGAAGTGGCGGAAGCTGGCCTTGCAGGCTTTGACGCGTTCGTCTACAATGGCACGGAAAGCTTGATTTCCACAAACTTAAGCGCGGCAAACAAAGAATTCGGCTTCCAGAATGCTGCTCAATTGGATCAATTCAAAGCGAACATCAACGCGTTCATCGCTGACGGCGGCAAATACATCGCAGCCGGAGCTGGCGCATCGCGCGCAACCAAAACGCTCGGCTTAACGCAAGTGAGCGTCAATAGCGGCGGCAGCAACAGCAACGGCATCGTTTCTGTTGACTACGACGGCACCGGCATTACAGCGGGCTACAGCCAGGACGACATCGGTTTCGTTTATCGACCGGCTTGGTACACAGGAGCTGAAGCAGGAGAAGTCCAAGCGTCCTTCGATGACAGCGACTTCTTCATGGCAGGCCATTGGAAAGGGAACCAGGCAGCTTCCGGCCAGCCGGTCATTATCCGCGAAAGCGATAAAGACGTCACGCTGATCGGACTCGAGCCAGCATTCCGCGACCACACAGATTATTTGTTCCGCCTCGTATCAAACGCACTTTACACGAAATAAACGATCAATAGAGAGCAGCCGATTTTCATCAGCTGCTCTTTTTCCATTGCAAAGTCGAATGTTGAAAATCCAGCCATAAAGGAGAGGACAGCATGACAGATGTAAGAATGGAGAATATTGAACAAGAAGCACTGGCTCGCTACCAGAAACTCCAACAGGAAAGAGCGATGGAAGCAACAGTGGCAGCAGGACCTGAAGCGATGGAAGTGCGCCGGAGCGTCATCAACCCGCATGATAGTCTCGCAACAGAACGAATCATCCACAACAGCGATTTGTTTCCAATCGCTTATCTTGAAGCCGGATTAAATGCTGGAAAATCGGTGTGCCGCATTTCGCTGCGCAACCACCAGGGGCAGATCAAAGGCTACGGCACCGGTTTTTTGATTTCACCGTCGCTGATCCTAACCAATAATCATGTGGTTGATACGTATGACACCGCATTGAATGCCGTTGCGGAGTTCAATTACGAAGACGATGTGAATTTCATGCCGCGTACCATTGTCTCATTTCGGCTGGAGCCGGAGAGGCTGTTCATCACTGATGAAGCGCTGGATTTTTCGATCATTGCCGTACAGGAAAAGGCGCTGAGCGGAGCGTTGGTTTCGGATTTTGGCCATTTGCCGCTGCTGCCGATGCCCGGAAAGATTTTGGAAGGTGAATACGTCTCCATCATCCAGCATCCGCAAGGGGGACCGAAAGCGGTGACGGTCCGGGAAAACGAAGTGAAGTTCCTGTCGGACCATTTTGTCCATTATGTAAGCGATACCGAGCCGGGTTCATCAGGCTCACCGGTTTTCAATGACCAGTGGATCGTCGCCGCGCTGCATCATGCTGGCGTGCCGGATCCGAATGATTCCAGTAGATGGATTGCCAATGAAGGCATCCGGATCAGTTCGATTCTCCGCCATCTGGACGGCGAGCGCGGGAACCTGGACGCAGCGGAATCCCGTCTGCTGGATGCCATATTGCCCCAAGCGCCGCTTCGGGACGCCGTTCCCCAGCCGATGGAAGTCGGCGAACTCGATGCCGATTGGTACAGCGGCGCAAACGGATACGACGCGGCGTTTCTGGGGCTTGGGATGGACGTGCCGCTTCCGCCAGTAAGAAATAGAGCGGATGTTGCGGAAACATTGGACGGCGAGACAAAGCTCGACTATACGCATTTTTCCATTGTCATGAGCAGGTCACGGCGGCTTGCCTATTATTCGGCAGTGAACATCGACGGCAGCCAATTGGTCAGCGTCCAGCGCTCGAATGACAAATGGTATTTCGATCCTCGGCTGGCTAGGGAATTCCAGAGCGGGCCGGAGTTGTATGACCGGAATGACCTGGACCGCGGACATTTAACAAGAAGGCAGGACCCGAACTGGGGAAGGGATGCTATTGAGGCGAATGCCCATACGTTCCATTTCACCAATAGCGTGCCGCAGCACAAAGCACTTAATCAGAAGACCTGGCTTAGCCTGGAAGATTACATCCTGGAAAACGCAGGGGCCAATGGTTTTAAAGTGAACGTCTTCACCGGACCGGTTTTCCGGGAAGACGATGTTTTGTACCGGGGTGAATTCCGAATTCCGGCCGAATTCTGGAAAGTAGCGGTTATGGCCAAAGAAGACGGTACGCTGTCAGCAACAGCTTACTTGCTGACTCAGCGAGACTTGATCGAGGATTTGGAATTCGTCTATGGGCCGTTCCAGACTTTCCAGGTGCCGGTGGCGCTCCTCGATAAATTGGCTGGCATCGATTTCAGCGGTCTGCAGCCACACGATCCATTGGCTAATTTGGAGATGGTTGGGGGCAGAACGATTGCAAGCAAAAGGGATATTTTGTTTTAAGTGCTTAGCTAAATGCAAAAAGGCAGCCAATTTTTCGGCTGTCATTTTTTATGGTTTTTGGCCGGAATTCGCCTTTTTTTCTTTAATAAAGGCAAGTAGAAGTATCATTAAAATTTCAAGAAAAAATTATTACAAAATAGGTTTATGTATAGAAAAATGGGTATATATATTCTGTAAGGTTGAATGTTAATTAAAATTATGAAAGGAGGAAAAAATATGAATCACGTAAAAGCATTAGCTATCAAATTTGTTATGATTGCAGTTGTCCTTTTAATTATTTTAACCGGCATCTATGATGTGGAATTCGAGAAAACGCTATTGATCAGCTTGGTGCTGACATTGCTTGCTTACGCATTGGGGGATCTGATGATTTTCCGCAAAGCCGGCAAACAGGCACAGCATAATGGTGCAAACCACAATAACTCTACTCATAACAATGACCGCGAAGACCACAACAAACGCAATCTGATGGCGACAATCGCCGACATCGTCCTAGCATTCTTGGTGATTTGGTTGATGGGAGATGCATTGATCGAAAACGCTGAAGACATCGTGCAGGCGGCATTGATTTCTGCCCTTGTTATTGGTGCAGGCGAATGGTTCTTCCATAAATACCTGGACCGCAACGTCTTCCCTGAAAAGAACGGACGTGCAGCAACAGGCAATTCAGATCGTTAATAGTTGAAAGCTCATAACTGAGCGGTGAAATAGAAGGAGTATTGGGATGAATCCAATACTCCTTTTGTTATGATCATTTTTCCGTTTGCTTTTTCGCTGAGCGCAAAAAAACGCAAGTAAAAAGTTATATTCATATTAATCTATGAATAACAAATAACAGCGCAATGCAACAAAGAAGAGCGGCGGGATTTCCAGCCGCTCCTACAAATTTTGTACTAGCATGTGGATTGCTGAGAGATGTTTTTTTGCTAGTGATGGATAAAATCGAATTAGTGTATGCTAGCGCTGGTTAATCTTCCTGCTCTATAAGTTAGTCGGGCTATATGATTGCATTTCGCCGAGGCGGAATGCGCCCTTCAATAAAAGGAGCCGTTCGCCAAAGCGAATGGCTTTTCCAATTCTGCCCTTGAACTTGCATCGTGGAGAGAGGGTTTCTGTTAATGCGGGTTGAAGTCAAAACAGTTCATGTTAATTGCCGGCTAGATCGGGTTAACTCACCGATAAGTCATGTTAACGCTGGAATAATGCCGGTTAACGGGTGAACTAGCCGCATCGGCCCTGTTTGAAAAAAGCAAAAGAAAAAGCTGCCGGGAAACGACCGGCAGCTTGGAACAGTCTTCGCAGAAGCGAAGGGATTTTCAGTTTTCAGCACCCGTTTTGCGGAATACAGCCTTTTTTATCGAATGCGCAATTCAGATTCGCTGTCGAAGAAATGGGCTTTGTTCATATCGAATGCCATGTCAATCGTAGTGTCAGCTTCGACATTGAAGCGCGCATCGACGCGCGCTACGAAATCCTGGTCGTTCACTTTGGAGTAGAGGATGATTTCCGAGCCCATCAATTCCGCAACGTCAATGTACGCTTTAAGTTTGGTATGCGGTGAATGATCAAGGAAAATTGGCTCATCATGGATGTCTTCAGGGCGGATGCCGAGAACGAGTTCTTTGCCGTCATAGCCTTGGTCATGAAGCATTTTCAATTTGCTTTCAGGGACAAGAATCTGGATGTCGTTCATCATAAACTGGCTGCCGACTAATTTGCCGCGCAGGAAGTTCATCGAAGGCGAACCGATAAAGCCGCCAACGAACATGTTTTCAGGCAAGTCGTAAACTTCTTTCGGCGTACCGACTTGGTGGATAAATCCGTCTTTCATAACAACCAAGCGCGTCGCCATTGTCATTGCTTCTGTCTGGTCATGGGTAACGTAGACAGTCGTCGTCTGTAAGCGGCGGTGCAACTTCTGGATTTCTGCACGCATCTGTACGCGCAACTTCGCATCCAAGTTCGACAAAGGCTCATCCATCAAGAAGACTTTCGCATCGCGGACGATTGCGCGGCCCAATGCGACACGCTGGCGCTGACCGCCTGATAGAGCTTTCGGTTTGCGGTTCAAATAATCTTCAAGGCCAAGGATTTTTGCGGCATTGGCAACGCGCGCTTTGATGTCTTCTTTTTTCATTTTACGCAGTTTCAAGCTGAACGCCATGTTTTCATAAACAGTCATATGCGGGTACAACGCATAGTTCTGGAATACCATTGCGATGTCGCGGTCTTTTGGCGAAACGTCGTTGACTCTTCTGTCGCCGATGAACAAATCGCCTTCCGTGATGTCTTCGAGTCCAGCGATCATGCGCAGTGTCGTTGATTTCCCGCAACCTGATGGCCCCACGAGTACCAAAAACTCTTTATCGCGAATTTCTAAGTTGAAGTCTTGTACGGAAACTACACCTTTTTCGTATTCTTTTCTGATATTCACTAATGATAAGCCAGTCATTTGTTTTCCCCCAATAATAGTTTCGTCATTGGTACAGCATAACCGAACGATGGCTTTATGAGAATGTTAAACGTGCCTAAAAATGAAAGCGCTTTTTTGTGCACTTTTACTTTTGGATTAAAATCGCCAGATAAACAGCCATGGCTTGGTGGAACTTGCGGACGTCGATGCCGGTGTTGTCGTGGAAGCGATCAAGCCGGTATTGCAGGCTATTGCGGTGCATGTGCAGTGCTTTAGATGTCTCCGAGATATTTAAATTATTGCGGACAAAGGTTTCGATCATTTTTAAGGTTTCTTCATCGTCCTGGTATGCCTGCAAAACGCTCCTTTTGATGTCGCTTAGCAGCGGTTCCTGTGCCTGATTGATCAATAAATACGGTACTGCGTCTGCATAGCTGATGACCGCTTTATTGGAATAAAGAACGGCTGTCTTCGCTGCATCCGTCACTGCCCGGTAATGGTCAGCGGCCTCATCTAGACTGTCATGGAAAGGGCCAACGAAAAACTGGATCTTGATGTACAAATCGCTCATCAAGGGATCGATAATTTCTTCATAGGAAATGGCGCCATCTTCTGCGGCCAAATATTCAACCAATATGCCCTGATGGTCATTTTCCCACAAAATCGGCACTTGTTGGGCGAAAAAATCATGGATTGCGTGTTTGAAGGCGGTCGGGCTAATTTGCTTTTCCTTAATCGAGAAATGGACGAAACGGTAAGGTGAATTCAAAGCGAATCCATTTGCATCGCCTTGCGCGGAAGGTTTCACCAGAGCAAGCCATCTTGATTCTTCGTCCGTTTGGACCGGAAACTTCGGATTGTAAGGAGTCAGGAATGCCGCGAGCAGCGATAAATCTTTTGGGGCAAGTTCCGTTTCATGGATGCCAACAATGAGGCCGTCTTCTGCGGAAAACCATTTATAAGCCGGATCGGCAGCTGGAGCGCCTTGCCGGTGGACTTGGAGCGAAGGGTAGATTTTACTCAATTGGCTGATCATCGAATACCTCATTTCATACAATTTATAAGAACGGGAAACTGCCATGGCTGCCCTTAATTCATTTATTATACCGTAAAAATCACAGCGGGATGGAAGAGGCACTACAAGCTGAAGCAGCTGAAAAAGGACATGTGTTTCCTTTTTATGTATAATCATTTTATGAAAATTTTTATGGAACATTATTAAACTGTTATAGGGGTGATAATATGAACAATAACATGCTCAAGTTGTTTGACGAAAGGCGAGATGTCCATGTGCTGTATTCGTATGAAGGAACTCAAAAGTACATCGATCAAGTCGTAGCTTATGCTAAGCATGGCGTTGAAGCAGGGGATTACGTCATCCTGATTGAAAATCCCCGCTTGTCTCCAAAGATCCAAGCTGAATTAAAGACCCAGCTTACAAAAACACAAATGGATTTTATCTATTTTGTAAAAAGCTACGATTTTTACTACTCAAGCGGCAGCTATCATCCGCCTGCAATTCAGGCGTATTTTGAAAAAACGGTCGAACCTTATTTAGAAAAAGAGGCAACTTTCCGCTCTTGGGCGCATGTGGAGTGGGAGACAATGGAAGATCCTATACACCTGATAAAGGATTTCGAAAAAATCATCGATGTCGCGGCGAAGGAATTGCAGTTCCCATTGATATACGCTTACGCAAGCAAATCGATGCCTGAAAACATCCAAACGATGCTGCTGGAAAGACATCCGTATGTCCTGGTCGAAGAGGACATAACTGTCTAGGAGCTGTACGTATCAACAAAAGCTTGAAATCAATAGCCACGCACGCTCCGAGGAATCGGAACGTTTTCAACGCTGCCGAGAAACCTCGGCGGTTTTTTTATTCCCTGGAATGCCTTCAGGCAGTAGGATTTTTCGGACCTCCAGACGAGCGATCGGCAGGCGGAAAAGGTATAGTAGAAGGAACAAATGAACTATAAAGGAAGGAAGATTTTATGGCTGACAACAAGCAAATAACCGGTTTTGGATGGAAGTTGGAAAACAGTTATGCCCAGCTTCCGAACATGTTCTATACCCAGTTGAAACCATGGCCCGTGCGTTCGCCAGAGCTGGCAGCCTTTAATGACACGCTGGCAGCGGAGCTCGGTTTAAATAGCGAGGCGCTTAAGACGGAAGAAGGGATAGCGATGCTCGCCGGCAACCAAATTCCAGAAGGCGCGGCGCCTCTTGCGCAAGCCTATGCCGGACATCAATTCGGCAACTTCAATATCCTCGGCGACGGGCGAGCAGTCCTGCTCGGCGAACAGTTGACACCGCAAGGCGCGCGTTTTGACATCCAGCTGAAAGGCTCAGGGCGGACGCCATATTCCCGCGGCGGCGACGGCCGTGCTGCGCTCGGGCCGATGCTGCGCGAATTCATCATCAGTGAAGCGATGTACGCGCTCGGCATCCCGACCTCACGCAGTCTCGCTGTTGTTTCCACCGGCGAAGAAATTACACGCGAAACCTATCTGCCAGGCGCAGTTCTGACACGTGTGGCGGCAAGCCACCTGCGCTTCGGCACATTCCAGTTCGCGGCTTATAAAGGCGAAATCGAAGACCGCAAAGCGCTCGCCGATTACGCCATCGGCCGCCATTATCCAGAACTCAAATACGCAGACAATAAATACTTGGCGTTCTTGCAGGAAGTGGCGAAGCGCCAAGCGGCACTCGTTGCGAAATGGATGGCGGTTGGCTTTATCCATGGCGTCATGAATACAGATAATATGACGATTAGCGGCGAAAGCATCGACTACGGTCCGTGCGCTTTCATGGACCGCTACGACCCGGCAACCGTCTTCAGCTCAATCGACGAAGGCGGGCGCTACGCATATGGAAACCAGCCGCAGATTACCGGCTGGAACCTCGCGCGTTTCGCTGAAACCCTGCTGCCGCTGCTCAGCAGCAATCAAGAAGAAGCAATCGAAATTGCCCAGCAGGCGCTCGAAGGCTTTATCGAAGCCTACCAGGCAAATTGGCTGGACGAGATGCGCCGGAAAATCGGGCTCTTCACAGAAGAGCCCGAAGACGGACAGCTCATCCGTCAATGGCTCGAGGTCATGAAAGAAGCGAGTGCTGACTATACCAATACGTTCCGCGCGCTGACGTTCGGGACCATTGCCGAAACCGTTTTGGCCGGCACACGCCCATTCAATGAGTGGAACAAAGCGTGGCAAGAGCGGTTGAGCCGTCAACCGCAATCGGTCGAAGAGGTACATGAGCTCATGAAAAACAGCAACCCAGCCGTCATTCCGCGCAACCACCGCGTCGAAGAAGCACTCGATGCGGCGGTCCAAAAGGGCGATTACAGCGTCATGGAGCGGCTGCTCGAAGCGTTGGCAGAGCCTTACGCCCACAAGCGTGAGCACCAGCCATACACCGAACCTCCGGCAGACCCGGACAACCCTTACAAAACTTTTTGCGGTACATGACACAATTTTAAAAAACGGCCGGCCCCATTTTTAAGGGCCGGCCGTTTTCGTGTTTTATTTGAAGCGTTGGATAATCGGTTTTAGGCGGTAGCCGAAAAATCCTGCGAGCACGGAAAGAATAATATCTTTTGGCAGCGGCACCATCATCCAAGCCCACGCCATCTTGTACGTAAAGCCTTCTGGTGCAGCGAACCATAGCTTATAAGCCGCGTACATCCAGTTTGTGCCGATAACGTAATTGACAACTAGCCCGACAAGCGCTGCAACTACGAAGCCTTTGCGCGACGGGAATTTCTCAGCAATCAACCCGGCTGCCAGCGCGATAAAGACGAAGGATACGATAAACCCGAAAGTTGGGCTGATCAATGTGTCCATGCCGCCTGAAAATCCTGCAAATACCGGGACGCCAGCGAGGCCGATGAAGGCATAGACGACCATTGAAATTGCGCCCATGCGGCTGCCCAGCAGAAGGCCAGCCAAAATGGCGAAGAATGTCTGCAGCGTGATCGGCACGCCGCCGATGATCAAGAAAGAAGAGATGTTTGCGCCGATTGCCATCAGCGCGGAAAACATGGCGATATGTACTAAGTTCAAAGTCTTCGAATGATTGGCCGTGCGTGTTGTTGTCGTAGTCATTAGGTCCCTCCAAAAGCTCAAGATAAACTAAGTATAAGTAAGCATATATTTTGAGTCAACCTAAATTTAATTATAGTTAACACAAATATATTTAGGTGAATTCTTTAAGTTGAAATTAGGAGCTAGCTTTTATACATCGCTCCGGTCGCTTTGGCTGTTTTGCGGAATATCGACATTTAAAATCATTTATTCAAATAATATAGTGGGCAATTCAGCAAATTCATGTATGATGTTAGAATAATATTCACTTACTAGAAAAGAGGGAACTTTATGACAGAATGGTGGAAAAAGTCGACCGTTTACCAAATCTATCCGCGAAGCTTCATGGACTCGGATGGGGATGGAGTCGGCGATATCCGCGGCATCATCCAGAAACTAGATTACCTGCACGGACTTGGCGTAGACATTCTCTGGCTGTCGCCAATCTATGATTCGCCAAACGACGACAACGGCTACGACATCCGCGATTATTATAAAATCATGCAAGAGTTCGGCACGATGGCGGATTTCGACGAATTGCTGGCGGAAATCCATGCGCGCAGCATGAAACTGGTCATGGATCTCGTCGTCAACCACACTTCGGACGAACACGAATGGTTCAAGAATCATCCGGATTTCTACATATGGCGTGACGAGCCGACAAACTGGCGTTCATTCTTCAGCGGCTCGGTTTGGGAATACCAAAAAGAGCGCGGCCAGTATTTCCTGCATTTGTTTTCAAAAAAGCAGCCGGATTTGAATTGGGACAACCCGGAATTGCGGGAAACGGTTTACGAAATGATGCGCTGGTGGCTCGACAAAGGCGTGGACGGCTTCCGCATGGACGTCATCAATATGATTTCCAAAGTGCCGGACATGCACGACGCACCGGGTGGCGATGGCAGCCATCAATTCCTGAACGGGCCGAACGTCCATACATACTTGAAAGAAATGAACAAAAGAGTGTTGTCGAAATACGACATCGTCACAGTCGGCGAAACACCGGGCACGACGCCGAAAGAAGCGCGCGATTATACCGCCGCCAAAAATCAGGAACTGAATATGATTTTCACGTTCGAGCATATGGGGCTTGACCAGGCATCCGGCGAAAAATGGGATTTGAAGCCGCTGCGCTTGACCGACTTGAAAGAGAATATGGAAAAATGGCAGCACGGCTTGCACGATGAAGGCTGGAACAGTTTATACTGGAACAACCACGACCAGCCGCGCATCGTTTCGCGTTTTGGCGAAGACACGGACTGGCGTGTTGAATCGGCAAAGATGCTCGCGACTTGCCTGCATTTCATGCAAGGGACGCCTTATATCTACCAAGGCGAAGAACTCGGTATGACGAATGTGCGCTTTGAGTCGATCGATGATTATGAAGACATCGAAACCTTGAACATGTACAAAGAAAAACGCGAAGCCGGAGTTCCGCATGACGACATCATGGTGAAAATCCATGCCAAAGGCCGTGACAACGCGCGGACGCCGATGCAATGGTCGGCTGAGCCGAACGGCGGATTTACGACTGGCACGCCGTGGCTGAAAGTCAATCCGAATTTCACAGAAATCAATGCCTTGCAGCACACCGATCCGGATTCGATTTATCAGTATTACAAAAAACTGATCGGCTTCCGCAAAGAAATGTACATCATCACTCACGGCGATTTTGAATTGCTGTACCGTGAAGACAGCGACGTATTCGCCTATACACGCAGGTGGCAGGATGAAACGCTGACCGTCTACTGCAATTTCTCGGAAAACACGAAATCAGCTGCGCGTCCGGCAGGCGAAAAGCTGATCGGCAATTATGCGCTGCATCTTGGCGAAGGCGATGTTCTGCTCAAACCGTACGAAGCAATCGTTTATTATAAGCAATAAAAAAACAGCTTTAACAGGAGGAATTATGGAAAACGTATTAGGCATTGACATTGGCGGCACAAAAATCCGCATGGGCGTCATTGACGCCGGCGGCAAGATTTTATACGAAGAACAGATTCCTACGCGCATTCCGTTATACCCGTATCTGGAAGAGAACGTCCTGCGCGTCCTGGCTTTGCGGCCAGACATCAGCGCAATTGGCGTCGGCACACACGGCTTCGTCGATCCGAAGCAAGGGAAAGTCATCTACGCTGCAGAAACACTTCCGGGCTGGACCGGCACCCCGGTTAAGGAATGGCTCGAAGGAGCGACGGGCAAACGCGTCGAAGTAGAAAATGATGCAAACGTCGTGGCGCTCGCGGAAGCGAAGTTCGGGGCTGCGCAAGGGCTTGACCGTGTGGTCGTATTGACGCTCGGCACCGGCCTTGGCGGTGGCGTACTGTGGGACGGTAAACTACTAAGCGGCGGTCCGCATGGCGGAGCGGCTGAGCTTGGGCATATGATCCTTTATCCGAATGGCGTAAAATGCGCATGCGGCCGCTTGGGCTGCAGCGAAATGTATGTATCCGGCACAGCGCTGCGCCGCCGCATCAAAGAAGCGGGGCTAGCAATCACACCGCCGGAGCTTTTTGAAAACGCAGGGACAGATCCGGCAGCAAAGCAAGTCGTGGAAGAATTCACTTTGGACTTGGCGCTCGTCATCAGCAGCCTGCAAGCAGCATTCGACATGGAAATGGTCATCATCGGCGGCGGCGTTTCAGAAGCTGCGGACTTGTGGATGGATTCGCTCCAACAACAGCTGAAACCAGTGCTGTTGAATCCTTTGGAGATAGAAGTGGCACGATTTGAAAACGACGCCGGCATTTTAGGTGCCGCGCTGTTGGTGTTCGAGCATTAAAAGGACGACTTTAAATAAAGTGGAGGCAGGAGCGGCGAAAAGTCGATCCTGTTTTTTTTATCAAACAGTTCTAAGCGTCCTAAAAAACTTGGAATTTTTTCAAAATTACATCTTGTGCAAACGTTTTCACGGTGTTATGATTTTAATAATTAATAACTGGAAACGCTTTCTAGACCGTTTCCGCTTTTTATTTGCTACTTTGTGCAAACGATTGCACGACATTCCAAAGGGGGATTTACTGATGAAGGATTTAAAGTTCAGCAAGGGGCTTGTAGCATCATTGATGCTATCAGCAGCAGTTTTGGCAGGATGCAATAGTGGGGAAGAAAACGCTTCAGGATCTGAAGGCGGCGGAGAAGAAGAAGTGACCGTTGACATCTTCCAATTCAAAGTGGAATTCAAAGACCAGTTTGAAGACGTAGTGGCGCTTTACGAAAAAGAGAACCCGAACGTCAATATTGAAATCACGACTGTCGGCGGCGGAGAAGATTACGGCGCGGCGCTTCGTTCACGCTTTGCATCAGGCAACGAACCAGCAATCTTCAACATCGGCGGACCCCAGGATGTCGCAGACTGGAAAGACAATTTGTCTGACTTGGCGGACACAGCAGCAGCAGGGGCAGCTCTTGAAGGCACGCTTGAAGGCGTAACGGTTGAGTCTGAAATTCTTGGACTTCCTTATAACCAAGAAGGGTACGGTTTCATCTACAACACTCGCCTATTCGAAGAAGCGGGAATCGATCCTGCATCGATCACTGATTTCGCATCGCTTGAAGAAGCTGTGAAAACATTGGATTCGAAAAAAGAAGAACTTGGACTTGAATCGGTATTCGCTTTCCCAGGCAAAGAAACGTGGGTTACAGGACTTCACTTGTCAAACACATTCCTTGCTCCTGAATTCGACAACAACGTATTGACAGCATTCGACGCAAAAACAGTCGACTTCAAATACGCTGACGGTTTCAAGAAAATCGTTGATTTGCAGAACGAATACTCAAAACAGCCAACAGTAAGCCTTGACTACTCTCAACAAGTAGAAGAATTGTTCTCGCTTGAGCGCGTTGCGATCATCCAGCAAGGAAACTGGGCTTACGGCTCAATCGCTGGCATCGATCCTGAACTTGCTGACAACGGCGTCGGCCTTATGCCGATCCCTGTAGAAGGCGTTGAAAATGCTGGCTTGCCAGTCGGCGTGCCGATGTACTGGGGCGTAAACAAAAAAGCTGACGAAAATGTCGTCAAAGAATCGAAAGAATTCTTGGACTGGCTCTACACATCCGATGCAGGTAAAACAGCTGTATTGGAAGACTTCAAATTCATCCCTGCTTACGAAGGCTATGACACTTCGAAAATCTCTGATCCAATGTCAAAAGCAATCTATGACGCTTCCGAGTCAGGCAACACAATCGGATGGGTATTCATGGGCTATCCGACTGGATGGGGACAGGACGAACTTGGAGCTAATATCCAGAAATACCTAAGCGAAGAAGCTAGCTGGGAAGAAGTCATTGATTCAGCTAAAAAAGCTTGGGAAACAGACCGGGCTAAATAAGTCGGAATAGCGTCAATTTTCATAATTTGAGTGGTAAAACAAAGTAGCCTCTGTGCTACTTTGTTTTGTTACTAGGGCTTTCGCGGTATAATTTAAGGAAGGAAAGATGTCTGTATGCGTACAAAAGATTTATCCTATTGGTTGTTTCTTGCCCCGGTTTTGCTGGCGCTTACGTTAGTTGTCGTCGTTCCGATGCTTCTAGGCGTCTATTATTCATTCACCACTTGGAACGGCATCGACACGGGGGAATTCGTCGGATTCCAAAACTACATCGACTTGTTCAATGACCAGCGTTTCATGGATTCGCTTTGGTTCACAACAAAGTTCTCGATCGTATCGGTCATCTTGATCAACTTGATCGGTTTGTCGCTGGCGCTGCTTGTTACAGGACGCGTCCGCTCAAGCAAATTATTGCGCACGACGTTCTTCATGCCGAACTTGATCGGCGGATTGATCTTGGGTTTCATTTGGCAATTCATCTTCATCAAAGTATTCGCCAGTGTCGGCGAAATCATCGGAATGGAAAGTTTGCAGGGCTGGCTGTCCACGACGGACACCGGTTTCTGGGGCTTGGTCATTTTGATGAGCTGGCAGATGGCAGGTTACATAATGGTCATCTACATCGCTTATTTGGAAGGGATGCCAAAAGAGCTGTTGGAGGCTTCTGAAATCGACGGGGCATCATCGTTCCAGCGTTTCCGTTATGTCGTTTTTCCGCTCGTTGCTCCTGCGTTCACGGTCAGCATGTTCCTGACGCTGTCCAATACGTTCAAGCTGTACGACCAAAACTTGTCGCTGACAGGCGGCGGACCTTACAATTCGACTGAAATGGTCGCAATGGAAATTTTCAAGACGGCGTTCATGCAGAATGCCTTTGCCTACGCTCAGGCGAAAGCCGTCATCTTCTTTGTGATCGTTGCGATTATCGCCCTTGTGCAAGTGTATTTGAATAAACGCAAGGAGGTCGAAATGTAATGCGGAAAAAGTGGAATATCAAACTGGAAGTCCTCGGGCTGTTCCTTGCGATCTTGTGGCTGGTGCCGTTTTACCTGATGTTCGTCAACTCGTTCAAATCGAAAAAAGAAATTTTCATGGATACGATTCGCCCTCCGGAAGCATGGAGCTTTGATAATTACATCACCGCTTTCGAGGAGCTCGATTTCATGCGCACGCTGTTCAATTCATTATTAATCACCGTCGTCAGCGTGGTTTTGATCATCGTCTTCTCGGCCATGGCGGCTTATGCGTTGTCGCGCGCTAAGAGCAGGCTCAGCACCGTACTGTTTTTCACATTCGTTGCAGCGATGTTGATCCCGTTCCAATCCGTGATGATTCCGCTCGTGACAGTATTCGGCAAGTTCGAAATGCTGAACCGCGGCGGCTTGATCTTCATGTATCTCGGATTCGGCGCAAGCCTTTCCATTTTCCTGTACCACGGAGCGCTGAACAATATCCCGCGTTCACTTGATGAAGCGGCGACAATTGACGGAGCGAACCGCTGGCAAGTGTTCTGGCACATCATCTTCCCGATCCTTAAGCCGATTACGGTAACGGTGGCGATCCTTAACATTATCTGGATCTGGAACGATTATTTGCTGCCGTCACTCGTCATCAACACACCGGGAAGCGAAACAATTCCGCTGAAGATGTTCTTCTTCTTCGGAGAATACACGAAGCAATGGCATTTGGCGCTTGCGGGATTGACGCTCGCTATCGTCCCCGTCATCATCTTCTACTTCTTCGCACAGCGCGAAATCATCAAAGGGGTATCGGATGGGGCAGTAAAATAAGGGGGACGGTAAAATGGCAGTCACGATCAAAGACGTTGCAAAACGGGCCGGAGTGTCACCGGCCACCGTGTCCCGGGTGATAGCCGATAATCCGCGGATCACTGGCAAGACGAAAGAGAAGGTGCGGGAAGTGATGGAAATCATGGGCTATTACCCGAATTTCCAGGCACGCAACCTGGTGGCGAAAAAGAGCCAGACGCTCGGCGTCATCATGGAAAACTCGGCTACATTGGCGTTTCAAAATCCTTTCTTCCCGGAAGTGCTGCGCGGCATCTCGACACGGGCGCATGGCAGCCAGTACGGCTTGTATTTGTCGACTGGCGCCACGCAGGAAGAAATTTATCGCGAAGTCGTCGAAATGGCGCAAGGCAAACGGGTGGACGGCATCCTTCTGCTGTACTCGAAAATCGACGATCCGGTCATGGAGTATCTGCGCCAAAGCGGCATTCCGTTTGCAGTAGTCGGGCGGCCGTTCAAAGATCCATGCACCGTATCCTATGTCGACAACGACAACATCAATAACGCCAAAGAGGCGGTCGAATACTTGATCGGCCTCGGCCACCGGCATATCGCATTTGTCGGCGGAGCGGATGATTTCGTCGTATCGCTCGACCGGCTGGAAGGCTATAAGCTGGCGCTCGGCGAACATGGCATCCTGTTTGACGCGGCGTATACGGTCAATCAGGAATTTATGCACGGCAACGAACGCGAAGCAATCCGCCGCCTGATGGCGCTCGAAGTCCCGCCGACGGCAATTGTCACGCACGATGACATGGTGGCGTACGAAGTGATCGGCTATCTCGAGGATCTGGAAATCAGCGTACCCGATGACGTCTCCATCATCGGTTTTAACAACCATGCCATTTCAAGGCATTTGAAGCCGCCGCTCAGCACAGTGGATATTTCGATTTACGATCTGGGGCTGCATGCAGCGGAATTGGTATTAGAGAAAATAACGGACGAAACGGTGCCTCCGAAACAAGTCGTAGTTCCTTCCCGACTGATTGAAAGGGGATCTTGCCGTCGTCTTTGAGAGGGATCGGATATGGATAAAAAATGGTGGAAAGAAGCGGTCGTCTACCAAGTCTATCCGCGCAGTTTCATGGATTCTGACGGCAATGGCCTTGGCGATATTAACGGCATCACGAGCAAATTAGATTACTTGAAAGAACTTGGCATCGATGTGATTTGGGTTTGTCCCATGTACGACTCACCGAACGACGATAACGGCTACGACATCAGCGACTACCAGTCAATTTTGGAAGAATTCGGCACAATGGAAGATTTCGAACGCCTGATGGAAGAAGTGCACGCGCGCGACATGAAGCTGATCATCGATCTGGTGATCAACCATACGAGCGACGAGCATCCGTGGTTTTTGGAATCGCGTTCATCGCGTGACAATCCGAAGCGCGACTGGTATATTTGGCGCGACGAACCGTTGAACTGGGAAAGCATTTTCGGCGGGCCAGCTTGGGAATACGACGAAAAGACAGGGCAGTATTACTTGCACATCTTCTCGAAAAAACAGCCGGACTTGAATTGGGAAAACCCGGAAGTCCGCAAAGAACTCTATAAAATGGTCAATTGGTGGATTGCGAGAGGAATCGATGGATTCCGCGTCGATGCCATCAGCCACATTAAAAAAGACTACACGAATGTTGAGGACGGAGAAGGCCATTTGTTTGTGCCTGCATGGGAGAAAATGATGAATGTCGACGGCATTCAGCCACTGCTGCAGGAATTATACGACGAAACGTTCGGCCAGCACGACATCATGACCGTCGGCGAAGCGAACGGTGTATCGGTGGATGAAATTCACGATTGGGTTAGTGCAGAAAATGGCAAATTCAATATGATCTTCCAATTCGAGGACATCGGTTTGTGGAACGTCGAAGTGCGCAACGGCGTCAACGTTCCCGAGCTAAAGCAAGTGCTCAGCAAATGGCAGGAAAAAGTGAACGGTGTTGGCTGGAATGCCTTATTCATCGAAAATCATGACAAGCCGCGAGTCGTTTCGACTTGGGGGAATGAACATTTGTTCTGGCGTGAAAGCGCGACGGCATTAGGCTGCATGTATTTCTTCATGCAAGGCACGCCGTTCATCTACCAGGGGCAGGAAATCGGCATGTCAAATGCGCCGTTTGAAGAACTGGAGCATTTTAATGATATCCACACACATAACCTGTATTTCCACAAAAAAGAAACCGGCATGGAGCACGAAGCGATCATGACGCTGCTGCGTTCGACAAGCCGCGACCATTCACGGACGCCGATGCAATGGAACAATAGCCTTCACGCCGGCTTTTCAACATGCAAGCCTTGGCTCGGACTTAATCCGAATTACCAATGGCTGAATGTTGAAGCGCAGGAAGACGATCCGCATTCGGTACTGGCCTTTTATAAACAGATGATCTGGCTGCGCAAGAATATGGACGTCTTCGTCTACGGCGAGTATAAGCTAGTGGAGATGGGCCACGAAGCCGTATTTGCCTACACGCGCGAATACGGGGATGAAAAAGTGCTCATCGTGGCGAATCTTGCCCAGCACGCCTGTCTATGCGGCGCTGCGCCTGAAGGCTCGACGCTGCTTTTGGCAAATTACCAAGACATCGACTTGGCGCAATTGCTTCCATATGAAGCGCGGGTTTACAAGATTCCTAAAGATTCATACACCGACAGATAAATAGAGTACTGACGAATAATGGGGCCGGAGAAAAGCTTAGACTTTTCTCCGGCTCCTTAATTTGCGTTTTTTGCGGAGAAACCGAAGGGCCCTCATTTAACTTTTCTTCGGATTTATTGTAAAATAAAGGAATGGACAGGGGGCAGTTATATGAAAAAAATGATTATTGGGGTATTGGCGGCTGTGCTTTTACTCGTGCTCGCCGGCTGCAACAAGCAAGCGACGCCGGAAGACAGGCTAGCCGATTACATAAGCCATTGGAATAAAAGCGAATTCACTGAAATGTACGAAGGGTATTTGAACGAAGGCACGAAGGGCGCTTTCGAACCGGCGCAATTTGTGGAGCGCCAGCAAAAAATCCAGGACGATCTCGGCATCGAAAATCTGGAAGTCTCGTATACAGAGCCGCCCGAAGA
The DNA here is from genome assembly GCF_058268455.1 of Planococcus sp. TJ-302. Taxonomy (NCBI): domain Bacteria; kingdom Bacillati; phylum Bacillota; class Bacilli; order Caryophanales; family Caryophanaceae; genus Planococcus; species Planococcus sp. TJ-302. The sequence goes on along the minus strand of NZ_JBZDOI010000002.1, from coordinate 307,449 downwards.
CACGGAATGGAATGAAGAAGAGCCGGCCGATTTTCCGGTGCAGGTGAAGATGGACACGATTGCGGGTCCGGTCGAGTTTGAACAGCAGATGACGCTGCTCTTCGAAGAGCGAGGGGAAGAGGAAGGCTGGTTCGTTGAATGGAACCCGTCGTTCATTTTCCCGCAGCTTGAAGCCGAAGACAAAATCCGCATCGACCGCATTGAAGCAGCGCGCGGCGAAATTCTAGACCGCAATAATGTGCCAGTCGCCATTAACGGAGGCGGCTTCAATATCGGCATCGTCCCGGAAAAATTCACGGATGACACGAAAAAAGAAGAACTGGCCAAACTGCTCAATACGACAGTCGAAAGGATCGACAACGAGTTGAACCAGAACTGGGTGCAGCCGGAAATGTTCGTGCCAATCGCGAAAGTGGCGCGCACGGATGACAAAGTGATTGATGCAGCGGTGAAAATCCCGGGAGTCGGCGCGCAAAAAACTTCGATGCGCGAATACCCGTACGGCGAATCGCTGTCGCATGTGACAGGTTATATCGGCGGCATCACTGCAGAACAATTGGAAGAACGCAAAGCGGACGGCTATACGGCGGGCGACATGATCGGCCGCCAAGGGCTTGAGCAAGCGCTCGAAGACCGGCTCCGCGGCAAAGACGGATTAAAGATCTGGATCGAAAAGCCGGCTGAAGGCAGCGAGCCGATTGATGTCGCTGAACAGCCGGTAGAAGACGGCGAAACGGTGCAGCTGACGATTGACGCAGAATTGCAGAAAACGGCATATGACGCTATGAAAGGCGAGCCAGGGACAAGCGCCGCAATCGATCCGGAAACAGGAGAGACCTTGGCATTGGTTTCGTCGCCTGGCTTCGATCCGAACCGCTTTATGCTAGGCCTTAGCGGCGAGCAGTATAAAGCGCTGGAGGAAGATCCTGCCAATCCGCTGTTTAACCGTTTCAAAGCAGCGTACGCACCGGGGTCGACGTTGAAGCCGGTGACGGCAGCAATCGGCATGGAAGCAGGGACGCTTAAGCCGGAAGAAGGCATCACGATCAACGGCAAAACGTGGCAGAAAGATGCTTCATGGGGCGATTACAAAGTGTCGCGCCTGCATCCGGAAGCGCCGAATCCAGTCGATTTAAATATTGCGCTCGTCTATTCGGATAATATTTATTTCGCCCAGCAGGCCTTGAACATGGGCGCGGAAACATTCATTGCGGGGTTGAAAGATTATGGCTTTGGCGAAACAATCGAATTCCCGATAGGGCTTGCAGCGTCGCAGATTTCCAATGAAGGCACAATCGCTTCAGCGGGACAACTGGCGGATACGTCATTCGGCCAAGGGCAGATGCTCACGAACATTGTCCACTTGGCGTCGATGTACACGCCGTTCATCACGGACGGCGTGATGTATAAGCCGACTTTGTTATTGAACGATGAAGATGGGCAAGTCTGGAAAGAAGGCTTGATCAGCGCAGAAAACGCAGCGACGCTTCGCGAGGGCATGCGCAATGTTGTCGTTGACGGCTACGCGCAGTCAGCGAACATCGATAAAGCACCGCTTGCAGGCAAAACCGGAACCGCTGAACTGAAAGCGGCCGGTGAGGACCGCGGCAAAGAAAACGGCTTTTTCGTCACTTACGATTCCGAAAATCCGGAGTTTGTGCTGGCGATGATGATCGAAAACGTGGAAGACAACGGCGGCAGTGATTATGTTGCCGGGATGGCCGCTGAAGTTTTTAAATAAAGGAAAAAAGCACAATCGGTCTTGAGCCGATTGTGCTTTTTCTGTGGTTTTATTGCCAGGCGGATACGAACACGGTGAAGAACAGCAAGGTGCCGACCACCAGCCAGACGCTTGTTTGTGCATCAAAGCGCTTGTCCAAATTAGTGAAGCCATGCAATTTTTTCGTTAGCAGCCTCAAGCCCACAAACATCAGCATGTAGATGAAAAACGCAGCCCACCGATTGTCCGCAAGCAGCGGATCGATGGCCAGGAAATAAATGCTCAGCAAAACCAATATGGCGATAAGGCTAATGAATGTTGACCTTCTCATGGACCATCCGCTCCTATCCAGCGCGAGCTGTTATTCCGGATTTTTCCCGAGCACCGGAAACGCCTCCAGCACCCGATCGAGTTCATCGATCAAGATCCGCAAATAAGTCTGGTCCGATTCGAAATCACACGTCAGTTCGGCGCCGATCCCTGCCGGATAGCACGTTTCAATGTTCCATGAAATCTTGCCGCGAAAATCCATCGCGCCTTCGAGGTAAATATAGCTGTCCAAATTTTTCAATATGGCAGTGCCGCCAAGATTTTCGTTCATCGAGCGCAGCTCGTCGACAAAATCCCGCAGCTCATCCGTGCGCAAATCGGCTTCGAAATGCACCGTATAGCCTGGAATTTCAAGATGGATTGTTGAAGCGATCCAATTGGCATCCCAAAAATCCAAGCTGTCCGGATAATTCCGCTGCAGCACGTCGATCTCCAATTTTGTATTTTCCCCCAAAACATGAAACTTCATTTCATTCACCCCGGTTTTCTTTTTCTAAGTATATCCATTAGTTTACCAATAAAACCTCCACCCGCCTATCCATAGAAATGAAACATTCGCACGACTTTTCAAAAAGCTCGGCCCGCTGCCCCCGTTAACAAGCAGTAATTTTGCTTTAACATGAAGTGAGAAAAATTTAACATGATTAGTCCGAGATTCAACAGGCGATGCCAGGAGTTTAACATGCACTAATCGGAAATTAACAGGCACTAGCAAAAACCACGCTTTTGAATGGACGCGCATCACTCCACACCCTAAGTTCAATTGAAGAAACGGAAAAGCCGTGCACTTCGGCACACGGCTTCTTCTATATAAAAGAGCGCATCCCGACCCGGCAGATTGCAAAGGGAAATAATTGCAGATTTTATTGAGCGAAAGCGTGCCTGTATTTTGACAGCTTCTCTGAAAAGCAGTAGCTTAAAAGCAAACCCTTATGGAGCTTTAGAGCTGCAGCAATGGAGAAATGAAGGGGGCGGCACGTATGCTGAAAATCCTGAGGAATTTAAAAGTCTATAAATGGCTGGTAGGGATGGTGTTTTTACTGGTGTTCATCCAGGCGATGGCGGATCTGTTTTTGCCGACGCTGATGGCGGACATTATTGATAATGGCGTCGTGGTTGGCGATGTGCCGTATATCTGGCAGATTGGCGGCTGGATGCTGGCGGTGTCGGCGTTCGGCGCAGCGGCGTCAGTGGCGGCGAGTTATTTCTCATCCAAAGCTGCAATGGGAATGGGGCGCGATGTGCGGCGGCAAGTGTTCACGCACGTCGAGCAGTTTTCGCTGCAGGAATTTGATGAAGTAGGAACCGCATCGCTCATCACACGGACAACGAACGACATCACGCAGGTGCAGCAAGTGGTCCTGGTGATGCTGCGCATGGTTGTCAGCGCACCGATCATGCTGGTCGGCGGGCTCATCATGGCGATTTCGAAAGATGCCCAGTTATCGCTCGTCATCATCGGCGCAATGCCGGTGTTGGTGGTGTCGATTTTATTCATCCTGAAAAAAGGGATTCCGCTGTTCACGGAAGTTCAGAAGCGGCTCGACCGGCTGAATTTGGTGCTGCGCGAAAACTTGACGGGCATCCGCGTCATCCGGGCGTTTACGCGCGAGCCGCAGGAGCAGGTCAGGCTTGAGAAGGCGAACCGCGAACTGACGGACGTTTCGATCCGTGTCAATAAAATCATGGCGTTCCTGATGCCGGTGATGATGCTGGTCATGAACTTGACGGTTGTCGCGATCATCTGGTTCGGCGGCATCCGCATCAATAGCGGCGCGATGCAGATCGGCGATTTGATGGCATTCATCCAATACGTCATGCTTATCATGTTCGCGCTCGTCATGGCATCGATGATGTTCATCATGGTACCGCGCGCTGCCGTGTCAGCGAATCGCATCAACGAAGTGCTGGCGATGCGCCCGGCGTTCCAGGACCTCGGCACGCAAACCGCTGACCGCGAACGCGGCACGCTCGAGTTCGAACAGGTGACGTTCAGCTACCCGGGAGCGGAAGAGCCGGTGCTGTCGGACATCACGTTCCGTGCGAAAGCAGGCGAGACGACGGCAATCATCGGGGGGACCGGTTCCGGAAAATCGACGCTCATCAATTTGATCCCGCGTTTCTACGAAGTGTCGGCAGGATCGATCCGCGTCAATGGCGTGGACATCCGCGACGCGTCGCAAGACGAAATCCGCTCGAAAATCGGCTTTGTGCCGCAGAAATCGATCTTGTTTTCCGGCTCGGTGACTGACAATATCCGCTTTGGCAAGCAAGATGCGGAACCGTATGAAATCAAGCGCGCTGCGACAATCGCGCAAGCGGACGAATTTATCCAATCGATGGAAGACGGCTACGATACGTACGTTGAGCAAGGAGGATCCAATTTGTCCGGCGGCCAGAAGCAGCGCCTCGCGATTGCGCGTGCGCTGATCCGCAAACCCGACCTGTATATTTTCGACGACAGCTTCTCGGCGCTCGATTTCAAAACCGATTCGAAGTTGCGCGCTGCGCTCGCGAGAGAAACCGGAGAAGCGACTGTGCTGCTAATCGGACAACGTGTCAGTTCGGTGATGGACGCCGACCGCATCATCGTCCTTGAAAAAGGGCGGATTGCCGGCATGGGCACTCACGAAGAACTCTTGCGCACGAATAAAGTCTATAAGGAAATCGCCGAGTCCCAGCTGTCAGAGGAGGAAATCGCATGAGCGACATCAAGAAACGGCCTCAGCGCGGCGGGCCAGGCTTCGGGCCGCCCGGTGCGAATATGATGATGGCAGGCGAAAAGCCGAAGAATTTCAAAAGGACGCTCAAGCGGCTGCTTGCTTATTTAAAGCCACGCCGCGCACGCCTGACGGTGGTGTTCGCAGCGGCAATCCTCAGCACGGTGTTTACGATCATCGGTCCGATGATTATGGGGTTGGCGATTACGGAATTATTCGAAGGCGCGTACGGCGAAATCCGCGGCGTGCCGGGAGCGTCGATCGACTTCGACGCGATTGGCCAGCTTTTATTGCTGCTGGCGGGGCTTTACGTTTTCAGCAGCGCGTTCATGTATTTGCAGCAATATCTGATGTCGACGGTGGCGCAGGACACGGTCTACGATTTGCGCGAAGATGTCAGCGCAAAGCTCGAACGGCTGCCGCTCAATTATTACGACCAAACGGCGAAAGGTGAAACGCTGAGCCGCGTGACGAACGACATCGATACGATCGGCACGACGCTGCAGCAAAGTTTAACGCTGTTCATCACATCATTCGTGACGATCATCGGCATCACGGTGATGATGCTGATCATCAGCCCGATATTGACAGCGATTGCGATTTCCAGCCTTTTGCTGTCGGTGTTCGTTATCCGTCCGATCCTCAAGCGCTCGCAGACGCAATTCGCCGACCAGCAGCGCACGCTCGGTGAACTGAACGGCCACATCGAAGAGATGTACACCGGACATCCGGTCGTCAAAGCGTTCGGCCACGAAAAGAAAGCGATCCATAAATTCAATGAAACGAATGAACAATTATACGAAGCCGGGCGCAAAGCCCAGTTCATGTCCGGCATCATCATGCCGCTCATGCAATTTATCGGCAACTTCAGTTATGTGCTGATCAGCGTGACAGGCGGCATCCTGGTGACGCAAGGACGCATTTCAATCGGAGACATCCAGGCGTTCATCACGTATTCGCGGCAATTCACGCAGCCAGTGACGCAGACGGCGAATATCGCGAACATCATCCAGTCGACCGTCGCCGCAGCTGAGCGCGTCTTCGAGCTGCTTGATGAACGGGAACAAAGCCAGGAAGCAAAGGATGCTGCATTAGAGCGTGCGAAAGGTGCAGTAGCGTTCGAACATGTCGACTTCGGCTACGGCGGCAATCCTTTGATCGAAGACATGAACATCCGGGTACGGCCAGGGCAAACTGTCGCCATTGTCGGCCCGACCGGCGCAGGCAAAACGACGCTCATCAATTTGTTGATGCGCTTTTACGAATTGGCCGGCGGCCGCATCACTATCGACGGCATCGACACGCGCGACTTGCCGCGCGGCGAACTGCGCCGCAATTTCGGCATGGTGCTGCAGGATACGTGGCTGTTCAACGGCACGATCAGAGACAATATCGCCTACGGCAAAACCGGTGCGGCAGAAGAAGAAATCATTGCGGCGGCGACAGCGGCTCACGCCGACCATTTCATCCGCACGCTGCCGGACGGCTATGACACCTTGTTGAATGAAGAAGCATCGAACATCTCGCAAGGACAGAAACAGCTGTTGACGATTGCGCGCGCCATCCTGTCCGACCCGCCGATCATGATACTCGATGAAGCAACGTCAAGCGTCGATACGCGGACCGAAGTCCTCATACAAAAGGCGATGAAAGGATTGATGAAAGGCCGCACCAGTTTCGTCATCGCGCATAGGCTGTCGACAATCCGCGAAGCCGATTTGATCCTCGTCATGGACAAAGGCCGCGTCATCGAACAAGGCACGCACAGCGAGCTGCTCGACCGAAACGGCTTCTACGCCGATCTATACAACAGCCAGTTTGCAAAGACTGCGGCAAGCTGAATGGAAGTTCAAGTGCATTAATGGAAAAGCCGTTCGCTTCAGCGAACGGCTCCTTCTATGGAGAGGGCGCATTTCGCTGGGGCGAAATGCATCTGTTTATGGGTTTGCGGAGAAGGCTTGTGCGTTAACAAGCATTAATTTGGCGTTAACATGACGAAGCGGCGATTTAACATGGGTTAATAAGAAGTGAACATGAACTATTTGAAGTTTAACCGGCACTAGCGAAAAAAGAGAAAATCCTGGAGCCATCAACATCGGCCCCAGGATTTTCTTAAGTAGAAGAAGAATATTCCCGCTTCAAATACCCGGAATGCCGACAAGGTTGCCGAGGACGAAGCCGGCTGTCACAAAGCCTAGAGCAATCGACAAAAAAGCGAGTATGGAGCGCTCCCGGTCTTTGCGTATAGCAAGCAGGGCCATAACAGCCCCTGTGATAGCGGCGGCCATCGCAACCAGACCAAATGCAGTGAACAACAGTTCAGAACGAATGATATCGAACAATTCAGCAAAAAAATAAAGAGCTAAAAATTCCAGCAGCGCCAAAGCTGCGAGCATCGTGCCAATCCGGCCGCGCAGCGTCGTCGGCAGAAAATGGGTTTTCATGCCTTGCACCTCCCAAAGAATTTACTCCGAAAAGATCTGGTCTTCTTTTATCTGTCCTTCCAAGCCTTTGGCCATCCGCGCGATAATAAACAGCAGCAGCGCTAGGCTGGCGAGCAGTACGATGAGGTTCGGAATGCTTTTCGTGTAGAGGTCGTTGATGCTTGTCACCATCAGCCACTGCGGAAAAGACGGATTGACAAAGCTTTGGTAGACGGCGACGGTGTTGTTGACGATGTGCAGCAAAATAGGCAAGAGCAGATTGCCGGTCTTCAAATACAAGAGCGACGCGACCACCGCGAACAGGAACGCACCGAAAAAGTCGATATGGAACATGCCAAAAATGGCACTCGATAATCCGAGCCCGTTCCAGAAGCCGAATTTCGAGATCAACCGGTTCAGAATGAGCCCGCGGAATACGAACTCTTCTGCAATCGGCCCGATAACTGCGACAATAAAACCGGTAGCGAACAAATACCATACTGCGTCGGGAAGGGGCTGGGGTGTAAGCACGAAATCGACCGCGGCTGGGGCGATCGGCATGAGCGCCCGCAAGAGCAGCCAAATCATGCCAATGGAAAACGCCAATGACAAAGCGGTAAGCCCGAAGACCGGCAGCAGCCAGCGCGCGGTGCCGCGGAAGAACACGACTTGGCGCAGTTTCACGCCGCGTTTTTTGAAATGGTAGCTGAAAAACCATACCGGCACGACGACGTAGAACACTAGCTGCAGCGCGACGTCGATAATGAGCGGGTTTTGTGTGACCTGCAGCAGGATAAAAATCGATGCGATCGACGCGCCAAACATCCAGCCGAATAAATGCCGTGATTTCATTTCCTCGAACATCCGCAGCACCGCCTTTCGTTTTAGACTAGAGCGTATTGGATCTTTCCTCCATGATAACCTAAATTACAAGTTCAAACTATTCAGAAAACTGTTAAACTAAGAAGAAAGGGGGTGCCGGAATGGAAAAAAAGATGAGAGCCATCATTTTATTTTTATTCGTCCTAATCCTGTCCGCCTGCCAAGACGAGGCGCAGCCCGCGCCGGAAGCGGAGCCGGAAGAAGAAGCGGCAAAGGTGTCGGAAGAGCAGATCGCTGCAGAAGCGCGTCTCACAGAATTTATCGAGCTGTGGCAGCAGAAGGATTTTGCAGGGATGTACGATTCGTATTTGAATGAAGGCACGAAAGGGGCATTCGGCAAAGAGCTTTTTGTTGATTGGCAGCAAAAGCTCCATAGCGATCTTGCCATCCAGAACCTTGCCGTGAAAGTTAGCGAGCCGGCGGCAGACGCCGAGTGGAGCCGCGACCTGCCGGCTGATTTTAAGCTGGAATTGGCGATGGACAGCGCAGGCGGGCCGATCGAGTTCACGAAAACGATGAGCTTGCTGTATGAAAACAGCGATTGGTTCGTTGAATGGGACCCGTCGTTCATTTTGCCGGGGCTCGAGCGTGGCGACACGGTCTCGGCAGTGAAAGACCTTGCGCCGCGGGCTGACATTGTCGACCGCAACGGCAAAAGCATCGCCATCAACGCGGTTAGCTATGAAGTCGGAGTCATCCCTGAGAAATTTGAAGAAAAGCGCATTGCCGACGTCGCCGCGCTTCTCGATATCACGCCAGCGGAAATTAACGACAAGCTGGGCCAAAGCTGGGTGCAGCCGAATTTCTATGTACCGCTTGCTCATATACGCGAAGACCAGGCTGTGCTTGACCAGCTGTTCGCCATCCCAGGCACAGTGCGAAATGAGATGACCTTGCGCAGTTATCCGTATGGCGAGCAGCTGTCTCACATCTCAGGCTTTGTCGGGCCAATTACGGCCGAGCAATTGGCGGAACGGCAAGGCACAGGCTACGAGACGGATGACGTCATCGGCCGCCGCGGCTTGGAGGAAAGCTTCGAAGCGGAATTGCGCGGCGTCACGGCTGGACGCATCTTGATCCAAAAAGCGAATAGCGGCGAAACCGTCACCGCGTCAGAACGGGAAGCGGCGCAAGGCGAAGCGCTAAAACTGAGCATCGATGCCGAGCTGCAAAAGCGCATTTACAACGCGATGGACGGCAAACCAGGCGCAGCCGCAGCAATCGATCCGAAAACCGGCGAAGTGTTAGCGCTCGTCAGCTCTCCAGGCTACGATCCGAACTTATTCATCCCAAACATCGCCCAGAGCCGCTACCGGGAGCTCGCGAATGATCCGGGCCTGGTGTTCTTCAACCGCTTCGCAGCAGCCTATACGCCAGGCGCAGCATTAAATCCGCTTCTCGCTGCAGCCGGATTAGAAGCAGGAACCGTAAAGCCTGATGCGACGAATAAAACCTTAGAGGCCACCGCCAATAATCTGTACAACTCGCAATTGAAGGCGCAAGGGAGCAAGGCATTCGCAAAACGCTTAGCAGATTTCGGTTTCGGCGAAGCGATGCCGTTCACCATCGAACTGACGCCGTCGACGCTGTCCTTAAACGGTGCGCCGGGTTCTGCAGGCCAGGTGCAGGCGAACATTCTGCATCTCGCAGCCTTGTATTCAGCGTTTCAAAACGGCGGCTCCGTATATGAGCCGACACTCCTTGCAGGTGAAACGCCGAAAGTCTGGATAGACAATGTCATCAGCGAAGCGAACATCGAGCCGCTCCAAGCCGCAATGCGCGAATCGCTCGACGGCTTTACCGGGTCGCTCAGCCTCATCAAAGCGCAAGGCAACGAAAACGGCCTTTTCATCGGCTATCCGACAGAAAAACCGCCATACGTCCTCGCGCTGCTGATTGAAGACGTCGAAAGTGAAGATTATTTAGCGGAGAAAGTAGAGGAAGTTTTTAAACGGTAATTTGGGCTTTTAATCGCATGCCTATAGGGCGCGCTTCTTTTGTGCAAATAGAGTTTCCAATGCGTGAAAGCGTATTTCTCCGCTAATGGGGTGTATGACCATCATTGCAGAGCATATTTTTTCATTGTCAGAGCGTATTTCCTATGCAATGGGGCGTATTCTGAACACACGTGAAATCACACGCCTACAAACCACATAATGCCAAAACAAAAACCCGCTCTAGGCACAAAATGCCGAAAGCGGGTTTGCTGTAAACCTATTCTTTCTCCGTCAGGAACGTGATCACGGCGAACAATAGGAACGCCAGCAGCAGCAAGCTTCCGCCAACGATGAACAGAACCAGCACGAGCGTATCGCTCATGTTGAACGGATTCAAATTATACATCCACATTCCGGCGGTCAGGCCGACTGCACCGACCATCGCGAGTATGCTGTGGAATGCGACAAGTTTTTTGTATTTAATCGTGTAGACGCGGTAGAAAATGCCCCAGGCGAAAACCGACAGCCAGCCGACCAATAAAATATGCGCGTGGATCGGGCGTAACGCGTAATCCATCTGCCCGGCCATATGTGATCCAAGATAAGTGCCCAGGAAGCCGAAGATGGCTGAGAACTGGATCAAACGTAAACTCCAAACTTTTTCCATAAACTAAATCCTCCAATTATCCTTTTAAGGGTGTCTGCGGCAAACGCAGCGTGAATAAGCTGCCTTCACCGAGTGTGCTTTCGGCTTCGATTGTGCCGTGGTGCAGTTCGGCAATCTGTTGGACGATCGATAAGCCGAGTCCGGTGCCGTCTTTCTTGCGTGCGGCATCTCCCCGGTAAAAGCGGTCGAACAGCTGCGGAAGGGAGTCTTGTGAAATCCCAACGCCCATATCTTTGAACGACACTACAACTTCAGAATCGTCCGGTTGCAACGAAATTTCGATGCTGCCGCCGGGTTTATTGTACTTAATGGCATTGGTCAATAAATTATCCCAGACGTTTTCCAGCAATTCGGGATCGCCGTTGAAACGGGTTGGGGAGAGATGATAAGACAGGTTGATGTCTTGTTCCTCAAGGCGCCACCGGTATTTCTGGACGGCGCTCTTCAATTGTTCGTCGAGCCCGAATTCTTTCATTTTCAAGGGATACGCGCCTTGGTCAAGTGAAGTCAGCAGCAGCAATTGCCGGGTCAGACTCGACAGCCGCTTCGCTTCCTGGTCGATGATCGATGTATACGACAGACGATCAGCATCCGGCAAGTCCGACGACTTCAAGAGATCAGCGTAACCTTGGATGTTCATGAGCGGCGACTGGAAATCGTGCGAAACATTGCTGATGAACGATTTGCGCGCCAGGTCGTTGTGCTTGAGCTGGTTCTGCATCAAGTTGAAACTTTCCGACAGCTGGCCGATTTCGTCGTTGCGCCGGATGTCTAAAGGAAAGCTATAATTTTCCCGCGCAATGTGTTTGGTCGCTTCTGTCAACTGGACGATTGGGCGCGTCAATTGGCGCGCCATCCAAATCATGCCGATGATGCTGACCAGCGCAATTGCCGCAACAAAGCCGATCAGCACCGAGTGGATATCGGTCGACACGAGCTTCGTATCGGGGCGGATGAACAAGCCGTACTGTTCACCGGCGAGTTCGAAGGGGACGCCGACCGTATTATGCAATTCATTGGTGAAATGGCCGATCATGAAGATCTGGTCCGTGAAACGATCCAAACCGGTGTAGACGGACCTTTCCGTCAGAACACGGTGCGCTTCATCCGGAAACGCCGTGTCATCGAACGGTTCACCGAAGAACGTCTTGGTGCCGGTGCTGTCGATAAGTGCAATCTGGTAGCCGAGTTTTGCGACGGCTTCCAGATAGCTGTCGAAGCCTGCTTCTGAATACGGCACCAATTTGAGCGTGTCAACGATTTCTTCAGCAATGGCGACGTTCTGTTTGATGGTCTCGTCTTTCGTAACCGTCAAATAAAAGAAATTGGCGATCGTGAAGCCGACGAGGATGCTAATGGCTAGGATGAACAACGTTGCGACAGTGAATTGCCGGTACAAGGTCTTCATTTCGGCACCTCGAGCTTATAGCCGATGCCTCGCAGCGTATGGATTTCGACGGTTGCGCCGTAGCGTTTCAGGCGGTCGCGGATACGGTTGATATGGGTGTTGAGCGTCATTTCATTGCCTTCGTGCTCTTCGCCCCAGACGTAATCCATGAGCAGGCTGCGCGGTGTTGCCTGATTGGCACGCGACACCAGAAGCGACAGCAATTCGAATTCCTTCAGCGGCAAAATCAGGATTTCATTGCCAATCGCCACTTCGAAATTGCGGCGGTTGATCGACAAATTGCCAGCCTGCAGGTGTTCCTGGACCGACCGCTCGGAGCGCCGCAGCACCACTTTGACCCGGAACAATAATTCCTTCGGCTCGAATGGCTTGACCACATAATCCTCGGTGCCTGACAAGAAGCCTTTTTCCTTGTCTTCCAGCTGGTCTTTGGCGGTCAACAGAATCACTGGGATGCCGAGGTCGCGCGTCAGGACGCGGGTCAGCTCAAAGCCGTCCATGCCCGGCATCATGACGTCGACGATAGCGAGATCGACCGTTTCCTCCTCGAGCAGCAAAAGCGCAGCATCCGCGTCGCTTGCCCGCAGCACCTTATAGCCTTCATTGCCCAGATGAATCGCCACCAATTGCTGGATATACAGATCATCGTCCACGACGAGAATTTTCATGCGTTTTCCTCCCCATCAAAAGGAAGCCCTGAATTGCGGCTTCCGGTTATCCTTAGTATGCAGGGTTTACTGGTCTTTTTCAAAAAACAATATCAACGCCGGCAGCAGCAAGCCGCGCACCAGGAACGTGTCGATCAGGATGCCGATTGACACCATAAAGCCGAAGATGAACAAATCGGCGATTGGCATCGTCGTCAGCGCTGCAAACGTCGCTGCGAGGATGATGCCGGCGCTTGAAATCACGCCGCCGGTGTTGCGGATGGCGATTTCAAGCGCATCTTTGACCCGGCGCGTTTTCCGTTCTTCGATAAAGCGCGACACCAAGATGATGTTGTAATCGATGCCCAGCGCGACCAGGAAGATGAACGCGTAAACCGGCACGCGGGTACTGATTGCCTCAAAGCCGAACAATACATCGACCAAGAAAATTCCGAGGCCAAGCGCAGACAAATAAGAGAATAAAATTGTTGCCATCATATAAAACGGCATTTTCCACGAACGTGTCAGCACGAACAGCAGCACGAGAATCAATAAAGTCTCAAGTGCCACAATCTTGTAGATGTCGCTGTTGTTGACGGCGCGTTCGTCGACAAGCTTCGGCGTGACGCCGCCAAAATGTGCGTCTCCATCAATGGCCGCGGCTTGGAACAGCGTTCCGCTGTCGGCGCGCAAGTCTTCCATGAAATCGAGTGCTTCCACGGAATACGGATTGAGCGACAGCGCGATGCTGTATTTCACCGCTTCGCCGTTTTCGGTTTGGCCAGACAGGCGTGCGGAAGCGATTTTCTCATATGCGCTCAGCTCTTCAGCAATTGCCGCTGCCGCTTCTTGCGAAATTGGTTCATCACTTTCGACGAGCAAGGTGGAAGGGGCAAGTTCGCCTTTATCAAATTTCTCTTCGACGATTTCATAGCCGACGCGGGAAGGCAAATCTTCCGGGAATGATTTCACTGTATCGAATTCAAATTCCAAGTTGATGATGTTGATGGCCGAAACGAGCAACAGAATCGTAACAAGGCCACCCGACAACAACGGCTTGTTGACGACGAATTTTGCTACCGGGCCCCAGATGCCGTGTTTCATTTCTTTTGCCTCACCGTATTTCGGTACTTTCGGCCAAAACGCTTTGCGGCCGAAAAGGGTGAACAACGCGGGGATCAGCGTAATAGACGCAATCATGATGACGAAAACAGCTGTGCCGAAAATCGGTGCGAAATTCGAGTAGTCACGGAAATCTGCAAAGAACAGCACGAGCATTGCAGCCAGCACGGTGCCGCCAGCGAAAAATACCGGTTCGCCGGTAGCACGCATGGCATATTTCATCGCTTCAAATTTGCTTTCGTAATGGTTCAGTTCCTCGCGGAAACGGGAGAATACGAACAACGAATAATCAATAACCGCCGCAAACAGCAAGATGCTCATAATCGACGTCGTCTGGCTCGTCAGCTCCAGTCCGCCAGCACCCATGAACGCGAGCGTCTGGTTAACGACCTGGTAGACGATGATCGTTGCGAGCAGCGGAATAATAGCAAGCAGCGGCGAGCGGTAGATGACAATCAGCAGCACCAAAATGATCAGCACGGTTGCGATCAACAGTACAAAATCCGCTTGCTCGAATAATTTGACAGTGTCTCCGGCAATACCTGCGGGACCGGTGATGTAGAATTCCATGGCGTCAAAATCAGCGGCGATGTCCCGTCCGATTTCCGACGCTTCATCGTTGATTTCCGCGAAATCGGCGCTGCCGAGCCCCGCTTGGAGCGCCATCGGCACAATCATCGTCGTGCCGTCTTCCGAATAAAAGCCTTCCAAGGCAGGTGGGGGCAATTGACTGATGTCGACGATCGACTCGACGCCATCAAGCTCAGCTGCCGTGATGCCTGCCAAGATTTCTTTGACAGCCTCTAGGCTAACATCGCCTTCCGGGTTATGGAAGACGAGGATGCCCGGCGTCCCTTGGTCGTTCGGAAAATATTCCTTCAGTTTGTTGTCCGCAATGATCGACTGGGCATCATCGGGCAGCGACTGGAAGTTCGCTACTTTATAATCGTTTAAAGTCGGGCCCATGCTAAGGGCGATCATCCCTACGAACCAGACGATAATCGTAATCCACATGCCCCGTTTGGTGGATACCCAATCCGTGATCGGGTTTAAGAATTTGTTCATACGTGACACTCCTTTTTCTATACTGCTATCGAAATCATCATAGCGGACGAATATAAATTGAATATCAATTTTCGGTGGCGGAGATATGAACAGTTTTGTGGCTCAAATTGCGTCTCGAGCGCATTTCGGAGCTAATGGGGCGTATTACAGCTTTTGCCGAGCGTATTTCGACCCATATCGAGCGTATTTCACTATTCGTCAGCGCGTGCCTAAAAGACGCGCTTGTTTAGGCAAATAAGCTTTTCCGCTCCCAAAAGCTTATTTCAAATGCAACAAACTGCTATAATGCAAAGTAAATAGAATATTCAGCCAGAAGGAATGTGAGTTTATTGTAAAGGGGATGTTCGGATGAAGTTGGGAGAAGTTTTGTTTGTGGTGCTGGATGAGTATGCGGATTGGGAGGCGGCTTCGCTTGCAGCGGCGTTAAATGAAAAGCCGGAGCAGGGCGAGCAGCGCTATTGCGTGAAGACAGTGTCGCTCAGCAAGGAACCGGTGCGTTCAATCGGCGGTTTCCGCACTGTGCCTGATTATGCGTTGGAGGAAGTCGGCGATGATTTTGCCGGTGTCGTGTTGATCGGCGGCAATTCGTGGCGCAAAGAGGAAAGCCAGGCGGTGATGGGGCTTGTGCAAAAAGCGCTCGATGCCAATAAAGTCGTCGGTGCGATTTGCGACGCGTCTGTTTTTCTAGGCATGAACGGCGTATTGAACGATGTCCGGCATACAAGCAACCAGTTGGCGGAGCTGAAGGAGGCGTCTGCTGAAAATTATACCGGCGAGGCAGATTACGCGGAGCAGCAGGCGGTGCGCGACGGCAAGATCATCACGGCGAATGGGTCAGCGTTCCTGGAGTTCGGTAAAGAAATGATGGAGGCGCTTCAGTCAGCGCCGCAAGCAGAGATTGATGAATGGTACGAGTTTTACAAGAGCGGCTATCATGAATTTATGAAAAAACGTTAAAGAAAAAAACCGCAGTCCGAGGACTGCGGTTTTTGTTCGGGCATTTTAATTAAAATGGCAGCGGTTTGGTCTTCTTTTTTTACATAGAAATCATACTGAACTTTGCTTGCGGAAGAGTTCCTAACCAAAGGGATGTCGCTTTGTCCGGTAGAGCCGAAGCTAGTGTCATTCATCTTCCGCACAACGTCGTATGAAATTTTTTGTGCTTCGAACCTTCTGACAGCCCGGTTGTACATTTCATGGCCGAATGCCGTGTGGACCAAATATTTCTTTTCGAGAAATAAAAACCGGAATAATCCCATACTGGATCCAGCCCCTTTCTAAAATTATCTCCTGCGCAGCTCATCAGCAATTTCCTTCAAAAGAGCATTGCGTTCTTTCCCTTGTTTCAAAAAAGCGAAAATAACATAAATCCCGACGCCGATAAAAACTAAATTGAATAAGATCGTAAGCAAAGGCAATACCATAAAAAAATCTCCAACCATGATCCAACCCCCTTTTCTTATAGTACGGAACAGCGGCGCAAACGTTTCAAAACAATGTTTACGGCTCCTGCCGGGTAAGCGTATCCGTCAGGAAATCAAAGTGGTAGGACTCGGAAACAAAACTTTCCCCGGCTTCGTTTCGGTGCATCACATGGATGGCCACCTGCTCATCGCCAGTCCAAACGATATCAAAATAATCGATCTCCTGCATCCGGATATCGGTTATTTCTTTATACTTTTCGAGCAAGCTGCCGTATTCCCCGTAATGAATGCGCAGTGAATGGAATCCCTGGCTTTCGCTATCTTGATGCAAGGGGTTTCCAGGGCCGCCATCATCGTACATCTCCATGATTTCGATAATGTTGACTTGGCCGGGAGACGCGCTTGTGCGAATCGAAAAACTGCCGGTAATCTCCGGCTTTTCGGTGAACTCGTATACCCGGTTGCCAATGAAAAGAAGCCTTGCAAACAGCAGCAGAATGATGCCCAATACTTTAATCAAACGCCACACCACCTTTGGAACTTATTTCCTTATGAAACGTATTTTAAGTAAATAGGTTGCTTCGGAATGGAAGAGGCGAGCCGGGGAATTATTCGACAGAAGCCAGGAAGAGGTGGAATGATGGAAAGTTACTTGTTATTTATCATAATCGGAGTTATTTTTCTCTTCGTTATGACCAGCCCTTATTTCAACTGGCAAGCGAAAAGTTTGGCCGTCATTTATTATGCCTTCGTCACATTTTTGTTCATCGGCATCACCCGGCGCATCAATGCCAAATACGCCGGCATCATCCCTGTTCCTGATGCCTACTGGGATGAAAACTCAGCGTGGGCATACACCGCATCGCATCTGCTGCTGGTGCCATTCATCGGCATTTTGATTTTCATCTATTATAAGTGGTTTACTCATGTCCAGACCCTTTGGGCAAAAATCCTGCTAGCGATCAGTTTGTTGCCGGCAGCTTTACTTGTTTTCATCTTTTATTTCTTCTTCAACCTGGGATACGGTTACCGGCCATAATTGCATGATCCAAATCCTGTAAAAAGATTCCCTTTTTTGAAACATTTAGACAAATCATCCGTATAACTACTATAGGCCACGATCTCATGCACAAAGCAGTACAGAGCAAGAACCGGGGAGTGGCGTATAGGGGGCACGGCAACTATTTGATCAAAGGGGAGTGGAAGCACAATGGAATCATTAGGGATCATTTCAGTCATTATCGCGCTGCTGATTATTGCAGCGATCGCAGGCGTTGGGTATTTCTTTTGGATGAAAATTCGGTACCGCACCGCCAAATCCAATGAAGCATTGATTATCACCGGGCCAAAATTGGGAGACCCGACAAAAGACACGAACATCTTCACCGACGACGAAGGGCGTTCGATGAAAATTATCCGGGGCGGCGGCTACTTGCTGAGACGCTTCCAGACCTCGACGCCTGTCTCTTTGACATCGTTCCAGCTGAAGCTGGCAACGCCGCGCGTCTATACGAACGCCGGCGTGCCGATCGTCGCGGACGCCGTGGCAATGGTGAAAGTGGCGGATACGCTGAACGGCATCGCCAATTACGCCGAGCAGTTCCTGGGCAAAAAGCAGGAAGAGATTGAAACCGAAATCATCGAAGTGCTCGGTTCCAATTTGCGCGCGATCTTATCGAAGATGACCGTTGAAGACATCAACAGCGACCGCGAAAAATTCAATAATGACGTCCAGGATATCGCCCAGAAACAGCTCGATTTGATGGGCTTCAAGATTACGTCTCTCGGCTTGACCGATTTGCGTGATGCTGATGAAAACAACGGCTACCTCGAGAACCTGGGGCGGCCGCGGATTGCGGAAGTGCGCAAGCTGGCTGAAATCGCCGAAGCGAACACTGAGCGCGAAACCCGGATTCACCGTGCGCAGACCGATCAGGAAGCGAAAGAAGAAGAGTACAAGCGCCAGATTTCCACTGCGCAATCGAGAAAAGAAAAAGACTTGAAAGACGCCGCCTTTATGGAAGAAACCGAGCGCGCGCGTGCGAAGTCCGAGCAGTCGTACGAACTGGAAAAAGCCAAGCTTGCGATGGAAATCCAGGATGAAGAATTGAACCTGCAATTCATGGCACGGGAACGCGCCGTAAAACTCGAAGAAGAAGAAAGCAAAGTGCGCAAAACGAAAGCCGACGCCACGTATTACGAAACGACGCGTTCCGCGGAAGGGGAAGCCCGCCGTGCCGTCATTGACGGCGAAGCGAAAGCGAAGATCAGACGTGACGAAGGTGCTGCAGAGGCCGAGGTCATCCGCGAGCGAGGGAAAGCGGAAGCTGAATCCCGCAAGCTGCTCGCAGAAGCGATGGAAGAGCATGGCGACGTCATCATCACCGAAAAACTCATCGACATGCTGCCGGTATTTGCGGAGAAAGTCGCGTTGCCGCTAAGCAATATTGAGTCCGTGAAAATCATCGATTCCGGCAACGGCCAAGGCATCCCGTCGTTTGGTCGGAGCGTTACGAAAACGATGGTCGACATGCAGGAGCCGCTGAAGGAAATGACCGGCATCGACATCGGCGATTTGCTGAAATCATATGTCAACCGCAACAAGCAGCCGGTTGCACAAGCACCGCTTGCGACAATGCCGGCAGTGCAGGAAGAAGCAGAATCGCAAATTGAAGAAGGATCCATCGAAACCTACGAACACCGTTAAGGCATACTAAAACCCGCAACTCCCTTGCAGCGAAAAGCGAAGGGGCGGCGGGTTTTGCTATGCGTCAAAATTTCAATGTTTTGATTAATCGACATGGTTCTATAAAAAGATGGTAACATATCTGTAGATTGGCAAGAAAGAGAATTCAGAGAATTGCCAAGTGAATGGGATTGAACAAACGATTCAATCCAATAGATAGATAGCCGGATCTGAGGGGATCGGGATTTCTTATGAGTTTCATTTTAAGGGGGTAAGTTCATGGGAGAAGCATGCAAAGTTCTTATTGTCGATGACGAAATGTTGATCAGACAAGGGATCATTAATTATATTGCCTGGGAACAAGAGGGCTTTCAAATTGTCGGGGAAGCTTCGAACGGCAAAGAAGCGATGCAATTGATTGCGGAATTTTCTCCGCATATTGTCATTACGGACATCGTCATGCCGATCATGGACGGCATCGACTTAGTTAAAGAAGGAAAGAAAGAATTTCCAAACACTGAATTCATTGTCTTGAGCAGTTTTGAAGACTTCGATTACGTGCGGTCGATGTTCCAGAACGGCGTCGCCGATTATATATTAAAGCCTAAGTTGAACGGTCCCGAATTATTGCGGATCTTAAACCGAGTAGTGGGAAGGATTCCGGACTTGCAGCATTCCGGATCGGCAGTGAAGCCAGAACGCTCTGTCGAAGAAATGCTGGAGAGCATGATCCTGGGCTACGACTTTGCCTTGGAAGGGGCGATTTTATCGGATGTGCTGCCCAATAGCCAATTCGCTTTAGTGGCTATCCATGGAAAAAGCCTGGATCCGAGTCAGCTGAAAACGACATTAAAACGCTCTATTCTTGAAGAACTGCCGATTTTTTCCTTGAATTCCAGCGAGTCCGAAACCCTTCTTTTGTTCAATTTCAAACCGCATCAGCTGGAAGCCGTCAAACAGGCCATCGAATACCAGGCACTCGAATTGATAGGCACAATGTGGATGGTGTATGAGCCATTCGATGCCATCGACAACATGAAAAGAGTGTACGATGAAGGCCGTTCCAAGATGAAAAAGTATGGGTTTTATTTGCCGGATACGAGCTTATTCGTCTACGATAAGTTGCCGATAGAAAATGAAAAACAAGCCAATTTCGACTTGAATCACTTTATCGAGATGTTCAAAGACCGGCTGTTCAATGCGGCTTTTACGTATTTGGAAAACCATGTCGATTATTTGGCTGGGCGCTTTAATAACGACAGCTTCGAATTCAAATCATTTTTAGGCAATATCGTCTTCAACATCATCGTGTTATTGGATGCCATGAAATACAACACCGAAGACCTCGAAAAAAAGAAATACGGCTATTTCTCAACCATTAACGAAGCCGTTCATGTCAACGAAGCGCTGGATCAGTTCAATGGATTCCTGGAAGAAGTGCGGATCATCATGCTCTTGGGCGACAAAGCAGGTGATCCGGCGAATAACCTCGATAAGATTCTGGCTTACATCGAACAGCATTACACAGAGCCGCTGCGACTGTCGGAAATCGCCAACCATTTCCACTTTAACGCGTCCTATCTGTCTTCGTATTTCAGCACACACCACAAAGAAGGGTTCAGCGAATATTTGAACCGGGTGCGGATCAAAAAATCGATGGAATTGCTGGAGAACAGCACCGTGTCCATCTCGAACATTAGCGGGATGGTCGGCTATTCGGAGCATAGCTATTTTTGCAAAGTGTTCAAACGCATAACTGGAATGTCTCCAGGCAGCTATCGAAAGGAGCTCCAAGCGCACCATGAAAATGAAGAAAAAGGTCTTTCTAGTCTTAAGAAATAACAGCCTGTTTATCAAAATGTTCCTGATCATGGTGCTCAGCATCGTAGCTGTGTCGCTCCTGATCACGTTCAGCTCGATCCGGATGTCTTCCAATTTATTCATGGAAACCTTCAGCATTTCGAACACGAAAGCCTTGGAACAGATTGAAACGGAATTCGAGGCGTATAGCTTTGCCATCGTCAGTGCGATGAATGAAGTCCAAAATAACGGCACCATCAAAAGGGTCTTGACTCAAGAAAATGGAAACGCTATTGAAACATCAAGAGCTTATCATGACATCAGCCGGCAGATGGAACGCATTTATCCGACAGTAGAGTCCTATGATGCGAATATGATCGTGCTGGGATTCAACGAGCGGCTGTACAACGCGAATTATTCAAATTGGCCGGTTTCATGGGAAGTGCTGCGAAACCATCCGATTACAAAATACGCGATCAATCAGCCCAATAGACTGGTTTATCAATTTTTGCCGTCCACTTCGTTTAATGACGAACCGATGATTGTGGCCACGAAAGCATTAATGGAATGGTCGACTGGTGAAATTTACGGTGTCTTGTATTTCCCGATCCGGGAAGCGCAATTGAAAGAATTCTACGAAGGCTACACGAGCATAGAAAACGAAGTGATGTTGGTCAATGAAAGAGGAAGGATCATTTCCAGCAACAAAAAAGAAATGATCGGGGATGATGCGGTCGACGTCATGGCATTGGCAAAAGAAGTCGACGATGAGGAACTGGAATTTAAAGATGTGCATGTGTTTGATAAGAATTATATGTTAATGTCGCAATACCTTCCAACCTATAATATGTATTTGGTGAATCTGGTGGATAAAAGCGCGGTCTTGGATAATTTGGTCAATACGAAAGAAATTCTCCTGATTAGTCTGGGCATCGTCCTGCTGGCTGTGATTGTGGTATTCATCATTTCCCGCCGGATGACCAATTCAATCAGCCGATTGGTCAAGCAAATCTCAACAATGGCTAAACACGATTTCAACAAGCCTGTGGCTGAAACCGGCGGCTATGAAGCGAAGAAAATCGCCACTGCCTTCAACTCCATGCTCAGTGAATTGCAGGAATACGTCGATCTCGTCGTCCAGGCTCAGCAAAAGCAGCGCGGCGCGGAATTGATGGCGCTGCAGCATCAAATCAATCCGCATTTCCTATACAATACCTTGGCTTCAGTGAAGTTTATGGTCCAACAAGGCAAAAAGGAAAAAGCGACCGATATGATCCACGCGCTGATTTCGTTATTGCAAAATGCCCTCAGTAATGTCGATCAAACCATCACCGTGGAACAGGAAATTACGGATTTAAAAAATTACGTCCTGATCAACCAAGCGCGCTACGGTGAGGGAATCAAAGTGAATTTCTTCATTTCACCGGATTGCCTGGACTGCCAGCTGCCGAAGCTAATCCTTCAGCCGTTTATCGAAAATGCTTTTTTCCATGCGTTCAACGAGAAAAAAGAAGGCTTTGTCCAAATACTCGTGTCCCAAAAAGGCGACAACCTGTTATGTGAGATTGTTGATAATGGCGACGGCATGGAAATCAAAGGCGACCATACGAAAGAAGATATCAAAGAGAAACGCCATCTGTTTAGCGGGATCGGCATACGCAATGTTCATGAACGCATTCAATTGCTGTATGGAGAAGAATATGGCGTAGAAATTACAAGTGAGAAGGGCGAGGGAACCAAAGTGAAAGTGGAGATGCCTCTTCGAAAAACGGAAGTTTCAGAAATTTCCAACAAAATTACAAGTATCTAAGAATAGTCCAACTAATACGAATAGAAGTTTGAAATATCTAAAAATTTTTGAATAAAACACCTAAAGATTGTGCTAACAATCTTTTTTTTTTGGTCGCTATACTGTATGTAAGGCGAAAAGTTAAGCGCTTACAAAAAGGGGGATTTAAGATGAAGAAGTTTTATCTTATGTTATTGCTGGCAGTCGGCATGCTTGTGTTGGCAGCTTGTTCTTCAGGGGATGAAGAAGCAAGTGGAAGCGGCGGTTCAGAAGGTTCATCCGGTACAGATACCATTACAGCTTGGGCTTGGGATCCGGCATTCAACATTGCAGCTCTTGAAAAAGCAAAAGAAGCATACAATGGAGACGGCGAGTTTGAAGTCGAAATCATTGAAAATGCACAAGACGATATTATTCAAAAACTAAACACGGGACTTAGCTCTGGTACGACTAAGGGAATGCCAAACATTGTCTTGATCGAAGATTACCGTGCACAAAGTTTCTTGCAAGCTTACCCGGATGCATTCCATCCATTGACGGATGTCATCGAAGCATCCGACTTTGCTGAATACAAAATTGCGACTACGAGCCACGAAGGCGAGCAATACGGATTGCCATTCGATTCAGGCGTAGCTGGATTGTATGTACGAACAGACTATCTTGAAGAAGCAGGATATACAGTAGAAGATGTAACGAATATCACGTGGGATGAATACATTGAAATCGGTAAAAAAGTAAAAGAAACAACAGGCAAAAACATGCTGACATTGGACCCGAACGACTTGGGGCAAATCCGCATGATGATTCAGACAAACGGTTCTTGGTATGTGGATGAAGATGGCTCAACACCAAACCTTGCTGGCAACGAAACACTTGCCAAAGCATTTGAAACATACAAAAAGATGATGGATGCAGACATCGGCAAAATCGTTTCTGACTGGAGCCAGTTTGTCGGCGCCTTCAACAGCGGGGATGTCGCCAGTGTTCCAACAGGAAACTGGATTACGCCAAGCATCAAACAGTCAGCAGATCAATCAGGCAACTGGGCAGTGGTTCCAATGCCACGATTGGATATGGAAGGAGCGGTCAACGCTTCTAACTTGGGCGGAAGCTCATGGTACGTCTTGAACGTGGACGGCAAAGAAGAAGCGGCAGATTTCATGTTGAATACATTCGGTTCGAATCCTGACTTGTATCAAACATTGGTTAAAGACATCGGCGCTCTTGGGACTTACTCAGCGGCAGCTGAAGGCGATGCTTATGCAGTAGAAGACGAATTCTTCGGCGGGCAGCAAATCATCACTGACTTCTCGAAATGGACTGACGAAATTCCAGCCGTCAATTATGGCCTTCACACTTATGCAATTGAAGATATTTTGGTTACTGGAATGCAAGATTATTTGAACGGCGCAGAGCTTACGACAGTACTTGAAAATGTCCAAGGACAAGCTGAAGCACAACTCAAATAATTGATTGAAAATAAATGAAGCCTTGAGTTGACGCCGAATAACTGGTAGAAGTGCTTGTTCGCTCACCAGTCCGGCTCAGCTCAAGTTTTTTTTATAGGAGGAATGAGAAACATGAGCCAGCAATCAACGAAAAAAGGTGAAATGGATCTTCCAGTGCGCTTGCGCTATAAAGAAACCAAACGCGAAAAAACAGGTGTGTATTTCAAGAAAAAAGTTGGTTGGCTGTTCATCATTATCTCAGTCATCGCAATCACAATTTTTAACTTTTATCCGATGGTACAAGCCTTTCTCTTGTCGTTCCAATCTGGAATGGGCGGGAATCTCGAATATGTGGGCTTAGAGAACTGGCAGCGATTGTTCGGTGACCCGACATTTATCGCAGCGCTAACCAATACATCAATCTATCTCCTCATTCAAGTCCCATTGATGATTGTCTTGGCGTTATTTTTTTCCGTATTGTTAAATGATCCCAAACTGAAATTCAGAGGCTTTTTCAGAATCGCGATTTTCTTGCCTTGTGTCACTTCACTGGTTGCCTATTCGGTCATCTTTAAATACTTGTTCGGTGTCGATGGCATCATCAACCTATTTTTACTCAATTTCGGGTTCATCTCTGAAACAATCAACTTTTTAGCCGATCCCTTTTGGGCAAAGGTGGTTATCATCCTGGCGATTACATGGAGATGGACTGGCTATAATATGATTTTCTATCTGGCGGCTTTGCAAAACGTCGATAAGTCGATTTACGAAGCAGCAAGAATTGATGGAGCAAACTCCATCCAGCAGTTTTTCCAAATCACCGTTCCACTGTTGAAACCGATTATTTTGTTCACATCGATCACGTCAACAATCGGTACATTGCAGATTTTTGATGAAATCGTCAACATTACTAATGGCGGACCCGGAAATGCGACAATTTCCATTTCGCAATATATCTACAATCTTTCATTTGAATACACGCCTGACTTCGGTTACGCGTCAACCGTATCGTACGTTATCGTAATCTTGGTTGTAATTCTTTCCATTATTCAATTCAGAGTGGCGGGTGAGAGAAAATGAAAAACTTGAAAAGAATCTTCATCTACACGTTCCTAAGCCTCGCAGCCATAGTGTCCATTTTCCCGTTCCTGTGGATGCTCGTCAGCATCACCAATAAATCGGTGGATGTAACGCAGGGGCGCTTACTGCCTGGAACCCACTTGGTTGAAAACATGAAAACCTTGTTTGCGACAGTGGACATCGTTCCGGCCCTGGTCAATTCAGCGATCATCGCGATCATCACTACTATTTTGACGCTTTTGCTTGCATCGCTTGCTGGCTATGGGTTTGAGATCCATCGCAGCAGAGGAAAAGACATCATTTTCAACATTTTGCTGCTGTCGATGATGATTCCGTTTGCGGCAATTATGGTGCCGTTGTACCGCATGTTCGGCAGCATCAGCGACACCGCACCTTTAATTGGAATTGACTCGCTGGGCGCTGTTATTCTGCCGACAGCCACAACAGCGTTCTTCATCTTTTTCTTCCGCCAGAACACGAAAATGTTTCCAAAAGATTTGGTGGAAGCGGGACGGATTGATGGCTTGAGTGAACTTGGCGTCTTTTTCCGAATTTACATGCCTACGATGAAAACGACATACGCTGCAGCGGCGATCATTACATTCATGAACAGCTGGAATAATTATTTGTGGCCGTTGGTCATCCTGCAATCACCGGAAAAAAGAACCATTCCCTTACTGATTTCTAACTTGGGTTCAAGCTACTCGCCAGACTACGGCGTCATCATGTCAGCCATCGTCATCGCTACATTGCCGACCGCGATCGTATTCTTCCTGATGCAGAAACACTTTGTTGCGGGAATGATGGGCTCGGTAAAGGGTTAAAGTTAATCATCGATATTCCGAAAAATAGCTACGCTTGCCGCGGGCGAGCGCCAAGCCGCTTCGTCGCTGCGCTCCTGCAGGGTCTCGGCTGTCTCGTCGCTTCGCTGCCCCGCAGGCGTCTCCGCTATTTTTCTCCATATCTGATTAAGTAGTAGAAAAGTTTAGTTGCTTTCAGTTATTCAGTTACCTAGCGCCGACGCGTCCAAGGGCTAGGCAAGGAGATGGCCAAATGAAATTTGGACCATTTCCTTTGCTTCGAAGCTAGCGCAGCGATGTAACGCACTTTCATGTCTCGAAGCTAGCGAAGCGATGCAGAAACAATCGTCTTTGCTCTACCCAGAGCGGCCGAAGCGGATAAGAAGTCCACTTTATCTAAGTTACAAGTAGGAGGTAAATTGTGCCGATTTTATACAACGACTCTACGCGGGAGTTTCATCTGCAAACTGAAAAAACAAGCTACATTTTTAGCGTTATGGAAAATGATCAACTTGGCCAACTTTATTATGGAAAGAAGCTTCACCACAGAAAGTCGTTCCATCGCTTATTCCATGTGGAAGCCACGCCGAATACAGCCTGTGTCAATGAAGGGGATCTTGTGTTTTCGCTGGATTTGCTCAAACAGGAGTATCCGGCATACGGAACAACCGATTTCCGCGAGCCGGCTTATCAGGTTCTGCAGGAAGACGGCAGCCGCATAACGAATTTCGTGTATCGGGATCATCGAATTTTCGGAGGTAAAAAGAAGCTGGAAGGTTTGCCTGCTACTTATGTAGAGAGTGATGAGGAAGCAAGCACCTTAGAGATTTTTTTATACGATAAAGAAATCGATGTAGAGCTCCGGCTTTCCTATACATTGTTTGAGGAATTAAATGCGATTACCCGGTCGGCTCAATTTATCAATCGCGGGCAGGCGGAGGTGAATTTGACGAGAGCGCTAAGTGCTAGCATTGATTTGCCGGATTCGAATTTTGAGATGGTTCAACTTTCAGGTTCGTGGGCAAGAGAGCGGCATATCAAAAACCGCAAACTGGTTCCTGGAATTCAAAGCATTGCCAGCACAAGAGGAACGAGCAGTGCTCAGCACAATCCGTTTCTTGCACTGAAACGCCCAGAAACAACAGAACACCAAGGTGAAGTATACGGAGCGAGCCTTGTGTACAGTGGCAATTTCCTGGCGCAGGTAGAAGTGGACCATTACGACGTAACCCGCTTAATGATGGGCATCAATCCATTCGATTTTAATTGGCTGCTGAAAAACGGTGAGAGCTTCCAAACGCCGGAAGTGGTCATGGTGTATTCGGCTGAAGGGTTGAACGGCATGAGCCAGACTTTCCACCGTTTGTACCGGACCCGGTTGGCGCGAGGGCAATGGCGCGATCGTGATCGTCCCGTATTGATCAATAACTGGGAAGCGACGTATTTCGATTTTGATGAAAAGAAAATCTTTGAGCTCGCCAAATCATCCAAGGAATTGGGTGTAGAGCTATTTGTCTTAGACGATGGCTGGTTCGGCAAACGCGATGCTGACACCACTTCCTTAGGCGATTGGTCCGAAGATAAGCGCAAATTGCCGAATGGCATCACCCGATTGGCAAAAGACATTACCGGCTTGGGGATGGAATTCGGCTTATGGTTTGAACCGGAAATGGTGTCGAAAGTCAGCGAACTGTATAAAGCCCATCCGGATTGGGTGATTCACGTTCCAAAACGCCAGATGTCGCATGGCCGAAACCAATTTGTTCTGGATTTCTCGAGACAGGAAGTTGTGGATTTCATTCACGATTTAATGGCAGACATTTTGCAAGACGCTCCGATTTCATACGTGAAATGGGACATGAACCGCTATATGACGGAAATCGGCTCGCTGGATTTACCGGCAAACCGACAGCGCGAAGTGATGCACCGTTACATTCTTGGCGTTTATTCCTTATATGAACGGTTAACGACAGAATTCCCACATGTGTTATTTGAGTCTTGTGCAGGAGGGGGTAGCCGGTTCGATCCGGGCTTGCTGCATTATGCGCCGCAAGGATGGACGAGTGACGATACGGATGCGGTTGAACGTTTGAAGATTCAATACGGCACATCGATGGTTTATCCTATCTCTTCAATGGGTGCGCACGTATCCGCAGTGCCCAATCATCAAGTAGGCCGGATGACGAGCCTTGAGACACGGGCTAACGTCGCTTACTTTGGCGCATTTGGCTATGAACTGGATGTGACGATGATGACGGATGCAGAAAAAGAAAGAGTTAAACAGCAGATTGCTTTCTACAAAGAAAATCGTGCGCTGATCCAGCAAGGAAGATTTTACCGCATCGAAAGCCCCTTTGCGGTAGATGGCAACCGCACCAGTTGGATGGTCGTGTCGGAAGACCAGCGTGAGGCGATGCTTGGCTTTTACCAAGTTCTAGCGCAGCCGAATCCCGGGCTTACCCGCGTTTTCTTCAAAGGGCTGAATCCGGAATTCGAGTATGCAATCGATGGATTGGACGACACGTTTTATGGCGATGAATTAATGGCTGCAGGCTTGCATCTCAACCGCTGCCGCTCCAATGAACATCCGGCTGACTTTTCATCAATTATTTTTAAGTTAAAGCGTGTATAAATGCGATGCTCCGCAAAGCTGGAGCAGCTTTGCGGAATATCAACAACCTCATTCCAACCTACATAGGAGGCGTCGAAGTGCTGACTGTTCAAAACGAATCGTTTTATTTTAAAGGGGAGCCTTTCCAAATCTTATCGGGCGGCATGCATTATTTCCGCACGGTGCCGGAACAATGGGAAGACCGCTTACGGAAATTGAAGGCGTTGGGGCTGAATACAGTCGAGACCTACATTCCGTGGAATTTCCATGAACCGAAAAAAGGGGAGTTTAATTTTTCCGGAATGGCGGATATCGAACGCTTTATCGAGCTGGCGCATAGCATTGGACTTTATGTGATTTTGCGCCCGGCGCCGTATATTTGCGCAGAATGGGAAATGGGCGGCCTGCCGTCGTGGCTGTTAAAGCATAAAAGCTTGGTCATGAGAAGCAGCCATCCGTCTTTTCTGAAGCATGTGGCAGATTATTTTGCTGAATTACTGCCGAAATTCAAACGCCATCTTTATCAAAATGGCGGGCCGGTCATCGCCATGCAAATCGAGAATGAATATGGCGCGTACGGCAACGATTCGGCTTATCTGGATTTTTACAAAGAACAATACGAAAAGCATGAACTGGATACATTCCTGTTCACGTCAGACGGCCCGGACTTTATCACGCAAGGCTCGCTGCCGGATGTCACGACGACGTTGAATTTCGGTTCGCGGGTGGATGAGTCGTTCCAAGCGCTTGAAGCATTCAAGCCGGGATCGCCGAAAATGGTGGCTGAGTTTTGGATCGGCTGGTTTGATTATTGGACAGGTGAACACACGGTGCGGAGCGGGGAAGATGTCGCAGCGGTTTTTAAAGAAATTATGGAGAAGAACATCTCTGTCAATTTCTACATGTTCCACGGCGGCACAAACTTCGGCTTCATGAACGGCGCAAACCATTACGATATCTATTACCCGACAATCACCAGCTACGATTACGACAGTTTGCTGACAGAGGGCGGTGCCATTACTGAGAAATACAAGGCCGTCAAGAAAGTCTTGAGCGATTACCGGGAAGTGCCGGTTGATTTTGTGGAGGAACCATCGGCGACCGCATATGGAAACGTCACGCTTACGGAATCAGTCAGTTTGTTCGACGTTCTGGAAGACATCAGCGGCAAAGCCGAGCACATTGTTCCGCTGGCCATGGAAGACATCGACCAGGCTTACGGCTACACGCTTTACCGCACGACTATCAATCGCCAAGGGGAATTGAAATTCAACTCAAGCAACATCCGCGACCGAGGCTTCATCTATATAAACGGACGCTACATCGCCACAACGTATATCAACGATGTGGACAAAGAGCTCGTACTCGATTTCCCGGATGCCGTGAACACGTTGGAGATCCTGGTTGAAAACATGGGGCGCGCCAATTACGGCGAACATTTGACCGATCCAAAAGGGCTCATCAAAAATCCATGGCTCGGTGAACAATATTTCTTCCACTGGGAAATGTTCAAAGTGGAGCTGGATCTCTTGCCTGAAGACTACGGGACGAGCCAAGACCGGCGTTTCCCCAAATTCTTCCGCGGCTCGTTTGATGCAGAGGAAGGCCAGGATACATATGTCGATCTGCATGGATTTACAAAAGGCAATGTCTTCATCAACGGCTTTAATCTCGGACGCTACTGGAATACAGCAGGGCCACAGCAACGCCTTTACTTGCCGGGACCATTATTGAAAAAAGAACACAACGAAATTGTCGTGTTGGAACTTGAAAACACCACAACTGACCAAATCCAATTGTTGGATCAGCCAAAGCTTGGGTGATCGAAGTGGAACCAGAAGGGATGGAAAAACATGATCAACGATAAATTGCCGAAAATCTGGCACGGTGGGGACTATAATCCGGAACAATGGGATTCGAAAGAAATTTGGGACGAAGACGTCCGGATGTTCAAGCTGGCAGGAATCGACGTCGCGACATTGAATGTCTTTTCGTGGGCATTAAATCAGCCGAATGAAGAAACGTATAATTTTGACTGGCTCGACGACAAGATCAACCGACTCTACGAAAACGGCATTTACACTTGCCTAGCAACAAGTACGGCAGCGCATCCGGCATGGATGGCGAAGAAATACCCGGACGTTTTGCGCGTGGATTTTTACGGCAGAAAACGAAAATTCGGCAGCCGTCACAACTCGTGTCCGAACAGCCCGACGTACCGCGAGTATTCTGAGAAGATTGCTGAGAAATTAGCAGAACGCTACAAAGACCACCCGGCCGTCTTGATCTGGCACGTGTCCAACGAATACGGCGGCTATTGCTATTGCGACAACTGCCAAGACGCTTTCCGCAATTGGTTGAGCGACAAATACGGCACACTCGAAAAGCTCAATAAAGCGTGGAATACCGGATTCTGGGGCCATACTTTCTACGAATGGGACGAAATCGTTGCACCGAATATGCTGAGCGAAGAACGCGAAAACAACGAATCCGATTTTCAGGGCATTTCGCTCGATTACCGCCGTTTCCAGTCGGACAGCTTATTGGATTGCTACAAGCTGGAATACAATGCGATCCGCAAGCACGTGCCAAATACCCCGATCACAACAAATCTGATGGGCACATACCCGATGCTGGATTATTTCAAATGGGCGAAAGAAATGGACGTCGTGTCATGGGACAATTACCCGGCAATTGATACGCCGTTCAGTTACACGGCGATGACGCACGATTTGATGCGCGGATTGAAGAACGGACAGCCGTTCATGCTGATGGAGCAAACGCCGAGCCAGCAAAACTGGCAGCCGTATAATTCCTTGAAACGTCCAGGCGTCATGCGCTTATGGAGCTACCAGGCAATCGGCCGCGGAGCGGATACGATCCTGTACTTCCAGCTGCGGCGCTCAGTCGGCGCTTGCGAGAAATACCACGGAGCGGTCATTGAACACGTCGGCCATGAAAATACGCGGGTCTTCAATGAAGTAGCCCAATTAGGTAAAGAATTGAACAGCCTATCTGATCGCTTGCTCGATGCACGGGTCAACGCCAAAGTAGCGATTGTCTTTGATTGGGAAAACCGCTGGGCGACTGAACTGTCAAGCGGACCTTCCGTGTCGCTCGACTACGTCAACGAAGTCCATAAATATTACGATGCGCTGTACAAACTCAATGTCCAAGTTGATATGATTGGCGTGGAAGAAGACTTGAGCCAATACGATGTTGTCATTGCGCCGATCTTGTATATGGTCAAAGAAGGCTATGCAACGAAAGTAGAACAATTCGTGCAAAACGGCGGCACGTTCCTGACAACTTTCTTCAGCGGCATCGTAAACGAAAGCGACATTGTCACATTGGGCGGCTACCCTGGCGAATTGCGCAATGTCCTTGGCATTTGGGCGGAAGAAATCGATGCGCTTCATCCGGATGAAACGAACCAAATCGTACTGAAAGATGCCCGCGGCAACATGAGTGGCAGCTATTCATGCAATTTGCTGTTTGACTTGATCCATACGGAAGGCGCGGAAGCGGTTGCTGAATACGGTTCTGACTTTTACAAAGGCATGCCGGTTCTTACCGTCAATAAATTCGGCAAAGGGAAAGCGTGGTACGTGGCGTCAAGCCCGGACGCAGAATTCCTCGTCGACTTCCTGCAGACGGTCTGCGAAGAAGCTGGCGTCGAGCCGTTGCTGGCTGTACCGGAAGGCATCGAAACAACCGAACGCGTGAAAGACGGTCAAACCTACCTGTTTGTGCTGAACCATAATACCGAACAAGCTACTATCGATTTGCAAGACAGCCAGTACCAGGAATTGCTGACAGATCAGCAATTGAGCGGGAATGTTGAGTTGGAAGCGAAAGGTGTTCTGATTTTGGCGAAGGTGTAAACGGATTTGCCGACATACGGAAAAACACAAAAGAGGCTGAACCTTGAAAAAGGATCAGCCTCTTTTTTATTGTATTAAGGGCAGACACCTTGTTTGTTCAAGGTGCTGATAAATCGTTCAAATGCTGTCGTTTCTTTTAATACGCCGGCGTCTTCAAGCACTCGGACGAATTTTCTCCCCAGTTCTTTTTGCAGAAGAACCTGGACATCTTCGCGAAGCGCAAGAACGCCATATTGTGCTTTTAATTGTTCAGCCCATTCGAGGTGGGGAGCGGCTACGTTATGTAGATGCCCAAGCAAAAATTCCTCGATTTCAGCCAGTTCATCTTTTAACCGGGGCGGTAAAACGGCAAGCCCCATTACTTCGATCAATCCGATATTTTCTTTTTTGATGTGCTGGACATCCGCGTGCGGGTGAAAAATCCCGGACGGATATTCCAAGGTTGTCCGGTTGTTTCTTAGCACAAGGTCGATTTCGAACAGCCCATTGCGATTTCGCGCGATAGGGGTGATGGTGTTGTGGGGTGTATCGCCGGTAAATGCTAGGACATCCGCTGATTCATCGGAATAATTTTTCCACGTCTGTAAAATCTCATCAGCAGCGTCCACCAGCTTGCCGATTTCTTTGCCTTTCAAACGGATAACGGACATCGGCCATTTCACGACGGATGCGGCGATACCAGGATGTGAATTCAAAGGGAACACAAACGCATCTTCCGCTGTCGTCATGGCAAATTCATAACGTCCGGCCTGGTAATGGTCATGGCTTAAAATGGACCCTCCAACGATCGGCAAGTCGGCGTTCGAACCGATAAAGTAATGGGGGAAGAGCGCTGTAAAACTAAGCAATCGTTCAAATCCAATTCGATCAATCTTCATGTCACGGTGTTCCTCAGAAAGCAAAATGCTGTGCTCGTTATAATAAACATAGGGCGAATACTGGAAATACCAATTTTCCTCTGTGAGAGGGACTTTAACGACCCGATGATTCGCGCGTGCTGGATAGCCAATCCGGCCTGCATAGCCTTCGTTTTCTTTACATAATAGACATTTTGGGTAACAGAGCGTTTGTTTCATCTCACGTTCTTTTTTGATTTGCTCAGGATCTTTTTCGGGTTTCGACAGATTAATGGTAATATCCATTTGGCCGTAGGCAGTGTCCGCTTTATAAGAAATGTTTTTCTTGATCCGGTTCATCTGAATGTAGTTGCTGTTTTTGCTTAATTCATAAAAGTAATCGGTTGCTGCGATTGGGGATTCTGCATATTTTTCATTAAAAAGAGTGTTGATGGCAGAAGGCCTGGCTACAAAACAATTCATGATAGTAGCTGACAGCATTTCCTTGTCGTCAAACATGTTCGTAATAACGCCTTGTTCCACTGCATAACCCGTCAAATTTTCCAGCAGGTTTGGGATGCTATCATCTGCAGCTTCGATAGCTTCTTCAGGAAACGATTCCAGCCCCAGAAGATTCATCACCTGGTTGCGGGCATAATCGATATCATCCGCTTCTATCAAGTTGGTTTCGATGGCTTTGTGAATAAGTCCAAGAAGATTTTGGTAAACCATTTCTACACTTCCTTTTCGTAGCCTGATGGATGCGAAGAATGCCAATTCCATGCATCTTCGATTATTTTAGCAACAGAAGTATGGACAGGCTTCCAGCCCAATACTTGTTTAGCCTTATCTGAACTGGCGATTAAGGTGCCCGGGTCGCCTGCTCTGCGAGGACCTATTTTTACCGGAATTTCTTTTCCGGTTACAGAACGGGCTGCAGAAATCATTTCACTCACTGAAAACCCTTGGCTGCTTCCCAGGTTGAATACATCGCTTTCCCCGTCTTTTTTCAAATACTCCAACGCCAATAAATGTGCTTTGATGAGGTCTTCGACATGGACGTAGTCGCGGATGCACGTCCCGTCCGGAGTGTCATAATCATCTCCAAAAATCGTAATTTCCTGTCGCTGCCCGAGTGCTGTTTGCAAGATAAGAGGGACGAGATGCGATTCAGGTTGGTGATCTTCCCCTATTTCTGCCGTTTCTCTTGCACCGGCCACGTTAAAATAACGCAAGGAAACAAATTTTAAGCCATGGGCCAATGCTGTCCACTTCATCATTTTTTCCATGGTCAGCTTTGTTTCGCCGTAAGCATTGCCGGGGTTGGTTGGCATCGTTTCGGTAATCGGCACCGCTTCCGGCTCGCCGTAGGTTGCTGCGGTAGAAGAAAAGACGATTTTTTTAACATCGTGCTTGATCATGGCTTTCAGCAAAACTTGGGTGCCGTAGACATTATTATCAAAATACTTCAGGGGATTTTCCATCGATTCACCGACAAGGGAATTGGCGGCAAAGTGGAGGACTGTATCAATCGATTCTTTTTCAAAAACAGTATCCAGAAAGTCTGCATTGCGGATATCGCCTTCATAGAAAACCGCCTTCGGGTGTATGGCTCCAAGATGGCCTGTCTCCAAATTATCAACAACGACAACACTGTCCCCTCGATCGATCAATTGGTAAACTGCGTGTGAACCAATATATCCGGCTCCGCCTAAAACTAAAACACTCATATTCAAAACTCCTCTCTAAGTTCTTTTGCGCCATCCGAAATTTTTGCTTCATAAAATGAAGGCGGGAAACCGAATTCTTCGGTATAGCTCTCCGCGATTTTTTCTTTGAAACTTTCGATTTGCGTCTGGTGAACAATCGCAATCGCACAACCGCCGAAGCCAGCACCTGTCATTCGCGCACCGATAACACCCGGTTGCGCCCAAGCCAATTCTGCAATTTTATCGAGCTCCGCGCCAGTAACTTCATAATCATCACGAAGAGAGGTATGAGACTCGTTCATCAATTTTCCAAACGCTTGAATATGGCCTTGTTCAAGTTCTCTTAGCGCGAGCAGTGTTCGTTCGTTTTCATACACCGCATGCTTTGCCCGTTTGCGATTTATCTCACTTCCGATTAGGTGTTTAACTTGTTCGAATTTTTCTGCTGTCAACTCGCCTAAGCTGCTAATTTGCATTTCAGTACGCAAATCAGACAGCGCTTGTTCACATTGGGAGCGGCGCTCATTATACTTTGAAGCGGCCAGTGTCCGTTGTTTATTGGAGTTTATGATGACAATTTCATGATCCATTAATTCGATGGGTGCGTATTTATAATGGAGTGATTGGCAATCCAATAATATCGCAAAGTCTTTTTTCCCTTTGCCGATTGCAAATTGATCCATAATGCCACTGTTGACGCCGATATACTGATTTTCCACGTTTTGTCCCAACTGAATCATACGCAAACGGTTTATTTCTAATTCGAACAGGCCTTCAAGAACAACGCCTGTCGCCATTTCAATAGAAGCGGAAGAGGAAAGTCCGGCACCGTTCGGAATGTTTCCGTAGAACAGAATGTCCAATCCGTGGGGGATTGAAAAACCATCTTTCATAAAA
This sequence comes from Planococcus sp. TJ-302, assembly GCF_058268455.1. Taxonomy (NCBI): domain Bacteria; kingdom Bacillati; phylum Bacillota; class Bacilli; order Caryophanales; family Caryophanaceae; genus Planococcus; species Planococcus sp. TJ-302. Next base: position 271,564 of record NZ_JBZDOI010000002.1, on the reverse strand, counting down.
TGCTGAATCATGCCTTTCGGAAAGTTCGCCCAGTCGTGATCGGGGTCAAAAGACAAGTCGCCAAGCTCACATTCAATTTTCCCTTGTTCCGAAAAATTCAGCGAGTAGAACCGCAGTTTTTGATCGCTGCGCGGGCTGGCAACTGCATAAGTGCCCAAGGAAATAGCGGCTGGAAACACATGCCCGCCGTTATAATCGGTATGTTCACCAATTAGGTTAATGCGGCCGGGAGCAAAAAAGAAACGTGGTTCGGTATCGTTGTTGAAGATTTCGCGGAAAGTTTGAGCCAATTTAGCCTGATTCATCGTATTCCTCCAATACTTTGTAAATTAATTTAATTAACATAAGTATAGAGTATTTTGGTAAACTATACAATAACGAGATTGGAAGCTATTACGGACGATAGAGTTGGGATTAAGAAGCAGCATACGGAACATCGCTCCGGTCGCTTTGGGCATGACTTCCGCAATAAGCCGAGAAGACCACTTGTCTCATTGCTCCATCTAACTCCTGGAGGCGCCTCCGCTAAGATATCTCTCAATATGGGGAAAAACACAGCATAGACGCCTGCGGAATATCGATTATGAATATTCATGAGTCCAACTTAAATAGTTCAGCAAAAAACGGAGGGATTTACGATGCGTCAAGGTACGTTTAAATGGATGAAATCGGTGAACAAATCGATGATCCTCAATAAAATAAGAAAAGATGGACCGATATCGCGAGCGCAGATTGCTCGGGACACGAAGTTGACGCCGCCGACTGTCAGCAGCAGCGTAAAAGAATTGATTGAACAAGGGATTGTCGAAGAAAGTGATATCGGGCAATCATTGGGTGGCCGGAAACCGACGATGCTGATCGTCAATAACCAGGCCATCACCATTATTGGCGTAGATGCAGGACCGGAAAGCATTGAGTGCATTTTGGCGGATCTCGCAGGCAAGGTGCTGAAGCGGTCCGAAACCAAATTGCAGCTGCCGATCGACAACGGGCAATTTATCGCCGCATTAAAAAGCTGCATCGAAGGAGTTCTGGAAACGGAACATCCGTTAATCGGCATTGGCGTCGCCATGCACGGTGTGGTCGAAGTCGATACCGGCACGTCTTTGTATGCGCCGAATTTGGGCTTGGCGAATATTCCAATCAAAGAAGAGTTGGAAAAGGCATTTGGTTTGGAAGTGAAAGTGGAGAATGATGCGCGAGCCATGGCGCTCGGCGAATACTGGTTCGGCAACCACGGCGAATTGGAAAGCATGCTGGCAGTGAATATCGGCAGTGGCGTTGGTGCAGGCCTGATCCTTAACGGCAAACTTTATCACGGCGCATCCGATATTGCGGGGGAAATCGGCCATATGACAATCGATTTGCACGGCGAAATTTGTGAATGCGGCAACCGCGGATGCCTCCAGACATTTGTCACCGGACCAGCCATCGCCAGAAAAGTGAACAGCGGGACAACGGAAAACCCATTGTCGGCAGAAAACATATTCGAACAGGCTGTCCTTGGCAATGAAAGCTTCACTGCCATCTTGAAAGAAACCGGAAGAGCGATGGGCATTGGCCTGACAAATCTCATCCACATCGTCAATCCGGAAAAAATTGTTCTTGGCGGCGGGGTGTCCAAAGCAGAAGAGTTCATCTTGCCTGCTATACGTGACACCATTCAAACATCTGCATTGACGCCTGCAGCCAGCCAAACAAAAGTGGAAGTTTCCAAACTAGGAGACGATGCGACGCTGATTGGAGCGGTCACCTTGCTCTTGGTGGATATCTTTGAACCAAAATAATCGGAAAAGATTGGAGGGGTGAAACAAGAAATGGAAATCAGTGAAAAGGTATTTGAAGCTAAAGACACAAAGCCAATCAAATTATATACATTGAAAAACGATCAAGGCTTTCAAGTTTCCTGCATTGATTATGGATGTGCAATCACTGAGATTATCGCGCCAGACCGCAACGGAAACTTGGAGAATGTCGTACTTGGCTTTGACACAGTCGAAGAATACAAGAACAATCCTAACTTCTTTGGGGCATTGGTTGGACGTTTTGCCGGACGGATCAAAGATGGGGAGTTTGCCATTGAAGGGTTGGACTATCAAGTCCCCCAAAATGACAATGGCCATCACCTGCACGGCGGCCCGAAAGGCTTACACGCAGTTATTTGGAATTCAAAAGTAATCCAGACAAACAATGAAGCAATCGTCGAATTTACGCATACCAGCCCGGATGGCGAAGAAGGATATCCTGGAACCTTATCCATGACGGTCCGTTATACGCTGAAGAATGACAGCAATCAGCTTGTCATTTCCTATTCAGGAAAATCCGACAAAACGACGTTGCTGAACGTCACCAACCATTCGTATTTCAATTTGAGCGGAAATTTCAAGCGCACCATTCTGGATCATGAATTGACGATGAAAAGCGATCATTATTTGGAACTGGATGATGAATTGCTGCCGACAGGCAAACTGGTCCCAGTTTCCGAAGACCCACTATTCGATTTCCGGAGCGGCAGAAGCATCCGGGAAGCAACAACAGCCGAACATCCGCAAACCAAGCTAGTAGGAAACGGCTACGACCACCCATTTTTATTGAACAACGCAACGCAGCCAGGAATCGAATTAACGGAAGCTGAAAGCGGCCGTAAACTCGTGATCGTAACAACCCAACCGGCAGTGGTTTTGTATACCGGAAACTTTATCGGAGACGCCAGCTCCATAAGAGAAGTTGACGCTCAAGACTATCTGGGGCTGTGCCTAGAGACGCAAAGTCCTCCGGATTCTGTGCGCCATGCCCATTTCCCATCCGCCGTCCTGAAAGCGGAAGAGGAGTTTACGTCGGAGACAAGTTACACTTTCTCCATTGTCAGCAAATGAACAGTTTAATAAAAGCACCTTGTAAAAAGATGACTTCGGTATTGAGCCGAAGCCATCTTTTTTAGATTCTGCAGTATCAACTTTTCGGGCGCAATTCCCATCATTTTCAAAAACAGTTCACCCAGCCACGTAGTTTGCACTAGAGCCTTTCCGCGAAGTGCTATAAACTGAAGATACAGAGAAAATTCTTTGGGTGACCGGATGGGATGCTTTAAGAACGGAATTGTCTTTATTGGAAATACGAAGGGGAAGGGGATTTCTGATGTTAGATGAAAAGTACTTGAATTTATTGGCGGAAAAATACGACTGTGAAGAAAAAGTGGCAACTGAAATCATTAACCTGGAAGCGATACTGGATTTGCCGAAGGGGACGGAGCATTTTGTCAGTGACTTGCATGGCGAGTATCAGGCGTTCCAGCATGTGCTGCGCAATGGTTCCGGCAATGTGAAAGTCAAAATCCGGGATCTTTTTGAAGGGGAAATGCCTGAAGAAGAACTCAACGAATTTGCGACATTGGTTTATTACCCGGAAGAGAAATTGCAATTGATCAAAAGCGAATTCACCAGCAAAAAGAATCTGCGGGAATGGTACGTCGAGACTATTGAGCGTCTGTTGAAACTGGTCGCTTATGCGTCTTCGAAATACACCCGTTCGAAATTGCGCAAAGCGCTGCCGAAGCAATTCTATTACATTATTGAAGAGCTGCTGTACAAGACGGACGAGTTTACAAACAAGAAGGAATACTACGAGAAAATGGTCGAGCAAATCATTTCCCTCGGCCAAACTGATAAGCTGATCATCGGACTGGCTTACACGACGCAGCGATTGGTTGTGGACCATCTTCATGTCGTGGGGGATATTTACGACCGCGGCCCGGCCCCGCATAAAATCGTCGATACGCTCATTGATTACCATTCGGTGGACGTCCAGTGGGGGAACCACGATGCCCTGTGGCTCGGTGCCTATGCAGGATCGAAAGTTTGCTTGGCGAACATCGTCCGGATCTGTGCGCGCTACAACAACCTGGACATTATCGAAGACGCCTATGGCATCAACTTGCGGCCGCTTGTGAACCTGGCTGAGAAATACTACGAGGACAATCCGGTTTTCCGTCCGAAGCGGATTTCAGATGAGCTATTGACTGAGCAGGAACAGCTGCAAATCACCAAGATCCATCAAGCGATTTCCATCATCCAGTTCAAACTGGAAAGCCCGATCATTAAAAGGCGCCCGTGCTTTGACATGGAAGACCGCCTGTTATTAGAAAAAGTCGATTACACCAATAAAGAAGTCACGCTCAACGGTACAACGTATAAGCTTGAAAACACGTGCTTTGCAACGGTCAACCCGGAGCGGCCGGAAGAATTGCTGGAAGAAGAAGCGCAAGTGATGGACAAGCTGCTGTTCTCGATTCAGCATTCGGAAAAACTGGCGCGCCATATGAATTTCCTGATGAAAAAAGGCAGCCTGTATATGCGCTATAACGGCAATCTGCTGATTCATGGCTGCATTCCGCTGGAAGAAAACGGCGACATGAAGGAAATGAAGATCGAAGGCAAAACTTACGCGGGACGCGAGCTGCTCGATGTTTTCGAGCATTACCTGCGCTACGCATTCGCCCATCCGGAAGAAACCGATGATTTTGCGACTGATATGGTGTGGTACCTGTGGACAGGGGAAAATTCCTCGCTTTTCGGCAAACGGGAAATGACGACGTTCGAGCGTTACTTTATCAAAGAAAAAGAAACGCATAAAGAACGAAAAAACCCGTATTACCATTTGCGGGAAGATGAAGCAATGTGCCGCAAGATGCTTGCGGAATTCGATTTGAATCCCGATTACGGACGCATCATCAACGGCCATACGCCGGTAAAAGAAATCGACGGCGAAAACCCGATCAAAGCGAACGGCAAAATGATCGTCATCGATGGCGGCTTCTCCAAAGCCTATCAATCCACCACCGGAATCGCGGGCTATACTTTGCTCTACAATTCCTTCGGCATGCAGCTCGTCGCCCACCAGCACTTCAATTCGAAAAAAGAAGTCTTGAGCAATGAAACCGACGTCTTATCGGTGAAACGGCTAGTTGACGAAGAATTGGAACGGAAAAAAGTGCGGGAAACGAATATCGGGGAAAAGTTATTGCAGGAAATTGCTGACTTAAGAAACTTGAGAAAGCACCGGTATATGAAGTGATATAAATGAAGGTGAGAAGCACAATCGGCGATTAGCAGCCGGTTGTGCTTTTTGTTTGAGTTGCTTTTTCATGATTGTGTTGTTCCTAGGCGAACGGCTTTTCCATTTAGGATTTTGAACTTGGATCATAGAGAGACTCTCTACCGCTAGTGCTGGTTAAACTCCAGACAGGTCATGTTAACCTCTCACTAGTTCATGTTGAATTTTCCACACTTCATGTTAACTCCAATTTAGTTCATGTTAACTCCGCAGAAACCCTTGTTAACAGATAAAACCAGCTCCCCAAACCAAAAAAGATCCGAAGCACAGGAGCGCTTCGGATCTTTCTACAGGCTGTTATTTCTTCGCTTGCCCTTTGTTCGTGACGACTGTGTAATTGCCTAGTTCGTTGATGCTTAGCGTGAACGTTGAGCCGTTCAATTCGCCTTGGATGATTTTCCATTTGCCTTGTGCGTCTTCGCGTGCACCGAATTGGACTTTGATGCTGCTGTCCGTGTCGAATGCCAGTTCTACACTTGACGTGAATTGGACAGGAATTTCATTGCCTTCTGCGTCTGTAATCGCCATGTTGATTTGCTGCGCTAATGCTGGTCGGCTGTCTACTGTAGCCGCATCTTCAACTGCTAACGCAAGATTGAAGCCTTCACCAGCTGCTGCTGCGATTTGCTGTAGATTAGCTGCTGACAAAGTCAAATCAGCAGTCGGCAAGTCGATCAATAGATCTTTGCCGCTTTCGAGCAATGCTGCGATCGTGCCTTCTGTGAATTCAATTGTTAATTCGCCTGCTTCGTTGAATTCGCCAGCTTTGACGACTGCTTCTTCACCTGACAGGTCAGGATCCGCTTCTTGCTCGCCAGGAACTGTCGGTTCGACGTAAGCGCCAGCTACGATGCGCCCTTCAACAACAGGGTTAACGTTTTCTAATGACGTAATGTGGTCAACGAACATATCGAAATCCGTGAATCCTGGCTCGGATACGCGTCCATCTTTATAAGCTGCGCCGAATGACGTATAGCCATCGCCGCCTGCAGCTACGAATGTATTCGTTGCTACTTTGTAGTTTTTAGCAAGGTCTAATGCAGTGAACGCATCGCCTTCTTTAACACTTACTGAAGTAACGCGCGATCCTACTGCTTTAGCTGGATCGAATGTGAACTTCATGCCCGCAACGTGAAGGAATGCACCCAATTCATTCGGATATTGGGAAACACTGTGCTCTAGAGCCGTTTTCAGCTCAGCGCCAGTCAAGTCCATGATGGCAAGCGAGTTGCCGAATGGCAACGTCGTCAAGACTTCACCGTACGTGATTGGTCCAGCATTGATTGATGCACGGATGCCGCCGCCGTTTTGAACAGCAATCACTGTTTCAGCGTCAACGGTTTTCGCTTTCGCAAGCATGCCGTCTGTGATCAAGTTTCCAAGGTTCGTTTCAGAAGAGCGTACACCGACTCCGTCTCCAGGAGTTTGGCTGCGTCCGCCGTTAAGAAAAACGTCAGCTTCAGCGCCTGTTGGCTGAGTTTTGATTGCATTGATTTCATCTGAATACTTTTTAAGTGCCGCTGCTACTTCTGCATCCGGCGTCAGTGTAGTTGCAGCTACATCATGCAAAACGCCTGTGTGGCTTGTGATAACGCCGGCATCGTCAAAAGTGACGTCCAATTGCCCAAGGAATTTGCCGTACTCGTTAGCTTGCACGATGACAATCGGGTCGCCGTTTTCCACAACAATTGGAGGCTGGACTTTCGTATGAGTGTGCCCGCCAACAATGATGTCGATTCCTGGAACTTCTGCAGCCAATGTCATGTCGTTGTCGTAATTCACTGAATCATTAAGGCCGATGTGCGTAAGCGCGATGATCTTGTCTACGCCTTCCGCTTCAAAAGCCGCTACAGCTTCTTCAGCCGCTTCGATGTAATTCGAGAACGTCACATCGCCGGGGCTTGAAATGTTTACTGTCTCTGCTGTCGTCAAACCGAAGATCCCGACTTCTTCGCCGTCGATTTCTTTGATGATGCCGTTGTAAATTTCACCGTCTTCAAATACTCTTGTATATTCAGCATTCTGGTAATCCTTGATAAAGGTGTTCTGTGAAAAGTCCGCGTTTGCCGATACGAATGGCAAGCCTGCAGCAAACATGAATTCACTAAGTGCCTGATGGCCATCCGTTGCACCAAGGTCAAATTCATGGTTTCCGAAAGTCATGGCGTCATAGCCCATCAAATTCATCATTTCCGCATCCGCTTGGCCCTGGAATGTGTTGAAGTAAAGTGTTCCTGAGAAAACATCTCCCGCATCAAGCAATAGATTATTCGGTTTTTTCGAGCGGATATCATTGATGATTCCGGCGCGCTTGGCCACTTGGTCCAAGTTCGCGTGCGTGTCATTCGTGTGCATGATCGTCAGCTCGAAATCACCTTCTGCTGCTTGTACGTTGCCCGGAGCTTGAACTCCGATGACGCTAGCTGTCAATACAGCCGCAATCGCGGTTTTAAAGACTTTTCCTTTCATTCGACACCATCCTTAGTTTTTTTTGAGCGATTGGCGGATACCGGGCTGTTGCCTGTGCACACAAGCACTGCGGCAAATTGTCTTTCGATGTATTTCCAACACAGCAAGTAAGCGCAATCATTCATTTTCAGTTTAGCATGTCCCATTTACAGGAACAACAAAATTTTATAATCTTTTGCCTTTTAAATAAGTCTTTATGCCCTCTTTACGTCCAGTTAATAAAACCTATAGTTTGCAACTTGAAATTTGGGAGGGGAATAGGCCCGGAACCGCTTTATTTGTGAGGTTCACATGGAGCAATGCAAATATAAAAGCGGTAGACTGCCAGTGAAACTGCTAGTGGACGAAGAAGTGGAAAGAAACAATTCTAAGCGATGTTGCACATACAAAAACCAATCGGTGAAGTACTGCTATCCGAGCTTTCACATTACAATTCATGACCGTCTCAAATGAAAATAACTGAATATAGTGACATTTTACACCTTCTATAAACTCCGCATAGTGTATACATGCCAATAGATTGGGGCGTTTATTGTGCAAAATAATGGAATGAAGCCTGTAGCAAATAAGACTTCTTCCACCGATAAATAATGCTAAACTATTCTCATAACGAGTTATACAGGAGGGCAGCTATGGAAACCTGGTTTGGTGCAACGTCCGACTATCCTTTTGAGTTTTTTTCCCTTAGCCACTTGCTGGCGTTAAGCGTAGCCTTCATTGGACTCCTTTGCATTATCCTGTTGAAAGATAGATTAGGAGTGAAAGCTCAGCTGTTCCAACGGCTGCGCTGGCTATTGCTTGCCATTCTGATTTTCTCGGAAGTTTCCTACCAGTATTGGGCCATTACACATGATCTTTGGAGTTTCAGCCGCCATGTGCCGCTTCACTTATGTGGAATCGCCTCTATTACTGCCATGGCCGGCTTGCTGACATTGCGGCCTTTTTGGATTCAGGTCTCATTTTTTATCGGGATTGTTCCGGCTGTGCTGGCCTTATTGACCCCCGAATTGCCTTACGATTATCAACATTACCGGTTTTGGAAATTCTTTATCCATCACACCGCGATTTCTTGGGCTTGCTTGTTTCTGGGATTGGTCTTTCCAAGCACCATCACCATCCGTTCGGTGTTTTCCGTTTATGCATTGCTGCTTGTTTACGCCGCAGTTATCGGTTTCCTTGTGAACCCCATGACGGAATCCAATTATCTCTACTTGGATCGTCGGCCTTCCACTGCTTCTCTATTGGATTTTTTTGGAGACGGCCTTTGGTATTACATCAATTTGTGTTTGGCCGCCTTACTCCTGTTTTTTATGCAGTACTTGATATTCCAAAAGCTCTTTAAAAAAGCGTCTAAGCGGAAAAGGGTATTCTAAAGGAATCTGATCATACATTGCAATTTATACTGCATCTATCGCTGCTGAAAAGAAATCAATGTTTTTCTAAGCGGAACATAAAGTAAAACTTGAAATTTACCAATTCGTATATAAAAGATAAGAACTCATCTCAAATGAACTTATGGGAGGGGCAAGATGTCTGCAAAAGTAAGAAGTAAGATCCAATAAAATGAAAAGCACAAAGGGCTAGTCTTTAGCCCTTTGTGCTTTTTTGCTATTAGCCAAGCAGCACCAGAGCGTCCAAGAAAAATTCTTCTTCAATCCGATTTTCAGGTTCAATATAATGAAAAAATATAGAAATGAAGGAATCTTTTCTATTTACAATTATCAGAAAAAGGAATAAACTATTAAAAAGTTTCCTTTAGGAAAAACAATTCAACTAGCAACAAACAATGTCGGGAGGGAATAAAATGGCTTATGCACTCGTATTAAAAAATGTCCACGTCTCTTACCACGGCAAAGCAGCGATCCAAGAAATTGATTTAAGGGTTGAACAAGGAAACATCTTAGGAATTATCGGGCCTAACGGTGCTGGGAAGTCGACTCTGTTAAAGGCATTATTGAACCTCGTGCCGATTGATAAGGGCAGCATTGAGATATTGGGAAGTACGTTGAAGGAGAACCGCAAAAAAATCGCGTACGTTCCGCAGCGAAGCGAGTTTGACTGGGATTTTCCCATCCATGTTCTTGATACCGTCTTGATCGGAACTTATCCGACTCTGGGGCTATTCAAGCGTCCAAAGAAAAAAGAAAAAGAGTGGGCTTACGCGTGTTTGGAACAAGTGGGCATGGAGAAATTTGCAGATCGACAAATCGGGGAACTTTCCGGGGGCCAGCAACAGCGCGTATTTCTCGCACGAGCGCTAGCACAAAATGCCGACCTGTTCTTTTTGGATGAACCTTTTGTCGGCATTGACGTTTCTAGCGAAGAAACGATTATCAATCTTTTGAAAGATTTAAAAGATCAAGGGAAAACGGTAGTAGTCATCCACCATGATTTAAGCAAAGCGAATGATTATTTTGATCAATTACTGTTACTGAACAAACAGGTAATTCATTTCGGAAACCCTCAGGAAGTATTGCGTCCAGAAATCATCCTGAAAGCGTACGAACGAGAATTGTCCTTTTTGCATGAAGTAGGGGTGAGCTGATCATGGCTTTTATCGAGGGGATTATCCAATATGACTTTTTGCAAAAGGCGTTAATGACTTCTATCATGGTCGGCGTCATTTGCGGCGTCATCGGCTGCTTTATCATTTTACGCGGCATGGCATTGATGGGAGATGCGATTTCACATGCGGTGTTGCCGGGAGTGGCCATCGCCTATGCACTGGGCATTAATTTCTTCTTTGGTGCTGTGTTCACAGGGGTTTTAACCGCAATCGGAATCGGCTTTGTCAGCCAAAACAGCCGCATCAAACAAGATACATCAATCGGCATCATGTTTACAGCTGCATTCGCTTTAGGCGTTATCCTGATTACAGTACTCGAAAGCAGCACGGATTTGTATCATATTTTGTTTGGCAATGTATTGGCAGTCCGGCCATCGGATATGTGGATCACGCTCGGTACCGGAGTGCTTGTATTAGCCGCGGTTTATCTTTTTTACAAAGAGCTTCTTGTCACATCTTTTGATCCGACAATGGCAGAAGTTTACGGGCTTCCAGTGAGGCTCATCCATTATTTCTTAATGACGCTGCTGACGATGGTGACAGTCGCTTCTTTGCAGACAGTTGGTATTGTACTGGTCGTAGCCATGCTCATTACGCCGGCGGCAACTGCTTATCTGCTGACAGATCGGTTATCGGTGATGATTTTTCTCTCAGCTGCCATAGGAGCAAGTGCTTCTGTCATCGGCCTGTATTTCAGCTTCACTTATAATTTGGCGTCAGGCGCTACGATTGTACTTGCAGCAACAGCGCTATTCTTTTTGGCTTTCCTGTTTTCTCCTAAACAAGGGGTGATTTGGAGAGAACTGAGTGCCAAGAAAAAACAGAACAAGTTGATGACTTAAAATTTACAAAAGGGGAGCATACCGATGAGAAATCATAAGCAGTTTTTAGTTATTAGTCTTTTATTGCTTCTTGCTTTGGGAGGGTGTGGAAGCGATCCATACCAAAACAACGCGGCAAGCGAAAATGAAAATACCATACAGGTAGTCACCACCTACTCCATTATTTACGATATTGTCCGAAATGTAGGAGGAGACCGGGTGGAGATTCATAGCTTGGCTCCGGTCGGATCCAATCCGCATGAATACGATCCGCTGCCAAGGGATGTACAAAAAACAACCGATGCCGATGCCGTCTTCTATAACGGCTTGAATCTTGAAGCAGGGAATTCCTGGTTTGAAAAACTCCTGGACACTGCTGGCAAAACAGGAGAGGATGCACCCGTATTTGCACTAAGCAAAGGGGTCGAGCCAATGTTTTTGACGACTGAAGGCAAAGAAGGCGAAGAAGATCCTCATGCCTGGCTTGATGTGCAAAATGGCATTAAATACGCAGAAAATGCAAGGGACGCATTCATTAAGATCGATCCGGAACATGCGGAAGAATACGAGCAAAATGCGGAAGCCTATATTGGCGAGTTAGAAGCGCTTCATCAAAATGCCATTGAACGGTATAGCGAAATTCCAGAAGAGCAACGTACTTTTGTAACGAGCGAAGGCGCATTTAAATATTTCAGCCAAGCGTATGATTTCCAAGCAGAATATATTTGGGAAATCAATCAGGAAAATCAAGGAACACCCAAGCAGATTACGCATATAGTGGACCTTATTGAAGAACAGAATATCGAAGGCTTATTTTTAGAAACCAGTATCGACCCTCGCAGCATGGAAGCGGTCTCAAGAGAAACCGGGATGGAAATCAAAGGGAAAGTATTCACCGATTCGATTGGGAAACCAGGAGAAGAAGGCGATACGTATATCAAAATGATGGAATGGAATATCGACACTATTTTGAATGGGCTGACTAACTAAAGGGAATATTTTAGCGGTTATAAGTTGAACAAAATATGTTGATATTGATAAACCGCTTTGGGCGCTTTGGGCAGAGCAAAGACGATTGTTTCTGTCCCGGCTACGCTAGCTTCGGGACATGAAAAAGCGTTGCATCGCTGCGCTAGCTTCGAAGCAAAGGAAATGGTCCAAATTGCATTTGGCCATCTCCTTGCCTAGTCCCTTGACGCGCCTCCGCTAAGAGATTTCTCGATATGAAGCAAAACAGCGGTGACGCCCGCGGCAAAAAAACATGTGCCCCTATCTCTGCATCTAAAATACACCTTTATTGTTAGACGACCATCTAACGAATAAGGGTGTATTTTTATTGGGAAGTTGAGTGGATTGCCTATTCATACGGACTTAAAAAGTTACATTTTTGCGCGCTTCTAAAAAATATTCAACTTTAAAAATCACATCATAAACAGGCCACTATAATTTATAAATAGTTTTGTTCCAAGTATTATCCATTAGATTACCTCCTAGGAAGCTATTATCCCTTTACGCTATCTTTCTTCAATAATTAGAATAGTTAAAATAATACAGAAATATTTCACAAATAGAAGAAATTGAAATATGGCTGTAATCAGTGGTAGAGGTTTAACTGATATACTAAGTGGGTTAGAGGTTTGAGAAGTAAACTCTTACATAAGATTATTTCTAAGCCAATTAATAGATTTCTACACATAGAAAATACTTTCTTACATTATTATCAATCATATATAGCAATATCAGAAAGATATCGGAAGGGGAAAAAATACTTGATTTCGAAATGGATGATGACCAGTTTATCTTCAATATTAGCCATATCCATTTTAGTCCCAACGGCTAATGCAGATAACCTGGATAAATTAGAAGAGAAAAAACAAGAAGCCCAGCAACAGCAAAGCGAACTAAATTCGGGCATCAATGAAAAAGAGGGGCAACTCAATCAGAATGCTACGAAATTGGAGCAGCTTGCGGCGAAAATAGCAGATTTGAATACCCAAATTACCGAAACAGAAGCAAAGATCAATCAGGTGCAATCCGAAATCAAAGGGACAAAATCCGAAATCGATGAATTGAGAAAATCGATTGAAGAACTTGAACAAAAGATTGCGGAGCGTACAGGACTGCTTAAGGAACGGGCTCGTGCCATCCAATTAAGCGGGGGATCGGTCGAATATCTCGACGTCCTGCTTGGCGCCAATAGTTTCGTTGATTTCATTGACCGTTTTTCTGCAGTCAACGCGCTGATTGAAGCGGATCGTGAGATTATGCAAAATCAGGCGGATGACAAAAAAGCATTGGCCGAACAAAAAACGCAAGTTGAAAGCAAGCTTAATGACCAGGAAACACGCCGTTCGGAACTGGTCGGGTTAAAAGCTTCGTTTGATGGACAGAAAAAAGAGCAAGCCGGCCTGGTAAATGAGCTGGAAGCCGAACAACAAAGGTTAGCGACAGAAAAAGGCAGCCTAGAGATTAAATTCAGTGAAGTAATCGAAATCAGCGAAGACTTGGAAAAACAAATCGCTGATGAGCAAGCCCGCTTGGCTGAAATTGCAAGAAAAGCGGAAGAAGAACGTCTTCGAAAAATAGCAGCTGAAAAAGCTGCTGCAGAAGCACGGGCACAAGCTGCGGCGGCAGAGGCACGAGCACAGGCTGTTGCAGAAGCACGAGCACAAGCTGTTGCAGAAGCACGAGCACAAGCAGCTGAAGAAGCGCGCGCTCAAGCCACAGCAAAAGATGAAGCAGAGGCACTCGCTCAATCGGCAGAAGAAGAGGCGTTAGCACAGGCCGCTGCTGAAGAAGCACGCGCTGCAGAGGCTCGGGAAGCTGCCAGCAGTTCCAAGGCTTCAGCTGTTCCGGCAGCGATAACAGAAAGTCCTTCTGTAAGCCCAATCCCTGCAGCCGCAGTTGCTCCTTCTTCTGGAGCAATGTTTATCAGACCGGTTGCTGGCCGATACTCATCCGGCTACGGTGGACGGGATATCGGAGAAGGTGCTGAATCGCATTTAGGGCAAGATATAGCAAATGCTACCGGCACACCGATTTCTGCGTCAGCGTCCGGTTATGTTTCTTTTGCCGGCGTGATGGGTGGATACGGAAATGTCGTCATTCTTACCCATTCGATCAATGGCCAATCCTATGCGACTGTTTACGCTCACATGAACGCGATTAGCGTATCAGCTGGCCAAGCCGTTTCACAAGGCCAAACGGTCGGTTTGCTTGGTTCGACAGGACGCTCGACCGGTCCGCATCTACATTTTGAAATTCATATTGGTTCATGGAACGGATCGCGTTCTAATGCGGTAAATCCAATGAATTATCTACAATAATAGTGAAAACGGCGTGCTTTTAACTAAAGCATGCTGTTTTTTTTTTGACTTTGGTTTTGGAAATCTTTTGATAAAAAAGTTGACGGAATTCAAAACTAAATCTGGCGAATTCCGTTAGTTTGATAGTCGGATACACGCATTGAAATATAATGGAGCCATTTGGCTAGTTATCAATGAATGACATGTTTCCTTGAAGGCGTATACGAAAATATCGATTTGAAAAGCGTCCGGTTGGAATTAGAAAAAATACCTGGAGACCAATCGGTTCAGCAATTGCGCATTTGGTCAATTGACGGAGAAGAGAACGCAATGAACGTCCACCTCTATGCAAAAAGGGACGGACTTGAAGATGCCCGAACCATTGAACAACTTGTTAGGGAAGCAACAGCTGAACTAAATATTGGATTTTCTACAATAGAGATGGAAGGGGTAAATGAATAGTTCCAAGCTTTTTGGAGCTGGGATCCAAATTGATAGTGGGGGTAGGAAAGGAGGGGGAGCGAGCATACCCATTCTCACAATCAAAATAAAAAATACGAAATAAATTCGCCTTCTGAAGCTGGTCTAACAATTTCGAAAACAGCAATTACTTTCAAAAAAAGGTTTGACAGCATTTAGGATGTCCTATACTATTAAATCCAAGCCAATACACAACTTCATATGGAACATTATCAAGAGAGACCGAGGGACAGGCCCGAAGACGTCCAGCAACCCCCAGCACGAGCTGGGAAGGTGCTAAATCCTGCAGAATGATTTCATTCTGAAAGATAAACCAATTCCATTTACGGTGCCTCTTTCTATATGAAAGAGGCATTTTTTTATTGGTAGGAAAGAGGAGGACCATCATGATCAGCATACAAAACCTATCAAAAGACTATAAAACGAAAAGAGGTCTGGTGACCGGCGTAGACAACGTCACGCTGACCATTAACGAAGGCGAAATTTTCGGCATCGTCGGCTACTCGGGAGCGGGGAAAAGTTCGCTGCTGCGCTGCATGAATTTATTGGAACAGCCGACAAGCGGCGAAATTGAAGTGGACGGCTTGAACCTGACCCACCTTCGCGGCGAAAAGCTTCGGCAGGCACGGCTGAAAATCGGCATGATCTTTCAGCATTTCTATTTGATCAGCCAAAAGACGGTCGGCGAAAACGTCGCGTTTGCGCTGAAAGCGGCCAAGCGGCCAAAAGAAGAGTCGGCGAAACGGGTCGACGAATTGCTGGACATGGTCGGATTGGCGGATAAGAAAGACGTCTATCCCGCACAGCTGAGCGGCGGGCAAAAGCAGCGCGTCGGCATTGCACGGGCGTTGGCGAACAACCCGTCGGTCCTGCTTTGCGACGAAGCCACATCCGCGCTTGACCCGAATACCACGCTGTCGATCCTGCGGCTGTTGAAAAAGATAAACCGGGAACTGAACATCACGATTGTCCTCATCACCCATGAAATGAACGTCGTCAAAGAAATCTGCGATCGGATGGCGGTCATGCAGGACGGCAGGGTCATCGAAGAAGGAGAAGTCTACGACATCTTTTCGGATCCCAAAACCGATTTAACGAAGGAATTCATTTCTTCTGTCGTGTCGTTTGATGTGCCGCAGCCGATTCTTGATGCGTGTACAGGAAGCATCATCAAAGTGCAGTTCAAGGGAGCGGTGGCCGGAGAAGGCGTCATCACCGATACCGTCCAGCATTTTGATGTCAAAGGAAACTTTCTCCACGGTACCATCGAATATATACAGGAAAAGCCGCTCGGTTTGTTCTTGATGGAAATCCAAGGGCAGCCGGAAAATATCAGGAGGGCCATCACCTATATGGAAGGCCGTGGCGCAAAAGTGGAGGTGATTAAAAATGGGCTTTGATTTTCAGCATATGATCGAATTATGGCCGGATATTTCAAAAGCATTCGGCGAAACCTTATACATGATCGGCGTGTCGCTCGCGATTGCCATTGTCGTCGGATTGCCGCTCGGCATCGTGTTGTTTGTCACCGACAAAGGGCTGTTTCTGGAAAACCGGGTGATCAAATCGATTCTCGGATTTACCGTCAATATGGTGCGGTCGATTCCGTTCATCATTCTGCTCGTTGCTTTGATTCCGTTGACCAAGCTATTGGTGGACTCGACCATCGGGCCAGCGGCAGCAAGCGTATCGCTATCAGTCGCAGCCATCCCATTTTTCGCCCGCATCGTCGAAACGTCGCTGCGCGAAATCGATAAAGGGGTCATTGAAGCCGCTGTTGCGGTCGGCGCTACGCCGTGGATGATCATCAAAGATGTGCTGTTGCCGGAAGCGAAGCCGGGCATCATCCAAGGCGTCACGATCACAATCATCTCTTTGGTTGCCTACTCCGCTATGGCGGGAGTCGTAGGCGGTGGCGGCATCGGCGATTTGGCGATCCGCTTCGGTTATTACCGCTACGACAATACCATCATGATCGTCACCGTCGTCATCTTGATCGTTCTCGTCCAAATTCTTCAGCAACTTGGAGACTGGACATCCAAAGCAATAGACAAACGATAATAAAAGGAGAGAAACTCACATGAAAAAATTCATCTTACCAGCTATCCTGCTCATCCTGCTTGCCTTGCTCGCCGCATGCGGCGGTGGTGGTGAAGAATCGAACACCGACAGCAAATCCATCAAACTCGGCGGAACGGCCGGCCCTTATAGCGACATGCTGAACGAGGCATTCAAACCAGCTCTTGAAGAAAAAGGCTACGAAGTGGAAATTGTTGAATTCAGCGATTACATTCAGCCGAATAACGCCTTGGATAATGGCGACCTCGACGCCAACTTGTTCCAGCACTCGATTTACCTGGAAAACTTCTCGACAGAAAACGGCATGGACCTGACCGGTTTGATCACCGTGCCAACAGCGCCAATGGGCATTTATTCCAACATCTTTAAGTCAATCGAAGAAATCAAAGACGGCGCAACTATCGCTATTCCGAACGATCCGGTCAACGCTGCGCGGACGTTCTTGGTGTTGCAGGACCACGGCTTGATCACACTCGATCCGGCAGCTGAAGAATTGACGGTTTCTGAAAAAGACATCGATGAAAATACGAAAAACCTTGTGTTCCAGCCAATCGAAGCAGGCGGCTTGCCGCGTGCTGTTGAAAGCTCGGACTTGGCAGCTGTGCCAGGAAACTTTGCGCTGGCGGCTGAAATGGACCTGCAGGATGCGCTTGTTCTTGAAGACATGCCGGACCAATACCGTAACTTAGTGGCGGTCAAGACGGAAAACAAAGACACGCAATTAGCCAAAGATTTAGTGGAAATTGTGGAGTCTCCGGAATTTGAAGCTTTGATCGATTCCGATTTCGAAGGCTTCGGCAAACCGGAATGGATGGAATCTCGCTAATCAAGGAGGGGACAAGAATGGAAGGAATCATTGTAAAAGGTGCACCGGCTGAATATATCTGCAATCCCGGTGTGCTCGACGGACTCGAAGATAAGTTGATGAGACGAAACATTAAAAAAGTGCTGATCCTGACTGGCACAAAATCCTGGCAAGCGCTGCGTCCCTTCTTTCCGGAACTGGATGGAGTTGAAGCTGCATTTGAAATTTACCAGGGAGAAAGTTCGCTTGCAGAAATCGACCGGGTTGCAGGCCTCGCTAAGTCATTAGGAGCCGATGCGATCATCGGAGCCGGCGGCGGCAAAGTCCTGGATATCGCGAAAGGCGTCGCTCATGAAAACGGCATCTCGTTGGTGCTGATTCCGACACTCGCATCGAATTGCGCACCGTGGACCCCGCTCAGCGTTATCTACACAGACGAAGGGGCAATGACCCATTACACGGTTTTCCCAGGAAGCGTCGACCTGCTTTTGGTCGAACCCCAAGTATTGATTGATGCACCGGTTCCGATGCTTGTCGCCGGTATCGGCGACACCATCGCGAAATGGTTCGAGGCGGACGTCCAGCTCAGCCGCTTTGAAGACCCGCCGGTTGCCTTGAAGATTGCCCATTACACCGCGAAACTATGCGCCGACGAAATGTTTGAACATGCGGAAGCCGCAATTGCCGATGCCAAGCAGCGAAAGCTGTCCGCCGCGTTCATCAAGGTGGCCGAAACCATCATTATGCTTGGCGGCATGGTCGGAGGCTTCGGTGATAAATATGGCCGCGTAGCAGGTGCGCATGCCATTCACAACGCCATGACCATCGCACCCGAATCACATCAGGCGCTGCATGGCGACAAAGTGGCATACGGAGTGCTCGTGCAATTGCTACTGGAAGAGAAACCGGCAGAAGCCGAAGGGTTGATGGCATTCTATCAAAAAATCGGCTTGCCGGTGTCACTCAAGGACTTAGAAATACCAAGCCGCTGGATCGATGAAATTGCCGTCCAGGCGGTTCGGGAAAACGAAACGATTCATGTGTTGAAAGAAGAGCCGATTCGGGCAACTGACGTGGCGGCAGTTATGAGAAAGCTTGAAGAGCCAGCGGTCTTAAATGAAATCGGACCTTCTGAGAGAACAGCTTCGGAACGGCACCTTCACATTTAAAACGCTCTTAATTGGGCTTGAAACTATCCGTGAAAGTAAAAAGAAGAACGATCGTAAAGTGTGGTGCACTTTACGGTCGTTCTTTTTGGCGTTTTCAGCTCTTTTGAATTGTTCCGCTCCCAAGGAACAAAGACATTCAGGGATTTAGTTTCAAAATAGATATTGAGCAGAACATTTTAGGGTATTTAGTTACTAAATGAAAAGGAGCTGAAGAACATGATTTCAATCGATCCGAAGCAAAACACTGAGCGGGACAATTATAAATTATTGGTCGGGTCCATTATTCCGCGGCCTATTGCGTTTGTGACGACCCAATCGGAAGCGGGAGTTGTCAACGGGGCACCATTCAGCTATTTCAATATCGTTTCGTCCAATCCGCCGATGGTGTCATTGGCCATTCAGCGGCCAAAGGGAGAACTGAAGGATACGGCCCGCAACATCTACGAAAGCGGGGAATTCGTTGTGCACATTGTGGACGGCGAAAATGTGGAAAAGATCAACGAAACTTCCGCATCCTTGCCACCCTCCGAAAGTGAAGTGGACACCTTCGGCCTGACACCCGTTCCGAGTACAGCGGTTTCAGTTCCGGGGATCACCGAATCGAAAGTGCGCATGGAATGCCGGTTGGTCCAGGCTGTGCCGTTTGGCGGCGAAGGCCCTGGCAGCGATTTGTTTATCGGCGAAATTGTCCAGTTCCATGTCGACGAGGCGATTTACGAAAACGGCCGCATTGATCCGAGAGGGCTGGGTGCCGTCAGCCGTTTGGCCGGCGCAAACTATGCCACCCTTGGTGAGATTTTTGAGCTAGCCAGACCGAAATGAAATTTGAGGAAAGAAACGTTTTTACAAGCGTTGGACAGAAGAACTATACCGGATACAGCAACGCTTTGAAGGAATACTATGGGCGGTAACTCATATTAATTTCTAGCTAGTTCATGTTAACTGCGAACCTGTTGCCCCAAAAACAAAGATAAGTGCATTTCGCTAAGCCGAAATGCGCTCTTTCTATTAAGGAGCCGTTCGCTGGGGCGAACGGCTTTTCCATTTACACTCTTGAACTTGGGTTGTAGAGAGATGCTTCTCAGCTAGTACCGGTTAAATTTCTAATAGTTCATGTTAATGGCTAGCTAGCTCATGTTGACTCTTCCGCACTTCATGTTAACGCCTTGCTAAGTCATGTTAACTGCGATTTAGTTCATGTTAACGGGCGAAACTGTTGCCCCCAAATCAAAGATGGATGCATTTCGCTTGTCTGAGCAAGCAAAGCATTTGTGCACCAGAAGCTGATTGGCAATCAATCCAGTTCGCTTTTTTTACAGAGTAGAGGAAAATGTCTGCTGGCATCGAATAAAAGAAGTGGAAAGAAAAACAAACGTCAACGGCTTCGGAAAACAATAGAGAAAAACAGAAGTTGAACAAGCAGACCAAGGAGGAGAACGCGATGAAGCTTGAGATGATAAAGCATTCGGAGTGGGCGGATACCAAATTCACGCTGCATTTGATCTCACAGATTCTGGGGAAGATAAAACTGGAAACCGCGCAGCAAGAGCCGCAATGGGCGCATGTAACCTTGGCTGTCACACCTGAGGGCTTCTCAACCGGCTTATTGTTTCATGGCGATGAAACGTTTCAAATCGACTTGGACATCATCAACAGTCGAATTCAAATCAATGTGGACGGCGACAGTCAAAGCGTGCCACTGGAAACGTCAAAATCCATCAAAGACTATTTTGACGAGATTTTCCAAGCGTTGAACAGCCGGGGGATCATGCTGTCGATCAACCCGAAGCCGCAGGAAATGGCTTATAAAAAGATGTTGAACGAAGATGCGGCTCCCTTAACGTTCAACCAGAAGGATGCGCTAAGAGGGTTAAAACTTTTCCATTATGCGCTGCGGGAACAGCTGAAGTTTGTCGGCCCGATGCGCTGCCGGAAAGTGAAACCAGCGCTATTTTGGGGCACATTTGATGTATCGCTGCTGATTTTGCATGGCATCCCTGCAGCCTTTCCCATGGACAAAGTTATCGAAAAAGCTGCTTTTGATGAGCATATGCTGGAATACGGTTTCTGGCTAGGAGATGACAACGTCGATAAGCCGACATTTTTCGTGCTGCCTTATCCTTTTCTCTATAAAGAGCTCGATACATCCTCCTTGCAGCCTGCCGAAGCCTATTACGATCCAGAGAAGAGCGAATTTTTTCTGGACCTGGAAACGGCAGCCCGTTCCGCCGATCCGAGCCGGACGATCCAAGAATTTTTCCGAAGCTCTTTTGATATTCTAATCCAGGAACTCGATTGGCAAGGATGTGACTATTATTTCACTCCTCTGGACATGCCGAAGCAAGGTAAGCATGGGAAGCCGATTGACAGCTGATAGAGAACCATCGCTATTCTGATGGATCAACTGAAATCAAATCAAAAAAGCGCATCCTCCATTTGGAAGGGTGCGCTTTTACGTATCAATGGCCGGTTGATTTCCGCAATTTTTTTGCAGAAAATCTTCACCCGCCAAAAACGCGTGTATCATTTCAGTAATTCATCCATGCTTTCTCATAAACTTCGATCAAGTTCGGCCGGATCAGCGTATTGGGCTCGAGCTTAATCACTTCGCCATTGCTGTCTTCGATCACCGCGTCTTCGTCTTTGCCGAATGCCGTCAATGCCGGCAGCAGCTCAGTGGTCAAATATTCGGTGTCATCCATAATGGCAAGGCTTTCCACATCTATTCCAAAACGGGAAGCGAGCACGTAGCCCCAGCCCCCAAAGCTCGGGATGTCGGCGTGCAGGTTTTCGGTCTGAAGGCCGGTTGCCTCGATGGTCTTATCGATAGTCCAGTAGACTTGCGGTGCAAACACCGGGCTTGTCGCCTGGACCATCATGGCGCCGGCCGGATGCAAATGATTGCGGGCGAGTGAATAGAATTCCTGTGTGTAAAGTTTATTGAGTGATTCGTTGTTCGGGTCGGGCAAATCGATGATGATGACGTTATAAAAGCCTTCCGCAGATTCTAAAAAGCGGAACGCGTCTTCATTGAAGACATTCACTTTCGGGTCATCGAGCGAGTTTTCGTTGAGCTCCGTCAGCAAATGCTGATTTCTTGCGGCTTCGGTCATTTTGGGGTCGAGGTCGACCAAGTCGACACTTCCAAGATTTTCGTATTTCAGCAATTCACGGACCGCGAGACCGTCACCGCCGCCAAGTACGAGGACACGATCATGCCGTGCCGCCGCAGCCATTGGTGGGTGGACGAGAATTTCGTGATAGCGGTGTTCATCGGAAGAGCTGAATTGCAGCTGGCCGTCCAAGTAAAGCCGGGTATCGCCTTGCTGCTTCGTCAAAATGATTTTCTGGTACGACGTCTGCTCTGAGAAAATCACAGGGTCTTTGTAGAGCTGCTGCTCGAAATGAAACGCCGCCTGCTCTCCGAACAAAGCACCGAGTACAAGAATAGCTAAAAACAAAACGCCGAACGAAGCATGCAGTTTAAAGCGCTTCAATTCATGCTTGAAGCGGAAGACGATCCACAGGGCGACCGCCACGTTGATCAATGCTACGAGAAAAGCCGTTTTCACCAGCCCGAAATAAGGGCGCAGCAAAAACAGAAAAAGCAGCCCGCCGACAAGCCCGCCTGCATAATCGGAAAACAGTACCTTGGCAGCGCTTTTCTGGAGGGACACGCCAATTTCGCTCGCTTTGCGGATCAAAATCGGCAGCTCGACACCTGTCAGAGAACCGACAATCAGAATGACGCTGTACAAAAACAGCGAACTGGTGCCCGGCGGCAGGTAAGCCGTTACGCCGAACAGCAGCATTGCGGAAAATCCGCCGATGAGGCCGATAGAATATTCAATCCATACGAACGATGCAATCAAATGGCGGGTCATTTTCTCACTGAGGTAAGCGCCGATGCCCATTCCCGTTAAAAAAAGGGAGATGGTGAGTGTGTATTGCTTCACTCCATCTCCTAAAATGTATGAACCGAGCGCTCCGAACAGCACCTCGAAAATGATGCCGCAGATGGAGACGATCCCGGAGGCATAGTAAATCGCCCGGCTTTGCCGGACGGATTCTTGTTCAGTCAGCATTCAACACACCGCCTTACGTAATAGAAGCGCCGATGACGAACGCCAAACCGACTGAAACGGCAAACGAAATGATGCCGACTGAAGTGTTTCTTTCTTTTAATTGGGTTTCCACGGAAAAGCGGGGTGTCAGCAATTCGAACAGGAAATAAGCGACAAACTGGAGAAGCAACCCGAAAAGCCCCCAAGTGACAGTCTCGAGAATGGTGTCATTCTCCAAAATCGAGAAGGTCAAGATGACGCACGTACCGATGATTTTTCCGGCAATCGACAAAGCGACGGCCGTATTGTTTGCGTTGATTTCCTCCCAGTCCTTGTACTTTCTCGTCAATAGTTCAAAAATAACGAGGCCGACAAGGACGACAGCGATCGCTGCCAGGAAATATAAAAACGTCAGTAAGAATGAATTCACTAGTCAAGCTCCTTTGCTATGAGTTATTTTCCGACACCCGGTCCGCCTCCGCGGAATCCGGATCCACGCCCGCCCGTAGTAGATGATGGGATTGAACTGTATCCGCCGCCGCCAGAATAACATCCACCACGCGCGCAGCGAGTTGCTTGCGATTGGCTCCAGCCGGAACCGAACCTATTGCCGATGAACGCACCGAAAAACATACCGCTGAAAAAGCCGGGGTTGTAATGGTTGCGGACAAATTCATCTTCTGCCACTTCCACGAGGGTAGAGCCGGGATTGTCCGGGTCCTCTGTCAAAATGATGAATTCCTTGTCATAGACCATTACTTGACGGCCTTCCACTTTCTCGCCGACTTGTTCCGGCTCCTGGATGCCGCTCAATTCCGCTATGGTGCCTTCAATGTCTTTGTTGGACCGGTACATCATGGCGCGGCTGTTATCGCCGGCGTCGCTTTGGATCGCATTGACAAACGCATAATTGTCTTCCACGTAATCTTCCGCCTGTACGAGGCTGCCGCATGCCGATAAGAACAGGACGGCAGCCACAAGGCCCGTTAGCCAAGTTTTTTTAATCATCGTTTAAACACTCCATATGAACGGAAACGGCCCGCCCGCAAGCGGGCGGACCGCGGTTCGTTATTCTTTTCCAAACTGTTTTTTAATGGCTGCCAATTCGTCGTCCACGGCACTGCCTTTTTTCAGCGAATCGAATTCATCATCGAGCGTGCGTGAGCCTGCCCGCATATCTTCCGATGTCTCCGCTTCCGCTTCCAGGTGCATGACTTTTTCTTCCATGCGGTTGAACCCTTGGAGCGATTCGCCGCTGTCGACCGAACTCATCGTACGATTGATCTTAGTGCGCGTTTTCGCGGATTCCGCACGTGCTTTCAGCGAATCTTTCTTGATTTGCATTTCGTCGTATTCGCGTTTCATTTCGCCTAGTTTTTCGCGCAGCACCGTCGAGTCATTGGCTGCCCGTTCGTAAGCTTCTTTCATGGAGTTCGCCTGGACCACATGGTTCTGTTTGTCTTCAAGTGCACGGCGGGCCAAGTCTTCATTGCCGGCTTCCACAGCTTCTTCGGCCTGCTTCTGGCGTTTTGCGACCATGCTGCTGGCATCGTCGTATTTTTTCTTCAGGATCTTTTCGTTGGCAAGCTGTTTTGCGACAGCCGTTTCGGCATCCCGAATGTCCAAGCCCATGTCCCGCATAAACTGGTCGAGCATTTTTACCGGATCTTCTGCTTTATCAAGTGCTGCGTTAAGCTCGGATTCTACATACGTTCGTACACGACTGAAAAATTGAAACATATTCTCTCCTCCAATTTGTTTAGCTTGCTGCTAATATGGTGATTTCGTATTCTTCGATTTTGGAGCCTTTGCTGACTTCCACTTCGCCGCCCCATACTTCAACGGACAGGAAGATATCGCCGGATTCATCCAGGTATTCGTAATAGTCCATTTCCGCACCGTTGACGTTCTCGCTGCGGCCTTGGGAGGTGACGTACGCCCGGCCTTTCTCTTCCAAATGATACGTTTTGCCGTCATGCGTGATTTGCTTGGCTCCGGGTTCGAGCCCCGGAATCCGGAACTTTTCATACATGCCTACTTCAAGTTCATCGTCCATTTCCACGCTGAGCCAGGTGCTTTTGCCGCCAGACGTCAGCTGATAGGCATCCCACGTATAGCCGCTGTCGTCGTAATGGATTTTGCCGACGACTTCGTAATCAACAAGGTCATAAGTGACAAAATCTTTGACGCGCAAATTGCGCAGCGTCCGTTTTTCCACTTCCGGTGCCTGTTTTTCCTTCCCGCCGAATAAGCGGTTTAAAAACCCCATATGCTCACCTCTTTTAAAAATACGTTCCGTATTTGCAGAAGTTTCATTTTTTTGAATATACCAGATTGCCGCGGCAAATCAAAGCTGAATCTCTGCCAATGACAGGACGCTCCAAGTCAGCGGAACTGACACCAACTTTGCTTTTGTTTACCCTTTATAGAGTTTTACTAAGCCCGGCCAACACTATTGGGAATAAAAAAACTATAGCCACCTCTAATAGAACGGAAGTGAGCTATAGCTTAAGAAAAAAGGCTTGGAATCGCATCTCTGAAATGTATGGTTTCATGAGAGAGGGACAAGTGGTTTATTACTAGGAATCATATTATTATGGTATTTTAAATAGAGCAGAGTAGAAGCGTGATACATATGAGTGTGTAAACTCTCGGGTTTTTTTGTTCCAGAGGCACCAAAAAAATGAAGGGGGATGCTTCTTATGTCAGCAGATAAGGAAACTCAAATCGTTGATGACATCATGGATCAAATCGTTTCAAAGAAACTTAAATACGGGGAGAAATTTCCGTCTGAAAATGAACTTGCAGAAAAATACCGGGTCCCAAGAATGACGGTAAGGAATGCACTTACCAAGTTAGAAGAACGGGGATACATTTATTCGAAGCAAGGCAAGGGGCGTTATCTAAAAGAGGCATCGATTCAAATTCACTTGAATTTGACGGGCAAAACAAGCTTTACAGATAAGATGAAGCAATCAGGTTACGATTTAAAAACGCATAATATATACTGTGAAAAAATTCGTTTCAACGAAGGGATATATCAAAGTTTAAACGCTAAAGAAGATGACGATGTCTATAAAATTGGAAGGTTGCGTTATATCAATGGTGAGCCGATCGCCATACATAATTCATTTGTAAATGCAGCGATGCTTCCTGAAATCATGGAAGACGGCCATGAAATAGAGTCGATGTTTGCCTACTACCGAAAGCTTGGCTACTCGGAATTTTCGAGTAAAAAAAGCATGTTAAGTATAACGTTCCCTACTTCCTACGAGCAGCAACTATTTTCATGCAAAAGCATGGTGCCCCTCATTATTGTAGAAAGTGATTGCATAGATGTAAGCTCAGGAAAAGTGCTGGAACATACGAAAATACTGTACCGCAGCGATAAGTTTAAATATGATTTAACGATGGATTAACGATAGATTAAGGAACAAACAGGTAAAGGATTAAAACTCCTTTGCCTGTTTTTTTTTTGGCCGGATTGTGAAGAAGGTTTACGATTTCTTAACGGTTACGTAAAACACGCGAACTTGGCGACAAGTTACGATGAGTTTTGTAAAGGAGGATGCATCGAATATGAAAAGACGCAGAAGAACCGAGATTCTCATTCAAGGTGATTGCAGTTTGGCTAAAAATTTTGTAAAAACGATTGTCGATCGTTATGAGTGTCGGGAAATCGTTGCTCCACAATATGGCTTAACAATGATTAAGATGCGTGAATCTGCAAAGAATTCCTTATTCTATATCGGAGAAGTCCTCGTGACCGAAGCCAAAGTGGAAATTGAGAAACGCATCGGTATCGGCATTGTTGTTGGTATGCAAGATGAACTGGCCAAAAATTTAGCAATTATTGATGCAGCCTATAAAGCTGACTTACCGGAAACCTCTGGTTGGAAAGCGGAGCTGATAAAAGAGGAACACATGATTCTAAAACAGCGAGCGAAAGAGCAAGCGGAACTTTTTGAAACGAAAGTCCGTTTTGAAACAATGGAAGTTTAAGGCGATCCAAACAAACTAAATTTACAGGAGAGATAGTATGGCTATTGATCAAGTACATGATTTGCAGCAGGTTTTTAGAAAAATATTGCATAGTATGTCACGGCCAGGCACAATTTCGTCCATCCAAAAAAATGCTGAAAGAGTCGATTACCATCTTCCTTGTTATGAAGCCACACTGCTGAGTGCGATGACGCTGCTGGATGCAGAGGTTACATTCCATATCCTTTCAGAAAACCGACAAGACTTAATAGAACAAATTTCAAATTATACATTAGCCAGATTTGCCCCGATTGACAAAGCGGACTTTGTCATTGTATTGCGTGAAGATACTGAAGCGGCAATCCAAGAGGCATTAAAACAATGTAAAGATGGCAATCTTATTGATCCCCAGCAATCATCAACATGGATTATTGAAAGTTCACTTTTATCAAATAAAAATGAACTGACTTTAACCGGACCAGGGGTTCAACACACAGCACAGCTCGATACGAGTTTTAGCACCGCTTTATGGCAAGCCAGAAATGAACGGACAAAGGAATATCCGATAGGCATAGATTTAATCTTTACAGATGAAGCATCACAAATTGTCTGCATTCCTAGGACAACCTCAGTAAAACTTATGGGGGTGAACTAAATGGGGTATGTTCCGGTAAAAGGCGGCACTGAGGCAATTGAAGCTTCTATAAAAAGACTGAAGTACGAACGTTTAAAAGGCAATGAAATAATTGCGGTTGATACGATCATGTCCACCATGCGTGGCATGGTAGACCAAGTGATGTCCGAAAGCAGCTTGTATTCGCCTTACCTGGCTGCATTGTCTATCAAGCAAGCGGAAGGAAGCATGGAGGAAGCCGTTTTCTTGATGCGTGCACACCGTTCCACATTGCCGCGCAATTATTATAGCCAGACAGTTGAAACAGGAACCATGCTGGTTGAGCGACGTATTTCAGCAAGTTTCAAAGATATTCCAGGAGGGCAGTTGTTAGGTCCGACCTACGACTACACGCATAGATTACTGGATTTTAACCTGGTAGAAGAAAACGCAGCAAAAAATCAGCAATGGCTCCAAAATTATAAGCAAGAATTACAGCATATCGAACCTTCCGAGGGAGTACAGTACTTCCCGAAGGTAGTAGAGCATTTGCGTGAAGAAGGCTTGTTTGAAAAATACGAGGCAGACAATACTCCTCCAATAGATATTACAAAACAAAATTTGGATTTCCCGACAAGCCGCAGCGCCAGACTGCAAGTGTTGACACGCGGACAAACAGGAGCTGTCACCTCTCTGGGCTATGCCTCGCTAAGAGGATACGGGCAAGTCCATCCGACAGTCGGTGAAGTGCGAGTAGGCGCTGTACCTATTTACGTCGAGCATCCAAACGAAATTGAGCACGACGCTGAAGATGAGTTCTATATCGGAGAAATAAAAGTGACGGAAGTGGAATCTTTTGTTCCAGTCAAAGTGAAAAATGAAAGCAACGAAGATGAACTGGAGTTTGAAATCGGGTACGGCATTTGTTATGGCCAAAACGAAACGAAAGCAATTGCGATGAGCATCCTGGATCAATGCCTAGAGCATACAAATTCCGATTTTCCAACGCATGATGAAGAATTCGTTTTGCTGCACATCGATTCTGTGGAATCTACCGGCTTCATTTCCCATTTGAAATTACCGCATTACGTAACATTCCAATCAAAATTGGACAGTATCCGTCAAGTGAAGAAAGGAGTGCGGGAAAATGAAGGCTGAGACGCATTTTGCATTCTTTGACGAAGGTTCAAAAAAAGAAATTCGCCGTGCCATCATGAAAGCTGTAGCAATACCAGGCTATCAAGTGCCATTTGCGTCGAGAGAAATGCCGATTGCCCGAGGATGGGGAACTGGCGGATTGCAAATCACCCTTTCGATTATAGGGAAATCCGATGTACTGAAAGTCATAGACCAAGGTGCGGACGAGTCCGTGAATGCTGTCAGCATCAAAAAACTGGTTCATGAAACCACGGGCGTTGAACTTACAGATCTCACGGAAGATGCCGATATTATTCAATCACGACACCGCATACCGGAAATTGCGTTAACAAAAGAACAAATTTTTGTCTTGCAAGTTCCGATGCCAGAGCCACTTCGCGGCGTGGAAGCAAGAGAATATATAACGAAGAGAATGCATTCAGAAGATGATTATAGTGGTGCATGGTTAATGTTATTCGAACAGATTATGAAATTCGGGAAAACTGCGACTGCCGCGGATCACCCTGTATATGTGAATCATCGATATGTAATGGCGCCTAGTCCGATTCCACGTTTTGACAACCCGAAAATGCACCAATCCGATGCCTTGATCCTGCTCGGCGCTGGAAGGGAAAAGAAAATCTATGCCGTTCCACCTTATACAAATGTAGAGTCATTGGCATTTGATGATTATCCATTTACAGTGGAATCGTTTGAAGGTGTGCATTGCCACTTATGCAGCGCGGCGGATGTATTTTTGGACGAACTGATTGATCACATAACCGGAGAAACGATCTACCAATGCAACGATACGAGTTATTGTATGGAACGGATGAACGACAACGTGAATGAGAAAGAGGAAGCTGAGGTGAAAGGCAGCTATGCATGAGGAACCGGTATTGCAAGTAAGGAACTTACGGAAGCAATTTGGTCCGGGTTGCCGTGAATGTGGGCAAATAGATAAACGGCAATTAGAGAAAAACTACTGTATAAACTGCGGAACCGTATATGCTTGCCAAGACATTTCATTGGATTTATATCCAGGAGAAATTTTAGGGATTGTCGGGGAAAGCGGAAGTGGCAAGTCCACGCTGATGCAATGTTTGTACTTCGATGCAGAAGTCTCATCCGGCGAAGCTTATATCAAAGATCCAACACTAGAAGGCAAGAATGTTTTTGACTTATCGACGCAGCAAAAACGGTTTATCCGTAATCATAGTTATGGCATGGTTTATCAAAATCCGGTGCATGGCTTGAAAATGAACTTTTCTTCTGTCGGGAATATTGCAGAAAAACTGATTGCAGCTGGCAACCGCAACGTAAGGGATATGGAAGCTACGAGCAAAAAGTTGTTAGAAAGTGTGCATATCCCCTTGCATCGCATGAAAGAAGAGCCCCGCAATTTTTCTGGAGGGATGCAGCAGCGGGTCCAAATTGCCAAAGCGCTGTCTAATAATCCGCCAGTTTTGTTTTTGGATGAAGTAACAACCGGATTGGATTTGTCGGTACAAGCAAATGTTTTGGATTTAATCAAAACCATTCAACGAGAATTAGGCATCAGCATGCTCGTCGTGTCCCATGATTTGGCAGTTATTAGAATGCTGGCAGACCGTACGGTGGTCATGCTGAATGGCGCCATCATTGAAGAAGGGTTGACGGATCAGATTTTGGAAGATCCACAACATGAATATACGCAGCAATTAGTCTACTCATTATTATAGGGGGAACAGCCACCGTGTACATTATTCATAATGGGAAAATCATAACAGAAGAAGCAATACTTGAAGGGCACGCTGTTGTTATTGAAGGAGAAACGATCCAAGAGATTATTCCTCAAAAAGATATCGTCCATTTCGAAGATGCTCAGTTGATCGATGCGCGGGGCGGCTTTATTTCTCCGGGGTTTATAGACATCCATTCCGATTATATTGAAACGATTGCTTCCCCCCGTCCGACTAGCATGATGGATTTCAACATAAGCTTAAGAGAGGCGGAAAAAATATTAATCGGCCATGGGATAACGACGATGTTCCATTCCCTGTCTTTTTACCGGGAAGATGTTTTTACGCACAAACCGATGCGGAATCCGCATAATATCCAGCGCATGGTAGATGCCATTGACGCTACCCATCATCAGTTGCATCTCATTCGCCACCGTTTGCATGCACGTTTCGAAATTGACAATATTGATGAAGTTGATCAACTTGTTAAAAATATCGAAGACGACAAAGTGCATTTGCTGTCCTTTATGGACCATACACCGGGACAAGGGCAATACCGCAACTTGGAAGTCTACCGGGAAACATTAAAAGGATACCGCAATATCACGGATGACGCTGTGAACGTAATAATCGCGGAACGCCAGAGTACAGAGTTTTTAACGATCGAAAAAATCAAAGAAGTGGCCGACATCGCTTTGGCTAAAGGCATTGCGATAGCTTCACACGACGATGACAACCTACAGAAATTGGATCTGGTGAAAACATTTGGAACGACAATCAGTGAATTCCCCATCACGCTTGATGTGGCATTAAAAGCAAAAGAGCTTGGGTTGTATACAATTGCTGGAGCTCCCAATGTGCTGCTTGGCGGTTCGCACTCCGGAAATTTATCAGCTGCAGAAGCCATTGGACACGATTGCGTGGATATTCTTTGCAGTGATTATTATCCGGCCGCACTTTTGCATGCCATATTCGATCTGCATGAAAAACACGACAATGATTTGCACAAAATGTTTATGATGGTCACCCTTAATCCAGCAAAAGCAGTACGCATGGATGATGAATTGGGATCGATCAAAAGAGGGAAGAAAGCCGACATTCTTGTTATTGAAAGAATGGATGACGGGTATCCGATGCTGACTGCCACAATGGTGAATGGTGCATTGATCACCACGACGAATTACCGAACGAAATAGTAGAGCGAGGAGGCAGTGACATGGCGATGCTGGAAATAACCGATTTTGGCAAGCGATTTACTATTCATCATTTAAGCAAAACGATGCCTGCAACGGAACATATTAATTTCACGTTGGACGCAGGGGAATTCATTGGCATTGTAGGTAAAAGCGGCAGCGGGAAATCCACCATTTTGAAAAGTATTTACCGTACGTATCTGCCGGATTCAGGAAAGCTGCTTTACGACTCAGGCCGATTTGGAATCATTGATTTGGCGAAAGTGACGGAAAGGCAAATGCTGTATTTGCGCAAATATGAAATAGGCTATGTGTCGCAATTTTTGAATGTGATGCCGAGAACAACTTGCCGGCAGCTCGTGACCAATGCATTGCTGGAAATGGGTGAGTCAGAGGAAGTGGCACGAGTGGAAGCGGAAAGAGCATTAACGCATTTTGAACTCGATTCGAAGTTATGGGACAGCTATCCCAATACATTTTCCGGCGGTGAAAAATTACGCTTGAATATCGCTATGGCGACAGTGAAAAAACCACGGTTATTACTACTTGATGAACCGACTGCAAGTTTGGATCACCAATCGAAAGAGAAAGTCCGCCAAATCATTGAGAAATTGAAAAACAACGGAACAACATTGGTTGGCATTTTCCATGATATCGAGTTTATGGAAGGACTTTGCGACAAGGTATTCGATATGCAGACAAGGCAGCTGACAACCGCAAAAGAAACAGCAGTTTTATGAGAGCCGATTTGCATGTCCACAGCCGCTACTCAGATGGTTCTGATTGTGCGGAAGCAGTGATTAAGAAGGCCCGTGATAATGGAGTGGCTCAACTAAGTTTTGTTGAACATGATACGGTCGAAGAATTTTTGGAACTCACTAGGCTCGGTGAAAAATATGGAATTGAACTTGTTCCGGGGATTGAAATTTCGGCGTATGACTTTAAGCGGGACCGTAAAGTACATGTGCTCGGGTATAATTTCCATTCAAATGCCGTGCACATGAAGTCAATATGCGAGCCTCTGCTGAAACGGAGACAGGAACATTCACTAGAGCAAATCGAGAAGCTTCAAGCCGCAGGATATGCGCTGGATTTAGCAGCGATTGTTGAACTTGCGAAGCCGTCTAAGACGATTTACAAACAACATATTATGAAGTCTTTGACGGATGCCGCCTATACTTCACCTGAATATAAGCGATTGTATAAAAGCTTGTTTAAAGGAGATGGCGTTGCTTCGGGGGATGTTCGCTACATCGATGCATTCGATGCGGTCCGGGCGATTAAAGCAGACGGAGGAGTTGCTGTCGTGGCTCATCCAGGCCAGTTGGATTCCTATGACATGATTCCGGAACTGGTGGAAGCCGGATTAAGCGGGATTGAACGGAATCATATGGATCATACAGTGGAGGACCACCACCGGGTGGAAGCGTTGGCAGAAAAATATAACCTGGTGATGACGGGCGGATCCGATTATCACGGTTCATTTGGAGCGGCGGTTAACGTGGGGGACATTGTAAGCCCCACCCAGCTAAAAGGTGTTAATAACGTTAAGAGTCTGTGCTAATCGTGTAAATATACACTTTGCTTATAGAATACATGATTCAATGAAACTGATTAAGGACCTTGAACGGCCAATTTAGTTAGGAAAAGGGGAGTAAAAATAATGAAGAAAAA
Source organism: Planococcus sp. TJ-302 (assembly GCF_058268455.1). Taxonomy (NCBI): domain Bacteria; kingdom Bacillati; phylum Bacillota; class Bacilli; order Caryophanales; family Caryophanaceae; genus Planococcus; species Planococcus sp. TJ-302. Next base: position 238,375 of record NZ_JBZDOI010000002.1, on the reverse strand, counting down.
TTTGTCTGTCATCACTTTGTCTTTAGCAGCAGCCTTTATGTTGTCTGCATGTTCAGAAGGAGCTGCAGGGGCTGGGAAAACAGAAGTGGATGATGTGATCAAAATCGTTTGGTATCCCAATGAATCCGGTACAGACATGAAATCTTCACGTGAAGAAATTGGCAAAGTCATTACAGAAACAACAGGCAAAGAAGTAGAACATCAGTTAACGACGGATTATGCAATCGCTATCGAAACATTAGTAAACAACAATGCAGACCTAGCATTTATGGGAGCACAAGGTTATATCGAAGCGAACGAAGGCAACGAAGTAATCGAACCTTTAGTTGTTCCTACTGGCGAATCAGGCACCTTGGATGATGCAATGTATCACAGCTGGTTAGCTGTAAATAAGGACGATCAAGAAAACTTTAAGGTGGACGGCGAATTTTCACTTGATGCGATTGAAAAGAAAAAGATGTCCTTCGTATCAAACAGCTCAACCTCAGGGTTTGTTGTACCCGCGTCAACGATTATCGGACATTATGCAGAAAAGCCGGGCTTTGAAGACTTAAGCCAGGAAGATTTAATGCAAGGCGGAGCGCTTTTCTCTCAAGTCCTATTCGGTAATTCTCATCAAGGTTCTGCGGTTAATTTATTGAGCGGCGCTGCGGAGGTTGCTGCATTCTGTGACACTTGTGTTGAAAGCTATGTGGAAGTAGCTGAAGGTGACAAAAACACGGTCGGTTCCGTCTATAAAGTAAAAGAAGATGCCGCTGAGCCTTTTAACTCGGTGACCGGCAGTGAATTTACATTGATGGGTGTAACGCCAGTATTAAACGCACCGTTCGTTGCGAATACAGATGTACTGGGACAAGAAGATTTTGATCTCCTGCAAGAATTATTTGTTTCAGATGACATTGCGAATAATGAAAAAATCTTTGTCCCGGAAGATTCAGGAGAGTCAGGATTGTTCTTTAAATCAGGCAAGGAAAGATTTTCAGTAGTGGAAGACGCATGGTTCGATCCAATCCGAGAGCTATCAAACAACTAACATCAACTGCCAAAGTGAAAAATTAGAGCATGCATTTTTCAACATGCATGCTTTAAGTTTGTAAATACGCGCTAAAAAAGGAGCCGATAAACATGTCCTTATTAACAGTTGAAGAACTCGGTAAAACATACAATTCGGAAACGAAAGTATTAAATAACGTTAGTTTTAAAGTGGAGGCCGGTGAATTCGTTTCAGTTATTGGTCCATCTGGTGCCGGCAAATCCACGCTCTTGCGCTGCATCAATCGAATGGTTGAAATCGATGAAGGCAAAGTCCATTTTGACCATTCGGACGTAGGCAGTCTGAATAAAAAAGATTTACGGTTATTGCGCACGAACATCGGCATGATCTTCCAGCATTATAACTTGGTGCCCCGTTTATCCGTTATTGAAAATGTACTGCACGGGCGTCTTGGTTATAAAACAACGCTCCAAGGCGTATTAGGGAAATTTACGGAATTGGAGAAAGAACAAGCGTTTTTCCTGCTAAAGAAATTAGGCATAGAAGAACATGCGTATAAACGCTGCGATCAGTTAAGCGGGGGGCAGCAGCAACGCGTTGGCATTGCGCGTTCGCTTATCCAGGAACCGAAAATCATTCTATGCGATGAGCCGATTGCTTCGCTTGATCCGAACGCTTCCAAAGTTATCATGGACCATTTGAAATCCATTACGTTGGAGCTTAATATTACGTGCATCGTCAACTTGCATCAAGTAGAAATGGCCCGCAGCTATTCCGATCGGATTATTGGTTTGAAAAAAGGTGAAGTCGTATTTGATGGGCCGAGCCACAGGCTTGGGGCTGAAAATATTGACAATATTTATGGCACAGAAACGAGAGAGACCCGAAAGTTAATTACGGTGTGAGGAGCAAAACCGAATGAATGAAAAAGTGATGCGAAGCCAACGTAAAAAGCAGACGGTAATTATCTCTGTCATTATTATCGTATTGACGTATTTATCAGCAGACATAACAAACTTTAATATCCTGCATGGAATGGCCACCTTGCCTGAAGCGATCGTGTGGATTTTTTCCAATTTGTTTATCACACAGGAATCACTGGAAAAATTACCAACGATTTTGGAAGAATTAATCGAAACCGTCCTGATGTCCATTGCCGCCACGACGACAGCGACAATTGTCGCTATCTTTCTGGGCTTAATGGGATCTAAAACCACAGGAAGCAACAGTGCAATGGGCGTCTTTGCCCGTTTCATCGCTTCTGTTTCAAGGAATATCCCCGTGGTTGCCTGGGCTTTGATTTTGCTGCTTTCTTTTGGACAAAATTCAGTGACAGGGTATCTGGCATTATTCGTCGGTTCCGTCGGATTCTTAACGAGGGCGTTTATAGAATCCATAGATGAAGCAAGCCTGAGCGCAGTTGAAGCATTAAGAGCAACAGGTGCAACATACTTTCAAATTGTCTATAAAGCGGTCATTCCCCAATGTTTGCCGCAGATGATCAGCTGGATCTTGTTTATGATTGAAACGAATATTCGAAATGCGACATTGGTGGGGATCTTAACAGGGACAGGAATTGGATTCGCATTCGATTTGTATTACAAAACGCTGAACTATAACGCTGTCGCGCTTGTTACATTCAGTATCGTCATCGCCGTGATCATGATCGAACTAATTTCAAACCATATTCGGAAGGTGATTCTATAATGGAAGCAACAACGTACAAAAAAAGGACGCGTGACGGCCGAATTACGATTAAATCGGGCAACAAAGCGGAACGCGTAATGAGCGGGACGCTGGCGGTGCTGACTGCACTCACCATCATGGCCTTTCTCTTCTTCGACTATACGGGGCTGGATTTAGGGAAAGCGATTCCGGCCACCGTCTATAACTTGAAAACGATGTTCCTGGAACCTGCACTCAGCCATTTTGGTTGGGGAGAAGCTTTTTACCAAGTCGGCATTACGCTCGGTTTAGCTTTTCTGTCAACGATTTTAGGAGCAGTCGTTGCCTTTTTTTTAGCGTTGATGGCCGCAACGAACCTTTCGAAAGTATGGGTATCAAAAACGATTCGAATCGTGGTTGCCTTTATACGTGCTGTTCCTACCGTGTTATGGGTCTTAATCTTTGCGATTGCAGCTGGTTTAGGAAGTGAAGCAGCTGTGCTCGGGATGCTATTCCACTCGATTGCCTATTTAGTGAAAGCATTTTCCGAGTCTTTTGAGGAAGTCGATAAAGGCATACTGGAGGCGCTGCGTGCAACCGGGGCCAGCTGGTGGCATATCGTGACACATGCAGTCTTGCCGTCGACCTTCACTTATTTGTTATCTTGGACGTTCCTGCGTTTTGAAATCAACTTTGCCGTAGCGGTTGCTATGGGAGCGGCAGCTGGTGCAGGCGGGATCGGATTTGAACTGTTCATGGCATCAGGCTTTTACTTCGATTTGAGGGAAGTCGGATTCATCACGTATATGATCCTTATTCTGGCGATTGTTCTAGAAATCTTGTCAACCCGGTTAAAAAATCGCTACTTCCCAGCTTCTTCGGCTAATTGAGAAGCATAAATAGAGTGAGAAGAAGTGTACGATGAAAACCACCAAGGGCTTTTCCAGTTGAAAAGGAAAGCCTTTTTTCATGTTCTCGTTTTCCTTGTTCAAAAAATTACCCTTTGCAAAGTGTTTGAATTGAGTGAAGCCACATTGATCACGAATGAGTTTATCGAAAGCTTTGAAAACAAATTGAAATACTTGATTGCTGATTGATCGAACGGAATTCGTAGAAGGTATTTGGAGAACAGCAAAAATAGAGAAGGCAGCCATACCGGCGCTTTCCTATTTTTGATCTTTAAATCATATCTTCTTAAAAAGCTGTTCTTTCCGTATAAAACAAATCATGTAAAGCAGCACATTCAACGCACATAAGAAAAACAAGATGAAAAACATATAAAAAATGACTTCGTCTCCGCCTGGGTAAATGCCATCTGACAAATACCCCGCAATCAGCCCATTCGTAACCGACACGACCATCGCGGTCACAACGAACAAGCCAATCGTAAAGCCGTTCACCAGCTCGTAGCGGTTGAAAGGACGGACCGTCAACGTCAGCAACAGCAGCAAGCAGACAATAAAGAACACAAAAATAAAGCGAATGAAAAAATATATTTCCAAGCCAGCCAACACGAACTCCTCCTATCCGTTACTCGCTGTTTCTGAAATCATAGGTTTCCTGCGGGACGTTCAACTTGCGCCCGTTAATCTCCACCGTATCGTTATCGACCCAAAGGATCGTTGCCGAATCTTCCCGGTCCCTCCAGTAGATGGTCTTTTCTTTTCCATCTTCATCATTAAAAACCAATTCGCCCCGAACCGCATAAGCCACTGTCGCTCCGCCATTCGTCACATAGGCGCGGACGGTATACGTACCGTCGGGCGACACAGTTTGGGTTAGAAATTCCCCTTCAGGCAAACGCTCCATATCGAAGAACGCCCAGTAGACGCCATAGTCCAGAGTGCAGCCACAACAAATAAAACGCCAAGAGCGATGAACAAAGCTTTTCTCATAGCCAACACCTCTTTACATACAACGGAAATAAGTGGGAAAAGTTCTGCATATTTAGCTGGAAACGAAATTTTCAATGCTGAAGCTTTCAGATGAAAAACGATTGTCCAAATCATCTATGGTAAAATTATGGGCATTGAAAATAGCCCAGTGAAGAGACTGAGCTATTAAGCCACTATGGAGAATCAAAGGAGTAACTAAGTCGATGCGCGATTATCGTGTAAAGCTTCTGGGAGCCACAAAGTCGGAAAGCTAGGACTTATTATTTCTCGAAATATTTTTTCATAAGCTAGATTAAAGAAAAACAAATAATGGTAAAATTTATAAGATTGGTGTTTTGATTGAAAATTCTTTTAACTCAATCTAAAAACTAGAGAAAAAATAAATGGAACGGAGAAGCTGGATGAAAAAGTGGATTGGGATAGGCATTGTGGTTATGCTTCTTAGTGGAGCAAGTGTGTATTTTTTCTGGCCGAGAGCAAGTGTCGAAAAGCCTGTAGTAGTATCTGTGCAGATGAATGAAAAGAATCAGGAGATTGCCATTTCGTACATAACGACTAAAAGAGATCAGACGCCTTTGACGAAAGCAGTAGTAAATGAAAGAAGCTTTTACCCAACTGAAAATTCAGCAGAACAAGACGAGAAAAATGGTACTTCTGAAATTCTTACTAGTCAAAACGGATATCAACTTCGAGAAGACGTGATCAAACTAACTGAGGAAGAACTAAATTATTTTATGGAATTATCCGGACGCGCACCGCTCGTTTCTGTCTCGTATAAAGATTATGCACCTGTTGAAACCATCCTCGTTGTATTGAGTGAAGATGAGGCTGCAGAGGGAATCATAAAAGGCGACGATCTACACTATACGTTTACAGCCGAAGAACCAATGGATATTCATACAATTGGGCATTACGATTCAGTTGCCACAGTAAGCGCTTCAAAAAATGGCGGCGATTCAACTCAGTCTGCCCAACTAAAGCAAGGGGAATCGATCGACATATTCTTCAGTGGACCCTATAAAATGGCGTCAAACGACGAACTTATGCTGGAGATTGAAACCACTGACGGAAAATATTATACAAAGCATCTAGAAACAACGCTAGAAATTCCTCAAGGTTACTTAAAGCAAATCGTAGCTGAAAATCAATAACTTAATATGATTGACTAAAGAAATGCTCAGCTCGTGGATAACGGAGCACTCGAAATCAAAGGCGTGCCGAAATCAATGCGCCATTATCGTGTGAAGCCTAATTGACTCAAAAATTTGAAAGGGGAGATGTAAAGTGTTAGAAAGCGTAGGAATTCTAGGAACGCTTATTTTAATCGTAGTGGTAATTGGATTGGTGTTATTATTTAGAAGCTTGTTCAACAATAGCAGAAGATAGAAAGGGCAACCCTAAAAATTTGTAAGGAGAGATTCAACAATGCTGCAAAAGCAAAAAAAAATTTTAATCATAGGTTTCCTTTTGATCCTGTTCCCGCCGCTATTCATATTTGCCGGCGGAATTCCGGCCATAGGTGAGCTATTTGGATTTGGGGAAGGGTTTGCCTATATGCTGGCCTATTTCCTTTTCTTTATGATCTTTGCTGGCATGATTCTCGTGAATATTGGTATATTCAAGGCTTTCTTTAAGAAAAAGCGTGAATGATTGAAAGGCGGATCCATTTGGATCCGCCTTTTTTTATGATTTCCCCATAAGTTAGAATACAAATACTTGAAAACACGGGAATATTTGTTGATTGTCGCTTCGGTCGTTCAGGTTATGCCCCATTGAACTCATCTGGCTTTTTTATTAATGCTGTAACTGAATCTTTTCAACCGATGAAAAGCATTGTGTATTTTTGAAATTCTTCTGATGTTCAAGATTCGCCATGGTGGAATCTGAACAATTTTTCGGATATCGACTTTCCTCGCCAAAATCAGTTTGAATCTGCCATGTGTCTTTCTAGAGCTCAAGCTTCGTGTTCAAATAGAAGATTCAGGTATATCCAAACAAGCACATGATTACCGAATAAATTTTCCAAATGCAGACAATTAATAGTTTAAAAATGCTAATATTAAGACATTAACAACTCCGCTGCATTTTAGAATCAATAAATTAAACTACACTGTAAGCGCTTGAATTGTCTATTTGATTGGATTCACTGAATTTGCTGCATCCAGAGGGGTGAATATTTATGGGAATGACCGAACTTAAAACCTGGGATTTTAATAAGTCCACCTTGGAAAGTATCAAAAACGATACGTACTTTAACTATCCAGTAGTTTATTTTTTGAACAACCATACCACGGTATATATCGGGGAAACTGTAGCCTTTAAAAATCGGATGAAGTCTCATCTGAATAATATTGAAAGAAAGAAATTAGAAAAGATGACTTTGATTATTCATCAAGAATTTCACCGCTCAGCTACATACAACATTGAAACTAAATTAATTAATTACTTCTTGGGCGATGATCGCTACAAGCTGCAGAACAAGAGTCAGACTGCGCAAAGTGTAACGCACAATTATCACAACAAGGAATTTTACGACAAAGAGATATTCAATGATATATGGAAAGAATTATTGAAAAGGAAGGTGGTAAATAACCCTGCTCACGTAATTGAAAACAGGGATATATTTAAACTTTCTCCTTTTAAAGAGCTGTCGATGACGCAACTCGAACTTAAAACAAAAATTCTTGAAGTTTGTGAAGAGCACATCAATGATGATGAGACGTTTGTATACATGATTAAAGGTGAAGCTGGTGTTGGGAAGAGTGTGGTCCTCAGTTCCGTGTTTAATAGCATCCAGGAACGAGCGGCTGACAAAAATTCTAACCTTCATCAAACAAAAAATTATTTGCTCGTAAACCATTCAGAGATGCTGAAAACGTACAAAAACATCGCTGCCAATGTAAAGTTTCTTAAAAAGAATAATTTTGATAAGCCCACAAGTTTCATTAATAAGCAAAAGAAAGCTACAGAAAAAGCAGATATTGTGTTGGTCGACGAAGCGCATTTATTACTAAGTAGAGCAGATGTTTTCAATAATTTTAATGAAGACAATCAATTGGAAGAAATCATTAAGCACAGCAAAGTGGTCATCGTTGTCTATGATGAAAAGCAGGTCTTAAAACTGAAAAGTTATTGGGATAAGGAGCGGCTCAAGAAAATAGTGTCAGGCTATCAAAGAGAAGAGCCCTATGTTTTAAGAGAACAGTTCCGCATGAATGCTGGAGACGATGTGATCGACTGGATCGATAATTTTGTGGAAAAGCGAATTCTAAAGTTACCGAAAGATGAACTATATGACTTTCAAATATTCAATTCTGCCAAGGAAATGCATGATGCCATAGTGGAAAAGAATAAAGAATACGGCCTCTCAAGAGTGGTTTCGACATTCGATTATGAACACAAGAAAGATGGCGAGCAGTACTACATTCGAGAAGACAGCCTTGAAATTCCTTGGAATTCCACCGATACCAAAAACACATGGGCAGAAAAGCCGGAGACTATCAAAGAAGCGGGATCTATATATACGATTCAAGGCTTCGATCTGAATTATGTAGGAGTGATATTAGGACCATCAGTTACTTATGATGCCCCAAATGATTGTTTGAAAATCATTACTGAAAAATATAGCGACACCGAAGCTTTCAGAGGAAAAGAAGGAATAAAGGATGTTGAAAAAGCGAAAGAACAAATTATATTGAATTCCATTAATGTGTTGATGAAGAGGGGGATAAATGGGCTTTATATTTATGCGAGTGATGAGAAGTTGAGGAGGTATTTCTTGGGAATTTAACAGCGAAATACATTCTTTTATATGAAAAGCATTAGGACAAACATTTGATCGTGGATTTTAATTTGTAAGTTGCTGACTTTGCACATGAACTCTACCAAGAGTTTCAAAGAAGAAATAAGCAGTAGACTGCTAGTTTATACGGGAGACTGGAATACTTAAAGAGTTAGGGGAGAACTTTCGAAAAACGTAATCGCGAGAGTTCATGACTTCGGCATACCTTGAAATAATAACTCACATCTTTCTGCTCAGACAAAAGACGCAAAACAAATTGCTTTCATCTACTCCGTTCAAGGAAGCAATATGGAAAATGTAAGTAACATCATTAAAAAGATTAAGCCTATAATAAAGAAACATTTTCTAATGTAATGAAACGAGAACACTGTAAAGAATAAGGGATCAAACCTGCTAAACTGAAAAGCAAGCGTGAAATTAACCCGTTAAAATGAATAATAATTGAAGAAACCTTTTATCACCAAGTAGTAGAGAATGAATTAAAATTTGGCATTGTGCGAATGATATAAATAACAACTTATTATCAAAATTAAAAAATGATGTATTAATTAAATAATTTAATTTTGATAGGATTTAATTGCCAGCCTGGCTTATTCTCCCATACATAGACAGGATAAATTTTCCCGCTATTGTCAATTAGACAATGGGGTCATCGAACCGTCCCTTAGGAAAAACAATTCTAAATGATTTAGATTACACACTACAATTTATACATAGTCATACTGGTTACATCAACATTTCGGGTGTGATTCTTTCATTTTATTCATTTGTATAAATTGTTTGAGAACTGTATCGCTCCCAAAAAAGGGAAGTTAATTAAATATATGTGAATCATTTAAAAGGGGTGCGCTTCATGAAGATTGTAGACTCAGTTGCAATAAGCTTTTGGCATAGCTTGTCATTTTCTCATTTAAGATTAGCTAATGAAATGACAAGATTGAGTAGGGAATTAGAGGGGAATTTCATTCCAGGAAAAAGCCAACCAACGCAAGAACTTGTTAAACCTTATGCAATAGGTGCTATCATGGCTTCAGTTGCATTTCTTGAAGGAAATATAAATGAATTATTTGAGAAAATTGTTGATAAACCCAATGATTATATAAGCCTCTCAGAAGAGAGCAAGCAAGATATAATTAGCTGGTGGAATATAAATAAATCTAATAGAAGTTTATCGATTATCCAAAAGTATCGCCAACTATTGATACTATGTAAAAAGGGAAAAGTTAAAAAAAATAGTGAATTATTCATAAGTGTGAATTTGCTAATTCGATTGAGAAACGATCTTACGCATTATAAACCAGAATGGAATACTACAGAATCCGAAATAGATGACATCCAAGTTTCTCCACGAAAGTTTGAAGATGAATTGCGGGATAGAATAAAGCCAAGTAAGTTTTTTGAATGCACAAGTAACCCATTCTATCCGGATAAATGTTTAGGGTACGGGAGTACGAAGTGGGCTCTAACAACAGCTTATGAATTTGCTGCTGAGGTTTATACTATACTGAATATTAAGCCAGACTATTCGCATATTAATAAAGATTTATTAGAATTGACAAATACAAAGCAGTAATTATTCGGAAGCTAGTTATTAAAAATAGCCTTCCTGTATCAAACCCAATTCAGTTTATTAACTAAAATTTCATTAAAAAATGCCGTGTTCCGAAACCTTAAGGGTTGACGGATACGGCTTCAGTATTTCATCAGTAAAATTAAATATTCATAAATGTTTGCTATACAGGGAGAATATGTAAAATTGCATCCTTGTGTAAAAAGCATTTCTAAACGAATCTGACTATATAGTACAATTTATATTTTATTGATAACAATTCCGGCTGCATTACTATTTCGGATATGGTTTTTTCTTTTTATACATTCATATTAATTGATTGGAAATGGTGTCGCTCCTAGAGAAGCGAAATATCAACTAATAAAGTATAGTGAAATGTAAAATCAAAAGATTTGCAAATGTGTAATAGCAATTAAAAATATATTAAATAGGTGGAATGAAGATGATTAATGAAAATTATGTTGCTCCTGAATATGGAAGTGATGGATTCACTTGTCCGAATTGCCGCGCTTATGCTCACCACGCTTGGAATGAGATTCAAAAAACAGATGGAAGAGACATCGGATTTGCCTTAACTATGGGCTTGAGAAGACAAAGAGAAATAATTTCGGTATTTGATTCCTCTGATGATTCTGTTGAAGATCAAGAAGCTGTCGATGAATTTTTTGGGAATACGGCGGTTAATGAATTCCTAATTAATAATGCAATTGCATTTAGTACTTGCTATAGATGTTTTGAAGAAGCTTTTTGGATAGATGGTCATATTATTTATCCTGGTATTTCTATCGCACCTCCAGCTCATATTGATATGCCTAAAGAAGTGAAAGAGGTTTATAATGAAGCAAAAGGGATTCTCGATTTATCGCCACGTGCTTCAGCGGCATTACTTAGGCTGGCATTGGAGAAATTATTACCTTTAGTCGGTGCTGAAGGAAAAAACATTAACGCAATGATCGGAAATCTTGTCAGTAAGGGATTATCTGAAGATGTGCAAAATGCTCTTGATGGATTAAGAGTTATAGGGAATGAAGCTGTACATCCAGGCACAATTAATATCGATGATAATAAAGATGTTTCTAAGGCTCTGTTTGTAATTCTAAACTTTATTGTTGATAAATTGATTACTGAAAAAAAGGTTATCAAAGGTATTTATAGCTTAATACCTGCCCAAAAAATTGAAGGCATTGGAAAAAGAGATTCTAAAAATACAAAAAAATAAAAGTGGAAAATATATTAGTTCACGTCACTGTGTTAAATCCGTTTCAGTATATTAGCAACAATTGCATGAAGAGAAAGCAGCATCTAGTGACCTTAAATGTTAACAGGTACGGCTTTAGTATTTTTACCTAGGAACTTCTGGAAATTGGGTCACTCTCTGAGAAACGATATTAAGGAATCAAAATTGCTTTGAACACAGTGACAATGATTATACCTCTCCCTAGGAAGTGAAAATATAATATTAATGATTGGATGGTGGAATACATATTTGATTTACTGCAAACTATTGCTATATCAGTTCAGGGTATCTCAGCGATAGTATTAATTATAGTTACAGTAAGTTTCAATAAAGGTATTAAAAAAATAGATTCACAACGAAGGTCTGATGAACAGCGTCGGTTAATTCATGATAGAAATCAAATTCGTGTAGATTTTATAATCTCACTTCAGAGATATTCAGCATTAATTGAGGATACTATGAGGGATTTAACTCGTAAATATCAAAGTGAATTTTCTTTTTTTATTGATTTCTTTATTTTAAAAAGCTTTTTGGAAGAGATAATAGAAGCAAATAATGATTGCAAATTAAATAACGAACTAATATTAGATGTTTTCAATAAATACTTTGATGATGAATATCAATATATCCATTCAGAAATAACGGAACAAAATGAAGACGCAAGCAATAGTGAGTACTTTTTACCTTTTGATAAAGCAAGATATCTACAAGAAGAGTTGAAAATCGAAATTTTAAAATTCGAAGTTCAAACCTTAATCAACCCCACAAAGTATTTAATAGAGATTAAGGAAATTGAAATGTATCTTCAGGAATCCAGTGCTTTTAACGGCCTTCCAATTTTAGATATCACCAACCGTTACGTGTTTCTCAATAAAATAAATGTTAAGCTTAAAAATTTTGTTATACAAATAAAAAAAGATATTGAAAGATGAATTCAGTAAATAAAACCTCAATAAATTCAGTCCTAGAGTTAAATCGAATTCAATTTATTTAAAGAAATTGCACCAAGAAGAAGCCGTATCCAACAACCCCAAGGTTAATGGATACGGCTTTATTATTTTTATCTTGGAATTTAAATATTCAAGATTGCTTAAGAAATCGCATCTTAGAGTGTTATTGACGCTTAATTTTGTCTAGAAACTGACGGTTCTTTTTGTCCCAAACCTGACGGTTTCTTTGTCCAAATGAATATAGAAAACGAGGGGGAACTAAGCCAGTTCTCCCTCGATCACTTTCTTCACCATCCGGTCGTCGATGATGCAATTTCCATTCTGCGTCGCAAACAACAGGCAATGTGTTACGAGTTTGTTGTTTGCGGCGCAATGCGCCGCATGAATAGCTGAACACCTCGTTAATCGCAGATTCACTAAAGATGTCGCGCCCGACACCCGCGTAAGAGAGATGTTAGTTCATGTATTGTTCGGTCTCTGAACGGTCGAGATGATGCAGGCGAAATTGGATATCGATCCGCTGGCAGATGGCCGCGAAGGACTGAAGCTAAAGAAGATCGCATAATTCGGACTGTCCGACCATGATGAGTGCCATTGGGCTCTGGGTATCCATGCAGAAGTTCAGGAGGAATCGCACCTCTTCCAACATCTCCCGATCGAGTAAGTGGGCTTCATCCACGACACAGACAGGCGTCAGCTTGTGGATGTCTTTCATCAGTTCGATTTCGCGATGCAGCTGCCGCTTGGCATCGCCACGGTAGAACTTGGATTCGAGTCCCAACTGTTCCAACATGCCTTTGTAGAAATGCCGCGGCGTCAACTTGGAATCTGACAGATAAAGCAGTTTAAAACGTTAGTAAAACACGCCCCTGTGCCAAACACAATTCCTGTTATACAAGAAAGCTGTATACACAAAACGTCATACGCAGTGATTTAGGGGATGACGATAATATTTTTATGAAGGAAAGAAATTATTCATAACTGTTCCTTACACAGTGGTACCCCCCCCTTACAATAGAGAAAAAGTGTAGGATTTATTCTATAAAACTTTGCATATAAGGGGTGGGGTAGTTGGAAAACGGGAAAACGGGAAATCGAAAAAGCGTAAATCACATCATACGGTATAAGAGAAGCTGTACGCTGTGAAACAAGTGATGTATCAAAATCGCCACCGGGTGGACGTAGCCATCGAAATGAAGATCTCAATGGGCGCCATGACCAATTGGCTGCATCGTTTTCAACTAGAAGGTACAGAAGGACTGCATCCTAAACGGGAAAGCAAAGTGAAAGAGAATGGAAAAGAAGAACTTGAACGGCTGCGGGTTATCGAAAAGAAATACTATGAGGCGCAGGAGGATATCGCAATCCTAAAAAAGTTCCAGGCCTCTCGAGAGGCGAACGAAAAGCCAAATGTTTCGAAGCGATAAGCAACATGAGAGACGAATATTCTGTCAGGAGTCTCTCCCGAACCGGAAATGGGTGGGGGATCTCACCGAGTTTGCTTATTTCAATCAAAAGTTCTATGGCTGTGTGATCCTTAATCTATTCGATCGTCAGGTAGTGGCATTTCACCTAAGCGACCACCCGAATGCCCTTCTTGTAAAGGATACGGTTCTCTTGGCGATGGCAAATCGCCAGTTGAAATCATTGGATGGACTCTTGGTCCACACATACCGAGGCACAGTCTTTTCTTCAACGGCATACCGAAAGCTGTCGCAGCAGCTGAAGTTTCAGCCTAGTATGTCACGAAAAGCCAAATGTTGGGATAACGCCGTCATTGAAAGCTTTTTCTCCCAGTTAAAGAACGAATTTTCCGCTCCATTTTCAGCTGACTTCCCAAAAAGAAGTCAAAGCAGACCTGCCTAAATTTATTGCGTACTACAATATAAAAAGAGGACCAAAACGCTTGGGCTACCTGTCGCCAGAGATGTATTATCAGGCGTTTTTGGCTAGTGAGATTGTGTAATGATTGCTTAATTTTACCATCTCTACTTTTAGGGGCTAGATTAAGAGGGTGAAATAGGAACTGCTGGAAAATTGTTGAGTGAAGTAAAGAAGAATCATGTCCCTCGGAAAAGAAAAAAATTCTAAACGATTTTGACAATACACTACATTTCATACTTTCTACATCGCTAATGGCGATGTATCAATATTTCGTATGAGCATCTTACCGTTTTATTCATCTAAACAAATTTTTGAGAATTGTCCCGCTCTTTGGGGAGTGAAATTCTTTAAATATTTTGTACACTCATTTAAAATCGGTTTATTTCTAAACTTCTAGACATTACTAATTGCTTTGCAAATTTAATCTAAAGTTGTTAGAAAAAAACGTTTGGTTTATAATGGGAATAAGTAAAAAGGGACTTTTGGAGTTGATTGATTTATATGATGAAAGTTACACCATCAACAATACCATCCTATCTTGAAAGTGGAAATCTTCCTTCCGGAATTCATTTAACATCTTGGGAGGAATTTAAAGAAAGGTATGGAATTAATCATAAAAGACAGATGCAGTTACATGGACTTGAAAGAGCCATTGTTGAAATAAAAAAAGCTGGAGGAACTAAAATTTACGTCGATGGTAGTTTTATAACTAATAAAAAGAATCCTGGGGATTACGATGCACTCTATGATTTAGAAGAAATAGATGAAGAGGTTATTGATGAACGGTTAATCGATTCAACATACCGAGGGAGAGAAGTTCAGAAGCGGCATTTTGAAGGGGAGTTTTTCCCGATGAATGCTAATGCAACTACCCCTGTGGGATCGATGTATATAGATTTTTTTCAAAGGGATAAAAAAACTAATGAGCCAAAAGGTATAATAAGAATTGATTTGGGGTGAAAAGTATGATTAAAAATGACATTGAATTACAAATTTCAAAGGAAAATTTTATGAATTTCACAGAAGCCCTTCAAAATTTTTCGTACGATAAATCATATGAAAATTTATCTCCAAAGAAACAGGAAATTTATCGTAAGTCATTAGAAGGCGAAATAGAAAATTTAAAAAGGCAAATAGACGAATACGTGGATTTAAAAAGTGGTGTGCTTCCTCCACTACTTTTAGAAACGCTTAGTGAACTACCTTTAAATTTAATAAAATATAGAATTGCTAAAGGAATTAGCGAAGAAACGTTAGCTAAAGAAATTGGTGTTTCTACTCGAGAGTATGTTGAACTTGAAGAAGAGTTATTTGCCGATGCATCAGTAAATTCCGTTTTGAAAATTGTTGATTTTCTAGACGTTAATCTTCCTGCTGAATTTCACGAAATGTTGTCTACGGACTCTGAACAAATAAAGAAAAACATAAAGGTTACGACAGGCCATCTGTCAAATAAATTATTACCTATGGAGTTAAAGGAAAACTATAACCTAACTGATGGATATATTAAGTTGTTTATCACTATTAAAAAGGTTTTTAATGAGTATTTGAATGATATTCTTACAGGTGCTCCAATTAACTATAATCCCTATACTACTGCGCGTTATAAAGCTCCAAAAGGGACTAGGACAGAACTGGTTTATTTATATACTTCTTACGCGGAATTTATTTCAAAAGAAATTAGCAAAATTATAGAGTCTCCTGAATCTACAAAATTAACGACTAGTCCAGTGGAGTTTCGAAATGATGTTATAGAGAAGTACGGGGAATTGAATTTTAGTTCTTGTGTTGCCCATTTATGGGATATAGGCGTACCTGTGTTACCACTTGAAATGTCAGGAGGTTTCCATGGTGCATGTTGGAGATTTAATGGGAAGAATATTATTGTATTAAAACAACAGAGTCAATATAATTCACGTTGGTTATTTGATTTACTTCATGAGTATTGGCATGCAACTCAAGATCCTGATTCATTGGAAAGAGAAGTCATAGATATCGGGGATGTAATTTCTGCGGAAGCAGAAAATCAAGAAGAAATTGATGCAAATAAGTTCGCTGAAGAAGTTATATTTGACGGGAAAAGTGAGGAACTATTCGAAGCATGTGTAGTTAATGCGGGATATAAAATTAAATTTCTAAAAGGTGCAGTTGAAAAAGTTGCCTCTATAAATAATATTGATGTGAGTTCATTAGCTAATTATGTAGCATATCGATTATCGAAAATGAATCAAAATTGGTGGGGAGCAGCTACTAACCTACAACAAAAAGGGAATCCTTTTATTGAAGCATCAAATATTTTAGAAGAAAGAATAGACCTTTCTTTACTGAATTCTCTAGATTACCCCCCTCATGAAAAAGAACTAATTCAGAATGCGATTTTTCATTAAAAGTCTAAAAGAAACCACGTCTCTAAATTGAGCGAAGAACAGGGAAAAATGGGTCAAACGGATAAATATAAATGAAGCAAAGCTGTTTGTTAATTGAACGACAGTTATTGGTTGCATTCAGAAACCTTTATAGTGTCATGTCCTAAAAAGCTGAAACGCTAGAAGCAGCATTCACTGTTTTCATCAAAAAATACCAATCCCTAAAAACGCTGCTCTAAGGAAAGAAATATTCCTTGGAGCGGCGTTTGTTTTATTCATGTTTATAAAATGTTCGAGTATTGTGTGTTTCCCTGGGATGGACACAATCGTATGAATATCCGTTCTTATTATCGATTAGTTCCTTAGACACCGAATGTTTGTTAAGATATTCGTTTCTTTTGCTGTATTAAGCAGGAAAACTGTTTCACCGCAAAGCCAATTCGGGAAGAGATAGGGAAGGAGGGGTATACAGATGAATTCTTTTAAAGCGATTGTCATTAAAGAACAGGAAGACGAAGTTATTTACGGAGTAGAAGAAATAGGCGAGGAAGGGCTGTCAGGCGGTGACGTCTTCATTAAGGTGGCATATTCTTCGATCAATTACAAAGACATGCTAGCGGTACAGAAAAAGGGGGCGTCATCCGGGAGTATCCGATGATTCCGGGAATCGATGTGAGCGGCACGGTTGTCCGGTCGGCAGATTCCCGTATTCAGGAGGGGCAGGAAGTCGTCGTCACAGGTTTTGCGATGGGGATGAGCCACACAGGCGGATTCGCTGAATATGCCCGGGTGCCCGCGGATTGGGTAGTAGCGTTGCCAGAAAATCTGAGCCTGCGAGACGCGATGGTCTTCGGAACAGCGGGCTTCACGGCTGCATTGTCTATTCTGGCATTGGAGAAGAACGAAATGGATCCGAAAAACGATCCCAAAATATTGGTGACTGGATCGACTGGCGGCGTCGGCAGTATTGCGGTACAAATGCTAGCGAAGATCGGCTATAAAAATATTACGGCTTTGGTCCGCAAAGATCATCAAGTGGAGGTGGCGAAATCGCTCGGAGCGCATACCGTCATTTTCCCGGATGACTTGGGCGAATTGAAAAAGCCGTTGATCAAAGAGAAATTCGATTATGTACTGGATACTGTCGGAGGGGAAATTACCTCTGTGTTGATCCCGCAGCTTTCCTACGGCGGCAGCATGAGCATGTGCGGAATGGCAGCCGGTGTTGAGTTGAAGGCAACCGTGCTGCCGTTTATCCTGAGAGGGGTCAATCTGCTCGGCATCGATTCCGTGAATGTGCCGATTGAAAAACGCCCTGCGATTTGGGCAAAAATGGCGGATGACTGGAACATTGCTGGTACAACCCTGGTGGACGAGATTTCGCTTGAAGAAGTTCCTGGCACCATTGAGGCCATCAAGAACGGTGAGCATCTGGGACGGACGATTGTGAAGTGTTAACGGGTTGTTGGCTCATTCCAAGCTTTGAGCGGGAACCTTCGACAAATTGTTTCCCTGTGAAAAAGTGATTCTAACAATAAACTAGATTCCAAACAGTAACACACCCGCTGAATTCCAATTGCGGGTGTGTTTTTATGTTTAATTCAGCTGTATAAATTGTGTGAGAATGAGGATGAACATCTGAGGACTGCTGAAAAAAGAATGAGAGCCGCTGCATGTCTCTTGAAAGACACACTCAAGCAAAAGGTCAGTCGCGCCTTACTCCACTCCAAAAGCCACAATCCCATAAGCCTCCAAATACGCTTTCAACACACGCACCCATTGTTTTTCACTCGCAAGACCCACATGGCCATCTGGCCGAATCAGGTACAGCGCATCTTGCTTGAGGCCTGCGTCTTTCATCTGGGCTTCCCATGCAAACTCATGGAGCTGGAGCGACTGCGAACGGGCAAAGTCGATCAGCTCGGGCTTCGCTTTGCCGTACACATGAATTTGCCAATCGACGGAGCGCAACGGATCGAAATTATCGCCGCTTGCGGTTTCGATCCACGGCAAGCGCATGCCGCCGTAGATTTTGCCGGCTTTGCCCTTGCTCAAGGGGCTGTTGCGGTAATTGATGTGGATTTGAGACAGGATCTTAAACGCATTTTTTTGGGAGAAGGGAAATTTGAATAGCGACGGCAGGGCATAGGGTACGAAATACTGGCGCAGCAGAGTGCCCCGCAGTTTTTGGCTGACGATTGTTTGGAACGCTTTGTCGGTTGTTGCGATCAAGCGGCGCGCGAAGACGATTCGCTCTTTTTCGTATGTGCCCAGTAGTCTCGGAGCGCCTTTTCCTTGAATCACCGCTGCGAGCTTCCATGCCAGATTGATGGCGTCGCCAATGCCGGTGTTCATGCCTTGTCCGCCGGCAGGGCTGTGCAGGTGGCCGGCGTCGCCTAAGATGAAGATGCGCCCTTTGGCAAATTGCTCGCTTACGCGGTTATGGACACGGTACGTCGAAAACCAATTGACCTTGGCCGCGGTCACACGAATTTTATTTTCAACATAATCGCTGATATCACTGTATTGAAGATCGGTGCGTTCGTTCAATTCATCAGGCATAATGCCGAGGATTCGTTTGGTCTTGGCGTTCCGGACGGACATGTACAGCATAAAGCCGTCGTCGTCCATGTACATGTCCATCTTTTGCATGTCGTCGACCGGTTTTTCGGTTTCGATATCGGCGACAAAGAATAATTGCTTGTACGTGCCGCCGGGGAAATGGAGTTCCAGCCCTTTTCGGACCATGCTGCCGGCCCCGTCGCATCCGCATAAATAGGCAAATTCCGCTTTTTCTAAGAGCTGACCTTTTTGCTGCAGTACGGCGTTCACGCCTTCTCCCGTGTCTTCAAAAGAAAGCAACGCGGTGTTCCATTCGACTTCGATGCCGATTTTACTTAATTCGTCCACGAGAATTTCTTCGTGCTCGTCTTGCGGTAAACTCAAGATAAACGGAAACGGACTCAGTCCTTTGCCGAAATCAAGGAATTTCACTGTGGCTTTCACGCGTTTGCCGTCACTGACGTCAAGCGACAAAATCGGATGCCCCCGCTTGATGTTGCGTTCGGCCAAGCCAAGTTGCTCGTACTGCTCCAATATGCGTGCATGCACAGCGAGCGCACGTGACGCTGTGCCGGTTCCTGCGTTTTTATCGATGATCCGAAACCGCACGCCTTGGCGGGCCAGACTATAGGCAAGAGCCAGTCCAGTGGGGCCGGCTCCAATGATTAAGATTTGTGGGTTCATCCTAGAGACCTCCTAATGAGTAACACGCCTGCTGATTGATTCCGTTTCGAGTGTCATGTAGTGGCTGGCTCAAATCGAGTATAGGAAAAGTTCTTATAAGAAAAATCACGTGATACCGAACAAAAAGCTCTTGTACAGCTACTATATCCTCAATCGACCGATTTCAAGCAAGCGAGGCTTAAAATCGTTACCCAGTGAAAAACACGATGCAACATATACAACGAACCCAAATGAGGAATCCGCAAAAACCAGAAATGAGGTGGATTCCTTTTGCGTTTTCATGGGAAATGGCAAATAGCCATAATTGGTTCTTACACAGGGGTGATTTAGGAGCTGCTGAAAATTCAAAGAATCGTGCCCTAGGTAAAGAGGAAGTTCTACACGATTCTTGCTGTGCCGATCCGCGGGAAATTAAAATCTAATCCGAGAGACATTTTTATCCGGCAAAAAGGAATAGAAGGAATAACAAGAGCAGTGATGTAAAAGAATATAAAAGGACAGATTCCTATTAACTTAAAGCTGGATGCATACGAGCAGTTTCGGAAGAATTTGAGCAGAGGGGTGCAGACGATGAAAAGAATCTTGGCCATAAGCGATATTCACGGAGAGCTTGAACTTTTTGAAGAACTGCTGCAGAAGGCGGAATATGACGACGCTGAAGACAGGCTGATTTTACTGGGGGATTACGAGGACCGCGGCCCCGATTCGAAAGGGGTTTTGGAGCGGGTCATCGAATTGAAAAAGCGGGGTGCCATTGTATTAAGGGGCAATCATGATCAAATGATGCTGGACGCTGCAAACGATGAAGCCGGTGCGAAGCAAATCTGGGCAAGGAATGGGGCATTGCCGACACTGCAAAGCTACGATCCATCCATAAAAAACATGACGCTTCCAACGGCAGCTGTCTTTTGGGAGCACGTCGATTTTATTAAGGAAACGGAATATTACCATGAGACGGCTGACTCTATTTTTGTGCATGCGGGTGTTCAGCCGGGTACATTGGTTGGGCAGACCGACCCAACGATCTTAATGTGGATCCGCGATGAATTTTATAAAGCCTATACGGGAGAGAAGACGGTAGTATTTGGCCATACACCGGCGTTTATGCTGCGCGGGACAAGAAATTATGATGTCTATTTTGGCGACAATCGGATTATCGGCATTGACGGAGGCGCGGTTTACGGCGGACAGTTGAATTGTCTTGAGCTGCCGAGCCGAAAAGTCTATAGCGTGAAGAAGCATTGAAGGAAAGGAATGAGGAATAGGGGAGTTTTGGGTGATAGAATCGCTTCCCAAGGGAAAGAAACTATTCTAAACGATTTTGACAATACACCGCAATTTATACTTGATACAAAACCACAACGGCTGCATCAACATTTCGGTTGTGGTTTTTCCTTTTTATTCATCCGTTTAAATTGATTGGGAATTGCTTATCTTCTTGGGAAAAGAAGTTAATAAAGCAAAATAATTTCTTACTTTTTATCCTTTTATTAGAAAATTAATAGTTAATTGTTCTGAATACCTGTTAAACTAGAAGACAATAAACTTATCATCAATTAGGAGGAAAAACTTGTGGCTGCAGACGAAGTTTCAATCGGGAAGATACAACAAATGTTGGATTGGGCTTATGAAAAATCTTTAGAGGGTATTCCTGGTATGGATTCGGCTTATGAAATGGCGGAGAACTTTTTGTCAAAGCATGATACCGCTGAACAAGCCATCGATAGCTTGATTCGCTGGCAAAATACTAAAGCTGCCACTAGTGGTTTTCTTACCGGCTTAGGTGGGATAGTTGTTTTACCGTTTACTTTACCCGCAAACATTGCGTCTGTTATGTATGTTCAAATTAGAATGATTGCCGCTATTGCACACATGAAAGGCTATGATTTGAAAGATGATCAAGTTAAAACGTTTGTGTTTGTTTGCCTAACGGGCAAATCAGCTTCAGATATATTGAAAAAGGCTGGCATTCAAGCAGGCAATTCCTTTGTTAAGCAAGCCGTCCTGAGAATACCTGGTGAAGTAATTAAAGCGATAAATAAAAAAGTCGGTTTCAGATTAGTAACTAGGTTCGGACAAAAGGGTATAGTGAATTTAGGTAAAGCAATACCAATAGCTGGTGGTGTTATCGGCGGTACAGTCGACGGAATAGGGACAGGGATAATTGGAAAGACAGCTAAGAAGGTCTTTGTCTAATTACGGAGAATTATAATAGTTTTTCAAGGAAAAAATTTCTTTAGCTTCATGTATAAAAAGTTTCACTTCCAAACGCCTAAGAAATATTTAAAGATAAAAAGTCTATATTCATTCGATTTAAAAGCAAAGAGATAGATTACCTTGCTGCCTAAACGAGTGGAACAATATGTGAGGAGCACATTCAGATGAAAAAGCTGCTAGTTGGAGTTATGATTTCGATGTTACTTATTGTAATCGTTGGTTTAGTTATGTTTATTCAATTCAAACCATTAAGTACTTCTGGTCAAAGTTCTCATACGTCCTTAATCCAGGAGAGAGTCGTGGAGTTGTCAGAGTTAGCGACATTGAAGTATGAGTACAGTAAAGCAATGGTAAATCGTGATGATAAGAAAATTCTGCTGACTGATATTCGCTTTGCTGAGACGATAAAGCTTGTAGAGTACACGGGATATATGAAAGCCGGATCAGACCTTTCGAAAGTGGAAGTGGACTATGATGAAGAAGCTAATCAAGTAACAGTCAGAGTTCCCAAAGCGAAAATTCTTGATAATGTTGTGGAGACTGAAAACATGAAGATAGAAGATGTGAAAGGTAATATCTTCTTTGATCCTCCTACACAGAAACTTATCGACGATATAAACGTTGAGAAAAAGAAGTTTGAAAAAGAAAAAATCAGCCAAGGATTTTTAACAGAAGCAGACAAAAGAACAGAGGAAGTTTTGAAGTCTTTCTTAAGCATTGATGAAGAAAATGAGGTTATTGTTGAGTTTTATTAAAATTACGTACCATGTCTCTGCGTAAAAAAAATCTCAGTTTATAAACTTTAATTTCAATCAGAAAAAACCGTATTTTGAAACCTAATAGGTTAATAAATACGGTTTTTTTATTTTTATCCAGAAATAGCATTTTAGCATGTCCCAGGTAATAAACAATGCCCAATAAACACTTTAAACATACCTAGACTGTCTGCATCAATATGTCTATTGTGGCTTTTATTGTTATTCATTCGTATAAATGATGCAACTCAAAATTCTGTAGGAACTACAACATCGCCATATCTAAAGACTTCATATTCTTCCATGTCTAATTTACTGGTCCATCTCAATCCTGAAACTTCAGGGAGCAAAGCCCGGTAATGGCCCCAGTTTAAAACATGGATATCCTGCAATTCTTTATCGGGAAAAGATGCGATGCTTTTAGAATTATACGCAGGCTTATGAGTGAAAATTAGCAGCCTCTCTGCTAAGTCGATATAAGAAGACCATAAATCTTCAGTTAGAGGTTGGAATCCGTGAAGTCTTCCAATGTAAATCTTGTGATTATTAGAATCATTTGTGTAAAGCCAATCTTCTTGAGATATTCTTTTGCCTAAAGTTTGATAATCAGCCTTGCCGATATATAGCAAGACATCATTTCCATACACAGGATGCCTTCCGTATACCTGATAAATTCCATAATCTATTTCTTCGTTCATAAGCTGAGGGAGCTCTGATAGTTTATAAGAACCTTCCCATTCAATTTGAATAAATGTTACCGGATTTATGGACATACAAAAATCTTCTTATTAATGAGAAATTATTTTTCTTTCAAAACGCCGACAGCAACCAGATTAGTCAAAGCGCCTTTATTTTTAAATCTGAAGTATCCGCTTAAACGGTTTAAGTCTTTTTGTGTCAGATTAGCTAAATCAGTGGCAAGTTCGTATTCGTTTTCCAATTTCGTAAGTAATGTCTTTGCGAATTCCACTTGCTTTGGCGTTAAAAGCTTGTCCTCGTTATTTTCATTTTCAGTTTTGATCGCTGTTTTCTTATCTACAAGAGGAAGGATGGTTTGATTAATTTCTTCAGTGTATTTACCAGCTTTAATCCAGGCCAAATCATCTTTGTTTAATGCAAACCATTCTCCTTCGAGTCTCTTGGCAGAAAAATGCTTATGGAAGGCAACTTCAGTCTGATGGTGGTTACCGGTTTTTATAATGAAAATAAGTTTATTTTCAAAAGGCAATTTCACACCAAAGATATTCATTCGTTTCTCAAGGTTTTTGGTCTTGCCGATTTTGAAAGAGCCGTTCATGTATTCTTGTACAAAGTAAACATATCCGGGCGCTTTGCCTTGGAGGTCTGGGGACTCAATAATTTTTTCGAGCTCATATTGATTTGATTCAAACAGATAAATCTTATGTTGCTGAACTGCAGGGGGGATGATTGATGGTTCGGGAGTAGCTTTGCTAGAGAAAATTTTATTGAACATGTTTTTGACCATTAGTGAACGCCCTCCAAATTGGTTTTAATGTTATATACAATTATATCCTAGAGAAGGACTTTTTTCTTATATATATCAAAATTTGTAAATGTTCCGTTGAGTTTGCATACTAGTCAAATATCATATCCAGCAGAGGGAATTCTTATGAACATAAGTAATCGAAATCAGGCGGACGTGATAGAATAGCAGTTAGTGGGACGTTAAATCTTCTTATAGGAAGCGGTATGATCTTGCCTATAAGGAATTGCAACATGCATGGCTGATAGATGAATTGAAAAGGATGGGATAGCAAAGTGAACAAATCCGTAGAACAAAAAATGGGCGAGATGCTCGAAGTGTTTAACAGTTTTTCGAATTGCAAGATTGAACCGAATGAGGGCGATCGGCTTTTGATCGCCAGCAATAAACCGGTTCCTTGGAGTGGTGCTCTTGAGAAGAGTGACGCGGAATCGTCGCATAAAATTGGGTACATTACGCCTCATAAATCGTCGCTGGCTCTTTACATTGATTTCCCGCATGATTATTTGGATGCTGATCGGGTGGAGGAAGTCATAAATCCTGAAGGCACATTGATGTATTACGAGCCAGGCACAAAGACTTCAAACGTGAAAAGCTGGTGGAGGTTCCGGACGGATGAGAAATTCGACAGCATTCACTTAGTTCTGAGAAAAACGGAGCTGGACTTGTATGATTTCAAGAGAGAAGAATGGATTCAATTGATGAAAGAGATCACGAACGTTCATCAATGATTGAGAACATAGCCGAATGGCGGAACTTCCCTGATGTAACAAGGAAAGAAATAATTCTAAACGATTTTGACAATACATTCCAAGTTATACTACATAAAACGACACTCCGAGGAAATCAAGATTCCTCGGAGCGTCGTTTTGTTTTATTCATGCTTGTAAAATGTTTGAGAATGGTGTGGTTCCCTGAAAGCGGCACAAAGGGTGAGCAGAGTTTATCCGAAAGGTGCAAAATGGCAACCATTTTGCACCTTTTCTATTTCACTGGGGTGAAATAAGATTCCCCCAGAATTTCCTTCGTTTCGTATTGGCCAGGAGAAAGTTCTTTTTCAATAAATGCCGTGATATCGGTTGGGGCAACGTTGTACATCACTTCAATTTCTTTGGAGAAAAGAAGTTTTTCTTGTTGCAGCAAGCCGGAAAGTGCCGGCTGCTGTTTTGCGTGCAGCTCTTCTTCGCCTAACACTTTCTTCAAGCCGTCGACATAAGCCTTAAACGGCTGGCCGCCTACAAGTTTCACGCCTTTATTTTCTTCGTTGATCATGATGATGGTAGGGAACCCCCGGGCACCGAGGGTTCTCGCTAAACTAAGATCTTCGCTTAAGAGCTGCTGGCCAGTTGCCTCATTGGCTTCATGGACGATTGCCTTTCCGTCGAGACCCATCCCATTGACGAGGCCGACCAGGACAGAGTCATCAGAGATGTTTTGGTTGAAAGCGAAAAGGGCTTCTCTGGCACGGCGCAAGTATTCGTTCGCTTTCGCGTCCTTGTATTTTTCCTGGATCACTTTAAAGACGCGGGAAGGGGGATAGGATGACTGGACCGGGTTATCGATCATTAACGATCCGTCGATTGGCATTCTGGAATGTTCGCCCACTTCCCGCCAGTGAGGCGCTACATCCGCCGGTTTGTAAATGCCATTTGCCGGGTCGATCGGTCCGTCATGCCATTTTTCCAGCAAGCCGCCCATCACAGTCTGGAACTTGAAATAGTTGCCGTACTGTTCCGTAAAACGGCGGAATACCGGTTCGATTGCCCAGCAATGCGAACAGATGGGATCGGTCACATAATAAAGCGTAACCGATTTTTTCGGTTGGCTAAAATCAAGCAGTCCCATTTCCTCTTCTTCAGCTGGTCCGCATACACCTGTTTCCATATCACATACCATATTTAATTTGTTTGTCATTTGGTTTCCCTCATTTCTTGAGTTTTGGAAGATAGCTTGTTTGCTTTACACTTGAATTCTAAGCCATAATGAAAAGCAACAACACCGATAATTCCAAGGATGTGTCGCTTATCCAACACGCTGGAACTATTGTCGGAAAAGGAGTGGCGAACATGACGCAAGTTAAAGTGGATCCCCGGGTCGTCCGCACCCGTAAATTGATTATGGATTCTTTCATTAAACTTTCGGAAAGCAAGGAGTTCAAGGACATTACGGTAAAGGATATCACGGCAGAGGCCATGATCAACCGGGCAACCTTTTATTATCATTTTGAAGATATTTACGATCTACTGGAGAAAGCCTTGTCGGAAGTGCTGTTGGTCAACTTGAATTCGGCTGAATACCAGCAAAAGGAACTGAACGAGGACGTGTTCATCCACCTCTTTAAAGCGATTACCAATTTCCAGCAGTCTTTGTCCAACCGCTGCCACCGGGGCTACGAAGACACGATTGCCCGGATCATCAGAGATCAGCTTGAGGTGATTTTATACAAAATGCTGGCGGTACAAAATGGAGCAGAAAAAGATGAAGCCCTCAAGATCACGGCGGTCATGCTGAGCTGGGGAATTTACGGAATCTCTCTAGAGTGGAAACGAAACAGCACAGTGCCACCGGCAGAATTCATCCAAACGGCTATCCCATATCTCTTGCATGGCATCCATTTTGATTTTTAAAAAAGTGACACTTCCCTGTGAAAAAACAATTTTAGATTATTCTGACAGTACAAAATAATTTATACAGCACACACCGGCCTCCCAGTGAATCAACGATGGGCTGGTGCTGTTGAATATAAGGTTTATGGAAGAATGCTATGAGCCTTACTTGACTACAGTAAGAAATTATCAGGAAGTGACTTGAAAATCCCTGGTGAAGCTAGAAAGCGACAAATAAAAAGTTGGTTTTGAACTAGTTCCTAAATTCGGCCAAAAAGAAATAGCATGATAAGATTTTTTCAAATCCCTGTGCTGATGTTTGTCTCATATAGGCCCGCGCTAAACTTTTGAATCTTTTTAGCGTGTGTTCCGTATAATTAAAGGGGGATAGAAAAAGTGTTCACCTGATTTAATAATTTTTAAAAATTTCGTTTCTCACTTACTCTTTTGCGAAAGGCATGATTCAATGGGCACCATTTCACTTGTCATTTTACTCTTCTTTCTTCCGTACGCTTGGTTTCTCTGGTCCAGCATGAGTACGAAAAGCGGCAAAGCCGAAAAACCGCGCTGGAAAAAATCGCTAGCCGTTCTTCTTGCGTTGATCCTTATCAGTGTTGTTTTAAATTACTATTTTTCCAATACATATCAGCTTTCTTTTTTCCAAAATGGATTTGAAAGCAAAGTGGCCATTATTGTTTCTTTAGCGTTTCTGTTAGTTATATCCATCATCAACGTTATCGTAAGCATCGTTTTCAAAGGCGCCCCGAAATCATTCCATAACCCTAAGGTGGTGTGGATTTTTACAGCGGTGTTCTGTACAACGATCCTGTTTTTCACCATGTGGGTTTACCCGTTGGCGGAAAAAGCATCTTATATCCAAAAAGTTGAAAGTGCTCTAGCGGCAGCAGAAGAGCAACAAGACGCCGAAGAAATCACCGTAGTGTTCATGAGTTCCGAAAAAAACTGTTTCCGAACCACAACATCGAATTGCAACTCAACGACATACAAAAACTCGTTTTTCCTCAAAAACAATCTAGACATACAAAAAGAGGTCCAAGTGCGTATTCGAGCCTTAGATTCCAATCAAAAAGAAATGAAGTTAGTAGAGTCTGATGTCATGACGCTGGAAGCAGGAGAATTAAAGCTGGTCGAGACGGAAGAATCATCTGATAAGGCGAGCATCTGGAGCCGCTCTTCCTTTGAAACCGAGTATCGAACCCAGTCCTATGAATCTTTGTACAAATATCGTGATGCCGACTAAGAAATTCTTTCCTTGTGTCAGATAGAATTCTACACATACAAAAAATCCGCCCTATTCAACTAGAGGGCGGATTTCTTTTTTGGAGAAATATATAACACATCAGTTTATTCTTTCCGGGTTGTAATTCTTAGCTCGTAGTCGTCCAACAAGCAAACTGTTCTTTTGTTCCTTTATTGTGCTTGAAATCCTTAAGAATTACTCTCCAACCATACCGTCATTATCGTTATCCCGCATATAGGGATATAACCAATGATCGCTCATGATCGGCATACTAAAACCAGCTACTTCTGCTTCTTTGATCGTTACCTGTCCATTGCCATTTGTATCGACACTGGAAACATCTGCACCTGTATTTGCGGTGGTTGATTCGGCAGGCGCACTGTCTGTAGTTGAACTGCTTGAATCAGCAGGCTCACTGTTTGTTAAACCGAGGGATGCATTTACTTCATCAGGGTTTACGTTGTCAAAAGTGTCAACGACTTCGTTGCCCCTTACTGTATACGTATACTGGTAACTTGAAGGAATTTGCGTTTCCGTATTCGGATAGGTGATGATGGCTTCAAAATTAGTAGCTCCACCTGCGTCGCGGATTACGTCTTCCATATAAGCCTGGTCACCGTGCCGGTTGAGCGTACTTTCCTGCGGGGTAATATTATAGGCATTCGACACCCCGCCGAGAGAATCCGCAATGACATGCCCTTCGTCTAAAATGTCACTTTCGACGCCGGGAACCTTTGCCTCGTCCGAGTAATATCTGCCAGACGATGTTACAGGTTCGATACTATCATCCTGTACAATGATTTCGGCAGCAATGACACGTTCCAGTTGGCCGTGTTCATTTGTAAAGGCCCAATATTCACGATCCCCATACCCAATATCAACGACGATGTTAGCTTCACGATATCCAGACAAATCACCGCCATCAACATCGAAGGGTTTGTATCCGGCGAACAGTTCATTATTTAGTCGGGCTGCTTCTTTTTCTGCTTGCTCTTTAGCTGCCAGTTCCTGCGCTTCTTTTTCTCTTGCAAGCTTCTCATCGGCTTCTTTCTCAGCTGCCAGACGAGCTTCTTCTTTTTTCTCTTCTTGCGCCGCTATTTCATCGGCTTCTTTCTCAGCAGCTAGGCGAGCTTCTTCTTTTTTCTCTTCTTCCGCTGCCTGTTTCTCAGCTTCTTGTTCGTCAATACGCTGTTCTTCAGCTTTTTCCTCGTCCGCTTTTTCTTTCTGAGCTTCTAGCTGTTCACTTTCGACGCCAGCTGCAGTTTCAACATCTTCTGCTGTAGAGGCGACTCCAATACCGGAACCAATTATTACTGCGAATGAAAGACCAATCGCAAGGCCAGCTTGCTTGACAGTCAGTCCTTTTTTGAACAAAGCGCTGACGAGTAACATGACGATGCTCGCAGCAAAAGCCAGTAAGGCAACCAGCATCAATAAAATAAATACGACATCCATTTAATATTTCCCCCTGATTTCTCTCTTTCTAGATCTATATTGCTACTTTCTAAAGATGAATATACCACGATTTAGAAGGAAAATGCTAGGATATGATAGTTTTTTGTTTGGAAATATTTAGTTTTATTTATTAAATAATTTTTACATTAGTTATAATAAAGCCAATTCTAGAAAATCGTTACTTTGTATAAAAAATTCTAAACGATTAAATTCTTGTAAATGAGGAACCAGACTTTTTCGAACAGACTCCAATCTTTCAGGAATCGCTGTGATTTTGATTCAGCGGCGAAGATGGCCATAATTTTATCCTCCAATTTTAAAAATCGCGTTCCTATTTTAAATATATTTCCAATTATAAAAAAATATTGTAGGAAGAAACAAGCGAGTCCGGAAATGGAAAAGTTGTTTTATCTGGCAATTGAGCGACGAGCCGGTGTTTCTTGTCTTCATCAATGATGGCGGATTCAAATCGGGCATCAAGAAATTCATCGTGGAATCATCGGCCAGCTGATTTTTTGACAGTTTATCGGGATTGGCGACTCGAATTTTGATGTGTTGCGAAGACTCGATACAATGGACGGGCGCATGGTCGAAAACGCGAACTTTTCCCATCTCGATGACATCAGCCAAGTATCAGATGAAAAATTATACGATCAGCTGTTGAATGAATTTCCGATGTGGCTGAAGGAAGCGAAAGAAAAGCGTATTTTGAAGTAAAGAAGTGATATTAGTCTTATAAATGAAAGCTTCTGCAATCGACAATCGCGGTTTAAGCACGCGGCCTTCCAGTTTACAAAACTTCACCTCATTGGTATATTGAGCGTGAATGCGATAGCCCAAAAATACGGATAAGGAAAAGAGGTTGGAAAAATGGATGTGAAATTTCCTATTGGACAATTACAGGTTCCAGAAAACGTAAAAGCTGAGCATGTTCAGGAATGGCTCGGGAAAATCGAAAGCTATACCACACGGCTGAGGGAAGTGGTCGATGGATTGAACGAGGAGCAACTGAACAAGAAGTACAGGGAAGGCAGCTGGACAGTCCGTCAGCTTGTGCATCATATTGCGGATTCGCAATTGAATATGTACCAGCGCCTGAAACTGGCTTTAACGGATGACAATCCGACCGTTCCTCCTTTTGATCAAGAAAAATGGGCTGCGCTTCCGGACAACGAACTGCCGGTGGAAAGTTCAATCCGAATGCTGGAAGGCTTGAACGAACGGATTGTCGCACTTGGACAACATGTAACGGACGAGCAGTTGGGACGCGTCTTCACCCATGAAACGAACGGTGAAATCAGCGTCGCCACGAAACTGGCGAAACTGTGCTGGCATGAAGAGCATCATTTGGAACATATCAAGATTGCCTTGGGAAATTAAGCCGTCAAATGTAATTTAAGTAGTAAGTACACAAAAGGAATCCGCCCCATTCAGCAATGGAGCGGATTCCTATTTATGTTTCATCGGTAAAGGTGAAGAGTCTCAATTGCGCCTAGCACAAGACTGATTTCGAAAGTGCAAACTCTGGAATGTACGGGGCAGCAGGAATTTCATTTAAAGCCCATTCTGTTCTACTGGAGATGGCGGCATGGATTTCAAGGAACGAATAGGTTGAGTTTGCGATGATGTAAGAGTAATCTGAAAATAGATATGAGAGGAGTGACAATGAATGGAAAAAACGATACCAGAAGTGAGCTTGAACGACGGAACCACCTTGCCGGTTACCGGACTCGGTACATATGGACTGTGGGGCAATGCAGGGGCGAACGCAGTCAGCAGTGGGATCAATGCCGGGTATCGGCTGATTGATACGGCATATAATTATGAGAACGAAGGAGCGGTTGGGGAAGGCATCAAGCGCAGCGGCATTTCCCGTGAAGAGCTGTGGATTACCTCTAAATTGCCTGGCCGTTATCATACTTACGAAAAAGCGTTGGTGGCGATTCAGGAATCGCTGTACCGTTCCAATTTGGATTATTTCGACCTATACGTGATCCACTGGCCGATTCCGAAACAAGACCTCTATGTAGAAGCTTGGCAGGCACTGATTGATGCGAAGAAATGGGGGCTCGTCCGGTCGATTGGCGTGAGTAACTTCCTGCCTGAGCACCTAGAGCGCATTGTGAAGGAGACCGAGGTGACGCCGAGTCTGAACCAAGTGGAATTGCATCCGTTCTTTAACCAGGAAGAACAGCGGAGAGTGCACGCAGAACACAAGATCCAAACACAATCGTGGAGCCCAATCGCCAGAGCGGCAGATATTCTGTCGAATGAAACGATCAGCAAAATTGCCGAGGCCCATAACAAGACAGTTCCACAGGTCGTGCTGCGCTGGCAATACCAAATCGGCTCTGTGTCGATTCCGCGCTCCACTTCTCCGCAGCGGCAGCGGGAAAACCTAGATATTTTTGATTTTGCCTTAAGCGAAACGGAAATGGCTGCGATCGCAGGCATGTCGCGCCCAGATGGCAGACTGTTTGATATGGATCCAGCTACTCATGAGGAGTTTTAAAATAAACACTAGCTGCACAATATTCCAAGTAAGTGTAGGCCTTGTGTGAACAGCAATTCTACCTATTGCTGCCAATACACGACAATTTAGATTCCATACGAAGACACATCCGTTATCACACGATTGCGGATGTGTCTTTTTTCGTTTATTCATTTTTATTAATAGAGTGGGACCCAGGGGAAAATCGTGATAACCATTTGTGTGAGCGGGTCCAAAACAGGGAACCCATTTACTAATAGGACAATTCCTTGATTGAATTAGAAAAGGAGCATATCAACATGGCACATAAACGAGATGTAATCATTTTGCGGGGGCTTCGCGAAAATAATTTGAAGAATATCGATTTAAATATCCCAAAAGAAAAAATTAATGTTTTTACCGGCCTGTCAGGCTCAGGGAAAAGCTCAGTCGTCTTTGATACGTTGGCAACAGAAAGCAGAAGGCAGATGACGCTGAACTATCCGCTTTACATCCGGCACCAAATGCCGCGGTATGAGCGGCCGCATGCCGACTTGATGCAGCACTTAAGCCCGGTGGTCGTCGTGGAACAGAAACCGGTGCGGAGTAATTCCCGCTCGACCGTCGGCACTTATATGGATATCGATCCGTTGATCCGGCTGTTGTTTTCACGGATCGGAAGTCCGCCGATCGGCTCAGCCACCGAATTTTCGAGTGAAAGTTCTTTCGGCAACTGCCCGGTGTGCAGCGGCTTCGGAGAAATCGTGGCGCCGGATATCCACAAACTCATCGATCACACGAAGTCACTCCGGGACTCCGCAGTGCGATTCAAGCCGCTGGCGCCGCCGGGCTGGCAGGGCAGATGGATGGTGGACGGCGGATTGTTCGACCCCAATCTCCCCATCAAAGATTTCACGGAAGAAAAATATAATCTTCTGGTCAACGGGCCGCCGGAAGGCGAGCGGGCATTTAGCACTTATTATTACAAAGTAGGCAATAGGGACATTGAATGGGACGGCATCCTTCCCAGGTTTATTCGCCTGTACATTAACCGGGACCTCACGAAACTGAAAATAACGTCCCAGGATGACGTGTTGGCGATGACCACAAATACACCGTGTCCGACCTGCGAAGGTTCAGGATTGAACCCGAAAGTACTGGAATGCAAAATCAACGGGCTCAATATCGTCCAATACGACCGCTTGGAAATGACGGATCTGTTGGGGGAACTGGCGAACATAAAAGACCCGGTCGGTACATCCATCGCGCAACAGGCCTACCCGAATGTCAAACAGCTGGTGGACCTGGGCTTGGGCTATTTGAGTCTGGCGCGAAAAGTGGGCACGCTGTCGGGCGGCGAAGCGCAGCGCGTGAAAATTGCCCGTCACTTGGGCAGCAGCCTGAACAACATCACGTATATTTTCGATGAACCGAGTGCAGGGCTTCATCCGGAAGAAATCGACATGTTGACGCATATGTTGAAAAATTTAAGAGACAACTACAACACTGTCGTCGTCATCGAACACAATTTAGCGGTCATCAAAACGGCAGATGAAATCATCGAAATGGGTCCGGGCGCGGGCGTGACCGGCGGTGAAGTGGTGTATCAAGGGGCACAGGCAGGGTTGAAGAGGGCTTCAGCCATCACCGATTTGGATCATAAGGTCAGCGTGAATAAAACCCCGCGACAGGCAGAACACAGTTTCTCAATCAAAAATGCTTCGGCCAATAACTTGAAAAATGTAAGTGTGGACATTCCGAAGAATGTCCTTGTCTCGGTATGCGGTGTTTC
This sequence comes from Planococcus sp. TJ-302, assembly GCF_058268455.1. Classification (NCBI taxonomy): domain Bacteria; kingdom Bacillati; phylum Bacillota; class Bacilli; order Caryophanales; family Caryophanaceae; genus Planococcus; species Planococcus sp. TJ-302. Next base: position 204,706 of record NZ_JBZDOI010000002.1, on the reverse strand, counting down.
AGGTTCCGGCAAGAGTTCGTTAATGTTCGAAGCATTTACCGACAACTATCCTGAAACCATTTCAGTGGGCCAGGGCAGCATCGGAACTTCCAGCCGTTCGACACTCGCTACTTATATGGGGATTATGGATGACATTCGGTCAATTCTTTCAAAAGAAACAGGACAGCCGGTGGGCTTGTTCAGCTTTAATTCATCGGGAGCCTGCCCGGTCTGTGAGGGCAAAGGCGTCACTACGCCGGATGTGGCTTTTGCGGATCCCGTGACCGTCACGTGTGAAGCCTGTAGAGGGACGCGGTATTCAGACGAAGCCCTGTCCCACCGCCACTTAGGAAAAAACATCGTGGAAATTTTGGAACTGTCGATCGACGAAACCAATCATTATTTAAAAATGCCGAAAATCGTCAAAAAAGTTGATACCTTAAAAGATGTAGGCTTGGGCTACCTGACATTAGGGCAGACGACAAGTTCGTTGAGTGGAGGAGAAGTGCAGCGCCTAAAGCTTGCCAGCCACCTGAAAAAAGAAGGGCAAATCTATTTGTTGGATGAACCGTCGTTGGGTCTGCACACGAAAGACAACGCTCATTTATTGGACGTTTTCCAAGGCCTCGTAGACAAAGGGAATTCAGTCATCCTCATTGAACACAATCTGAACTTTATCGCCGCGAGCGACTGGGTAATCGAAATGGGTCCAGGCGGCGGGAAAAAGGGCGGAGAAGTCTTGTTTGAAGGAACACCGGAAAGCATGCTCCAGTCGGAAACATTGACGGCGAAGTGGCTAAGAAAAGGGATCAAGGGGTAATTAAGTGATAGGTGCTGTGGAGTTGATCAACTTCTTGTGAAGGAAAAGAAAAAATTTATCGGGAGGAGGAGTTCACTATGGATGAAAACACATTGAAGAAAGCAAAATTATTTACCGTCTTAAATCTGATTGTTTATTTTCTGACGCTCGGCGTCAATTACCTCGGCTCTTCCGGCTTTTTCGCTGGGAATAGCCAGAAAGACATTTCCGACCGATACATGACGCTGATTTCCCCGGCGCCGTTTACATTTTCGATTTGGGGCGTGATTTACACGCTTGTGCTGGTTACGCTGGTCTATCTGTTCATCAAACGGAAAGATGCGAAAGTCAGCCGTCTGATCCTGTTGATTTCGCCATGGTTTATCCTGAGCTCGCTGTTCAACATGGCCTGGATCGTCGCGTTCTCTTATGAACGATTGGGCATTTCCACGATTTTGATCATCGGTCTGCTGTTCTCATTGTTCCTCATCATCGGAAAAATCTATACCCACCGCTTCGAAGTTCCTTCGACCTTGGCAGGAATCAGCTTTACGCTCTACGCTGCGTGGGTGACCATTGCGACCGTCGTCAACACTGGATTGCTTTTGGTGCAGCTGGAATGGAGCGGTTTCGGCATTTCCTATTCGATCTGGACGCTGATCATATTAGGGGTGGCCATCGCATTCGTGCTCGTTTACTTGTCGAAGTACAAAAACGCGGCCTTCCCGCTTCCTTTGGCATGGGCGTTCTTCGGGATCTACGCTTCGTATAGGAGTGGAGAGGTGAATCCGGAGTTATCGACGGCCATCCAAGGGGTTCTGATTGCCGGTATTGTCATATTCTTGATCGTTGCGGTATGGAGATTTATTAAAAATGGAAAGGCTCTTTTTCCAAGGCATACGTTTTAAAAGCGTTCACTAAATAAAAGCAGGCACATATATAGCCGCTCCGAGGAGATCAACATTCCTTGGAGCGGCTATTTGGTTTATTCAAGCTTATAAATTGTTTGAGGAAATGTGTGGTTCCTAGGGATCGAAACAAAGCAGTTTTTACTGCTCAAGTCAAAACGCTCCAAATCTTCCGTCGACTCCTTCTTCAAAATTCCTGAAAATAGAATTCATTTACAGTATATTGAATAGAAGACATGAATTTGAATTTACAAAAGGAGGAAAATCAATGGCAGTTTTAGTAAAAGGGCAAAAAGTAGATTTAACAAAAGCGAATCCGAAGCTGGACAAGATAAAAGTAGGGCTCGGATGGGATACCGGCACTAGCGGCCAAACTTTTGATTTGGACGCGGTCGCATTGATGGTGGATGAGGCAGGACAACTGGCAGGCAAAGAAAGCATCGTTTTCTATAATAACTTGAACAGCGCAAATGCAGCGGTTCAATTATCAAAAGACAACCGGACAGGCGAAGGGTCGGGGGATGACGAACAAATCCTGATCGATTTGAAAAAGATTTCGTCTGGCATTAAGAAAATTGTCGTAGCGATCCATATGTATGATGGAGAATCTAAGAAGCAGGACTTCAGCCAAGTGGCAAACGCCTATGTCCAAATCGATGACGCGGAGAGCGGACAGCAATTACATAGATACGAATTGGGGAAAGATTCTTTGACCGGCACTGGAGTTATTACAGGCGAAGTCTATCTGCATAACGGGGAATGGAAGTTTGCAGCTATCGGACAAAGTTTTGAAGGTAGCCTGAGTGAGTTATGCGCCACTTATAACTTTCAAGCGGATTCAGCTTTTTACGTAAAAGTGCCAGCCAAAACAGAATCGCCGAAAACCGCTGGAACTTCTTCGATCAATCTCACGAAAATTGAGTTGAAAAAGACAGGCGACAAAATCAATTTGAACAAAACCGATTCTCCTCTGGGCGAAATTCTGGTGAATCTGAACTGGAACCAGAAAACGGGGAAAGGATTTTTGTCATCGGTTTTAAATGCCAGCTCTTCTGTTGATTTGGATCTGGGTTGCCTCTTTGAACTGGAAGACGGCTATAAAGGAACCGTTCAGGCCCTGGGAAATACTTTTGGTGACTTGATTTATGAGCCGTATATTGCATTGGACCAGGACGACAGGACTGGGGCAGTCAAAGGCGGCGAAAACCTGCGGATCAATGGCAATAAAATCACGAAGTTCAAGCGCATTCTTGTCTATGCGTTCATCTACGAGGGAGCGGCGAATTGGGCAGAAGTTGATGGAGTCGTGACATTGAAGCAGCAAAGCGGTCCGGATATCGAGGTTCGCCTGGATGAACACCGAAAAGGAAAAAGGATGTGTGCGATCGCACTTCTTGAAAACGTCAGCGATGAAACAATGAGTGTGAAAAAAGTGGTCGAGTATTTCAATGGTCATAAGGAAATGGACAGAGCCTTTAAGTGGGGTATGAGCTGGAGCGCGGGATCTAAGTGAAACTTTAAAAATCACGTCCCTCTTTGCAAGAAGATTTCGTTTGTTAAAGATGATTGAATATCAAAAAGCTATCCTAAATGAAATCAGCTATTTTCGAGGATGCCTTATTCAAATTTATAAGAGTTAGGAAATATTCATACATGCATCGTACACAGTAGTTATCTCCCCTTACAATAGAGGTAAAAAGCCACTCCTAGGAAAGAACTATTCCTGAGAGTGGCTTTTTTTTAATCATGCTTATAAATTCTTCGGGAAATTTATCGTTTTCCTCGAATCGACCAAGAGATAATAAGGCTCTATTCTAAAGTTTTTTAAGTATAAAACTATAAAGTGCAGATTCACAAAAAGGGATGAAAAAGATTACAAGTTGTATTATTAGGATATCACTTAAAAAAATGGGATAATATAGAAAATAATAAGAAGTATTTAGAGAATAAGTTGTACTAAGAACAAACAAATTAAAACTAAGGAGAAATGTAACGTGATGAAAAAAACTATAATACTAGCTTCTGTACTAACACTAGCTATAATTTCTGGTTGTGGCAATCAAGACGAAGCAACGAATAAGGATTCTGATTCTGTAAATGAAGAAGTAACAACAGAAAATACAAATGTAGAAAAAGAAACGAATAATGAATTCTATTTTAAAGATAATGAAGCAAAACTAAATGACTTAAAAATTAAAATTACAGAAACTAAAGTTATTCAAACAGGTGAAAAAGGAAATGAATATGGTGAAAAACCTGTATTTGCAGTTTGGTATGAAGTCACTAATTTAAGTGATAAAGAAATTGACCCTAATATTGGATGGATAGCAGTATTTGAAGCAGTACAAGACAATAATCCTAATGCAATCAACACTCTTAATGTTGGTGGACTTCCAGATGATCAATTTCTCGATTCTCAATCAGAAATAATAAAAAAAGATGGTACTGTAAAGAATGCAATAGCATATGAATTAGATGATTTAGAAACACCTGTAACATTAATTGCTACACAAGGTATAGATGGAAATAAATTAGGCGAGCAAGCTTTTAATATTAAATAACTACTTAAAAGCTGTTGAAATCGAATCCTTGGGAAAGAATCAATTCTAAGAAATTTTTAGAATACACTTTAATTTGTATTTCATACAATAGTAAAATCGAGCCCCAGTGCATGAAAAAAATTGGTTTATTTACTACAATTGAATATCCCGAAAGCCGCCATCCTCATTGAAATAAGCCTATTTCAAGGATGGCTTTTGCATGTTTATGAGTGTTAAAAAACTCAAAGAAGAAACCTTCCTTAGAAAAAGTACAATAAAACAGCAGAAAAAATTTCTGCTGTCAGATAAACCGTTATTCCAAAAACTGCATGTCTGTCAATAATGCGAAATCAGGCTGCTCTTTCAGGAACTTCAAGTCAAAAGAAGAATCGCCGAATGCCTGGATTTCTTCAGGAGCTAGGGCAGTATCGAAGATCATGTTGTCCCATGCGCCATCGATGATAGAGGCTTTCAACTTCTGGCCCGTGATGTCATCAATTGTGTTGATGGTGATTTCTTTTGCTTCATCCGGATTTTGCGCGATAAATTCAGGGGCTTCTTTATGCGCATCTACAATGCCTTGGGTCATAGTAAATCTCCTCCCTGGGAAAGAAACAACTCTAAAAGATTTTGACAATACATTACATTTTATTCCATATTAATTGCCATTTCTAGCAAATCAACATTCTTCAGAGTGGCTATTTGGTTTATTCATCCTTATAAATTGTTTGGGAAATATGTGGTTCCCTAAGAACGGTACAATTATTCAATTTGACAGGGGATTTAATCCTTTTGAATTGAAAATGACAATGCCCACCCGATTTTTGGGTGGGCAGGTCTTATTTGGGGTACACAGTGCACAATTAAATGTATTTCCTTCATGGAAGATACGATGGAAGTACCGTTTTCTAATATTCTCCGTATATGGCCGCCCATGTATACGTGCCTACAATGCCATCGACTTTCAAGCCTCTATCTGCCTGGTATTGCCGGACATTTCTTTTGGTTTCAGGTCCAAAGATTCCATCAACTGCTGTTTTTAGTCCAAGCTCATTTAATGTCCATTGGAGAAGTTTCACTTCAATGCGCGCACTTCCTTCATGCAGTATAAACTGATGTTCCGGTGCAATATCCATTAAATTCCTGAGGTTGGCCGGCAGTTTTTCTTCTTGATCTAAAGGTTTTTTATGCTCCCCGTATAGTGCCACCCATGTATACGTGCCTACAATGCCATCGACTTTCAAGCCTTTTTCCGCTTGGTATTGCCGGACATTTTTTTGGGTCTTAGGTCCAAAGATTCCATCAATCGCTGTTTTTAGTCCGTACTGATTTAATGTCCATTGGAGAAGTTCCACTTCAATGCGCGCACTTCCTTCGCGCAGAATAAACTGATGTTCCGGTGCGATGTTCATTAGATTCTCAAGGTTGGCTGGCAGCTTGTCCCGGTTAACTGCAGATGCATGGCTTGTGGCTTCCACCGGTTGAAAAGAGAGGGGAGATGCAACCAATAACCCGAATGCCAGAAACATTGGAATCCATTTCTTCTTCAAGGCTGATTCCTCCAGAAGTTGTATTTGCCACATATTTACCCAGTCTATTATTAAAAGAAACTATAATTTGTATTTAAAAATCACGCCCCTACTATATTAAATAGATAGACGGCAATACAAAGAACCATTGTTTTCCGGTTATATAAGAAGTACCAATCAAAAAAAATGCCGCTCTGAGGAAATCAACATTCCTTGGAGCGGCATTTTGTTTTATTTATGCTTATAAAATGGTTAAGTATTGTGTTGATCCCAAGCAATGGAACAGTTCAATCAAAACGCCCCAGATCCACCGCCACCACCGCCGACTCCTACACCAGAACCAACCGAGCTGCCGCTTGCGCTGGCAGTAGTCGAACCCGCTGACACGAAGATTGCCGTCATGAACACCGGATTCATAACAATGCTGGAGTCATCTGCCGTATTCGCGGAAGTGAAGGCTGCTGCTTTCCGTTCGGCGGTTTTCGGATCGCTGCCGAGCAGATAGGCGTAGGCGCGCTGTTGTTCGTCTGAGGTCAGAGCGTGCCACTGGCTTTCAGGCAAGTTTTGCATCGCCGCCTTTAGTTGGCGCCAGTGATGGCGGATTTCGAGCCCGTCAAATGCGATCGGCGCATAGCCGATGGCAAAGCCGAACGCGAGCATCGCCAAAACGATGGATGCTGCCATCGCAGGGAACAGCACGTTGACTCCGGTATAAATGGCGAGGCCGATAAACAACATGCCCATGATGCCAACTGTCCAACGCAGCACCGGATGTTTCTCGTAAAAATTTTTCGCTTTTACTTCGGCGGTGATGCCTTTATTCCATTCGGCGATCGCTTCGTTATACGCTAAATGATTTTCGACATTTTCCGTGTATTGTTCCACTTGCCCCAGCGTGAATTCACGGCCGTCGCCGATACGGTCGAATAATAAGCCAATCAAGGTTTCTTCATGGGCGAGGTCGGTTTTTCGATTGATCAACTCGAACTGATCTTCTGAGAGTTGCTTGATATTGCCTTTTCGCATGAGCTCCAGGATTGCTGCCGAGATAGCGTTCGGCGACAGGAACGCCGAGTTGGCGAAATGGAGCAGTGCGGGAATGCTCATCGATTCTTTTGGTACGAAAAATTCGTACGGGTAATTGCGGATTTGCCGCTTGCGCCGAGCAGCGCGCATCCAGGCTAGCAAGATTCCACCCAGCAGCAAGGCACCAAGAACCGCAATCGTTGGAATCGCAATTACGCGCGCGGTTTGCTGATTTTGAGCAAAAAGCGCTGCTTCGTTTTCCTGTTCTACGCGGTCTTGGGCTAGGTCGTCCCGAATTGTTCCACCGAGTGCAGTGGCACCTGGGAACAGCTCGGATTCAAAAATTGCTCGGACATTGGCGTTTTCACCGTCCGGCACAGAGCCAAGTTCGAAAACCGCAGTGCCGTCATCTGTGATGCGTTCCGTCCCAAATGCTTCCCCGTAGCCCAATGCCTCAACATTGTGGGCCGGAAGGGGCGGTGTGATGGAAATTGTCATGTTGCCGTAATCGCTTTCGTTGCTTTCATCAAAGAACGCCCAGTAAAATTGCGCGCCATCTTCAAATTTTTCCACAGCGTTGGTAATTTCGTAATTCAATTCGATCTCAATCGTTTCGTCGTCTTCACCCGAGCGGTAAATCTGGTAAACGCCGTCTTCCATTTCAACTTTCAACGCTTTGCCGTTTTCCACAGCGGAGAAGTTCTCGATCGCCGTGCCTTTTTTGGCAATCAGACCGCGCGTGATGCCGTTGAAATCATCTTCGAATTCATACGTGAATTGTTCCGTGACATCCGCAGTGCCGTCTTCATTTAACTGCGCATCGATCCGGACTTCCGTAATGTCAAAGTCCACCGCGTAGACCTGCGTCGGAACGAGCACGACCAACACAACAGCCAGCAAATACGGAAGGATTTTTTTGCTTCCCATGATCCATCACCTCTTGCATAACAATACGGACGGCGTTTGAAAAGGTTTCATTAAGAGAATGGTAGCGGGAGGGTGAGGCGGAGATGCTTTCTGAAACCATTTAGGCGTTTATCCGTAGGAAGAGGAAAGAAAAGTTTTTATGAGGTAAGCTAAAATTCATATTTTCAAAACAAGAGGGGGGACAGGAAATGAAAGCAATGGTCTGCACACGTTATGGGCCTCCGGAAGTTTTGGAGCTTCAACAGCTGGAGAAGCCGGTGCCGAAAGCCAATGAAATTGGGATAAAAGTTCAAGCATCTACCGTAACAGCAGGGGATTGCGAGATGCGGAGCTTCCAATTTCCGGTGTTGCTGTGGATTCCGCTGCGACTGTTTTTCGGTTTGCGGAAACCTAGGCTGAGCGTATTGGGGCAGGAATTTGCCGGAGAAGTTGAAGCCCTGGGAACGGAAGGGACGCAGTTCAAGAAAGGGGACCGTGTTTTCGGCGCGACTGAATTGAAGCTTGGCGCATATGCCGACTTTCTCTGTCTTCCGAGCAACTATGCGATCGCCCGTATGCCGGAAGGGATCAGTTTTGAAGAAGCCGCCACCATTCCGACAGGCGGAATAAATGCCTTGTTTTTTCTCAGGAAAGCCAGAATCCAACCCGGCCAAAAAGTTCTGATCATCGGAGCCGGCGGAAGCATAGGCGTGATAGCTGTTCAGCTCGCCAAAAATTGGGGAGCTGAAGTGACGGCCATCGACAGCGGCGAAAAGCTGGACATGCTTTTATCCATTGGAGCGGACAAAGTAATTGATTACCAGCAGGAAGACTTTACCACATCTAGTGAAACCTATAATGTGGTCTTCGATATTGCAGGGAAAAGCCCTTTTTCGAAAACCCTCAAATCCGTGAAGCGAAAAGGCTTCTATTTGATGGGAAATCCGAGACCAGCCCAACTGTTCCGGAGGTTTTTGCCGACAATGAAAGGCGGCCGAGAAATCATAGCCGGAGCGGCGGAATATAAAGCCGATGATTTACGCTATCTCAGCAACTTGTTGGCAGCTGGCAAGATCAAGCCGGTCGTTGATCGGATCTTCCCTTTTGAGCAGCTGCGTGAAGCGCACCATTATGTAGAGAGTGGATCGAAAAAAGGCAATGTTGCCATCAGCCATCAATGAAAAATTGCCGAGTTGTATAATCCACTTCTAAAAGCGTCTCATGCTCACTTTTTGTACCATTAACATTCAAAATGAATAACGACTACCAAATCAAGGTGCAATTTGGTAGTCGTTCTGTTTATTTTTAATGTTTTGCTGCAAGAAAAGGAACTTGCTGCTCGAATGAGTTTTTTACAACCTAATCTAAATGGAAGATCAGGGAGTTCGGTTATTGTTGCTGTTTATTAATTTATTATTTTCACCTGGGGTGCGCGCCTGGTCTTTCAGCGATTGGTTCTTTTGTTCTTGTAAATTAGAATTTTGCTGTTCTGAGGTTTCCTTGTTCTTTTCTTCAAGGAGTTCGTTCATTTTTTCAATGTTTGTTTCTTTTGTAGATGGCTTGTCTTGGCTCATAAAATACCCCTCTCTTAGCTGTTTTTATTTGTATTCCCCGAGGCAATAGAGATAAACACTGGCAGGGAATAAAGAGCGCCGCTAGGCTGAAAGACCTTCCTAATTGAGTCGCAAAAAACGCCTGATGAAGAACAGGCCATTTAGTGTGGAAAGGTTAGCACTCCAGAGAGAGGGATATACTAAGAGAAAGAAGAAAGGGTGAGTTGGATGAAAGCAAGGTTGGACTGGGATGGCGGTATGGCTTTTAACGGATTGACGGAATCGGGGCATCGGGTGGTATTGGATGCCGACGCTGAAAGCGGCGGGGCTAATAGCGGGCCGCGGCCGACTGAACTCCTTTTGCACGCAGCGGCCGTGTGTACAGGAATGGACATCGTGATGGTTCTGAGTAAGATGCGTTTGACCGTGGAGGAATTTTTCATTGATATCGAAGGAAGGCGTGCAACGGAACACCCGAAACGGTTTACGGATATCGCCATCACCTATCATCTGAAAGGGGATCTCCCTAAAGATAAAGTCGTGCGGGCCATTAAATTATCCAGGGAGACCTATTGTTCGGTCACGCATTCCTTGAATTCCACCCTTAGCTACCACTATGCACTGAATGATGAGCCAATTGAAACAGTGGAGGCATAAACTTGCAAGTTAAGGCAGGTGCTAGCGGTGAATGCGGCAGGGCTATGATAAACAAATAGCGCGGGATTCTCTAAAACTGAGAATCCCGCGCTATTAATTTTATTAGTAACAAATCAATGGATATCCCGCTTTTTAGAGCTTTCTAATAAATATAACGTTCTATTGGCCGTTTTGGCAGGGAAAACTGGCAAGAAGAGCAGGTGTCTAAGTTGAGCTGAAAACTTAAGCGGAAAAAGGAATAGGGGCCAGTTGTCTTGAATTTTATAAAGGAAGAGTAAAAACTGCGAGGCTAACGCCTCGGAAAGGAGGGAACATCATGCTGTTTATGTTGGTTGTCAAAGCATCACCCACTTCGGAAGCCGGAACGCTCCCCAGTTTGGAAGGGATGGAAGCTATGTCGAAGTATAACGAGGAGTTGGTCGAGGCAGGCGTTCGGGTGATGGCAAAAGGACTTTATCCCAGTTCGAAAGCACTTCGCCTTTCGTATGCGGAGCCTGGTGAAAAACCCATAGTTACAGAAGGTCCTTTTGCCAATCCGAAAGAAACCATTTCCGGTTTCATCTTGATTGATGTCGAATCGAGGGAAGCGGCTATCGAATGGGCAATGCGGATGCCGGACCCGATCGGGCATGGCGAAGGGGAAGTTGAATTGCATCAGGTGTTCGAAGGGCCGGTGTAGGTGTAGAGTTCCGAACCGATTCCGCTTAAGGCGTACGCTTCACTTGGTGCATCATATAAAACGCGTCTTTGGAAAAGAAAAAAATTCTAAGCGATATTGACACTACACGCTAATTTATACCTCATGCGTCACCGTTCAGTGGAAATCAGCATTCCACTGAGCGGTTTTTTGTTTTATTTAAGCTAGTTGAAGAAATTGCGATCCTGTGCCGAACACAATTTTCGGTATGCCAGAAAGCTGCTTACACTAAATGCCACTCTCAATAATATAAGGAATGGCGATTGTATTTATATGAAGAAAAGAAATTATTCGTTATGGAGTGCTTACCCTATAGGATGCAACAACAAGTTTACTGACAACGCCGCACAAGATTTTGTGGAAGCTTATTAGCCTATGATTGAAACCATCATTCACATAGGATAATTTAAGCAGAGAGCAGTCCATATGGTCGGTCTTTATCATCTTAGTAGAGGTTCTAATGGATTAAGAATTTGATTTTATAAAAAATTTGTTTTATTCGTTCATCTCTTTGTATAGAATAGGAATAGATTGAAAAATAGCCGTTGTTATAGAAAGTTGGTTGTTACAGCAAAGGGGTGCAGAACAGCGGTTGAATTGCAGCATGAGAAGAAATCAGCAGGGGGAATGGATATGAAATTATTGAAAAAGTGGAATCGAATAAGTATTGTAAAACAAATATTGATCGGCTTGGTTTTAGGGGTTATCTTGGCTGTTGCGATTCCGGAAGCAGCTAAATCTTTAACCATTTTTGGCGCATTATTTGTAGGTGCATTAAAAGCGATTGCTCCTGTCTTGGTGCTGTTCTTGGTCATGGCATCGATCGCTCAGCATAAAAGCGGCCAGCAAACAAATATGAAATCCATCGTCTTCTTATACCTAATGGGAACATTTTTAGCAGGATTGGTCGCGGTCATTGCCAGCTTTATTTTCCCAGTAAGCATAACGCTTACTCAAGGAGTTGAAGATCTGACTGCCCCTGGCAATGCAATTGAAGTGATAAAAACCTTAGTCTTGAATGTTGTTGATAATCCGGTCAACGCGCTTGTTAATGCGAACTATATCGGTATTTTAGCTTGGGCGATTGTTCTTGGATTGGCATTACGGGCTGCTTCGGATACAACAAAAACGTTGATCACGAATTTCTCCGATGCTGTTGCCAAGATGGTCGGCTGGGTCATCAAGTTCGCGCCGCTCGGCATCATGGGCCTTGTCATCGAGTCGATTACGACAAACGGACTTTCATCGCTATTGGGTTATGGAAAGCTGTTGGCACTTTTGATCGGATGTATGCTTTTTGTGGCTCTTGTGGTCAATCCGCTCATCGTATTTATAAACATCCGCCAGAACCCATATCCACTTGTTTTTAAGTGCTTGCGGGAAAGCGGTATTACGGCATTCTTCACACGCAGCTCTGCAGCAAATATTCCGGTCAATATGACCTTATGTGAAAAGCTGGGCTTGGATAAAGATACGTATTCGGTATCGATTCCATTAGGAGCTACAGTCAATATGGCCGGAGCAGCGGTTACGATTTCTGTTCTGACGCTTGCTGCGGTCCATACACTCGGCATCCAAGTGGATATCCCGACAGCCATCATTCTCAGCGTTTTGGCAGCTGTATGTGCTTGCGGCGCTTCTGGTGTTGCTGGTGGTTCACTGCTATTGATCCCGCTGGCGTGCAGCTTGTTCGGGATCCCTAATGATGTGGCGATGCAAGTAGTCGGTGTAGGCTTTATCATCGGCGTATTGCAGGATTCATTTGAAACTTCTTTGAACTCTTCAACAGACGTGCTTTTTACAGCAACAGCTGAATACAAGAAGCGTCTTAAAGAAAGTGGGAGCATTGGTGCCGAGAAAGCTTTTGATACCAATAAACCTGCTGAAGACTTGGTGAAAAGCTAAATTATTTACCTGGTTTTTGACTCTCCATATAGTTCGGAAGCGATCTGAGATATATAAAAACTCATCTTTAGGCTGCTAGAATCCTGATTTTTTTCAAGTGGTGATCCTGGTTTCAATGTTTGCCTTTATTTTTAGGATGCTGAGAATGGAAAAGCCAGTTTCGAGATTAATCGCTATCCAAACTGGCTTTTCGATTTTTAAAATCCAACAAAACCGTTTATCTCCCAACCGAGATTAACGGTTTTTTTCTTTCTCGAAAATCTAATGCCAATGGTCTATCCCTGTCTACTACCTTGTATGAATTTTACTACTGCTTCCTGAGTGTTTATCAACTATTCGGTAGGACTTTAACTTATAGTGAAGAACAAGTACAGAGGTTCAAGATCATACTAAGGAATGGGGATGTAATATGAAGAAGGAAAAAGTGTTTTCCGTATTGGGTTCAGCCGTATTAGCAAGTTCGTTGTTTATGCCTTACAACGCAAGCGCCATGAAAGTGACAGGTCCGATCGCTTCAACAAATGTTTTGGAAAGCCACGAACATGAACAATTGTATGATGCGCGGAATGTGCTGAATGGTGTCATCCCCACAGGCGAACAATTGCTTGCGGCAAATAACTTAATCGATTCCATTGGAAGCGGTGCCAAAGTTCAGTGGAACAAGATGTTTGGAACCCCTTCGTCCATCTTCAAAGATAACGGCTATTTAACGGCTCCCGCTTCAGGATCAGCGGAAACGATTGCGCGCGGCTGGTTAAAATCGAATGCAGAAGTGTTCGGATTAACGGCGAAGGACATCGACTCGCTGCAGGTTATTCGAAATTATAAAATGCCTGGAACAGGGCTGCAGCCCGTTACGTTCCAGCAATCATTTGACGGGATCGAGTCGATTTTCGGCGGCCGTGTAATTGTGTCTGTCAATAAAAATGGACAGATTTTATCGGTCACGGGCAATCTGTCGAAAGCAGCATCCTTTACCAATGATTTTGCTTTATCCGAAGCGGATGCATTGAAGAAAGTCGTCTCTTTGGAGCAGCCGAGTTTGTCGTATACGCCAAAAGCATTGAAGCAAGCAAATGGCTGGCAAGTGTTTGACGGAGCGGAAGTTCTGCCAACGAAGCAATACGTGAAAAAAGCCGTGTTTGCCAAAGGTGATGAAATCCGGCCGGTCTACCGTGTTCTTTACATTGAGGAACTTCAAGAAGGTGCGGAAGTCATCATCGATGCAAAAACGGGTGAACGGCTATACGAACGTTCGCTTGTCCAGCACTTGAATCCGGAAGGTGCGGTATTTGAAAACTATCCGAATGCAAGCAAAGGCGGCGCCTTGGTCAATAAATCATTTAAAGGGGACGCGGCCGCTTCACCGAACGGCTGGCTGCTGCCGACAAGTGAACTGGGCGTCACGACATTCGGGAACAATGCGAGTTCGTTTGCAAATTGGAGCAACTTCCTTGCACCAGCCGACCAAGCGATTCGGCCAGTCAATCCATTAGGGCAATTTAAATACCCATTCTTGAATGCTTGGCAAAAATCCAAAGGGCAAACGCTGCCGCCTTCCTACGCGGAAGATGTAAACAGCGCAACGACCAACTTGTTTTACCATCATAATTTATTCCATGATTATTTCTATAAGCTCGGATGGGTTGAAGGCGCAGGCAATCTTCAAACAACGAACTTTGGAAAAGGCGGATCTGATGGCGATGCCATTATGGGATTGGTTCAAGCAGGGGCGCTTTCCGGAGGGGAACCGACGTATACAGGCCGCGATAACGCCTACATGCTAACCCTTCCAGACGGACTTCCAGCATGGAGCGGCATGTTCCTCTGGGAGCCGATTGCAGGTGCATTTGAAGGCGAATACGCAGACGGAGATTACGATGCGGGGATTATTTACCATGAATATTCCCACGCATTGTCAACTCGCTTGGTCGCTGGCGGAGAAGCACTTGGCAGCCACCAAGCAGGCTCGATGGGTGAGGCATGGGGCGACTGGTTCGCGATGCATTACCTGATCAAAAATGGCTTGCAGGACAAAGCCGTTGTGGGTGCTTATGTAACAGGGAACGAAGAACGCGGAATTCGCAGCTGGGCGCTGGAAGACAGCCCGTTGCAATACGGCGATGTCGGCTTTGATATCATCGGCCCTGAAGTGCACGCAGACGGTGAGATTTGGGCAGCGATCCTTTGGAAAGTAAGAGAAGACCTGCTCGCGTCGCTTGGCAAAGAAGCGGGTGAAAAAGTAGTGGAGCAATTGGTCATTGACGCGATGCCGATTTCGGCGCCGAATCCGTCGATGGTGGATATGAGAGACGCCATCCTTGCAGCCGATACGGAACGGTTCGGCGGCAAACATTACGACGTGCTGTGGTCCGCATTTGCGAGTCGCGGCTTAGGGACGGAGGCAGCTTCAGATGGCGGAAACGATACGGATCCGACGCCTGGCTACAACCACCCTACGCAAGAGAAAAACGGTTTATTTGCCGGAAAAATCATCAATGCCAGCACCAACAAACCGGTTGAAGATGTTCGCATCATCGTCGGCGAGTATGAAGCGCGCACAAGTGCCGTCCGTACAACAGCGGAAAAAGGTGCATTTGGCGTCCCAATGCTTGCCGGTACTTACGACATCACGATTCAGGCAAAAGGTTTTGGTTCACGCACGCTGAAAGATGTCCAAGTGGCGGCAGGGGAAAACAAAGCCTTTAAGATTTCATTGGAGCCGAACGTTGCTTCTTCTTTTAATGGTGCAAGCATTGCGAATGTGTCGAGTGAGTCAGACAGCAATCCGGTGAAAATGGCTATTGATGATACAGAAGCGAGCGTCTATGCATCTGGATTACAGGAAGAAGGCTTTACAGGAGCTGAATTTGTGATCGATTTAGCAACGGATCAGCCAGTAGAAATCTCTACGGTAAATGTCAGTGCGTTTAAAGACATTTCCAAAGGGCGATTCGCTACGCTTAAAGACTTTACGGTACTTTCTTCAGTCGATGGAGAAAACTGGACAGAGATTGTCGACAGTGAATTCACTGCCGCCAAACCTCGCCCGGCATCACCTGACTTGCATTACAAAGAGTATGAGTTGGCCGCACCGGTCCAAGCGAAATACCTTAAACTGGTTGCAGAAAATGCACAAAATAATGCTTCTGGCTATATCCAAGTTGCTGAACTTCAAGCATTCGGACCAGGCCGAACGAAAATCGAACCCCTTGTCCTGGAGCCCGAAGAGCCGTTTGTTGCTGCAGGTACAGTGGCAGCGGGCAATGCTGGAACCGGCATTGGCAGTTTAGCCGGAGTTGGCGCGACGCTTGCGGTTACAGAAAATGAATTTGTGGCAACACAAAATCCAACGCCAAGCACACAAGGCGTCGACGGTTACGTTGTTTCCCTGCCTTCACCATACGGAGATGGGATTCATACGTTCAACCTGACAGGTTCATCGGAAAGCGCCTATGACTACGATGTGTACTTCTACAATAAAAACTTTGAAGTCATCGGGTCGGTAGCCACTTCAGGTGCTGACGAAACGGGAGTCATTCCTGGCGGCACTGCTTATGTCTATGTTGGATTGTACAGTGGTGCGAACGTACCTTTCACATTTACAGCAGTCAGCCCATATTAAGGCAAGTTCAGAAAAGCCCCTTCAAATCAAGATTTTGAAGGGGCTTTTTATTTTACGCATATTCATAAAGTCTAGGAGAGTTGTGGTGTGCCGTAGGAGCGGAAGATTTCATGCATGGAATCATAAAAGCGAGTTTTTGTGCGAAAAGGTTTTCCGAAATCTTCATCGAATAATTAGAGATAAAGGAGAGGGTGAAGATGGACACGGTCATTGCAATTGAAAACTTATCGAAACGGTATAAAGACGTGCAGGCTGTGGAAGATCTTTCGCTGGAATTGAAGAAGGGAGAGATTTACGGGTTCATCGGGCTGAATGGCTCTGGGAAAACGACCACCATCCGCATGATGCTTGGCATGATCAAACCGACTGAAGGGTCGTGCAGGCTATTCGGAAAAAAAGTCAGGCTCTCGAATTATAAGGTGTGGGGGAAAGTCGGGTACTTGGTGGAGACGCCTTATGCCTACCAGGAACTGACGGTTGAAGAGAACCTGGATTTATTCCGCCGTTTGCGTCAGATTAAAGACCCTGGCGCAGTCGATCGGATCATCGGCGAGCTGCAATTGGCCCCATATGCGAAGCGGAAAGCAAAGCATCTGTCACTTGGAAATGCACAGCGCATCGGGATTGCCAAAGCGCTGCTGCACCAGCCGGAAATTCTGATTTTGGACGAGCCGGTAAACGGCCTCGATCCTGCAGGCATTGTGGAGGTCCGAAAATTGCTGCGGGATTTGGCTGCCAATAAAGGCGTAAGCATTTTTCTGTCGAGCCACCTGCTCAGCGAAGTGGCGCTGATTGCTGATAAAATCGGCATCATTCACCACGGCCGCTTGGTCGAACAGTTTGAAACGGACAATTTGAATAGCCTGATCGAACGGAAGCTGCTTGCTGATACACGGCACAATAGCGCTGCGGCCATTGCTCTGGCGGAACAGGGGATTTCATGCCGTGTAAATCCGGACGGGCTCATTGAAATCGGAGAAAAAACCTTGCTTGACCAGCCGGAGATTGTGTCGGGCAAGCTCGTGGAACTGGGATTTCCGCCTGTATATTTGAACGTCGAAGTGGAATCGCTGGAAGCCTATTTTTTGAGAGTTATCCAAAGGGAAGGAGGGTAACCAATGGGCTATTTCATAGCGGCGCTACAAGCGGAAAGCATAAAAATCAGGAAGTCGAAAATGGTTTGGATTACACTATCGATCTTTACAGTAGCGCCGTTAATGGGAGGATTTTTCATGTTTGTACTGAAAGATCCGGAGCTTGCCCGAACGACCGGGCTGCTCGGAGACAAAGCGCAGATTCTGGGAGAAGCGACATGGCCGGCATATTTCAGCTTGCTCGCCCAAATCATTGCGGTCGGCGGGCTAATCGTTTTCGGCTTTGTCACCAGCTGGGTGTTCGGCAGGGAATACGCCGATCGGACGATCAAAGATCTGCTGGCCTTGCCAGTTCGACGAAGCTTTATCGTCCTTGCCAAGTTTATCGCCATTTTTTTAACGTGTTTGCTGTTAAGTTTGTATGTCATTGTCGTTGGCGGTTTGATAGGCATGTTCGTCGGCTTGCCAGAGTGGTCCGCGGCAGCAGCCAGGGAAGGCGTTTACCTCTTAGCGACAACTACTTTATTGACCTTGGCGTTAAGCCCGCCAGTCGCCTTTTTTGCGTGTTTCGGCAAAGGGTTTTTAGCGCCAATCGGCTTTGTCATTTTTATGGTGGTCATCGCGCAGATCATTGCAGCCATCGGCTACGGCGCTTATTTTCCGTGGGCGGTTCCGGCACTTTTTAGCGGCATGGCGGGAACAGGAGGCTTGGAATGGATCAGTTTTATCCTTGTCCTTCTGATGGCTATTGCCGGTTTTGCGGCAACGGTGGCCTGGTGGCTTTTTGCCGATCAGCAATGAATAAGAGAGGTTTGCGGCGCGTCCTACATGAAGAGGCGCCGTCCACGCAAGAGGCAATCAGCTATCAAATGCCTTAGGATAAGGGGAGAGGAGGGAGTTTCCTATGAAGCAACCTAAAATCCATATTCCCAAAACCCGATTTGAAACCGTTTTTGATGCAGTCGGCATCACTTTTTACATACTGGCTCTTATTTATTTGGCTGCCCAATTTGGGAACCTGCCAGATCGGGTACCAGGCCATTTTAATGCTGCTGGGGAAGCGGATCGATGGGGCAGTAAAATGGAGCTGATTATCTTGCCGAGTGTAGGTGGAGGGCTTTGGTTTTTTATCACGGTACTGGAGAAATATCCGCATATATTCAACTATCTTAATTTGAGAGCGGACAATATAGAGAGGCAATATAAAAATGGCAGATTGATGCTGAATGTCCTTAAAAATGAAATAGTGCTGTTTTTTAGCATGCTCACTTATTTAACGATTCAAATAGCACGAGGAGCGGCAGAAGGTTTAGGCGGAGCATTTCTTCCGGTTTATCTATTGGTGATCCTAGGCTCGATGTTCGTGTTTATGTTCAGGATGTTGAGAATGTAAAGGGGGAAACTTCTTTTTGGCGCGTCCTAGGAAAATGAATATGAAAAGAGAAAATCAGTGGAAGAAGTTCCTCCATAAATTTTAGACAGGCTAGTTGTATATCTAGGGCTGCCCCCAATTAAAACAAGCTAATAAAGCGGGCTGCTCCATAATGGAGAGCGGCCCGTTATTTTTGAATGCTTTTGGCAGGATGTGTAAAATGGAAATCATACATGATTGGCAATTCAGAAATTGAAGGAGAGGCGATGCAAAATGAGTTCAGAAACAATGAAGACATTTGGGTTTTACCAACCAGGTTCAAAAGAGGAAGCAATGGACTTTAAACTGGTGGAGCAGGAAAAGCCCACACCGACGGGACGCGATCTTCTCGTTGAAGTAAAAGCGATATCCATTAACCCGTCGGATCTTCGGACGCGCGACGGAAAAAAGGAAGACGATGAGTCCCTAACTGTCGTTGGCCGTGATGTAGCAGGCGTGGTTGTGGCAACAGGGGAAGGATGTTCACTGTTTAAAGCAGGGGACGAAGTATTTTACGCCGGTACCAGCAATCGGCCAGGCGGCCAAAGTGAATTTCATTTGGTGGATGAACGCATCGTAGGGAGAAAGCCAAAAAGCCTTGATTTTCCACAAGCAGCGGCATTGCCCTTGACTAGCATTACCGTCTACGAAGCGCTTTTTGAGCGTCTGGGTATCTCAAAAGACGCAACGGAGAATGCAGGCAAGACGATCCTGATTATCGGAGCAGCGGGAGGCGTAGGTTCCATTGCTGTACAAATCGCCAAACTGGCCGGCCTGACGGTAATCGGCACTGCTTCCCGTTCCGAGACAATCGATTGGGCCAAAGACCATGGGGCGGATCACACCATCAATCATCATGAAGCGTTTGGGCCGCAGCTGGAAAGTTTGGGCATAGGGGGCGTGCAATACATCTTCTGCCTGACTAATGTGGATGACCATATGGCCGAAATGGCAAAAGTGATTTTGCCTCAAGGGAAAATCTGCTCGATTCTGCCGGCATTCAAGCCGCTCGACATGGCGCTGTTTGGCAAAAGTGTCACTTTCGCCTATGAGCTCATGTACACCCGCTCTCTTTTCCAGACGGCGGACATGGTGCAGCAGCATCTTCTGCTGAACAAATTGGCGGATTGGGTGGATGAAGGAAAAATCCGTTCGACCATGACCCAACACTTTACCCCGATTTCTGTGGAGAATTTAAAAAGAGCATACGCCCATCTTCTGACAAGCAAGACGATCGGCAAGATCGTGCTGGAAGGGCCTTTCGAATAACCTTATCTAACCGCCGTTCGGAAAAGGAATGGCGGTTAAATAAGGTAGTAATTTGAAGGCAGAAGGAGCTCTGATGAATTTAATGAAACGGAGTCCAGGTTCATATACATCTCTGCAAATGCCTAAATTTCTGCATGAATTGTTTGGGAAGAGAACCACAAAGGTTGAATTGACCATTGTTTTACTCTGTTGCCTCGTTCTCTCATCTTTATTGTTAGTACATACCTATAACGAATGGTATGAGCTTACGGTTTGGAAAAAGATATTACTAATCATTTTAACAGCAGACATCACCGGTGGAGTTGTAGCCAATGTGACGAAAGCTACAAATGAATATTATCAAGCAAATCAGAGAGCAAGATTAATTTTTATAGCAATACATGTCCAACCTCTGCTATTAGGATGGCTGCTTGGCAATTTTCTATTAGCTGTAATCGTGTGGGTTTTAACTATAACGGCTGCATTGATCATTACAAACCTTAAAGGAAAAGGGATTCAGCGCACTGCTGGAATGGCAATGGCTCTAATAGGAACTTGTTTCTTACTTGTAATAGCTGAATCTCATTTCGCTTTAAATACGCTGCTTGCCTTATATGTTATAAAGCTTGTTTTTAGCTTTGCGGTTAACCACGACGCTGATTAAAAGGAGCAGTGTTATGAAACTGGGCCAACCAGCAGCGCTTAGCAACAGGGAGGCCTTGGCACATAAAAACCTGAAGAGCGATGGGTTTGGAAATCACTACAATACAATTTATCATGCATCTATTCGCCGCTCAAAGGGAGCTGACTTTCCTTTGGGCGGCGTTTTGTTTTACTCATGCTTATGAACGGTTTGAGAAGGAAGGGGTTTCCAGGGAACGGAAAAATTACGATGGACAAAAAATATCTATTCTAAAGGAATCGGGTAGAGACAATCTGAATGATGAGCAGTACTGTCACCGCCCGCAAAATAGGTTTTACATAATCCGGCTTCAACTTCTCGGCAATGCGGACGCCAGTCTGTGCACCAGTCACGGAACCCAATAAGAGCGCGATGGTCAGCGGCCAAATGATGTCGCCGGCTGCAATATAGGTGATGGCGGCACCGAAGCAGCTGGAGAAAGTCGCGAGGCGGACAAAGCCGACAGCGCGTATATAGGCGATGTTCAAAGAGCTGAACAAAAAGAGCATCAGCGTTCCTTGGCCGGGGCCGAAAAGCCCGTCGTAAATGCCGATGCTGTATAAGCCCGCAATGCTTTTCTTGCTCATTTTCAGCGGACCTTTCCCGGCAAAGCCCTTTTTCCCGGCAAAGCCCTTTTTCCCGATAAACGAAGTGATAAAAGCGAATACCAGCAGCACGCTGACGACGACATACATATGCTCCTCGGGAATGTTCGATGCGATGAAACCGCCGGTCACGCCGCCAAGGAGACTGACCGGAACGATCCAAATGGATTCTTTCAAGGTGATTTTCTTTTTCTTGATGAGGTAAAAGAAACTCGAAAACGAACTAAAAGTATTGGAAACTTTGCTGGCGCCGATTGCGGAATGGACCGGCATCCCCAGCAACAGCATAGCAGGCAAGCTGATCAACCCGCCGCCTCCCGCAAGCGTTCCCAGCGTTGTTGCGCAAAGACCAATAAAAAACATTATGATAAACTCCATGCCTTCCACCTCTTTTCATTTTCACTATAACGCTGTTAATGGCATAAATAAATTCAATGTATTTTATGCAAGGCCATAAGGAAAACCAATCACCTATCTGGTTATTTTCTTCTATAGAAAAAGGGAGGCTAGGGTTTTACAGAATTTCAGTCCATTTTAAATCAATCCCAACATAAAAAATCCCAATAATCCATAAGTTTTTTCAATTTTTATGCATTTTAAAGGGGAAATGCGGTAGCATTAAGAGTGAACTGTAAATTTAGGCTAAAGGGGGAGTTAGAAGTTGAAAGGAATTATACGTTTTTCCAATAATTTAATGGAACGATTTTTACCGGATCCGTTTTTATTCGTCATCATCTTGACCTTGGTGGTTTTCGGCATGGGCTTGGGATTGACCGGTTCGTCACCAGTTGAAATGGTGTCGTTTTGGGGTGAAGGATTCTGGGCGCTGTTAGCGTTCTCGATGCAAATGGTACTTGTGCTGGTTACCGGATTCGTGTTGGCCAGCAGCCCGATTTTCAAAAAGGGGCTAGGCAAACTTGCGAGTTTTGCAAAGACGCCAGGCAGCGCGATTATCTGGGTCACATTGGTTTCTCTAGCAGCAAGCTGGATCAACTGGGGATTCGGGTTGGTTATTGGTGCGTTGTTCGCGAAAGAATTGGCGAAACGCGTTGAGCATGTCGATTATCGCCTGCTAATTGCAAGCGCTTACTCCGGATTCCTGATTTGGCATGCTGGATTCTCGGGTTCGATTCCGCTGTCGATTGCGACAGACGGCCATCCATTCATGGAGCAAATCGGCATTATCCCAACAAGTGAAACGATTTTTGCCAGCTATAACTTGATTATCGTTGCGGCATTAGTCATCATTCTTCCATTATTAAACCGTTTGATGATGCCGAAAAAA
Source organism: Planococcus sp. TJ-302 (assembly GCF_058268455.1). Taxonomy (NCBI): domain Bacteria; kingdom Bacillati; phylum Bacillota; class Bacilli; order Caryophanales; family Caryophanaceae; genus Planococcus; species Planococcus sp. TJ-302. Next base: position 182,257 of record NZ_JBZDOI010000002.1, on the reverse strand, counting down.
GAAGAGACCGTTGTTGTGGATCCGAAAGTGCTTATGGAACCAGAAGTTGAGGAACAAAAAGCTAATGCTGATATGACACCGGCAGAGCGCTTGGAAAACAGCTGGATCTTGTCTGCTATCATCGGAGTACTCGGTATTTCATTCGTTGCTTATTATTTCATTCAAAATGGTTTTGCGCTAACGCTCGACTTGGTTAACTTCATGTTCTTGTTCCTCGGGATTTTATTCCACGGGACGCCTCGGAAGTATTTGATCGCGGTACAAGAAGCGGTCAAAGGAGCAGGCGGCATCATCATCCAATTCCCGTTTTATGCGGGAATCATGGGGATGATGACGGCGTCCGGTTTGGCAGCTGTCTTATCGGATGCGTTCGTTAGCATCTCAACGGCAGAGACGTTCCCGCTTTTCGCATTTTTAAGTGCAGGGCTCGTCAACTTCTTCGTCCCTTCAGGTGGCGGACAATGGGCCGTGCAAGGACCGATCATGCTTGAAGCTGCGGAAATGCTCGGCAGCGATACAGCGAAAGTTGCAATGGCGGTTGCATGGGGAGATGCCTGGACGAATATGATTCAGCCTTTCTGGGCATTGCCGGCACTGGCAATTGCAGGGCTTAAAGCGAAAGACATCATGGGCTTTTGTTTGATCGTGTTGTTTGTCAGTGGCGTTGTGATTGGGCTTGGGTTGTTGTTATTGTAAATGAAAGCTAAAAACGGCCTTGCCCAATGAATGGGCAAGGCCGTTTTTATTTTGATGAGTAAAGTGTTCCGAGGAGGAGAATTTCTTGAATCGGAATTCCTTAACGCTAACCCTAAAAGAAATTTTCATTGCCCTCTAACGAGCCTGGCTTGATAGAGAATTTGTTTTGTCTGCAACATTTTTCCGGAGTAATTTTTCGTCTTGAAATAACTGAAAAAATAACAGCCGGTGATCACCAGGGCACTGCCAAGCACTTGGATGCCGGAGATTTTTTCGCCCAATAAAATGAAGGCCAGAATGGCTGTGAATATCGGGTTGAAATTGAGGAACAGCCCCGATGTCGTCGCGCCCAATTTCTGGACGCCGAGATTCCAAAGGACAAAACAAACCACTGTGGAAATAAGCCCCGTATATAAAATAGAATAGATAAATGAAGGGTTAATATTAGTCACCGTAAAGTCAGCGAAATTGAATGGGAGCAGGACAGCGATGCCGAATACGCCGGAATACAGAGTGGCCATCATCGGCGAAACTGAGGCCATTGCCCATCTGCCGCAGACCGAATAAATGCCCCAACTGCAAACCGCAGCCAGCATAAATAAATCGCCTTTATTGAATTGCATAGACAAAAGCAAATCGCTGCTTCCTTTTGACAATACGAGAATCACGCCGAAAAGTGAAAGGGTCATCGCGGCTTTCTGCAGCGGTTGGATTTTTTCTTTCAGCAAAATGGCTGAAAAGATGGCGATGGAAATCATGTTCAGCGTAGAGATTAGCCCGATGTTCGTAGCTGACGTGTGGTTCAGCGCGATGAATTGCAGAATGTTGAACAGCACGACGCCGGTAATACCCATAAGAAATAATGGGACAAGCGCCTTGCGTGGAGGCAGGATCTTTTTCTCAGTCGCCCATACCATGGGAATCAAGAAAAGCACCGCAATCATCCACCGCAGGCTGGTCAAAGTCATGGGAGAAGCATGGCCCACCAGCCATTTCCCAACGACAAAATTCCCTGCCCACATTAAGCTTACCAATAGCAATAATAAAAAATACAAATAACGCATAACGGCTCCTTTCCGTGCTTTATCTTCAGAACAGGTCAGCGGATTGTTTAGATTAGATATTAATAACTTTAACATTTTAAGGTATAATTATGAGTATTATTCGGTGGAACAAAGGAAATTCGGAATAATTTAAAGAAGAATCTATTTCTAGGAAATTTTATTCGGTTTTCATTATTGATTGCAGCTTTGGACAAAAACATTAAAAGGGGTGGGCACGTTGGAAAAGGTCGTAAGCAAAGTTTTGGATGGGGTGGATGTCCGGATTTTGGATATTCTGCAAAAGCAAGCGGAGTTGAGCCATACTGAAATAGCGAAGCGGGTGAACTTATCGTCCCCGGCTATTCATACAAGAATTAAGCGTCTCGAAAACGAAGGCTATATCAATCAGCAAGTCGCGATTTTAAATCCAGAGAAGCTGGGATTCGATTTATTGTGTTTTATCTTCATCACTACGGATCTCCATCAGGCAGAGGAATTGGATAAATTGGAACAGGCGTTGAAAAAAATGCCGGAAGTGTTGGAATGCCAATGCATCACCGGGGAATATGATTACCTGCTAAAGGTCGCCAACCGAAACCGCCAGGATTTGCAGCTGTTTATCCGGAAGCTGAACAAACTGGGCATTAGTAAAATCCAGACCAATTTGGCGCTGCGGGAAGTCAAATATTCGACTGTGCTGCCGATTGGGGAAGCAATAGAAAATAACGGGGGTGCAAGATGAAAGAGTTGCAGGCATTTACAAAACAATACCAGCAGGAAATGGGCTGGAGCATTAAGGGGGAAAGTTTTTCTGAAAGCCGGGCATCGCTGTTGAATAGTTATATGCTGCTGACAACGGAAGTCGCCGAGGTGGCTGAGGAATTGCGCAAAGCCTTCAATCTGACGCAGCGCTATGTAGAAGAAGGAATGGACGAAGGAGAAGCATTTCGACTGGCATCCCAAATGGGCAAGGAAGATATAGGGAAAGAGCTTGCCGACTGCCTCGCCTATATGATGAAGTTCGCTAATTTTTTTGAAATCGAGATGGAAGATAGTTTTTATGCAAAGATGGAAGAAGTGAAAAACCGCAAGAATAAAGATGCTGTCCGGAGAGAAATCCGGACGTGATTAGAATAAAATAGATTCTTATCAAGGCACTTGTTTCCGCGTGAAACTGACTGCCAAGGAAAAAAGAAAGAACGAGGTATGTGCGCCTTGTTCTTTCTTTTTTGTAGCAGCTTTTATCCGTTTTCGCCATTCGTGGCGCCTGTTGCATCGCAATTCTACGAAGTGGTGCTTTTATGCTTACGAATTGTGATGCTCCTTAAAACATCCTAAAGGACTAAAACCCAAGAGGCGGGGAATACCTATAAAAAAGAGATTGAATCCATGGGAGGAACGCATCTTGGATAAAATACTGATTGTCGTGACAAATCACGCCGCACTCGGGACAAGAGGCAAAAAAACAGGGTTATGGCTTCGGGAGTTAACGGATTTTTATCATGAAATAAAGGATGATTTTGATATCGATATCGTCAGCACGTCAAAACATCGGGTGCCTCTTGACCCGAGAAGTGTCATGGCGGTGCTGACGGATAAAAAAACCCGTGCCTATTACATGAATGACGAGATGATGGACCGGTTGAAAAAGCCGCTTGTGCCTGAGGAAGTGGATGCCGATGATTACGCAGCCATTTATTTTGCTGGGGGGCATGGCACGATGTGGGATTTTCCGGACAACAAAGGACTGCAGGAATTGACCCGAAAGATTTATGAAAATGGCGGCATTGTTTCAGCGGTCTGCCACGGCCAGAGCGCTTTGCCGAATGTCCGTCTGGCTGACGGCAGGTATCTATTGGCCGGCCATGTCGTAACCGGGTTTTCAAACCGGGAAGAAAAAATGATGCGGCTGTTTAAAGATATTCCCTTTTCACTTGAAGAAAAGCTGCGGGAGCGGGGAGCTTTGTATAAACAGGCAGCTGTGCCGTTATCGCAATGTGTGGTCCTGTCTGGCCGGCTGATCACGGGGCAAAATCCGGCTTCGGCCAAAGGGGTCGCGTTAAAATTGAAGGAACAATGGCAATGGATGAAGAATGAGTGGAAACTGAAAAGTGTTGATTAATGGAGCTGGCCATCCTTTAGATAGGGTGGCTTTTTAGCCTAGAACATAAGGAGGGGAAGAGCCTGTGTCGTTTATTCGAAAGGTAGTCACTGAAAATGCGCCATATTATGTGGATCAACAGGAAACCGTCAGTGTGGTCCGGGATTTGTTCGGGGAACATTTCACCGACATCGAACGGTTGCTGCGGGTGTTTGGCAACGGCGAGATTGAAGGGCGTTATATTGCCGCGCCGCTAGATTGGTTTAAAAAAGAGCGCGGGCTTGAAGAACGAAACCGCTTGTATGTGGAAGAAGCCGTTCGCATGGGCAGCCGTGCCGTTAAGCGCTGTTTGGCGGAATCGGATGTAGGCAAGGAAGAAATCGATGCGTTTTTCTTTGTGTCGAGTTCCGGCATGGCCACGCCGACAATTGATGTCCGCATCATGAACGAGCTGCGGATGCCGGCCCATATCAAACGCATGCCGTTGTGGGGGCTCGGCTGTGCCGGGGGCGCTTCAGGCATCAGCCGCGCACATGATTATTGCAAGGCCTATCCCGATGCCAAAGTGCTCGTGCTGTGCCTGGAATTATGCAGCTTGACGTTTCAGCGCTCGGATTTATCGAAAAGCAATTTAATCGGAACGTCGTTGTTCGCTGACGGCGCGGCCTGCGCTTTGGTGACGGGCGTGAATGTGCAAGCACCGCATGCGGGTTTTCATATAAAAGATAGCCAATCGACGCTCATGCCGGATTCAGAGGACGTCATGGGCTGGGACGTGAAAGATGAAGGGTTGCAAGTTGTCTTTTCGCGGGATATCCCGAAAATCATTGAAAAATGGCTAAAGCCGAACGTCGACTTGTTTTTGGGCAAGCTGGGGAAAACGCCGGAAGACATCATCCATTTCATCGCCCATCCCGGAGGCAAGAAAGTGCTGGCCGCCTACGAAACATCGCTGAGCATGTCCACGGACAAAACGGAGATCTCAAGAAGGGTCCTTGCCCAGTATGGCAATATGTCTTCTCCGACTGTGTTGTACGTGTTAAAAGACTTCATGGAAAAACAGCCGGAAAGCGGGGAAGAAGGGCTGCTCACTGCCCTTGGCCCTGGTTTCAGTTCCGAGATGGTTTGGCTTGAGTGGGGAGAAACAGCGCAATGACGTTCTTTTACCTATTAGTTGGATTTGTAATTTTGCAGCGGCTGCTGGAAGTGGCTTATGCGCGGTCAAACGAGCGTTTGATGAAGCAGCAAGGGGCGATTGAAGCCGGAGCAGGACATTATAAATGGATTGTCCTGCTGCATGTGTTGTTTTTCGTTTCCTTGATCGTGGAAGTGGAGATATGGGAACCAAGTTACGGACGCGGCTGGCTGCTTTTCCTCGTAGTCTTTATCGTCGCCCAAATTCTTCGCGTCTGGGCTTTGGCTTCATTGGGGCGTTTCTGGAACACCAAAATCTTGGTGCTGCCTGGGGCCAAGAAAGTGAATAGCGGACCGTACCGCTGGATTCCGCATCCCAATTATATTGTCGTGGCAATGGAAATTGCGGCGCTGCCTCTGATTTTCGGGGCATGGCGCACCGCGATTGTTTTTTCAATCGCCAACGCACTGCTGCTTCTTCTCGTGCGGATTCCTGCGGAAGAAAAGGCTTTGCGTGAATTAGAGGATTGAGAGTTGTAACTTAATCATGAAAAACGCCAACGTTGAAATCAATCGATTTCAACGTTGGCGTTTCTTCTTTAACGGGAAGAGAATCAGGCGTGTTCTTTTTTTAAAAAAGCTAATCCAGGATAATCGCCTTGCCCTGGTCACGCAGCGCTTTTAAAGAGGTAAGCATATGATTGATTTCTTCCTCGGAATGCCTTTCCCAAGCACCTAATTCCGCAACAATCTTCAGAGGCGCTTTGGACCGATAAGAGCGCGTCGGGTTTCCGGGAAACCGTTTGTCGGTCAAGTTCGGATCATTCTCGAAATCGCTCTGGGGTTCGACGATGTAAATGCGTTCTTTGGCATCGGATGCAGCTAATTCAGCACCCCATTTAGCCGCTTCTAAGGTTGCCGTGAAGTAGATATAATTCGATTTTTTGTCCTGGTAATTGGAGAGGTTCTGAGCTTCCAAAAAATCGCCGATCTTCAATTGGGCTTTTGTGCCGTGGAAGAAAGGGCCTTGATCTAAGACATCTTTTTTGTCATTCATACGGATCTGCCTCCTGTGTTATGGGTGTAGTACCAGTATAGTGAAGGGATTTCGGGAAAAGTAGACTGCAAATTATTTTTTATTCGGGGTATAATGGAGGTAGAGAGAACGATTTATCTATTATGAAAGCCTGATTTCCCTTTTATTGACCGGGGGAATCAGGCTTTTTTGCGTTTAAGAAAGTCTTTGATCCAACTTCCATCGTTTATCCAATTTCACAGCGGGTAGATAATTGTATGTGTTTTTATTAAAAAAATTCAAAAGAGGTGTTCATCCATGAAACACGATGTGACGATAGAGAACAAACTTGGCCTGGGCACGGCGCCGCTGGGCAATATGTTCCGGGACGTTCCTGAAAAGGAAGCGATGGAGACAATCCAGACAGCGTGGGACGAAGGGATCCGGTATTTTGATACGGCGCCGTTTTATGGTGCGGGATTGGCTGAAAGTCGGCTAGGCGAAATCTTGTCTTCGTATAAGCGCGATGACTATTTGCTGAGTTCGAAAGTCGGCCGGATCGTGCTTGACGAAGAAGAGGAAAAAGAAGGGCTGTTTGCGTATGGCCGTAAGAATAAAATTCTGACGGATTATACCGAAGATGGCACGCTCAAGTCGATTGAAGACAGCCTGAAGCGCCTGAAAATGGACCGCCTGGATATGGTCTTTGTCCATGATATTTCACCGGACTTTTTGGGAGATGAATGGATTACGAAGTTTGATGAAGCGCGCAATGGTGCCTTTAAAGTCTTGGACCGGCTCCGGGATGAAGGGGTAATTAAAGCATGGGGGCTTGGCGTCAACACGACGACGCCGATTGAAGTGGCGCTTGAGCTCGAACAGGCACATCCGGATTTGAGCTTGTCTGCGACACAATATACGCTTCTTCAGCACGAACGAGCCCTTGAACGCATGATGCCGCTGGCACTAGAGAAAGACGGCGGACTCGTAATCGGTTCAGCGTTCAACTCGGGTGCCTTATTGAGCGGAGACTTTTTCGATTACAAAGAAATCACGCCGGAAATCAAAAGGAAAGTGGAGCAGTTCACTCATGTTGCGCGCAATCATGGTGTGAACTTGAAAGATGCAGCGCTCCAGTTTTCAACCGCGCACCCTGCGGTGAAAGCCGTCGTGACTGGTTCGACACAGCCTGACCGCATCAAAGAAGATTTGGAGGCAATGACTGCAACGATTCCGGCTGCTTTTTGGCAAGAGCTCGTGGAGAATGGTCTCATTTCTTCTAAGGCTATTTTGCCAGGAAAGTAAGCTTTTATGGGAATTAGGTGGGAAAAATTTCCGTTTTTAATATCAGAACCAAAGTTATTCTACTTAAATCGTCGCTCAAAGGAATTCAACTTTCCTTTGAGCGGCTTTTTGTTTTATTCATGCTTTTGAATTGTTTGAGAATTTTGGTGCTTCCAGCGATCGGAACTCTCAAATGCGAAACCGCTAAAATCATATGGATTTAATTACATGTGTTTTAAAAAGCAATCACTGGAATTTTATCAAGTGCTTGCTTTTCAGTGCCTATTACCTTATTTATGTTAAAAATAGGTAAAACATAAAATTAAAATGAAATTATTGTTAAATATTAATACTAAATTAATAAAACAGATATACAATAATAGAGGGCTTGAATAGCCTTGGGAAAATGGAAAAGGGGTTGGGAAGATGAGGAATACAGCACGGCTTTCAATGGTTTTTGCACTTATTATTTCTTTTATGGCACCTGGTATTGAAACAGGGCAAACAGCACACGCAGCAACGACAAGCACGATAGCCATTAACGAAATTGCCTGGATGGGTACAAGCTACAGCTACAATAGCGAATGGATTGAATTACATAATACGACGAATTCAGTGGTAGATGTGAACGGATGGACTTTGCGCGCCACTGATAACAGCCCCGCAATCAGCCTCTCCGGCACTATTGCGGCAGGCGGCTATTATTTATTGGAAAGAACCAGTGACAGCTCCGTCGCAGGGATTGCTGCTGACCTGATTTATACAGGCTCTCTGGAAAATAGCGATGAGGCACTTGAACTGAGAGATTCTACCGGTGCTTTAATAGACAGTGCAGATGCTTGGTATGCAGGAGATAATATAGCAAAGGCAACAATGGAAAGAGTCGATCCGCTTGTGGCCGGCACTGAAGCCACTAACTGGGTTGATTCTGCCAAAACTTACGATGGAGGAAACGGCACTCCGCGTGCAGTTAACTCAAAAGTGAAAGGCTGCACCGATAAAACGGAACAGTTGAATAACGTTTCGGAAGCGGAAGGTGCAATTAATGTGTACTTTAACAAATGTGCCGATACTACATACGCAAGTTCAGGAAATGAAGCAAACTATAACGTGAATCTGGAAACCCGGCTGATCAACCGCCTGAATCAGGCGACGACAAGCATCGATTTTGCAACATACGAAATCAATCTGCCAGGCATTGTGGATGCGTTGATCGCAAAAGCGGCTGAAGGCATTGATGTGCGTGTCATCGCGGATGCCAAAGATGCAACCGATCCGAATTATGCGGAGCGTTTCAAAACGATGCGGCTGCAAGTGGAAAAAATGGTAAGGGGACAGGATGGAAAAGTTGGAACAGCGGATGATATTTATGTATTCTCTGATTCTCCAATGTTTGCTGTAGAAGACAGTGCAGCAAGAGCGGACTTCGGCTTGCCTGCCACACCGGAAGATTTCCCGCTTCAAACCGTGGCAGTGGGAAGCGGTGACGTATCCGGCCATTTGTTTGTGGAAGCTGAAGAAAAAAGCACCGATGCCTACTATAGCCCCGGAACACAAATGCACAACAAATTTGCAGTCATTGATGACCGCTGGGTATTTACAGGAAGCTGGAACTTCACAGTAACCGGCTTGTACGGCACTGAAACCAATATGGAACAAGGCGTTTTAGACGGCAACCAGCAGCATGTAGTCGAAATCAATTGGCCTGTAATGGCTGATGTCTTCGAAGTTGAATTTAATGAAATGTGGGGCAGTTCTGCCCTATCGCCTGACATAGCCGCTGCGAACTTCAACACCCGAAAAATTGATAATACGACACACCAAGTCGACGTGAACGGAAAAATCGTTGAAATTTACTTTTCTGCAGGTGATGATGCAGTCGGTAAAATGAGAGAACTTGTTAAAACATCAGCCGATGTAAATACTTACTTCACCATTTTTGCCTGGAGCGATCAGGGTCTGGTCGATGAATTGAAAAATTTATGGGAAGGGTCTTATAATGACCTGGAAGGCACGTTAACGGGCTTTGATATTAAAGGGGTATTTGATCAAAGTTTCTGGAACCAATGGTGGTCTGCAAGTGTGGATATGACGGGCCGCACCGCTTCACAGGTCAGCGAAGACAATCCGAATACCCGCTGGGCCAATCCTGCACCCGTTTACCAGGCCAATGAGTCCCGCAAACTTCACAGCAAAACGATGTTGATCGATGCTGACACAAACAGTGACCCGACTGTTATTGTAGGATCCACAAACTGGAGCAATAACGGCAATAACATCAATGACGAAAACCTGCTGTTTATCCATGACGCAGCCATTACAAACCAATTTTTGCAGGAGTTTAACGTCAGATACGCACTGGCTGGCGGAGCAGTAAACTAGGTCCAATGCCGCGTCCCAAGGAATAAAACCATACTGCAGAATGCTGAATAGGCAACGCCGTTCAAAGAAAGCCATCTTTTCTTTGAACGGTTTTTTTCATGCGGTCATCGCTGTATTAAAATGGAAACTACCTATATTTAGGCGTTCTTGTATGATACCCTTTACTAAATGAAAATCGGGTTGAGTCCGGAGGAGCGGAACAAACAGTTTCTGTGAAATGACTATTTTATTCATCTGAGGAGTGAGGGTTTGACTGGCTTATTCAATTTAAAAGATAAAGTTGCCGTAGTGACAGGCGGTTCAAGAGGCATTGGAAAGGGAATTGCGGTTGGACTAGCGGAGGCGGGAGCAAACATAGCGATCATTCAGCGTTCAGACAATGAAGAAACAAAAAAAGAGATTGAAGCGCTGGGTGTGAAATGTGAGATTTTCAAATGTGATCTCACGAATTTGAACGATGTCCGCGTGATCCTGCCTATAATTAATGAACAAATGGGGTCAGTTGATATTCTGGTGAACAACGCTGGAATTCAAAAACGGCATTCTGCAGTCGATTTTCCTGAAGAGGATTGGGATGCGGTGATCGACGTGAATTTAAAAGCTGTCTGGATCCTTTGTCAGGAAGCTGGAAAGATTATGACGCAACAAGGGAGCGGGAAAATTATTAACATCGCTTCCTTACTATCTTTCCAAGGTGGGGTATTCGTACCAGCGTATGCGGCGGCCAAAGGTGCAGTAGGACAATTAACGAAAGCATTAGCTAATGAATGGTCATCGCTGGGTATCAATGTCAATGCGATTGTGCCGGGTTACATCGCTACTGAAATGAATACAGCATTGATGAATGATCCTGTACGCAGCAAACAAATTATGGACAGAATTCCAGCAGGGCGCTGGGGAAATCCAGACGACTTCAAAGGAGCAGCGGTATTTTTAGCTTCTTCAGCTGCCGATTACGTACATGGGCATTTGCTGGCCATAGATGGCGGATGGTTGGGAAGATAAGAGGAGTAATCACAACGGGTTTGAAACGCGTCCCTGGGAAAGTAACAATTCTAAGCGATTCTGGTCACAACAAAAAGGTACTTTGCATAAAATGCCGCTCGAAGGAAAATAGATTTCCTTGGAGCGGCATTTCTTATTTGTACTTTTATGTTTTCGAGAATGATCTTGCTTACAGCTAGGGTGTAGCTTATTTCGTATTGGTGAATCCGCCATCGATGCGGATGGTGTCGCCGTTGATGTACTGCGCTTTTGAAGTCAGCAGGAAAGCGACAAGTTCCGCGACTTCCTCCGGCGTACCTAGGCGTTTCTGGGGGATGCCGGCTTCAGCGCTTGCTTTCATGTCCGGATTGTCCTCGAAGAAGGTTTTGACCATCGGTGTTTCCGTCGGGCCCGGAGCAATAGCATTGACGCGCAGGCCGTCCTTGGCGTATTCCGCAACCAGGCTCTTTGTCATGCCGACGATTCCGTGCTTCGTAGCGCCATAAGTGACCACGGAAGCCTGGCCGATGACTCCGGCACTGGAAGCGGTATTGACGATCGAACCGCCGCCATTCTTCAGCATGGCTTCTGCCACATAGCGCAAGCCATAGAGAGCGCCAAGCAAGTTGATGCCGACAATCTGATCGATTTCCTGGATGTCTGTTTCTAAGAAGTTTTTTCCGCTGCCGGAAATGCCCGCATTATTGAAGAAATAATCGATCGAACCGAAATGCTCGAGTGTTTTGTCCACGTAGTTTTTCACTTCTTCAGCCTTAGAGACATCGGCTTTAATGAAGATGGCGTCAACGCCTTTTTCTTTCAGTTTCGCAACGGTTTCATTGCCGCCTTTTTCGCTGACATCGACAACGGAGATGTTGATGCCTTCGTCTGCGAGGCGCAAGGCTGCCGATTGCCCCAACCCACTGCCGCCGCCTGTAATGATTGCTGTTTTGCCCATATGATCTTCCTCCTCTAATTTAGGTGCTTCGTTAAAAATCTTTCTTTAATCGATTCCCGAAATGGGGAGGAGCTAATCAAGGAGCAGGGAATTGGTGTAACTATGCATTTTATAGATCCAAGCCAAGTAGAGGTTTAATCACTAGGGTTTCTTCACTTTTCTTGACGCTGTGATTAGATCGGTGCTTTGAGGAAATAATACTCCTTGGAGCGCTATTTTATTTATATGTATCAATTGTTCGGTGCAATAACTATAAACATATGGTGTGATTTCCTCTGACATCCTACAATGAAAAGGAATTGACCAGCTGGAAGGATCAATTTTTGACCATTTTCATTTAGATATTTTTAAATGAAACTTTATCAGGGATAACTAAGTTGTGAAGGAAAATGAAATCTGTTAACTAAAAAATTTAAATTTAGGTACTTTTTCATATTTTGTGTTGTACAATAGAAGATATTAGTCTCATTCGAATGTTAATTATTTAATATATTTAAATTTTATGGTAAATATTTAACAATTAAATGCAGAATCAAACATCATGAAATAAGGGTGGGAAAGTGTATTTCTTTTTAAAAAAGTTAGCTTTATCAGGGTTTAATCTGAAAATTTTTAAAAAGTTCATCACTTGAACTGAACACTTGAAAAGGATGAGTTGGTTTTGATGTATTCCTGATAGGTGGCTATATGCCAGATTTGTTATATTTCGTTAGATGATAGATCAACTTCTTTCTATCAATAAAAATAAAAAATTTGAATTTTAACTATTTCTGAACAGTAAAGTTTTATTTTTATACTAAAAAGAATCCGACTCTATGAAATAATGAACAGACAGGCATTACTATTGAAAATCAGTTTTTAGGGAGATAAATGATTGGATAATAATCAGATTCAAGCATGGGTAAATACAATCGACGATTTTCTAATTTCAATTGACGTCAATGGAATAATCTTAAGAGTGAACCAGGCGTGGGTAGACTTTTGTGTTGAGCAGAATGTAAGAGAATCTTTATGGAAAGTAGGCTCGGATTATTTTAAGGAATTTGAAAAACTGGGGAAAGAACGTGAACTAAACGCGATAAAGCAAGTATTGGCCTACAAGAAGAAGGAACATAAACAAATATATCCGTTCGTTTTGGGGAATGGCGAAACTCAATGGCTTGAGGTAAAAGTCCGAAGAGTGGAATTCCCTTCAGGAAATTCGACTGGAGCTATTGTCTCCCATAAACCGATTACGCTTCATTCAATGGAACCGATTACAGCAGAAATCATTTTGGAAAGCATGACAGAGGGCTTTTGTTTATTAGATGATCAATTTCAATTGATTTATATAAATGATATTGCTGAAAAATTTCTTCAAAGCAAACGCGACTTGTTGATAGGACACCGGTTATTTGAAGATTTTCCAGAAGCGGTGGAAACCTACTTCCACTCCCATTACCAGCGCGCGCTGGAAGAACGAGTCGTAGTGGAGTTTGTCGATTATTACCAACCACTCGATACGTGGTTCAAGGTCAAGGCGTGTCCATTGAAGAAAGGCGGACTGGCGCTGTATTTACAAGATGTAAGTGAAGGGAAAAAGACAGAGGCCCAATTAGCGGAATCTGCCAACTATGATTATTTGACTGGGTTGCCGAACCGCAGATTAATTACTCAAATGGCCCGTTCGCTGCGGGAAGAGGGGACAAAGTTCACGGTTTTCCATCTCCATATTCATAATTTAAACTTTATCAACACCGTGCATTACTATGATGCTGGAGATATGATCATGAAAAAAGTGTCGGAAGAGCTAAAAGGATTTGCTCATGAAAAATGCCACATTGCCCGCATGGATGGAAACGAGTTTGTCATTTTGAAAGAAACTAGCTTGAAGGAAAGACTAACCCCTTTTGCTGAACAAATTGAAGGGATTTTCCATAAGCCGGTCCTTCTGGAAACCGGACAAAAGATTCAAGTCTGTGTCAACATCGGCATTGCTTGTTATCCTTTTGATGGAAAAACAATGGAAGAAGTATATTCTTATGCTGAAATGGCCATGCACGAAGCAAAATCGATTCGCGGTTCCTGCCATGCTTTCTTCCGTCCACGCATGAAGACCGCGCATGAACGTAAAGCAGTCATTATAGAAGGGCTAGCTGGAGATTTTAAAAAAAACGGGTTTTATTATACGATGCAGCCACAAATCAATGGGGATTCTGGAAAGCTCATAGGCGTGGAAGTTCTTTCGCGTTGGGCTCATCCAAACCTCGGTGAAATCTCACCATTCGAATTCATCCAGGTGGCAGAGGAGACCGGGGACATTGTTCCGCTGACTTTTCATCTACTCACAGAAGTCTTTACTCAATTGAAGAGTTGGGAAAAAAGATATGAGTGGAAAATTCGGGCTGCCATCAATATGACGCCTTCTCTTATCAGTAATACGGACTTTTTTGACCAGTTCTTTGTTTTGATGAAAGACTATGAAATCGATCCGAAGCAGATTGAGATTGAAATTACGGAGCAGGCAGAACTGACCTATTCGCCCAAAACATTGGAAAATTTGCTTCTATGCAAATCAAAGGGCATGTCGATTGCCATCGATGATTTCGGTACCGGCTTTTCCATGATTTCCTACTTAACCCATTTTCCAATCACTAAAATTAAAATAGATAAGTCGTTCGTTCAAAAGATTGGCCAAGACTCGAAATCCGAAGCCGTCTTGAAATCCTTGATTCACTTAGCGAAAAGCATCGAATGTGAATTGGTGGCGGAAGGAGTCGAACGGGAGGTAGAAGCAGAATTCCTTCAGGCAAATGGCTGCAGCGTTTATCAAGGTTATTTATATGATAAGCCTTTAAAAGTTGAAGACTTGGAAAGAAAGTACTTAGAGCTTGGACAAAAATCTTTAGTGATGTCTCAAGCGTTGAACGACTAGAACGATATTTGGAAAGCAGTTTTAAGAAAGGAACTTGACCCTTGCAAAAAATGAGTATACTCCCTTATCAAATGGTGATGATGGAAGCAATAAAAGACATGATATTTATCGTTAGCTATTCAAGTGATTCCACTTTTAAATATGAGTTCTTCAACCAGGCAGTTTTTGAAAAAACCCATATGCGCCAAAATGATTGGGGAAAAACATTTCAGGAATTACATGAACCTCAACTCGCCAGCTTTTTGGAACAGCAGTATAGTCAAGCCTTCCATAAGAGAGAAAAAGTGGTTTTTGAAGATTCCTTTATTTCTGCATCAGGAGAGCCCAACTATTCAAAGACGACCTTGACACCACTGTACGATGAAACTGGAGAATGTATCTTTATCATTGGATTGGTTGAAGATATAACCAATATACGGATGGCGCGACTGGAGAATGAAGAAGCATGGGAACGGCTCCAAGAAAGCCGTTCTCGCTATCGTTCGTTATATGAAAATAATTCCGATGCAATTTTCTCCCTTGATTTAGAAGGGCGAATTTTAACCGGGAATTCTGCTGTTGAAAAAGTGACGGGTTATTCCTTGAATGAGTTAATTGGATCGAAGTTCGATGGATATATTGACCAAAAAGAAGATGGATTATTCGCTGCGGATTTCAAGCTAGCTATGGCAGGGGATTCAAAAGATTTCCGCGCCAAATTTACAGGGAAATCGGGCCATTTAATTGGGATTTTGATTCATTTCGCACCGATCGAAGTGAAAAACAAAGTTGTAGGTTTTTATGCAACAATGAAAGACATGAGAAACTCAGATAAATTGTTCAGTCAGTACGCAGAAAGTGAAAGTCGTTTCCGAATTATTGCAGAAAATGCGCAAGATGCGATTGTTTTAATGGATCATGATGGAAAAACACTTTATGTCTCCCCATCGAGCAAAAGAATTGCTGGTTTCGAACCTACAGAACAAATGGAGAGTTCGCCTTTTCATAACGTTCATCCAGATGATATTCTGCAATTAAGAAAATCTTTCTCGCGAGCAATTGTTAAAGCGCAATCTTATAAATTAGAAGTGCGGCAAAAACATAAAACAAACGGCTGGATCTGGACAGAAGTGCAAGGGACGCCTATATTCGATAAGGATCAGAATTTCGTCCACATGTTGACAATTACGCGTGACATCACGCTGCAAAAAGAGAATGAAAGCCAGTTGCATTTTTATGCCTACCACGACTCATTAACCGGCCTGCCAAATCGCAGATTTTTAACAGAATGTCTTCAAGAAATCATCCATCAAGGGACGGAATTAGATGATAAAGTGACCGTGATTATACTTGATATTGATTATTTTAAAGACATCAATGACCAGTTTGGACATGAAATGGGCGATGCTGTTATTGCAGAATTTGGCAAACGCTTACAAGAAAACATCACAGGACAAGATGTGGCAGCACGTCTGGGAGGCGATGAATTTGTTCTTCTATTGCCACGTATTAAAACGGAAGAGCAAGCAAGAAACATTGCCCGAAAAATTCAAGAAGCTATTGAGATGCCATGGCTAATCGATGCTGTTTCACTTGCCGTCACCACCAGCATGGGAGTTGCTTTGGCATCAACGGCAGGTGCTACGGTATCATCCATATTGAAGCGGGCTGATATTGCTATGTATGAATCGAAAAAAGCAGGACGCAGCACGTATAGCTTTCATTTTTTTAAATAGCTAGTCTAGGCAGTAATACTGTTATAAAGCGCCGCTCTAAGGGGATTTCAGTTCCTTGGAGCGGCTTTTTTATTCATGCTGTGAATCGTTGGGTTATTTCAGTACGACATTTTATTTTAACGTCTTATAATGTCTTAAAATGGAAAAATATCTATATATAGGGGGAGCTATATGCTACTATTTACTTAATGAAAAAATAGTACAATTGTTCATTTTTTAAGAAAAATCGTCTTTTCTATAATTTGAAAATCATAGTGCATTTTGGAGATTCAAATTTATTGAAGAGTAATTCAGAAAGCGAAAGGCGGTTTACCGTGGCAAGTAAGAAGAAGAACGACAATGTATCGGAAATGCTGACAGGGGTTTTGATTCTTAGCACTACACTGACTTATATTTACACGCAATCTATTGAAGCGACCCTTGGTGTATTTGCAGCTAGTTTTATTGGGTTGTTGGCGCTTGTGAAGACATTCCAGCACAAAAAGCAGAAAAGAATCAGTGATTCGGGCATATTGCAAGTGGATGCAATGTCAGGGGCGGAGTTCGAGGAATATTTGCGATTGCGTTATAAGGCGGAAGGTTATGCTGTTCGAAAAACGCCTTACACCGGCGATTACGGAGCGGATCTCATTTTGGAAAAAGGGCAACAAAAAATTGCTGTTCAGGCAAAGCGTTATAAGAGCAATGTCGGCATCAAAGCAGTTCAGGAAATTTCCGCAGCGAAATTGCATTATGGGGCTAATGAAGCGTGGGTCGTCACAAACAGCTTTTTCACAAAGGCAGCTGCAGAGCTGGCACGGAGCAATAAAGTGAAATTGGTGAACCGTGATGAACTCGTGGAGATTTTGCTGGCGAAGAAAGTTGGATGAATTAAGAAAGAATTAAATACCTGATGTCAAAGTTCTTCCAATGGAATTGATAAGTACTGCCTCAGAAAGGGCACAAAATAAATGTGGGGAGGGTATCAATGAAAATCACGATGGCAATGAGTAAAGAAGCATATAAAACTGCTAAAAAAGTATACTCCGGACAATTGACAAGAAATGAAGGGAAAATCGAAATTAATCGATTATCAGGTATGAATGAAGGGTCTGCTCAAGCTTTCATTACAATATTTTTAGCCATGATGGATGGAGAAGAATATAAGCGGGCATTTAATAACAGTACAAATAAGTTTTTGCTAGAGAGTATTCGAAAAGACTTCGGAGAACGTTATTATCTAAATGCCTTGAATGCTGTCCAAAAGCATATAAATTACTATGCAACTTTAGGTAAAGGTAATTTGTCCGGTCTTCAAAGTATCATTAATGAAATGAGATCATAAAAAGGTTATCATCCACAAGACGCCGCTCAGAGAGAATAGATTTTCTCTTGGGCGGCGTCTTGTTTTATTTCATATCCCGGTATCCGCTATCGATTCTAATCGCACCTAAAACCGATTTGATTGCTGATCCTCAAGTTGAATTAAAATTTTATAAAAAATCTTTCTCAATATTTGCTAGATCTCTATTCGTTTGAACATGAATAAAATTAAACAAGGCTTCAGTTGAATTTTCATCAATAATATTTTTGAAGTTCAGAATTTTTCGCTCATAACCTTCAAAATAAATACTTTCATGTGTAGGATTATTGTACATTTTTAAATACTCCTGATAATCCATTACATCTATTTGATTTTCTAGCTGAATCAGTAATGAATTCCATTCCTTAATTTTTTTAGCGTAAAGAGGCTTTTTTATAGCTAGTTCTTGTTTTTCTTCATTGGCGATTTGGGAAATAAAGGTTTCGATTTCATGCTTGTGTTTAATTAGCTGGATTCTGGTTAAAATATTGAGGTTACTTAATTCATTCTTTTTGTAATCTTTAATATTTATTTTTTTAAAATGGTCACTATCATTTTCTACTTTATTCGCTTTTTTGCTTGCTTGACGTTCTTTGATTTTTTTTGCTTCTGCTCCAATTATAGGAATTGCACCAGCAATTATGTGTTTATTTTCGTTTGCAAATTTAATTACTTTAGGACCGTGTGTTTTTGCCGCATCGAATACTAACTTAACCGGTAGATTAGCCATTTAAATCCTCCTGTATAATTGAATTAAAGAAAATCCTCTAACTAATAATTAATAACTTGTGATAGTAACTATATATTACTACTAAATGGAAGAAATATTCATATTTATATTTAATGTTTAAAAAATGAAGCGATTTATATAATACTAAGTTAAACTAGAAACTAAATTTATCAATATCATTAAAAGTTTTCATTCCACTACGCAAGGAGGCAAACCATGAACATCGGAATCATCGGTACAGGCAATATCGCCGCGTATTTGCTGGAACAGCTCAACGTGAACCACCTCGCCAACGGAAAGGTTACAGCCGTTTTCGGTCGCAACCGAGAGGTAGGCCAGCGTTTGAGTGAACAGTTCAAAGTCGATTTCTACACAGACATCCAGGAATTCTTAAAGGCTCCACTGGATATCTGTGTAGAAGCAGCGACAGTGGAAGCGGCTGGTCTTTATGTGAAAGATGTCGTCGCACATAAGAAAGACCTCGTCGTCAGTAGCATCGGCGTCTTCAAAGATGTCGCTTTTTTGGATGAAGTCAAAGCTTTGGCGGAGTCACACGGCACGCACATCTTCCTGCCGTCCGGTGCAATCGGCGGACTGGACGTCCTGCAATCGGCGAAAGCGGCGGGTGGCTTGAAGCGGGTGCAAATCACGACACGGAAATCACCCCAATCGCTCGGAGTTGAATCGGATGAAGAAAAGGTGATATTCGAAGGCTCAGCATATGAAGCCGTCGAAAAATTCCCGAAGAATGTCAATGTCGCATTGGTGCTCGCGATCGCTGGGATCGGGGTCGAGAAAACAAAAGTGCGCGTCATCGTCGATCCGGCTATTGAACGGAATACCCATACCATCGAAGCGGAAGGGGATTTCGGCAAGATGCAGCTGCAAGTCCAAAACAATCCGATGCCGAATAACCCGAAGACGAGCCTGCTCGCTGCATTGAGTATCCTCGCTGTCCTGCAGAACAAAGACCATGCGCTGCGCATTGGAAACTAAAAACATAAAAATAACCGCCACTCCGTATTCGGAATGGCGGTTATTTCATTATTTGTATTGGTTTTTGACTAAATCGAGCAAGCCGGTTTTATTTAAATACGGCTCTGGCGCGAGGAACGTCACGGTCACGACGCCCGGCAGGCGGCCAATTTCAATCGCGCCGGTAATCGTCGAGCGGTTCATGATTTCCGGAATTGAGACGCCGAAAAATTCAGCAGCGCGGGCAAGGCCATTTTCAGTGGCGTCATTCAAAGTCGGACCGGAGCCGATAAAGGACACCGGATACGATTCCTCAATCTTGGCGACGTTCCAGTTGTCGGCAATTTGCTGAGCCGATTGGCGTTCTTCTGCGGTGAACGGTTTCGCCGTGTAGGGAAGATCCTCAACGTTCGGCAGCAAGATCGGCCCTTTGAGATTCATGCCTTTAATGACATGGACTTGAAGATGGGCGATGCCTGAAACGTCTGTTGTATGCCCTGCGATTTCACCGTCGCCTTGCATGGCGTGCATATCGCCGAGATAAATGCCGCCTCCGGGAACTTTAACCGGGCAGATCAATACAGCGCCGGCGCGGACCCGGTTGACGTCCAAATGGCCGTCCGTTCGGTGTGTTTCTAATTGTTCCTGCGTGCTCGTATATTCATGGGTCGCGCCGACCAAGAAAGAACCGAAATCGCCAGCATTGTGGGAGTCAGGCGTTGGACGTGATGGCGTCGTGCCAAGTTGCCCGAGGAACGGGCGCATGCGTGCCATCGTGCCGACCAGGTCATGCGGTGCAAATGTCACCACCGGATTTTGGACAGACGCTTCAGGGGTGTTCATGTAAAACCGTCCAGCTTCCGCAATCGTTTCGGCTGCTCCTTGCGGTAAAGTCAGGCCGACATCGCCTTTTTCGCTGAAGAACATCGAATAGCCATTTGTGAAGATGAAAGGAGTGGCGTCCGCTCCGCAGTCTGCACAGCGGATGGCTTCCATGCCAATGCCTTTGATGACGGTTTCCGGATTTTTCGTGCCACATTCCGGACATTTCGCTGCGACATAGCCATCGCCGTCTGCGCGATCTTCGATCATTTGGTCGTTGCCGGATGCTGTTGCTTGGGAAGTGACCGTGATGGACTGGATGCGGATGGCGATCGCATCTCCCGGTTCAGCGCCTTCAACGTAAACCGGCTTTGTCACTTCGTGGCCGCCTTTGATGCTTGGCGTAATCATCGGTCCCCAACAGCCCGGCGCCGTATTCGCGATAATGTAGCCGCCGTCTTTTACCGGACCCAACATTTCTTTATTCGGATCCAAAATGCCATCTACGAAATGGTTGACGAATAATGTTTCAGTTGCCGTTTTGTTCACAATATTCCTCCTCAAGGTTTAAGTTTTCAGACTAATTGAATTATATCGCTTGGAACGGCCATTAACAATTGCGTGGCTTCGCAGGCAATGTTCATCTTTCTTAAGAGGGATGCTTTTATTTGTGGAAAGTATTTAGTAGGTCGAAGTATTTAGTGCATTCTGTATCTATTGGTATAAGAATGAGCAGTAAAAATAATCCATTTTATTACTTAAGGACTGAATATTCTAAAAATATTTACTATTATTTCTTTTATTGTTAAGCTGTTTTCGAGCCAAGTAAATAATTTTATGCGAGAGGAGACGGAACGACGCTGAAAAGTGGAAAAGTGACGGATGCGAATAAAAATTAAAAGGAGTGGGTGTTTTTGAAAAGAAGATGGGCGAGTACAGTAGGGGTTTTAGGGTTGTGTACAGCATTGGCAATGCCGGTTTATGCGGTCGAAAACAATACGAAAACGGCGGAACATCATCATGACAACGCAATTTCCGGATTTATCGATTACCAGGAGCTGCAAAAAAGCTTGAAGCAAATCGAAGCCAACAGTAAAGGAGTCGTTCAAGTCGATGTAGCCGGGCAATCGCATGAAGGCCTCGATATCTACACCGCGAGAGTCGGCACCGGAGACAAGGTCCTGCTGGTGCAAAGTGAAATCCATGGCAACGAAAAAACAGGCACGGTCGCGATTCTTAATCTCTTGAAGACTTTATCCAATAACTCAAAAGAGTCCCAAAAGATCCGCGAAGAAGTGACGGTCGTCTTCATGCCGATGATGAATCCGGATGCTTCGGAAGCAGACAAGCGCCGCAATAGCCTGACTTGGAATGAAGTGGTTGAAAGCTACCCGCAATTGTCTGGCGCAACGCCTTCTTGGAACTACCTGGACCGCGGCATCAGCCAAAGCTACGATTACGGTGCAAATCCTGGATTTGACGTAAACCGTGACTTTAATCCGGATCTAAATTATGTGCCAGAAGCGCAAGACTTCCCGGGAGCTTCGGATGAGCCGGGCTGGTTCATTACTCCGGAAGCGCAAACTTCCCGCGACGTCTATAAATCCCTGCAAGACGAATTCGGCAATGTGGACGTCTTTGTCGACTTGCACCACCAAGGCTTGTACTATGTCGATGGCACTGCTGACCCTGTGACATTGTCGTTATCGGCTCAATTCGTACCGGATCCAAGCACACCTGAAGGAGCGGATTACGCCGAGTATGCCGACAACTACAACTATGATTTCTCGCGCCAGTTGAATTTATTGGCATATAACGAACTTCAGTCGTACGGCGAGTCGAAATTCACCAACATCTCGCTTTATTCGCAAGGGCTGGACCTTCCTGGGACAGCACTGGGCAGTTACGCGTTGAACGGCAGCGGCACGGTCCTGTTTGAAGTAAGAGGCCAGACGCAGAGCCTGGGGCAAAAAGAAAAAGGGCAATTGGTCAAATCGGTTGAACGCGGGCTTTCCGGAATCATCGAAGGCGTCTCAGACGGTTCGGTCGAAGAATTGGATCCGGAAGCTTATGAAGACATCCCACTTACAGCTTACCGTCCAGCGTTTTGATTAACATCAAGTCACTATAGAAGAAACCCAAATAAACAAAGCGGATTGCATCCCCCTGCAATCCGCTTTGTTTTGTGTTATGCATTTTTTTTGTTGTCGATCTCCGTATCCAAGTTTTGCTTCATGTAATCCTTGCCCCATTCGTACATCGAGTCCAGAATCGGGATCAGGCTGCGCCCTTGGTCGGTGAGGGAGTATTCCACTTTCGGCGGGACAACCGGATAGACTTCGCGGTGCACGATCAAATGCTCTTCGAGTTCCCGCAATTGCGTCACGAGCATGCGCTGGGTGATGCCCGGCATGAGGTTTTTCAATTCGCCAAACCGTTTGGTGCCTTCTTTGCCCAAATGCCACAGAATCAGCATTTTCCACTTGCCACCGATGATTGAAAGGGTCAGTTCTTTTTCGCAATTAAAGCTTTTTTCTCCCAGATTGGGCATATTCTTCGCTTCCTTCCTTCGGATCGAGAATGAATTTATCGATCGCGTGGCGTACACCTTCGTCGTTGTTTGTGAGAGACGTGTAATCCGCTATGTCTTTCACTGCCTGTACGGCGTTGCCCATGGCGATGCCGAAGCCGGCCTGTTTCAGCAATTCGGAGTCGTTGTGGTTATCGCCGATGCCGATGATTTCTGACCGGTCGATGCCCAGCGCGTTCGCTAAGAATAGCAGGGCGCTTCCCTTATTCGCTTCCGGATGCGTCACTTCCAGGTAGGTCTTTTTTGATTTCGTGATATAAGCAAAGTCGCTGAACAATGCCTGCAATTCTTTTTGCAGGGGATCAAGGACATGAGGTTCATCAATAAAGAGCAATTTCGTAAAGCCTTTTTGCGCGAGCCCGATCAAGTCCGGTTCAATCGCATACAGTACCTGGACCGCATCCGCATAAGCCACCAACCTTTTCGTTTCCGTCGCTCCGTATAAAATGTCGTCTTGGTAGACTTGCAGGTGGATGTTTTTCTCGAATGCAATCTCGATTAACTTCTGTGATATGTCAGCGGAAACAACTCTCTCATACAACACTTCTGTTGCATCCACAGATTTGATCATCGCCCCTTGATAGGTAATGAGCGGGGCATCAATCCCCAATTGCTGCGCAATGAGTTTTGCGGAAGAAAACATCCGTCCGGTCGCAATTGTGACGACAGTGCCCATTCCAATCGCTTGTTGAATGGCTGTCACGGTATTTGGCGAGATCGTCAGCTCATCTGTCAGCAACGTGCCGTCCAAGTCGATCGCAATCATTTTATACATAGGTTTCTCTCCTTGAAAATCTTTTTTCAGAACTTGTTTTAGCAATACAAACACTTTTGCATGTCAGGCATCCGGCTGTCCAGTGAAGCGGACTAAAATACCCGATAAATAAAATAAGCCTAAGCCTCTGTCGATTCAGGCTCAGGCTTATTCGCTTTTATTCTAAATTGGCGTGCCTGCCGTACATCGTGTCAGACTCTAGCCCTTTTTTCTCCATGAAATTCAAGATCAAAGCATCATAGAAAAGAAGGAGCGATTGCTCGAACAGCGAACCCATCGGCTGGATGGACTTGCCGCTGGCACCGTCTGCTTTTGCTTGTGCAGGGATTAGAAGCCGGATGTCTGCGAGCCGGCCAATCGTGGATTCAGAATTGGTCGTAACAGCTACGATCAACGCCCCGATTTTCTTGGCTTTCTCCGTCATCGCTGCCAGGCTTTGGGTCTCACCGGAACCGGAGCCAACAATGAAGAGATCATCCGCCTCCAAATTCGGCGTCACCGTTTCGCCCACAACATATGCATCAAGGCCCATGTGCATCATGCGCATGACGAATGCTTTTGCCATAAAGCCGGAGCGGCCGCCGCCAGCCACAAATATTTTCTTAGCCTGCAGCATGCCCGACACCAGTTTTTCAGCTTCCTTGTTATCTATTGATGTGAGGGTCCTTTTGAGTTCGGCCAGTATTTCATCTGCGAAGCCTGTCGTGTTCATGTTACGCGGTCACGCTTTCTTTCATCAGCTTCTGGATTTTCTCAGCTTCTGCGCCTTTGTCATCTTTGCTTGTGATGCCGCCGCCGACAATGATCAAGTCAGGCTGTGCTTTGATGACTTCTGGCAATGTGTCCAGATTGATGCCGCCAGCAATCGCAGTGCGTGCGTTTTTCACGACGCTTTTGATGGTGCGCAAGTCTTCGAACGAATCTTTGCCTTCTGCCTGCAAATCGTATCCGGTGTGGACGCAAATATAATCAGCGCCAAGCAGATCAAGTTCTGCAGCACGCGTTTTAATGTCTTTAACCGCAATCATGTCGACCAGGATTTTCTTGCCTTGTTTTTTGGCTTCTTCGACTGCGCCTTTGATCGATGAATCTTCCGCTTGTCCAAGGATCGTGACGATGTCTGCACCTGCTGCAACAGCATTTGATACTTCATAAGCTGCAGCATCCATGATTTTCACATCTGCAAGAACTTCCAGGTTCGGGAAGGCTTCTTTAATGGCCGAAACAGCTTTCAACCCTTCTTTATTGATAACCGGCGTACCGATTTCAACGATATCGATAAATGCCTCTACTTCTTTCACCAATTCGATGGCTTGTGGAATGTCTACTAAGTCTAATGCTAATTGTAATTTCATATAGGTGTATCTCCTCGGTTGCTTATTTTGGCTCAGGCTCAGTGTAAGTCCTGCTATCTCTTTTGTGAAGTACGCACTTTAAAATCACATACTGACAAAAAGTATACTGTCAGTATTCATGCGGGGTGAATCTGGAATCGCGTCCCCTCGTACGGCAGCTTTCAATTTTAAACTCCCATTGCAGAGAAAAACGAACGCCTCCAATGAAATCCATCGATTCCAATAGGGCGTTCGTTTATTAAAACCAATTTTGAATAGCGATAAGTGAGCGTCCACCCGGAGCAATCGTGACTAAAACCAACATTATGAGCCGACTCAACAATCCGTGTGTCTTTTGCTTATTCGAAAATCTTGCCGGGGTTCAGAATGTTGTCTGGATCGAGCAGCTGCTTTATGTTTTTGAAAAGTACGAGTGCTGCGCCGTGTTCGGCTTCCTGGAATTTTCGTTTGCCGAGGCCGACGCCGTGTTCGCCGGTACACGTGCCGCCAAGTTCGATTGCGCGGAATGCCAGCTGGTCATTGATGCCGAAGGCGATTTTTTTTTGGACGGCGGATTCCGGGTCATAGACGATGAGGGAGTGGAAATTACCGTCGCCGATGTGTCCAAGCAGGCCGCCTTCCAAACCGCTTGCTTCGATCAATACCCTCGCATAGTCGAGCAGCTCCGGCAATTTAGAGATCGGTACACAGACATCTCCGCCGGTGACGGCGAGACCAGGCTGATGGCGATAGGCATAGGCCATTTCGTGGCGAGCTTTCCAGATGGCTGCGCGTTCCTTGGCGTCGGCTGCAACGTGCCAATTCTGCGCTCCTTGGTCCACCAGAAGTTCTTCGGCCAGTCGGGCGTCTTCGATTGCGGATTGGGTAAGGCCGGCGAATTCAAAGAATAAGGAATGCTTTTCAGGAAGTGCATATCCGCCGTATTCATTCACTTTTTTGATGCTCGGGGCATCGACGAATTCCATGCGCTGGACCGGAATGCCCGACAACAGTACGCTATTCGCAACTTCTGCGCATTCCCGCGGCGTATCGAATGTGCAGGAAGCGGCAATGGTATGTTCCGGTATCGCATGAAGTTTTAAGGTGATTTCCGTAATGATCCCGAGTGTTCCTTCAGAGCCGGTGAAAAGACCGCCTACCGAATAGCCAGAAGAAGATTTTTTCGCTTTCGTCCCGGTGTGGATGACGCTGCCGTTTGCGAGTACGACTTCCATGTCCAAGATCTGGTCGCGCATGACGCCGTAACGGACCGCGGTCGTTCCGCTCGCATTTGTCGCCGCCATGCCGCCGATAGAAGCATCCGCACCGGGATCGATCGGGAATTGCAAACCGTGCCGGTTGATGCGCTCGTTTAAAGCCAATCGAGTGATGCCGGGCTGCACAGTGATGAGCAAGTCTTCCGGTGCAAAAAGCAGCACTTGGTTCATCCGTTCGAAGTTCAGGGAAATGCCTCCTTTGACCGGGATGGCTTGGCCTTCAAGACCTGACCCGGCGCCAAAAGCAGTGACCGGAATTTTATAATCTCCGGCTATTTTCAAAATCGCCACAATGTCCCGAGTGCTTTCCGGAAAGCACACAAGTTCCGGTTCTACCGGGGAATGGTCGGATTCATCATGGCTGTGGCGATAGCGTTCGCCTGCGCTTGTGGATAGTTGGTCTGCGGATAGGCGGCTTGTTAATATCTTGATCCAATCAGTAGGCATTTCGGCAGTCATTCAATCAGCTCCTTCTTAATTTATACAAGGATATACAAGCTCTTTGGATTTGTCAGTGAGGTGATCACTATAAAGTATAGGAGTTTCAAGGAGGCTATGTAAATAAGTAACTATTCATTTATTCTGAAAATTCATGTTTACAAATAAAAATGATTATTCTATACTTTCTGTATACAGTATACACTGTGTAAGTTTTGGATCGGAAGGGAGGAAGTATGAGAAAAATCGTCAAGCAGCCAACCCTGGCTGAACAAGCATATGAAGCCATCAAAAAAATGATCATTACCGGCGAACTGAAGCCGGGGGAAGAACTGCCGGAAGAAAAGCTGGCAGCAAAACTTGGCATTAGCCGAACGCCGCTTCGCGAGGCGTTGAAAAGACTGGCTGTTGATGCGCTTATCGAGTTGAGGAAAACAAAACCGGCGCTGGTCGCAAAGTTTACTCGCCAAGATGTCAAAGAAACAATGGAGCTTCGCAGATTGCTCGAAGTTTATGGGATTGAACGGTTGTCGAAAGCAGATCAACAGCATGTCTTAAAGGAACTGCGCTATGCCCATGACCAGCAATGGGAAGCGATTCAAGCGCATGATTTTGTCGGGTTCATGGATTGGGATCAATGGTTTCATGATCAGTTTTATGAATGCCATCCGAACAAGCGCTTGCGCGAATTGATCCATGCAGTGAACACAGGAGGCAGCCGGGCGTTCTTGCTGTTATCCGAAAAAGTTCTTGATAGTGCAGTGAAGGCCCACAAAGAACACGGCGCTATCATTGAAGCATTGGAACAAGGCAATTTGGAAGAAACAAAAAGACAATTGGCTGTCCACCTCGAAAATGTCGAGAGTCGGCTGCTAAAATACTTCTCACAGGAGGAACTATGAAAAAACTCTCAGTATTAATTTTACTTATGTTGGTTTTGATTCTTGCAGCATGCGGCAGACCGGACGAAGGCGGCTCAACTAGTGGGGAAGGCGAAGACGGTGAGAAATATACGATTCGCATCGCCCACTTAGTGCCAGAGGAGCAATCGTCTCATGTAGCGGCGTTGGATTTTAAAGAAAAGCTGGAATCCGAGTCGGATGGACGGATTACAGTGGAACTGTATCCGAACGGCCAGCTTTACGGTTCTGACCGCGAAGCGATCGAAGCGGTGCAGCTCGGCAATGTTGAAATGACGATTCCCGCCGTTGCTGCGATGGCTTCCTTCAATGAAAAATTCCAAGTGTTCGATTTGCCGTTCTTGTTCAACAATAACGAAGCGGCATATAAAGCGCTGGATGGTGAATTGGGGCAGGAACTGATGGCGGATCTGGAAAACAACGACTTGAAAGGCCTTGTTTTCGGGGAAAATGGGTTCCGCCATGTGTCCAATAACGAAGGGCCGATCGAAACACCGGCAGACATGGAAGGCTTGAAGATGCGTACGCTCGAAAGCCCGCTTCATACTGATACATTCAATGCTTTTGGCGCGAACGCATCGCCATTTGCCTTCGGTGAATTGTATACAGCTTTGCAGCAAGGAACGTACGATGCAATGGATTGCCCAATCTCTCTTTACTACACGAATAAATTCTACGAAGTTCAGGATTACCTGACATTGACAGGCCATGTTTATGCAGCGACAGCTCTTCTCATGAACAATGATTACTATAATGACTTGCCGGAAGATTTGCAGGTATTGCTGACAGAAGCATCCGAAGAATTCCGCGAACAGCAGCGTGAACTGGCACAACAGCAAGATACCGAGTTCATGGAGAAGCTGAAAGAAGAAGGCATGCAAATCAACGACTTAACGGATGAGCAGCGTGACGCATTCCGTGAAGCAGCTGCACCGGTTTATGAAAAATACGAAGGACAGATTGGGGCAGACCTGATCGACCGTGCACTAGAGGCGAATAACTGAGTGAAGACAGATGAAAAATCAAGGATGCGATTCCTTGATTTTTCTTTTTAGAAAGGAAGAAACCGATGATTAAAAAATTTGGGAAAGCAGAAGAAGCGTTTCTGGTATTGACGCTCGTTGCGATGGTTGCACTTATATTCGGGCAAGTTGTCGGCAGGTACGTATTTTCCAATGCGCCGAGCTGGACAGAAGAACTGGCACGTTATATCCATATTTTCCAAGTGTGGATCGGTGCGAGCTATGCTGTAAAGCTGCGTGAGCATATCCGCGTGGAAGCGTTCATCACGCGTTTTCACGGAGTACCGAGAAAAATCCTGGAAACCGTGTCCCTATTGATTTGGTTTACAATGGCATTATTTTTGGCTTATTTCGGCACGGAATTGGTCTTGCAAAGCTTAACCAATGGTCAAGTTACTCCTGCTATGCAATTGCCAATGTGGATTCCGTTTCTTGCGATCCCACTGGGCGGCATTGGGATGTGTCTGCGTTTAATCGCCCAATTGCGCAGAATTTGGCGCGGTGATTACGAAATGCATAAAGACGGGGGTGTGCAAGCATGACGATTGCCCTGTTATTCGGTACTTTATTTGTTTGTATATTCATCGGTGTTCCGATTGCAATCGCTTTAGGGGTTTCGGCTCTGACCGCCATTTATTTCGGCACGACCATGCCGCTGAGCATCATTACACAAAAAGCGTTTACATCACTCGATTCATTTCCACTCCTCGCGATTCCGTTTTTCATGCTCGCAGGGGTGCTGATGGGGAAAGGCGGCGTATCGAAGCGGCTGCTTAATCTGGCATCGGCGATGGTCGGCTGGATGACGGGCGGCCTCAGTATGGTGACGATCGTCGCTTGTATGTTCTTCGCCGCCATTTCCGGTTCTGGGCCTGCGACAGTTGCGGCAATCGGCGGATTTATGATTCCTGCGATGATTGCCCGCAATTACAGCGGTGCCTTTGCATCTGCTGTTGCGGCATCTGCAGGCTCAATCGGCGTAATAATTCCGCCGAGCATTCCGTTTGTTTTGTATGGCGTTATCGGCAGCGTTTCCGTCGGCAGCATGTTTTTAGCCGGGATTTTGCCGGGCCTTCTTGTCGGATTCGCACTTATGGTGACGGCTTACCTGATTTCGAAAAAACGCGGCTATAAGCCAGCCCCGGAAGAACAAGTTACGTTTCGTTTTAAAGATGTCGCAAAAGCATTCTGGGATGCGAAATGGGCGCTGCTTATTCCGGTCATCATTCTGGGCGGCATTTATGGGGGTGTGTTCTCGCCGACAGAAGCAGCGGTGGTTGCGGTCGTTTATGCCATCATTGTCGGGAAATTCGTTTACAAAGAACTATCCTGGAAAGGTTTGTATGAATGTTTCCGGGTAACGATAGTCATTAACGCAACGACGATGATCATTATCGGCTTGTCGGTCTCATTTGCTTATTTCATGACGATTCAACAGATTCCGGGCGAAATTTCCGATTATTTGACGGCATTGTCGACCAATCCATTCGTTATTTTGCTCGCAATTAATATATTATTGCTCGTAGTCGGCATGTTTATCGATACGATATCTGCACTAGTCGTTCTGACGCCAATTTTGCTGCCGATTGTCACAGAAGTCGGCGTCGATCCGGTCCATTTCGGCGTCGTCCTCGTTGCGAACTTGGCGATCGGTTTTGTCACACCGCCGCTTGGCGTCAATTTGTTCGTCGCCTCAAGTGTCGGGGGTGTAAAATTCGAACGGATCGCTTATGCGGTGCTGCCGTTCTTGTTCGCGATGATCATTTGCTTGCTCGTCATTACATTCGTTCCACAGCTTTCTCTCTGGTTGCCAGGGCTGTACGAATAAGGGCTATTCTTTGAAAATCGCGTCTTGGTGTAAGGAAGTATTCAGTCTATAAACTCTAATTGCATGAAAGGAATAACGTCCTTATGAAATGGTGGGGCAATTGATACAAGGAAGATAAATAGGAAGGCGCACTCTTTTCTGAGTGCGCCTTCCTATTTAAGTAAATATGACGTTAAGGATGTGGATTGGCAATTTCCTTGCTGATAATTTCATGATAATAATCAGGGTCGTAATGTTTCAAGACGATCAAGCCTCGCAAAGTATTCATTGCACCGATTCTTGTCGTTTCCATTTGAAAGTGAAAACGGCCTGAGTAAGTCGGCCCTCTGGTCAAGTAGCCCCTTTCGAATTTCTTTTTAAGAAGTTCCAACCCTTCTTTTAATGCCGGTTCATAAGGAAAACTGATGGCTGCAAAATAATATAACGCGCGCAGGACGTCGTATTTCCATCTCGTAGGGAAGTGGAAATCGACGATATATGGCATGATGATCTCATGATTCGATTCCCGTCGCATGAGATTCCGGCGCAGCAAATACGCCTGGCCTGCCACTGTTTGTTCCTTAATAGCGGGCAGCAGGCTGCCATAACCTTCTTTCTCGTAATCAGCAAAAGCTTCCAGGACAGACAGCGTGGTGTGAATGGAACTTTTGGTGCTGTGCCCATAAACCGCGGAACAATTCCAACCGCCATCCGGCAGCTGCTGATCCAGCAAATAATGGATCATTTCATCTATAGAGGACTCTGGATGCTTGCCGGAAGTAGATAAACTGATCAGCATAGCCACGACACAAACATCATCTTCCACAAACTCATACGGGTTCCACATATGTTCGATTAAGGTCTTAAATCCCTGCTGGTAAATAGGATGCAGCGGATCGATTTCCAGCGATTTTAAATCCCGCATCGTATAAAATGTCGAAATCCACTTAGGGCCGTAAATTCCATTCCCCCACGTTTTCTTTTCAGTATCGTAACGGGAAAGGAATTCACCGATCCAGCCGTCAGTTGTGTAAGGCGACTGCTCTCCCAACAGATAGATTTGGGTCTGCCGTCTAACAGCAGGGTCGCTATCCAATAAAAAATCAAGTACCCTCATCATGGAAACCTCCTGCAGAACATAATGAAGTGCAGTGTTCAGACATCGTATTGGCAGCAGAATTGAGCGGTATTAAACCAATCTTTAATTACTTCCATGCGTTCTCGCTATATCCTTCATTTCTTGGAGCAGCTTTGGGACAAAGCGACAAAAGAAGGTTATGCTTATGCTAGTTGAACCCTTCACGTCAGTGGAAGGGAAAACGGAAGGATGATTCAAATGGCATTTCTAGACAAGCTGAACGCATTGAAAGACAAGTCGATTGAAAAAGGCAAAGCGCATTGGGAAGAAAACAAAGACGACTATAAAGAAAAAGCGTCGACTTACAAAGATAAAGCCATGGTCATGAAAGATGATGTCACGAATAAAATCAAAGAGAAAACCAAAAAATAAATGATGAAGTTAGGCGAACGTTGCCTGGCTTTTTTTTTACAAAAAAGTAGGAGTTAATGGCACTTCTAAGGTGAAAAAACTCTGGACGATTTAATTATGCGGCCCCAGAGAACATCTCGGAATTGCCAAGGCTTTGAATACAATTAACAAACTCAAAGCGCTGCTGGTTAGACTATCGCAGAGTTAATAGGCGCGGTCTATTTTTCAACAAATCGAGCGAGATTTTCCAGAGTAGAATTCAACCCTTCGTCATGGTCTTCCTTTTTTATTCCTTCTGGAACCCGTTCATTTACAATCGTTACCTTTGTGCCAGCTGCTACAGCCTCCAAAAACCAGGTCTGAATCATCTCGCCGGAAAACGCTGGATCTTCCGAATCGAATTCGCCGACTAGTACAATCTTTGTACCGGGTACCAATTCCAGAAACCTGCCTTTGGACACGTCGGTGTTGTCCGAAGTCTTTCCCGGATTTGAGTGATCGATTTCATACGTCAGAGTTAGTTGATATGATCCGCCTGCACGCGCATCAAAGACGTCAATATGAGCCGACATGCCTTCGGGCGGCAGCCAAGAAACCAAAGCTTCGGGATTTACAAAAGCCTCATAGATGGCCTGTGGTGTTGCTGCAATAACCCGCGACGCAGAATCGATGCGATAACTTGAAGGACCTTTCATGATTGAAAACCTCCTATATAAATTGACTTGATGTTTTAATAATCTATACCCAGTAAACAGCAAAACTACATAAACTTTATGTTTTTCATAAGAACATACTTAGCGAAGGCGCGAACATGGGCTGGGCGAAGCAAGAAGACAGGCGGTCTTTGCCTGGCTTTTTGCGGGAGCCATGCCCTAAGCGTCGGGAGCGATATTCAATAAATATTCCCTTCGAGTACTTATCATCTTCATTTTAAAAGCGTCTTCCACCATTATCAATTCTCTATCCTTTACGAATAGTATATAATTACTATACAAATGCTATGCGAGTAAAGTTTCGATATTTCTGAACAAGGGAATTGGAAGAAAAAGCAAGATGCATTCAACAGAGCTTTTTCCAGTCTTTAGGAACGGCTACGATGAGATAAAAAATTGGAAAGAAGGATGGTACCGCTATGATGAATCCTAAAAAATCCGTAATCGTGATCGGCGGAGGCCTCGGCGGCATATCTGCCGCGATTTCTCTCGCACAAAAAGGCTACGCTGTTTCGTTATATGAAAAAAATGATCATGTCGGCGGGAAAGTGAACCGTCTGGAGCAGGATGGTTTCGGCTTCGATCTCGGACCGTCCATTTTAACGATGCCGCATATTTTCGATAAATTGTTCCAGGGGAGCGGCAAGCGGATGGAAGATTACGTGCCCATCAAGCGGCTCGAACGGGAATGGCGTTCATTCTTCCCTGATGGCACCGTTCTCGATTTATACCATGATCTTCGTTTGATGGAACGGGAAAATCCTGCACTTTCTAAAAAGGACATGAAAGAGTATTACGCGTTGTTGAAATATGCGCAGCGGATTTACAAGACGACAGAACACAGCTATTTGAAAGAAGGCTTCGAGTCGCCGAAAGAAGCGGTTGCGCAAAACGGCATCATCGCGACGTTGATTGGGTTTGATTTGACGTCTACGATGTATAGCGCCATTTCCAAACGCATCAGCAACCCGCATTTGCGCGATATGCTTTCCTATTACGTCAAATACGTCGGGTCTTCTCCTTATAGCGCACCTGCCGTTCTCAATATGATGATTTACATGCAGCATGCGCAAGGCTGCTGGTATGTAGAAGGCGGTACGCATAAATTAGCGGAAGGCTTGACGCGGCTGGCAAAAGAAACAGGGGTTCAAATCCATACAGGCATGGGTGTTGTCCGTGCGCATATCAATGAAAAAAATCAGCAAATCGAAGCGGTTGAACTTGAAGATGGTTCAGTCAAGACGGCTGATTATTATGTATCAAACATGGAAGTCATTCCGTTTTATAAAAAAATGGTGGATGCGGACGAGAAGTTTGTCGCCAAGTTGGTGAAAAAGTATGAGCCGTCGAGTTCGGGTCTCGTGCTGCATCTTGGCGTCAAGAAAACCTATCCGTTCCTGAATCACCACAACTTTTTCTTTTCGGAGAATCTGCATGAACAGATGGACAAAGTGTTCGAGAAACACGAGCTGCCGGACGATCCGACGATTTATCTGGTCAACGTCAACAAAACCGATCCATCCCAAGCACCATCCGGGCACGAGAACATCAAGATCTTGCCGCATATTCCTTATATCCAAGACAAACCGTTTACGCCGGAGCAATACCGGGAGTTTGAAGAACTTGTTCTCGACAAGCTGGAGCGCATGGGCTTGGAAGGTTTGCGCGAAAACATTGTGACGCGCGACGTCTGGACGCCGCATGACATAGAACGCACTTACGGATCTGACCGTGGTGCGATCTATGGAACGGTTTCTGATAAAAAGAGAAATGGCGGCTTTAAGCACAAAAAACAAAGCGAACTTTACGACAATCTGTATTTCGTCGGCGGTACCGTGAATCCTGGGGGCGGCATGCCGATGGTTACGTTGAGCGGCCAGCAAGTGAGCGATAAGATCGTGAAGCGCGATTTGGCGCGGAAAAAGTAAAACATTTTTCAAAAGTTAGAGAAGGAGCTTTTAACAAAGCTTCTTCTTTTTTTATTATCAAGAAATATAGGTTTTGAAAATACATTAGCGAAATTAAGCTAAATTTTAGAGAAACACTTGCAGTTTTTCGGAGAAGCTTATATGCTATAAAGCGTAATGATTACTATTTAAAGAATTTAAGATTTATCAGAATGGAGAGGGGAAGATGGATAAACGAATTCCAGTGACGGTCTTGAACGGCTATTTGGGCGATGGCAAGACCGAACTGTTAAACGGCAAACTGGGTGCAACCCGAAGAAGAAATGGGCATGGAGCGGTGAGATTCCCAGGATCCCCTGCCAGCATTTTACGAAAAAATTAAAGCGGAAGGAGGAAACTTGGAACATGCGCCTTAACATTACATTGGCCTGCACAGAAACGGGCGACCGAAATTATTCAACGACTAAAAACAAACGCAATAACCCTGAACGCATTGAAATGAAAAAATACTGCCCACGGCTTCAAAAAGTAACTTTGCACCGGGAAACCAAGTAAAGAAAATTACATATTTTAAAATCGGAGCAGCTAATATATATAAGGAGAGAAGAAAATGGCGAAAAAATCAAAAGTGGCGAAAGACCACAAGCAGCAAAAAATGGTGGCCCATTATGCAGAACTCCGCAGAGAATTAAAAGAAAAAGGGGATACCGAAGCGTTAAACAAATTACCCCGGAATTCTTCTCCGACGCGTCTCAAAAACCGCTGCGAATTGACTGGCCGGCCGAGAGCTTACATGCGCAAGTTCAAAATGTCGCGGATTGCATTCAGAGAACTTGCCCACAAAGGCCAACTGCCTGGCATTAAAAAAGCAAGCTGGTAAAATGATAGTGTAAGATCAAACGTGCAAGGGTGGGGTAGAAATGAATGAACGGTTACTGGACTTTTTACGGAGGAGCGAAGTGAGCAGGCTTCCAGAAGAAAAAAGAAAACTATATGAATTCATCACAGAGGCTGAAGATGCCCTGGCTGAAAAGGCAGCAACAGCAGATGAGTTCTTTAGCCTGGTGCTGACGGAATCTCCCATCAACTTGGCCATGAAACATTTTAAATTGCCTTACGATCAAGTTGTCTCATTGCTCACGGACATTGAAGAAGAACTTCATGTGAAAATCAAACAGCGCTCCGAAAAAGTGAAGTGGATTGATTTTAGTGATAAGTACAATCAAAATACGGATGGCGAGAGAAAGAATCATTTGTTTTTGTTTATCAATGAATAACGAAGTTTATAGCACATACACCGCCGCTCCCGACGCCTCTGCGTTTTAGGGAGTGGCGGTTTCTTTTTATTCAAGCGCATAATTTGTTTGGGAGAATGCCGGTCAAAGAAGTATTTGAGAGCTAAAGTCAAACTATTTTACTAGAAATGATTTATAGACTAAAGGATTTAATTATTGTAATATAAAGGAAAAGTGATAAATAGTAATGATTACTTTAAAGCGAATAATCTATATACTGCCAAATCCAGATACTAGAAAGAGGAATGAACGTGAGAATCCCATTCAACACAATGACGAAAAAAGTGGTTTTATTCAGTATGATGACAAGCATAGCTATGACCGGGGGAGTCGTCAGTGTATTTGCAACAGAAGCAGCGGCCTATTCAAATCCGCAGGCTAATGAGGTCCAGCATGTGGAGCTCGAGGCAAAGTATTCGAAGAAAGTGATGGCAGCGCTGGAAGAAAGCGTAGCGATCACACCTTCGGCATTCTCCATCGAGCAAATGCCGAAGGTGGAGGCAATGGACCGGTACTTGGCTTCATTCGGCACAAAAGTGAAGGGTAATGAGGTTCGTCTAGCTGTGAAAGAAATCTTTAACATTGATTTGGATGTCGTGTCGAAAAATAATTACGGCTCTAAGCTGGCCATTTATCCGGAAAATGTGATGAAAAGCCTGCGTGCTTCATTTAATGTAAATCCGTCTTCTACTGAGCAGGATGCGCGCATTATGGAGCTGACGAAAAACGCAGTGATGGACCGCTACATCAAGGAACTGGATTACAAATTGAGTGATGCGCAAAACCGTGTGCTAATCAACCAAATTTTCGGTGTGAACTTGAACGGTATTTCGACGTTGGAACGTTCGCAGCTAGCCATCAGCTCAAAAGGCCAATGGATCGTGAAAAGCGAAACGGATTTGTTCATTCTGGAATCGAGCTTGGACGATGTGGATGTTTCGGTTTATGTGACACCGTATTTTGAACAAGTGACAGGCAGCAGCGAATTGCCGGAGTCGCTTGTGACGAAATTAGAGGCTCTCGGCTTTACGTATATTGAAGAGTCTCAGGTTCTGTATTACAAGGATCCGAACAATCAATCGGTGCCGGATGCGTTCAAAGGGCAAGTGTTGGGAACGATCTTAGGAACTATTAATACAGAGTATAAGAATTATTAAAATATAGGTTAAATCAAATAATCCCCTCCAGACAGAAAAATTCTGTCTGGAGGGGATTTTATTATCAACCATTTTATACGGCAGTCTCTTCTTCAGGCACTCCCAGCCGCTCGGTCAGAATGTTGTAGATTTCCTGGAAATACTGGTCATCGTAACTCATCCCATTATAAGAAGCAGATCGTATGATAACTTTTCTATCAACTTTGACTACCTCGATATGAACCGTATGGCTTGTGCCGGTCTCGTCAATTTCGCGCTGTGCTTCCTGCATAAATACTAACGCATTTTTTGGTTCATATTGCTTAAAAGTCTCAAGTACTTCATTGAAAACAGTGATGGTGTTTTCTTCACTTCGAAACAACCAAAAATAATCCTTATTCTTACGCGATAATTGCAAATTAAGTTGATAATGCATCGTAATCCTCCTAGGGAAATAAAATCTGCCGGTTATGTATAAATTTCTATACCCTGTTTAATCAGTTTTGAAGAGCACGGAATGATAGTTTTTTATGACGCATTTAAAATCCCGTTAACCTCTTGAGTTTTGATCGTCCCGTAATCGCATAGCTTTGAAAATCGCGATTCTACTCAATAAAAATAATCCCCTCTGAACAGAAAAGTCTGTTCAAGGGGATTATATTGTATCAAGTAAAATTCAATCACATTTACAATGCCGATTCGTCTTCCGGTTTTCCCAGCTTGTCAGTCAGTGTAGAGTATATATCCTGGAAATGCCTGTCATCGTACCACATTCCATTATAGGAAGCGGAGCGGATAAGGGCTTCTTTATCGGCTTTAACGACTTCGATCTGAACTGTGTTGCTTTTCCCCGTCTCATCAATTTCGTGCTGCTTTTCCTCCATGAAAGCTTCCGCATTGGGCGGCTCATATTGCTTGAAGGTTTGTAAAACTTCATTGAAAACTTCTATTGTATCTTCTTCGCTCCTGAACAACCAAAAATAATCCTTTTTCTCACGGGACAAATGCAGGTTGAGTTGATAATGCATTGTATTCCTCCTCTAGAATGAAATTTTGTTGATTCTGTATGAAATTATATACCCCATTTCAAGGTTATGAATCTCGACTTTGTGCCTGAACTTATTCCCGAATTCTGAAGCTTTTTCAATTTGTTCATCATTAGGGAATATCCTCTCCGATAATAGATGCTATGATGAGGTAGAAACTTTTCAGGCATAAATTCTTCAGTTTTATAGAACAGGTGATTAAATGGTTAGAACACATACAGCAACATACAGAACGGCATTGCGGTTGACCAACACCGCGAAGGAAAAAATGAGAGGGTTCGGCATCAGCGAACGCTCATTTTTTGTTGGGGAAAAGCCGTTTCAGGTTTTCATCGAACGCTATCCGTCAAATGGCGACGGCTCGCTTTCGGTCGCGTTGATCTTCGGAGGTGCTGAAACGCTCCGGTTGGCAACGAAAGAACTGGACGGTTCAATCGTCGTGCATGGAATTTTTACGAATCAGCAATTGCTGGTGACGAACTTGACGCTTCGTAAAGCATACCAGGCGCTTGGGACAAATTGGCAGCGCGAGGAAACGATCGCTTTTGACCAATCCCGCGAACCGGCTACGGCCGCTTTGCTCAATTTGATCAACCGCATGAAGCCGGCGAAGGAAAGTTCGGATTACGTGAAAAAACGTATTGGCAGCTGGGAAGGCTATTTGAAGATTCAGGAGCGCGGCATGGACATTCCGGACGTCAAAACAGGCTATTCAAAACTGGCGTTCAGCCACGACTTCAGCCGTATCACGTTGACGGGTTGCCAGCTGAAAGACGCAGAATGGAAAACGCTGAAAAACCTGACCGTCCGGTTGACGGGGATATCAGGCGACGTCGGCACAGTCATCAAAGCGGCGAACCGCACAATCGAAGTCGAGCTTCAAAACCATATGGTCAAGCAAGTGCGGGAACGCGGGTTGTCACTCGATAAAAAAGAAGTGGTATTCAGCAATTTCGCTGCGCTCAGCCAAATCAGGCGTCTGCGCCAAGGTTTCGGGAATTTGGAGAAAGGCCTCGCGGTAAATCCGAATCTCGACCGTATTCTTTTTGAAGAAAAGCCTCCCGTGAAGCCGCTTCAAGCCCAGGAAAAGCTGGCGTTCCACAACCGGTTGAATGAGTTCCAGCAAAAAGCGGTGTCGGGCGCAATGAGAGCGGAAGACTTGTACGTCATCCAAGGGCCTCCGGGTACCGGGAAGACGACGGTCATTTCGGAGATCTGCCTGCAAAACGCACGAAAAGGCTTGCGGACACTTGTCGCCTCGCAATCGAATTTAGCGGTGGACAATGCGCTCGGGCGCTTGTTGGCGAACAAGGATATCCGGATTCTCCGGGTCGGGCGCACCGAGAGCATCGAAGAAGAAGGCAAGAAATTCATCGAAGAAAATGTCGGGCAGTATTGGAAAGACCATACCTTAAAAGAGATTACGGCCCAGTATGAAAAACGTCAGCAGCGCGAACCGCAGCTGGACAGCGAACTGGCGGCGAATGAAAAGTCTTATGGCGAGCTGGAACCAGTAGTTGAGAGTTTGGCTGCGGCCATCGAAGACAAAAAGAAAGCGCAAGTGCAGCACCGCGAACTGCAGGAATCTCTGGCAGCGGCACAAAACAAGCATGCAGAGTTTGAAATTCAAAAGGGCAAAGCCGTTCAACACAGCGATGAAATGGCGCAAACGCTGGAAAGGCTCGAAGAATTGATTCGCAGCTATTCACATGGGCCGGGCAGCGCAAAAAATGATGAGTGGTTCGAAGGCGAGAAGCAGAAAGTCTCAGATGTGATTGGACAGCTGCAACAAGCGCTTGAGTTTAAAGGGCTTGCGGAACAACTGGGGGTTAAAGAGCGTGATGTTGCTGCGATTGTGGAAAAACGCGAACAAGCAGCGTCTGCCGTTGAAGAAAAGCAGGCGGCGCTGAACGGCTTGGAAAGCGTCAAGAAAGTCGATAGTTTGCTCCAGGTAATGGCGCAGCAAGGGATTGATGAAGTTCCATCCATCACGTACGGCCTCAACAAGCTCGAAACCAACCGCGAAAAGATGAACGAATGGACGAAACTCAATCAATACAACGAGACGATCAGCTCTGCCATTGCGTACGTCGAAAAATCAGCGGCACTACTCGGCGTTGCAATTGCTGAGGTCAAAGAAGGTGCGCTATCAAAACCAGAAGCGTTCACGTCCGCAGAAATCGACAGCTTCATGGAGAAGCTGCGAACGGTGTTGAAAACGGCGCAGCGCAACGATCCGGCTGTTTTGAAAACTGCACTTGCCGGTTTGTACAAGCGCCAAAACAATATTTGGCGCAGAGGCGCGAAGCTGAAAACCGCGGAAGCGTACGTGGAAGATTCGAAGCGTGCGTTCCAAGGCTTGAAAAAAGCGTTGAACGAACAGCTCTCGAAGCAGCAACAAGAGTTTCTGGCTGTCGAGCAAAAATGGCTGGGACGGCTGGAACAAGCGCGGGAGGCAATGGCGCCGCTCGAACAACGCTGCCGGCATTTAAAACCTGTCGGCGTCATTCCTGAAGACATTGAAGGCGCCATCAGCCACCGCTGCGCCGAGCTTGAAAACCTTAAAAAAGAACAGGCCGCATACGCAGAAGCGGGACAGCGTTTGAAAAAACATCAAAGTGAACACATGGAACAGTCCGAAGCGTTGGAGAAAAACAAGGTCCGAATCGCTGAACTGGATGCCGAGATCCGAAGAGTCGATGAGGCTATAGCGGCGAACGAACATAATGCGGCAAAGTTGCACGACATCCTTTCCACCAATCCGGAGGAGGATTACGAACAAGCGGCGAAACAGCTTGCCAGCCTGTCATTTGCGCGAGAGTCACTGAAACAAGAAAAGAAAGATTTGCCGATGCTGCAGTCGATCCAGAAGAAATGGCTGGATTTATTGGAAGGGGCGAATGAACACGATCTGGATGAAATCCGGAAAATGTACATCAAGCACGCGAACGTCATCGGCACGACGTGTGTTGCGTCCGCGCGCAAGGATTTTATCGAAAATTATCCGGTATTCGATGTGGTTATTATCGATGAAGTGTCGAAAGCGACGCCGCCGGAATTATTGCTGCCGATGCTGAAAGGCAAGAAAATCATCCTCGTCGGCGACCACCACCAATTGCCGCCGTTGCTTGGCAACGACACCTTGGAAGAAACGCTTGAGGAAATGGTCAACGACAATAGCGGATTCGAAGAAAAGCGGGAGCTCGAGAAGCTGCTCGCAGAATCGCTGTTCGAGCGGCTGTACAAGAACTTGCCGGACAGCAACAAAACAATGCTCGCAATCCAATACCGCATGCACGAAGACATTATGGAAACCATATCGCCGTTCTACAAACTGGAAAACGACCAATTGCAATGCGGCATTATGGATTCCGACGCGGAGCGCGATCATTTATTGGAATCGAAAACAGTGTCGCGGAACAACCACCTCATGTGGATTGATGTGCCGAATGAGCCGGCGTCATTTGAAGAACGCATGAGCGGCGGGAAAAGCTTGTACAATGCAGCAGAGCTGCAGGAAATTCGCACTTTGCTGGTGGAGTTGAACGATGCCGCCGCAGAAGCGAAGGTTGCAGGACGGATGGCGGCGCACGATCAGAAAAGCATCGGTGTCATCAGTTTTTACGGCGAACAAGTCAAACGGCTGCAGCGCATGCTGGACCAGGAGCTGCGCTTGCCGCATTTGACGGTGCGGACCGGGACAGTAGACCGGTTCCAGGGCAGCGAACGGGACATCATCGTGTTGAGCATGGTGCGCAATAACGATAACAAGCACGGCGATATCGGCTTCGCGAAAGATTACCGCCGCCTCAACGTGGCGTTATCGCGCGCCAAGGAATTGCTTGTGCTTGTCGGCAGTTCAGACATGTTCACGAAGCGCGCTAAGCAGCCTGATACAAGAGCGATGTATCAGCACGTGCTCAATGTAGTCAAAGAGAAAAATGGCTTGAAGGCGTTAGAAAGCAGCAGGAGGTGAAGGAGTGGAAGAGCTAATCGAGAAACTGCGGCTGACTGCAGCGGATAATCCGGATGTTGCCATTTTAAAAGAACAAGTGTGGAAGCTGCCGGTCGTGTTTTATGATGTGAAAATCGACCGCGTCAAGCGCTTGAAAATGGACATCTTGATGAAAATGCTGTTGTTCGCGTTCCAGGAACGGGACATCCGCCGAGCCGCAACGCTTGCCGCCATGCTGTTTGTGGAAGAGCTCTTTATCAGCGACTCGATTGAGAAGATGGAGCGTACCCGTTTGATCGGGCTCGACAAGAAAGGCTACGTGCTGACGGCGAAAGGGCATGACTATCTTGAAAAAGGCATTTTTGAAGAAGAGATGGAACCGGAAGCAGCGCAGATTGTTTACAGCGCCGTCCACGACGAATACTGCTTGCCGAGGGATAGCGAAACGCCGGAAGCTGAAGAATCGCTCGAGCCTTATCGCTACAGCGTGAAAAGTGCAGTGAAAAAGGACCGAATCCGAAAGATGCTCGCCAACAGGCCACAGGAAACCGATGAACAAGGCTTCCAGATCATCGTAACAGACATCACAAGCTGTATCGAGCAGTCGGTTGAACATATCCCGTGCATTGAATTCCAATTACACGACCAGAAACAGGACATTTTTTACGCCCGCGTCTGGAACACCGCATCCGAAAGTTGGGATGAAAAGCTGGAAAAAGGAATTGAAGAGCGGGAAGCAGTGAAGTGGCGGAGAGCAATGGAAAAGCGAAAGAGTTTAAACGCGTAACCCTGGGCCGCAACCAATTTTAAATGATTTTAACAATGTACGACAATCTATATCTTATGCATCGCCGCTTCTCGTGGATCAACATCCCCTGGAGCGGTTTTTGGTTTTATTCATCTATATAAATTGCGTCGAACTACGTGGGACAACGAAGCCCTCTGGAGATTGCTGATAAAATGCCGAAAACGCACAAAATACCTTGAAAACCATTGCGTCCTATAATTTTCCACAATATAATGAATCATCTGAATAAAAAGGGGATAGCAAGAAATGAGAGTTGGGGAGAAAATGAGAGCAAATGAGATAAAGACAGCTGGCCAATTAATTGAAGCGATTCGCGCTTTATGGGACGCACGGTCGAAGGCTCGGCTGCGCGAATGGTTGGAAGAACTGGAAACGGAAGATGATTATTATCGCTTGATTCGCTTGGCGGATCAAATGGATTTATATAAATACAGCAATTTGCTGGCGACGCATGCGTATAAGCGTTTTGGGACGCTGCGCCCGTTTGCCTGGCATTGCACGCGGCTTTTAGAGAACAGCAAGAGCCTGGAAGCGGAAGAGCGCATGGCCGCACGCCTTCAAGTAGTTGCGGATACGGCCTATACGGTGGAGGAACGGGTTTCGGCACATACGCTGCTGTTTCGGGTATTCTGCCAGCTGAACCGTTTGCCGGAAGCAAAAGAACAGCTGGAGAAAATCAACGAAGCGCAAGGCGTATTATGGCCGGACTTGGAAGCTTTCTATTACCTGCACGGCGGGGAATGGGACAAAGCGGAGAACATTTTAACGGATGCGTTGGCGGATGGCTCCAAAGAGCGCGAAGAGTATGTTCGCCTGCTGCTGGCGGATCATTTATCGGTGATGGGACGGCAAGAGGCATCTTTGGACATGTTGCTTTCGGGGCAAGCCGCATATCCGGGCAATTGGTCG
Organism: Planococcus sp. TJ-302; assembly: GCF_058268455.1. Classification (NCBI taxonomy): domain Bacteria; kingdom Bacillati; phylum Bacillota; class Bacilli; order Caryophanales; family Caryophanaceae; genus Planococcus; species Planococcus sp. TJ-302. The sequence goes on along the minus strand of NZ_JBZDOI010000002.1, from coordinate 138,741 downwards.
TTTTGGATGGAGCAGGTAAAAAGGCGATTCCTGCTCGGCCGTTATGAAGAAACGATTGGGCTTATGGAAGAAATCAACTCGAAAAATCCGTTTCACATCCAACGGGAATATTATGCTTACTTAACGGCGGAATGCTTGTATAAATTGGAGAAATGGGATGAGTTGGATGCTTGGGTCCAGGACCATCAAGGGGTGTTGGAAAAGACGATTTACGGCAAGGCGGCAATCCAACGCGGCGCAACACGCAACCAACTGAAACTGACGCCGAAACTCCAGAAGCTTGATTATTGTGTGCCGGCTTCATTGTCAATTATGCTTGAAGCGTTTGGCATGGACATCGGCCAGGACGAAATTGCCACGCATGTCTTCGATGTGACGGGTTCAAAACTACGTACCACAATGGAGTATATGGAATCGCTCGGTTTACGGGCGCAATATTTCAAAGGCACAGTGGACGTCTATAAAAAGATGATCAACGCCGGCGTTCCGGTGCTGCTCAGCATGATGGTCGAGAACAACGCGCACGTCCAAGTCGTGGTCGGCTATGATGACCGGCTGAAGGCGCTCCTGATCCAGGATCCGAATGACCAAGCGCCGTTTCTGGTGACGTACGCCGAGATGAAAGACGCCTATAAGCTGACCGATTCGCTCAGCATGGTCTTCGTCAAAGAAGAGCAAATGCATTTAATGGCACTTCTAGATGAAAGGGAGCACCGTTTCTTCGAGCGCTTGTACGAATTTCTGGATGAAGAAGGCGAAGGCGAGAGCGAGGCATTCATCGATTTTCTGCAAGAACATAAAGAACAACGCTACGCGGCTGTGGTCGGAATTTCGATTTTATTTTCAGACCGGGCGAAAGCTTTACACGCTGATTGGGTGGAGCAACTGCGCCAGGAACTTGGAAGCGAGGATGCGGAACTAGCGCTGTTGACGGCGCACATGCATTACCAGAAAGACGAAATGCCGGAGGCGCTGGCGAGTCTTGCGGCTGTAAATGAAAAAAACAGTCCGTATGCGCTGTTTTTGAGAGGCGTTATTTTGATGGGCCAAGACAGCCAAGAACGGGCAATCCCTTATTTGAAGCAGTCGATCGAGCTGGATCATTACCAGCCAGCCGCTTATAGCCATCTGGCGCGCTGTTATATGGAAGTCGGAAAATTGTTCCAGGCGCATAAATGGTCGGCAATTGCGCTTGCCCAGCTGCCGTCGGATATCTATGCGCAGATTACGCATAGTTTGATTCAATATGAGTCTGGCGCGTACGGACAAGCGTTGGAGCGTTTCAGGAAACTGAGCGCGGAACTGCCGGAAGACGGCTATTTCGTCTATGAAATCGGCCGCTGCCTGCTCGCGCTCGGCGAAGAAGCGGAAGCGGTCATCTGTTTTGAACGCTATATTAAAATGGCTCCCGAACGGCCATATGCGTATCTGCGGATTGCTGAAATCCATATGGAAGCCGAAAACTGGGAGCCAGCAATGGCTATTGTCAATCGAGGCATCGAAGGAGCTGAAGATAAAGACGTGCTTCACGTCTACCGGGGCCATATCGCAATGGAGCAGGAACAATTCACAGCGGCAGAAGCGGATTACCGGACAGCGCTCCAGCTCGATCCGGAAGACTTGTTTACGGTGACGTATATCGCGCATAGTTTGGTAAAGCAGCAGCGTTTTGATGACGCGGTGGCCTTTTTGGCAAGTTGCGTGGAACAAGGGGACACCGGCTTCTTCATCCGGTCGTCGACGATGCTGTGGGAAGAATGGCCTGAATACGACGGCCAGCAGCAAGCGATTGCGTTATTGGAAAAAGGGCTCCAAAAGAAAGAACTGGAAGGATTCACTGACATCGCGCAGCAATACATGGAGTTCGGGGAACATCCGTTGTTCCGGAATCGCGTACTCCATCAATTTAAAGACATGCGCAACATTGAAGCCGACGAAGCGCTGCTGTGTTTTGAAGGGCAATTGCATGAACAGGCCGGGAACAACGAATTTGCCCGCAAGCTTTATTTGCGGGCGCTTGAAAAAGCGCCGAGTGCGCAGGCACATTTCCAGCTGGGCTTATTGGCAATGGAAGCGGGCAGGCACAAAGAAGGCATCCGCGAGCTTCTTCGCAGCGCGGAACTGGACCCAGGCAATACAGCGGTGCGGGAAGCGTTGATGCATGCCTATATCGAGGTTGAGGACATTCCGCGTGCGTTTGCTGTGGCGCTGTTCATTTTGCAGAATGATTCGCTGGAGCTTGAATTCGATGAGCTGTTCGATCTTGCGAGAACAGAAGAGTCGGTCGCTGCGATTTCGAAAACGCTTGAAGGAGTGGCCGGGCAAGTGCCGGAAGAATGGCTCTTTGCCGCTAAAGCACTTTGCGCAGAAAAAGAAGGGGATTTTGCGGAAGCGGAAGCGTTGTTTGGACAGGCCAAAGCGGTCAAAGGTGCATTCCCTTCCAGATACCAGCATGTGCAATTCTGCGCAAGAAGAGGCGAATTCAAGCGTGCAGTGGCTTTATTGGAAGAGTTGATAACGGAACGGCCGGAAGATGAAAGGCTGTACGGTGAATACATTCGGATTCTCGCGCATCTTGGCAAAACGAATGAAATCAGCAAGCGTCTGAAAAAACGGCTGCGCGGCGAGCAATTGGGATTGGCCGAAACATTTTGCGCCGATGAACTTGCTCAATTGTTTACGGAAGCCGAAGAAATGGAAGAGGCAGAAGAGCAGCCGAGAAAAGGCATCATCGGCAGGTTCTTCCATAAAGCGCAGCAGCTGCGGATGATATCGAACGTCTTTGCGCTTTACGACGAAGCCGCTAAGCAAATCCCGAAAAATGAATTGCCTGTCATGCGGCAAGCCGCGTTTTGCTTAAGCCGGGGAATGGCGAAAGAAGCCGTCGATGAACTAAAGCCCTTCGTGAAACGCACCGGCCATTACGATGCTGCCGTGCTGCAGCTGCAGGCCATGATGCAATTAGCGGAGGAAAAGGATTCACCGAAAATTCTCCATGAAGCCATTGATCTGGCAAAAGAGCTCAACGCGCAGCAGCCAGCCGATGCATCGGTATTGTCGGTGTGGGCCGAAGCACTTGGCAGCCTTGAAAAAGACGATGAAGAATTGGCAAAATATGAAGAGGCGCTCCGTTTGGAACCTTTCAATGGAGAAGCCTATACTATGGTCATGCAGACACTGGCTGAACAGCGGCCAGGGGATGTGGAAGCGTTTATCGCGGGCATCCCGGAAGAAGTGGAGATTCCGGAATGGATCGAGCTGGCCCGTGCGCAAAGCCAGTTGACCTTAGGCAATGCGCCAGCAGCTCATGCGATCCTGGTGCCGCTGACGCAGCAGGAAAAAGAATTTCAGCCGGCCATTTACGAGCTGGCCCTCTGCGAAATGAAGCTCGGCAACAAACAGGCGGCCATTAAGACCTTGCGTAAATTATTCCGCAAAGAGGGCGCGGAAATGTACGTCCTGGTGATTGCTGGAGAGCCGGCGTTTGAGGAGATCCATGATGAAATTGATAAACTGATTGAGGAATTGTTTTAAGATACCTGCTAATAAAATCTGCCGCTTCGCTGGGATCATCATTCCGGTGGAGCGGCTTTTTTTGTTTTATTCATCGAATGGAAAGAACAGGCCACGTGAAAAAATTTACAGAAATTTTACAATGCAATAAAAAACATTGGCGTATACTGTAAGGTGGCATGGATTCAAAGTTAGCGCAAGGGAGATCGGATATCATTAGTTTAAACAGCATGATCAAATTTTTGAAGTACTTGGCAGAAAACCAAAAAGCCCTGTTTGAGGCAAGCGAAAAAGACGGAAAACTTGAAGAGCTTATGCAGGCTGAGAATTTCCAGACCGCCTTCCAACCGATTTTGGCTTTAGGGGACGGGGAAACGATCGGTTTTGAAGTTTTGAACCGGCCGGCCAGCACACCGATATTCCCGACAACGGAAGAATTTTATTCCTATATAGGCAAAAGCAATAATGTCTTTCGCATCGAAGGATTTCTGCGCAACCTTTCTCTTCAGCGATATGCAGAACAGCTGAAGGGATCAAAAAACCATCGCGGCGGCTTGATCTTTTTGAACATCCAGCCGCAAGTTTTGACAGATCCTTCTTACCGAAGCGGCACGACGCTGGATTTGCTGGAGACCTATAATCTGTCCCCCGATCAAGTGGTGCTGGAATTGACGGAAAAAGAAGCAGTGACGGATTACACGGAATTCGAGAAAATCATTGATAATTACCGGCAGCAAGGCTTTCGGATCGCGGTCGATGATGCAGGGACCGGATATAATAGCTTGAAAACAATCATTTCGTTGAAACCTGAATTCATCAAACTCGATAAATCGCTGATACGGGGCATACATAACGAACCGGCCCAGCAGCAATTGGTGGAATTGCTATTGGGATTTGCTGCGCAATCGAATACGAAAATTATTGCAGAAGGCATTGAGGATTGCTTGGAACTGAATTTTTTAAGAAATTTGGGAATCCATTTTGGCCAAGGCTACGCGCTTGGCCGACCGGGTCCGGTGCTGAAAAGCGGCCAAGTTCCATCACTTTGAACAAAGTTTTGTGGTGCCAGACATTACACATTTAAAACCGCCGCTCCCTGGAAGATTGCTTCTCGGGAAGCGGAAGAAGTGTTTGCGAATTGAACTAGTGTTACGCATAGGAAGGTGTTCTGCGCAATGCAGAATGCTTTCCTTATTTGTTTTAAAGAACGACCCATACACTTGGGTTCAAGTGAGCTTAGAAAGGATAGATTTTTCAGAGATAATGGGTAAACAATAGATAAACGGCAGAGGAGGGCTAGGATGCGCAAACAAGCGGATAACAAAAGATCTCAATTCCTGAAACTTGCAGCGCAAGCGTTTGCCATCAACAAACAAGTTCCACTTCCTTGGGCAAAAGCGCTGTCAGCCGGTGTTTGTTCCGCGCTGCCCGTCTTGATCGGGGTGTTGATGGGACAGGTGCAATATGGATTGATCGCCGGTCTCGGCGGCCTGGCGTTTTTATATATGTTCAACGAACCGTACGCCTTGCGTTCGAAAAAGATTTTCTTCGCGGCACTTGGCTTATCTTTTTCTGCGGGTCTCGGCACATTGCTGTCGCAAAGTCCGGTTCTTGCTGCATTGGCGGTGGGCTCTATAGGAGCCATCGCTGTTTTCATCTTTGGGGCATATCAGTTTAACGGACCCTCCGCCATCTTTTTTGTACTGGTGTTTCTGATCAATAACAATATGGTGGAAGAGCCATCTTTGGCTTTTCTTCACGCAGCTCTTGTCTTTGCAGGAGGATTTTTGTCTTGGGGAATGGCGATGTGGGGGTGGAAGCTGAATCCTTATGCCGCAGAAAAAGCGGCCGTCAAAAAAGAATACGGTGAATTGGCGTCGTGGCTCGAGTCAGCGGACTCGCCAAATTTTTATGAATCCCGCCAAAAAATGTGGGCAACGATAAAAGCGGCGGAATCCACCTTGGCATCTGGCTACAGCGTACGGACTACGGGTGAAGAACGTCAACGCTTGGTGTCGCTCCATCAACAAGCGAAATTGATTTATTCTGGAGCGATTGAACGAGTTGCCAGCGGTTCGGCTATACCGGCGCAAGCGCTGGAAGATATCCGGTTAATCGCTCTTTCGATTGGAGCGGCCGGCAATAATCGAGCGCGTGCATCCGACTCAGAAGAACATGAGACAGACGATGTCTTGTTGCAGCACATCCAAAAAGTCGATGGCATTCTTAATGCGGCCGCTGTTACACAGAACATGAGCAAAGAGCTCGTTGCAGACTCTTTCACCACGGTCTTTTTCAATTCGTTCAATAAAAACTCGATGGTCTTTTTTGCGGCTCTGCGCTTTGGCGTTGTGGTGACAATCGCTGCGCTCATCGCCAATTTCTTGAACGTAGAGCCGTCTTATTGGATTCCATTATCGTGTGCCGCCGTCATGTCAGGCGCAACCGTCATTTCAACGTTCAACCGCGCGCTCTAACGCTCAGCCGGCACAATTGTCGGCATCGTGATTGCCGCTATCCTCCTATCCTTCCAGCCCGAGGGCCTATTCATCGTGTTAGCCATATTCATATTAACGGCATTAACGGAACTGGCGATTGTCTTGAACTATGCGGTTGCCGCGTTTTTCATTACACCCAATGCGTTAATGATTGCTGAAAGCACATCGCAGATCGGGGACATTTCCTATTTTGCTTCCGCCCGTGTAATTGATGTCTTGATCGGTTCAGCCATCGGGCTGATTGGGACATTACTCATTGGCAGGCGGCACGCTTCAAGTTTTCTGCCGCAGATGACGGCAAAGGCCTTGCGCAGCCAGCAGCGTTTTATCGGCATGCTGTTTTCGCCCCATACCCCTAGTAAGAGTGGCTTTGATACGATCGAACAGCAGAAAATGAAGACCAATCTCATTGATTTGAAATTGGTTTTCGACACCGCGAGAGGCGAGCTGTCAAACAATAAAGGAGATGCCGCATCTTTGCTGCGGGTCTTTTTCGCGCTTGAACAATTGGGATTCTTGCTCGAGAATACCGCGCAAAAAAACAGGCAGACCTTGTCTCCAGTAAAGTTGGGGCAGCTGTATCTTGTGTTTGAAATGATGGCAAATGCCGTGGAAGACAAATGGCTTTTTTCAAAACAGCCGGTTCCGGAGATTCGGGGGTTTCCTGATATTGAAAGGGAGCTTACTGAGTTGCAGGAAGCGGTCAACATTTTGAAACGTCCCGGACCCGCAAACGATTTTAAACGATTTTGACTATGCACGACCCTTTATATTGTATGCAAAGCCGCTCCCCTTGGATCACCATTCTTGGGGGGCTTTTTATTTTATTCACCCAGATGAATGGTGTTGAATTGTGCATAACACAGGGTTCATATGCGGGAAGATATACATCGGATGGACTTATACCCAGAGTAAAAAGAAGAAATAGATTTATAAATTTCGAATATTAAAAATAATTAGAAAGTAATGGTTTCAAAATGATTTTCTCTTGCTATACTAGAGAAAGGAATATATTGGGAGGTTTGAGAATGACTACAATTTCATTGAAAAAGAAAGCGGCCAACATTGTATTGGAGAAGAAGAATTTAACCGGTGTAATGGCTAGAGTGGCGATTGTATTAGACATTTCAGGTTCGATGTGGAGTTTGTACCGGGAAGGCGTAGTTCAAGAAGTAGTGGAGCGTGTGCTGGCTGTGGCAAGCCAGTTTGATGACGATGGCGCTTTGGATGTCTGGGTTTACGACAACGAGTTTTCCCGATTGCCTGCGGCTACAGAAGAAATCTTTCTTGGCTACGTAGAAAAAAATATTTTATCGAATGACGCAATACATAAATTTGGCAGGAACGACGAACCGAAAGTGATGGAAGACGTCATACGCAAGTATACGATAGAAGAGCCTAGCGACCAACCAGTCTTTTTGGTATTCATCAATGACGGAGGGTGTAAGCCTGGAATTAAGAAGTTCATTATCGAATCTTCTTACCAGCCGATTTTTTGGCAGTTTATCGGTCTTGGCAACGCCAATTTTGATGTATTGAGAAAGTTGGATACGATGGAAGGCCGGTTTATCGATAACGCTAACTTCTTTCATTTGCAGGATGTCAGCAAAGTGACGGATGAAGAGTTGTACAATCAGATGCTGAATGAGTTTCCACTATGGTTGAAAGAAGCGAAAGAGAAACGGATTTTGCGGTAAGCTAGACTTTTCCTATGAGGCCAATTTGAAATTTTTGAAGAAGTCAGGAGTTTTTTGCAGAGCAAGATTAGCCAACAAGCATAAGTATCGAAACAGAAAAAATTCAAAATGCTCTGATGGTACAGGGGTTGCCATACGAAAAAACCGCCGCTTCCAATGAATCGAAGTTCAAGGGAGTGGCGGTTTATTTTGGGTTATGCAGTTTTAAAAGAATATCAATCTAGTTCTTTAGTTTTTCCACTTCTGCTTCACGAACTAAAAACATCGGAGCCAACACCAAAAACATAACACTTACAAAATAAAAAAGCAGTGCAACACCTGTATTTTCAGGCGCTTCGTTTCGCTGCATCAACCCCATTAAAAATATTCCGACGGCAATTAAAACCATCGTATACATGGATAAAATCGTTGCAAGCACTTTATGGTCTTTGTTCACAAAGCTCTTCACTGTTCGATTTTTAAAATGGTGGGAGATTAAGTTTATAGTAATGGTTGCTGCTAACAGCATCCAAAAATATACGGTTCCAAACAACAGCTTAAATAAAGGGGAGATGGCGAAAAAAACGATGCCCATCAACATGATATAAACTTGAAACGCGTAATACCTCACCATGTCATTCTTGTACTTCGTCCATAAAAAATATAAAATACCTAAAAAAACGAACATGAAACTGCTGTTGATGATAAGCCACACCCCTACTGTCTTTTCCGGAATGAAACTTGAAACGACCATCATGATAGAGAATAAAAAAAGTGTCATGCCTAAACGGTGATCTGCCGCGACTGGTTTTTCTAGGGTGGTATGAGATGAATTGATAACATTAACTTTCTCCATTAATGCTTCCTCCTTGATTTAGATCCCAACGTAAATTTTATGTCTCTTTTATACTAACAGATATTGGAATTATTTTACTGAACTAACCAATATTTTTAAATGTCGTTTTTCATTAAAAACGGATTTAAAGAATACTCAAAAACAGCATTTTGAGCTCTCTTTCAACCCGCTTTCTTCCTATAGAAATAGAAACATCAGCCTTGTCCCGACAACGGCGACAAAGATGACTTTCTTTAATATTGAATGCGCTTCCATTTAACCTCTATAATTCAAGTAAGAATAAAAAGAGTAGCTGCTCTTTTAACAGAAAGGATGAATGAGATGAATCAAGCGACGATGAAAGTACATGTCCAAAAGTTTGGCAACTTTTTAAGCTCGATGGTGCTTCCGAACATCGGGGCATTTATCGCTTGGGGATTGATTACGGCATTGTTCATACCGACGGGCTTTTTCCCAAATGAACGACTCGGCACAATGGTCGGTCCGATGATCACGTACCTGCTTCCCCTGCTGATCGGCTATACAGGAGGACGGCTGGTTTATGAACAGCGAGGCGGCGTCGTTGCCGCAATTGCCACGATGGGAGTTATCGTCGGCGCACCAGATACACCGATGTTTTTAGGGGCCATGATCGTTGGACCGCTTGGGGCATTCGTCATCAAAAAGTTTGACCAATTGATTGAAGGCAAGATAAAGACCGGTTTTGAAATGCTGGTCAATAACTTTTCTGCCGGTATTTTGGGAGGCGCAGTTGCAATTCTTGCATTTTATGGCATCGGACCGGCAGTCTCTGCTTTAACAGAAGTCCTCGTGTCAGGAGTAGACTGGCTGCTGGAGGCAGGCTTATTGCCGCTGACGAGCATTTTGATCGAACCGGCGAAAATCCTGTTCTTGAATAACGCCGTCAACCATGGCATCTTGTCGCCAATCGGCTTAGAGCAAGTCCAACAAAACGGAAAATCTCTCTTATTCTTGTTGGAAGCAAACCCAGGACCAGGTCTTGGCGTCCTGCTTGCCTTCATGGTATTCGGCAAAGGGATTGCGAAACAATCCGCACCAGGAGCAGCAATCATTCACTTCCTAGGCGGTATCCACGAAATTTATTTCCCTTACGTACTGATGAAGCCGATGTTGTTACTAGCAGTTATTTTCGGCGGAATGAGCGGTGTCTTCACACTTGTATTGATGGGCGGAGGCTTGGTAGCACCAGCTTCACCAGGAAGCATTTTGGCGATTGCGGCAGTGACGCCGCCTGAAGGAATGGCGTATGTCGCCAACTTCACCGCAATATTCGTGGCAGCCGCGGTTTCCTTCCTGATTGCATCTGTCGTATTGAAATCAAGCAAGGAAACTGAAGAAGATATTGACGCTGCGACAAAGAGAATGGAAGAAATGAAAGGCAAGAAAAGTTCAGTTGCCGGCGCATTAGCGGGAACGACAGCCACGGCTGCAGGCGTTTTCCCAAGCAATGTGCGTAAAATCGTCTTTGCGTGTGACGCCGGTATGGGGTCAAGTGCCATGGGTGCGTCTCTGCTTCGCAAGAAAGTGAAAGAAGCGGGGCTAAATGTTCACGTAACGAACACCGCCATTAGCACAATTCCTAGCGATTCTCAAATCGTCATTACACAGGAAAAGCTGACGCCGCGTGCGCAGCAAAAAGTGCCAGATGCTCATCACATTTCCGTCGATAATTTCTTATCAAGCCCGGAATACGATCAATTGATCAACAACTTGGACAGCGGCGTTACAGAACAGCAAGTCGGGCTTGTGGAAGAAAGCGAAGCGGCTGCAACGGGAACGCCTCAGCCAGCTGATGACGACCAATTGCTGCTTGAAGAAAACATTTTCATCAACAAGAAATTCAGCAATAAAGAAGAAGCGATCCGCTTTGCCGGTGAAGTGATGGTGAAGGCCGGTTACGTTGAACCTTCTTACGTCGATGAAATGTTGAAACGCGAAGAAATCACGACAACTTATATGGGCAATAACGTGGCCATTCCGCACGGCACGGAAGAAGCCAAAAAAGCGGTTATCAAATCAGGCTTTACTGTTGTTCAGGTTCCAAATGGAGTAGACTTTAATGGAGAAAGCGCAAAATTGATCTTTGGCATCGCGGGCAAAGACGGCTCGCATTTAGAGATCCTGTCAGGAATCGCCGTCATTTGCGCGGAACAGGACAATGTAGATGAAATGGTGAAAGCCCGCACCGCTAAGGAATTACTAGCGATCATCAATAGAAAATAAATAGCAAGAACGGAAAGGCGGGGATACCTGCCTTTTTGTTCTATTTTGCATTTCTCGCTCTTGAAGAAGGAAAACTTAAAAGTGAAGTGAGTGAGATTGATGTATATCACATTTAGGGAAAAATCCATCACAGAGTTGATTGTCAGAACATCGGGGAAGCATACGGTGCACTCGTTATCCACCTATTTAAATGTCAGTGCGCGGACGATTCAGCGAGATTTGAAATCGGTTGAGAAGCTGCTGAAGCAATTCGATTTGGTTGTGAAGCGCAACGCGAGCGAGGGCCTCTTTATTGACGGGAACAACGAACAAATCTATCGGCTGGTACAAAGCTTAATCAGCGTCAATCCGACTGATGAAAGGCCCGAAGAACGAAAGTTGAGTTTGCTGATCATTTTGCTGCACGAAGGTCCTTCTTTCAAAAAGCAGGTGCTCGCCAATGAGTTGGGCATCAGCACGGCCACGCTGACATCTTATTTGGATGATTTGACGGAGTGGCTGCATAAGTTCTCAATCAGGCTGTCCAGGAGGAGAGGCGTCGGCGTGGAAGTGGAGGGGCAGGAAGTCCATAAACGCCATGCATTGGCTAGTTATTTCCTTGTCACCTTTTATGAGGAGCTTGTTGAAAGCTTGTATTTTCTTCAGCAAGGCAAGAATTCGGAGGACAACATCCTGGGCTATTTTTCACCGCATTATTTGTCAGTGGTCGATCAGTTGGTGAACCAGCACATCAATCAAAAGCAGACGCGTTTGGCCGACAGCGATTATATCGGTTTGGTGGTCTATTTCTGTCTGACGCTGCAGCGGACGGAACAGCGTTTCTTGCTGGAGCCGGCCGTGCTGGCGAATGAATTCAGCAGCGAGTTTCAATTGATGGATGCGCTCGGCGATGAATTGTATAGCCAGCTTGGAGTCCGCTTAACTGGGGAAGACCTCCATTTTTTGTCGATGATCTTAAAAGGCTCGAAAGTGCAGGCAGCGGACATGGTTTATTACGACAGCGTCTTGTTGGGCAAGCTGATCAAAAACCTGATTGGCGATGTATCATCTCAGCTGCATGTCGACTTGACCAATGATTTTTCGCTTTACCAAGGGCTTCTCGCGCATATGGGACCGTCGATTTTCCGCTTAAAACAAAATCTCGAATCGTTCAACCCGCTGACCGATGAAATCAAGCGGAAGTATCCAGTGTTATTTATGGCGGTGAAGCAAAGCCTGGAGAATGAATTCAAGGACATTGAATTTCCAGCCAATGAAATTGCCTATATTGTCCTGCATTTCGGTTCGGCATTGCTCATGAACGAGGAAAAGGTCCGCATCGATGCGGTGGTCGTCTGTCCAACAGGCATCGGAACCTCGAAAATGCTGGCGAGCCGCATTCAAAAAGAGCTTGCCGAAATCAATTCGGTGGAAATCTTATCAATCAATGATTTTCAATCAGCGCATTTCCAGGATTACGATTTGGTGATTTCGACAATCCGCCTTCCTGTAACGGATGTGGATTACATCATGGTCAGCCCGCTGCTCAGCGACAAAGACATCGGGTCTATCGAAAGCTACCTGCAACGCAACATTGAGAAAATCACCAGCAAAAAGCAGTATTTAGTTGTTGAAAAACCGGGCGAAAGAGATAAAAAGAAAAACAGGCCGAACGTCCAGAAGCTTCTGCGGGAAATTAAAGATGTCCAAAAGAGCATGAAAGCGATATTAGCGAATTTCAAAGTGCTTAAGCATCCGCAAGCGGCTGACCATCGGACCGTACTCGCGGATGTGCTCGCACAAGCGGAACGCGACGGGCTTGTGAAGAGCGCAGATGCCGCAATGCGCCAATTAGACGACCGGGAATCCAAAGGCGGGCTGGGCATTCCGGATACCAATATGGCTCTTTTCCATTGCCGCGATGAAACCGTTCAGGAACTTTTATTTCAAGTGGTGCATTTGGATACGCCATGCCCGGTCAAAGGAATGGACGGCGGGCAGGTAGAGATGCGCAACTTGCTGCTGATGCTGGCGCCGCTCGACATGACCGACCGGGAGCAGGAAATTTTGAGCCTCATCAGTTCGAGTTTAATCGAAAGCGATGCGGCAATGATGATTTTTTCTTCGTCGAACGAAAGCATGATCCGAAACAAGCTGGAAGATGTATTTTACGAATACCTACAAAATAATTTGATAAAGGACTGATGACGTTGAAACAAGCCGTTCATTTTGGAGCAGGAAATATTGGCAGAGGTTTTATCGGGGCGTTGTTTTCCGAATCCGGCTACCACGTGACATTCGTGGATGTTGCCGATGAGGTCATCAATAAATTGAATGAAGAAAAAAAGTATCACGTGAACATGGCTCAAGCCCAGCCAGAAAGCGTAACCATTGAAAATGTCTCGGGCGTCAACAATATGAAAGACGAAGCGGGAGTTCTCGAAGCGATCCGCAGCGCGACGTATTTGACGACTGCGATTGGTCCGAATATCTTGCCGCGGATTGCACCGATCATTGCGAAAGGCATCGCAGAGCGTCTTAAAGCGACGGATGAAAAGTTGTATGTCATCGCTTGTGAAAACCAGATTGGCGCAACGGATATTTTGAAAGGCCACATTTTGGACAACCTGGATGATGCGTCAAAAGACAAACTTGAAGGCACCGTCTATTTCTTCAACTCTGCGGTCGATCGGATTGTTCCGATTCAAGAAGGCCACTCTCTAGATGTGCTTGTAGAACCATATTTCGAATGGGTTGTGGAAACGGCAGAAAACATTCCGCCGGTCACAGGCATGACGATTGTGGAAACCCTGGCACCGTTTATCGAACGCAAGCTGTTCACCGTCAATACCGGCCATGCCGTTATTGCGTACCTTGGCTCGCTTGCCGGCAAATTGACGATCGACCAAACCTTGGCCGATCCAGAAATTGAAAAACAAGTGCAGGAAACGCTGAAGGAAACAGGCGCATACCTTGTGAAAGAATACGGCCTCGACGAGCAAGAGCATCTAGCTTATATCAATAAAAACATTGAACGCTTTAAAAATGCGTTTTTGAACGACGGCGTGACGCGCGTAGGACGAGCACCGATCCGGAAACTGGGACCGGATGACCGTTTGATCCGCCCGGCGACACAAGCTCAAAAAGCAGGATTGCCATACACTTATTTGGCCAAGGCGATTGCTGCAGCGTTGGCATTCAACAATCCGGAAGATGAAGACGCAGTGAAAATCCAAGCGATGATCAAAGCAGACGGCCCGGCTTCTGTCTTGAAAGAGATAAGCGGACTGGATGAAGAAAGCGAAATCACTCAAGAAGTGGTTCGCCAGTATGAGGCTTTGTAGAGGAATTTAATGGATACTTGTGCCGCACACTATTCCTAGGTGATTCTGACAATGCACGACTATTTATATCGTATACACCGCCGCTCCCAGCGAATTAGCGTTCCGAGGAGCGGCGGTTTTTTATTCATGTGAATAAGTTGTGCGGAATTGTGCCGGAGACAGGGGCTGCTGGAATAATGCGCTATATAGTAAACTGTAAGCAAGTGGCATAAAAGACGGGAGTTGGTTGTATGGAATGTAGACTTTTTCACGACAGTGACCTCCACGGATGCGCTGAAACATTCGTGAGCGTTTTCAATGAGGCGCCATGGAACGATGAATGGGAGATGGAAAAAGCAACGAAGTATCTGCAGGACTTTTCCCGGACTCCAGGATTCATCGGGATTTTGGCAGTAGAGGGCGAAACCATTATTGGCTTTCTCTTTGGCAGCAGCAGAAAATGGTGGAGTGGAGATGAATTTTTCATCAATGAAATGTGCGTCAAAGGCAAACAACAGAAAAAAGGCGTGGGGAAAGCTCTCTTGAAACAGTTGGTGGATGAAATGGGCGACAGTGCGGTCACCAACATCTCCTTGTTGACGGATCGCGGGATTCCGGCGGAAGAATTCTATAAGAATAATGGATTTGAAGAGATAGAGCGGCTTGTGTTTTTAAGCCGGAATGTGGATTAAAGAGATGCAATAAATTGAAACCGGTCAACAAAAAAAATGAGATTCCAAGGCATACAATCTACCTTGGAATCTTATTTTTGTTTACACATGTACATAATTTTCTTTATTGGCTTTTGAAGTCCATTGAAATCTTAAACTTTCAGCGCCCCGCGGAACCCGCGTGCGGCATAATAGGAATCGGCGCCGTTGTGGTACAAGAAGACGCGGCCGTAGCGGAAATCGCAGAAAAGGGCGCCGCCGAGGACCCTGACATCAGCAGGTGTCTGCACCCAGCTCGACGTTTTCGTATCGAACTTTCCAAGCTTCTGCAGCGCGCGGTACTGCTCTTCCGTCAACAGCTCGATGCCCATATCCGATGCCATACCGACCGCGTTGTTTTCAGGTTTATTTTTCTTCCTTGCCTCCAGTGCTTCCGGATCGTAGCAAACGCTTCTGCGGCCATTCGGGCTTTCCGCTGAACAATCATAGAAAATATATTCATCTTTCGCTTTATCATAATCCACAACATCCGGTTCTCCGCCCGTTCGTTCCATTTCATGAAGCGACCACAGCTTTTCAGCATTTGCTTCCAGCTTGGCTTGAACTTTAGGCCATTCCAACCATTCATGGCGAGTTATGTTTTTTTCGAAACGTTCTTTCAATCCGCTGAGTAAGGCTTCGCGTTGTTCTGATGACAAGCTTTTTTGAGTACTGCTCTTTGCCATAGTTGTTTCCTCCTCATTATTATGGTTCACAACCGTAATGATTCAAGTATACAGAAAAGTCGGTTCTCTGGGGAAAAGAAGTAACCGATTCAGGATCGAAAGGTGGAACTGTAGGCGTTAGAAGGTAGATGCAATATTATGGCAAGATTCGGGAATACGGGTACAAATGGCTGTGAACATTTCGACTCGGTGCGCTGCTTTCACTTAACCTTACAGGATGACAGTTCTTGATTTTGCTGTAATTTTTTTTGCACGGTCCATATAATTTAAAGGGTTATGCCACATTATCTAGAAGTTGAACGTAGGAGGTGAAAAGATGAAAAAGTATGTCATCCAGTATTCTTTAGAAAAAGGGCTAGCGGTGGAACGGACGGTGGAAGCAGAATCGAGAGAAGATGTGGCCGCCATGGCATTATCGGAACAGATCGTTCAATTTGAAGATATTTTTGGGGAATTGAACTTATTTAACAAAGACGACATTAAACTAGTGAAGATAAAGGATTATACCGAACCTGTTAATACGACGAGAAGGGGTGGATGAAGAAGAGGGATCGGCCCGCTCAATCCAGCCTTTTTCTTATTGTTCAAACCATTAAGTAGTGCTATATCATCGGCCAGTTCACGACTTCCGCGAGCAATGCTTCTCGGCCGGCGTCATTTCCCCCTCGTCAACTCCTTGCTGATTTTAAATGGGATTAACATTGCCGACAGTGGGTAAACCATAACTAATCATTTAAACAGGAGGGATCGGCAATGGCTAGAAAAGGTACAGCAGGACGAACGCCAGAAAAACAAATAGGAGCCCGCGAATCCGGAATTGACAAAGCGATCAACAAAACCAAGGAAGCTTTAGATGGGGATAATAAAGCAACGGATTATGAAGACGTCAAAGGAAAAGAAGAAATGGAAGATGCGAAAGAACATTCAAAAAAAGTATCGAATGAGCAGCCGCGCGATACCCAAAGTTAAAAGTAAACGCATGTTTTAAGGTTTAACCAGCCATAAATCCAAAAAGGCAGCCGCCGGAATCCCATTCCGGCGGCTGCCTTTTTTGTTATTAATGTGCCATCATTTCTTCCGCAACATCATCTCCATCCATATTCGATGGGTAAAACGTCGGCCAATTCACGACTTCATCGAGCAGTGCTTCACGGTCATCGCCAAAGTATATATGATAATGGTCAGCATCGGTAGGGAAGATGGCATGGTCGCTGAATTGAATAAAGCGCGGCAGGCCAGTCGTTTCTTCTGCCAGTTTGAAGATGAAACGCACACCGCGGTTGCCGGCTTCGTATTCCAAGATCTCGTAACCGTCATATGTATAGCGGCCGGTTTGTTCCTTGCCGTTTTTGAAAAAGCTTACGTCGTCTTCTTGGATGATTAAGCGTTCGACATCCGTTTCGTAGCCTGCAGTGTAATAGTCCTTGTATTCCTCAGCGGTCATCTCATCTGAATGCGCGGCTTTGTCGGCAAATACGCCATCTAGGTCGCCGTTTTGAAGAAAGGGAAAGACCGATTGCCAGTCGCCTGCCCAATCGGAAAGCGGACGGTCAGCCACTAAACTGTCGTCAAAGTAACCAGCGTAAACCTGTGCTTTTTCGTCGCGTGTCAGGTTTTCTTCTGAGGCTTGTGCTTTTTCGTCGCGTGTCAGGTTTTCTTCTGAGGCTTGTGCTTTTTTGGCTTCAGCTGAAACGGATGGGGCATCCAGTTCTGTCTCTTTGGAATCAGCGGATTGGCATCCAGCAGCGAGCAAGGCGGCAAGACCGACAACACCGCAGCCTTTAATCAATGAATATTTCATGGTAACACTCCTCTTTTTAAATCGTAATAATTACAATTTATGATTATACAGAGGGATTTATAAGAAGTCCAAAAAAAGAATATTTCGAATATGAAGAACCCCTATACTTCAAGACTTTCATCTCGAAACTTCAAAATAAAGTATATTATCTAAACCTTTAGTGCTGTTATAATGGAATCAGTTCGGTCGAAAGGAAGATAACATGAACTCCTACCATATTCAATCTGAAAGAGAAACTTTGTATTTTGTATTCTGCGTGCTGTCTAGCCTTTTGGTGTATGTGCTCGCGGCGGTGTCGATTTTCGGTATTGCGATCCTCCTCGTCATTCTCGTTTTCATGCTGTACGTCAACGCCATGATGCTCGGGTCGATCCGCGGCAACGGCGTGCGCATCCATGAGCGGCAATTTGGAGATATCTATAGCCGCGTTCAAGTATTGTCGAAGGAAATGGGATTGAAAAAAGTCCCCGACGTTTTCGTCATCCAATCGGAAGGTGCGTTGAATGCGTTCGCGACCCGCTTTTTAGGGCGCGATATGGTTGTTCTGTATTCGGAAGTTTTCGAATTGGCTCGTGAACAAGGGCAGGCGGAACTGGATTTCATCATTGCGCATGAATTGGCACATATCAAACGCCGCCATGTCTGGAAAAACATCTTCATCCTGCCAGCAGGCTTTATCCCGTTTTTGGCGCAGGCTTACAGCCGTTCCTGCGAATACACGTGCGACCGTCATGCAGCTTACGTGATCCGGGACGCGGATGCTGCGAAACGCGCATTGACGCTGCTCGGCATCGGCAAGAAAATGTACCTGGAAGTGGACGAAGATGCTTACCGGGAACAGATTGAAACGGAGTCGAACGGCATCGTATGGTTCAGCGAAGTGCTGTCGACGCATCCAAATTTGCCGAAGCGCATCCAATCGATTGAACAATTCTCCGGCAAAGACAGCTACCTGTATAAGCCGAACAACGGGAAAATCGTATTGGGCGCTCTGTTGATGACGGGTATTTTCACCGGCGTCTATATCGCGGCAATCCTATTGTTTACTGGCAGCGGGTTTGTTTATTCACAATTGCTGCCGGATGATTTTTCTGAGGAATCGCTTTTTGCAGTTGAAGGCGAGACGCCGTTGATGAATGCATCTTTTAATGGTGATTTGGATGCCGTCGAAAAGGCGCTCGCTGATGGTGAAGATATCCACGCCAAGGACGCGGATGGTGCGGATGCGCTGATGTATGCGATTCAAGGCGGAGAAGCGGCAGTTGCAGAACGGTTGATCGAAGCGGGTGCAGAAGTCAATTCGAGCGATGATTATTCAACTGCGCTCGAGACCGCTGTCCTGTATGAAGATTTCGAGATGGCCACCCTGCTTATTGAATACGGGGCGGACCCGCTGATTACAAGTCCGGCAGGGACGACAGCGATTGACGCAATGGGGGCAAGTTCCGAAGCGGAGTTCATGGAAATGCTGAAGGAATAACGGTCGGCAGCGAAGGCTGGCTTATAAAATGAAGGGGACGGCAGCCAAAGAGCTGCCGTTTTTTTCATGTAAGACTGGCAAGGTCTTGTCGAAATTTTGAACGCGGATTTTTCTGGCAAAGGAGTGTCCGTTGCTTGGCTTCCTATACACACGGATCGCATAGCGGGAAGGTTGTTGTTTGGGTTCTGTTGAGTTTCTTCGTATGCGTGGTGCATGATTATAGAAGAGAGCTAGTAGTTATGACGCGAACTAAAATTCGCACAAGCATTAGAAGTTCTGTTGGCAGCCGATGATTCCGGCAGACTGCCAAAAGACTTTCTGCTTGCGAGGAAATAAAGCTTGCGTTCCCGTAGAGCCATCCCCTATAATTTGATCTATTGTGCCAAAGCTAGAAAAGGCGGAGCGGAAGATGCGCGGCCTTTTTTTAGTGGTTTTTTTCAGGTACCGAGTTTAAAAGGAACGGAGAATTTTAATGGACAAACTTTACAGCGCGCTGATCATTTTTGCAGGATCAGTTATGCTTGGATTCGCATTTAATATGTTTTTATTGCCGCATGAAATCCTATCGGGAGGCATCACGGGAGTCGCGATGATTTTCAGTTTGATGACACCGATCAATGCAGGGATTTGGCTGCTTTTGTTGAACATCCCGATTTTGGTGCTCGGTTGGATGAAGCTCGGCAAACTATTCATCCTCAACAGCGTCTATTCGGTTGCGGTGACTTCGGTCACGATGCTTTACATTCCTGTCATGAAGGTAACAGAAGATGCTTTGCTGTCGTCGGTTTTCGGCGGCGTGCTGGTCGGCATCGGCGTCGGTTTCATCATCCGCTTCTACGGCTCGACCGGCGGCTTTGATGTCGTCGGCCTGCTCTTGACGATGAAGCGCGACATTCCGCTTGGCTTCATGGTGTTCGGCCTCAACAGCCTCGTCGTCTTCATATCGGGCTTTATCTTTTCATGGGAGCTTGCGATGTACACGATGGCGTCCATTTACATCACCGGCCTTGTCGTTGACCGCATCCATACGCGCCACATCAAGCTCAGCCTTATGGTGGTCACCACCCAAGGCGATGCCGTCAAGCAGAAAATGCTGGCAAACCTTTACCGCGGTATCACAGTGACCGACGGCGAGGGCGCCTATTCCGGCAATAAAGTCAAGGTGCTTTACACGGTCATCACGCGCTACGAGTTGGCGCACGTCCGTCCCCTCATCAAGGAGATCGACCCGCACGCTTTCGTCAGTATCACCCAGACAATGGAAGTCATGGGCAATTTCCGCCGCGATGATAATTACAAGAAGAACCCGGAAACGTCTTACCGCGCAGCAGCGGAGCCAACTGAACAAACAACTTAAAAGGGTACAAACGAAACAGCCATGCCGGCATTAATCGGCAGGCTGTTTTTTTTCGGCAATTTTAGAGCATGGCTTATAGCATATGTCTTTAGTGTCGGAATTATCTGATAAAGTGGTTTTCATTTCCTCTGGATGGGGTTATGATGAAAGTAAAGGAGGTGTGTGTCAGATGGAAGCGACCTTTGGGTTTGTGCCGATGCTTGTCTTAGCTGCAATCGCGGTTGTACTCATCATGGTTTATTTCTATTTGCACCACTGGGCTAAATGAATGCCGCCAGAAGAGCCGCATCGTGCCATGCGGCTTTTTATATTGCTTAGGACCGGGCGGTTATGGGTATTCTGTCTCTATAGGATGGCTGTTAGGCAGCCAATAAAAAATATGAAATAAGAGGAGAATGATGATGGAAATTTTGAAAAGGTTCAGAGACATAATGGCGAGCAATATTAATTCAATGCTGGACAGCGCTGAAGACCCGGAAAAGATGATTGACCAATATTTGCGCGACTTGAACAGCGACTTGGGCAAAGTGAAGTCTGAAACGGCCGCAATCATGGCTGCAGAAAAGCGCGAGCGCAGGGAATTGGAAGAGCTGCATAAAGAGCTGGATGATATGCAGCGCTATGCGGTGAAAGCGCTCGAAGCGGGCAATGAAGACGATGCCCGCAAGTTCCTGCAGCGCAAAGCGGAGCTGGCTGAGAAAGAAGCAGACTTAAAGACGGCGGCGGAATTGGCATCGGCGAACACAGTACAGATGCGTGAAATGCACGAAAAACTGGTGTCAGATATCGGGGAACTTGAATCACGCCGCGACAAGCTGAAAGGCAAAGCGGCAGTAGCACGGACGCAGGAGCGCATGAACGAATTCAATGATTCATTCAGCGGAGCGGGCAATACGATTTCAGCTTTTGACAAGATGGAAGAAAAAATCAACCGCGAACTTGATGAAGCGATGGCGATGTCAGAGCTCAATAAAAATCCAGGTGTCGATATCAAAGATCTCGCCAAGAAATACGATTCAGATTCTACTATTGAAAAGCAAATGGATGAGCTGAAAGCCGGCACGGATGTTGAAGCAGAGCTGGAAGCGTTAAAAAACCAAGTCAATAAAGCCTAATGGAGGCTTTTGCTACAGATTCTGCAGGCCAAGGAGAGGGAGACGCAATGGTCACTCATTATAAATGCCCGAATTGCGGTTCGGATATGGCGTTCGACAGCGAGTCGGGCAAGCTGTCATGCCCGAGCTGCGGCAGGCAGGAAGATATCGGGACATTTCCTCCCGAGAATATAGAACACGTAGCTGAAACGGATGAAGCAAAAGAGTTCCATTGCGAGAATTGCGGTGCGGTGCTTTTGACGGAGGCGGAAACGACCGCGACGCATTGCAGTTTCTGCGGTGCGCCGGTCGTTCTGGCGGACCGGCTGACAGGCGATTTCGCCCCGGCCAAAGTCATTCCTTTTTCCGTCAGCAGAGAAGAAGCCGAAGCCGCTTTCCGGAAATGGACCGGCAAAGGCAGGTTGTCCCCAAGGGGTTTCATGAGCGGAGACCGCATCAAGAAAATGACCGGAATGTACGTACCGTTCTGGCTTTATGACATTGACGGCAGCGCTGAAGTAGCGGCAGTCGCCACTAAGACGCGCAGCTACACGAGCGGGGATACAACTTACACAGAAACCGAGTTTTACGACGTACACCGCGATATCGACCTCAGCTACTTGAAAGTGCCGGCTGACGCTTCCGAGAAGATGGACGACGTGCTGATGGACAAGCTGGAGCCTTATGATTATCAAGAACTAAAGGATTTCAGAATGCCTTATCTCGCGGGTTATTTGTCTGAGAAATACGATTACGATGATGATTCCTTGTTCTCGCGCGTCGAGTCGAAAATTGTGCCTTATATCGATGCGTATATCGGAACAACGATTTCCGGCTACTCGACCGTCAGTTACACGAACAAGCAGATCCATGCTAATAAAAAGCAAGCGTATTACACGCTTTTTCCAGTATGGATGGTGTATTACGATTTTGAAAACAAAGAGCACACTTTTGCGATGAACGGCCAGACCGGCAAAGTGGTTGGCAAACCGCCGATCAGTGGTGCAAAAGTCGCGGGCTGGTTCCTCGGCATTGCTGTGGGAGCATTCGCGCTGATGAAAGCTGCGGCATACTTGGTAGGAGGTGTGCTATGGTGAGCCAAATAGTATGGAAAACACCCTTCCTGTTGATTGCGCTTGTCTGTATTTTCTGGCTCACAGGTGCGACTTCAGCGTCAGCCGTGGCAGACCGGCACATTTATGACAACGCTGGTTTGTTGGTTGGTACGGAAGCGCAGGACTTAGAAGCGGCTGCAGTTCAATACAGCCGCGAAGAAGGGGTCGACTTTCTTTTTTTGACGGTGAATGGAATGGATGGCAAGGACATTGTTACATTCATGGGCGATTTCTTTGATGAATGGGCTGTCGATAACAACCAGGAAAACGCCGTTTTGCTGACAATCGATATCGCAAGCCGCGAAGTGTTCCTGTCCGGTTTCGGCACAGCGGAAACGTCGCTTGATGACGAGCGAATCGATCTTGTACTCGACCGCATCTTCCCGGAGTTGCAGGCAGGCGATTACGGCGGGGCTTACGAAGAAATGATGGCCGCTTCGAGTGAGTATATGGATTACCGCCCGGGCGTCAATCCGGAAAGCATTTTCTTGAAAACCTGGTTCCACGGCTTGGTGTCCCTTGCTCTCGGCGGTGGAATTGTCGGTTCGATGCTTTATAACTCAGGCGGCCGAGTTACCACGACACCGCGCACATATTTTGATGGCGACAATACGCAAGTGACGAACCGCGAAGACCGCTTCCGCAACAAAACCGTAAGCCGCAGCAAAATCCCGCAGAACAAAGGCGGGGGAGGCGGTGGTTTCGGTGGAGGCGGCATGACCGGAGGAGGCCGTTCGTTCAGCGGAGGCGGCCGCAAATTCTAAACGGCAATTCAATACACGGAAGGAATGAACAACATGGCATTTTTCGGCAATCAATTTGCAGATGTAGTGGAATGGGAAGAATTCAGGGAGGATATGATTTTCTGGAAATGGACCAATAAGGAAATCAAAAAAGGCAGCAAACTCGTCATCCGTCCCGGCCAGGATGCCATCTTCCTCGACCATGGAAAAGTGGAAGGAATTTTTGAAGATGAAGGCGAATACGACATCGAGTCGGAAATCGTTCCGTTTTTATCGACATTAAAAGGTTTCCGCTTCGGCTTTAACAGCGGGATGCGTGTGGAAGTGCTTTTTGTGAACACGAAAGAATTCACCGTCCGGTGGGGCACCCAGAACCCAATTAATATCCAGGTACCGGGGCTTCCAGGCGGCATGCCGATCCGCGCGAACGGCACGTTCCAGTTTCAAGTGAACAATTATATGGCGTTGATCGACAAAATAGCGGGTGTGCGCAGCAGTTACCTCGTGGAAGATGTGAAAATCCGCATCACCGCCATTTTGGATCAGCTCTTGATGAAATGGATTCCACGGGAAGGCAAAGACATGTTCAACTTGCAGGCCAACGCCCACGAAATCGGCGCTGGCATCCAGGATGACCTTAATATGGAATTGATGGATGACGGCATGAAAATCATGGGCTTCCAAATTATGAGCTTTAATTATCCAAAGGAAATCCAGGACATGATCAACAAAAACGCTTCCTATGGGATGGTCGGCGACATGAAGAAATACCAGCAAGTGTCGATGACCGATGCGATGGCTTCCGGGAAATCTTCCGGAGCGGGCAGTGCAGCTGATATGGCCGGCATGATGATGGGCATGGGTATGGCAAAGGAAATGATGGAAGGCATGAAGGATGGCGGCCAGCCGCAAAACCCGCCCCCGGCAGCGGATGAAGGCGCGGCTGAAGAGTCCGTGGGCAAAGCCCCGAATTTCTGCCCGAACTGCGGCCAGAAAACCGAAGGTGCGAAATTCTGTTCGAATTGCGGGCAGAAGCTGTATTAACCGCGCATCTTTTCAAGGCTAATTGAATAAAGCAAACAGAAATCCTGATCCGTGGCAATTTACGTTGCCATGGATTGGGATTTTTTCCATATAGGTCCTAGGTAGTGTTTCTGGGATTCGGGTTTGCCACCGTTTTTTTTTTGATTAAGACAGGAAAAACCATGAAAATGGAAATGAAAGCGGCTTCAAAATATTATTTCAGATTTATCTAAAAATAGTTTTGATATGAGGTTTTCAAAGCTTGAAAAGGGTTATACAATAGGAAATCAAAAACGAAAAGAGGTGTTTCTTCACCATCAGATTTTCTCACAAAGAAATATTAGTAAAATGTCTTGGTGTTCCTGGCGAATTCTGCTACACTGGCAACTGGAATTTATTTTTTTATTAGAATTGCTGCTGGACGATGGAAATAATCTATTATATAGAACAGACATATGGGCATATTCGCATAGAAACATGGGCTGCGGCCTATGAGTTGGACGTGGATCTGGCCAAGGTCTTTGTGAGGGATCAGTTATGAAGAGAAAATGGTGGAAAGAAGCAGTCGCATATCAAGTATACCCGCGGAGTTTTATGGACTCGAATGGGGATGGCATTGGCGATATCAACGGCGTCACAAGCAAATTGGATTATTTGAAAGACCTGGGCATCGATGTTATCTGGATTTGCCCGATGTACAAATCGCCGAATGACGACAATGGCTACGATATCAGCGATTACCAAGGCATTATGGAAGAGTTCGGCACTATGGAGGATTTTGACCACTTGCTGGCTGAAGTCCATGCACGCGGCATGAAGTTGATCATCGACCTCGTTATCAACCACACGAGCGATGAACATCCATGGTTCATGGAATCACGTGCTTCCTTGGATAACGATAAGCGCGACTGGTATATCTGGAGCGATGAGCCGACGAATTGGGAAAGTATTTTTGGCGGTTCTGCTTGGGAATACGACCAGGAGACAAAACAATATTATTTGCACCTGTTCTCTAAAAAACAGCCAGATTTGAACTGGGAGAACGAAGAAGTCCGCCAATCGCTTTATGACATGGTGAATTGGTGGCTCGACAAAGGGATTGATGGCTTCCGTGTTGATGCCATCAGCCACATCAAAAAGGATTTGACCGATGTCCACGACCCGGAACAAAATCTCTATGTCGAAGCTTGGCATAAAATGATGAATGTCGACGGCATTCAACCGATGCTTACGGAACTGCGCGACAAGACATTCGCGGGCCGCGACATCATGACCGTTGGCGAAGCGAACGGCGTCAAAATCGAGGACGTTGAAGAATGGATCGGCGAAGACGACGGCAAATTCAATATGGTGTTTCAGTTTGAAAGCATGAGCTTGTGGAGCAGAAGCATCCATGGCATTGACGTGCCCCGATTGAAAGAAGTATTGACGAAATGGCAGAACGGCGTCGAAGGCCACGGATGGAACGCATTGTTCATCGAAAACCATGATAAGCCGCGCATCGTGTCTTCGTGGGGCAATGACCGTGAATACTGGCGCGAAAGCGCGACGGCGATCGCCTGCATGTATTTCTTCATGCAAGGCACGCCGTTCATCTACCAAGGCCAGGAAATCGGCATGACAAATGCGCCATTTGAAGAACTTGAACATTATAACGACGTCAAAACAAAAAACATGTACCATTTAAACCGCTCTGCAGGCATGGAACACGAGGCTGTGATGACGCTCATCCGCCCACAAAGCCGCGACCATTCACGGACGCCGATGCAATGGAACGCAAACGCGCATGCCGGTTTCTCGGATGCCGAGCCGTGGATGCGCGTCAACCCGAATTACACGCATTTGAATGTGGAAACGCAGCTGCAGGATCCCCATTCTGTGCTGTCTTTCTACAAGCAGATGATTTGGCTGCGCAAGCATAACGATGTGTTGATCTACGGGCGCTACGAACTGGCGAACGCGGGACATGATTCGATTTACGCTTATAAGCGTCATTTCGAAGGGCGGACTGTATTGGTGGCCGTGAATTTGACGGAATTTCCATGTTATTGGGATGAGCCGAAAGACGGTACCATTTTGTTGGCAAATTACCAGGGGCTGGATCCGAAACAATTGCTGCCATACGAAGCGCGTGTGTACGAGTTGATCCGAGACTAGCCTTGAACAAGGCAGTTGAAATTTTCAATAAAAAGAGCCGCATTCCCTTAGATTCTTAGGGGAATGCGGCTTTTTTTGAATCTTGCTTACGGAATCAATGCTGTCGTTTGGGCTGTGGTGCGCATTTCGAAAGCCTGTTCGACAAATTCCAGCTTTTCGGCGTAAAGTTGAATGACGTCTTTGATTTCTTCGGCCATGTAAATATCGTTCCGGTTGTTTGCCAGTACCGGGTAGCCAGAGCCACGCTGCAGGTAATCGGAGCTGGCGACTTTGTACCAGCGGCTGTCGTCCAGCGGTTCGCCGTTGATCAAAATCTCTTGGACCTGGCTGCCTTCACGTATGACAAAAGCGCCGGAAACGTGCAGACGGCCGACGAATTTTCCGCGGAATCCAGGACCGCGGCCATCGGCGAGACAGACTTGCGCATCCAGCGACTGCGTGAGCGCTTCTTTTAAATGCTTGCCTCGAATTTCAAAAGATGTCGGATTCAGCGGAGAAGGGCAGATTTCAATCAGCTTTTGGCGGGACACGTTTTGGAACAAACCTGCATTGGCGATGCCGCTGTTGATCAATCCGATATCGCAGTCCATCATGTCGCGCAAGCCGTCTGCGATCAGGTTAGCCAGCGGATTTTCTTCAATGACGTCGTGCCACAGCGGCTGAGGCAGGCTATAAAGCGGTTTGCCTAAAGCGGCAATCGCTTTCACTTTATTGCGTTTCAGGATTTCCAGAATGGCCGCATCTTTTTCCACTTCTTTTGTCGGAAGAGTAGCCGAGTGGAGTAATTCCACTTTGCCGCCAGCCACTTCAAGTTCAATGACTCCGATATGCTCGGCGAAGTTTCCAGCGCTATTCATGATGGTACCATTGACGATTTTCGCCTGCGGGTAAAGCTTGTGGTCATGCGCAGAAATGATCACATCGATTTCAGGGATAACTTGAGCCAATCCTTCGTCTGCAACAGTACTGACGTGGCTGAGCAAAATGCACAAATCGTACTCGCCGGCATGACGTTTGATTTCGCTTTGCGCCATTGCGGTATAATCCAAAACGCTGATGCCGAGCCCGTCATTGAAGACGTCAAGGTCGGGCGAAGAGCCGGTGACAAGAATCCGCAAGCCGTTTTTATGCAGAACAGTACTCTTCACGACGCCTTGAATTTCCGTTCGGTCTTTTTTGAGCAGGTTATTGCTGATGAACGGGAATGGGCTTGCCGCTGCCATGTGTTCAAGTGTATCCATGCCATTGAACATTTCGTTATTGCCGACTGTCATGGCGTCGTAGCCGACCGATTCGAGCAATTCAAGAGCGGCGATGCCCCGGGTACCCTGCAGTTCAATGCTCTTGAAGTCGGCGAAATCACCGCCGTCGAGCACAAGTGTGTTTTCGTCTTTCAATTCTTTGATTAACGTAGCTGCCCGTGCAAAATTGTCGTAATTGCTGTGGACATCGTTCGTATGTATAATTTTAAGTTTCATGGGAATCCTCCTGTAAGTTATTTCCTTTCTATGTATTACGTTATTTCTGCTTCCGAAGTTTCAATAGTCTGGAACTTTTTTCGGTGAACCTGGCCAAAGGATAAAAGAAGGTTGAAAAATCTTATTGCATAAAACGTGGACGCTTGCTATGCTCTTTTTAGATGGAAACAGGAGGAAATACTCATGGTCAAATTAATTACCTTTTTAACAACTATTACCATTCTTTTTTTACTCAATATTGGAGTTTCATATGTTTTTCAAATTCAAATCATTGATATTGCCTTCGCCTTCGGATTGTTGGGAATATTAATTACGGCTCCGAACAACCCGTTGAGCGATGCATTCAATGCCAATCCGTTTATCGAAGTAGAAGGGGAGCGACACGCAAAGTTTGGGAAAATTCCACTACTTGCTGCCGGAACGTATTTCTTAGTCGCTTCCATTGCGACATTCATCCATTATCAAAGCTATTTCATTTAACTGAGGCCCATCCTTCAGAATGCTGCGAGCGATTGCAGCATTTTTTTATTGCCTTGAAAATAGAAAAAGCATGCACGCCGCTGGAAGCGGGTGCATGCTCAAAAAATATTAGCGTCTGCCGTGCTTTGCTTGGAAATCTCTTTCGGAAGACATGAGATACATCACGCCTTCAATAAAGCCGATTACTGCAGGAATTGCTGTCCAACAGAAAAGCAGATACAAGATGCCCATACCGGGCTTGCCCAAATAGAATTTATGGATGCCAAAATCCCCGAGGAAAATACCGAGAAGGCCTGCAACTGTTTTGTTTTTCATATCCGATCATCCTTTCAGTCTTTGTTCTCTGTTTTCCCTTCTCACTGAAAGTTAATCTCAATTTACTAAGCAAGAAAAAATCTGCTTCCGGGAAATGAAACGTTCCTGGGAGCGGATTTTTTAGCTGGCCAACTGATGAAGTTCAACACATTTTAAACGAATAAATGCGCGAATAACACAATGATTGGCAATGTGATAATGGTGCGCAGGATGAAGATAGCGACCAGTTCCCAGAATTTCACCGGGATGTTCGAGCGCAAGATCAAGATGCCGATTTCCGACATATAGATGATTTGCGTCAATGATACACCGGCAAGGACAAAGCGCGTTAATTCGCTTTCGATGCCGCTGCCGAGTACAGCAGGCAGGAACATGTCCGCAAAACCGACAAGCAATGTCGGCGCGGCTTCAGCGGCTTCCGGCAAACCAAGAAGCGTCAACACCGGAATCAACGGATACGAAATGATTTTGAACAATGGTGTGTATTCCGCGACGACCAATGCCATCGTGCCGAGCGCCATAACCAGCGGGATTAATGCGAGCCAGATATCCAGCACGGTTTCTGCACCAGTCTGGGCAAGCTTTTTCGGGCTTGCTGCATTGCTCGCTTTGCGGCGTGCTTCATCAAAGCCCCATTTCACCAATGATACGCCTTCTGGAATTGTATCATCGATCTGCTTGCCGACGGGTTCATAATATTCATCCGTTTTCAAAGACAGCGGCGGAATGCGCGGCATGATGACAGCTGCGACCAAGCAGGCGACCGAGACGGCTATGTAAAACGGCAGGAATAAATGTCCGATGCCGACAACATTTGCGACAACGAGGCTGAACGCAACCGACGCGATGGAGAACGTCGTAGCGATGACTGCCGCTTCGCGTTTTGTGTAATAGCCTTCGTCGTATTGCTTCATGGTGACAAGTACGCCGACCGGCGCAGCGCCCATCCAAGAGGCCATAGCGTCAATCGAAGAGCGGCCCGGCAATGTGAAGACAGGGCGCATGAATTTATTGACCAAAGCGCCGACGAATTCCATCAGCCCGAACTCCACCAGCAGCGGCAACAGTATGCCGGCGAACAAGAACCACGTCAAGAGGACCGGAGCCAAATCGTATAACACGACGCCGCCCGTGTTGCGGGAAGAAATCGCTTCTGGCCCGATTTCGAAGAATGCCATCAACCCGAAGACAAAGCCAAGTACGCGAACGGCCAATCCGAACGGACCAGTGATAAACAGGGAACGCAGGAAATGCGAGTTTTTGACAAATGCCGGTTTGGCCACAGTCGCCACCACAGTTGCGACAGCTGACAGCCCAAGCAGGAATAATATGAATGCGGGTATTACGGAGCCGAAAGTCTTCAGCAGGAATGACGCCAAGATGCCGACGCCGATGGTGATTTGGCCGTCATAGGAAATCGGGCAAAGAAATAAGAGTGCCCCAATCAGCGAAGGGATCAAGAATTTCCATGTAGCGGATGGCGAAATCGCCTTTTTGTCGCTTTGAATCATTGTCATATGTGTTCCCCCTTTAGTTTGTATGCAGTTAATGCTTGATCCAATATGTCGATGCCGTGGTCGATTTGTTCTTTGGAAATGGTCAGCGGCGGTATCATGCGGATCACTTCGCCTGAATTGCCGCAAAGATAAAACAGGACACCGCGCTGCAAGCAGCCGTCGAGCACTTTCATGACCGCATCGCCGTCGGGTTTTCCGGTAGCGGGATCATACAATTCGATGCCGATCATCAAGCCGACACCGCGGATGTTCTTGATAACGCTATGTTTGTCTTTCAGCCCTTCCAGCTGGCTGACCGCGTATGTCCCCATATTGCGCGAGTTTTCGAGAAGCTTTTCTTCTTTGATGATTTCAAGAGAAGCGAGCGCTGCCGAACAGGAAATGGGATTGCCACCGAAAGTTGTACCGTGCGTACCGAGCGGCCATTGCGCCATCAATTCTTTCGAAGCGACAGTAGCGCTGAGCGGAAGACCGGCGGCAATGCCTTTGGCAATCGCCATGATGTCCGGCGTTACGCCAAAGGTCTGGGCAGCGAACCAGTCGCCGGTGCGGCCGAAGCCGGTCTGCACTTCATCAAAAATGAGCAGGATGCCGTGGCGGTCGCAGATTTCTCGGATTTTTGCCAGCCATTCTTTCGGCGGGATGATGTAGCCGCCTTCACCCAGTACAGGTTCAAGGATGATGCACGCCACTTCCTCTGGAGTCACTTGATGCGCAAAGAGCTTTTCGACGTCACGTTCAAGCTTGTCAGGAAAGAAATTTTCCGGCGCTGCGCCTTCCGGCAAATCATCCGGATGCGCGTAAGGCAATTGATAGGTCAGCCATGAAGGCTGCAGGAATTTTCGGTATTTGCTCTTGGAAGTCGTGACGCTGAGCGCACCGATTGAACGGCCGTGGAAGCAGCCGGTGAATGAAACCGTGTAAGGAACGCTTTGTCACATATTTCGCTAGTTTGATGGCGCCTTCAATCGCTTCTGTGCCACTATTGGCGAAAAAGAAATTATCCAGTTTCGGCGGCATGATTTGCTGCAATTCGTAAGCCAATTTCAAGATTGATTCGTAGATGATGACGCCGGATGGCCCATGCACCAGATGGTCGGCGCTGTCCTTGATCGCTTGCACCACTTTCGGATGGCGGTGGCCGACGTTTTCGACCGCGATGCCGGAAGTGAAATCCAAGTATTTTTTGCCGTCGGCGCCGTAATAATAACAGCCTTCAGCTTTAACGACGGGCAGATTCGGATGGTCTTTCGCCATGCTTGGGGCGAGGAAATTGCCGATCGATCCCACTAAGTGCTGCCAGTCTTGTTCTTTGGCGATTGTCATTCGGCTTCATCTCCTAACGGTATTGTTGAGTATTTTTTCAGTTTGCGGACCACAGAAGGCTGGCTGATGCCAAGGACATTCGCCATCTCAGTTGTGGTCTTGTAACGCTTCTGCGCATTCAGCAGCACTTTTTTCTCGACGGAATCGAGGATATGCGGCAGCGTCTGGCCATCAAGTTCGATGCCAATGCGTTCATTGGCGTCGGGCTGGTATTTCACCGGCAGGTCATCAAGCGTTATGAGGTTCGATTCGCTTTCGATAAAGCTCCGTTCCAGGACGTTTTTCAATTCACGGAAATTGCCTTCCCACGGTAACTGTAGTAGATGGAAATACAAGTCGTCCGTGACGTGCTTTTCTTCACTGTATTTTTCATTCAGCTCAGCGAGGAGCTTGCTGATGGCACGGTCAAGGTCTTCCGGCCGCTCACGCAGCGGCTTCAACTGGATCGATGCGAGATGCAGGCTGTAAAATAGGTCTTCGCGGAAACGGCCTTCTGTAACCGCTTTCTCCAAAAGCGTCTCGCTGATGGCAATGATGCGAACGTCATGCTGCCGTTGCAGAATCTTGAAAAGCATCGCCTGTGAAGCGAGGGAGAGCTGGTCGATGTCATTCAGCACGAGTGTGCCGCCAGCCGCTAAAGTCAGGTAGCCATTCTCTTCGAGTCCTGTAAAACTGATGTCAAAAACCGATTCCGGTATGGAACTGCAGTCCGCTTCAATAAATGCTTCGTCGCTGCGGCTGCTTTGCGAATGGATGAACTTCGCGAGAGCGGTCTTGCCGGTGCCGTGTTCTCCCTGGATCACGATGGGCACTTCGAGTCGAGCGGCTTTGACAGCTGATTTTACAGCGCGCTGTGAAGAATTGCTGTCCATGATGCAGCCCGCGACCTGTAGCTGCTGGTCACGCAAATAGGCCAATTCACTTTTCACTTTAGACATCTCTGATTCCAAAGTCTGCAGGTAGTCTTTCATCAACAGCAGTTCTGACATTTCGTAGGAATAGCTGATGACAAAATCCACTTCGCCGGCTTCGTTGAAGAGGGGGATTCCGGTTATCAATACTTTTCTGCCGGATGGAGTGCTTTGCAGCGTCACAATCTTTTTCTTTTTTTCAACGACAAGCGGCGTCACAGCAGGAGAGAAAATCCCTTGTGCTTCCAAGTCGTAGACGGATTTTCCGAGAAGGTCTTTAGGGCCGACGCCGTAATGCTCGCCGCTGATTTGGGATACTTTGATGATTTTTCCTTCCCGCGAGGTGACTATGAT
Source organism: Planococcus sp. TJ-302 (assembly GCF_058268455.1). Taxonomy (NCBI): domain Bacteria; kingdom Bacillati; phylum Bacillota; class Bacilli; order Caryophanales; family Caryophanaceae; genus Planococcus; species Planococcus sp. TJ-302. The sequence continues at coordinate 106,105 of NZ_JBZDOI010000002.1, read as the reverse complement.
GTCTTCGTCATACGAGTCCATGATTTCTTCTTCCGTATTAGGAAGTAAAAATAAAGTATTCACGCCTGGCCTCCTTTATTCATTCTTGTATAGACTATACAATATTGAATAATATGATTACAAGGATAATTTTATTTTTTCAGATAATTATCATATCTACAGGAGTTAATATATATACCGCTTCGGTCGTTTTGGGTAGAGCAAAGACGATTGTTTCTGTCTCTGCATCGCTACGCTAGCTTCGTAGCAAAGGAAATGGTGCAAATTCCATTTGGTCATTTCCCTGACTAGCCATTTGACGCGCCTGCGCTAAGAAATTTTTCAATAGCTACGAGAAATAAAAGCGCCTTCAGCTATTTTGCGGAATATCGTCATAAAATCATAATTTATTTTAAGAAGATAGAGCGAGTGCATGAAAAAACCACATCCAAATCAGAATGTGGTTAGTAGCCTTTTATTGTGCCGCTGTTTTCGCGGCTAACTCTGTTTTTTTGTCTTGCGACTCGTGCAGCTTCACCATCACAAAGCGGGCAATCGGGTGGATGACCAGGCTTTCGGCAATGAGGACGATGAGAAAATTGCGCGGCCAGTTTGTTAGCCAGTTTGAAAAGAGTTGGCTGTGGAATCCGTTGCCGACAAGGTCGCCGATGAATGTCATCGCGGCGGACATGCCGAGCACGGTGAAGAGGATCCGGAACAGGATTTTGGCGTTGAAGCTGTCGGTCGGCTTGGTGAATTTTGCGGTCAAGGCTTCAGCGAGGCGGCCGAAAATGGCCGGCTCAATAATCATGACGATAATCCACATGATCGGCAATGTTTTCAAGATGGTGAATGCGATGTCGCGGTTGAAGTCACCGGCGAAATAAATAATGCTGAATGATGTCATGAACAAGACGGTCATGGTGGAGATTAGGGCGCCGTAGAGAAGGCCTTCTTTGGCGTTTTGCGGCAGTCTTTTTTCTAAATGCATGGGAATCTCCTTTTCAACGTGCTTATACTGGCCTATCGATACGCGGAAAATTGCAGTGGGAACTGGCAGGAAACACGGTACTTTCGAGGCTGCAAGTAACTATAGCAAACCTTATGTATTGTGTGTAAGTGTCTGAATTGTGTCGGTTTATTTTTGGTAAATGGTTTCTAAAAAGCCGTGCGTAGCTTACAGTAGAGGATAAGAACGACAGACAAGGATGAGAAGAATGAAGGTTTTTGCATCACACGACGAACAGATACAAATCCTGCGCCAGCGCGGGATGACGGTAGCGGACGAAGCGGCGGCGAAACGGATTTTGTCGCGCGAAAATTATTACGCGCTGATCGATGGCTATAAAGAGCCGTTCTTGGAGCGGGATGAACGGCTGAACCCATACGGCCTAGAACGCTACGCTGCGGGCACGGAATTCGGCCATGTGTATGCGCTGTACCGGTTTGACCGAGAGCTGCGGATGCTGATGCTCAATGAATTGCTGAAGTTCGAAAAGAACATCAAATCGAAAGTAGCGTACCGGTTCTCGGAAAAGTTTAAGGCGACGGATAGTTTTCTGGAAACGGCGAATTACAGTCTGGAAGCCGAGCGGCATCACGAGCGCGACCGCATCATTTCGACGCTGGCAAATCTGATCAAGAGCCATAAGAAGCGGGACCGGGTAAGATATCCCGCTATCCGTGAATTCTATGACAAGCACAAGAATGTACCGCTTTGGGTGCTGGTCAATTTCCTTTCGCTCGGACAAATTTTAAATTTTTATTCCGTTGTGGATGAAGAGCTGCGGGAGCGGATTGCACGCGATATCGCCGAAGAGTTCAGCGAAGAATACGAACCGGCCCAGCTGCAGGCGGAAGAGCTCGATGCGATTTTGCGTTTGGTGTTTCCGTATCGCAACAAGTCTGCGCACGAGGAAGTGCTATACAGGTTCCGCCTCACACATCCGGAAAAGCTGGACGGCGTTGAAGCGATGCTGCGCTTGTCTGGGGGCAGCCTCGGACAAGGGACAGTGTATTCGATGGCGTGCTTGCTGCGGCTGTTGCTGGCAAAAGAGGAATACGAAGTGTTTTGGGTTGAACTGGAGCGCTTGATGGATGGCTTGAAAGCGGAGCTGCCAAGGCGTGCCTATGGCGAAGTCATGAGAGATACCGGATTCCGTGAAAATTGAATGTCCAATCTTGGAATAGGAGATGATGTCTGTGATATACGCCGCGTTGCTCAGAGGAATTAATGTTGGAGGCAATAATAAAGTCAATATGAAAGTGCTCAAGCAGGTTTTTGAAGAAGCAGGCATGACCGCTGTCAAGACGTATATCAATTCCGGCAATATCGTTTTTAAGGATGCAATCCGGACGAAACAAGAAGTCATGGCTATTTTGGAAGAGGCAATCTTCACACATTTTGGCTTGCACATTAAGGTGCTGGTTTATACCATCGATGAATACACGCTCATTGCCGAAGCGGTTCCGGAAGAATGGACCAATGACGATAAGCTGAAAAGCGATGTGCTGTTTTTATGGGAAGAAGCCGATGACGAATCCGTGCTGGAGCAATTGCCTTTGAAACCGGAAGTGGACCGCGCGCATTATGTGTCTGGGGCTATCCTCTGGTCAGTAGACCGCGACAAGGTGACGAAAAGTGGAATGTCCAAGATTGTCGGAACCAATCTCTACAAGCTCATCACGATCCGCAATGTAAACTCGGTGCGGAAAATATACGGACTGATGCAGGAGCTGAAGAAATAAAACAAAGAACGCCATCCTTAGAAAGGGTGGCGTTCTTTGTTCGTTAAAGAAATTTGTTCAATCCTTTATAAATGTCGACGATGTCGTTCAATTGGATTCGCACCAATCCACTCGAAGAAGGGGCGACAAATTCGATGGTTCCGGGAACGACCGGGTCTGCTTGGACACCCCAATCGATTTTTCGCTTGTTGCTGAACTCTTTGTAAACGCCTTTGCCGACAAAGCACACGGCATTCGGCTGGTACGCTTCGATTTTCTCGCGCAGCAGGGCAGCGCCTTCTTGGTATTCCTCTTTTGAAATATCCGCAGCTTCACGGGTTGGGCGCTCAACGATATTCGTCAGGCCAAAACCGAGTTCAAGCAATTCCCGGTTTTCGTGCGGCGCGAATTTCCTCGGCGTCAATCCCGCTTCATGGAGGATCTTCCAGAAACGGTTCGTCGGGTTCGCGTAATGGTAGCCGGTTTCGGATGAGCGGATGCTCGGGTTAAAGCCGACAAACAAGATTTTCAATCCCGCCTCTAAATGGTCTGGGATGGGTTCTAAATGCATGATCGGTCACTCCTTATTCTAAGAACAGTATAACGAAGTTTCCCTTTTTTATTGGGAATTACACATTTAGAGATAACATTAAAAAAACGTTTCCCACTAGCCACTTGGGCTAAGGGGAAACGTTTAGTGGGAAAATTAGTATTTGTACGATTGACCGCCGTCGATGTTGATGACAGAAGCATTGATAAAGCGTGAGCTGTCAGACAGCAGGAAAGCGACAAGGTTGCCGACTTCTTCAGGTTTACCGAAGCGTTTCATCGGGTTGACGCTGACAAATTCTTTGCCTACTGCCTCCCAATCGTCGCCGCCGATTTGCTTGAGCGAACCTTCGACCATAGGCGTCATGATGGCGCCTGGTGCGATAGCGTTGATGCTTATGCCAAATTCGCCGTATTCAATGCCAGAGTTGCGGGTCAAGCCGACGACGCCATGTTTGCTTGCTGCATAGCCGGACTGGTTGCCGACGCCGCGGATGCCGCCGACTGAAGCCGTGTTGACGATCGAGCCGGAGCCTTGCTCTTTCATGACTTTCAAGACATGTTTCATACCGTAGAAGACGCCGTTCAAGTTGACGCTGACCACTTTGTCAAATTCGTCAGAGCCGTAATTTTCCGTGAGGTTCTGTTTACCTTCGATGCCGGCATTGTTGAAGAAACCGTCGATTTTGCCGAACGTGTCGACTGCGAATTGTACGTAATTTTTCACTTCTTCTTCATTCGTAACGTTTGCTTCGACCAGTTCGACTACCGATTCTGGAGCTGCTTGAAGAACTTCTTTTTTCGTTTCTTCCAGAGAATCTTTGTTCATATCAACGAGCACCAATTTGGCGCCTTGTTTGGCGATTGACAATGCCGCTGCGCGCCCAAGTCCTGAACCGCCGCCTGTAATCAATACAACTTTGTCTGTAAAATCGATCATTATGAATCTCTCCTCTATTTATAGGTATGCTAAACTGTAAGTAATAGACTCCTTAAGTGTAACCGGTTGCAAAAGCTGGCTCAATCAGTAGAAAAACAGCAATTGTCGAATTAATCGACAATTTAGTACGAAGTGTCGATTTTTTCATTGGAGGCAGAGGCAATGATGGAAAATAAACGAAAAAATACCCCGCATAATGAACGGACAAAACATCAGTTAAAACAGGCTTTTGTCCAGTTGATCAATGAAAAAGGCTTGAGCCATGTGTCTGTCACGGATATTGTGGAGCGGGCACAATACAACCGGGCAACGTTTTACCTGCATTATTTGGACAAGCCGGATATCACGGAAGACCTCAAGCGGGAAATGTTCCAGCAGGTGAAGCGGACGGGAATGGAACGCTACCAGCCAGGCAAACGGGTCAATGTCAGGCAGATGGATGCGGAATCGTTCGAGCTGGTGAGTTTCATCTATGATAACCGTTCTTTTTTCAATCTGTATTTGAAGGAAGATACGATTCCAGGGCTGTACCAGGATTTGCCGAAAGCGATTTTCGAAATGCTCGACGAGAATTTCACGTTCAGCGCAATCGGCCACCACGACATCAATTCATCCCAATTTAAAATGTACATGGCCCATGGCACCACAGGCATTATTCTCGACTGGGCACGAAACGGCTACCAGCAGTCGCCGGCTGAAATCACGCAATTGCTGATCGGCATCTTGCAGGCATTTGCTAATGGCTTCACGATTGCGTCTAGTGATTCCCGGGCGTAAAGCAAAGGCTGCATGGACAATTCCATACTTGCAAACAAAAAAATCCCCTCCGGCTTTTGCAGCGGAAGGGGATTTTTGCGTCAACGCAATTCGACGTTTATAGTGCGGGCTTTAACCGGTACGCCGTCATCTTCAGCATTTTCGATACGCTTGATTAGCGGCACGATTTGGACAGAAGAAGCTTGCGGATCCAGCGTTTCGAAAGTGAACTGTAATTGGGATTCATTGCCTGTGCCGAAATGCATCGGATACACATTGCCCAGGTTGTCTACGAGCTGCCAATCGGTGATGTAACGATCTTCATCGATGTCTTTTTTATGCATCGTCAGCACCGTTGACAATTTTGTCAGGCGCAGTTTGTCCAGCTTATACGAGCCGCCTTCAAAATCAACGGTTTTGCTGATTGGAATCTTAACGCTGTTGAGGGCATTCAATTTGAAAGCAAATTCCCAGTCGCCGTCGACTTTAGCGCCGGTTTCCATGTCGGTGAACGATTCGGGCGTCCAAGTAAGCTTCACGGTTTGCGGCGCTCTCCACAGGAAATCCGGGGCCATGGTAATCATGCCTGCATACGTCGTGTCGTTCACTTTGTTCATCAAAGTGAAGGAGCCGGAACCGCGCGTCCAAGGCGCTTCAAGCAATCCGTCGGCATTTGGAGAGGCTCCGAGATCTGTTGGCGTCTGCAAAGCGAAAGCGACTGTCACCGAAGTACCGTCGTATACCGCTTCTTCAATCGTTATCGTAGATCCATTGCTTGTTTCTTCCAAAACGATCGGCTGAGCCACTTCGCTGAAATGGTTGAAAATGAGTTCTTCGCCATCGAAATAGGAAACGATGTCTTGCAGAATCGGAATTTGCGATGCCAAGGAAGGGAATGCAACGAATGTAGTAGTTGAAACAGCGACGGCAATACCCGCTGCGAGCGCCAAGTTTTTCAGCCAAGGCGATTTGCGGCGCTGTCCAAGAATGCGCTTTTTCATTTGTTTCTTTTCAAGTTCCGACACGTCGGCCTCCGGAATGTCTTCAATATCCGTTGTCAGCCATTTGTTCAAGTCGCTCATATAAACCTCTCCTTTCCACCGAATAAGGTCGCCAATTTCCGTTTCCCGCGGTACAGCCGGTTATCGACAGCTGATACGGTGATGCCTAAGGCTTCGGCAATTTCTGCGTTTGGCAAACCGAGGAAATATTTCATCAAGAACAAGTCGCGGTCCGCTTCCGGCAAACTATGGAGCCCGGCCAGCACTTCGTCCCGCGCTTCTTTATCAAGCACCGTTTCTTCTGTGTTATTGGAAATGCCTGCTTCCCGCACCTCGTCAGTGACCGATTCGCGCTCGAGCCGCTTCATGTGGCGGCGGTAGCTGTCGATCGCTTTGTATTTCGCCACCATGCCGGCCCATTTCCGAAAATCGTCGGCATTCCCGTCAAATTGCCTAGCACGCAGCCAAATGGTCATGAACACATCGTTCAGGCATTCTTCCGCAGCTTGTCGGCCGCAGTTTTTCACGAGGATGTGCTGGCAAATCCCTTTCAGAAACGGCATGTATGTATCAATCATGTAGTTGAGCGCCGCTTCGTCTTGCCGTTTCAACCGAGCGATGAAATCCTCCACTGGAATCCCTCCGTTCCCTTGTTACTGTATACAACGACGAATGCGAATAAAATCTCGCGCATTCTAGATAAAATTTTACAAGCACTGTTTTGGCGTTAACATGAACAAGTCTCGCGTCAGCATGAGTTAATCCCACTTTAACATGCACTAATCAATCGGTAACATGAACTTCTGGAAAATTAAATTGCACTAGCAAATTAAGCATCATTCCAATGTTCAAAAAGGCAATGATGAAAAGCCTTTCGCTTGGGCGAAAGGTTCCTGCGATTAAAAGAAGGCATTCCGCCAAGACAGAATACCAACTGTTGTGTAACCGATTCGCTAGCCTAATGTCAGTTCACGATATTCAAAGCCGCCAATAATCTGTAGAATGGAGACAAAGCAAACTGGATAACGAAAGGGGCACGACTTTGTGACGCAAACATTTCCATTTTCAAAAGATATCAGCCTGGCCTTCAAAAACGATCCACCGGGGCAATGGCTACTGACATTGCCTGAAGGCTGCATCCGATTGAGTTCAGGCTATCCGGAGCCTAAATTAGTACCAGCTGAAGCCATAAAATCCGCTACCATCCGGCTGCTCGATGAAGAGCAGGATCTGCCGCTGCAATACATCGGCAGTCCGCGGATTCCGCAATTGAAAGAATTTCTCCGCCAGCGGATGGCGAAGCGGGGCGTGGAACTGACGGACGAGGAGCTGCTTGTGACTTCCGGTGCGTGCCAGGGGATTGACCTGGTGTCTCGTGTTTTATTAGACGATAAGGCGGTCGTCGCGCTCGAATCTCCGACATATATGGAAGCGCTGGAAGTGTTCCGGAATTACACGGAGCATTTTATGAATATCCCCGTTGATGGGCAAGGCATGGATACCGCAAGATTTGCAGAAATGCTGGCAAACCGCAAACGCGAAGGGTTAACGCTGCCGCGCATCCTTTATACGATCCCAACTTCGCAAAATCCGACAGGCACAACGATGTCGCCGGAACGCAGGCGCCATCTGCTTGAGCTGGCCGAAGAATTTGGTTTCCTCATCCTGGAGGACGATGCATACGGCGAATTAACTTTTGGTGATAAGCCTGAATTGCTGAAAGCGATGGACGGCAACAGTGAACGCGTCATCCATATCGGGTCGCTGTCAAAAGTCGTCGCACCCGGCATGCGCATTGGTTGGGTAGCGGGCGGCGAGAAGTTGGTCAGCACCTTAGGATGGTTCAAGAAAGACCTGAACCATCCATTTGCGCAGTCGGTCATGGCGTCGTTTCTGGAAGCCGTTGATTTCGACGCGCATCTGGAGTCGCTAACGGGTGTGTATAGCGCGAAAAGCACGGCGATGATCCAGGCGCTTGAGCAATTCATGCCACCCGCAGTTACATGGTACGCACCAGAAGGGGGCTACTTCATGTGGCTCCAGCTTCCGGGTATCGATACAGCGGAAATGCTGCCGCACGCATTAGCGGCCGGCGTATCGTACGTTCCGGGCAAGCATTTTCATCTCGACCAAGGACGCTGCGAATACTTGCGGCTTTCGTTCAGCTATGCCGACGTGGAAGCGATTGTCGAAGGTGTCCGCAAACTAGCAGAAGTAGTCGGCGCAAACTTACCGCAGCAAGAGCCGGAAGGCGAATGAAACCTACGCTTTTTCTAAATTAAATGAATGCATAAAAAGAGAGCTATCCTCAACGGAACGCTCTCTTTTTTGCATCTTCACTTTTTCATTTCCTTATGCGTGAACGGGCATTTGCCTTGGATCGGCTCGCTGTCGTCACCGATGAAGAACTGCTTCCATTCGTTATGCGTCGGGTCGCCGAAATGGCTGATGTCCGGATGCGTCGGCAAATGATCCCACGCTTCAACACGGGTGCGGACTTTATCCCGCGACATGACGCCGCCTTTTTCCGTCCCTTTCAAACCTTCGAATATGCGGCGCGGCTGGAAGCCCAGCACCATGGCATTACCGAGGTGGCGGGTCTTGCGCTGCTTGTATGCAGGGGTGTTGCCGAAAACGAAAATCGGTTCGCCGTCGAACGTAAAGTCCCATAAATAATGGTCTGGGTCGCGCGGTGCCTCAGCGGGCCATTCCGTTTTGTCGACATCGTGCATATACTGCAGCAAGTCCCAGAACTGCTTACGGTAATCTTCAATCGACCCTTCCGTTTCAAACGGCTCCACAAAGACGAACAAGCCGTGGCGTTTGTGTTTCGGGTCGTCGAACAGCTCCAGGAAACTGGAAACCGCTGCCGGCAAATTACTCCAATCATCCTGCGTCACATAAGCATAACGGAGTTCGCCTTTCAATTCACCACTCATCCCGAAATAGCAGGGGAAGGTTTTATCGGTGACCGTGTTGTGGAAAGTCTGGTATTCGTTCAGCAGCCATTCCGGCAGATCGGTACGGGTTTGGAAATCTTCTTTTGTTAATAAAGCATGTGTTGTCAAGTTCACTGAAATTCCTCCAATTAAGTAATAACTCTCTCTAAGGGAATTTCCCTGTCGGCGCATAAATGAAACTAGGGCAATCGCTTTATTTGATCAAATGGGGTTTCTATATAAGTTGGATTTATAGTTAATAATCGATATTCCGCAAAACAGCTGCGCTTGCCGCGGGCGAGCGCCAGGCCTCCTCAGTCGCTTCGCGCCTAGCGGGGTATCGGCTGTCTCGCTATTCCGCAGGCAAGACTTAACCGAAGCCTGCGAGGGCAAGTCTTTGCGACGAAGCACGCAGTGCTGCAACGTACTTTTTGTCCCGAAGCTAGCGTAGCGATGCAGGGACAGGAGCAGTACGGTTTTCTCCGCTATTTTGCTCCATATCGAGTGATATCTTAGCGACGGCGCGTCAAGGGGCTAGGCAAGGAAATGGCCAAATGGAATTTGGACTGTTTCCTTTGCTTCGAAGCTAGGCGAAGTGATGCAGAAGCAGAAAGGTCTTAGCTATGAGATGAGTGTTCTTCTCGGCTCATGGCGAGAGCCTTGCCCAAAGCGACCGAAGCGGTTTTCAATATGCTACTTCTTTAATTCAACTTATATAGTTATTCCACTACATACTCATTCTCTGCTGGATAAGCAGGTCCTTGCTGCGGTGTGAACCAGGCTTCAATCTTATAGGTGCCAGGCTCAAGGTCAAGTGGCGGAACCTCCAGCTCATAGCTCAGTTCGCCGCCGGCTGCTGCGGTTTCCTCACCGAGCACCTGAGCATATGAGCTGACTGAGGAATGCAGGAATACCTGTTCATCCGCTTCGTTGTAAAGTGCAAAATCGAAGCGCTGGCTGTTTGTAAAGTTAAATGTCACTGCTTTATCCGTGCCGTTTTTCAGGGTATAGCGGTAGCCGGCATTTGACTTTTCGAGTGTTGCGGCCATTTCGCCTTCATTGCCTCCTTCTGATTTCCCTCCATTTGTGCCTTCGTCGGGTGTGCCGCAAGCGCCAAGCAAAAGTGCCAGCACTGCGAGCAATAAAATTGTCCATGTCCGCATGGTTCTCTCTCCTTATAAAGCGATTTACAAGTTAGACCGTTGAATGTGGATAAAAGTTACAACGCGATGCAGAAATAGCAACATACCATTGAAGCCGCCGCTGCATTATACTAATCTTACTTAAAGAAGGTGGCAGACACTATGCCTGCAATCGCAAAAGACTTTAAAGATGCATTGATATCAAAGATGAAATGCCTGTCCACCAGTTCGCTGTATTTACTGAAGTACATGACAACTCTCTTGATGCCGCTGTAAATAATCTATTTGTTTTTGAATTCACCCAAACTAAGAAAGGCAATTCCGGTCACAACGGAATCGCCTTTCTTTTTTGATGGGTATATCGTTCAGGTAATCGACGCTTCGTAAATGGTCTGGATGGAATCCTCGATGGACGCATTAAACTCGTCTTCGGATTGGCTGGCGCTGACGCCTTCGGACAAGCCGCGGGAAAAGCTGGCAATGAGGCCGTTATTGGCCGCCAATTTTTCATTGGCTTCTTTGCGCGGATAGCCGCCGGACAGCGCAACCACACGAATTACACGTGGGTGGTCAATCAATTCTTTATAGAAGTTGTTGACGGTCGGGATCGTCAATTTCAGCATGACATTTTCTTCTTCACCCAGTGAATCGAGAAAGTTCAGAAGTTCCTGCTTCAACAATTCCTCGGATTTTTCTTTGTCTGCGCTGTGGATATCAACTTCCGGTTCGATGATCGGCACCAGGCCGGCAGCCATTATTTGCTTAGCCACTTCGAATTGCTGTTCCACGACTTTGCGGATGCCCGCTGGATTCGGTTCTTTGATGACCGAACGCATCTTCGTGCCGAAAATATGGCGTTCGTTTGCCCGCTGCAGCAGTTCATCAAGATTCGGAATCGGCTTCATCAATTGCGCACCGTTTTCTTCGTCAGCGAGGCCTTTATCGACTTTCAGGAAAGGCACGACGCCTTTTTCTTCCCAGAGGTAATCCGGTGTATACTTGCCTTCAACTTCACGGTCCATTGTCTGTTCGAACAGGATCGCACCCAAAATCGAGTCGGAATTGAAGGAAGGGGCCGTCATGACCCGCGTCCGCATTTCGTGGATTAAGTCGTACATTTCCTCTTCATTTGAATATTGGTCTTCTGAAACTCCGTAAAGCTTCAGCGCCTTTGGCGTACTGCCGCCGCTTTGGTCAAGTGCGGCCACAAAGCCTTTTTCATTCTTCACACGGTCGAATTGTTGTTGATTCATCATCCCAGCTCCTTAGATAAATTTTATCGTGAAAATTTAAACTAACAGAAAGCCTTTCATTGAATAGTTTAACAATTAATGACGGATTATTCAAAATAATTCTGAACGCTGTAGCTTTTTAATGTAAAGGGATTGGATGTGCCGTTAATTAAAAATTAAATGTCACGCCGGTCAATTGCTCCGAAATATCCCAGAGTTTATTGGAAACAGTTTTGTTATCCGCATCCGGATGTGGTGTATCGATAGCGGGGTAGCCTTTGCGCTGCCCTTTGCCATCCGGGCCGATATATTCGCCGCCAGCTAACGCTGGAGACGTGGCAGCAAAGATTGTCGGCAATGCGCCCATGTCTGCGGGCTGCAGGAATTTATACAAGATCCCTTTCAGGAAGCCCGGCGCGTCCTTGCCGCCGAATTTGAACAGGTTTGTTGCAGAAATGCCGGGATGGCAAGCGATGCTGATTGTCGATTGGCCATGCTGTTTCAAACGCTTATCGAGTTCTTGCGCAAACATTAGGTTGGCAAGCTTGCTTTGGCCGTAAAATTTCATGGCCTTGTAGCCGTTTGTGCCGTCGAGGTTGTCGAAGAATATATCAGCACCTTTATGAGCGAGGCTGCTGACGGTGACAACGCGTGAATTGGGAGTAGCCGAAAGGAGCGGCAGCAAATGTCCGGTCAATGCGAAATGCCCCAAATGATTGCTGCCGAATTGCAGCTCGAAGCCGTCTTTTGTTTTGGCATAGGGCGGCGTCATGACCCCGGCGTTATTGATCAGCAAGTCGAGCGAAGGAAACTTGTCCTGAAAGCGTTCAGCGAAAAAGCGGATGCTGTCGAGGTCTGCCAAATCGAGTTCCATGATTTCAACTTCCGCATAAGGATGATCCTTTTTGATCAAATCGCGTGCTGCATGGCCTTTTTCTATATTCCGTACCGCCATAATGACTCGGGCACCTTGTTCAGCAAAGGTGTTTGCCGTCTCGAGGCCAATGCCGCTGTTGGCGCCGGTGATGATGGCCGTCTTTCCATACAATGAATGTTGTTCCATGATTTCAGCTCCTGAATGGGTAGAAAGATTTCCTTAAACGTATCATTAGTTTCAGGCAGGAACAAACAGAACGGCTTTTCTTTAAGCTTCGCGATTCAGCAGCGACACAAAAAAATGCCGTAAATTTCACGGCAGCCTGATTGCGATATGAATCTATTTTATTTTGTGAAATCAAACTTCAAGCCAGTCAATTGTTCGGACGCGTCCCATAGCTTGCGTGCAACTGCTTCATCCAATGCTGAAGGGTGAGGCAGTTCCAAGGCAGGAAATCCTTTTTTCGCGCCTTTTCCGTCGGGGCCGATGTATTCACCGCCGCTCAAGCTTTCGCCTGCAGTTGCGTAGACAGTCGCCAGAGCGCCCATGTGGGGCGGCTGCAAGAAACGATTGGCGTAATTCCGAAATACTTTCGGCGCGTCCCATTTGCCGACTTTGAAGATATTTGTTGCCGAAATCCCCGGGTGGCAAGCTACGCTGATGGTTTGGAAGCCATTTCGTTTGAGCCGCTTATCAAGCTCTATCGCGAACAGCATATTGGCAAGCTTGCTTTGGTTGTAGAACTTTTTCGCTTTATAGCCTTTTGAGCCATCAAGGTTGTCGAAGTCGATTGTGCCACGGTTGTGGGCGAGGCTGCCGATGGTGACGATTCGCGAGCCCGGTGTTTTCTCAAGAAGCGCCAGCAAACGTCCAGCCAAAGCGAAATGGCCAAGGTGGTTTCCGCCGAACTGCAGCTCGAAGCCGTCTTTCGTTTTTGAATAAGGGGGCATCATCACGCCTGCATTATTGATCAGCAAGTCGAGTGAAGGCAGCCGGCTCTTGATTTGTTCACTGAAAAAGCGGATGCTTTCCAGGTCGGCGACATCGAGATGCATTACTTCGACTTTCGCATGGGGGGTAAGGGCAATGATCACCCTTCTGGCTTTTGAGCCTTTTTCCATATTGCGTACCGCTAAAATGACATGTGCACCTCGGGTGGCCAACTCTTTGGCCGCTTCAAAGCCGATTCCGCTATTCGCACCAGTGATGATGGCGATTTTTCCATTCAAACTTTTCTGTCTCAAAAAATCAGCTCCCGGTTCTCTAAATTCAAAGTTCTGCTTGCTTTAACGTACCACGTCAGGCCAGCAGGGACAATGAAGAAAGGAAGGGGAGCTGTGGAAGGCTATTAGGAACTGCATTAGCCGAATGTGAAACATAGAAAAAGGACTTTCCCGGAAAGCCATAGTCCATGGCTTTGGGAAAGCCCCCGGTATTCAGTCGTCGTCGCCTCTTTTATCATCGTCGTCGTCTTCTCCGTGATCGTCTTTAATCCATTTGCCTTTGCTTACTTCAACGTTTATCACTTTTCTATTGTAAGTCGTTTTGTAGTTCTTATTCTCAACGTGTGTTTCTTTGACGACTCTGCGTTCAGTTTTTCCAAACTCTTTGTCGCGGTAAACTTCAGTGTCTTTATAGAAAACTTTACCACCGCTGCCCGGTTTGCCGTAATGTTTGATGGTAGTGACAGTGGTTTTCGTAATTTTCACTGGCGTTGTGAAAATTTTAATGGTGTCGTAGCGTGTCACTTCATCCCATGTGACGCGTTTAATCACTTTATACGTGGTGCGGGTTTTCACTTCGCGATACCAGTCTTTTTGAGGATGGTATTCTTTTTTCACTTTCACATCGACTTCGCGATAAGTGGATTTCTCGGCTTTCTTCTCAGTTACATATTCAGAAGATTTTTCGCGTTTGACCACTTTGTCATAAGTGACTTCGTGTTTCGTTTTTACAATGGTCGTGACGCCATCGCGATAAGTGACTTTTTTGGAATCATCATCTCCATGATGGCCGTCGTGCGCAAATGATACAGAAGTGAATCCGAATGCTAATAATAGGGTGATTAAGATCATAGCAAACTTCTTCATTTTCTATTTCTCCTTTAAAAGCAGATTTTTATTAGCTGAGCAAATAACTTCAAAACGGGCCAGAGTATCTAGACGTTGACCGCTACTCAAAAATCCACTCATTTTTCTTCATATGCGCCTCCTTGTGTATGTAACTCTATGTAAATAGTATAGTACAAATATCAAAAAATTACTATAATTTAGAATGTTAAATTTACTTTTATTTTAATGAAATCTGGAGCAGTTTAACAATAGAAAAGGACCGGGCTATTGGAACTGCCCGATCCTTTCATGTTAATGGCGGTGGTGGCCTTTGTGATTATGGTGGTGATGGCGTTTGCCATGTTTGTGGTAATGGTAATAATATTTGCCGTGTTTAGTGTAATGTTTGTGGTAATGTTTGTTCTTTTTATGCTTTTTGAATTTTTTGTCGTAGTCTTTGTCATAGTCTTTGTATCTATCATCATCTTTGTCGTAGTGGTCGTCACGGTCTTTGTATCTGTCATCATCTTTGTCTTTGTCGTAGTCATGATGGTATCCATCGTGATCACGGTCATGGTCTCCGCCGCCAGCTAATGCAGTAGAAGAGAATCCAAACGCCAAAAGAACCGCCATCAGGATCATAAAGTATTTCTTCATAGTCAATCTCTCCATTCCATTTAGATTTTGTCCATTGTCTAGGCTGTTGACTGCATAGAAGCTGGAACGTTCATCTATATGTCCTTTTAGAGATTAGGACCCCCTTTTTTTGTGTGAGTTTTATATTCCAGCTACGCTAATAACTTCGTCGAGATTTCACAAAACCATTTTGCCTGTCTGCTAGGCACGCGCAGGGCAATTGCTGCGCTGCTTTCTGTTTAGAGCCCCGCTGTCCATGCCCAGCAAATCGGTAGGCGAAACCGACAACGAAGATTAGCATAGCTAAAAATTAGAATTATTTTTTAAAAATATGTAAAATGATATAAATATGCTATTCATTGAAGTCAGTATATAACATCGATCAAATAAATACTATAGTTTTTCGAATATTTAAATAAATATAAACAATTCGACTCATCTACATAGTATAATGGGAGTGAAAATACATAGCCGCTCTTAAATCTAATCGAAAGAAGGTATTGGAATGGAGCAGAAAATACAGAAAATTGTAGCCAATCTATGGTTCGAGAAAGTGGCGGAGGAAGCAGTCCGCTATTACGTATCCATTTTCAAAAACGCGAGCATTGGGCGTATCCTTTATTATTCAAAAGAAGGCTTTGACCTCCATGGCATGGCGGAAGGGACCGTCCTGACGGTCGAATTCACCCTAGAAGGCCAGAAATTCATCGCGCTCAACGGCGATTCCGCGTTCAAATTTACTGAAGCGGTGTCGTTCATCATCAATTGCGAATCGCAGGAGGAAATCGACTATTACTGGGACAGGCTCATTGTGGGAGGAGACGAGCAAGCGCAGAATTGCGGCTGGCTGAAAGACAAATTCGGCGTGTCTTGGCAAGTAGTGCCTGTCCAGTTGGATGATATGCTTGAAGACAAAGATTCAGAACGGGTGGAGCGTGTCACCCGAGTCATGCTGCAGATGAGTAAACTGGACTTGCTGGAATTGCAGAAAGCGTTCGAAGGGTAAAGGGCAATTAGGAGCGGCTGTTTTTAATTGGGTTGAACCGCAGCCAGGAAAATGGAATCCGTTATTTACAGGAGTGATTTCCATGGCAAAGAAAATACTGATTTATGGCGCTGGGCCTTTTGGCAGCTTGTTTGCGGAGCGGCTGACAGAAGCGGGGCACGACATCGCGGTGCTTGACCACGGTGAGCGGCAGTGGGAATTGAAACGCTTGGGCGTCGTTATCGAAAATACTGAAACGGAGAAAATAACGGTTACCAAAGTGCGGGTTGTTGACAGCTTCGATCCAGAGGCGTATTACGACCTTGTCATCGTGCCGATGCGAAAGAACAAAGTGATTGAAATTCTTCCGGCATTGGCGGCGAATAAAAAAGTTCTTACTTTCTTGTTCATGATGAACAATGCAGAAGGGCAGGAACGGCTAGTTAGTGCATTGGGACAAGAGCGTGTGGTTTCCGGCTTCCCATTTCCTGGAGGTTATCGGCAAGGGCACGTAATTCGCATGCTCCCGGTCGATGAACACCATAAGTGGACCTTGCCAATCGGCGAAGTCGATGGGCGGACGCTGCCGAGAACCCTTGAAGTCAAGGCTGTGCTGGAGTCGATGCGCGGGTTCAAGGTGGAGATACGGAATGACATCGACGACTGGCTGAAAACGCATGTCGCGCTGCTTGTTCCGACATTGGCGCAAGCCATCTACGCATGTGGTACCGATTTGGAGCGTTTTGCCGCGACCCGTGACGCCCGTGTACTGTGCGTCCGTGCACTGCGGGAAGCGTTCGAGGGGCTTCGCAAAGTAGGGGTAGAGATTACACCGCGAGGCTTGCGTGCATTCGAAGTGATTCCCGAGCCGCTGCTGGTGCTGATGCTCGCCAAACTGGCACGGAGCGAAATGTTCGAGAACAGCTTGGGCCACTTGAAATCCGTGCCCGACGAAGTCAAAAAGCTGACCGATGAATTTTACGAGTTGATCGAACCGGCCGGCATCGAGACGCCTGCGCTGAATATACTGTCCCGTTACAGCTATACGGATAAAGCGCCGTTTCCTTATGGCTTGAAGGAATATCCTCTTCACTGGAAAGGTGCATACGCCATTGCAGGCGGAGCAGCAGCGGCTGTCGGAATTTACAAATGGATGAAAAATTAAATAAGCCCGCTTTCAAGGATTTGAGTCTGGGAGCGGGTTTTATTGCGTTTTTTTATTGGAAATGAAGAAAATATACACCATAAAAACTGAGAAAGAACCAAACTCCTTTTTAGGGGTTTGGTTCTTTCCTGCTAAATTCCATTAATGACGGTTGTAATGGTGTTTTTTGTCGAAGAAATAATGGAACTTGCCGTGTTTGTAAACGTATTTTCCAAGTTTGTGGAAATGGTCGCCATGTTTGTAAAAGAATTTACCGTTTTTGTGATAGTATTTGCCATGTTTGAAATAGCCGTTGTGTTTGTATTTGTCTTTGTCATGATACCGTTTTTTGTCTTTATCGTCATCATCGTCGTGATAGCGTTTTCTGTCTTTATCGTCGTCATCATCATCGTGATGGCGTTTTCTATCAAAGTCCCGGTCTCTGTCTTTGTCATGATAGCCGTCTTTGCGATCGTCATTATGGTCATCGTTCGCAAGCGCGGCAGAAGATGCGCCAAAGATCAAGAAAAGCGCCATTAGGATTGTGAAGTACTTTTTCATATTCTCTCTCTCCATTTCATAATTAGATTTTGGTTTGTCCTCTAGTCGATGGAGCATAGAGTCTTAAACTTTCATTAATATGCACTTTGAGGGAATAGGACCTCCTTTATCCGTTGTTTAAATGTGTAGTTATTTGGTGGGTTCATTGCTGAAAAGGTAGGAATATGATGTTAGTTGAACTTATTTTATAATAAATATCAAAAAAATACTATAGATTTTAGAGTATTTAAATAAAATAAATCTCTCTAAGTATTACAGAAAAATAAAGCTTGCTTGTATAATGCAGTTTTGTCCCTGAAATTTATATACAGGAATAAAGTTAATGGGAAAGAAATTTTCGAGGTGAAAGGGCCATGTTGGGCAAAAATTGAGTTTAAAACGACATTCAGTGTGCTTCACTATATTTTGCATTTCTAGAGAGAGTTTTGGGGAGCTAAAGACCTAGCAAAGTATCTGAATAAGAAAATAACGATAGAAATGAAACCTACTCTTTATTGATTTGAATTTCATTTTGCGGAGATCGGCAATTCCTGAAATTATGCTATTATATAACTAGTTGTATAATATATCCATTTGAGTGCAGAAAGGGATTAGCTATGGATTTTAAATCAAGAATCATTGAAGCAGCTACTTCAGCTGAAAAAGAAATTAAGCGGGTAGTGGCTGGACATGAATTAACCATTAAACGTCAAAATGAAGAGATAGAAGAGCTTCGGAAATACGCTAATCAGGTAGAAGAAATAAAGCGGCTGCAAAAAGATATTCAAGAGCTAAGAAAATAGCTGAGAGTTAGTGAAGGAGAAAACTTACTGCTTCAGGTCCGCTTGGATTTAGAAGCAGCTAAAGAAAAGAAAAAACTCTTCTCTGAGACTATAAAGCCCTCAGTCAAAGAAAAACCGCTGACCAAAATTTCACAGGAAGCAGTGGATAAGCGTGACGCCGAAGATGAATGGGAGGATACGCTCCTGCAGGTAAGAAATGATTTAGAAGTGGCAAAAGAAAAGAAACAGCGGGAAAAGACGTATTATGAAAATTCAACATCCATTAGTTCATCTGCAGCAACTGACCTTACTGCATTGAGTAATTCTTTAAAGCCTTCCATTTATCGCTATAAAGTGAATGTCATTGATCTAACAGTCCTTGAGACATTCATACGAAAATATAATTTAGTCGAGAGGGAAGCTATTTTGCCGCTTTACGAAACGAAAAACTCACGGGAGATTTACTTGTATACAGAAGTAGAAACCATCTTTATCGATTTATTGCTCAAAGAGATATACATGGTCAAGGATGAGTTTGATAAACTGCTGGCAAGATACGCACCACTGGTTCTTAAACATAGGCAACTTACAAATATAAAGCACCCTGTCCGAGAAAAACAAAGTGTGGAAACCGAAGGAATTCAATGGGGTTCAATTGATACGAAACCATCTTCTTCAAATGATTCAATCGAAGATTCGCTGTTCAGCGAGCAAAGTGAATTGAATAAAATGGGATACCGGATTAGTGGCATCACAAGAGATGAACGATGGGAAGTTCTGCGAAGAGCGATACCGGCATTAGGACTAAAGAAAGTGGTCAATATCATTAGTGCAAATGTAAGGCTAAGAAAAAGACAGAAGAATGGTGAACAGAAATACCAGCACGCTATCGCAGAATGGGAATACGATCTTAGCCAACTCAAGAAAAAGTATTATTATGATGGGTTTAAATGGCCTGAGAGTTGAATCGATTTTAAAATCTTCAACCGTTTTTTCTGTATAGTTTAAGTTAGAGTGAAGCCATTTCGAGAAGAAATCAACATGGAATCCAGTAAGGAAAAAGATTCCCCCTATTTAAAAGAATTGCCTGAAGAAACTCCGCCTCAACAAAAAATAACTGCCCCTTATTTACCGGGCAGTTATTTTTATTGTGTTATTGCAGCATGCCTTCCAAATAGCCGTATCCTTTCTGTTTCATCTCATCTTTTGGGATGAAAAGAAGCGATGCGCTGTTGAGGCAATAACGCAAACCGCCTTTGTCTTCCG
Source organism: Planococcus sp. TJ-302 (assembly GCF_058268455.1). NCBI lineage: Bacteria > Bacillati > Bacillota > Bacilli > Caryophanales > Caryophanaceae > Planococcus > Planococcus sp. TJ-302. The sequence continues at coordinate 86,559 of NZ_JBZDOI010000002.1, read as the reverse complement.
GGCCATCGTCGAAAACATGGCCAAGGTGGCTGTCGCCGGAGCGGCTTCGGACTTCAATCCGTGTTCCCAAAAAACCGTTGTCTTCGTGTTCAGTCACGACAGCCGGTTCAATCGGTTTTGTGAAGCTTGGCCAGCCGGTTTTCGAATCGTATTTGTCTTTTGAAGAGAACAGTGGTTCACCGGTTGTGATGTCCACATAAATCCCAGGTTCGTAATTATCCCAGTATTCATTGGAATAAGCGGTTTCAGTGTCATCTTTTTGGGTGACGCTATACTGTATTTCAGTCAGTTCCGCTTTCAGTTCTTCATCGCTTGGTTTAGGGTACAGTGCCGGGTCAATCAAGGCCGGAACTTCCTGGTCTTCAAGCGAGTCGAACTCGACGTGGCAATAACCGTCGGGATTTTTCTCAAGGTAATCCTGGTGGTATTCTTCCGCAAGGTAATAATGAACAAGCGGCTCGACTTCCGTAACGATCGGATCATCGTATTTGTCCACTTCGCCAGCCATGACATTTTCAATGACAGCGCGGTCCGCTTCATTTTTATAGTAAACACCGGTGCGGTATTGTTCGCCGCGGTCATTGCCTTGCTGGTTCAAGAGCGTCGGGTCGATGATCATGAAATAATGCGAAAGCAGCTTCTCCAAATCGACACGCTCCGGGTCGTAGCGTACATGCACCGTTTCCGCGTGTCCGGAATTCCGGCGCGTCACATCTTCATATGAGGGGTTTTCCGTGTCGCCGTTGGCATAGCCGGAAGTGACATCATATACACCGTAAACCCTTGCCATATAAGCTTCGACTCCCCAGAAGCAGCCTCCAGCGAGCCAAATTTCCTTCAAATTGCCGGTATCAAATTCCAAGTCCTCATTCGGATTTTCGGGAAAAGGAGAGGCAGGTGCAGAATCCGAGCCACTGCTACTGCCGCTTGTGCTGCCAATCTCAGTCAGTGGATTCGAACAACCGGCCAATACAAGGAGCAAAAACAGGAAGATGAGAAGGGCTGATAAACGTTTGATATTCATTAGGGTGTCCGCCTTTCGTTATTGGATCGTATCGAACGTTTCACGTATTTGTTCGTTGCTGAAATGGCCCGGAGAGCTTTTTACAAGCACACCGTCCGAGCCGATATAGACGGAGGTTGGATAGGCCAGCACGCCGTAATCTTCAAAGACAGGCCCTCCTTCATCCAAAAGGACTTGCACATTTTCGGTGTTTTCAACACCCTTGAACCATTTCTTGAATGATTCGCTGTTCTTTTCAGCATTGGAGCTTGGCGAAACGATAGACAATACGGCAAAGTCGTTTTCTTCACCAGCCAGTTCATTCAATTCGCCCATGCCGGCAAGGCATATCGAACACCAGGAAGCCCAGAATTTAATATAGACTTTTTGGCCTTCATATTCCGAGAGTTTATGGCTTTTGCCATTTATATCGACAAGCTCGAAATCAGGGGCGGCATCGCCGTTATTTGCGCTGGGTGCCGATGAACAGCCCGCTAATGCCAAAACGAACGCCGCCAGCAGCAATATTTTTATCTGTCTATTCATCTCGATCATCCTCTTTATAAGAAGCCCGATTGGCCGCAGCTTCGTAGTTTACTTTTATCATATAGCCGAATTGTCAGAAAATACATTGAAGACCCTTAAAAAAATAAAAGGAGGTGCCGCTTTAAGGCGAAACAGTGAAATTTCCCTTCTTAAAGAGAGATAATGCTTATCTGTTAAACGCAGCAAACCTTAAATTAGATCATTAAAAGGCCAGCTAATCGATTTCGAAATTTGCTTGAATCGAGTGGTTGGCAGGGGTTATTCGTATTCGAATTTCGCTGCTTCGGGCCCCATCCAGACATCATCGACAAATGAGGTAATTTCTTGAGCCACGTTTTTGGGGTCTTCCCAGTACAGCATATGACCCAGCTGCGGGAAGACAGTAAGGCGGGCATCCATGATGGCGATGGACAGTTTTTCCTGGTCTTTGCGTGAAGCGATGGTGTCTTTGCCGCCGCAAACAATGAGCGTAGATGCTTTTACTAGATGGAGCTGATCTGGAAAATTCTCTTTCAGCAAGGCTTCGTTTGTTTCTCTCCATACGCGTGCAGGTACTTTTTGCGATTCACTGAACATCGTCTCAAGAAAATCAGCAGGCACGGGTTTGATGAACAGGTCCTCTGTGAAACTTCTGATAAACGCCAGGCTAACTGGGTCGGTTAAACGGGACAAAGTGGATTCCTGTATTTTAACGATATCCGGTTTGTTGCCGAGTGCGGAAGGGACGCCGACCAGGATAAGGCCAAGCACCCGTTTCGGATGACGCGCAGCAAATTTCCTGGCGGCAAATCCGCCGCTGGAAGCTCCAAGGATAAACGCTTTCTGGATGGCTGCAGCATTCATGAACAGCAGCAGGTCTGCTACAAAATCCTGGGTCCTGTACGTCGCTTCTGGCGGATCGATGCCGTCATGTCCACGCTGCGTAAAAGCGATTGCGCGTATTCGGCCGGGGAAGTGTTCGAATAGTCCTTCGAACGTCCGGCAGGAATCACCGAGTCCATGCAGTAAAATCATCGGAATGCCGAGAGGATCACCGGCTTCTATATAAGAAAATTCCCTGTTATTCGGCAAAAGCATTTTTTTCAGTGTTGAGACCAATAGATTCCACTCCTTTCATTCTACAAAAATGCGGCCATTCTTCGTAGTGAGCCTAATCAGCACATCACCGTTGCCGAAACTGACTTGCCTGGAATCGCGTCCGAACACATCAATGCTTCCATTATCGACGCTCGCCTGAATGCGGGCGTTAACCGGTTCGATTTCGGTGCGGATTTCAATGCGGCCGTTATTCGTTTCAAAGTCGACTGGGAAATCGAGCGTATCAGTGGTCAATTCGATGCGTCCGTTATTTGCTTTGGCCCGCAGCTCACCTGACACATCTGTGAAAATGATGCGTCCATTCGATGAGCGGACGTTCATGTCAGCGTCCATTCTAGTCAAATCGATTGCGCCGTTATCGGTTTCGATATTGACTATATCACTTTCGACCGCTTCCAAATCGATGCGCCCATTGTCCGCTTCAAGCGATAGTTCAGCGGCCTGGACATCTTTCGCTTGAATCGTTCCGTTATTGCTGTCTACAGTGAGCGATTCCAAGCCATCTTCGGGTACATAGACTTGCAGCGAGTAAGATCGGTGGAAGCCGAAGACGAAAATTCGAGACCTATCCTCAACTTCAATAACCAAGCGACCACCAGAAATATCTGTTTTCAACATGAAAGCATCGCTATTTCCTGTCAGCACGATGCGGGAAGTGCCGTCATCGCTTGGCAGAAAGTCCACGCGGGAATTTTCCACCAAGATTTCCATATCTGCGATTTCTGCATCGAAGGTTTTTTCCTCAAGCACTTTCTGTTCTGCCGAATCTGAATTGTAGATGGTGTATAGGATTGCAATGGCACCGATTAAAAGGAGCGCAGTGGCAATGAGCAAGCCCTTTATCAATGTTTTCATGGCTGGACTCTCCTTTCTCCATCAAAACATGTGCGGCATTATACAAGGCAACAGGGTATTTCCGAAGTTTGTTGAATACTTACAATAAGAAAAAGAGGAAAAAGGCAAGCCAAAGGAAGGGAATCATGGAACCCGTGCAGAGCAGACATTCGATTGCGGTAGAAAGGATTGTCTGGTAACTAGCGGCTCGATTAAGGCCTTTGTTATCTGGTAATTGCGAGCAGAGGCAAGGTTGCAGATATAAGTAAAAAGGAATAGCAAATGATCTGCATTTTCCACCAGCATTTCTATGCTACTGATTTTACCATAAAATTTCATAGATATCAGAAAAATCAGTTTATTTAAATTCTCGCATGCTGTACTATTAAATAAAGGAAGTGATTTTGTGGAAGGTGTCTTCGCATTTTCACCTGTTCTAATGGCTGCGGCAGTGGTAGTAATCGGATTGATTGTCTTTTTCGTTTTTCGGAACCGTTCGAAGTGATGCAGAGATTTTAAGGCAAGAGGAGGATGCCGTCATGTGGAATTTGAAGAAAACTGTTTATATCGACCGCAGGGTGGAGGAAGTCCATCAATTCGCAACGAATCCGACGCTATGGTATCAATGGTACGCCGGCTTATCGGAAGCTGAAAACTTGCTTGGAAAAGGCGGCAAAGGCACAAGCCTGGAATTGAAGTATTTTTTTCTTGGAAGGCACCTGGGTTTGCACGTGCTCGTTGAGGAAAATGCGCCGGTAAATGGTGGCTATATTTGGCGATGCCTGATCACCGGTGCTATCGACGCGACTCAAACTTGGAGTTATTTGCCGGCAGAGGAAGGCACTGTAGTCCAATTTGAGATGGATTATGAACTGCACGGCAGCATTCTTGGGAAAGTGGCCAATAAGTTTTATGTCAAAAAGTTGATGAACAATTCAGTAGAACAGACATTGCAGAACCTGAAAGATATCAGTGAAAGTGATTGATGCCAAAAAGGCAGACTCGCAAATCAGTGACATGATTTGCAGGTCTGCCTTTTCTTATTCCACTATTTCCAGCGCGTTGCGTTCAATGATCGTATCCGAAAGTCGAAGCTGCTGGGCGGCTTGTTCTATCCCTTTTTCGCAGTCTGCAAAATTTGTCGGGCTCCCGGTTTCAAGGGAATAGCAAGTGCCTTCACCAGCGGTTTGTGTCAAGTCGGGTTCGTAGTAGACGTCTTCATACTGGAAAGCACCACTTCGGAAAACAGTGACGTTGGATTCTTCATCCAGCAGCGACTGTCCAAGCATGTAGGCGGGCTTGATATTGAGCAAGTCGAGAATGGTCGGTGCTATATCGATTTGTCCACCGCTCGCTTGGACTACTTCTCCTTGTTTCAAGTTCGGCGGTTTGATGAATAGCGGAACTTGCCGGTCGAGGCGTAAGGAATCCGCGGCTGTTTCAGCGCCAGCTTTTTGTGCGAGTTCACCGTCTGGTGCGTTCAATCCGCTGTCATGGTCACCGTAAAATACCACTAATGCATCGTCCCACATGTCTTTTTCCTTTAAGTCTTCGACCAACAATCCGACAGCTGCATCGACATAATGTACGGTGTGGTAATAATTCTGCAAAAGCTCATCTTCGTAGCCGCCGAGATCCAGCCGTTTTTCTTTAACAGGAATGTCATAAGGCGTATGGCTCGTCAGTGCAACCATGAACGCATAATATGGTTCCTGCAAGCCTTCCATCAAAGACACGGAAGTGCTAAAGAACTCTTTATCATTTAACGCCATGCCGATGACGCCATCATCGGGGAAGTCCTTCTTGCTAAAGAATTGATTGAAACCGATGTTCTTGTAAAAATCATCGCGGTTCCAGAAATCTTTTTCAAATGCGTGCATGGCTGCCGTTTCGTAGCCAGCTTTTGCCAACAGCCCGGGCAACGCCTCGAATTCATTGTCCGCGTATTGGGTATATACCGAACCGGATTTCACGGGATGCAGCGAGCTATTGGTGATAAACTCGGCGTCCGACGTACGCCCTTCATGGGTCTGATGGTAAAATGACGGGAAGTAAAGCATTTCTTGCTTCAGGCGGTTCAAGTTCGGCGTTACTTCCTGCTCGTTAATCTGCTGATCGATGACGGAAGCCTGAAAAGATTCGAGCTGCACCATGATGACATTCGGCTGCTTGGCTGATACCGCCACCGGTTCTCCCGGTCTAAGAGCTTCGATTTCCAACTTTTCCGCCTGGGTGATTTCTTCGCTGAAACCCGTGGCAGCAGCGAGGCCTTTCGCTATGTCGGTGCCGTGGTAGCCCCAGAAACCAAGCTGATAATACTCGCGCATATTGGAAATCGAACCTTCTACCAGCCATTCTTCTTCATTGGCATAGCTGGAGGCTAGCGGAGCGATGAAAAGTACAAGGCCCAAGGTCGTAACAGCGGCGGCCAATAAGCGCCGATTTCGTAGAGACGGGCTTTTCACTTTATTGCGTGTAAAGAAAATCAAGAGAGCAAAGAGGAGCAGGTCCCCAAAGAATAGGAAATCCTTCGCTTCGATCAAGGTCATGAAGCCGCCGCCGACATCGCCCATCTGACCGATATCGGATAACAGCGAAATAGACAGCAGGTCTTCGAAATAGCGGTAATACCACATGTCTGAAATGAGCAGCGTGCTATGAAGAAATAGCGATGCCAGTAAAATCCATCGGCGCAGCTGTGGTTTCAGCGCAAGTGACCAGCTCGTCAGTACCAGGATTCCCGCGAGATTAATCACAAAGAAACTGAAGTCAAAAGCGCTCGCGGTAAACACGCTGAACAAATAGATTTTAGACAGCGACAAAGCCAAATAAAGCCAATAATCAGCATCTCTCATGAGGAACCTCCGAACCAAATGCAAAATGAATAAGCATTTTTGTATTCCTTTACCTTTAATACGGGGCAAAGAAACGTTATAAAATTGATAAGATGTGACGAAAAATTAACAATATGTAATATTTATAGAGTTTTTATAAAAGAAAAGTTGAAGGTTTATTGGGACGATAGCGCATACCGTTGTAAGACGTAATTCGCTTTTTTAGACAGGTATCGCTTTTGACTTGGAAAATGTAGAATGTGATTATTTAATGTTTTTTCGGAATTCCTCTTTTCATTGAGCGAACATGGGTTGATAATGGGGAAGGAAAGAAACGCCATAGATTGTATAGAAAAAAGTATATAAAAGGGAAGACGGATATTGACGAAAATAATCACACGGAAAGTGACGCGCTTGATTTTTGTATCGCTGCTCATTTTTACAATTTTTACGGCATATGGCATTTGGACATTTGCTGCAGAATCTGAACTTATAAAAACCGACGCCGCCATCGTTTTAGGCACGAAAGTCATCGGCGATCAACCTTCGCCTGTGCTGAAGGAACGCATCAACCATTCGATTTGGCTATACGAGAACGACTATGTGGAGAAAATCATTTTCACTGGCGGCAAGACGGATGGAGCAGATTTCGCCGAATCTGAAGTGTCCCGTGATTACGCACTAAGCATGAATGTGCCTGCGGAAGATATTTTGATCGAAACCCAATCGATGATCACGGAGGAGAACTTTTTATACGCTAGTGAGATTGCCGCTGAACAGGAACTGGACAGTTTTCTTGTTGTCAGCGATCCTTTACATATGAAGCGCGCTTTATTGTTGGCACATGTTGCAGGAATTGATGCGCATTCTTCGCCGACGACGAGTTCAGTTTATCAATCCTTAAGCAGCCAGTTGCCTTTTTTTGCACGTGAAATCGGTGCTTATATAGGTTATGTGCTGACATTTAATTTTTTGGATTAAAAGGTCAAGTGCGATCCGGATGCCGGGTCGCACTTATTATATTTTTTAGCTTTCTTGAAAATACAAAATCGCGATAAAAAGACTGAAAATTAAAATTACTTCTTTTCTTTTTGAGAAAGACAGGTTATAATTAAAAGGAACAAGCGTTCTTATTTTAGTGGTGTTTGAAAGAGTCGAATATGGAAGCTTGTACTGAATACTACATATAAAATTTCTTTAAGAAAGGAGCATTTAACGTGTCAGTAAATGTGTATATGATTTTCAATGGCAATTGCCGAGAAGCCGCGGAGTATTACGCTGAAGTTTTCAAAACTGGAAAGCCGGAGATTATGCTGTTTGGCGATATGCCGCCTGATCCAGATTGGGAGATGCCTGAAGAAATGAAGGACAAAGTCATGCACACGAGCTTGAAGATTCATGGCAGCGAAGTGATGTTTTCCGATACCATGCGAGATGCACCGGTGAATTTCGGCAAAAACATCAACGTTACGGTGGTATCCGACAATCTTGAACAAATGACCGAAGAGTTCAATCGGCTCAGTCAGGACGGCAAAGTGCAGATGGAAATGCAAAAAACGTTCTGGAGCCCCGCTTATGGCGCGGTCGAGGACAAGTTCGGAATCGATTGGCAGTTCAGCTTCGATGATGGAACCAATTCTCCAAGTTGAAAGTGGAGGCCTGGTAGCTGCGTTGCAGCCATCCGGCTTTCTTTTTATTTATCTAAAAAAAGCGTCTTTGCTGAAACTTTTCACGGCCTGTTCCGTAAATAATAAAAACGGGCATGGAATAAAAAATCACCCAAGGTTGGAGGGCAAATATGGTCATTAGAAAAGTTCAGCGCATCCTTTATAAAACGGATCGTATTCTCGGCGATGCAAGGGCGGTCCGCAACGGGTCGATTGGCCGCCGGTTAGCACGGAGAATGGCAGGCAGAGCAGCCAATCGGATTTTGAATAAGCTTTTCAAGTACTAGCAAAACAAAAGCTCTCGCATTGCTGCGGGAGCTTTTGTCATGTTCTGAATTAATGCTAAGCGGCTGATTCCGCTGTTTTCCGGGAAGCGCTGCGGCGGGTTCTGCCAAGAAGGCTGACAATCAAAACGCCGCTGATGGCAATTGCGCCTCCTGCAAGCGACATACCAGTTGGTAATTCATGAAGCCAAATCCAGGCAACAGCAATGGCGACAGCCGGTTCCAAGTAGATGAGGCTGGAAACGGAGCTGGCATTCTCTATCGACAATGCGGCTGACCAAGTGACATAGGCAATTGCCGCTGGGAAAATGCCGACATATAGCGTTGCGAAATGAGCTTCTGCCGAAGCGTTTTGCAACGTATCCAGCAATCCTGGTGAGAACAACAAGAATGGCAATGTGCCAGCCCAAGTGAAATAGGCGGTGAGTTCAATCGCAGAATATCGTGCCAATAATGGTTTTTGGAAAACGAAAAACACAGCTGAAGCCAGAGCAGCCACAATGACAAGCAGCGCACCGCCCGACATTGCTAGTGATGCGCCAGCCGAGCCGAGCGCGATGATGGAAATTCCCGTAAAGCCGACTGCTAAACCAAACCAGCCTAGTCCGGTGAGGCGTTCCTTCAAGACAAAGTAGGCGATCAATGCAGTGAATATTGGTCCGGAACCGACAAGCATACCGGCAGTGCCCGCCGAAATATTTTCCATACCGAAAGTCACGAAAATATGATAAATGCTGATGCCGATCCAGCCCAGCACTAGAATGCGGATGATGTCGCTCTTATAAGGCAACCGGAATGCCGTTCCTGGCCAAAGTGCGTAAATCAGGAATAATAGCGATGCGATAAGGAAACGCATGAGAACATTCTGTCCGGCATCGTAGCCGCCTTGAAGGCCAACACGAATTGCCGCAAACGAAGAGCCCCAGATTAAAATCGAAAATAAGGCCAATGAAAAAGCTTTTGCATTCAAAAAATCTACCTCCTAGTTAAAAACAACCAGCTATTATTATATGCCTAATTGGCGGAAATGTCTTCAGGAAGGAGAGTCAGTCTTAAGCTTTAGTGGGCTCCTCCTTATGGCATTGGAAATGAATAAATAGTCGGATTTCGTGTTTTTTATTCGACAATTGCAGTGTCATTCCTTTTACTTTTAATGGATTGCGTATTAATATAAAGATGAATATACACAAAACATACATACTATATTAAGTTGAAATCAAAAAAACCTGTTGAACACCGCTTCGGCCGCTTTGGGCATGGCTTTCATAATGAGCCGGGAAGAACACCTGTCTCATAGCTGAAAACCTTCTGCTTCTGTCCCTGTCCCTGTCCCTGCAACGCTTCGCTAGCTTCAGGACATGAAAAAACGTTGCAACGCTTCGCTAGCTTCGGGACATGAAAAAACGTTGCAACGCTTCGCTAGCTTCGAGACATGAAAGTGCCTTGCCTAGCCCCTTAACTAGACTTCACTGGATAAGTTCTATAAGAAATTAAGAGAGTTTCAGGTATCCAGCTATTATTTCAACTTATGTAGTTACGATTACATCCTTATTCTGGCGCAGCCAGTGGATTCAGAGATGAAAAGGAGGGAAGGATAATTCTATGCCTAGGGTTCTGCATCTGAAACGAGGAGGCAAACATCATGTGGACGCTTGAAAAGAGCATAATTATCGACCGTCCGATTGAAGAGGTTTATGGATACGGAAGCAACCCAATGCTTTGGTATCAATGGTATGTTGGTCTGTCTGAACCGAAAAATATGAACGGTCAAGGTGAGCTTGGCACAAAAGCGGATTTCACTTACACCATGATGGGAATGCATATGCCGATTACTGTTGAAGTGAGCGAGAACAAGCAAAGCGGATTAGGCTATTCTTGGAAAGGCGAAGTCACCGGATCGATCACATCTCATCAGCACTGGACTTACATGAAGGAAGGGCGAGGCACAAAAGTTTCATACACCGAAGCATACGAAATGCCGAGCAGCCTTTTACGGAAAGTGGCAGATAAATTGATCATCCGCAAGCTTTTGGACAACGCGATGGAACAGACATTTAAGAACCTGAAGGATGTCTGCGAAGCCAATAAAATAAGTGCTTGAAAACAGCCAGCCCCCTTTAAAAGGGACTGGCTGTTATTCGTTTTGTTTGCAACTGTTCTTACAGTGGGCTGTTTTCTATACCGTACAAAACCCAGGCAGAAGGAAAGTCGAATCGATGCCCTTCAGGGAGGAGAGCCGCCTGGTCTTTCGTCAGCTCCATCCAAATGTCTGTTTCTTCGCCGTGTTCCGCTTTCAATTTCCGGTATTCAGTAGAAACCGTTTCCCATAAGCCATCCTGCTCCATAAGGTCATTCCACGGATAAATGGTATGGAGGTGATAATGGGCTTTAAAGTCATGTTGCAAAATCAGCACGCGGTCGCCCTCTCTGTTTTCAAAAAAAGACCATTTGGAAAGCTTATTATCGGAAAACAGGTCTTCCGAAGCCGGAAAAAGGTAATAGCATTCATAGGGAAACAAGTCGCCGGTTTTTGTGTACAATTTCTCGATCCATTGTTTTTTGCGCTCAAGGCTATGCACTTCGCTCCATGGAGCATCGCCTTTTTCCATCATGGAAACATCTGTACCGATAGCGCCGATCATCGGCTTGTATGGCTCTAGACCGAGTTTCTCCAGCACTCGCCGCGCTGGCAAGTTTTCCTCTTGTGTGTTTGCACCGATCCAACGGACATTTGGCCGTTTTTTGGCTTCTTCGATTACATAAGCCGTCAAGCGGGTGGCAAATGCTTGGCCGCGGAATCGGATGTCGCTGCGGATCCGCCCGATCATTGCGTAGCTGCCAGCAAAAACCGAGAGCCCGCATAGGCTCGTTAATTGCCCTTCGATGAACAAACCATACAGCTGGTGGCGTTCTGTTGAAGCGATGTCTTTAAAAATGCGTTTGACGTAATCGTCTTCTACTCCTGACTCCATGGCGTCAAAAGCTGGGAAATCTTCGGGTGATAATTTTCGAATGATCGGTTCCACGTGCGGACACTCCTGTCTAACTCAATATAATTCTATAATTGCATATTTTCGTGGGAATTCACAAATTTGAAAAGGTCTAGAGGCGTTTAATAAGGATAGGAGAATTGGAATGGGGATCAAATTAGGGATCAGTGGCTTCAACGGAATCACGAAAATTCACCATGCGCCAACTGGATGAGAATGGCGAAGTGATTGAAGTATGCGACAATCTGGTGTGCACATAAAAGACAGCAAAAGGCAGCCTCGCCACAGCGTCATTTTCCTGGACCTAATACGGCGAGTAAGACAATAGCACAATTCTGTACTGTAAAAAAAGACATCTTGAGAATTTATCACAGCGGTAAGCACCGGGTTGAAATCATCGCAGCGAAAGGCGAATGAGCTTTATACAAGGTGAAAGCTATGTAGACCAATGAAAACCAGATTCCGGCGGCGTCACCAATGCACTTATCAACTGTGTGAGATTGGACAAAGAACCGCTGGTCACTGGCGAAGACGCGCTGAAATCATTGTGGGTGATATTGGGGATTATGGAGCCAGCATAATCGGGATGCGTTGTAGACATCGAAAAAGAGCCTCTTCCAAATACTTAGAAGAGGCTCTGATAGGTCACCAGAACATCAGATTCAAGATGATGGTGAGCAAAATTGACAGAATAATGGATATGATGATGCTGCCCATACAAGACATGCGCATAGAAATCCCACCTTTTTAGTTATGGTTTCTGTTTACCTGTTTTGGAACCGAATCAAACAAATAGCGCAATTTGCCCAAAGGAGAGGGTAAAATGAATACAGACGACATCTAGAATGCAATGGTTGATCTGATAAGCAGCTTGGATTCTCCAACCGGCGATTCTGCCAAAGATGAAGCTTTTCTCCTGTTCCAGCTTCATTCGGCCATGGAGAGCGGAGTGCATGAAAGTTTCCTGAATTCGTTCGAAAAAAACATTGAAAGGATTGCCCCGGCTGTTTTTCCCTCTCAGTTTACGGAAAAGTTAGTGCACATCGGCTGCGCGGAGTATGCGGAAATCGAGAAGAAGTAGGGCTCGCCGTTATGGAAGGGCTATAAAGCGCTGGAAGACGGCGGCTCAGAAGAAGCGTTTTATATGCTCATCGAAAAGGCGGACAGGGAATCCGAAGCATTAAATCGCAGATTAATAGTTTAATGGAAACTTGTTTCGTAGGGGTGTATAAAAATTGTGGCAACAGCTAAAAGTATCGAACTCAAAATTTTAACGTAAACAGGATATGCCTACCCTGGCTTTTTCTGGATAATTAAAATAATAATAAAGAACCACTTAGTTATATAATTATGAACATTTTCATTAATTTATTTTTTTATTTCAAAAAATACCCTTATTTCGAGATATTTATGTTTATATAGATGATATTTATGTTTATATAGATATTGTATAAGAAAATAGAAATACTGGGGGTGGCAGATATGAGCATAGATGAACAATGGATCCGCAGGCTTGCGGAACGCGATAAACAAGCCTTATCGGAAATCTATGATCGCTACCATCTGCTAGTCTGGAATTTCGCGCGGCGGAACCAGGCTGACCAAGCTGCATGTGAAGAGCTGGTCCATCATGTTTTCAACCACCTTTGGGCAAGGCCTGAAGAATTCAAAAACGGACGGCAGCTGGCAATCTTGCTGATTGAATGCTGCAAGTCGAAAATGGCCATCGAGCAAAAAATGAAAAAATGCTGCTAGACAGCCAATAGTTAGGCAATGCAGCTTCCCTAAAAACGGAAAGCTGCATTTTTGGGCTGGCATCAGTCTGTCCTTTTTCGATAGATACCTAGATAAGCGGACCAAGGACCAACGTCATCTTTGTAGCGCTCTGCCATGACACGGACAATTTGGGAAATGTGAGTGAGGTCGTGGACGGTCCATGTTGCCAGCAGTTCTTTCAAGCGCACTGGTCCAAATTCAGGATGCATGCCGGTAAGTTCAAGTTGCTGCGCCGGATCGACAAGGCCCCAAAGTTTTTGAATATTGTCTTTTCGGAGCGTTTGGAATTCCAGGAGCAAGGCGTCGATTGAATGGGCTTTGGGGGTCTGGAGATGAGCAAATCGGTCGAACGGCGGAAAAGGCTCGCTTTCGCCTTTCTCCAAAATCATTTCCAACCGCGGCATCCAGTCCGAAATCTCCGCTTCAATCAAATGTCCGATGACTTCATAAGTGTTCCACGTCGCATCGCCTTCGTTGCATTGGAGCCAATCTTGAGACAGTCCTGATAAAAAAACTTCCAATGTGCGTGGCGTGCGCTCAAGTATTTCGATTGCTTCTTCAAAATCAAAATTCATGTAAATGTCCCCTTTCTTCATCTATGATTGATATGATTTTAATAGATAAAATGATAAATGGAAACCTATTGCTTTTCAATTTTTTCATGCGGCTATCGCAGCAGGCTTTGAATGCCTAGCTGCCGAAAATGGCAACGGAGAGAAGGGAAAATATGCGGAATGTGATTCTTGCCACATTGGTGGATACGGATGAAATCAGCCGCCTTTATTCGAAAGACCAGCATTTGCTGTTCGAAGGGATCAAGCAATCGCTGGCGGCACAGCTTGAGGGGCTTAGCCACAAAGATTTGCTTATGCTCAATAGTGTGAGGGGCGGTGAAGTGCAAGAGGCCTTGCAGCCGAAAGCGAACAAGAAGTATGCTAAAGCGCTGCTGGCATTTATAGCGAATAAAGAAATGGACGGCTTGTCAATCGACAGCTCTTTGACGCCATTGATCACAAAGACTGTAGAAGATGAATTCATCGCTTTTTACTCAAACGCCGGCAGGGTGGGAGAGGTGCTCTACAGCATGGAGAAGCGGCTTAGCGAAATCCGGGACGAACTTAAAATGCATGATGGTCTATACGACAACTTGGACATGCAAAAAGTCATGGAGCTGCGCGGCGGTTCTGGGCAGGCAGACAGCACCGTGAAATCAGCGCTTGGCGAGTTTTCGGCAGAGTCATTGGCGGGTGCGATCAAACAAGTGCTGTCGCTATTGAAAAAAGCATCCTATAAGGCAGTGATCGCAAATATGGGCAAGGCTGTGTTTTCATCGGGAATCGTATCTTTCATCAAACCGATTGTGCTGGCAGTGCTGGCGAAAGTCGGAATCGCAGCCATTGCGAAAGCAGCTGTCGCCAAGGCGTTATCGGTAATCATCGGTGTAGGTGCTGTGACAGCGAGTATTCCGGCGGCTTATGTACTGCTGCCCGTTATACTGGCTTTTCTCAGCTACGAGGCGTATACGCTGCCAAAAAAGCTTGGAGCTAAATTGCCGAAGGAAATAACGGCGAAGCTGGAAGCGGATTTCGAAGCGATTAATACGGCTATAACAGCGGAACTGGCGGAAAGCCTGCTGCAAGAGCTGGACAAATGGATTATGGACTGAAACGGCATCTTTCAAGATGCCGTTTTTTTATTGATGCCTTAACTAAGGTGTAGAGATTTGTGTAAAATAGAGAGTAAGGATTTTGCGGGAAGGAGACGGTCGAAGCAACCATGAAAACTTATTTAATCGCCGGCATCTACCTATGCGTGCTCGGCTTGTCGGCGTTCATCTATTTCAGCGGCCTGCAAGGAACGGAGACCAGCAGCCATAACCGGCTGTTGCCGGTCGAAATCAAAGCTGTAAAAGCAGGGACCAGCGAAGAAGGCATCCGCGAGATTGTGTTGGACGCCAATAAGAAAGGCGACAAGATTTCGATTGCGGGGATGCAGCATAGCCAAGGCGGACAAACGCTATACCCAAATGGGATTCTACTTGATATGAAACCATATAACCGGATCCTTGGTTTTGATAAGAAGGCAAAGACGATTACCGTCCAAAGCGGGGCGACGTGGAATGATATCCAGCACCACATCAATCCGCACGGCCTGTCCTTGAAAGTCAGCCAATCGCAGAACATTTTCACCATTGGCGGCTCGCTAAGCGTCCAGGCACACGGGCTCGATATCCGTAATGGCGGCATGATGGACTCGGTCGTATCGCTGCGGATGCTGAATGCAGAAGGCGACATCATTGAATTGAGCGCCTCGGAAAAACCGGAATTGTTCCAAGCCGTCATCGGAGGCTACGGCCTGTTCGGCGTCATACTTGATGTTACATTAGAGCTTGTGGATGACGAATTATACGAGGTCAGTACAGAACTGTTCGATTACAAGGATTACAATCGCTATTTTCAGCAACAAGTACTGGGGAATCCGGCAACCAAAATGCACTTGGCGCGGATTTCGATTTCACCTGAAGGCTTAATGGAAGACATGTATGCCATCAATTACAGTTTAGCTGACGGACAAGATAAACTTTCGGAGTACAGCGCACTGAAAGAGGAAAAGCTGATTGCAGCGCCGAAGCTGCTGCTCGGGATTTCCCGCTTGAATAGCGAAGGCAAGAAATTATTTTGGAATTCACAAAAAACTTATATCCGGACAATTGATGGCAAACTCATATCTCGCAATAATGCAATGCGTTCTGATTCCGAATTCATGGAATACAGCAACTCTGCAAAAACCGAGATTCTGCAGGAATACTTTGTGCCTGTGGACGAGTTTGCCAGCTATATCGAAGAACTGAAAACACTGCTCGAGCAGGAAGAAAACTTCAATCTGCTCAATGTCACAATCCGCTATACCAGCCAGAACGATAAGGCCGTGCTGTCGTATGCGAGGGAAGACATGTTCTCGCTGGTGCTGCTGGTCAACCAGGAAGTGGACGCCGAAGGCATAGCCGAGACGGGACGTGTCGTCCGCGAGATGATAGACCTTACGCTGGACCATGGCGGAACTTATTATTTGCCGTATTACGGCTATCCGACCCAAGAACAGATGGCGCGCTCCTATCCCCGGGCGGAAGAATTTTTTGATTTGAAAGACCGCTTTGATCCGGAGCACCGCTTCCTAAATATGTTTTATGAGGAGTATCGGCAATGAACTATAAAAAATTTATTCAATACCAAGGCATGGTCGGCATGGCATCGACCATGATTTTCCCGTTCTATATCTTGCTGCTGAAAAATGCTGGCACCAGCTACGCCCAATTCGGTTGGGCTTACGGGCTCTTCGCGCTCACAGCTGCTATCAGTTATCCGCTAATTGGCAAAGCCGGCGACCGGATTGGCGACAAAACACTGCTTAGTGTCTATTCGTGGGGAATGGCACTAACGCTGCTGTTTTTCCCGCTGGCCACAGAAATATGGCATGTTTATGGACTGCAAGTGGTGATGGGGCTTTTAGGAGCTGTCCAGAAAAATTCGGAAAAGGCCATTTTGGCGCGCTATGTCGATAAGCAGACAGCGGGCAGACAAATCGGCAATTATCATACTTGGACATCGATTGCGGCAGCTATTGCAGTGATCGGAACCGGCTATCTTGTAGACTTTATGACCATCGCGAGCATATTTTATATCGCTTCGGTTGCATTTGCTTTGAGCGGGTTGTTAGCGTTGAAAATGCCAGCAGCTGAAACGGCTCCGGCGTTTTTGGAAAAATAACGAATATCTCTTATCTGGCGGGGTATATACTAATCAGTTCACATAAAATTTAGGAGCGATCAGATGATAAATGAAAATACGAAAATCGGTATCACGGTGCTGTTGCTTGCTGCGGGGCTTGGATTTTCAACTTTATTTATCGTGTTGTTTTCCGAAATAGCAGAAGAAGCGATGGAACAGGAAACCTGGCTATTCGACTCAGCCATCATCGGTTTTTTCCAGTCAATTGAAAGTTCTGTACTCGATGGCTCCATGATTGCCACGACTGAAATGGGATCTGTGTGGTTCTTGACGGCATTCTCGTTAGTAGTGATCAGTTTGTTGTGGTTCAAGGAGCGAGATAAGTGGGGGATTCTGTTTTTCCTGATTGCGGTAGGCGGCGGGGGCTTATTGACCAAATTGCTAAAGAATTTATACGAACGGGAACGGCCGTCGATCAATCCGGAAATAGATGCAATTGGTTTCAGTTTTCCAAGTGGCCATTCGATGGGCTCGGTCATCTTTTACGGCTTCGTCATATACTTGGTTTTGCGGAGCCGGAAGAGCGAGCTGTTCAAAGGGCTCGCCATTAGCATGATGGGTGTGCTCGTCGTTTTAATCGGCATCAGCCGCATTTACCTTGGGGCGCATTTCCCGAGCGACGTAATGGCTGGCTTTATCGCCGGAGCCATTTGGCTGATTTTGAGCATCTTGGCGCTGGAGTGGATCCAGTGGCAAAGTATGAGCTCGGTGAGGCCAGTACACGATATCCGGGATTTCCTGGCAAAAATGCTCAAAGGCACATTGAAGAAATTCAATGTCCTTAAATAACAAAATCAATCCTAAGGTGGAATGGATATGTCACAGCAACAATTTACAGATACAGAAACCAAAGAGGAAATTGAGAAGTTGCTTGAGCAGACAGATCACCAAACAGCTGTCGGCTGGGCAGCGGACTGTGCAGAGCACGTTTTGAAGAATTTTGAAGAGCTGCATCCGCAAGATAAGCGCCCCAGAAAAGCCGCTCAGGCATGCCGCGCTTGGGTAGCAGGCAGTATTAATGTGCGTGAAGCCAGGAGTGCAGCGTTTGATACCCATGCGGCAGCGCGTATGAGTGGAAATGAAGCGGCAATCGCGGCAGCGCGTGCAGCAGGGCAAGCGATTTCAACAGCCCACCTGTTTGGCCATGCTATACATGCTTCTACATATGCAGTGAAATCTGTGGCGTGTGCCAGTGGATTTGACGCTCAAGCCATTGCTGATGAACGGAATTGGCAGCGTGACCGCTTGATTGAATTGCAAAAGAAATAATTGAAAAAGCGCAAAGCTTGTGAGCTGCAGCGTGCTCTTTTCCTATCGCAAACAATAGAAATTTATTTGGAAATGACGATCAAATTGAGAAATCAATTTGATCGTCATTTTTTCGCATATGAACTGATTGTTTTTAACAAAGGCTAAAAATTTGGTGTAATGTAAAGTAGGCTTGACATTCGAAAGTAATGTAAAGTATGCTTTACTTTAAGTGGAGCGAGATTTACTGGCAGGGTGGGAATTAAATGAAAAATCATATTAAATTGTTACGGGTAAAACATAGTTTAACTCAAGATCAATTAGCCGAAGTTTTAGGGGTTTCCAGGCAGACAATCATATCGTTGGAAAAAGAAAAATACAATCCATCGATAATGCTTGCGTTTAAACTAGCCGAAGTTTTCAAATGCAGCATTGAAGATATCTTTATATATGAAGGAGGTGCAGAATGAAAAAAGCCCGTGAAAATCAGCTCACTTATTTATTTACAGGCATATTGATGGTCACGATGGGCATTTATTTAAACTATCGTTATATAATCCAACTGGCATTTCCGGAAAGTATTATGATTTTCTTTTTGGGAACGAGTTCGTTGATGATGTCGTATTTATCGCCGCATTTATTTCCTAAAGATGAGCGATCAACTGAAATTATTGGCAAAAGCATGAGTATAAACTACTTCGTGCTATTCGGTACCATTACGGTATTATTTATTCTGACGGCTTCTTTCGCACCTGTTGTGTTAACAGCAGCACAAGTCTTGATTATTTTATTCTGCATTATGTGTACTTCAATACCGTTAACAATGATTTTTTATGCAAACAAGATATAGGAATCGATCAGATTTTTCAGCAGACTGGGCGATTTATTTTGACATTGAAAAAGCGCAAAGGGCATGATGCCCTTTGCGCTTTTATTGCATAAAAAGAAAGTCGTTTTCATAAATGAATGAATAACTGATATCGATGTACAGGAAATAGTCGCCTGGCAGTGGGTAGCTGAATGTCCGGACAGTTTGGCCTGTCTCGATATCTGAATAGGTGTCAGATAAGATGCCTTTATGCCAAGTCTTCATGTGCATGACGTTCTCTAGGAAATACGGGCGGAAAGCCCAGTTTGCACCTTGCACTTGAGGTTCGATTTCCCAAGTGCCGCCGCGATTTCTGAAGTTTGAAGACACTTGCAGGCCATCGCTGCCACAGATGTACATACGGAAACTTTCTGTAGTGAACGGTTCGAGCAGCGATTCGATAAACCCTTCGGATTGTTCGGGCCCTTGCCATTTTGGCAGCAGCTTCTTCACTTTTTCCTCACATTCGGCGGTGAAACGGAAACGGCCTTCGATCAGTGATTTTTCACGCTGAACGAATTCCCACACATTGTTTCCGACATCGAGCTGCAAAGCACCTGTCGGAAGGGGACTGAAAGAAGGTTTTGCCAGATAAAAGCCTTGGTAATAATGGCCGCCATGCTTCCAGGCAAAATAGAGCTGGTTCTTATCCTCAATGTTTTCATATGCCAACTTCGCCCCGATGCGCCGGGCTAGTAGCGACAACGAATAAATGATGTCTTCAAAGATGTCTGGATTATTATTTCGGGTGATGCCGGTATTGATTTTCAAGATATTCGGACGCAGCTGCCGGATGCGGTCGATGTTCGAGCTTTTCGCGCCGACGTGGTCGACCGCAATTTGGATACCATAGGTTTTGTAATAAAGGAGCAGATGGCTCAGCACATCGAAATCCTCGTCAAAGTCGTGTTCGGTGATTTCCAGCACGATGCGGTCCATTGGAAATCCTTTGGCTTCAAATTCATGCAGGCTGTTGAGAAAATCCTCTCCGCCATTGGCCAGCAGCTGCTTCGCATTGCGGTTGATGAATAATACACCGTCAGACCGGGCTTCGAGCATTTGGCCGACTGCTTGTTGGAGCAGCTTTCGGTCGACGTCGATTTTGAAGTCGTCCGGCACGTCTGCGTCTTTGAAAAATTCCGCAAGGCTGAGCCATTCGTCATTTTCCTCAAACCGGCCAAGCAACTCGTAGCCGATGACCGCATGCGTGACTGCGCTGATGATAGGTTGAAAAGCCGGCTTTAATTTTTGGGGATTCTCAATAATATATAGTGGATCCAAATCGCATCCTCCTTTGCGGCAATGGCATTACATGATTATGAACAAGTAAAGGATTACCCTGATGATCATCACAGCGAGCATAGAAAAAATTAATGTAATGTGCAGATTTGATGGATAAAAGTTTTCATTGATAATTTGCAGACTTTATTTCTTGTAGTTTTGGGTAGCGGAAAAAGATGATTGCCAGCTCGAAAATACAAGCAAAAATGTCGAGGGCAATCGTAAAGAGATCAACAAACTGGTTGCGAATAACTCTCATTGTAAAATGAAGGCTTGTCGCTAGAAATCCAACACCAACGATGGAAATCCCCGTTCGGATTCAGGCAAGGTAGGTGCGTTCATTCGCAAGATGCTGCTGGGTATAAAGTGGCTGGCTTATCCGTTCTGGATTTGAACGCCGTGCCATCTGTTCCGCTCCTTTCCCTAATATGCATTTTAATAATTGTGCCATTGCGACAAAGCTTATGCAAGAGGACGGACTGGGAAACAAAAGTGACAGATGCCGTATATCCTGAAATAACGGGTGATATTAAAATTGACTTCTGAAGAAAGTGAATTGTTTAAAAATAACGGACAAGGGAATTGATAAAAACAAGGTGAAAAAATGAGGAGGAATTTCAAATTGGGACATTACATTGAAGTTGAAGCAGGCGTAAAGGTTTATGCAGAAGATATTGGCATAGGACAGCCAGTGGTCTTTATCCACGGCTGGCCATTAAACAGCAAGTCTTTTGAATCCCAAGTCGGTGAACTGGCGGTCAATAATTTCCGTTTTATCGGCATCGATCTGCGTGGTTACGGAAAGTCAGACACCCCCTGGTCCGGTTATGATTACGATACCGCGGCAAGCGACGTCAAAGCGGTCGTCGATCATTTGAAACTCGACAATTTCGTGCTAGCAGGATTTTCGATGGGTGCGCCGATTGCAATCCGCTACTTGACGAAATATGGCCAGGACAATGTCGATAAGCTCCTATTGATGGGTCCGGCAGCGCCGTTGTTTACACAACGGGACGATTTTAAAATCGGCATGCCCCCTTCAGGTGTAGACGATATCATCAAGCAGCTGAAAACTGACCGCCCACTTTTCATATCAAAATTTGCAGACATGTTTTTTGAACAGAAAAAAACACCGGAGTTTCTTCATTGGTTCCAGACCTTGGCCTTAGAAGCCGGTGCGCATTCCACTATCCTTTCTGCAATTTCCTTGCGGGATGAAGATCTGCGCGATGAAATCGCTGGCATCTCCTTGCCGACAGCCATTTTCCATGGCAAAAAAGATAAAATTTGCGCGTTCGAACTGGCAGAAGTCCTACAAAAAGAAATTCCGAATTCTGTACTTGTACCTTTTGAAAACAGCGGACACGGCATAAACGCTGATGAACCTGACAAATTCAATTCAGAAATGATCAAGTTCCTGAAAAGCAGCGGCGTCGCGTAAAATGTAAGGCAGCTCACTAGCTGCCTTTTATTTATGTCTAAATCAGACGCTGGCTGGCAAAAAAACATCAGCTCTCAAACCGCCAACTCAAAAAAGTATCATAAGCAAGGAGGAACCTGTATAGTGATGAAGAGCTTTTTTCTTATTTGCATTTCTCTGATGCCCATAAGTGAATAGCTTATGAGACTAGCTGAGGAGGACCTCGATTATGAAAGAAAATGCAAAAGAAATGAGCGAAGGATTGCAGCGTAAAAAGACTGGACACATATTTTATTATTCCAATGATTTGGATAAATACGTTGAGAATGCAATTTCATATATTGTTTTTGGCATCAAACAAGGGGATTATGTGCTGTTAGTCGAAAATACGCGTATTTACCCGCTGATCCGCAAGGAGTTGGAACACCGTCTAACAATAGCGGAACTAGAAAAGGTGCTGTACATCGATAATTTCGAATTTTATTGGCGCAACAACAATTTCCATCCGCGGACCATCATGAATCATTTCAACGAAGTAGCGGGCCCGCTGCTCGAAAGCGGCAACGAAATCCGGACGTGGGGACATATTGAATGGGGTGTGCAAGAAGACATCGAACGTGAAATTGTGGAATACGAAAAAGAATTGGACACGATCGTGAATGAGAAGGATGCAGTGTCCGTTTGCGCGTACAACGCTTCCAAAGTCTCTGATTCTTTAAAGACTAAATTGATGGCAGTCCATGGATTGTATATGACTGATGAAAAAGTGCATGCACTGGCTTTGAATAGAACTCAAAAATCGGACACCTTTTGAAATCTTAGGATTTCAAAAGGTGTTTTTATGTCGAATTTAAGGCTGTCCATAAATGTAAGCTGAATTATCAGCGGTCCGTTCGTTTGTATGGGAGGAGAAGGGGTATTTAGTCTATAGGCATACATCGGCCAAGACTAATTAGTACTTGGATATAGGAAGAATGGAGGATGATCATGGATATAGAGAAATACTTAGTGAAACAGAACGAAAATGTAGAACTGTCCCAATATCCGACGTCTGAAGAAACGCGATTCAGCGATGAGGAATTATGCGACCGCCTCATTCCGGAAACACTGGAGAAAATGAAAAAGCTTCATATGAAAATGCACGCAGAGGAAGAGAAAGGGATTGTTGTTGTCCTGCAGGCCATGGACGCTGCCGGCAAAGACGAAGCCATTACGTACATTTTTTCAAAATTGACGGCTCAAGGGCTGAAAGTCTCTTCTTTTAAAAAGCCGAGCGAGAAGGAACTGGCGCATGATTATTTGTGGAGATTCCGCGAAGGGCTGCCTTCCCGAGGGCAGATCGGTATTTTTAACCGCTCGTATTACGAGGAAGTGATTGCGCCGCGCGTCCACAATTTGCTGCGGGATACCCCGTTGCCGAACGACTTGATAGACGATGATATCTGGATGACGCGCTACCGCCAAATCAATGACTTTGAGCGATATTTGACGGAAAATGGCTTCCCGGTAGTAAAATTCTTTTTCAACATGTCAAAAGAAGAGCAGAAAAACCGATTGCTCGAACGCATGAAGGATCCGGAAAAGAACTGGGAGTTTTCTTTTAGCGACGTAGAGGAACGGGAGCATTGGGACGGCTACCAAAACATTTTTGAGGAAATGTTGAACAATACGTCTACCGAGCATGCGCCGTGGTACGCGCTCCCTGCTGACAACGAATGGTTTTCGCGCTATATTGTCGCAGAAGCGATGGTTAAGGTATTGGAGAACGTCGATCCGAAATTCCCGGAAATTTCGGGCGAAGAGCGTGAAAAGTTGGACAAAGCAATTAAAAAACTGGAACAGGAATAAGCTTGAGAACTGCCGCCCTATCCTCGGATACGGTGGCTTTTTGTTGGCTGCTGTAAATTTTTTGTGTAGGTTTTGTATAGAGAATAAAGAAGGTAAATGGAAAGGAAATCGATGAAACGGGGAAATCGCGTAAACTTACATAATGGAGAAATGTATTGGAGTACGACCGAATATAAAGAAATGCGCAAGAACGACAAAAAAAGCCAGCGGCTAAGTTCGATGTCATTAAAGTCGGCGGCGGGATGTCGGGAGCGCTCAGCGCGTATACGATGAAAAAACAAGGGCTTTCACTCGCGCTGATTGATAAGGACAAAATCGGCCACAGCCGCACTTCAGCGAATACAGGGCTGCTGCCAGACTCCAACGCCATCATGCTCCACGGTGGATCGAATCCGCTTGCCTGGTTATTGAAAATCGGACGTTGATGTACATAGAAAAAGGCGGATTCCAAGGACTTGGATCCGCCTTTTGGCGTTATTTAACGGCGCATGCATTGGGTCCCCATTCGGCATGGGTCATGCCAGTGCTCGCCCAGTGAATTTGGTTCAGGACTTTATAAGAGCCGGGTGGCAAATTGCTGAATGCTACTGAACTAATGATGTTATTGGTCGACGAGCTGCGCCAACCGGCTTTCAGGTTCGGATTAAAACCGTAAGGCGTGACGTAAGCATATGCTGGATAATTCATCGATGACCATTGGACGTATTGCTGGCCGTTGAAGCGGTAGAGAATTGGATTCCAAAACACCGTATCAGTGGACCGGCCATCCCACGCAACTGCCGATCTTGGCGTATAGGCCCGTACAATCCCCTTGCCGCTGCTATAAGCGCCTGCACAGGAAATTCCGCGGACTTGATGGGATGGCCAATTGCCTTCTCCGTTATGCGCAGCTGCGGGTTCAGCCGCGAAATTCATACCGAACATTAAAGAAGAGGCGAGCAGAATCTTCATTCCCATTTTAGATGGCCGTCTCCGGCGAATCTTTTCATCTGTGAAAGGGTTGTTTTTATCCATGATCGTTGCCTCCTTGGAATCCTGATTAACTGTGCCTGAAGGACCGTTAGATAGTTCCGAAGATTCAGATTACTATTATCTTATCATATAATTACTACAGAGAGCCAATAAAAATTAAAAAAAAAGCAAAAAAAGTTGTTTTAATTGAAATGATAGAGCTGAAATATCTTGTAAAGCGCATGGCATGAGCATTTCATTTTATCGGAATATTGACAATATAGTGAAAAAGGCTACTATATTAAGTAGAAAAAACTTTGGCTAAGACATCGGATTTTAAAGGAATAGGGCTCATTAATCTGAAAAGGAGGAAGAGATTTGACTACTTTCGAAGAAAAACAGCCTGCCGTGTCTGTGGAAAAATTGAAATGGATGTATGAAATGATGGCAAAGAGCCGTTATTTCGAAGATCAGATGGTGGAAGTCTACACTGAGGGCAAGACGCCAGTCTTTAATATCGGTGCAGGACCTGTGCCAGGGGAAATGCATTTATCGACTGGACAGGAGCCTGCGGCTGTAGGTATTTGCGTGCACTTGACGAAGGAGGATACAGTGACCGCGCCGCATCGTCCGCACCACCATGCCATCGCAAAAGGCGTCGATCTGAAGAAAATGACCGCTGAAATGTTCGGCAAAGAAACGGGGCTGGGCAAAGGGAAAGGCGGACACATGCATTTGTTCGACCCTGCCGTGAAATTCTCCTGTGGCGGAATTGTCGCCGCGGGCATTCCGCATGCCGTCGGAGCCGCAATGGCTGCGAAGATGCAAGGCAAGGATTGGGTAGCTGTCGCATTCATCGGTGAAGGGGCAGCAAATGCCGGAGCGTTCCACGAATCGCTGAATTTGGCGGCTGTCTGGAATTTGCCGCTCATTCTTGTCATCGAAGATAATTCTTACGGAATTTCTGTGGCGAAAAAGGCGGCAACCGCGGTTGAAACGAATGATCTTCGCGCTCATGCATATGGCATCGCAGGGGCACATGTCAAAGGCAATGATCCAATTGCAATGTATAAAGTTTCTGAAGAAGCTGTGGCACGAGCACGCAACGGACAGGGACCGACGATTATCGAAATTGAAACGTACCGGTTCCTCGGCCATTTCCAAGGAGATCCGGAATTGTACCGTGATAAGGCAGAAGTGCCGGGGTTGCGTGACCAGGACCCAATATTGAAACTGCGAAATAGCCTCGTCGAAGCGAAAGGCGCAACTGAAAAAGAATTGCAGAAAATCGAAAAACGGGTCAAACAGGAAGTGGACGAAGCCTATAAATTTGCACGCGACAGCAACTATCCAGCGCCTGAAGCCGCACTGGATGATGTGTTCTCATCTTAAATTCAGAAAGGGGTCTATTCCGAATGGAAACGGCGAAAAAAAGAATACTGACGGGCAATAAGGCGATGGCTGAAGCAATCGCGCTTGAGATGGAGCGGGACCCGAAAGTCTTTGTACTAGGCGAAGATATTGGGAATTACGGTGGGATTTTCGGTTCGACACAAGGCCTTATTGAGAAGTTTGGAAAGGAACGTGTGCTCGATACCCCGATTTCCGAAACCGCGTTCATTGGAGCAGCAATCGGCGCGGCGGCGGAAGGGATGCGTCCGGTTGTTGAGCTGATGTTCGTGGACTTTTTTGGCGTCTGTATGGATCAAATCTACAACCATATGGCCAAAATCCAATACATGTCCGGAGGCAATGTGAAATTGCCGATGGTGCTGATGACAGCAGTAGGCGGCGGCTATAACGATGCCGCGCAGCATTCGCAGACGCTGTACGCGACGTTCGGCCATATGCCAGGCTTGAAAGTGGTCGCACCGTCTAATCCATACGATTTAAAAGGCATGATGACTTCGGCGATTCAAGACGACAACCCAGTTGTGTTCATGTTCCACAAATCGCTGCAGGGCCTGGGCTGGATGGAACAGCTTGATGTATCAGCGGCGCACGTGCCTGAAGAATCTTACACGGTACCGCTTAACAAGGCAAAAGTGGTGCGCGAAGGCAAGGACGTGACGATTGTGGGCATTCAGATGACGGTGCATCAAGCTATGGAAGCGGCTGAACGCCTCGCCGAAGATGGCATCGACGCCGAAGTGATCGATTTGCGGTCGATTGCGCCAATCGATAAAGAGACGATCATTGATTCGGTCAAGAAAACTCACCGTTTGTTTATCGTCGATGAAGACTATAAATCATACGGCATGACAGCAGAAATAGCTGCAATCGCTGCGGAGGAAGCGTTTTATGAACTTGAAGCGCCGATCCGCCGGTTGGCGAATCCGGATGTGCCGATTCCATACAGCCGTCCACTTGAGCAATTTGTGCTGCCGAATGCGAACAAAATCTATGAACAAGTGAAGGATTTGATGAACGAATAACAACATAGGTACAGGAGGCGTTGGGATGTTTGAAGTGAAGCTGCCGAAGTTAAGGGATGATGTAGAGGAGAGCCTGGTCGTCGTCTGGTTTGTGTCCGAAGGTGATGCCGTTGAAAAAGGCGATCGCCTGGTAGAGGTGCAGACCGAAAAAGAGGTCTCGGAACTGGATGCGGAAGAGAGCGGGAAGGTGAAAGAGATTATGGTGAATCGCGGAGAGTCGGCCAAAGTGGGTGAGGTCCTGGCATTGATTGATACGGAAGGCAGCCCAAAGCCGATTCCTGTGAAACAGAAAGCGGCAGTGAAAAAAGTGGAGGCGCAGGATGCTTCTAAAGGCACGAAACCGGAAGTGCAAAAAATTACGAAGCAGGTGCCCCAAAAAGAAGAGGGTGCTGGTGAAGAAGTGCCGAAGATGGTGCGTATCGCACCAGGCCTCCGGAAATTGGCGAGGGACCTCGAAGTCGACCTCGGCCAAGTCAGCGGCACGGGCAGAAACGGCAACATAACCGGGGATGATATCCGCAATGCGGCTAGCCCGCCAGCAGAAGCGAGCGCTGAAAAAGCGGAGGCAGAAGGTACGATTCCGCTGTCGGGAATTCGGGGAACGATTGCGCGCCGGATGATGGAAAGCCTTCAGCAAAGTGCGCAGCTTACCGAAACGGCTTGGGCGGACGTTACTAAACTGGTGTCCAAGAAAGAAAAGCTTGGCGACGCTGTCGGTTGGACCGCGCTCCTTGCGAAGGCGGTTGCTCAAGCATTAAGTGCACATCCTCACATGAACGCCCATATCACAGACAATAAAATCGAGCCGAGAAGTGAGATCAATCTTGGATTTGCGGTCGATACGGAGCAAGGGCTGCAAGTGGCTGTCGTGCAGGAAAGCGATAAAATGCCAACTGCTGAACTGCATGCAAAACTTGTGGAGCTTGCGGAAAAAGCACGTGGCGGAAAGCTTGTCAACACGGAAAGCAGCGGCAGTACCTTCACCATCACTAGCCTGGGCGGATACCGCGTCCAATTTTTCACGCCAATCATCAATCCGCCCGAAATTGCTATTCTCGGCATCGGACGGATTGAAGATCATTTGGTGCTTGAAAAAGGCAAGGTACATGTTCGGAAACGGCTGCCGCTCAGTTTGACTGTAGACCATCGCGCTGTTGACGGCGCGCCGGCTGCGAAATTCCTGGACGAATTGATTT
This sequence comes from Planococcus sp. TJ-302, assembly GCF_058268455.1. Classification (NCBI taxonomy): domain Bacteria; kingdom Bacillati; phylum Bacillota; class Bacilli; order Caryophanales; family Caryophanaceae; genus Planococcus; species Planococcus sp. TJ-302. Next base: position 58,492 of record NZ_JBZDOI010000002.1, on the reverse strand, counting down.
CATTGCTGGAAAAACCGAAGTTGTTTCTGGAGAAGAAAAAAGAATAGTAGAAGAAAGCCGTCCGCTTGGACGGCTTTTTTATGTGGCTGAAGCAATAAAATGCCAAAAAAATAAGCAGCCGCAGCTGCTTTATTACTCAATGAATTTCATTTCCGGCACCCAAATCGACATATGTTTTTTTGCTGCGCCATTCAAGTTAGCATCGACATTTTTCAGGAGGTCAACTTCGAAATCCTGCAAATTGGTATTGCGCACAAATGTCGGTGTAAATGCCGGGTCTTTCAAGGTGATTATTTTTCCGTCGGCGTTCTCTCTCTTCTCGACTTCCAGATGAAGGATGCCGCCGATTTTTCGTTCGAGTATGTCCTGGCCGGAAAGGAAATTGCCGAGCGAGTAAACGGCGAATACCTTCCGCCCATCACTTGCCTCAATCCATTCGGCCGGCTGCAAAACATGCGGGTGATGACCGATGATGATATCCGCGCCATTGTCAGCTGAAAAATGCGCCAAGTCAATTTGTTCAGCGTTCGGCATATTTTCATATTCGACACCGAAATGCAGGCTGAGGACAACGACATCCGATTGGGCTCGTGCTTGCGCCAGGTCTTGTTGGATAACGTTCTTATCGATGCGCTTCACTAAGTAGTCTTTGCCTGCGGGCGTCAAAACGCCGTTGGTGCCGTACGTAAACGATAGGAACGAGAAAGTGATGCCGTTCTTCGTAATAGTGGTGATTTCATTGCGTTGCGCAGCGGACAGATATGAGCCGGTGTGTTTGATGCCGATTGAATGCCAATAAGTCACCGCGTTTTCGATTGCTTTGACGCCGCGATCAAGGGTGTGGTTATTGGCCATTGAAACGACATCAATACCGGCGTTTTTCATTGCGTCGCCCACTTCATAGGGGCTGTTGAAGGATGGATAGGTGGATACACCAATTTCACTGCCGCCGATGATGCTTTCCGAGTTCGCGATGGTGATATCGGATTGGCTGAGGAACGGGGCCACTTTTTCGAACATTGGATTGAAATCATAGCCGTTCGCTGTTTGCGCGTCTTTGTAAACAGTGCCGTGGATCAGAACATCGCCGATTGCTGAAATTGAAGCTGTGCGGGTACGGCTTATTTCCGCGGGAATGATGTTCGACGGTGCATTACGGGTGCCGAAATCACCGGTATTTGCCTCTAAAACCGCGGCTTGTTCTGGTGCACAGCCGGTGAGCGCCAAGCCGGAAAACATCAAAGCGGTGATGAAAACTCTGCAACGCGACTTCAATTTACGTACCCCCGTTCAATTTGCCTTTCGAATGAGAAATTTACTAGAATGTTGGATGCTTAAGGTTAACTGTCTAAATATTGTACTTTATTTATGCTTAACTAACTAGTTAATTTTAATCGTAAAAGGGATATTGAATTATTGGCTGTGGTTAAAAATGCCCGAAAAATTCATTTAGTCCACATGCCCGTAGCGCTTTATGCGTTTTTTTGAATGAATTGCTGTATCGCAGCAGTGACTTCGGTTTGATGGCCGGACAGAAGATGGCCACCGCTTTCGAAAATAACGGTTTCAGGATGGGTGCGGGTGATGAATTTTTCGGTAAAGTCGAACAGCGCCATCGGGTCATCTTTGGCGTGAATGACAAGAATTGGGGCTTTGATGTCCTCTACCGGATATTTTTCGTAGTTCAAGTCCATATCGAGCTTAGTGATGTTTGCGTCTGCTTCGATCCCTTTGCGGCGTGGTTTGACCGGGAGCAAGGTTTGGAAAAATACTTTGTCAATATCTGAACCGAAGAACACATTAAAGACCGGCCGCAGAGATTTGGTGGACAGCCACATCGGAAATTCGCTTAGCAAAGGGATGGGTGGACCAGCCGGTTTCAATTGTTCGGGCGACATTTTACTTGATGGAACATCGGAAGAAATGAGCACGAGTCCTTTCGTCCGCTCCGGGTAAGTGAGGGCAAATGACAATGCTGCTGCGCCGCCGGCCGAAGTGGCCAATACAAAGGTTTTTTCGATATTCAGCTCATCAAGCAATTCCGCGAACACTCTCGCCTGATTTTGGGGCGTCGGGTGGGCCGGCAGCTTGGAGCCCGGATAGCCGAAGCGGGACAATGCAATTTTGCGTTGATTTTCGCCGATTATTCCTTTCAGCGAGGCCATGCCTTGGTCATAGCCGCCAAAAATACCATGGCTGATCAAAACTACTTCGCCCCAGCCCTCATCGACGAAAGCCATCATACCGAATTCTGATCTGAAACTTAACGCTCCATATTCATCAAGCCGTTTATAGGCGCGGCGCATATCCGCGACATATAGAAGCGGAACGGCTACGCTTGCTGCCAGTGCGGCAGCCTGCAGAGATTTACGCATTGAAATTCCTCCTTTTTATCTAAAAATTCAGTTAATTATAGATAAGTATAACCGATTGCACCTCGGAAATAAATGCAAGTGCGCAAGTAAAAAGCCCTTCATGGATATCATGAAAGGCTTCGCTTTTTTTCAGTTTATGGATTTGTCGACCAAAGCGCAGCCGATTTCAGCAAGATGCGTGGATGCAGTTTCAGCTGGGCAACCATCACTTCCGCCAGATCTTCCGGATGCATAACGTTTTCCGGATCTCCTTGGATCAAGTTCTCAGAATGGGCCAAGTCAGTTACGACGGTACTCGGAAGCAACGCGCTGACGCGGATGTTATGCTTCCGTACTTCGAGCATAAGCGACTCAGTCAACCCGAGCAAGCCGAATTTTGAAGCGCTGTACGCGCTTGTTACCGGCGCGCCTTTTTGTCCGGCCGTCGATGCGATGTTGATGATGTCTCCGCTTTCGCGTTGGATCATTTCAGGGAGGACGGCATGCGTCACATTATAGACGCCCATCAGATTGACATCAATGATTTTTTTGAAATCTTCCGGCGGCAATTCGAGGAATTTGCCGAATTTGCCGATGCCGGCGTTGTTGACCAGGATATCGATTGGGCCAAGCTCGGATTTGATGTGCTCGACAGCTGAAAGCACAGCTTCGTTGTCGGACACGTCAGCGGCTGCCATGACAGCTTTGACTCCGTATTGTTCAAGCTCTTTTAAAACTTCTTCTAGATGCGCGCCAGTTCTGCCAAGTAGTCCGACGTTGATGCCTTCTTTGGCGAAAGCGATAGCGGCTGCGCGCCCAATGCCTTTACCTGCTCCGGTAATCAGCGCATTTTTGCCCTTTACTTCTTGCATGCTCAAACACTCCTTTGGTATGTAATGAATTTGTCTTCCGTATTATATCAATCCGATTCCACACAAGCTAAACATCCGCTCGGAAAAAGGATTTTATTGCTTTTCGTTGAATCTTACTTATAAATACTCTTTGGATTGATAAATAAAGGAGGCAATAAGATGACAGAATCAATGTTTCAAAAAGCTTTGCATGGACGTTCCGCACACGTGGACACTGCGCTGATATTTGATGGTTTGGATTGGCAATCATCTGGGAAAAAACCCGAACATTGCCCTCACTCGGTTTGGGAACTGCTATACCACATGAATTATTGGCAAGACTTTATGCTGGGCTATTTGCGTGGCGATGTCGTAAAGGCGCCGGACCATCCGGAAGAATCCTGGCCGGCTGACCCAATGCCGGACAGCAGAAAGTCGTGGGAATACGGTGTTGAGCGTTTTCTGCAAGGTTTGAAGGAAGCGGAACAGGAAGCAGGAAAAGATTTGGCGGAAGCGGGCTTTAGCAGTCCGGAAAGGACGCGCGGCGATTTGCTGATGGTGATAATCAACCACAATAGCTATCACGCGGGCCAAGTCATAACGACCCGCAGTTTGATCGGCACATGGCCCCCACAAAATGATTACGAAGTCTGAAGACAAATCCTGATCGATTGAATCGAAATGTCAGTGAATCCACATGCTTATCAACTGGTACGCCTATTAAACTATGCAAAGCCTGAAGAGATTTCGCTTCAGGCTTTTTCATGTTCGGAAATAAATAGTTCGTTTTTCGCTAGCTGTTATATAATCAGAATAGATAGAAATTTTCAGGGGGCGAAATAATGGGAACGATGGAACGCACGACACAAAGCATATTGGACATGGACGCGACGCAACTGGCACGGCTCATTGCACAAAAAGAAATTACATCAAGAAAAGCAGTGGAAATCTTCATCGCACATATCAAGAAGATCAACCCTGCCGTCAACTGCCTTGTGGAAGACAGGTTTGACGAAGCGCTCGAAGAAGCGGAAGGGGCAGATAAGCAAATTGCAGAGGGGACAGCCAAAGGCAAATTGTTTGGGGTGCCAATCGGCATGAAAGAGGCGTTCAATGTGGCCGGCATGCAAACAACAGGAGGCTTGCTGCGCCGAAAGGGCTCCTTTCAGCATACCGATGCAGAAGCCGTTCGGAAATTGAAAGCGGAAGGCGCAATCATCCTGGGGAAAACGAATACACCGGAGCTGTGCTTTTGCCAGGAAACCGACAATAAACTATACGGCCGCACGAACAATCCGCATGATCTTTCGCGGACTGCAGGGGGCTCTAGCGGAGGTGAAGCGGCATTGATAGCGGCAGGTGGGGCGGCTGTCGGGCTGGGTTCTGACATTGGCGGCTCTATTCGCTTTCCAAGCCACTTCAATGGCGTCATCGGCTTCAAATCAGGAAAAGGCCAAGTATCTTCCGAAGGCAGCTATCCGGCTGTTGAAGAAAGACTTCAAGAGCGCATGCTTGGCATTGGGCCGATAGCAAAAACGGTAAGGGATGCACGGCTCGTTTATTCCATTGTGGCCAAAACGCCGCCTGCGAAAAAGCAATTGCATCAATTCACTGTCAACGTGCTGCCAAAGACGGGGTACCCATTATCGCTGGCCATCGCGCATCTGCTTGACTCGATTTACGCCGATCTGTCGCGGGAGTTTAATACCGAGCGGGAAGTGCCGCCGTATTTTGAAGATTCCGCCGGGCTGTGGCAGGAAATCATGTCTATCGGGGGAGCAGAGGGGCCGAAGCGGGAAGCGTTCGGTGCTCAGCCATCCCAGCCACTACAGGAATATGTGAAAGAACGGGTGACAGGAACAGCCGATATCCACCGCTATCTGTCGTGGGCCCTCATCGGCGCGTCGCTGTTCAAACCAACAGCGAACCGTGTAAAAAAAATCACCAAGTTCATCGAACACGGCGACCATATCCTGGAAGGTTATTTCCACGGCCATCTTCTGGTGCTGCCGGTTTACCATACAGGCGCAGCAAAGCACGGCGCCGTTTATAATGAAATCTTTTCCTTAAAGAAAACGTTCCTGCAATACTTGCCATATGTGGCTTACGCGAATGTCTGGGGCTTGCCCGCCTTGACCGTACCGGTCGGCATCGATGAAAATGGCATGCCCATTGCCGTGCAGCTGATCAGCAAAAATGGCAATGAAGACGCGTTGTTCGAATTGGGTGAATGGCTGGAGCGGCATTACGCCGGATACCGGCGGGCGGAATTATAAAGGAGTACGAACGATTGTTTTATTCGCTGCGTAGAAGGGAAATAGGATAAGAGCTTAGATATAGAGGAGGGATTGCATGAAAGTGTTTGTTTTTGGCAGCGGTGGAGATATCGGCGAACATGTGCTGAAACAGCTGGCTGGCCGTGGGCATGAAGCGATGGCGATGGCGGAAACGGAAATCCGGGCGGAGGAGCTCCAAATGTTGGGCGCATCCAAGGTCATTGTGGCAACGGAAAAAGACTTCAGTGGAGTATTGGCCGGCTGCGACGCAGTCGTCTACATCGCCCGCGACAATCCGATTGCCGGCGAAAACAAGAACATGCTGGTAGACCATCAAGCGGCAATTCGCGTGGTCGAAGAAGCAAAGCAGCAGGGAGTTAAACGCTTTATCTATTTAAGTCCGGTGCGCCCCGACGAATCGGAAGAATCAAAAGAAACTGGCGCAAAAGATGAGCCAGAGGAAATGATTATACAGTCTGGGCTGGTGTACACTGTAATCCGTCCGGCCAAGTCCGCCAGCAAGCCTGCGACTGGCACGATCGCTGCAGCCTCCTCTTTAGGCGATGCAGAAGGCGAGATTCCGTTTGAAGATGTGGCGGCGGTGCTCGTGGAATCGATCGGCAGCGAGGCGGCAGCTAACCGGTCATTTGAAATTGCGCCGGGGACAACAGCAATCCCAGAAGCACTGCAAGCACTGAAATGAAGGAAGACAAATTTAAAAAAGGTGGGTTATTGATGGGGAAAATATCGAAACACTTGCCGACGGCATTGACAGGATCGATGATTTTAGCGCCGCTGGCTTATGTAGCTTACCTTTATCAAAAGGATGACAATCAAAAGCAGCATGCGATTTTGCGAAACTTTCCGCTGCTCGGGCGTGTCCGTTATATGACGGAAGCGGTTGGGCCGGAACTGCGGCAATACCTGTTTTCGGATGATAATGAAGGAAAGCCGTTTTCGCGCCTGCAGTTTGAGGACGTTACACGGTCTGCGAAATACAATCAGCGTCTGATCGGTTTCGGTTCCAACCGGAATTTTGAAGAAGAAGGCTATTATATAAGGAATAGCCTGTTCCCGCGCCTCGACACGGAACTTCGTGTCGACAACACAGAAAAAATTGATACGTATAAATACGTCATCGATAAAGAAGGGTTGATGACGCGCAAAGAGCATCGCGAAGGCGTGCAGATTGATCCATATTATTTACGCGATGACGATGCGGTCGTTATCGGTGAAAACAGGGTGCGCGAACCTTTCCGTTTGAGAGGGCTGATTGGACAAGCAGGCATGAGCTATGGTGCGCTTGGAGATCATGCAATTACTGCTTTATCAAGCGGCCTAGCGCTCGCTGGAGGAACCTGGATGAACACTGGCGAAGGTGGGTTGTCCGACTACCATTTGAAAGGCGGAGCCGACATCATGATGCAAATCGGTCCCGGCCTGTTTGGCGTACGGACGCCAGACGGTGAATTCTCGATGGAGGCATTCAAAGAGAAGGCAGCGCTTGGCCAAGTCAAAGCTTTTGAAGTGAAACTTGCACAAGGCGCCAAAACACGCGGCGGGCATTTGGAGGGCAAGAAAGTCACGGAAGAGATTGCACGGATCCGCTTGATTGAACCGGGCAAAACGGTCAATAGCCCGAACCGGTTTGTAAAGTACGATACTTTTCCAAAGCTTTTCGACTTTGTTGACGAGCTGCGCGAAGTAGGCGGCAAGCCGGTGGGTATAAAAATCGTGGTCGGGGATATCGAAGGATTGCGGGAAATGGCGCAAATCATGAAAGAGCGTGGAAGCCAAAGCGGACCCGACTTCATCTCCATTGACGGTGGTGAAGGCGGCACCGGAGCGACGTATCAGGAATTGGCGGATTCAGTCGGGCTGCCGATTATGACCGCTTTGCCGATTGTGGATGAAGTGCTTCGTGAATACGGCGTCCGGGGACAGGTCAAACTGATTGCTTCCGGTAAATTGATTACACCGGATAAAATAGCGATTGCACTGGCTATGGGGGCTGACCTTGTGCAGATTGCGCGGGGCTTCATGATCAGTGTAGGCTGCATCATGGCGGAGGTCTGCCATACGAATACGTGCCCGGCCGGGGTGGCCACAACGGACAGAGAGTTGCAGGAAGGGCTTGTAGTTGAAGAAAAGCTTTTCCGGACGACAAATTACCTCACGTCGCTGCGCGCAGGGTTATACAATATTGCTGCTGCTGCGGGCGTCGATTCGCCCACGAAACTGGAGCGCAAGCATATCCTCTTCAAAGACAGCAATGGCCGGATTTCACCAGTAGAAAATATGCTGGAGAAAATGACCGGAGCACTGGAAAAATAATAAGGCAATATAAAAAGGGCTTTCGGGCCCTTTTTATGTTGCCTTATTTAATAAGCACCTGCAGCAAAACTGCGATAAATACCATTCCAATTAGAAAGGCAGGATAGCTGCTTTTCTTTTCATCCGGCAATTCATCATTCAGGATGTTCAGCACGACACCGCCTGTCAGGAAAGAGGACAGGAATGCGAGGGTCAAGTCACTGGCATGAGTTGTCTCGTACAGGATCCATCCTACCAAAACGGAAAAAGCCAAAACCCAGCGCCCGATTTTCGTATAAAGGTCTTCATGGGTCAAGTGGAGAATACGGTTATTGGCGATGAAATGGAAAGAAAAGACGATAAAGTAAATGACATAAGCGGCAATACTATCCCCGCTCAATTCAGCGAGGAGATAGCCGATCAAGCCGTTGTACAGAGCGAACGCGCCGATTTCCAAAGCGAATATGGATTTATCCGGCCGGGTGAGGTTCTTTTCTTCTTTGTTTTCCCTTTCCGATTTCTCGCTCAATTGATTGATGCCATAAAAAACTGCAATTCCCAGCAATGCGGCTACATAAGTTACGTAATCGATTTTTTCAAGCCAGCTGGGCAGCGTTGCCTCTTCAACTACTTCCCGGTAATGGGTCAGTTCCGGGACGAGATGTAGAAGGACGTAAGCGATTGAGCCGCCCGAAACCAATGAAATCAGCCGGTTAGTGGGGCGTTCATCCAGGAATTTGATGGCGTCGGTGAAGATATGGACAATGATAAAGCCGATGATTACGAGCACGCTCGGTATGAACATCCGATCCCTCCTTAATAAGTTACGTCATGTGATAATTTTATATACCCTTTTTATTGAATATTAGATAGTCTTACCAGTTTTTATTTTCAGAACTTATACGATAAATCAGTCTATGCAAAACGAAAAACGGTTGACATTAATTTGATTAGGATTATAATTTTTATAGAAAACTAAATATTCTAATAACTTTATATGGATTACGTGAAAACGAAAAATCCATGCAAGGAGGCGGATGCCGAACGTTTGGAAAAAAGGATTTGAATGGCACTCAATGCAAGTGGGCATCTTGCGGCCTTCAAAAATAAAATGAAAAGAGGAGAGACAGCAATGCGAAAATTTTTGCCGAGCAAACGTGATGATTTTTTCCCGAGCCTATTTGAAAGCGGGTTCGAAACCGACTTAATCGATCGGTTTTTCAAGGAGTCTCATTATCCAAAAGTGGATATCAAAGAAGTCGAAGATCATTACGAAATGAAGATGGACGTGCCAGGATTTTCTAAAGAAGACGTCAAAGTCGAATATAAGGACGGCTACCTGGAAGTGAAAGGGACCCACGAGGAAAATAAGGAAACGAAAGAAGAAAACGGTCATTTTATCCGCAAAGAGCGGTCTTATGGCTCCTTTAAACGAAGCTTCTTCGTAGGGGAAATTGACGAAAGCAAAATTTCCGGAGCATTTAAAGACGGAATGTTGCAGCTTCAAGTTCCGAAGGCGACAGAAGAAGAGAAGCCAAACAAAGGCACTCAAATACAGATTGAATAGTTGCCGAACTGGAACCCCACGAAATAAGGAGCCCTCCGAAATCAGTTGATTCCGGAGGGCTCTTGCCGCTTTCAAAACGGTCTATGAGCCTTAATCGCTATGTCCCATGCCTTTCATCTTCGTGCCTTGTCCTTTGGTTTTGCAGCGGGAGCCCATGCGTATACGGCCTCTATTTTTGTGATCCATGCGGCCGGGTTTGCCCTGGCTTGCCCCCATCAAAAATGCGAGGCCGGCCATCATGAGCGGCAGAAGGATAATAAGTTCCACCGGAACAATCGGCCGGTAGACGGTTTTCTCTGCTGTGATATCATATATGCCCAACGGCTTCACTTGGAAAGAGCCGCCAGCCCCTTCGCCATGGCCGCCTTCCACTTCTTCGAAGCCGGATGACTCGGGATCTTTGTCTTCACGTTCATAACCGCCGCCGGCACCTGCGCCAACACTGTATTTGATTTTAGCTACAGGAATAATGGTCCTGCCATGCATCTCGATCGGATCCCCATAGACGAGCGAAACATCGCGGACTGTTGAAAACTTTTCGAAAATCGGAAGCACTGGGGACGATTTGAACGGTATAAAATCTTTTCCCTCCATGTTCTTCACTCCTTTTAAATAATTTGATAAAGATTTTGTGCAGCTATTGTACGCCATGGCCAGAGAAGTCGAAGCCGCAAGCGAGAACATTCCTTCACCCGCCAAACCGATAGTATATAAATTCGCTCCCTCCAGAGCTATCCCTCTATTTAATTTAAGGTATTGTTGAATCCAGGGTTCAAGCGCATACTGAAACAAAATAGGGATATAGAAAGAAGGAAGCTTTATGGCACAGAAAAATAGAACCCCCGATTCTGGTCAGGGAAATTCCAAGTTGATGAGGCAATATGCTGAATCGCCGGAAATGTTGCAGCAGCTGTATCGGAAAACACTGTGGATTGTGGTCTTTTCGCAGATTCTAGGCGGCGCAGGACTTGCAGCAGGCGTTACGGTCGGTGCATTGTTGGCGCAAGATATGTTCGGGGATGAGAGCTTTGCAGGCATTCCGACCGCTCTGTTCACTTTAGGCTCAGCGGGCGGGGCGTACCTTGTCGGAAAGCTGTCGCAGAAATACGGCCGGCGTCCGGGGCTCGCCACAGGATTCTTTGTCGGCGGAATCGGGGCAATCGGCGTAATAATGTCTGCTATTGCAGATAATATAGTGATGTTGCTGATTTCGCTGTTGGTTTATGGAGTAGGGACGGCAACTAATTTGCTGGCCCGCTATGCCGGGACGGATCTTGCAAGCTCGGAACAGCGCGGAAAGGCAATCAGCATCGTCATGGTGTCAACGACATTTGGCGCATTTGCGGGACCGAACCTTGTCGGCGTCATGGGCCGCTTCGCCGAGTCCATCAGCATTCCGGCGCTTGCTGGTCCGTTCATCTTATCGGCGTCTGTCTATTTTACAGCGGCCATTGTGCTGTTCCTTTTCCTGCGTCCAGATCCTTTGCTTGTGGCACAGGCAGTCGCGGATAAAAAAGAGCAGGACGACAAAGCGTTGAATAAAACGGCTGATGACACGCCGGCAATCCACAGCCGCGGTGTGTTTCTTGGCGCCTCGGTGATGGTCGTTACGATGATTGTCATGGTGGCGATTATGACGATGACGCCTGTCCATATGGGCCATTACGGACATGACCTCAGCGCAGTGGGCATGGTCATCAGCATCCATATCACCGCAATGTACCTGCCGTCATTGTTGACGGGGGTATTGGTCGATAAAATTGGACGGACGGCAATGGTCATCGCGGCGGGAGCAACCCTACTTTCCGCTGGAATTGTGGCGGCAATTGCACCGGGTGGCTCGCTTCCTATGCTAATCCTTGCGCTTGCTTTGCTCGGCCTGGGCTGGAATTTCGGATTGATCAGCGGTACGGCGCTTATCGTCGATTCGACACTGCCGGAGGCGAGGGCCAAAACCCAAGGGACAGTCGATGTGCTTGTCGCGCTGTCCGGCGCGGCTGGCGGCATGTTGTCTGGGATGGTTGTCGCAGGTTACAGCTACGCGGTGCTGTCGCTCGGCGGAGGCTTCTTAGCTTTGCTGCTCATACCGATTGTCGTTTGGTCGCTTGGCAATAATAACAACAAGGCCATAGGCTCGAACTGAAATCAGGAAACGAACCATCTTCTTTGAAGGTGGTTTTTACGTTTTAATCCCGGCCAAAAAGATGCTCATCAGCAGCTTTAGCTCTTCTTCGACATTGAAGCTCTCATGGGCGCACCCATCATAGAAATTGTCGCGCATCGCTTTTACCCATTGAAAAGAAAGCGAGTCGGCAAGCGAATCTGTGCGAAACCTGCCCGCGTGCTGACCTTTTTCAATCTGTCTTTTGAGGATTTGGATATAGCAGTAGAAGAACTAGTGGGAAGAGGTGATGGCGATCACCTTTTATATTTGTAAATTTGCAAAAACTGCGGCAGTAAGAGAAGCTGAAAGGTAAGATGGAAGAAAACTAATTGCTGGAGGGATTCGATGAACATTGTGTTGTTACTGAAGGAAGCATTTTATGAAGCAGATAAAAACCTGATATCCGAACTTGAAGAAATCGGGGAAGTGAAGGTGCTGCATACGGATAACGGCATTGGTAAAGAACAATTAAAAGCAGAAGTGAAAGATGCAGAAATCATTTTGGTGAACATCGTCAAACTTGATAAAGAAGTGATTGATGCCGCGCCGAATTTAAAATGCATCATCAAGTACGGAGCGGGGATCGACAATATTGACGTGGATTTCGCAAGGCAAAAAGGCATCCGCGTTACGAGCGCCCCGGGAGTGAATGCCGCGGCGGTGGCGGATCATGCGTTCGGCTTGATGCTGTCAGCGGCACGGCGCATCCCCAAAAAAGACAAGGAAGTGAAAAGCGGGGTCTGGCAAACGGAAATGGGCTATGAAGTGTCCGGCAAAACATTGGGCATCATTGGATTTGGCGCCATCGGAAAAGAACTCGCTAAGCGCGCGACGGGATTCAGCATGAAGACACTCGTCTACGGGAACCACAAGGATTATGTACTTGCCGAGCAGTTGAATGCGCATTTTGTCGATAAGGATATTTTGTTCCGGGAAGCAGATTTCATCGTAGTTGCAACATCACTCACCGCGAAAAACAAGCATCTGGTCAATGCAGAGACGCTTGGCCAAATGAAGCCGACAGCGTTTCTAATCAATATTTCACGCGGACCGCTGGTGGACGAGAAAGCCTTAGCGGATGCGCTCCAAAAAGGGGAGATTGCCGGAGCAGCTTTAGATGTTTTCGAACAGGAACCGCCCGCGAATGGCTTGCCGCAACTTGAAAACGTAGTCGCAACTCCCCATATCGGGGGAGCAACGTACGAGGCTGTTGCCAGAATCAGCAAGCTATCGGTGTCAAACATCCGCAAGCTGCAAAAAGGCGATGCGCTCGACTTTGAAATCAAATAAACGCATGTATGAAAATACCCCTTGTTGCCGCGGCAACAAGGGGTATTTCAATCAGTCAAAAAGATTCATGCTTAAATAACGTTCGCCGGTGTCCGGTGCGATGCACAGCACTTTTTTGCCAGCACCTAGGCGCTTAGCGGTTTCGATTGCCGCAAAAACAGTGGCTCCGGCTGAAGGGCCGACGAAGATGCCTTCCTCACGCGCCATTCTTTTGAACATATCGATGGCGTCATCATCATTGATTTGCATGATTTCATCGTAAATTTTAGTGTTCAGAATATCCGGTACGAAGCCCGGGCTTGTGCCGACCAATTTATGCTTGCCGGGTTTGCCGCCGGATAATACCGGAGAGCCTTTCGGTTCCACAACGACGATATGCAGATCCGGCAAATGATCTTTCAAGGTTTCGCCTGTCCCTGTGATGGTGCCGCCAGTTCCAGCGGAAGCGACGAAAGCGTCAAGCTTGCCGTCCATCTGCTCTAATATTTCAGTAGCCGTCGTATGGCGGTGTGCGTCTGGGTTTGCCGCGTTTTCAAATTGCTGCGGGATAAAGCTATTCGGAATTTCCTCTTTCAGCGCGAGCGCTTTGCTGATGGCACCCGGCATTTTGTCATCGGCAGGAGTCAATTCCACTTCGGCCCCAAAAGCTTTCAGCAAATTGATGCGTTCTTTGGTGGCGTTGTCGGGCAACACAAGAATCGCGCGATAGCCTCTCGCCGCTGCCACCATTGCAAGGCCGATGCCGGTATTGCCGCTTGTCGGCTCGATGATTGTCGCGCCAGGTTTCAGGACGCCTTGTTCTTCCGCCATTTTGATCATATTATAAGCCGCACGGTCCTTCACGCTTTTAGTCGGGTTGAACATTTCAAGCTTTACATAAACATCCGCAGCGCCTGCTGGGACAAGTCTATTCAATTTAACAACCGGCGTATCGCCGATCAAGTCTGTAATGCTGTTAAAGGGTTTCATGCGTAACAACCTTTCATTCCTAAGATTCTATATGCATCCATCATCTATTCTAATCTAAAAAAGCAACAGCCACCAAGGGAGAAAGCTTACTGACTGTGTCATTCAGCTGCTGCGGATACCGGGATATGCTTGAACGCTTTGACATCGAAAAGCCCAAGGTCTGTTAGCTTCAAGTCGGGAATGACTGGCAGTGACAGGAACGACAAGGTGAGGAATGCGTTGAAATGGGTGGAAGCTCCGATTACCAGAAGACTTTTATCAAGTTCTTTAAGCTGCGTATAGACCTCTTCAAAAGGTGCTTCGGACATTAGACCGGCAATGGAAAGCGGGAGCGTTGAAAGGACTTTGCCGTTTTCAACAACTGCTAGGCCGCCGCCAATTTGGTGCAATGTTTCCGCCGCCAACAGGATATCGGCGTCGTTCGTGCCGGCTGCAATGATGTTATGCGAATCATGGGCAACTGTCGTAGCAATGGCTCCGCGCTGCAAGCCGAGCCCTTTGGCGATTCCGAGCCCGACATTGCCGCTCGCTTTATGGCGTTCGATGACGGCAATCTTCAAGAGGTCCTGTTCCGGATCTGCCGTGAAAAAGCCTGTGCCTTGTGGAACTTCTTCTATTAAATGTGAAGTAAGAAGGCTGTTTGGATGGATGCCGATAATATGTGCTTTGGCGCCTAGTTGGAGCGGGATGCGTATATCATCGGCCGTTAATGCAGACATATGGACGGTATCCCGAACTTGGTGTGAGCTTGCCCGTTCTGAAGTAGTTCCTGCATAGCGGCCGTTTTTGGCGGCTAGCTTGCCCCCTTTATAAACTTCGGAAATCGTGAAATCCTCTAAACTGTCCAATAAAATGAAATCAGCGTCATAGCCGGGTGCGATGGCGCCTTTTGAAGAAAGCCCGTAGCATTGCGCGGCATTAAAGCTGCCCATTGAAATGGCGGTAATCGGATCGAGTCCCGAGGCGATGGCGACGCGGACATTGAAGTCTATGCTGCCTTCTTCAATCAAGTCATCGAGGTGCTTATCATCTGTGCAGAACAGGCAGCGGGAGGCATTTTGTTCAGTGACTGCCCCGAGCAAAGCGCTCAAGTCTTTAGCAACCGAGCCTTCGCGCAGCATGACATACATCCCTCGTTCGATGCGTGCCAATGCTTCTTCTTTTGTCGTGCATTCATGGTCAGTTAGAATGCCCGCAGACCGGTAGACATTGATGTCATTTGCAGAAAGTCCGGCGGCATGGCCGTCGATTTGGCTGCTGAGCAGCAATTTATCGAGCATGGCGCTGTCAGCGCCGAGGACAGCCGGGAAATCCATAACTTCCGCGAGCCCCAGGACACGGTTGTTTGAAAGAAATGGGCGCAAGTCTTCGGCACTTAATGCGGCACCACTATTTTCAAAAGGAGTCGCCGGTACGCATGAAGGCAGCATGAACAAAACTTCGAGCATCGTGTCCGCCGAATCATCGAGCATAAAGTCGATGCCCGCTGCCCCGCGGACGTTCGCGATTTCATGCGGGTCAGTGATAACGGTCGTTACGCCATGAGGCAAGACGACTTGGGAAAATTGATGCGGCGTGACCATCGATGATTCGATGTGGACATGAGCATCAATCAGGCCAGGGGAAAGGAAGCGTCCGGAGGCATCGATTTCTACGATTCCTTCATAGTCGCCAATTCCGACAATGACACCGTCGACGATGGCGACATCGCCCGATGACAGCCCTTTTGTGAAGACGTTGACAATGCGGGCATTGCGGATGACCACATCCGCCTTTTTGGTTTTATTGGAGGCTTGGATGCGTGCTGTGAGCTGTTGCTTGTTCATGGTTATCAGGCTCCTTTTGAGGGATTCGGTGGGTTTCGAGCTAGTGAAAAAACGGTACATTGCCTAATTTTACAACTCCCGCCAGCGGAACACCAGTTAAAATTCCCGTGGTAATTGCTGATGGAACGCTTGAAGAAATGGGAGTATACTGTCGCTAAAGAAAGATTCAGAAAGGGGATGGCAGAAATGGATAATCGTTCTGACGCTCTGCTTACAACAGCCGCGGCCATCACAATTGACGGTCCAGGCGGGGAAAGTTACATGGAAGACGGTTCGTTTTCGACGCTTGTGTCCTTGCCGCTAGAAATGGGAGGCAGCGGAGAAGGCTTCAGCCCGGCCAAGTTTCTGGCACTAGGCTGCAGCAGCAGTTTCAGTTTCACTTTGGCAACTGTCATGGAAGAAGTGGGGGTTGCGGGCAGGACCCGCATAAGTTGCAAAGTGTCTATGATGCCGGATGGCGCAGATGGGGACTCTAAGTTTGCGATAGCAATGGACGTATCGGTGAGGGGATTGGACCTAAGGCAAGTACAGTCTTTGGCGGACGGGGCATATGAGCGATGCCCCCTTTCAAAAGCGGTGAAAGGAAATGCTGAACTGAAGGTCCGCGTAGTGCCCTATGAAGAAAAAGAGCCGCCGATTTTTGAAGCGGATAGCAAGTGGGCTATTTAAAAATTTGAAGAAAATAACCTAACCTGGAATTTAATGCATCCAGGTTAGGTTATTTTTGCCGGGCACAAGTTTATGGAAGGATTTCGACGTAACCTTCCGAACCGTTGATGCGGATGCGCTGGCCGTCTTTGATCAGGCGGCTGGCATTTTCAACACCTACCACAGCAGGCAGCCCGTATTCCCGTGCGATAACCGCGCCGTGGGTCATGAGGCCGCCCACTTCGGTTACGAGTCCTTTGGCGGAAACAAACAATGGCGTCCAGCTCGGATCGGTAAACGCAGTGACGAGAATATCGCCTTCTGCCAGAGAAGCGTCTTCTATCCGCATAATCACTCGCGCGCGTCCTTCCACAATGCCGCTTGAAACAGCGATGCCCGGCAACGCGCCTGCGGGCATATTGCCAATATCATATTCCCCGGTCAATACTTCACCCTCGGAAGTGATCAAGAGGGGTGGGACCATTTTGCTGTATTGCCGGTAAGCTGCCTTCCGCTCTTCGATAATTTGATAATCCGCGTGGCCTGTATGGAAAAGCTCCTGCAATTCATTGAAGAATAAATAATAGATATCCTCTTTTTCACGGATAGTTCCGCGATCCCGCAACAACGCAGCTTCTTTCATCAATGACTGTTTGTAGATGCCATACCGCTTGATGAAAGAGAATTTCGGATATTCCCGAAAGCCAAGGTAGTTGTCCAAAATGCGGATGCGCTTTTTCAACTTTTTGATTTTTCTTCTGCCTCCACGCTGGCGTTGGAGTCCCCTAACCAGTGCTTGTTCTTTCATCTCCGCTTTGAACTTGCCTTCTTGCAGCCGCGCCGTTTTTTCCTTCGGCCGGAAATTCTGGATATTGCTGACGATTGTAGGAGCTAGAATGGAAGGCTGTTCTATCCAGCGTGTCTGGGTAATATCGATTTCGCCGGCGCAGCGCATGCCGTATTTATCTAGGAAATTTCGATATGCCGCACTGAACGTTTTTCCGCCTTCGAGCTTTTCTAGCGACTCGAAAAAGTTCTTTTTATCTGGATTCTGCAAAAAACGGATGACATCGGGGGAGTTGCGGGCAGCGTCGGCGACATCCAGTAAATCCAAGCCCATTTCAGAAGTAACATTATCCGGAACGGATTGGGACAAAATATCGGCTGCATTTTTATCTCCAAGCCATTTTCCCATGTTTCCGTTGATCCACATCATCGCGTAAATGCTGACCATGATGATTGCTAAGCCTTGTGGATCATAAACATTTTTCTTTAAATTCTTTTGATCCTGTAATAGGAAAGCAAGCAGCTCATCCCCTGAGAAAAGTCCGATTTGCTCGGCAGCCTGCTGGAGAGAAGCCTCATTTTTGGCAATGATTCTTTTGACTAGATTCCGGTCGTTCTTGAAGTAGACATTGAACAATTCAAAAACAAATTTCCAGGATAGCGCACCAGAACCGATTTTGAACATTCTATCCCCGGTTGGCAGCGGCTCTTTTCTTTTCACGAAATCAGCAAGGGCATGGTGCATCTTGATATCGCTTTTGCGCAAACCATTGACAAGCATCATCTTGCCGCTCCAAGAAGCCAGGTCGTGGGATATATCGACATATAAGCGCCCCCCGATTGAATCCAGCGGAATCTCCGGCATGAATCCGAAAAACGACATGCCCAAGGGATTGATGGGCGCTGTCATCATTTGGCGATGGCCGATGGACATGTAGACGCGAAGCGCATCATCCTTTTTGGGCGGTAGCGGGAAGAGGGTAGTAATTGGGCGGCTCTGAAGAATGAAAATCCGGCCCTTATCGATGCACCATTCGATATCCTGTGGATTACGGAAATGGGCTTCAATCTGCCTGCCCAGTCTTTCCAACATCAAAATCTCCGTGTCAGATAAAGCTTGGAGCTGCTGTTTTTCGGATTCGACTGCCCGTTCTTCAGTGCCGCCGCTCGGAACCGGATACACAGCAACTTTTTTCGAATATACTGTCTTTTGAACGATTTCCCCGTTCTGCACTTTGTAATTATCCGCAGAGACGACTCCAGACACCAAAGCTTCTCCAAGCCCATAGCTGGCGTCGATTGAAAGCATTTTCCGATTGGACGAAACCGGATCCGCAGTAAACAGGATGCCGGACACTTGCGGGAATATCATGCGCTGGATGATGACAGCAAGAAAAACATTGCCATGCGCGAAACCGTTTTGGCTCCGGTAAATAGCAGCGCGCTCGGTGAAAAGGGAAGCCCAGCAGCGTCGGACCGCGTGCAAAATCGCATTTGGTCCTATGATGTTTAGATACGTGTCCTGTTGGCCGGCAAACGAGGCAGAAGGCAAATCTTCCGCGGTCGCGCTTGATCGCACAGCGTATTCACCTTGCTCGCCGTATTCGGCGTGGCGGCGCACAATCTCTTGTCTGATGTCTTCCGGAATTTCCGCCGCTTCGATTAATCCACGGATCTTCCCGGCTGCGCTGCTAATGCTAGCAAGATCATCGGCAGGGCACGCGGAGAGGTCTTCGATTGCCTTTTGGATTTCCGGGCTTTCGGCGGTGATTTTTTTGAATGCCGCCGCTGTTACGCAAAAACCTCCAGGCACTGTCACTCCAGGAATCTTTGCCAGCTTCCCAAGGTTCAACCCTTTGCCGCCGACAAGAGGCAAGTCACTGTTTGTGATGTCGTGAAAATCCACTCCATAATTTCGCAAAATAGCTATCCCCTTTCTATTTTGTGTAATTGAACTTATAGATTTTCAATAGCCGAAACATTAAACCAGCCGTAATCCGGCAATTGACCGGGCGGCATGGATGCCGCTTGCTGCTGCGCCGATTGTGCCGCCGCCAGGGAAAATATGGTCGCCGCAAAGGTAAAGGCCAGGGATCCCGGAACGGTGTGAAATGGAATTGAATAAAGCGGAATCGAGCGTTTGCGGAAAGCCGCCGACATAGCCGTTCGGCCTGCCGGTAAAACGTTCCCAAGCTTTCGGCGCTCCTTTTTCAAGATGGACGATGGCATTTCGAAAACCGGGAATCTGACTTTCGATTGCAGCAAGCATCTTTTCAGTAAGGCTTTTACGGGTGGATTTGTATTTGTCCTTGTTATCCCAGTGCCGGGCTTCTGAATGGGTGGAAACGGTCACAGTCCGGAATCCATCCGGCGCCCGCAGCCGATCTTCTGCATGCGATGCAGACATGAAGAAATGCCCACCTTCTGCCAAGCCGTCCCCGGTTGAAATCTGTCGGAACAATGGCAGAGGAACAGCCAGTTTCGATTCATCAATGGCCATATAGAGCGTCAGAGTCGTCCAAGTTTCGCTTTGCATGCCTTCAGCGAGCGGCTTTTTCAATTGCTTGATGAGTTCCGGCGATAGCATTTGCGGCAGTAAATGAATCGGCGCATTAACGATAACCGCATCCGCTTCGTAGCCGTTGCCGCGGTGGTCGATTGCGTGCCAACCGCTTTCGCTTTTTTCGAGTTTAAGGACTGTCCGCCTTTTCTTCAGGACACCGTTATTTGCGATCAAGCTGTCCGCCATGATTTCGGCGAAACGGTAAAGGCCGCCCGGTACGTAAAAAGCGCCTTCGTGGTAAATATCAAGCGCTGTAGCAGCCAGGAGATAGGAAACGTCTTCGCTGCCGGTCTGCATACTGTCGATCAAAAGCCCGTCCAACATGTGGCGAAAGGGATGGAGCTGTGCCAGGCCGTGGCGTTCCAATCGCTGCCCCAGTGTCTGGTGAAGAAAGGGCAAGAGTTTGACATGAACCGGCCTGACAGCGGCAGCGAGATAAGCCCATTCTTTTGGGGTTGAAGGGGGAAGAGCAGGGAGCGGATCCATCAAAGTCCGGACAACCGCCGCGGTTTGCTGGATTTCCCGATAGAAAGAACGAATCTGTTTATCGTATTCCGGAAAATGCGACACAATGCCGTCAACATGGAGCTTTCTGTCCTTCAAAAACTGGTAAGTGGCTTCGGGATGAACCATTTCCATGACATGGTCGAGCGGTTCCATCGGCAGCGGCGCATCCAGAAAGCGGAATACCCGCTCATGGATGCCGCCTGCCTCCAGCCCCATCCCGAGCGTTGCGCCAGCGGGAAACAGGAATTTATGGCGCTTGAATTTTCCGGCACAGCCGCCGAGTTCTGAAGATGCTTCCAGGAGGGTGACAGCATCGCCATTTTTCGCAAGCAGGGATGCTGCTGTCAGACCACCGATTCCAGCGCCGATCACCAATATTTTTTTGCCCATCCAGAACCCTCCTTTCCTTTTCAAGTTTATGGCGGGTCCTTCACGCCTGAACGAAGTATCGTATATTTAATAAAATAACATAATAATTATAAAAAGTAATTTTTGAAATTTTTTTGTTTTCATAAATTTTGATTGCGCTTACATTATTATCGTGGCAAAATAACTAATAGATTATCAAGTGAGGAGAGAAAGCATGAATCAACATCAGGAAATACATACACCTTTCTTTCTGGCCATTGTTCCTTTAGTGGCAATGATTGCTGCCATGGCAGTTACAATCATTAAATTCGGAGGCAGCCCGCATGTTCCGCTATTGATCGGAACCGCTGTTGCAGCTTTTATCGCTTGGCGCCTCGGATACAAATGGGATGATATTGAAGAAGGAGCCTATAAAGGCATCCGTATGGCGCTGCCAGCTATTTTAATTATCATCCTTGTTGGCATGATCATCGGTTCGTGGATTGGCGGGGGAGTAGTCGCAACGATGATCTTCTACGGCTTGAAACTGATTACGCCGTCCTTGTTCCTCGTAACGATCTGCATGATTTGCGCGATTGTCACATTGGCGATCGGCAGTTCGTGGTCAACAATGGGCACGATTGGCGTTGCGGGCATGGGCATTGGCATGAGCATGGGAATTCCGGCCGCTATGGTCGCTGGTGCTGTTATTTCAGGATCGTATTTCGGCGACAAAATGTCTCCGCTTTCCGACACGACGAATTTGGCAGCCGGCATTACGGGAACTGACCTGTTCGACCACATCAAGCACATGGTTTATACAACGATACCTGGCTTGCTGATTGCCCTCATCGCCTATTTCTTCTTGGGGCGCAAATTCGGCGGTTCTGCTGTAGATACAGGTGAAATCAGCGCAATCCTGTCAACCCTTGAAAGCAATTTCACCATTTCACCATGGCTTCTGCTCGTACCGCTTGCAGTCATCGTGATGGTCGCAAAAAAGGTTCCGGCTATTCCGGCTTTGGCGATTGGTGTATTTTTGGGCTGGGTTTGCCACGTAGCCGTGCAAGGCGGCAATATCGGCGACGCGGTCAATACACTCCATGACGGTTTCACCATTTCAACCGGCAACACAATGGTTGACGATCTCTTCAACCGCGGAGGCATCGAATCAATGATGTTCACTGTGTCGCTTACCATTGTCGCTATGGTCTTCGGCGGCATCATGGAACAGGTTGGGATGCTGCAATCAATCGTCAACCAGATTTTAAAAGTGGCGCGTTCTGCTGGCAGCCTTATCGCCGCAACGGTCATTTCCGCATTTTTCACCAACGTAACTGCTTCTGAACAATACATCTCAATCTTGCTTCCGGGGCGCATGTACGCTAAAGCTTTCCGGGACAAAAAACTGCATTCGAAAAATCTGTCGCGCGCTTTGGAAGACGGCGGAACCGTTACATCACCGCTGGTTCCATGGAATACGTGCGGCGTCTTCATTCTTGCAACATTGGCAGTGCATCCATTCGCTTATGCGCCATATGCCATTTTAAACTACACGGTACCGATCATTGCGATCATCATGGCTTTTTTCGGCATCAAGATCGAATACCTCAGCGATGAAGAAATCACAGAACTCAAGCGCAAAGAAGCGCTTCAGCTTCAAGATGATCAAGCGGCTTCTTCAGGAACTGTAACCACATAAAGATGAGCGGCGGCAGCTTAGGCTGCCGCTTTTTTTAATGTCTTCAAATAAGCTTTATAAAAACGAAAGGAGGATGTTAAAAGAAAAAATTAGTATTTTAAAGGGTGAGATGGACTGTTTTTATCAAAATTAAAGGTTTTATTATTAAAATAAAAGAAATTAATAAAAAATTCTGACTTTATCACTTGCACAATTGTTTTGAATGTATTATAAATAAGGTGTACAAATGTTATACAAATACTATACAGGAAGAGGAGAGGAAAAAATGAAGAAAATTTTCGCTTTAATTTCACTCGCTTTGCTGCTCGCCATGACGTTAGTGACAGGAGTATCTGCAGATTCACACACGGCCAAGGTTCGGATTGTCCACGCTTCACCAGACGCTCCAGCGGTAGATGTATATGTAAATGGGGATGCGGCATTAGAGAATGTTCCATTCAAAGCGGATTCTGGCTATTTGGATCTGCCAGCTGGAACACATGATGTAGAAGTTTTTGCAACAGGCACAGCGTATGAGGAAGGTGCAGGGGTGCTGCGTGCAGACCTCGCGATTGAAGCAGGGAAAGCCTATACAGTTGCAGCTGCCAATACAGTGGATGCACTTGAATTTGTAGTAGCGGAAGATTCTATGGAAGTAACAGCAGGCAAAACGAAAATCCGCGTCGGCCATTTGTCGCCGGATGCTCCAGCAGTTGATGTAGGATTGATCGGTGGAGATGCAGTATTCAGTGGAGCGGAATTCCCAGGAATCACTGATTACGCTGAATTGGATGCAGGCACTTACGACTTGGAAATCCGTTTGCCGGATGGCACTCAGGTTCTGCCATTGGAAGGAACAGAACTAGCAGCTGATACAGTGTACAGCGTATTTGCTGTCAACACAGCTGATTCATTAGAAGTATTGGCATTAGTGGATTACGAAGCGGCAGGATCGCCAGACGGCATGCCGACAACAGGATTGGGAACACCTAGCCAACAACAAACACCATGGTTATTGATCGCTGGCACGCTGGCATTGTTTGCAGCCAGTGGACTGGTATGGAAAAGACGATTTCAAGAATAAGTTACTGCTGATGCTCGGCCTCCTTGGCGTCCTTGCCGGCTGCCAAGAAGCGGAGGATGAAGTGAGCGTGCGCAGCGAGAACGTCGGATTTGCCGCTGAACCAACAGAGAAAGTGGAAGTAGAAGTGAATGTGAAAGCGGCAGCGCCTGCGGGCAATCCAATCAATGCAAGCGCACGGACAGGTATTAAACCCGAGTCGTTGAAAATTCCCGCTATCGGAGTCGACACGTCAGTGCAGCATCTGGGAACTACGAAGACCGGTGAAATGGCTGTGCCGGATGATATAGATGAAGTCAGCTGGTTTTCTCCGGGCTATAAGCCTGGCCAAAACGGCAGAGCTGTCATAGCAGGGCATGTCGACGGCATTGACGGGCCTGCTGTATTTTGGGACCTGTCAGAGCTGCAGCCGGGAGATGAGATCACAGTAGAAGGAGAAGGGCGCCAATTGATATATAAAGTCCATACGATGGAATCCGTTCCGCTTGATCAGGCGGACGTTCCAAAAATCTTTGGCTATTCCTCTTCTCCGGAACTGGTGTTGATCACTTGTTCTGGCACGTACGACTTTTCAAGGGGGACACGGGAGGAAAGGCTCGTGGTCTATGCGAGCTACGCTGGAGAATAACAGCAAAGGCGATTTCACACTTCTTCACTGAAGAAAGTGAAATCGCCTTTTTTATGTGTGAATAAAAGAAATCGGGTTTTTCATTAAATCAGGGAGACGTTTATAACCCCTGTAAAAGGAAATAGGTAGGGTATAGAAGGTTAGGGGGACGGAGCAATGGAATTCCGCATCAATTGGGGTTATAAAACGCCTAAAGGGACCGAGACAGTTTTCCATTCCGAAGAAATGCCAGCCGCCAAAGCGCTGCTTTTGGCTGAAGATCTAGAGCGCACCGGCAGAGTCAAAAACTTGGCGTTCATTGACCGCTATGACAGCAATTGGTCATTAAAAGAACTGAAAAAATATTTGAAAGGCATCGAAACAGAACCGCATAACATCACGGTCTATTTTGATGGCGGCTTTAACCTGGGCACAAACGCATCAGGGCTCGGCTGCGTCATCTATTACGAACAAAGCGGGAAATCCTACAGGATGCGGCGCAATGCCGCTGCAGCAGAGCACCTGTCGAATAATGAAGCGGAATATGCAGCGCTGTATTTAAGCCTGCAGGAACTGGAACTGCTGAATGTTCATGACATGCCGGTGAGCTTTATTGGCGATTCCAAAGTGGTCATCAACCAGATGGATGGGGACTGGCCAGTCATTGAAATCAACCTGGCAAAATGGGCAGACCGCATCGACGGCAAGATAAAGAAACTCGGCATCCAGCCTAATTACGAACTGGTGCCTAGGAAAAACAACGCAGAAGCGGACCAGCTGGCGACCCAGGCATTGAACGGCATAGATATCGCAGGCACAATCGAAATTGTGAAGGAATAGGAGAAATGCTCAATAATATTCTTAAAAACGTCAGCGCTTTTACACTTAGAGGAGCCCTTTGCAAAAGCAAAGGGCTCCTTATATTGAGCTTTTGAAATTAGATCGTGGCGTCACCTTTTTTGGCTTTTGCCTATTAAATTTCAAATAGTTCACGTTGACTTCCTGCTAGTGCTTGATAACGCACCAGTTCGTCATCTTAACTTCAATTTAATGCATATTAAAGAGATATCTTTTAGTGAAACTGTAGATGGAGGGATTCCGCCGCCTCGGAACTTGTCCTCCTGAAGGGCAATAAAAAGGCTATCGAGAGTATCTCGATAGCCTGCTTTTTTCAATTCTTATAAGGTTTACGGTCCTCGTCAAGGTCATGGTAGGTCAACGGATAGCCCATTGATACCCATTCCGAGCGATGGGCTGCATCCAATTCTGTCAGTCCTTTTTCGGCGGGATCCAAGTCGGCGTTCGGACTTTCTTTCTGGTCTGAGCTTTGGGTGTTGTAATGATCCGGATAGACCCAGAATCTTTTCCCTCGTTTTTTCAAGTAATTCACCAACACGAAAGCACTGGCGCACGATGCGCATACAAGAAAAGCATTTTTTTTATCCATTTGCTGTTCCTCCGTTTAATAGACGTATTGCTATTAAATTCCCGATTAACTGAAAGTTAATCCTTTTACAGAAGAGATAGCCAAGAGTGCTTGTGCTTTAAACCGAAATCATGTCGCGCTGTTCAACTAATGCGACCGCTTCAACGACCGCTTGGCGGTTGATGTTCAAGATGTCACACGGGCGTCCGATAACTTCGATTTTGCCGTCTTTCAGCTTTACGATGCGGTCTGCAATTGCGTGGGCATCATTTTCATCATGTGTCACGAAGACGGATGTAATATCGGCTCTTTTAAGGATATCACGCAGCTCTTTGCGAATTTTCCCTTGCAGTTCAGCATCCAAATTGCTGAAAGGTTCATCCAGCAGGATAAGATGCGGTTTCGGGGCAATTGCACGGGCAATCGCCACGCGCTGCTGCTGTCCGCCGCTCAACTGGTAAGGATAGCGGTCTGCGAAGCCTTCTAGTTCCACCAACTCCAGGACTTCCTGCAAGCGTTCCTGCTTCGCCGCTTTCTTGAAGCGGAACAAGCCGAACATGATGTTTTCAGCGACCGTCATGTGCGGGAACAATGCGTAATCCTGGAATACCATGCCAATTCCCCGTTTTTCCGGCTGCAGGAATTTCTTTTCATTGAAAATGACGGTGTCTTGAATGTTGAAAGAACCGTCTTCCGGTTTTTCCAAGCCGGCCAAGAGGCGCAGCACCGTGCTTTTGCCGCTGCCGCTCGGTCCGAGGATCGAAATGACTTCACCTTTTTCGATCGTCATGGAAAATTGGTTCAAAGCTGCAGTTTTTGTATTGGAATAGGAGAAACACACGTTATCGATGGAAATAAACATACTATTTTGGCTCCTTTTCGATAAATTTATAAAAGACGATAATGGAAAGTGCGCTGATCCCTATAATAAGCAATGAAGCTTGGGAAGCTTCCATGATCTTTTCGTCACTGGCGTATTGGAATACTTTCGTTGATAAGGTATCAAAATTGAATGGCCGTAAAATCAATGTCAGCGGTATTTCTTTCAAGATGTCGATGAAGACGATGATGAACCCGCTGATGATTGCGCCTTTGAGCATCGGGACATCGACTTTAAAGAATGTCTTTGTAATGCCCATTCCGAGAAGCCTTGAAGCGTCGCGGAAGTTGGTGCCAATTTTGTCATATCCGGACTCGATCGAATTATAGCCGATGGCAAAAAAACGAATGATGTAAGCGGATATTAACATGATTAAACTTACACTCAATACTAAAGTCGTGTCAAATCCAAGAGCTTGATACACAGGGGCGAGTGTGCGGTCAAGGCCGATAAATGCCGTTACCACGGCTACGGCAATGACTGCACCTGGAATGGAATAGCCCAGTATGCTCAAGCGCGGCAGCAGTTTAGCCATCTTGCCGTGGACGAGCCGCCCGAAATTCCCGACTATTAATGCAAATGCAATGATGGCGGTGGCTGCGATTCCGGCGACCGTCACCGAATTTTTTACGTAGGACATGAATTCTGCCATTGGTATCGTACCGAAAGTCAAAATCGTCCAGTCAATCAATTGGATGACTGGGATGAAGAATCCAAGGCTCATAATCACTAGTCCAAAGCCCGTAGCTCCTGCGGCTTTCCAGCCGGTCAGCTGAATCAGCGGCAATGGGCGAACTTTAGTCGTTGAATAGCTGTATTGGCGACGCCCACGCAGCAATTTCTCAATCATCAGGACCAGAATGACAAAGCCCATGAGTGAAGCAGCCAGTTTGATGGATGTTTCAATGTCTCCCAATCCGAACCAGGTTTGAAATATTGCTGTGGTAAACGTCTGGATGCCGTAATACTTCACAACGCCATAATCGTTAAGTACTTCCAGCACGACTAAACTTGCACCACCTATGATGGAGACCCGGGAGATGGGCACCACGACACGGAAGAAAGTGCCCCATGGGCCTTTTCCAAGCACCCGTGACGTTTCGATCAACGACGCGGATTGTTGGGACAGAAAAATTCGTGTGATTGTGTAGACGTATGGATACAAAAAGATCGTATAGATGAAGATTGCACCCGGCAGATTCATGATGTCAAAATAAGAGGGGTTCACTTCCATCCCGAATCGGTCGCGCAGCGTCGTCTGGATGACGCCGGTATAATTGACGATTCCATGATACGTGTAAGCGCCGATAAAAGGCGGGATGGAGAGAGGCAAGATCAAAGCCCATTTCAAAAAATTCCGCATAGGAAATTGATATTGGGCGATCAGCCACGCCAGGCTCAACCCGATGGAAATGGTCAAGACGGCAGTAGCCACAACCAGAATCAGAGAGGTGGATACGAAGGACCAAAGAACATGTTCCTTCATGTGCGCCCAGTTTTCGTTTGTCGGAGTGAAGATTCCGCCGACAATGGTCAAATTCGGCAAAAACAGAAGCGCCATGATGGCCACTGCCGAAAATGTCCACACATTGATATTTTTAAAACTTCTTTGCATCTTCTAAACACCTCTCTATTCCAATCGCAAGAAATCCCGTGCTGCGAAGGAACGCAACACGGGGATTTCGTTTTATTATTTCCAGCCGACTTCGTTGAAGATCAGAATCGCTTTTGAGTTGTTCGTTCCAAGAGCTGACAATGGAATGTCCTGCTCTTTAAACTCGCCCCATGATTTCAGCAATTCAGTTTCTTCGACAGCTTCGTTTACAGGATATTCATAATTCGCTTCTGCAAATATTCCTTGTGCTTCAGGAGCAGACAAGAACTCAAGCAATTTGAGTGCGTTGTCTTTGTTCTTAGACGATTTTACCACACCCGCGCCGCTGACGTTCACATGCGTGCCTGTAGTTTCCTGGTTCGGGAAGAAGATGCCAAGGTTTTCAGCAACTTTCACTTCTTCAGGGTCTTCCGAGTTAAGCATTTGCCCCAAGTAATACGTGTTCATGATGGCGATGTCGCCAACACCAGCTGCGATGGCTTTCGCTTGGTCGCGGTCTCCGCCTTCAGGATCGCGTGCAAAGTTCTTAACCATTCCCGCTGCCCAGTCTTTCGCTTTTTCTTCACCATCAATTTCGATGAATGAAGCCAGCAATGACTGGTTATAAACATTCTCAGATCCGCGGATCAATACGCGGCCATTCCATTTGTCTTCCGTCAACGCTTCGTAAGTCGATAGTTCTTCAGGAGTCACAGTTTCTTTGTTATAAACGATTACACGTGCACGTTTGGTCAGGCCATACCACATTTGGTCCGTATCCTGGAAGTTTTCAGGAATCTGTTCGTCTAGCAAGTCGCTTGAAACAGCCTGGAACAAGCCGTCGTCTTTAGCACGGAACAAACGCCCAGCATCCGCAGTTAGAAATAGGTCGGCTTCAGTAGCATCGCCTTCACGCTTGATGCGCT
The DNA here is from genome assembly GCF_058268455.1 of Planococcus sp. TJ-302. Classification (NCBI taxonomy): domain Bacteria; kingdom Bacillati; phylum Bacillota; class Bacilli; order Caryophanales; family Caryophanaceae; genus Planococcus; species Planococcus sp. TJ-302. The sequence continues at coordinate 29,835 of NZ_JBZDOI010000002.1, read as the reverse complement.
CAAGCAATTCATCCGCTTCGCCTTTGATCAAGTTGACTTTAATGCCCGTTTCTTCTTCGAATTTCTTGTAAAGCTCATCATCTACATCGTAATGGCGTGCTGTATATAAGTTTACTTCTTTGCTTTCCGTATCTTTAGGTGCATCGCCTTCTGACGATTCGTTGCCAGCTTCCTGGTTTCCGCAAGCTGATAATAAAAGAAGCATCAAAACCAGTGCAGCGCATAGCATTTTTTTCATGTCTGTCTCTCCCTTTGATTGTTGTAGGAATCCAAATGAAAATGATTCTCAATATCGATTATAAGGTAATGAGAACGTTTGTCAACAGCATCAATTAAAATTTATAAGTCCATTTAAAGAAGGAAATTTATTGGATGCCGCTCACGTAATATGTCGGGAAGTACATGCTTCTCATTATTCCGCATTGATCGTTGATGTGCCGGCGCTTGAAAGCTCTGCGAGAATGAGAAAGCTCATTAGCCAACGCAGACCTTTTTGAAGCAAAAGCAGCAGATTCAGAATTTCGGCAAGTCGTTGACGAGTGTGATGAACGAGCGCGAAATGTAGGGGACATAGCGATTTTTCGCCATGATGATTCCTAAGCGCCAAGGAAATGTGTGGGACAGCGACAAAGTTTTGAACGGGCCGTCTTTGACGCGGTCGCAGATCAGTTTAGGCATCAAAGTGACGCCGAGATTCTTTTCGACCATGCCGACAATAAAATCCCATTGCGAGCTCTCATACGCGACTCTCGGGCTAAAGCCCTCGCTTAGGCAGAATTCGATGGTTTTGCTGTTCAATGTAAATTCTTTACTTAATAGAAGGAAAGGGTCGTCTTTGAAATCAATCAAGTCGACGACCTCACGATCTGCTAAAGGATGTGATTCATGGACCAGCAATTTGATTTCCTGTTCCACAAAAGGCTCGACATCAAATTTTTCAGCGTCGACCGGCAGCATGACAAATCCGAGGTCCACGACGCCTTCCAATACTTTTTGTTCCACTTTGCGGGCGCCGTATTCAGCGATTTCCACAGTGACATCCGGATAGGCGTGTTGAAATTCGGCGATTATCGTCGGGAAAAACAAGGTGCTGATGACAGGCGGTAAGCCGATTTTTATTTTCCCTTTTTTTAAATGCATAACATCGTATAAAGAAGCAGATAAATCATCCAAGCTATTGACGATTTTAGTGGCCTGTTCGTAAACGACTTCGCCGGCATCTGTTAAGGTGATCTGGCGGGATGACCGGTCAAAAAGTACGACGTCCATTTCATCTTCCAGGTTTTTGACCATTTTGCTCAAGGTCGGCTGTGTAACATGGAGCGCGAGGGCAGCTTTTGTAAAGCTTTTGTATTTAGCGACTTCTATAAAGTATTTGAGTTGGCGGATGTCCATTTGACTGCTCCTGACATATAACTATTTGTTATAGAATATATAGTTTTTATTCATTTTACCTATCCTATGCCGCAGTGTACACTAAAAAAAGCCGCTCGCGTCTTAGCATTGTGACAAATATTTGAATTTTTTCTTAAACTAGTTAGTAAGCGCTTTCACATCGAAGGGCGTGGAGATGGTGTAATCATAGTCGGCTATGGGAGCGGCAAGCAAAATCAAAGGGGGAAATAAGATGTTCAGTATGATTGGTTTAATCGGAGGTTTGGCGTTGCTCATTTTCTTGACAATGAGAGGCACAAACTTGCTGATTGCAGGGCCGTTGAGTGCATTGGTCGTTGCGTTGTTCAGCAGCTTGCCATTGTTCCCACAGATGGTCGGAGAAGGGGAAGTAAACTTTTTAGGAAATTATATGACCGGGTTTTCCGGATTCATCACAGCTTGGTTCCCGATGTTCCTGCTTGGAGCAATTTTCGGTAAATTAATGGAAGACAGCGGGGCTGCTGACAGCGTATCACGCTGGCTGGTTAGCAAATTCGGCATCAAGCGTGCGGTACTTGCAATTGTCATCGCTTGTGCGGTCTTAACTTACGGCGGAGTGAGCTTGTTCGTTGTAGCATTCTCGGTTTATCCGATGGCGCTTAGCTTGTTTAAACAAGCGGATCTTCCTCGCCGTTTCATTCCGGCGGCATTGGCACTTGGTTCAGTAACATTCACGATGACTTCAGCAGGTTCTCCGGAAATCCAGAACTGGATCCCGATTGAATTTTTAGGCACAAGCCCTTACGCTGGCTGGGAAGTCAGTATCGTTGTCGCAGTCTTCATGGCGGTATTCGGCTACTGGTGGCTGAAGCGCATGATCAGTAAAGCAGTGAACAAAGGCGAGCGTTTTGAGTCGCGCAAAACAGATCCAGTGGTGCCAGAGCGCAATCTTCCAAACCCGATCATGGGCTTGATTCCGTTGCTAGTGGTTCTTGTCGTTTCTTTCATTTTCCATGATTCATTGAAAACATCCGCTTTGGTTATCGCATTGCTTGGCGGGGTTCTTGCAACATATATTCTAAACAGAACACATTTCCAAGATCTTGGCAAAGCGTTGACCGATGGAACAATCGGCGCATTGATCGCTATAGGAAATACTGCAGCAGTTGTCGGCTTTGGCGGCGTTGCAAAAGCAGTGCCAGCGTTCCAGACTGCGGTTGACGCTATGACGAATATCCCGGGAAGCCCGCTAATCGGCGGAGCGATCGCGGTCAGTGTCATCGCCGGGATTACCGGGTCATCTTCAGGCGGCCAGGCAATCGCATTGCCTTTGCTTGCGCCTCATTACATCGATTTAGGGGTCAATACAGAAGCACTTCACCGGACAATTTCGATTTCTTCCGGGGCGTTGGATTCATTGCCGCATAACGGTTATGTCGTAACGACGATCCAGGGTATCTGTGGCGAGACGCATAAAGCGGCTTACGGTGCAGTAGGAGCTGTGACGGTTATTGTGCCGCTTCTTGGTACCATCATTGCAATCGTCCTGTTCTCATTCGGCATGGGAATTTAATAATAAGTGGAGGTCATTCGGATGGTTGAAAACAAAGTAGTGTTCATCACTGGTGCCGCCAGCGGCATCGGCTATGAAATCAGTGCCGATTTTGCAAAAGCCGGCGCAAAAATTGTGTTGACGGATATCAATGAAGAAGCGGTGCAGCAAGCCGCAGACACGTTGAAAAGCCAAGGGTTTGAAGCGATTGGCCTGAAAGTTGACGTCACAAGCGAAACAGAACTTGAAGGGGCGATCAAGAAAACGGTTGAAACTTACGGGTCGTTGGACGTTCTGATCAACAATGCAGGCATGCAATTCGTTTCACCGATTGAAGAATTTCCGACTGAAAAATTCGAGTTATTGGTGAAAATCATGCTTGTTGCACCGTTCGTTGCAACAAAACACGCTTTCCCGATCATGAAAAAACAAGGGAAAGGCCGCATTATCAATATGGCTTCGATTAACGGCCTTGTCGGGTTCGCAGGCAAAGCGGCTTATAACAGCGCGAAGCATGGTGTCATCGGCTTGACGAAAGTTGCTGCTCTTGAAGGTGCGGAGCATGGCATTACAGTTAATGCCATGTGCCCAGGCTATGTTGATACACCGCTTGTGCGCAATCAGTTAAGCGATTTGGCGAAAACGCGCAATGTCTCTCTGGATAAAGTGCTTGAAGAAGTCATCTATCCATTGGTACCGCAAAAACGCCTCCTATCGGTACAGGAAATTTCAGATTACACGATGTTCTTGTCGAGCGACAAAGCATCAGGCGTCACAGGGCAGGCTGTCGTTCTTGATGGCGGCTACACAGCTCAATAAACAAAGACGAACCCGCCAGGCAATTGCCTGACGGGTTTTTTAGTCAAGAAAATTATCTGTGATACCAAGGAACAGCCGTGCTTGTTCGACGTTGGGCGCATGGCCCGAATGCTTGAATTCCATGAAGAGCGCGTCTGGAATAAATTTAGCGGTCTCGCGGCCTTTTGGCGGAGGATTCAATCCGTCGTACGAACCGCTGATGACCAGCGTTTCCGCTTGCACAGCAGAAAGTTTCGGGCGGAAATCGAAGCTGGTAATCGCTGCTGAGGCGATGCTTTGTTCACGTCCTGTCAGCCCATCGCTGTTTTCGGCCGTTTTCTCAAGCCAGCGGTTGACTTTTTCCTGGTCATGAAACATGAATTCAGAAGATTTTTGTAGCTTTTCAATCGTGTTGAGCCCTTTGAATTCCTCTTCATATCGTTCGAACAGCTCGTCCATCGAAGATTGTTCACCGTGTGATTTAGTGGCTACGAGTACAAGCTTTTCAATCCGTTCCGGCAATTCGATGGCAATGCCTTGAGCGATGTAGCTGCCCATCGATACGCCAATTACAGAAAGCGACTCGAGTTTCAAAAAGCGGATAAGGGCAGCTGCATCGTCGATGTGGTCGTCGAGTGTATACTGCGGCGGCTTGGCAGATTTGCCATGGCCGCGCGCATCCAATGCAATAACACGGAATTTCTTTTTAAAGAAATTCATTTCCCGGTAGAACATGGCGTGGTTGCTGGTCAGGCCGTGCAAAAGAAGCAATGGCGGTCCTTCGCCGATATCTTCGTAATACAACTCCAAGCCGTCTGAGATGAAATAAGGCATTTGGCTTCTTCCTTTCGTTGTCGATAAAGGTCTTTACCCTTAATAGAAGTGGTTAATCCAGAAGACGGGGGAGCGGACCACTGTTTCTTGCTTATGCGCCAATTTCTTTAATGAATTAATTTTCTGAAAATAGCTCTTTCCATTAGACACTTGCTGCCCAAAAATGGTTTAGTAGAGAGAAGGTATGGCTAATGTGAAAATTGATAATCAAAGGGGAGCGAACTAATGAAAATGACTGAAACTGAATTTCCAATCCAAGCTGTGCGGGAGCAATTCCCAGCACTGAAACGTACATACCACGGAAAAAATGTGGCGTATTTCGATGGGCCTGGCGGCTCACAGGTCGTCAAATCGGCTATCGATGCCATTGCCAGCTATATGGAGCGCGGAGGTGCGAATCTCCACGGCTCTTTCCCATCAAGCTGGGAAACGGAAGAAATGATTGCTGGTTCAAAAGGGGCAGTTGCGGACTTTTTGAATGTGCAGCCCAATGAAGTCGCTTTCGGCGCTAACATGACAACGTTGACAATCGCCATCGCGAATGCGCTCGGCAAGCAATTTAAAGCGGGAGATGAGATTGTCGTCACGGAAATGGACCATCGCGCAAATGTCGATCCATGGCTGATGATGGCGCAAGACCGGGGATTGAATGTCCGCTGGATCCCTGTGGATACCGATGCTTTAACGCTTGACCTGCAGGACTTGGACGAATTGATCAACGAAAAGACCAAACTCGTAGCAGTCGGACTGGCGTCAAACGCTGTCGGAACAATCGTCGACATTGAGCCCATAGTCCAGCGTGCAAAAGAAGTTGGTGCCTTGGTGGCAGCGGATGCTGTCCATGCAGCACCCCATATGGTGCTTGACCGGGAGCAGCAGGGCATTGATATCCTTTTGTGCTCGGCCTATAAATTCTTCGGGCCGCATGTCGGCATTGCAGTTATCCGCGAAAGCATTTTCAAAGGCTTGAAGCCGTATAAACTTGTCCCGTCACCAGATTATTATCCGGACAACCTGGAAACGGGCACGCAAAACCACGAAGGGATTGCGGGCATCCGTCCAGCCATCGAGTTTTTTGCAAGCTTCGGTGAAGGAGAAACGCGCCGCAGCCGAATAGTGAATGGCATGACGCATCTCGAAGCCTACGAAAACAGTTTGGCAAAGCGTCTGCGCGATGGCTTGAGAGAATTGGATAAAGTAACTTTGTTTGAGGCGGCGCCGGAAGTTTCAAAAACTCCGACTATCGCATTTCAAGTGACGGGCACTGATCCTGCGGATGTGTGTAAAATTATGGCCGAACAGCATAGCATCTTTTTGGCATCGGGCCATTTCTACGCGTCAACGCTGGCGGAGCGACTCGACATCAACAAATCCGGAGGCTGGATTCGAGCAGGGCTGGCACCTTATAATACCGAAGAAGAAGTGAACAGATTAATTAGCGCAGTGGCGGCTCTTTAACAGGAATATCATTCTTTTAGCCCTCGGAACCGATTTTTGATAAGATTAAACAGCCATGTTATAATATGTATACATCGAAATAATGGATTCTACGAGACTTTCTTTAGTCAATTTCCAAAAGAAAGCAGGGATTCCCTATGAAATTCGACGCTATCCTGGAACTTTTGAAGACTATCAGTTTTTATAACACCGTCAGTATCACCCAGACATTCGCAAAAGATGGGGAAGATTATTTAATCGCTAAATCTGCTGGCGATTCCACTTCCATTGCAGTCACATGCATCGCGACGCAGGAAGCCACGATTTACACGGACATAGAAACAGCCGCTGAGGCGATTGAACACATGATCCATGATTATTCCATCGTTATGTAAAGCTTCTGGATATCCAGAAGTTTTTCTTTTTTGGGCTTTTCCATACCTAAGCCGGTATTCCGCAAAACAGCTGCAAAGGTATTGACCCAAGAATTGAGGTAATACCTTTGCGACGAAGCACTGCAACGCACTTTTATGTCTCGAAGCTAGCGCAGCGATGCCGGAGCAGCTGTTTTTGATAGCGGAAAGGAGACTGAAGAAAGGCCTGCGGAACGCGTCAGCCTAGAGCGAAATGACAAGGGCTCTTTAAGGCGCTCTTGGAAGCCTGAAGAAAAATCGGCTGCGAGCACGAACAGAGCCTTCTTTTTAGGCCAGATGGTGGTACAATACATTAATAAGCTTTTCCGCAACGGAAATGAACAAAAGGAGATTGAATTTTTTGAGTCAACAATTTAACACGAAACTGCCTGAAAACTACGCCGAATTGAAAAGAGCCGCAAACCGCACAGCGAACTGGAAAGAACGTTTGGCTGCAGTCGAAGAGCTTGGCAATTACAAGCACAAGCAGACAATCGACGTCTTGCTGCACCGTCTGGAAAACGATCCAGTTTACCACGTGCAGGAAGCTGCATACGAGAAATTGATCGACCTTGGCGAAGATGTCCAATTGCCGCCGCGCAGAAAATTCGATTTGATCAAAGACACGTCGAAAGTATTGGTGCGTATCAAGAAAAGTTTGCCGCGCGACCATAGCTATGAAGATTTTAAAGTGAAGCTTCAGAAAATGCGCGTCGACATCTATGACACTTATAAAGGTGACAAAGGTGAAGACTTCGACCGCTGGCTAGAAGATACTTGGAAGTCGATTCCAGGTAAATAAACGCAAAAAATGCCTCGCAGTTATTCGCTGCGAGGCGTTTTTTTTTATTGTACATTAATCCGGCAAAAGGATTTCGCCTTGGCCCATGAGTACGGAAATGCCACCGATTTTCACTTGTTTGAATGTTCCGGCCGATTCAGTGACCGTAATGTCAATGAAACTCGGGCGTTTCATCTCGAAGCCTTGTTCATTGCGAATCTGATAAATGCCGCTGGAATTATGTGGCACTGCTCCGTAGGCTACCAAATAAGCGCCCAAAGGCCCGCCTGCCGCTCCAGTGGCGGGATCTTCCGCGATGCCCATTGCTGGGGCGAACATACGGCTATGAACCGTAGATTGTCTTTCCTGTGTTTCAGTCGTGAAAACGAAAATATTTTGGGTGTCCGGATGCATGCTGAAATGCCGTTCCCAGATGTCCGTCCTAAAATTGATCCTGCGAATGGCGTCGAGTGAGCGTACCGGTATAAAAAGGAAAGGAAGGCCGGAAGAAACCGTTTGAGCCGGAAAACGGCTGTCGAGGTCTTTTGAAGTTAAGGAAAGCAGATCGGCGACCAAACCGGCTTTGGAGAATTTTTCGCCGAACTCAGGGAGCGGCTGGGTCATTTCCACTTTTGCCGCTTTCCCGGCTTCAACAAAAACTGTCACCGGCACTGCGCCGACCAATTCTTCGAGCACCCACTCATTCTTGCCTTCATGGGTTTTGACGAGTTGCCTATCGGCCATGACAAATGCAGCCCCAACAGTTGGATGCCCTGCAATCGGCAATTCGACTGTCGGGGTGAAAATGCGCAGGCTCTTTTCATGTCCCAAATCTTTGGGGGGACAGATAAAGACCGTTTCCGACAAATTCAATTCACGGGCGATTTGCTGCATCGTTTCAGCGGTTAAATTCTCTTCTCCGTAAAAAACCGCCAATTGGTTTCCACCGAACCGCTTTGCCGTAAATACATCGAGCAGCGTGTAATGCAAACTTTCCATAGCCAGCCTCCGTTCTTCTTATCTTCCGATTTATCCATCCACCCTGAAACAAAACCATTAAATCCAGTCCATACAATTATAAAACTAAAATGTCTATTTGAGGAACTATTCTGTTAATTATTTTTAATTGCTTAAAATCGCTTTGTAAGAAAAGCGTATAAATAATAATAAAACATGGCATATTCAGTGAAGTTTAGCTATGAAATCTTACTTAGGTCTTGAGGAGTGGTTATAATGTCTCAATGTCCGGCCATTATTAAAAAATGATACAGAATTTTCCCAATTACGGAAAATATTCATATCTGATAATGTTAGTTGTGAGGCAAGGTTCTCCCATAGATGGAGATACGGAAGCGTTGTGCGGGACGCCGCCATGGCTTTGATTGCCGACTATTTGATGGAAAAGGGGATTGGACGATGAAAAGATCGGCAAAGTTTGTGACATCAGTTATGCTGGCGGCGACATTGCTTGTACCGGCGATGGGCGTTAGTGCAAATGGGGACTTCTCTACACAGAATACGAATGAGAAATTCCGGGTATTGGTCGATTCTGCAAACCAAACAGAGTTGAAGAACGCTAAAGAGCATTACGGCGTCCACTGGGATTTCCAGGCTGAAGGATTTACTACTAATATGAATGCTAAGCAATTCGAAGCTTTGCAAAAAAATAAAAACCTGACTGTTGAAAAAGTGCCGGAATTCTCTATTGAAGAAACTTCTTCAAAACCGGAAGCGGCTTACGCAGCAATGGCAGCATCGCAATCCACCCCATGGGGCATCAAAGCAATCTATAACGACAGCGCATTGACCAAGACTTCAGGTGGAGCAGGCATCAACATTGCCGTGCTTGATACAGGCGTCAACAAAACTCATGCGGATCTAGTGAACAACGTTGAACAATGTAAAGATTTCACTGTCGGAACTAGCATCGTCAATGGATCTTGCGTAGACAGACAAGGGCACGGGACACACGTTGCCGGTTCAGCGTTGGCTGATGGCGGTTCAGGTTCAGGCGTATACGGCGTAGCACCAGCTGCTGACCTGTGGGCGTATAAAGTGTTGGGCGATGACGGCTCAGGCTATTCGGATGATATCGCGAATGCCATCCGCCACGTTGCCGATCAGGCAACTTCTTTAAATACAAAAGTTGTCATCAATATGTCATTAGGTTCATCAGCTGAAAGCAGCTTAATCACGAATGCAGTGAACTACGCATATGGCAAAGGCGTGTTGATCATTGCAGCTGCCGGCAATTCAGGCCCTTATCAAGGATCAATCGGCTATCCTGGCGCATTGCAGAATGCAGTCGCTGTAGCAGCTCTTGAAAATGTCATCCAAAATGGCACGTACCGCGTAGCGGATTTCTCTTCACGCGGCTATAGCTCGACAGACGGCGACTACGTTATCCAAAAAGGCGATGTGGAAGTTTCTGCACCAGGCGCTGCCATCTACTCAACTTGGTACACAGGCGGTTACTCGACCATCAGCGGAACATCCATGGCTTCACCGCATATCGCAGGACTAGCGGCGAAAGTTTGGGCAGCAAACCCGACAGTCAGCCACACGACTATCCGCAATGATTTGCAGAATCGCGCTTATAATTACGACATCCTTTCAGGATCAGGCGCAGGATACGGCGATGACTATGCTTCAGGATTCGGTTTTGCACGTTTGCGCTAAGGAATAGAACGCCCTGAACAGTTCCAGTATTATGCTGGAACTGTTTTTTTATGGTAAAATTTTAACTATTCGGATTAAAAGGGTGAGCGTATGAATATCGGATCCGTCATCAAGTATTACCGCACGAAAAATAGCATGACGCAATTGAAGTTAGCGGATGGGATCTGTTCAATTTCCCATTTGAGTAAAATTGAATCGAATGCGTACGTGCCGCATGAATCGACGATCGAAGCATTGTTGGCGAAGATGGGCGTGCACTGGCAAAAAGAAGTGGAGCGGCATAAGAGGCTTCAAAGGCAGCTTGGCGAATTTATCGATTCGTCGCTGCATTACGACTTGGAGAATATGCGAAAACTTTATCATCAATTGAAATTGGAGAACGATTATATCCAATCCACTGAATTGGTCAACCAATATGAGCTGTATAAATTCCGTTATTATATTTATGAAATCGACCAGCCGCAAGCAGAGCGGCAGAAGAACATGCTGGAGCGGCTGACGGGTTCTTTTTCGGCACCGGAAAAATGGCTGTATAAATTCTTCTTATCGGTCTATTACTCAATGCTCAATAAAACGGAACAATCTCTGGACTGCCTCGAGATGCTTGACCAAGGCATCCAAAGCATCCCGCAAAAATTCGAAGGGGAGTATTATTACCAGAAAGCGCGGCTGATGATCGTGCTGGATCGTTTCGAAGTGTCGGCTTATTACGCAGAACTGGCCGTCCAGTTTTATCAGCTCCACCATAATTACATCCGGCTCATGCATGCACAGCTGCTATTGGCCATCAATTACACGCGGCGCAATCTGCATGTCCAGGCAAATGGCCTTTACGAAGTGTTGAAGCGCAATGCGCGCCTTACCGGACAGACAGAGCTATTCCACCAAACTTCTTATAATTATATTGAATTGTTGAAAGAAACAGGCGAATATGGAAAAGCCTACGACTTTCTGCGCGACTTGAAGAACAGCCTGCCAGAGGATTCGTATTTTTATAAAGCTGTGTTATTGAGCAAGATTGAAGCGGCTATTGAATTAGGGATCGATGCCTCCCATTTGATCGGGGAAGTTCGGACCTTGCTGCAGCAAAGCCCCGACGAACAAGTAGAGATATACAGCAACTACTTCGAAAAACGAAACTTTTCCCAACCAGACCTAATGTCCTATTGTGAAACGATTATGTTTCCATTTTTCAGAAAAAATGGTTATATAAAAGAAAGCAAGAAAATTGCTGCTGATTTAGTAAACAATTACCAGCAGCAAAAAGAGTGGGAAAAAGCGAATTTCTACCGCTCATACTATAACCGCAATGGAGGAGAACTTTTATGAAAATGGGCAAAAAAATTGCTGCCGTTGCAGTCTTCACTGCAGTTTTGGCAGGCGCGATCGGGCAATTGGAAGAACCAGAAGTTAAAGTGGCAACTGCATCCCAGGCTGAAGCTAAGCCAATGGCAGTACCGGTCATCTTGCCTCCTTTATAAGGAAACCAATAAAAAACCTCCCAGTGAAATCAGCCGGGAGGTTTTTTATTGGTTTCTATATAATAGAGGAAGGCAGAATAGCTGGGAGGAATGAATATGTACCGCAAAGAGCAATACGTTATTAAAAACGGTAAACCGTTTAAGGCGACAGTGCGCCCTTATACAGAGCGAGACTTTGATGAGTTAATCGGCATCCAGCGCGCAAGTTTCCCGCCGCCATTTCCTGAAGAATTGTGGTGGGGCAAAGATCAATTGGCGAACCACGTAAAGTATTATCCTGAAGGTGCATTATGTGTAGAGGTGGAAGGGAAAATGGCTGGATCTATTACAGGTCTGCTGACAGATTTTGATGGCGACTCTCCGCACCATAGCTGGAGCGAGGCAACAGCTGACGGCTTTATAACGAATCACAATCCGAATGGCAAGACGCTATACATCGCTGATATCTGCGTCAGCCCTGCTTTCCGGAAAATGGATCTTGGAAGATTGTTGATGCAATCATATTATGAGCGAGCCGTCCATGCCGGGCTCGAACGCGTCCTTGGCGGCGGCAGGATGCCAGGGTATTTCAAGCATTCATCTGAACTTTCACCTGAAGCGTACTTAGAAGGTGTAGTATTAGGTAAACTCAAAGACCCGGTCGTGTCCTTTTTGCTGCGCTGCGGCAGGACGCCTGTTTGCGTTATCAGTGATTACTTGGAAGACGCAAACTCTTTGAATTATGCGGCATTGATGGAATGGAAAAATCCTTTCAAGCCGGAAATGCTGTAAAAGTTGTATTTCTCTATTCATGCAGCACTAATTCTGCCTGTACAATAATACTTTGTTCTTCGGCATTGAGTTTAAGGTATAATAATCTATATTAATAAATACAAAGTAGGAGATGAAATCAGTATTGTTTGAATTTTTCAGTCCATTTTTAGTGATTTTATCTGTTTTTACTGCCATCATTTCATCTTATATAGCCTTAGTTTTAACAGAAAAAATTAGTAGTGCAAGTCGCATGCAAAAAAGGACGTTGGCCACCTTTGCGGCATGTGCGGTCGGAACAGGGATTTTCACCATGCATTTCACTGGAATGGCAGCTTCCCATTCAGATGTCAGAATAAGCTATAATCCGCTCATATTAGCTGGGTCGCTGGCGGCTTCAATTTTTGGCTCTTACGGTGCCTTCCACATTCTTTATTTTAAAAATGACGGTAAATGGAAAAGTGTTTTCAGCAGCCTGCTGCTGGGCGCCGGTATTTTTCTTGGCCATTATATTGCAGTGCTTGCTGTCAAAGTACAGATGGATTTCCAGTTCAGCCTTTTTAATTCAGCGTTTTCCTTGCTGATGGCTTTCGTTTTTTCATCATTGGCCACAAGGCTTTTCACCATGGCAGCTTACGGTAAAAAATCGATTGCGCGAAAATCGATCAGTGCAGTGATTCTGGGACTTTCAGTCGCGGTGATGCATTATAGTTCCGCTAGTGGATCAATGGAGCTTCATCCTGAGGGCAGGGCATTGAATTACGCGGATTATTCCCTATTATTGTTCGTCCTGACAATGATTTTATTCATGATCTTTTTAGCCGTGTTTTTTGCCGTGCTGGACTATCGGTCACTTGCCAATGAAAAACAATTGCAGGAGACGCTGAAAGAAAATGAGGCACGATTCCGTAGATTGGTAGAGTTATCACCCGAACCGATTGTTGTCCAGAGCGGTGGCGACATTACTTTTGTCAATCAAGCCTGCTTAAACATGGTAAATGCGCGGGCAGAGCATGAACTGGTCGGGAAAAGCGTTCTCAGTTTTGTGGCGCCCGAACACCACGAAGCGGTTAAACAGCGCGTTATCAGGATGGTGTCAGGTGAGGATGAGGCGCCGATTGAACAGGAACTTGTCATTTCTGGAGGCAAAACGCTGGAAGTTGAAATAAAGGGAGCGCGGATGGAATTTGAAGGGAACCCCTCTATCCAGCTAATTTTGCGTGATATCACAGAACAGAAAAGAGTACGGCGTAAATTGGAAGAAAGCGAACAGCGCTACCAATCGCTTTTCTTGCATAACCCCGAAGGCGTCTATTCAATGGATGCCCAAGGGAAGATGCTGGATGTCAATCAGGCGTTGATGGAAATGCTCGGCTACTCGAGAGCTGAGTTCGGCAGCATGACTTTCCATAAAATTGTGGAGGCTGAGTTCCTGCCGGATACGATCCGAAACTTCGAGCTTGCTTTAAAAGGCACGCCGCGAAATTACGAGCTTGTTGGGATTCACCGCACTGGAGCTGGCGTGCCGTTCCATATTACAAACCTGCCGATAATCGTCGACAATGAAATCATCGGCGTTTTCGGAATCGCGAAAAACATCTCGAAAGAAAAGAAAGCGATCCGGCTTTTGGAAGAAAACGAAGAGAAATACCGTTCGTTGTTTGAGCAGAATCTGGATGCCGTATTTGAACTGGACATGGACGGGAATTTTACAAACGTCAACCACAATGCGGAAGAACTCACCGGCTATAATAAACAAGAATTGCACGCGATGGCTTTTCCTGCGCTCATTGCTGAAGACCTTCAGGAAGTACAGCGCACGTTCACATTGGCGAAACACGGCAAGTCTCTCCGATCAGAGCAAAAGATGATTGATAAATTCGGCAAGGAAATTGAAGTAGATGTCAACGTCGTGCCCATAAAGCGCCAAGGAAAAGTTGAAGGAGCGTTTTCGATTGCGAGAGATGTTACAGAAAAGAAACGAATTGAGAAAAAAGTGAACGATTTGGCATTTACAGATCAATTAACCGGCTTGCCAAACAGGCACTGGTTCTACGCCAATCTGGCTAAGGTAGCCGAGCGCGCCAAGCAGCATCATCGCTCGATTGCCGTAGTAATTATTGATTTTGATGATTTTAAAGGCGTCAATGATTTATTAGGCCATCACGGCGGCGACCTCTTTTTGCAACACGTGTCAGAGCGCATCAAAAATTGTTTGCGCCCTTCAGATCGCCTATCACGGCATGGAGGGGACGAATTCATCGTTGTGCTCGAAGACGCAGATGAGGATTACTTGGAGCGCCTCAGCCGAAAAATCATTAAAGAGATGAACCGGCCGGTCTTGCTCATGGATCATGACTTGGTGGTTACCATCAGTATTGGCATCAGCCTCCATTCAAGCTCCAGCTGGGATGCTGGGACGCTAATCCGCCAAGCGGACTTTGCGCTGTATTCAGCGAAAGAAAAGGGCAAGAACAATTACCAATTCTACACAGATGATTTGAATGAAAAAGCGACAAGGAAATTCCAAATTGAAAATGCTTTGAGAAAAGCGATCGACAACGGGGAATTCTTATTGTATTACCAGCCGCAAATCGATTTGCAATCAAATCGTCTGGTCGGCCTGGAGGCGCTGTTGCGCTGGCAATCGCCGTTCGGCATGGTCCAGCCGAACGAGTTCATTCCGATAGCTGAAGAGACCGGGCTCATTCTGCCAATCGGCGAATGGGTACTTGATGAAGCGTGCAGGCAGCTAAAAGAATGGGAGCGACTCGGATTCCCTATAGTTAAAGTGTCTGTCAATGCATCCGCCCGCCAGTTTCGGGACCCGAACTTCAGCCAGAAAGTGGACAGCATTTTGAAAAAGCATCAGGTGGATACACGCTACTTCGAAATTGAAATCACCGAAAGCGTCATGTTTGACGTTGAAGAAGCGTCAAAATTAATGGAAGAGCTCAGAAAACTGGGTGTGAAAATAGCGATAGATGATTTTGGCGCAGGCTTCTCGTCGTTGACTGTCATCAAGAACATCAGCATTGATACACTTAAAATCGATAAATCGCTGATTGACGACATCATTGGCAACCATCGCAACTTGGCTATCCTTACCGCCATCATCCAGGTAGGCAAAAACCTCCAAACTGAAGTGATTGCGGAAGGCATCGAAACCAAAGAACAGATGGAATTGCTAAAGTCATTCAATGTGACAGGACAAGGCTATTATTTCAGCAAACCCGCTTTGCCGGAGCAATTTGAAAAAACCTGGCAGCAAGAAAAAGAGTGGAGCACACAGCGATAAGAAAAGGGAAAAGGTTTCGGCGTTTAGCCGAAACCTTTTCCCTTTTCTCTATAAGTTCAGCTTAAAAGCTTTGATAATGATTCCATCATCAAGCGGCATGAAGTCCAATGCCTGAACCCGCTCGAAACCGAAGCTTGTGTATAGGTGCATGGCGTTTGCCATAAAGTCTGCCGTATGCAGCCCGACAAAAGGAGCACCGTCCGCTTTCGCTTGCTGGATGCAATGGCTGACGAGTGCCTTGCCCACGCCTTGGGAACGCTGGGCTGGGCCTACTGCAAGCATGCGGATTTCAGGATGCTGCAGCGCTCTTTCATCCCATTCATAAGCTTTCGATTCGGCAGGGAACAGCACGATGCTGCCGGCGATAGCGCCGTTGACTTCCGCAATAAAAACGCGCACTCCAGGACCTTTAAAAGTATCCGACAATAAGGTTTTTTTTAGCAACTCCCAATGCGGAGCAGGAATCATCTGTTCAAAGGGGCTATAAGAAGCCAGCCTCTGCCATTTTATGAATTCGTATTCATCTTCGTGCGCTTCCCGGATCTGCATCCAAACCATCTCCGATTCCTTCGAAATTTATTCAGCTCTGTAATCCGTTTTCTTCTCACTAAACATCACTAGAAAAGGAGGAAATTTGATGTACTGCAAGTATAACATCCGACTATTAAAGACAAAAATATTAAGTGTAAAGCAAGTGAGATAAATGGAAGGGTAAGAAAAATATACTCCTTTTTATCCGATATTCCGTAAAACAGCCCTGTTAAGACATATGCTCCTGTCCCTGTCTCTGTCTCTGCATCGCTGCGCTAGCTTCGAGACATGAAGGTGCGTTGCATCGCTGCGCTAGCTTCGGGACATGAAAGACCGTTGCATCGCTGCGCTAGCTTAGAGAGATGAAAGTGCGCTGAAGCGGAATGAGAAGAAAATCAAAGCTTTCTCACAACCCAAATATGTGACCAGTTTTCGAATTATTTAAAAAAATATTAGATAAAATATTTAAAATTCATTGAATTGAGTAAATATTTCTCTATAATGATACAAAAGAAAGGAAAGATGCCTGATGAAAAAAGATTTGCGCATAAACAGTAAAGTATTCGACGGAGCGATGAAAGCGCCGAACCGCGCAATGCTCAGAGCAGTCGGTGTGACGGATGAAGATTTCAAGAAACCGATGATCGGAGTAGCCAGCACATGGAGCGAAGTGACGCCCTGCAATATACATATCCACGAATTGGCGGTGAGCGCGAAAAGTGGAGCGAGAGAAGCAGGAGGAGTTCCGCTAGTATTCAATACGATTACGGTGTCGGATGGGATTTCGATGGGAACGGAAGGCATGCGCTATTCATTGCCGAGCCGGGATTTGATCGCGGATTCTATTGAGACGGTTGTCGGGGCTGAAAGTTTGGATGGGCTAGTGGCAATCGGCGGCTGTGACAAAAACATACCAGGCTGCTTGATTGCGATTGCAAATTCTGCTGTGCCAGCTGTTTTCGCATACGGGGGAACGATTGCTCCGGGTAATTACAACGGCCAGGATATCGATATCGTTTCTGTATTTGAAGGAGTCGGCCAGCATAATAACGGCGACATCACCGACGAGTCATTGCGCAAAATCGAATGTGGGGCATGTCCCGGAGCAGGTTCTTGCGGAGGCATGTACACGGCGAACACGATGGCTTCTGCTGCAGAAGCAATGGGGATGAGTTTGCCAGGCAGTTCTTCGAACCCCGCAGAATCAAGCGTCAAACAAGCGGATTGCAAAGCGGCAGGGGCAGCCGTCTATAATCTGCTCGAAAAAGGAATTTATCCAAAAGACATCATGACGAAAGAAGCGTTTGAAAATGCTATAACCGTCGTGCAGGCACTTGGCGGTTCAACCAATGCGATTTTGCATTTGTTGGCAATCGCTCATGCAGCGGAAATCGATTTGACGATGGATGATTTTGACCGCATCCAGAAAACAGTTCCGCATATTGCGGACTTGAAGCCAAGTGGAAAATACGTCATGCAGGATCTGCACCGCGTAGGCGGAGTGCAGGCGGTGATGAAGGTACTATGGAAAGCAGGCTATCTTCACGGCGGCTGTATGACGGTTACCGGGAAAACCTTGGCAGAGAATTTGGAAGAGGCACCGGATTTGCTGGAAGGGCAAGTGGTTATCATGCCTTTCGACAACCCGAAACGCAAAGACGGGCCATTAATCGTTCTGAAAGGGAATTTATCGCCGAGCGGCGCTGTTGCGAAAATGTCTGGCGTCAAAGTTACGCGCCACAGCGGCCCTGCACGAGTCTATAACACAGAGAAAGAGGCGACAGCTGCCGTCATGGCCAACGAAATAAACGATGGCGATGTACTGGTCATCCGCTACGTAGGGCCAAAAGGCGGTCCAGGGATGCCAGAAATGCTGTCCATTTCGGCAATTTTGGTCGGCAAAGGAATGGATGAAAAAGTGGCATTGCTGACAGATGGCCGCTTCTCCGGAGGCACACATGGTTTAGTGGTGGGGCATATTGCGCCTGAAGCACAGACCGGCGGACCGATTGCGCTTCTTAAAGAAGGCGACATCGTCACGATCGATTCAGTATTGCAGGAAATCTCTATGGCTGTACCGGCGGAAGAACTGGAACAGCGACGCAAGGAATGGACAGCACCGCCGCTTTATAAAAAAGGGGTGCTCGGCAAATACGCACACAATGTTTCCTGCTCTTCAAAAGGGGCGGTAACTGATTATTTGAACCGTGAACAGACAGCGCCGGAAGAAACACTCGCTTTAAAAAGCTGAAACAATTGGAAAAGGGCAGCCCTCGATGTGAGGGCTGCCCTTTGTTTGTTTAAGGTAACATCTATAAGTTTTGACTCAATTTTTCAACCCGTTAAAAACGGGGAATCATTTCCATTGAAAGGTTTAACTTTCTGTGCCGCGGTCATTGTTCCACTGGGGCTTTCTAACTTAAGCAACGTAAACCCTACCTTCTTTTACGTCCTTGCGATCCTTTAATCGCGCCAGTGTGAATAAGTATTCTCAAAAACATTATCGTAGAATGCCAGATTATCAAAATTACCAGTTACCTATATGTTAACTAGATTATTATTGCATAAAACGCATTTCATGTCAACTTCTTTCTTTCCTGGGCATTTCGTTTTTGAATTGTTTTCTTTAGGGTATAATTAGAGAAATTATTTAATGTGGAAGAAGGAGATTTTATAATGCGCAATACATATGCAGACGACAGCTTGGCCTTACATACGGATTTGTACCAGATTAATATGACAGAAGCCTATTGGGCGGATGGCATGCATGAACGGAAAGCAGTATTCGAGTTGTTTTTTAGAAAATTGCCATTTGGCAATGGCTACGCGGTTTTCGCGGGACTGGAGCGAGTGCTTGATTATTTAAGGGAGTTCAAGTTTTCGGAAAGTGACTTGGCTTATTTGAAAGAAGAAGTCGGCTTCAAGGATGATTTTCTTGATTACTTGAGAACGGTGCGTTTTACGGGAGATGTCTATTCAGTCGTCGAAGGAGAGACCGTTTTTCAAAATGAACCGCTGTTGCGGATCGAAGCACCATTGGTGGAAGCGCAGCTTATTGAAACGGCGCTTTTGAATATCGTCAATTTTCAAACCTTGATAGCCACTAAAGCGAGCCGCATCAAGCAGATCGTGAAAAAGGAACGGGTAATGGAATTCGGCAGCAGACGCGCGCAGGAAATGGATGCGGCAATCTGGGGGACCCGCGCAGCTTATATTGGCGGTTTAGAAGCGACCAGCAATGTTAGAGCCGGCAAGAAATTCGGGATTCCGGTTGCCGGAACGCATGCCCATTCGATGGTACAGGCATATAAAGATGAGTACGAAGCGTTTCATTCCTACGCAAAACGCCATAAAGACTGCGTCTTCCTGGTTGATACTTATGACACGATTAAATCAGGCGTGCCAACGGCCATTCGAGTCGCGAAAGAATTAGGAGATAAAATCAATTTTATCGGTATCCGGCTGGACAGTGGTGATATCGCATTTCTGTCGAAAGAAGCGCGGAAAATGCTGGATGAGGCCGGATTCCCGGACACTGAAATCGTTGTATCTAACGATTTGGATGAATACACCATCCTCAACTTGAAAGCACAGGGAGCTCGTGTGGATTCATGGGGTATCGGCACAAAGCTGATCACCGCATATGACCAGCCGGCTCTTGGTGCAGTCTATAAACTTGTAGCGATTGAAAACGACGAGGGAAAAATGGAAGACACTATCAAGATTTCGGGCAATGCTGAAAAAGTGACGACGCCGGGCCTTAAAAACGTTTACCGCATTATAGATAGGGAAAATGGGAAATCAGAAGGTGATTATATCACTATGTCTGATGAGGATCCGGCTAAAGAAGACCATTTGAAAATGTTCCATCCGGTCCATACATATGTCTCGAAGTTCGTGTCGAATTTTGAGGCTGTCAATCTTCATCAGCAAGTGATTAAGGCTGGGGAAGTGGTTTATGAAAATCCCTCTTTGCCGCAAATTCAGGCATACGCTTCCAGTAGCCTTAATCTTTTATGGGATGAATACAAACGTTCACTGAATCCGGAAGAATATCCGGTCGATTTGAGCCAGAAGTGTTGGGACAATAAAATACGCAATATCCAAGAAGTGAAAGATGCCATCCAGCAAATGGCTGGGAAATAATAAGGAGGAAGATTCATGTCAAATTTGCAGCAGCAGATCATTAGAGAAATGAAAGTGAAGCCGACCATCGATCCGCAGGAAGAAGTGCGCCGGACAATTGATTTCTTAAAGCAATACTTGATCAAGCATCCGTTCCTGACCGGCTTTGTGCTGGGAATTTCCGGCGGGCAGGATTCGACACTTGCGGGTAAGCTTGCTCAAATGGCCGTTGATGAATTGAACGCGGAAGAAGCCGGCAACTATGCATTCAATGCCGTACGGCTGCCGTATGGTACGCAATTTGATGAACATGACGCCCAAGACGCGATTGATTTTATCAAGCCGACGAAGACTTATACGGTGAACATCAAGGAAGCGGTGGATGCGAGCGATAACGCGTTGGAAAAAGTGGGCATCGAATTGACTGACTTTATCAAAGGCAATGAGAAGGCGCGTGAGCGGATGAAAGTGCAATTTGCAATTGCGGGGTCCAATCAAGCGGTCGTGCTCGGCACTGACCATGCAGCTGAGGCGATTACGGGATTTTATACGAAATTCGGAGATGGGGCAGCCGATCTCACGCCCTTGTTCCGATTGAACAAGCGCCAAGGCCGCGCCATGCTGAAAGAACTTGGCAGTCCGGAGCACCTGTATATGAAGATTCCTACTGCTGACCTGGAAGAAGATCGTCCGGCGATTCCGGATGAAGTGGCATTAGGCATCACCTACGACATGATTGACGACTACCTTGAAGGCAAGAAAATTCCAGGGGATGCGCAAGAAAAACTGGAAGGCTATTACCTGCGTACACAGCATAAACGCCATTTGCCGATTACGGTCTTTGATGATTTTTGGAAATGAACTGGACAGAGACAGGACAAGATGCGGATTCCGCTCCTTGTCCTGTTTTTGATTCGACGGAAAGAGTCCGTAAGCAGTGGCTTGCCATGGGACGTTCATTTCTATGGATAATAACAATGCTAAAGTTACGGAAAGTTGAGAAATTCCGGTGAATTCGTTATGCTTGAAATAAGTTTTGGACAATTTAAAAAATTTCACGCACTTTATATTGGGGGAATCAGGATGAAGTCAAAAGATCGTTTAAATGCAGTAATTGATAATATAGAAAAAGTGATTATCGGAAAGCGCGATATTGCTGAATTGAGCATGGTGGCAATGCTATCCCATGGCCATGTCCTGCTCGAAGATGTGCCGGGCGTAGGTAAGACGATGCTGGTAAGAGCACTCGCAAAATCAGTAGGCGCCGAATTTAAAAGGATCCAATTTACTCCTGACTTGCTCCCGTCCGATGTGATTGGCGTTTCCATCTACAATCCGAAAGATATGGAATTTCATTTTAGGCCAGGCCCGATCATGGGCAATATCATTTTGGCCGATGAAATCAACCGAACATCCCCAAAAACGCAATCCTCACTTCTTGAAGCGATGGAAGAAGCTTCTGTGACCATTGATGGTGTAACCATGCCTATTCCAAAGCCTTTCTTTGTTATGGCCACCCAGAACCCGATTGAATATGAAGGCACTTATCCGCTTCCAGAAGCACAGCTAGACCGGTTTCTATTGAAAGTTAAAATGGGCTATCCATCGCCGAAAGAAGAAATGGAAGTGCTCAGCCGCGCGCAGCTTTCTGCACCAATCGAAGATTTAGAAGAAGTTATTTCACTCCAAGAAGTCTTGGCGCTGCAAGAAGAAGTGAAAAAGATCAATGTTGATGAAACGATCAGGAGTTATATCGTCGAACTGACCAGGCAGACGCGGAACGACCCATATGTCTATTTGGGAGTAAGCCCTCGCGGTTCAATCGCTTTGATGAAAGCATCCCAGGCATACGCCATGTTGAAGGGGCGCGATTATGTAACGCCGGACGATGTGCAATATTTGGCGAAATTCGTGTTCGGGCACCGCATCATGCTGCGCTCGGAAGCGCGCTATGACGGAATCACTACTGATGAAATCACGGATCGTATTTTGGCGAAAACGCGGGTGCCAGTCCAAAGGCTTGTAGGCCAATGAAAAAAACGGCCTCATTCGTGAATCTATGGGGGCGGCTCCTGTTTGTGCTGTTTATCCTGATTTTCACTTTCGCTTTCGCCATGTTCCAAGGCGGCTTTGTCAGCTGGTTCATTTTTTATATGGCACTGCCATTTGCGCTTTATTCCCTGCTGCTCGCCGTCTATCCGCTCCAGGATATGGAGTTGAGCCGGGAAATCCACACCCCGCAGGTGCGCAAAGGTTCGCCATTCTTAGCAACTATCAAAGTACAGCGGAATATGCGGTTTCCGCTGCTGTATACCGTACTGATGGAACAAACGCATTCCCCTGCACTGAATGCCAGAACCGCGGGCGGCAATCAGAAAATGCTGGTACCCGGTTTTTCTACCGGCATGTCTTGGAGTTATGAAATCCAGGATATGCCTCGCGGTGAGCATGTGCTGGAAGGGGTGCAGGTGGAAGTTTCGGATTTCTTCGGATGGGTGCGGAAGTCGAAACTGATACCGCTTCAGCAGAAAGTCCTGGTATATCCAAATACGACTGAAATCGTTTACCGCCCGATGGAATCGAGGTACGACCAAGGAGCCATGGCCGCGCCTTTCACGCTCGTGAAAGATACAACAATGGCGACAGGTGTCCGCGACTACCGTCCGGGCGACCGCGTTTCATGGATCCACTGGAAATCATTCGCGCGGACCCAGACAATGCAGACGAAAGAATTCGAAGACCGCCAGTCACAAGATTTGTTCTTGTTGGATGACCGGCGGAAGACGGATAAATTCGAACTCCAAGTAGAATTGGTGGCGTCTATACTTCAATCGATTGTAGATTCGAAATCGAGCGTCGCCTATTTGTCTGTAGGCGCGACCCGCAATTCGTTTCCAATCATCCAGACAGAAGAACATCTTCACCGGGTCATGTATTTCCTGGCGAAAGTGCAGCCGGACCTTGAAAATCCCGCAGAAGAAGCAGTTGGGCGTGATCTCCTGAAAATCCAATCATCAAGTTTACTGTATGTAACAAGCAAGCTGACGATGGATATGGTTAAAGTCATCCAACGCAACGTTAAAAACTTGAATGCCTGTATGTGCCTGGTGGTCATGAAAAAAGGGGAGCGGCCATCGCGCGAAGATGAACAAGCATTTCAATTCGCGCGCTCTAAAGGCTTCGCTGTCAAATGGGTGGCGCCTGAAAACTTTTCCTCAGTCTTTATGGAGGTGAAGGATAAATGACTTCAATCCGAAAAAACAAATGGTTCATGGCAGGCTTGTATATTTTGGTCTTTTTCCTGTTGGCAGAATGGCTGGCTCCTGTAATTGCATTGACCGAAACAGGGCATAAAAACCTGTTCCTGATTTTTATCGGCATGTCGCTGATTATGGCCTTGCTGCAAGTGCCATGGTGGATTTCAGGTACGGTCAAAACGCTGTATGTCCTGTGGTTCACGGTTTACGTCTATACCGGCAAAGTTTTTTTCACAGGAGATGCAATTCGATTTTTGTGGGATAATTTTACAAAAGACTTTTCGGCAGTGTTGGCTCAGGATTGGGTCGGCACAACAGATATTTTCAGGACCGTACTTTTTTTCGCTTTGTTATGGATGGCAGTCTACCTTATTCATTACTGGGTCAGCTACCGGCTTAGCATTTTCCTGTTCTATTTGCTAACGGTGGTCTTTATCGCGGTATTGGATACGTTTAGCCCTTACACCGGAAATACGGCCATCATCCGAATCATGGTCATCGGCCTTCTATTGGCCGGTCTGCTCCATTTAGCACGATGGCTTGAGCGCCATCATATCGAACTCAGCGGCAATAAAATCGCGGCGTATATAATTCCGTTGGTGCTGATGGTTTCGGCGGCAGCCGCATTTGCCCTTTATTTGCCGAAATCCGGTCCGATTTGGCCGGACCCCGTGCCATACATCACTTCTTTTTCTGAGCAGGCCGGAAGTGGCCCGGGAGGAGAAGTCGGGCGCATCGGTTATGGCGTGGATGATTCCCAACTCGGCGGTTCTTTTATAGGTGACGATACGCCTGTTTTCAGAGCAACTGTCGCGAATGGCCAGTATTGGAAAGTTGAATCCAAAGATATCTATACAACAAAAGGGTGGGAGTTGACCGAAAACGTCGGCGATTCCTTCTTATACGGCAATGGAGAGTTTATTTCCACAGATTTCGAACCGGGTGAACCTGCTTTGCGGGACGATGCCTTGGTGTCAATGGAACAATCTTTCCCATTCGTGCTTTATCCTTACGGCACTGAATCAATTTTAATGGATCAAAACGTCGATTATCAATACGATTCGGCAGACCAGCGCATTGAAACGTATATCGATGGCACTGAAATTGAACCTGAAGTATATGAGGTTGCCTATAGTGAACCATTATATAGCTTGACCGCGCTGCAGGCAGCTAGCGTTGAAGATTTGGCTGAGCTTCCTGCCGAGTTTGACCGCTTTAAACAGTTGCCGGCGGAATTGCCCCAGCGCGTGCGGGACCTCGCGGCTGAAATAACGGCGGATGGTGACAATGTGTATGCAAAAACGCGTGCTATTGAACGCTATTTCAGCACAGCAGGCTTTGAATACAGCCAAGAGGATATTCCGGTTCCTGAGGGAGATCAAGATTATGTTGATCAATTTTTATTCGACACAAAGACGGGTTATTGCGATAATTTTTCGACATCAATGGTCGTCATGCTCCGTTCACTTGATATCCCTGCGCGCTGGGTTAAGGGTTTCAATGAAGGTGAATTAGTAGATCAGAATGGTGAAGAGGAAACTTACCAGGTCACCAATAACAATGCCCATTCATGGGTTGAAGCTTACATGCCTGGAGTCGGGTGGATGCTTTTTGAACCGACAATCGGTTTTACAGGCGCATCGGCAGTCGATTTCGACGTTGAAACAGAAACGGAAGAATTAGAAGATCCCGTCATGCCAGAGCGCCCTGACCCGCTGGCAGCTGAAGATGAAGAAGTAGCAGCTGATGCTGCAGACAGTGGCCCATCGCTATGGAGCCGATTCGAACAGTATACAGATGCACATAGAAAAGCGATCCTTTGGTCTTTGGCGGGGATTACAGCAGCAGCTTTGATACTGTTCAAAATGCGGCAAAAATGGCTGCCTGCAGTGCTCATTCCGTATTATCGTACACGCAGGAATAATGCATCAACTTTCGAAAAAGCGTATTTGCGCTTGTTGAAGCAATTGGATTTATACGGTATTAAAAGGCGAGAAGGGCAGACGTTGAAGTCGTACGCTTCGTATATCGATTCGTTCTTCGGGACCCATGATATGACGAAATTGACGCAGGCGTATGAAAGGTCTGTCTATGGCGGCAAAGATGAAACCGTCCAATGGCAAAAGCTGAAAGAAAGTTGGGAAAATTTAATCAAACAGACAAGCGGTTGATTTTGGGAGTGCGACCTTGTACAATTGAGAAAATTATAAGTTACAGGTGCCCTCATATATGTCTGGTGATATGGACCGGATGTCTCTACCAAGTCCCCGGAAATGACTTGACTATGAAGGCGGATGACGCATGCGTTTAGACATGTGCATTCGCCTTTTTGATGTAGAGCAGAAGAACGCGAGGACTATATTTCGCGTTCTTTTGCTATTTTGAGGCCTTGAATTGAATAGAAGAGGTGAAGAGTGTGCCAGTCAGCCCAATGTTGAAAGAACAGAAGAAAGTAGTGGTTTTGGATTTTGGAAGCCAGTACAACCAATTGATTACACGGCGTATTCGTGAAATCGGAGTTTATAGCGAGTTGCATCCGCATACGATTACTGCAGAAGAAATTAAAGAAATGAATGCTTCCGGCATCATTTTCTCAGGCGGACCGAATTCGGTTTATGATAAAAATGCGTTTTCAATCGATCCTGCTATTTTTGAAATGGGACTTCCGATTTTGGGAATTTGCTACGGCATGCAACTGATGGCTCTGCATTTGAAAGGCAATGTTGAAAAAGCCCAAAACCGTGAATACGGCAAAGCTGAACTTCAACTTGTAAAAGAAAGCACTATTTTTAAAGATCTTCCAAAAGAACAGATTGTTTGGATGAGCCACGGGGACCTGGTAACTGCAGCGCCACCTGGATTCGAAGTGACAGGCACAAGCGCAGGATGCCCAATTGCTGCAATGTCGGATGAGTCGCGCGGATTCTACGGTGTGCAATTCCACCCTGAAGTGCGCCATTCCATTTATGGAAATGAAGTTCTGCGCCAGTTCGTCTATGACGTTTGCGGCATGGCAGATGAATGGTCAATGGAAAACTTTATTGAGCTTGAAATCGAAAAAATTCGCGAAGAAGTCGGCGACAAGAAAGTGCTTTGTGCACTCAGCGGCGGTGTTGATTCTTCTGTAGTGGCGGTATTGATCCATAGAGCGATCGGCGACCAGTTGACATGCATGTTTGTCGACCACGGCTTGCTTCGCAAAGGTGAAGCGGAAAGCGTTATGAAGACTTTCGCGGACGGCTTTAATATGAATGTCATCAAAATCGATGCACAAGATCGTTTCATGAACAAACTGGCAGGCGTGTCAGACCCTGAAACAAAACGCAAAATCATCGGCAACGAGTTCATCTACGTATTCGACGATGAAGCGTCGAAACTTGAAGGCATGGATTTCCTTGCTCAAGGAACGCTTTATACAGACATTATCGAAAGCGGTACGACAACGGCACAAACCATTAAATCGCATCATAATGTAGGCGGTTTGCCCGATGACATGCAGTTTAAACTGATCGAGCCATTGAATACATTGTTCAAAGACGAAGTCCGTGCGCTAGGCACAGAGCTTGGCATGCCAGATGAAATCGTTTGGCGCCAGCCATTCCCAGGTCCGGGATTGGGAATCCGCATCATGGGAGCAGTTACAGAAGAGAAGCTTAAAATCGTCCGGGAGTCGGATTGGATTCTCCGTGATGAAATCAGCAAAGCAGGATTGGACCGGGACATCTGGCAATACTTTACTGTCCTTCCGGATATCCGCAGCGTCGGCGTGATGGGCGATGCCCGCACGTACGATTACGCAATCGGCATCCGAGCCGTTACATCAATTGATGGCATGACTTCCGACTGGGCGCGCATCCCTTGGGACGTACTGGAGAAAATCAGTGTCCGCCTCGTCAATGAAGTAGACCATATTAACCGCGTATTGTACGACATTACGAGCAAGCCACCTGCAACGATCGAGTGGGAATAAAGCATAAGCTGGAGCACCTTTAAAAGGTGTTCCAGCTTTTTGAATATTTCACGAACTATAAAATAAAAAAAACGATTAATGTTCGTGTTTAGGCTTGTTAATTAAAAAGAAACGTGTTATTCTACGATAGAAATTAAATAACGTTGTCGTATAATGTCGGGGATATGGCCCGAAAGTTTCTACCGAGTTACCGTAAATGACTCGACTACGATTTTTGTCCGGCTGCAGGAAGCCGGACCCTCTCTGGATTTATTTACTTTGGAGGGGTAAATCGAACGCATACGGCACATTGCTGTATGCGTTTTTCTGTTTTCCAGCATTATTGCGGCGACACGCGGAGGAAATTACATTGAAGAAGTATTTTCAGTTTGAAGAATTGGGCACGAATTATCGCCGGGAAATCATTGGCGGTTTAACGACATTTTTAGCGATGGCCTATATTTTAGTGGTAAACCCGCTGACGCTGACACTCAGCTCGGTAACAGATCTGCCAGATGCATTGCGTATGGATTATGGCGCGGTATTCATGGCTACCGCATTAGCTGCGGCAGTAGGAAGCTTGATGATGGGGTTTGTAGCGAGGTATCCGATTGCGCTTGCTCCGGGCATGGGGCTGAATGCATTCTTCGCTTACACAGTCATCTTGACTTACGGCATTCCTTGGCAGACAGCTTTGACCGGCGTATTATTTTCTGGATTATTCTTTATCATCCTTTCGTTGTCTGGTTTGCGTGAACGCATCATCAACGCGATCCCCGCTGAACTAAAATTTGCGGTTGGAGCGGGGATCGGGTTGTACATCACGTTCATCGGTCTTCAAAATGCCGGCATCATCGTCGGCGATCCGGATACGATGGTCGGGCTTGGCGACTTGACGAACTCCTCGACACTGCTGGCGATTTTCGGTTTGGTGGTCACAGTAATCTTCATGGTCCGAGGCATTAAAGGCGGAATCTTTTTCGGCATGCTGATTGCAGCAGTAGTTGGCATGATCTTCAGCATCGTCGAACTGCCGTCTGCAATCATTGGCCAGGTGCCAAGCATGGCGCCGACATTCGGTGTAGCTTTGGAGCCGATCATCAATGATCCGGGCTCATTGATGACAATTCAATTCCTGGTTGTCGTCCTGACGTTCTTGTTCGTGGATTTCTTCGATACAGCGGGTACTTTGGTAGCGGTAGCTAACCAAGCGGGATTGATGACGAAAGACAATAAATTACCGCGCGCAGGAAAAGCGCTTTTGGCTGATGCGGTGGCAACTGTAGCTGGAGCAATTTTCGGTACTTCTACAACGACTTCTTACATTGAATCCACTTCAGGGGTAGCAGCAGGCGCACGGTCTGGCTTCGCTTCTGTAGTGACAGGAATATTGTTCCTGGTTTCAATTTTGTTCTATCCTTTATTGGAAGTCATCACAAGTGCGGTGACGGCGCCGGCTTTGATCATTGTCGGCGTGCTGATGGTTTCCGCACTTGGCAAAATTGATTGGACGAATTTCGAAATTGCAGTTCCAGCATTTCTGACGATGATTGCTATGCCTCTTGGCTACAGCATCGCAACAGGAATCGCGATCGGCTTTATCTTCTATCCGATTACAATGATTGCTGCGGGCAAAGGAAAGCAAGTTCATCCAATCATGTACGGATTATTCGTGATCTTCATATTGTATTTCATCTTCTTGGTTTAAATAGAAAAATCCCGCCAATGGTTTTGGTGGGATTTTTTTGCTGTTTAGCGCATTAAGGATTTCAATAAGGGGAGGGGGGAGTTCAGTTGGCTGCCTCGCGTAGCGGGGAGCTCACCTTCCTATGACAGCAATCAAAATGCGTGTTAGAAAGAATGCGTTTTATATATAGAAGAAAGTCAATTCGGAAGCTATCCACTGGATGTGCTGGTAGCTGATAAGGGAGAGGTGATCCGTCAACCAGATGTTAGAATGTAAAGGAAAACTTTCCTTTCAAAAATGTAACAAACTTTGCTATTGATTTAATTGAAAATTCGGTTATAATAAAAATGTGGATAATTTAATAGTATTTTATTCTGTTCTATTTTTTTCTCGAAATGTATTGACTTAATACGAGTAACTTGATATATTAGTAACTGTCCTCAAACAAACAGATAAAGCAATTAAGAAGAGTGTTGACATCTGAAATGCGATGAGGTATATTAATAAAGTTGCTGTTAAGAACGGCACACAATGAACCTTGAAAACTGAACAGCAAAACGTCAACAACACGCAACGGCCGCGCAAAACGGCCCGCGCACAAACTACTGATCAGCATCATGCAGATCAAAAGCGAATCGTGCGTCTTTGGACGGCGATCGCCAGCAGTATTGAGCAATCAACACTACTCTATAATGGAGAGTTTGATCCTGGCTCAGGACGAACGCTGGCGGCATGCCTAATACATGCAAGTCGAGCGGAACGTTGGGAGCTTGCTCCCAACGTTTAGCGGCGGACGGGTGAGTAACACGTGGGCAACCTGCCCTGCAGATCGGGATAACTCCGGGAAACCGGTGCTAATACCGAATAGTTTTTTGCCCCTCCTGGGGCG